>CAVWPO010000014.1:0-141464 GCA_963756905.1 uncultured Alphaproteobacteria bacterium
ACCCGATCGAAGCCTGAACCGCGCCAGGCATCGCCGTCCTCCCTCGTGCCGGCGGGCGTTCGCCCGCAGGCCTGGCAAGCTACGGCGGAGGTGCTGGTTGACACCGACCAGACCCGGTCCGATCATCCTGCCGCGGACGTCCGGCGTCATCCAACGACCTGAGGGTTCCGCAGTGCCGCTGCAGTTCCGGCCGGCAGGCAACGTGCCAGCGACGCCCACGCTGCGCCTCGACGACGCCAGCTTGAGCGATCTCGCGCGCAACCACGGCGGCGAGGAGCTCGGCGCGGCGACGTTTGAAACCAGCCTCACCTTTGCGACCAACGCCGCGGGGCGCTTCTCCCGGGTCGATCTGACCTTCTCGCTGCGCATCGAGATGCCGGTCTGGTCGCGCTACTCGAGCCGTCCGGAGGCGGAGCGCCGCGAGTGGGACCGGTTCTACCGCGTCCTGCTCGAGCACGAGCAGGGCCACATCGCGATCTTCCGTCGCGAGGCCCAGCCCGCCTATGCGCGCCTGCTGGTCGCCACGCCCGCCACGATCGAGAGCGTGCTCGACAAGGAGACCCAGCGGATCCAAACGCTGAGCGATGCCTATGACCGCCAGACCAACCACGGCCTGCGGCAGAACTCCAGGCATGGCACCACGGTCATCGTGGTTCCCTGAGCCGGACCTTCGCCCGGCCCGGAAGACCACGGCCGACCTGAATGCCGGTCCGCTCCTGAAGGCGGCGCTTTGAGGCGCAAGCGGCGGCAACCGGGCGGCGCCCCCGGCTATGAGCGCGCCTTGATCCCCTGCCAGACCGGGCGGAAGTCGTAGGTGGGATAGAACTCGGTCTCGAACGCGCCCCAGGCGTTCTGCTCGATCGCGAGATTGACCTCGCGCAGGCGGCCGGCCGGCAGCTTGAGCGTCACCACCTGACCGATGCCCATCATCACGTACCAGGAGACGACCTCGACCCCTTCCGGCGGAAACTTCTTCCAGAAGCCGGTCTGCTCGAGCTTCTGATTGATCTCGGCGAGATTCATGCTCTGCCGGTGCTTGAGCAGGATCGTCAGCAGCATCTCGTCCGCGGCGTCATCGGCCATGCCGTGGCCCTCCCCGGTCCGCGCTCAGGCCCGCGCCAGGCGGCGCGTCCAGTCGGCGAGCGCCGCCATGAGCTTGGCGAGGATCTCGCGGGTCGGCGGGTCGCTCAGGCGGCCCTCGGCGTCGAATTTCTGCGCCGCCTGGTTGATCATCACGGTCGGGCTGTTGATCACCGACACGTTGAGCACCCCCAGGCACCGGCGCAGGTCATATTGGGCGACCGCGGTCCCGATCGCACCCGGGCTGGCGCCGAAGATCGCGGCCGGCTTGCCGTCGAACGGCTGGTCGGGCGGGCGCGAGGCCCAATCGATCGCGTTCTTGAGCAAGCCCGGCATGGAGCGGTTGTACTCGGGCGTGACGATCAGGAGCGCGTCGGCGGCCCGGATCTTGTCCCGGAAGTCCTGGACCGGCGGCGGAAAACCCCGCTGCTTGACATCCTCGTTGTAGGCCTCGATCGGCGCTATGTCGAAGGTCTCGATGGTCATGCCCGCGGGCGCCAGCTCGACCGCGGCGCGCAATGCCATTCTGTTGTACGAGCCCTGCCGCAGGCTGCCGGCAAAGCCCAGGACCTTGATCGGATCCGCCACGTGCGCTTCCCCTCGTTTCGATCGCCCGACTTGTGATATGACACGCGTGCCTGGTAAGCCAAGCCGCATGATGGCGATGGCAACACGGCCGGGCTCATCCGGGGGCGACCCGCCGGCGCTGGCGGACCCCGGCTTCGGCCTCTACGTCCACTGGCCGTTCTGCCGGGCGAAGTGCCCCTACTGCGACTTCAACAGCCACGTGGCTCCCGCGGTCGACGATGCCCGCTGGGCGCGCGCCCTGCTCGCCGAGATCGACCGCTGCGCCGACGAGATCGGGCCGCGGCGGCTCGCCTCGATCTTCTTCGGCGGCGGCACGCCGTCCCTGATGCCGCCCGCGACCGTCGCCGCGGTGATCGAGCGGGCGTGCGAGCGCTTCGCGCCGGCCCAGGAGCTCGAGATCACGCTCGAGGCCAATCCCACCTCGGTCGAGGCCGCCCGCCTTGCGGGCTTTCGCACAGCCGGGGTCAACCGCGTCTCGCTCGGCGTGCAGGCGCTCGACGACGACGGCGCTGCGCTTTCTCGGGCGCGAGCACAGCGCGGCCGAGGCGCTGGCCGCGGTCGACCTCGCGGCGCGCCGGTTTCCCCGGTTCTCCTTCGATCTGATCTATGGGCGCCCCGAGCAGACCGCCGCCGCCTGGGCGACCGAGCTCGGGCGGGCGCTCGAGCACGCCGGCGGCCACCTCAGCGTCTACCAGCTGACGATCGAGCCCGGCACGCGCTTTCACCTCCAGCATCAGACCGGCCAGCTCCGGATGCCGGACGGCGACCTGCAGGCGGACCTCTACGAGCTGACCCAGACGCGCCTCGAAGCTGCCGGCCTTGCCGCCTACGAGATCTCCAACCACGCCCGGCCGGGCGAGGAATGCCGGCACAATCTGATCTACTGGCGCTCGGGCGAGTGGGCGGGCATCGGCCCCGGCGCCCACGGCCGGCTGAACCTCGGCGGTGGCCGCGTCGCGACCGAGGCCTGGCGGCTGCCCAAGGCCTGGCTCGAGCGGGTCGAGCGCGATGCCTCGGGCGAACGGGTGCGCGCAACTTTGCGCCGCGGCGAGCAGGTCGAGGAGCTGCTCGTGATGGGGCTTCGCCTCGCCGGGGGCATTGAGCTCGAGCGCCTCGCCGGCATCGCCGGCCGGCCGGCGGGCGAGCTGCTCGACCCCGTCGCCCTCGGGCGCTTCGTCGAGGACGGCTGGCTCGAGCAGCGGCAGGGCCGCCTGGCGGCGACCACGGCCGGCCGGCAGCGCCTCGATGCGCTGCTCGCGGCGCTGCTGGCGGATGTCGGTGGGGCGGGGGCCGGCTCAGCGGCGGCGCTGCTCGACCAGGATGCCGGCTGAGGCGAGCCCGTCGATCTCGGGCTCCGAGAAACCGAACTCGGCCAGGATCTCGCGGCCGTGGGCGCCGAACCGCGGCGGGTTGCGGGCAATCGCCCCGGGCGTCCGGGACAGCTTGATCGGCAGGCCGAAGTTCCGGTAGCCGGGCTGCTCGACCGCCATGCCGCGGTGCCGGGTGTGGGCGTCGGACCAGACCTCGGCGACGTCGCGCACCGGGCCCGCGGGCACGCCGGCCGCGAGCAGCCGCTGGCAGAGCGCCTCGCCGTCCTGGTCCGCGAGCAGCGCCGTGAGCTCTGCGGTCAACGCCGGGCGGTTGGCGAGGCGATCGCGGTTGCGGCGAAAGCGCGGGTCGTCCGCCAGCTCCGGCCGGCCGAGCTCGGCGCACAGCCGCCCGAAGGCCCGGTCGTTGCCGATCGCGAGGAACACGTCGTCCGTGCGGGTCGCGAACTTGTCGTAGGGGCTGATGTTGGGGTGCGCGTTGCCGGTCAGGCCCGGCAGCTTGCCGGACAAGAGATAGTTCGGGATGTGCGGGTGCATCAGCGCGATCCCGGCATCGTAGAGGGTCATGTCGAGGAACTGGCCGAGGCCCGAGCGCGCCCGCTCGAGCAGCGCCATCAAGACCCCGATCGCGGCGTACAGCCCGGCGCCGAGGTCGACCAGCGGGATGCCGATCCGGGTGGGCCCACCGTTTTCCTGCGATGCAGGGGGCACGCCGTTGATCGAGAACATGCCGACCATCGCCTGGATCACGGCATCGTAGCCCGGCAGGCCGCCCATCGGCCCGTCGGCGCCAAAGCCGCTGATCCGGCAGTGGATCAGGCGCGGAAAGCGCGCCTGCAGCACGTCGGCGTAGCCCAGGCCCCACTTTTCCATGGCGCCGGGCTTGTAGTTCTCGATCAGGACGTCGGCGCGCGCGAGCAGCCGAAGCAGCACGTCCCGGCCTTCGGGCCGCGCCAGATCGAGCCCGAGCGAGCGCTTGTTGCGGTTGACGCCGATGAAGTAGGAGGCGTCGTGCGCCTCGTCGAACGGCGGCCCCCAGTCGCGCACCTCGTCGCCCTGGGGCGGCTCGATCTTGATGACCTCGGCGCCATGGTCGCCCAGGATCTGGGTGCAGTACGGCCCGCCCAGCACCCGGGTGAGGTCGAGCACGAGAATCCCGTCGAGGGCGCCTGCGGTCATGGCCGGGCCGCACGCCGCCGGCCTAGCTGTTGTTGCCAAGGAGGTTGTTCAGTCTGGTGGCAGGGGTAGCGGCGTGGATGCCGGCATGGGGTCGGTGGTGATTGTACCAGTGCAGCCAGGCCGGCATGTCGGTGGCGCGCGCGGCGGAGCTGGCATAGGGGCGGGCGTAGAGCCATTCGCGCAGCGCGGTCTGGATGAAGCGCTCGGCCTTGCCGTTGGTGCGCGGGCGATAGGGCTGCGTGGTGAGGTGGCGGGCGCCGAGCTCGGCGAGGGTGGCCTTGAAGGCGCGCGCGTGGGTGTAGGCGAAGGCGTTGTCGGTCATGACCCGCTCGATGCGCACGCCGAGACTGGCGAACCAGGCGGCGGCGCGGGCGAGGAAGCCGGCGCAGCTTGCGCCGCGCTCGTCGGGCAGGACCTCGGTGTAGGCCAGGCGCGAGGCGTCGTCGATCGCGACGTGCAGGTATTCCCAGCCGAGGCCGCGCGCCCGGTGGTGGCGGTCGCCGGTAACCCGGTGGCCGAGGCCGCCGATCCGACCGAGCTTCTTGGTGTCGATGTGGAGCAGCTCGCCGGCCGCGCGGCGCTCGTAGCGGACCACCGGCGGCTTGACCTCGAGCGCGCTCAGGCGGCCGAGCCCGAGCCGGCGCAGCACGGTGCCGATGGTCGAGACCGGACGGCCCAGGGCGCGGGCGATGCGCGGGCCGCTCCAGCGCTGGCGGCGCAGGCGCTCGATCATGGCGATGGTCTCGGCGGGCAGCCGGTGGGGCGATCGGGCGGGCGCCGAGCTGCGATCATGGAGGGCGCGCTCGCCGCCCACCCGATACCGTGCCAGCCAGGTGTAGGCGGTGCGTTCGGAGATCCCGGCCGCTGCCGCTGCGGCCACCACCTGCCAGCCGGCCTGGCGCACCCGCTGGACCAGAAGGAGTCGACCATGGACCGTCATGCGCGCATGCTTATGGACGTTCATCCGAGGCTCCCGGGGCAGCTGTTCAGGTCTCGCAACCACAGCTTCAACCCCATGCCTCGGATGAACAACCTTCATAGCAACGACACCTAGATCGCCGCATCGGGCAGGTAGCCCTCGGCGAGCACATCGTCGGGCGCGTAAGGGCAATCGATGGGAAAGCGGTCCTGCGCCAGGCCGGTCTCGTCAACCGCGTCCTTCACCGCGTCCGGATAGGCCTCCAACATCAGCTCCGGCACCAGTCGGCGAAGGCTCGGGCTCTGCCGTAGTAGATCCCTAATATGTCCCCGCTGGGTGCGCAGGCTCTTGCGCCAGCTCGCGCCGCGCCTCGCAGGTTGCGCCTGCCACTTCAAGAGATGAAGAAGGATGATCTTGAGACGGTTCTTCAATTCGCGCTGGTCGCGTCCGACCATCCACTCGATCTCCTCGGCCAGATGCATCCAGTCCAGCCCTTCGGTTCGGCGTGCGCGCAACAGCGCTGCCTGCTCCAGGCTCCAGGCGTAGAGATCCTCATCGTAGCCGACCCTGGTCTTGACGCTCGCCGCCATGAGTTTTCCCTTTGTCCGCGACCGGCGATGGTCATCCTATCACGGGATGGTCGCCGGTCCATGGCTTCGGGGCGCCCTCAGCCGGTGAGCGCCCGCGCGGTCGCCCGGCCGAGGTCGACCAGATCGAAGATCCGGGCGACGTAGTGATCGCGGACCTGGAAGGCGACCTCGCTCTCGCCGCGAAGCTCGCGGCCGAGCGCGTCGATCAGCTGGTGCAGGCGGCGGCCGTGCAGGCCCAGCGCCCGCTGCAGCGGATCGCCGACCACGCCAGCGAAGCCCGCGGTCACCGCGCTCAGCAGCATCAGGCCGCCGGTCGCTCCGAACAGGAGGCCGGCCGAGGGCTGGACCGGGAACCAGGCGTACCAGAGGCCGCCGAGGCCGGCGCCGAGCGGGAAGCTCGCGACCGCAGCCTGATGCGCGAGCGCTGCCGCCAGCGCCGGGCCGAGGCTGAAGGTGCCGGGCGTGAGCTTCTGGAACAAAGCGGCGCCGGTGCTCGCCAGGAGCGCGTTGTTGACCAGGTCGGCGGCGGCGTGGCGCGCGCCGGCGTAGGTCTGGAGCATCGCCCGCACCCGCGCCTTGGTCTTTGGACCATCGGGTCGGTCGTGCCGGCGATCCAGGAACGTCGCCAGGGGCGCCGCCAGATGCTCGTCCTCGAGGATCGCCTCGGCCAGCGCGTCGCGCCCGGTCCGGCGCGAGCCGTCGTCGTAGGGCAGCTCGAGCAGGTCGCGGTGCAGGCGGAAGGTCAGCTCGCGCGCGACGTCGGTCTCGAGGAACGGCTTCAGCCCGCCCAGCCGGCGCGCGACGCGCCGCGCGCCCAGGCGCTTCAGGAGGGCGGCACCGAGCTGCATGGCAAGATAGGGCGGCAGCAGCGCGACGTTGGCCGGTGCCCGCACCAGATCGAGGCCGAGCGCCAGGCGGTGCAGACGGAGCGACGCCCGCAGGCTGTAGTTGGCATCGACGAAGCTCGTCACGCGCGCGTGACAGCCGGTGACGTAGCGCTCGATCGCGCGCGCGACGATCGCTTGGGCCGCGGCGTCGTCGAGCATCGCGGCGCCGTCAATTGCCGCGGCGCCTGGGGCTTCAGCCTCGTCCAGGCTCATCAGCCCGCTGGCATCGCGAGCACGCGCCCGGCAAACCCCGGGTAGGTCTCCGCGATCGCCCGGCCGACCGGACCGCGGATCAGGGCGAGCGTCGCTCGCGTCGGCGCGGGCGTCTCGGCGACGTCGCCCGGGAGATCGAACGCGAAGCCGGTGTTGTCCAGGATGTCGGTCAGGGTCTGGCCCGGGTGCACGCTCTGCAGCAGGAAGCGGGCACGCGCCCGATCGAAGCGGAAGACCGCCCGGCCGGTCACCAGCGCATAGGGGCCGCCCGGGCGATAAAGGTTCGCGGGGCTGACGCCGGGCGCGCTCACGAACTCGACCTTTGGCACCAGCACGCGCCGGCTGTGCTCCTCCCGGAACAGGATCACGCGCGGCACCAGAAAATACAGATAGGCCGAGCCGAAGGAGCCCGGCCAGCGCACCCGGCTCTGCGGATAGCCGCCGACCCCCACGAGGTTGATGTTGGCCTCGCCGTCGATCTGGCCGCCGCCCAGGAAGAAGGCGTCGATCCGACCTTGCGCGGCGCAGTCGAACAGCTCGCGGGCGCCGTCGGTGAAGGGATTGTGCCGCTCGCTGCCGAGCACCGAGACCCGGACCCTGCCGCCCGAGCGCTCGTGCGCCAGCAGGGCCGCGGCGCCCGGGATCGGCGAGGCGGCGCCGACCGCGACATGCGCGAGCCCCTCCAGCATGCCCGCGAGGACATCGATCAGCAGCTCCTCCGGGCGCCAGTCGCTCACGGGGTGCCGTCACCCGAGGCGGCGGGCTGCAGGACGAACCGCTCGAGGTAGCGCTCGAACCCGGGCCCGGTCGCCGCCATCTCGGCGTAGAGCCGCAGATGCTCGAGGTCGGGCGGATAGGCGCCGCGCAGCCCGACCGGCCAGGCGCCCTCGCGCGCCAGGGCGATCGCGCCGACGTAGAGCTCCGGAATCGTGCCCGCGGCGCTGACATCGTCGGCCAACAGGTCCTCCGGGGCGATCTCCTCGACGGTCACCAGCGTGGTCCGGGCGGCGTGCGCCATGGTCATCAGCTCGCGCCGGACGCCGATCCAGACATTGCCCCAAGGGTCGGCGCGGATGGCGTGGAACAACGCCACGTCGGGTCCGATCGCCGGCACCAGCAGGATCGGATCGTCAGCGTCATCGGGGTCGCGGAAGGGATTGTCGATCACCCGCCACTCGGGCCGGTGGCGCACCAGGTCGGAGCCGAGAATGCCGCGCAGCGGCAGGAAGGGCAGGCCCTTCTCGGCCGCCTGCAGGCCGGCGTGGATCACCGGGCAGGTCGAATCCTTGAGCGCGATCCGCCCGGCCTGGACGGCGGCCGTGAAGCGCGGCGCCGGCCCCTGCTCGCCAAGCGTCACGGCAGCGGTCTCGACGCTCGCGACGCAGCCCGCGCCGATCAGGAGATCCGCCTGGAAACCGAGCTGCGGCACGCCGATCAGATGCAGATCGCGGGCGCGTCTGCGGATCAGGGCGCGCACCACCGCGAGCGCGCAGCCGGAATAGTCCGGCGCGAGCGCCAGGCTCGCACCGTCCGGGATGCGCGCGGCGAGCTCGGATGCGGTCTTCAGGGATTCCATGCAGCCTCGGCCTCTCACGCGAGGGGCGGAATACCGGCTCTCTTGGCCGTACCGCACGGCCAGTGGTGACAAACCCGAGGCGCCAACGTTAATCCTGCTGGCCACTCGCACCCTACAAATAGGCGGCGCCCATGGACGTGTCGAACACCGTCTCCATTCTGATCGGACTGTCGCTGGTGATCTGGCTCTACCTGCTGCTCGGCCGGCACGGCTTCTGGCGCGCGCGGCCGCGGCTCGACGACGAGCGGCCGGCGGCGCCGCGCGCCTGGCCGGCGGTCGTCGCGGTGGTGCCGGCACGCAACGAGGCAGAGACGGTCGAGACCACGCTGCGCTCGCTGCTCGGGCAGGACTATCGCGGCAAATTGACGATCATCCTGGTCGACGACCACAGTCAGGACGGCACGCGCACGATCGCCGAGCGACTGGCGGTCGGGGCGGCGGGGCGGCTCGAGGTGATCGCAGCGCCGGCCCTGCCCAGGGGATGGTCGGGCAAACTCTGGGCGGTCGCAAACGGCATCCGTCATGCCGAGAGACGGGCGCCCACGCCACCTTACCTTCTGCTGACCGACGCCGATATCGCCCACGCGCCGGACAACCTTGGACGCCTGATCGCCAAGGCCCAGGCGGAGCGGCTCGACCTGGTCTCGGTGATGGTCCGGCTCCACTGCGCGCATTTCTGGGAGCGCCTGCTGATCCCGCCGTTCGTGTTCTTCTTCCAGAAGCTGTATCCGTTTCCCGCGGTCAACGATCCGGGCTCGCCGGTGGCCGCGGCCGCGGGCGGCTGTATCCTGGTCCGGCGCCGGGCGCTACGCGCAGCGGGCGGGATCAAGGCGATCCAGGGCGAGCTGATCGACGACGTGGCGCTCGCAAGGCTGGTCGCGGATCGCCCGGGCGGCGGCCGGATCTGGCTCGGGCTCGGCGAGGCGACCCGCAGCCTCCGGCGCTATACCAGGCTCGCCGACGTCTGGAACATGGTGGCGCGGACCGCCGACACGCAGCTCAGGCATTCGTTGCTGCTGCTGGTCCTGACGCTCGTAGGGATGGTCCTCGCCTATCTGGCGCCGCCGCTCGCGCTGATCGTGGGGCTGGCGGACGACAGCTGGCTTCTCGGGCTGGGCGGGCTGGCGAGCGCCGCCATGGCGGTCGCTTATCTGCCGACGCTTCGGTTCTATGGGCTAGGCGGCGGCCGGATCCTGATGCTGCCGGTGGCGGCGATCCTGTTCGCCGCGATGACGGTCGATTCCGCGCTCCGGCACCGGCGCGGCGCCGGCGGCCTGTGGAAGGGCCGCGTCCTGACCAGAGGCGGGAGCGCAACAGTTCGCTACCGGCGCGACACGGTGTGACATCGCGCTGCCTTGTTTGCCGCCGATTTTTGTGCGTATTGCGGGCCGGAGTCGGTCGGTTCGGGATTTGTGACACGTGGTGGAAATGCCTCAGGAGAGCGGCCTCAACGATGCCGCCGCCGAGGTCTGGCAGCCGGGCGAGCTGACGAGCGCGGTCGATCGGGGTAGGGATCTCGACCTCCTCATCGGCCGGGCCAGGCAGGGTCTGACGGAACTGCAGCGCGCCGACGGCCACTGGGTCTTCGAGCTCGAGGCCGATGCGACGATGCCCGCCGAGTACGTCCTGCTCGAGCATTTCCTGGATGAGATCGACGAGCAGGTCGAGCGGAAGATCGGCGTTTATCTGCGTCGCACGCAGGCCGAGCACGGCGGCTGGCCGCTCTATGTCGGCGGCGATTTCAACCTCAGCGCCAGCGTCAAGGCCTACTACGCGCTGAAGCTGATCGGCGATGATCCCGAAGCGCCGCACATGCGGCGTGCACGGGCGGCGATTCTGGCCCACGGCGGTGCCGCCCGGTGCAGCGTGTTCGCCCGGTTCGCGCTCGCTCTTTTCGGGCAGGTGCCCTGGCGGGCGGTGCCGGTGATGCCGGTCGAGATCATGCTCCTGCCGCGCTGGTTCCCTTTCCACCTCGACAAGGTGTCCTACTGGTCGCGGACCTTGATCGCGCCGCTCGTGGTCCTGATGGCGCTGAAGCCGCGGGCCAAGAACCCGCGCGGCGTCGGGGTCGAGGAGCTGTTCGTGACGCCGCCCGCCGCCGAGCGCCACTACATCACCAACCCGACCGGCTCGGCCTGGGGCCGTTTCTTCCTGGCGGTCGACCGGAGCCTCCGTGTGGTCGAGCCCTATTTCCCGAAGCGGCGCCGGGCGCGCGCGATCGAGCGCGCGGTCGCCTTCATCACCGAGCGCCTGAACGGCGAGGACGGGCTGGGCGCGATCCTGCCGCCGATCGTCAACTCGGTCATGGCCTTCGAGACTTTGGGCTATCCCAAGGACCACCCGGATCTGGTGATCGCCAAGCGGGCGGTCCGCAAGCTCCTGGTCGAGCGGCCCGCGGTCGCCTACTGCCAGCCCTGCGTGTCGCCGCTCTGGGACACGGTCCTCGCCTGCCATGCGCTGATGGAGGCCGGGAACGCCGATGCGTGCGTGCGCCGGGCGCTCGACTGGATTGCCGATCGCCAGATTCTGGACGTGGTCGGCGACTGGGCGCGCGTCCGGCCGGGCGTCCGGCCGGGCGGCTGGCCGTTCGAGTACCGCAACGACTACTATCCCGACGTCGACGACACCGCGGTCATCGTCTGCGCGCTGCACCGGGCCGACCCTGAGCGTTACCGCCAAGCGATCGCGCGCGGCACGGAGTGGGTCCTGGGCATGCAGAGCCGGGACGGCGGCTGGGGCTCGTTCGACGCCGACAACACGCACTTCTACCTGAACAACATCCCGTTCGCCGACCACGGCGCCCTGCTCGATCCGCCGACCGCCGACCTGACCGCGCGCTGCATCAGCATGCTCGCCCAGCAGGGCTACGACCGGAGCCACCCGGCGCTGGCGCGCGCGCTTGCCTGGCTGCGGCGCGAGCAGGAGCCGGACGGCTCCTGGTTCGGCCGCTGGGGCACCAACTACGTCTACGGCACCTGGTCGGTGCTGGTGGCGCTCAACGCGATCGGCGAGGACATGGGCGCGCCCCCTGTACGCCGTGCGGTCGAGTGGCTGAAGGCGCGCCAGCAGGCGGACGGCGGCTGGGGCGAGAGCTGCGCCAGCTACTGGCCGGAGCGCAAGGCCGAGCCGGTCCCGAGCACGCCCTCCCAGACCGCCTGGGCGCTGCTCGGCCTGATGGCGGCCGGCGAGACAGGGAGCGAGACGGTCGCACGTGGCATCGACTATCTGCAAGACGCGCCGCGCCAGGGGGCGAAGTGGGACGAGGAGCTCTACAACGCGGTCGGCTTCCCGCGCGTGTTCTACCTTCGCTACCACGGCTACAGCGCCTACTTCCCGCTCTGGGCGCTCGCCCGCTACCGCAACCTGATCCGCCAGAACGACCGCCGGGTCGCCTGGGGCATGTGAGACGGGAGCGGTCAGGCGGCGGAGCTCAGGCGGGGGCAGGCGCTTCCTTGGGGCGGAGCGGGGCGCTGCCGACCAGCTCGACGAGGAAGCTCACGTCGTCGCCCGAGACCGAGTTGATCAGCCCGGCCGCGAGCCATTCGCGCAAGCTCGGCAAGGGGTCGATGCCGTAGCGCTGGGCCCGCGCGATCTCGGCCGGCGGCGGCACGTGGCAGCGGATCGCGATCCCGCCGCCGTGCAGGGCGCGCGCGTCGTCGGGATGGAAGCGATCGAGCTCGATCGAGAGCGAATCCAGCCGCGCCGCGCGCGCGACCGCGACCGGATCGGCGTGCCGGCAGTGGGTGATGCCCTCGGTCCTAAGGCGCGGGATCCGCTCCTTGGCGCGCCGCAGATCGACGTGGTCGAAGGAGATCAGCAGGGCCTCGTCGCGGGCGCCGGTCGCCTCGAGCAGCTCTGCCAGGCGCTCGATCAGGCGGTCGACCCGGAAGCGCTCCTTGATCTCGACCGCGAGGCCGAGGTTCTCCGCCTTGGCGAACTCGATCACCTCGGGCAGGCTCGGCATGCGCTCGCCCGCGAACTCGGGGCCGAACCAGCTGCCGGCGTCGAGCGCCGCGATCTCGGCCGCGGTCCGATCCGCGATCAGGCCCCGGCCATCGGTCGTGCGATCGAGGGTGAGGTCGTGGGCGAGCACGATCTGGTCGTCCCGGGTCAGCACGAGGTCGATCTCGGCAGTCGTGGCGCCCGCGGCCTTGGCCGCCCGGAGCGCCGCCAGCGTGTTCTCGGGCGCGCCGCTGCTGTGGCCCCGGTGGCCGCAGACGTGGACGAAACCGTTCTCGGAGGCGAGCAGACGCATGGCCGGGTCTTCCTTCGGAGCTGGCCTTGGGCGGGCGGAGGCTAGCAATCTTGCCGCGCCCGCGCCAGAGACTGCCGGGAGCGACAGGGTGATCGGGGTGATCACCGGCCTGCGCGCCGAGGCGCGCTGCCTCAGGGGGCTGGCGGTGACGGTCGCCTGCAGCGGCGCCCGCCCCGGGCGGGCCCGGACCGAGGCCGCGCGCCTGCTGGCCGAAGGCGCTCCGGGGCTGGTGAGCTTCGGCTTCGCGGCTGGCCTCGACCCCGAGCTTCAGCCCGGCGATCTGGTTCTGGCCACGGACGTGGTCCTGCCGGACGGCCGGCATCTCCCTGCCGATGCGGCGTGGCGCGGCCGGCTGGTCGCCGCGCTCGCTGCGGCCGGGGTGGCCGCACGTCTCGGGCCGGTCGCCGGCACCGATCGCCTGCTCGCCAGTCCCGGGCAGAAGCAGGCGCTGCTCCAGGCGACCGGCGCGCTCGCCGCCGACATGGAAAGCCACGCCGTCGCCGAGCTCGCGAGCGCCGCCGCCCGACCCTTCATCGTCGTCCGCGCGATCAGCGACGCCGCCGATCAATCGCTGCCCGAGGCCGCCACCCGTTTCCTCGGGCCGGCGGGTCGGATCCGTCCCGCGGGCCTGCTCGGGGTCATCGCCCGACCCCGGGAACTCGGGGCCCTGGTCGGGCTGGGACTCCAGACCCGGCGCGCGCTCCGCATGCTGCACCGGGTGGCGCGCATCGCCGGCGGCGCCCTGGAGGATGCGATCGACCGCCCGCGGCCGGCGACCGTCAGCGGCTCATGACGCCGGGCAGCCGGCGCGCGGTCCGCGAGCGGTTGCGGGCCAAGGGCGAGGCCGCCGCGAGCGAGCCTGCAATTCCGGTGCGGTCAACGCGCCGGCCGGTCAGGCCGCGTGGCTCTGCTTGCCGGCCCGGCCCTCGGCCTTGGGCGGGGCTTTGTCGACCTCGGATTTGACGATGTGCTCGAAGACGTACTCGGCCGGCCGCTGGTGCTCGAGCGGGATCTCGGGAGCCATCGGTCGCTCGGTCTCGATCGGCCGGAGCGCCGTCGCCAGCGCCTTCAGCGGGTGCGTGACCGCATCGGTGACCGCGGTCGCCTCGTAACCGCAATGCGCCATGCAGTTGGCGCATTTCTCGTAGTTACCGGTGCCGTAGCGGTCCCACTCCGTGGTCGCCATCAGCTCCTTGAAGGAGCCGGCATAGCCCTCGCCGAGCAGATAGCAGGGCCGCTGCCAGCCGAAGATGTTGCGGGTCGGATTGCCCCAGGGCGTGCAGCGGTACTCCTGATTGCCGGCCAGGAAGTCGAGATAGAGCGAGGAATGGCTGAGCCGCCAGCGCTTGCCCCGGCCGCGGCGGAAGATGTCGCGGAACAGCTGCTTGGTCTTCTGCCGGTTGAGGAAGTGCTGCTGGTCGGGCGCGCGCTCGTAGGCGTAGCCGGGCGAGACCGTGATCCCCTCGACGTCCAGCTCGCCGGTCACGTGGTCGAAGAAGGCCGCGACCTCATCCGGCGCCACGCCGTCGAACAGGGTGGCGTTGATGTTGACCCGGAAGCCGCGCGCGCGCAGCAGCCGGATCGCCGCGACCGCGCGGTCGAATACGCCCGCCTGGCAGACCGAGCGGTCGTGCTGCGCGCGCAGGCCGTCCAGGTGGATCGAGAAGGTGAGATAGGGGCTGGGCGTGAACAGGTCGATCTTCTTCTCGACCAGGAGCGCGTTGGTGCACAGGTAGACGAACCTGCGGCGTTCGACCAGTCCCTCAACGATCTTGGCTATGTCTTTGTGAATCAGGGGTTCGCCGCCCGGGATCGATACGATCGGCGCGCCGCATTCGTCGGCCGCCTCGAGGCATTCCTCGACCGACAGCCGCCGGTTCAGGATCGGCGCCGGGTAGTCGATCTTGCCGCAGCCGGCGCAGGCGAGATTGCACCGGAATAGCGGCTCGAGCATCAGCACCAGGGGGTATTTGTCGCGCCTGAGCAGGCGCTGCTTCAGGATGTAGGCTCCGACTCGGACCTGCTGACGCAGAGGTATTCCCATGATCGCTCCGAGCAGTCATTGGGCAGGCACGCGGGCCGCCGGCTCGGCGAGCTCCGACGGCAGACGGAAATGGACATTCTCCTCGATCCCGGCAAGGGTCTCGACGCTCACGTCGTAGTGCTGCGCCAGTCGGTCGACCAACTGTTGCACCAAAAGCTCAGGCGCCGAGGCGCCGGCGGTGATGCCGATCGCGTGCACGCCGTTGAGCCAGGCCAGATCCAGGCTTTCGACGCTGTCGATCAGGTAGCTCGGCCGGCCGGAAGCGAGCCCGATCTCGCGCAGGCGGTTGGAGTTGGAGCTGTTCTGGGCGCCGACCACCAGGATCAGGTCGACCGCGCGCGCGAGCGCGCGCACCGCGGTCTGGCGATTTTGGGTCGCATAGCAGATGTCGCGGGTGTCCGGCCCGACGATCGAAGGGAAGCGCACGCGCAGCGCGTTGATGACGTCGCGGGTGTCGTCGACGCTGAGCGTGGTCTGGGTGACAAAGGCGAGCTTCTCGGGGTCGGCGGGCTCGAGCCTCGCGACCTCGTCGGCCCTGGAGATCAGATGCACGCGGCCCTTGATGCGGCCCATCGTGCCCTCGACCTCGGGATGGCCGGCGTGGCCGATCAGGATCACCTCGTAGCCCTTGGCGGCGTAGCGCTGACCCTCCTTGTGGACCTTGGTCACGAGCGGGCAGGCGGCATCGATCACCTCGAGCCGCCGGCCGCGCGCCGCCAGCTCGACCGCCTCGGCGACCCCATGCGCGCTGAACACGGTGACCGCACCCTCCGGGATCTCGTCGACCTCATCCACGAACCGGGCGCCCTTGCTCTTCAGCGCCTCGACCACGTGCTGGTTGTGCACGATCTCGTGGCGCACGTAGACCGGCGGGCCGAACCGGCGCAACGCCCGCTCCACGATCTCGATCGCCCGCTCGACGCCAGCACAAAAGCCACGAGGCTGGGCGAGAATCACACGCAGCGCGGTGCCGGCCATGCGCCGTCTCCTCCCCGGGGCGTTGCTGGGCCCCGATGATTTCCAGTCGGGTCACTCTAAGCGGTTGGCCAGACGGCGAAAGAGCAATCTACAGTGCCGCGAAGTCGCGCGCCGCCAACTGTGGCGCCGTTGCCACAGCTCGTCGATCCGCAAAGTCACGCTTGATCGATTCCCTCGAATCTTCTCGGACAAAAGCCAGAATCCATGATCACGATCGGCACACTATTGTGACCTCCCGCTACAAAACCGATGTTCCAAGCGTCCATTAGTGACCTTTGGCAGTCGAACCGGCCGTCATGAGCCGGGGCCGGTGACGCGTCCCGGTCGGGACAGCCACAGGCGACGGCCCGGGCCGTCGAGGCAGAACCAGACGACCAGCGCCGGCAGACCGAGCACGACCTCGCGCGCCCGTTTGAGCAACGCCGCAGAAAGCACGATCTCCGGGGGCAGGCCGAGCCAGATCCCGGCCGCCAGGATGCCGCTCTCCTGCACCCCGAGGCCGCCGGGGATGACGAAGCCGGCGCTGCGTGCGACCTGCCCCAGGCTCTCGAGGATGATCGCCTCGGTCAGCTCGACCGGCCGGCCGAGGACCAGGAACGCCAGCCAGACCTCGATGGCGCCCGCGAGCCAGGCGAGCAACCGCCAGACGGCGCAGCGGGCCAGCGCGCCCCGGTCGCGGTAGCAGGCGATGACCTCGGCATCGAGCGCGGCGGCGCTGCCGATCAGGCCCCGCCAGGTCGGACTGCTGGCGAGCCGGTGCAGCGGCCGGGCGAGCAGCGAGAACAGGCCACGGCGCTGGACCGCGGCGAAGCCGACTAGGAGCAGACCGAACAGGACCAGCCCCGCGGCCAATGGAGCCAGCTCGCTGGCATGGCCGAGGTGCCGCAGCAGCAGCACCACGCCCAGCAGCGCGAAGGCAAGCTGGGTGAGCAGACCGGCGGTGGCATCGACCACGACGCTGGCGCCGGCGACCGGCCCGGGCGTGCCGCTCAGCGCCAGCAGGCGGGCGCGAACGAAGTCGCCGCCGACCTGGGCGACCGGCAACAGGCAATTGATCGAGGTGGAGATCCAGCGCATGACCAGGAGCGCTGACAAAGCCGGCCGACGGGCCCGCCTGAGCAGGGCCTGCCAGCCAAGCGCGTCGGCGAGCAGCGTGCCCAGATAGGCGACGCCGAGCACCGACGCACCCCAGCCGGCGACCGCGAGCGCGGCCGCGATCTTGGCCGTGTTCTGGGCGAAGATGAGGGCGACGATCAGGCCGAGGCCCAACAGCCAGGCAAGGAGGGTCGCGACCCGCACGCGGTTCAGCGGAGCTGACCCTGGACGCGGTACCAGTCGAGCGCATCGCGCAGCGCCGCTTCGGCCGGCCGCGAGCGGTAGCCGAGCTCGCGCTCGGCCTTGGCCGAGCTGAAGTACATCTTCTTCCTGGCCAGGCGCAGGCCGTCGGTCGTGAGCAGGGGCTCGCCGGTGCCGCGCCAGCGCGCGATCGCCTCGGCCGCGACGGCGAGCGGCCACAGCGGCGCCGCCGGCAGCCGCAGGCGGGGCGGCCGGCGCCCGACCAGCCGGGCGATCGTGGCCAGGATCTCGGCGAGCGAGCAGTTCTGACCGCCGAGGACGTAGCGCTCGCCGATCCGGCCGCGCTCGAGCGCCAGCACGTGGCCCTCGGCGACGTCGTCGACGTGAACGATGTTCAGGCCGGTGTCGACATAGGCGGGCATGCGGCCGCGGGCGGCCGTCAGGACCATCCGCCCGGTCGGCGTCGGCCGCGCGTCGCGCGGCCCGACCGGCGCCGAGGGATTGACGATCACGGCGGGCAGGCGATCCTCATCGATCAGCTCGCGGACCGCCTGCTCGGCCAGGTACTTCGAGCGCTTGTAGTGGCCGATCATATCGTCGAGGGTGGCCGGCGTGGTCTCGTCGGCGGGGCTGCCGTCGGCGCGCAGCCCGAGCGTCGCGACGCTGCTGGTGTAGACGATCCGGCGCACGCCCGCGGCGCCGGCCGCGCGTGCCAGGGCGCGGGTGCCCTCGACGTTGGTCCGGTAGAGGACGGCCGGATCGGGCGCGAACAGGTGGTAGGCGGCGGCGACGTGGAACAGCGCCGCGCAGCCCTCGAGCGCGGGTGCCAGGCTCGCCGGGTCCTCGAGGTCGCCGGCCCTGGCTTCGACCGGCAGACCGGCGACCTGGCCCAGATCGCCGGGCCGGCGCACCAGGACCCGGACCGCCTCGCCCCTGGCGAGCAGAGCGCGGACCACGGCCGAGCCGATGAAACCGGTCGCGCCGGTGACCAGGACGGTCACGGCACGCTGCCGGCGTGCCGGAGATGCCGGCCCAGGTTCCAGAGCGCCTGAAGCGCATAGAGCGGCGCGCCGATCGCGGCCAGCATCAGGAACGGCTCGAGCTCGTCCAGCCAGGTCGCCGGCCCGACCAGATAGAGGAGGTCCTGCACCTCGAAGCCGAGCAGGTTGGGCTGGCGGACCGCTGCCGCGCCGGCGCGCCGCTCGAGCTCCAGGCGGAGCAGGACCGCGAGCGCCACCGCCCCGCCGGCGATCAGCCCGAGGCGGATGGCCGCAGGTCCTGGTCCGCCCGCGCTGAGGCCGACGCCGATGCCGATGAACAGCGCGGTCATGATCAGCGCGTCGGTGGTAAGGTCATAGTAGTGGCCGAAGATGCTGGTCTTGCCGGTCAGCCGCGCGAGCTCGCCGTCGGCGTGATCGAGCAGGCAGGCGAGCATGAACAGGGCCGCGCCGAGGTGGACCGCGAGCCCGGCGCGCGTGAACAGCCAGGCGCCGAGCAGGCCCAGGACCAGGACCAAGGTCGTGATCGCGTTCGGCGTGACCCGGCTCTGCCGGAGCGGTCGGACCAAGAGGCGCGCAAGGCGCTGGTCCCACGGGGGCTCGATCTGCGCCAGGCAGGCCATCTCAGCGGGTCGCGCGGGGCAGCCCGGCCAGGCGCGGATAGATCTCGTTGCGGGCCCGCTCCAGGTCGTCCTGGAAGTCGATCTCGATCCAGGGCAGACCCAGGCTGTCCACCCAACCGAACCGCTCGCCGCCGGCCGCGAGGATCAGATCGCGCATCGGCTCCTCGTAGATCACATCGGTCCGGCCGCGGTCGACATAGCTCTGGATCGCGCCGGCCAGGCGCGCCGCGCGGCTCCAGCCGAAGCGCGCGAAGCCGACCCACTCGGCCGCGAAATCGTAGCTGGCCACCTGCAGCCGCTTGTGAAACTCGACCACCCGGTCGGCCTCGATACAGACCTTGAGGGTCTCCTCGTTGACCGCGGCGCCACGGTCGATCAGCAGGCAATCCTGGTCCGGGGCGTCGAGCAGGCGCGCCAGCAGCCGCCAGTCATAGAGCACGTCGGCGTCCATGTAGAGCACCGGCTCGCCGGCGGCGAACACGTCGCGCAAGGTCCAGAGGGAGAGCAGGCTGCTGCCCCGATAGTCGGGATTGAACCGGGTCTGGACGCGGTCGGCGGCGCCGAGCCGCGCGAGCTCGCACCGGATCGCCTCGGCTTGGTGGCCGACCACGAGCGTGACGTCGAACAGGCCGAAATGCGCCAGGATGTCGAGGTGGCGCTGCAGCAGACTTTCGCCCCCGAATCGCAGCAGGGCTTTGGGCGGCGCCTCGCCGTCCTGGTCGAGCCGCGTCCCGACGCCTGCCGCCAGCATGGCGACCTTCATGCGATCTGTCTTCCCACGCTGCGCCGGGCGACCAGGGCCAGCACGCTCGGCAGCACGACCAGCGTGCTGATCAGGCTCCAGACGATCGCGATGGTCAGCAGCAGCCCCATGCTCGCGAGCCCGCGGTGCGGCGAGACCGCAAGCGAGCCGAAGGAGGCGATCGTGGTCAGCGCGCTGAACAGGACCGCTCGCGGCGTGCTGGTCACGGCGACGCGGTCAGAGAACGCCTCCACGCGCCAGCGCATGACCACGTGGATCGCGCCGCTGACCCCGAGCCCGAGCAGCAGCGGCAGCACGATGACATTGGCGAAGTTCAGGCTCAGACCGAGCAGCACCGCGGTCGCGGCGCTGAGAAGGACCGCGAGCGCGAGCGGCGTCAGCACCAGCAGGATGTCGCGCGGCCGGCGCAGCACCAGGGCCAGGAGCGCCACGATCACGCCGAGCACCAGCCAGGACGCTTCCTGGAAGGCGCCGACCACGGCGTCGCCGGCCTGGATGATGATGATCGGCGTCCCGGTCGCCTCGGGCGCGACGCCGAGCACGGCCCGGGCGAACGCTTCGATCCTGGCGTTGTCGGTGAGCGGCGCCGCCGGGCGCACGAGCACGCGCGCCTTGCCGTCCGGGTTCAGCCACTGCGCGCGCAGGTTGTCCGGCAGGTCCGCGAGGGTGACCGGACCCGAAGCCAGCGCCTGGCGCAGACGTTCGAGCAGGGCCGGCAAGGTCCCGGTCAGCCGCCGGTCCAGCTCGGCAAGCGCGGCCTCGGACGGACGGCTGTCCGCGAAGCGCTTGAGCGCCTCGGCCAGCCGGGCGACGCCGGGGGTGGCACCGGCGGCCTTGAGCGCCTCTGAGGCCGCGGTCAGGCGCGCCAGCGCCGCTCGCCGTCCGGCGCCGTCGAGCGGCTCGGCAGCATGGCTCGGCTCGAGGCTGGGGCCGAGATAGAAGCCCAGGGACGAGATCAGGTCGAGCTTGGCGTCCTGGTCCTTGGGCACGAAGCTCGAGAGCGTGAGCGCGTCCCCGACCTGATCGAGGCGAGCCAGCCGAGCGGCCAGCGCATCGGCCTGATCGAGGCTGTCGGTGAGCACCTCGGCGACATCCGGCGAGGTCGCGGGGTCGGACTCGAGCGCGCGATAGGTGCGCACCGATTCGCTGTGCGGATCCTTCAGATTGAGCGGGTTGAAGTCGAACGTGAGCTTCGGCAGCAGGATCAACGAGAGCAGCGCGCCGAGTCCCGCGGCCATCACCACGGGACGCGGATGGCGCTGGATTTCCGGCAGCAGGCGGGGCGTTCCGAGCGGTCGCTCGCGGCCGGAGAGCGGCACCAGGTCGAGCAGTGCCGGCAGCAGGATGATGCTCGCCAGCAGCGCGATCACCATGCCGGCCGCCGAGATGATGCCGAGCTCGGCCAGTCCGCGATAGTCGGTGGGGGTGAAGGCGAGAAAGCCGAACGCCGCGCAGAGCGCGCTCAAGGAGGTCGGACCGCCGACCCAGGTGATGGCAGCGGCCGCCGCCCGACGATGGCCGCCCTCGACCTCGAACGCCTCCCGGTAGCGCATCACGAAGTGGATGCCGAAATCGACCCCGAGGCCGACGAACAGCACGGCGAAGGTGATCGAGATCAGGTTGAGCTGGCCGATCGCCAGGGCGGCGAAGCCCGCGGTCAGCAGCAGCCCGATGCCGAGGGCGATCAAGGTGTGGACGATCAGGCGCACCGAGCGCACGCCCCAGATCAGGAGCAGGGTGACGGCGGCGGTGCTGAGCACGCCCGCGACCGTGGCGCCGGCGCGGACGCTCTGGAGCTCCTCCTGGTTCAGCGTCGCCTCGCCGGTCATCTGGAGCCGGA
Source organism: uncultured Alphaproteobacteria bacterium (assembly GCA_963756905.1). Taxonomy (GTDB): domain Bacteria; phylum Pseudomonadota; class Alphaproteobacteria; order Geminicoccales; family Geminicoccaceae; genus DATAOG01. The sequence continues at coordinate 21,158 of CAVWPO010000014.1, forward strand.
GGCCGGACCCGGTGTCGATGCCGACCGCCCGGGCGTGCGCGCGCACCGCCTCGATCGCGGGCGTGGCCACGGCCAGCGAGTTCGGATCGAAGCGCGGCTCGGCGATCACCAGCTGCCGGCTCGGCGCGGCCGCATCGCCGCCCTCCAGCGCCTGACGCCAGGACAGCTCGCCCGGACGGCCGGCGAGCTGCGCCTCGACCGGTCCGGCCATGGCGCCGAGCAGCCGATCGAGCTCGGGTGGCAGCGCACCGCCCGCCCCCGGCTGCCGGCGCGCGAGCTCGACCAAGGCGGCGACGCCGCTCAGGTTCGGCGCCTCGGCCAGCACCGCCAGCAGGGGCTGGGCGGCCGCCAGCCGGTCGGTCAGGTCGGCAAGCTCGTTGACCTTGAGGTAGAGGAAGCCATGAGCTGCGAAGAACGGATCCCCGGCCTGGTACTCCACGGCGGCGAAATGCTCACCGTCGGCGCGCAACGCCTTGGCGAGCGCCGCGGCCGCGTCCTCGACCCGTTCGGGCGTGGCACCTTCGACCACCGCGACGATCGAGTTCTTGTATTCGGGGAACTCCCGGACGAAGGCGGCGTGGTGGCGCCGGAAGGCGACATCGGCCGAGATCATGTCCTCGGTGCTGGTGTTGATGCCGAGGTGCGGCAGGGCGTAGCCGGCGGCCGCCGCGCTCAGGACGAGCGCGCCGAGGACGACATAGAGCGAGCACTCGTGGAGGTGGCCGATCCACCAGCTCAGCAACCGATGCCACGCGGCGCTCAGGCCCCGTTCAGGCAACCTTGCGTACCTTGCAGGCGCGAGCGAAACGTGGTCACGTCGAACTTTCACGGAGGTTGCGCCGATGCCCGGTAGACAGCACATCTGGTCGGGCTTGATCAAGCGTCTGTGCGGCGCCCTGGTCCTGGTGCTTGCGCTCCACGGCCAGGCGGGGGCGAACGAGCCCCCTCGGGCCGTGGTCGAGAAGCTGAACGCCGCCTTGCTCGAGAGCATGCGCGGCGCCGCCCAGCTCGGCTACGACGGCCGCTACCATCTGCTCGAGCCGGTGCTCCGGCAGAGCTTCGACTTCGCCTTCATGACCCGGATCGCGGTCGGACGTCCCTGGAGCGACCTCAGCGCGGCCGACCAGGAGCGGGTCACCAGCCTGTTCGCCCAGATGAGCATCGCGAACTTCGCGGCGCGCTTCGACGGCTACACCGGCGAGCGCTTCGAGATCGTGGCCGAGGGCCCGGGCCCGCGCGACGCGGTGGTGGTCGAGAGCCGGATCGTCCGGCCCACCGAGCCGCCGGTCGGGCTCAACTACGTGCTCAAGGAGTTCCCGGACGGCTGGCGGATCATCGACGTGCTGCTCGATGCCAAGTACAGCGAGCTCGCCAAGCAGCACGCCGAATTCGCCGCGCTGCTGAAGGACGGCGGCGCGCCCCAGCTGATCGCAAGCCTCGAGCACAAGATCAAGCAGCTGTCCGGCCAGACCTGAGCCGCCCCACGGCCGGCTTCGAGCGGCCGGCGCGGACGCGGCGCCGAATGGAACCCCCCTTGCGCGGCCGCGACCGGGCCTGTTCAACCGCTCGCGCCGTGAATTGGCGGCTCGACGTCTTCGGGGGCAACATGCGCCGGGCGCTCTCATCCAGCCTCGTACCCGCTTTTCCGGTCAGCCTCGTGGCCGTGCTTCTGGCGTCCGCCGGGGCCGGCGCCGAGCAGCGCCCGATCACGCCCTACTTCCAGCTCGGCCCGGTGGTCGTGCACGGCGACGAGGCCGACGCGCTCATGCTCGGGCTCGGCGCCTTCGACCCGTTCAAGGAGTCGTATGACGGGTCGGCCGCGGCGACCTTGGAGTATCGCCTCGGCCGCAAGCTGTTCGTGATCGGCCCCGCGCTTGGCGGCGTGGCCAATACCGACGGCGGCCTGTTCGGCTATTTCGGCCTCTACAGCGACATCTCGGCCGGACCGGTCTACTTCACGCCGATGCTCGCGCTCGGCGGCTACCATCAGGGCGACAGCAAGGATCTCGGCGGCGTCTTCCAGTTCCGGGAGTCGGTCGAGCTCGCGTATCGCTTCGACAACGGCCACCGCCTCGGCGCCCGCGTCGCCCACATCTCGAACGCTCACATTCACGAATACAACCCCGGCGAGGAGGAATATTATCTGACCTACGCGATTCCGCTGGGCCCGCTGTTCTGACACCGCGTCCTTCGAGCCTGCTATAGTCGTCGGCCAATCGGCGATCGGGGAGCATGGCGACGATGGCGAGCGGGCCCAAGGCCTACGTGTGCGGCACCTGCGACACCAAGGGCGACGAGCTCGTCTACGTGCGCGATCTGATCGCGGCCGCCGGCGTGCCGGCCGTGCTGGTCGATCTCGGCACCCGCAGCGATGGCGCGCGGGCGGACGTCGCGCCGGCGACGGTCGCGGCCCACCACCCGGGCGGTGCCGGCGCGGTGCTGGTCGACGACCGCGGCCGGGCGGTCGCCGCCATGGCCGAGGCGTTCGTCCGCTTCGCGGGCGCGCAGAGCGACATCGGTGGCATGATCGGGCTCGGCGGCTCGGGCGGCACGGCGCTGATCACGCCGGCGATGCGGGCGCTCCCGGTCGGCGTGCCCAAGGTCATGGTCTCGACCGTCGCCTCGGGCAACACCGCCCCCTATGTCGGCCCCTCCGACATCTGCATGATCTACTCGGTGACCGACGTCGCCGGCCTCAACCGGATCTCCCGCCAGGTGCTGGGCAACGCCGCCCATGCGCTGGCCGGCATGCTCGCGCGCCCCATCCCGGTCCCGGGCGATGCCAAGCCCGCCATCGGGCTCACCATGTTCGGGGTCACCACGCCCTGCGTGCAGCAGGTCACCAAGGCGCTCGAGGCGGACTACGACTGCCTGGTCTTCCACGCCACCGGCACCGGCGGCCAGTCGATGGAGAAGCTGGTCGACTCCGGCCTGATCGCGGGCGTGATCGACGTCACCACGACCGAGGTCTGCGATCTTCTGATGGGCGGCGTGTTCAGCGCGGGCGAGGATCGCCTCGGCGCGATCGCGCGCACGCGCGTGCCCTACGTCGGCTCCTGCGGCGCGCTCGACATGGTCAATTTCGGCGCCCTCGACACGGTCCCGGCGCACTACCGCAACCGCAACCTCTACGTCCACAACCCGCAGGTCACCCTGATGCGGACCACCGCGGAGGAGAACCGGCGGATGGGCGCATGGATCGGGGCGAAGCTCAATGCCTGCGAGGGCGAGGTGCGCTTCCTCCTGCCCGAGGGCGGGGTCTCGCTGATCGATGCGCCCGGCCAGCCGTTCCACGACCCGGACGCCGACGCGGCGCTCTTCGAAGCGCTCGAGGCGACCGTGCAGCAGACCGCGCACCGCCGCCTGCTCCGCCTGCCGCACAACGTCAACGACCCGGCGTTCGCCGAAGCCCTGGTGCAGAACTTCCGCGAACTCAGCCGTTAGGGCGGGGGACGTCATGGCAAGGTTCGAACGCAAGGCGTTGGTAGAAAAATTTCATGCGATGGTTGAACGGCGGGAGCCGATCGTCGGCGGCGGCGCCGGCACCGGGCTGTCGGCCAAATGCGAGGAGGCGGGCGGCATCGATCTGATCGTGATCTACAATTCCGGCCGCTACCGCATGGCCGGGCGCGGCTCGCTCGCGGGCATGCTGGCCTACGGCAACGCGAACGAGATCGTGCTCGAGATGGCGGCGGAGGTGCTGCCGGTCGTGCAGCGGACGCCGGTGCTGGCAGGCGTCAACGGCACCGACCCGTTCCTGATCCTGGACGACTTCTTGCGCCGCCTGAAGGAGCTGGGCTTCGCGGGCGTCCAGAACTTTCCGACCGTCGGCCTGATCGATGGCACCTTCCGGGCGAACCTCGAGGAGACCGGCATGGGCTACGGCCTCGAGGTCGAGATGATCCGCCGCGCGCGCGAGCACGACCTCCTGACCACGCCCTACGTGTTCTCGGCCGCGGACGCGGTCGCGATGACCGAGGCCGGCGCCGATATCATCGTCTGCCACATGGGGCTCACGACCGGCGGCGCGATCGGCGCCGGCACCGCGCTCAAGCTCGAGGACTGCCCGCCGCTGATCGACGAATGGGCCGAGGCGGCGCTCGCGGTGCGCGACGACGTGCTCGTGCTCTGCCACGGCGGCCCGATCGCGATGCCGGACGATGCCGCCACCATCCTCAGGTCCTGCCGCCACTGCCACGGCTTCTATGGCGCGAGCTCGATGGAGCGCCTGCCGACCGAGATTGCGCTCACCGAGCAAACGCGTAAGTTCAAGGCCCTGAGCTTCTAGCTCGCAACCAGAACAGGGAGGACGACGATGGCCAGAGCTCACGCCAGTTCGATGATCAACGCGCCGATCGAGCAGGTCTGGGCGCGCATCCGCGACTTCAATGCTCTGCCGAAATGGCACCCGGGGATCGCCAAGAGCGAGATCGAGGGCGGCGGGCCGGGCGACCGGGTCGGTTGCGTCCGGGTCCTGACGCTCGGCAACGGCGCCGTCGTCCGCGAGCGCCTGCTCGAATTGTCGGACATGGGGCACCACTACAGCTATACAATCCTGGAATCGCCGCTGCCGGTCGCCAACTACCGGGCGACGCTGCGCCTGCGCCGGATCTCGGACGGCAACCGCACCCACGCCGACTGGACCGCGACCTTCGATCCCGACCCGCCGGAGAAGCAGGCCGAGGGCGAGCAGATGATCAGCAACGACGTCTTCCAGGGCGGCTTCAACGCGCTGAAGAAGCACTTCGGCGGTTAGGCTGACGGCATCGCCAGGGCGGCGCCCGACGCGATGGCGCAAAGGCGGGCATGGCGGGTGATGCGCTGAGCATCGAGCGGGTCGACGATCCGCGCCGCCTGCCGGCCGGCGCGCCGGTCGGCATCTGCCTGCCGGCCGCGGCGCTGCATCTCTACCCGGCGGCCAACGCCGCCTCGCGCCCGTGATCCCGCCCTCCGGTCCGCCCGGCGGCAATCCGGACGCCGCCCCGATCCGTGCGATCCGGCCGTTCGCGGCCGCGGACCTGGACGGTATCAGTCGGGTGCACTGGCGGGCCTGCCGGATCGCCTACCGCTTCATGGGCTGGTCGTACAGCGAGGACGAGGTGCGCCGCTGGTACGCCCGGCACATGACCGCCTGGGACTGGGCGCGGGTGGTCACGATCGACGGCGACATCGTGGCTTATCTGGCGGCGATCGGGGCGCACGTCGACATGCTGTACGTGGACCCGGACCACCAGGGGCAGGGCCTCGGCCGTCTGCTGCTCGAGGCCATGCTGGCGCGGCCGCTGCGCCCGGTCACCCTGCACGTGCACGCCGAGAACCATCCGGCGCGCCGTTTCTACGAACGGTTCGGCTTCCGGCCGGCAGGCTCCCGGTGGGACGACCAGGACCAGGCGCAAAGCCTGGTCTACCGGCTCGACTAGACGGCGCGCGGCAGGCGAGGCGCCCGATCGGATCGGCCGATCACCGATTGCCACGCAGCCGCCGCATTCGCGGGTCATGCGGCCGGCGACGTCCGTCCGCCCGCGGCCGGTCGTGGTGGCGGCGACCGGCGGGTCGCGACCGGTCCGACGCCCTCCAAGGGAAGCAGCGGACAGGGAGATGGCGACGCAACGGCGTCCATCGCTCCGCGGCACGGGGCGCAAAGGCGTGACGGCGCTGGCGCTCCTTTTGGGCCGCCGCTGCCTCGCCGAGTATGAGCGTTGGGTGTCCTCGAGAGCGACTATGGTGCGAAGGGGCTTCCCTTTGTGACGGTGATCGATGATGTGCCGACCCAACTCGTGGCGCTCGTCAATTCGATAAGGAAGAACCACAAGGAGGCCGGGCTCGAGCCCCTTGAGGCGAACTTCTGACGACACTCGTTCAGGTCGAACCGACGAGTTGATCAGGGAAAGAACGTCTTGATGATCAGGGCGGCGACGCCGGCGATGACGATGCCGGTCATCCATTTCAGCATCGTGATCTGGGCCCTGACCTCGGCGAGGCCGGTGTCGATCTTGGTCTCGAGCGTGTCGAAGCGGGCATCGTGGTCCGCCATGGCGCGGGCGGCCGCCTGCGCCTTGGCGTCGGAGGCGCCGGCTTCCTTGAGCGCCTCGTAGAGCTCCACCACCACCACCGCCAGGACGACCACCTCCGCAACAGCTGACCGCCATCTTAGCGCCGTCCGGGCGCCGCGAGCAAACACAGGGGCCGGTGGCGCGGGAACTCCCGTGGCAGACGCCCGTTGACGCTCGGCGCCAGACAGCGGGATGGAGACGCATGGAGCAGGCGGCGGAGCAGCGCGATCCGGTCGGGGCGGCGCGGGCCGCGGGCCTGCGCTACGTGTCCGACGCGATGCCGGGGATCACGCGGCGGCGCGCCGGCAAGGCATTCTCCTACCGCAGGCCTGACGGGCAGTTGATCAGGGACCGTGCCGAGCTGGTCCGGATCCGCCGGCTCGCGATCCCGCCGGCCTGGACACGAGTCTGGATCTGCCGGCATGCCAATGGTCATCTCCAGGCGACCGGGCGCGACGCCCGCGGGCGCAAGCAGTACCGCTACCATCCGGAATGGCGCGCGGTGCGCGATGCCGCCAAGTTCGATCGCATGCTGGCGTTCGGCCAAGCCTTGCCGCGGATCCGGGCGCGGATCGCGGAGGACCAGGCTTGCCGCGGTCTGCCGCGCGCGAAGGTGCTCGCGACCGTGGTCCGTCTGCTCGAGGTCACGCTGATCCGGGTCGGCAACCAGGAATATGCGCGCGACAACGGCAGCTACGGCCTGACCACGCTGCGCGACCGCCACGTCGAGTTCGACGGCGCCAGAGTGATCTTCGAATATCGCGGCAAAGGCGGCAAGTTGCACCGCATCTCGTTGCGCGACCGGCGGCTTGCCCGCATCGTGCGCTCCTGCCAGGAGCTGCCGGGTCAGCATCTGTTCCAGTACCTCGACGAGGACGGAGAGCGGCAGCCGGTCGATTCGGCCGACGTCAACGAATACCTGCAGGAGATCACGGGCGAGCCGTTCACGGCCAAGGATTTTCGCACCTGGGCCGGGACCGTGCTGGCGTCGCTGGCGCTCGGCGAGTTCGAGAGCTTCGACAGCCAGGCGGCGGCCAAGCGCAACGTCACCCGCGCGATCGAGCAGGTCGCGGCCCAGCTCGGCAATACCGTCGCGGTCTGCCGCAAGAGCTACATCCACCCCGAGGTGATCGAGGCCTACCTCGACGGCACCCTGCTCGAGCTGCTGCAGGGGCGGATCGAGCATGCTTTGCGGAACGACCTGCCGGGGCTGCGCGGGGAGGAGGCGGCGGTGCTGGCGTTCCTGCAGCGGCGGTTGTCGGAGGAGCTCGCGGAGCGCCGCCGGCTGCCCAATCTGAAAACGGCACTGCGCAAGAGCGTCAGCGAAGGCCAGGCGAGCATCGCGAGGTGAGGTCCGCAGACGGATCGCGCCTCAGTCGCCCAGGCGATCCTCGAGGATCTCCATGACCTCGGTGCGCAGGCCGTCGGGGGTCTCGAAGAACGCAATTCGCCGGCGGCCGAAGGCGGCCTCGATCACCTGGGGCTCCATCAGGAACCGCACGCCGGCCTGGCGCAGCCGCGCGATCTGGGCGTCGAAGTCGGTGACCTCGTAGACGTCGTGCAGGAACCCCGGCGACAGCTCGCGGCCGAGCAGGTCCTCGTAGGGCGCCTTGTCGAACAGGATCACCCGCGTGTCACCGAGCCGGATCAGGGCGTAGACCGAGCCCAGGACCTCGCCGCGGAGCCGCAGCTTTGCGCCGAGCACGTCGAGGTAGAACCGGACCGCCCGGTCGATGTCCGCGACCTTGATCGCATAGTTCCACAAGCCCTTGACCATGCTTCTGTCCCATTCAGTTGGCTGCGCGGCCGTCGTCAACCAGCAGGCATCGCAGTCTGGCAATGGTCAAGCGACTTGACGGGCCCGCCCACGGAGTGAATGCCCAACGTCGGGAGCTGAAGAGGGGTGGTACTCTGTCGGTGATCATGCATTCGAAAGCGGGCAGTGGAACGCGGGCGGTGCAGGCGCTGGAGAAGGCCGGTGTCAGGTTCGCCCTGCACGCCTACGATTTCGGCGGCCCGAAGGGCGGCATCGCGCAGGAGGCGGCCGAGGTGATGGGGGTCGCGCCGGCGCGCGTGCTGAAGACACTGATGGCGCTTGTCGACGGGCGGACAATCGTTGTGGCCCTGGTGCCGGCCGATCGGGAGCTGAACCTGAAGGCGCTGGCGGCCGCCCTGGGTGGCAAGCGCACCGAGATGGCCGACGTCAAACGCGCCGAGCGGGCGAGCGGCTACGTCAAAGGCGGGATCAGCCCGTTCGGCCAGCGCCAGCCGGCACTCGCTGTCGTCGACGCCTCGGTGCGCGAGCACGCGAGCGTGTTCGTCAACGGCGGCCGGCGCGGCCTCGAGATCGAGCTGGCACCGGACGATCTGATCGAGGCGCTGCGCGCCAGAGTCGCCGCCATCGCCCGGTGACCAGTGCCGGGTGTCAGCGACCGCCGAAACCGCTGGCGTAAACGTCGCGGATTTCGGCCAGCGCCTCTTCCGGCAGCGGGGCCCATGGCGGCCGCCGCCAGCGCCTCTTCCAGATGTGCGAGCTCGGCCATGCCGACTACGACGCAGGCGAGGTCGGGATTGGCGAGCGCGAAGCGGATCGCGGTCTGGGCGCGGGTGCCGTAGCGCTCGCCAAGGCGGGCGAACACCGCGCGCGCCCGCTCAGCCTCGGTCGCCAGATCGGCGTCGTCGGTGATCTGAACCTCGCGGCCGTGGCGCTGATCGCTCGCGATCACGCCGGACGCCAGCACCCGGATGTTCATGGCGGCGACGCCATGGGCCCGGCAGGCAGCCAGCAGGCCGCCGAAGTCCTGGCCGCGCCAGCCGGGCGGCATCGCCTGGCCGGCGGAGGGGTTGAGCAGGTTGTAGTAGACCTGCGCGGACTCGAACCGGCCGCTCGCGATCACCTCGCGGCAGGCGCCGGCATCGCCCAGCGCCGTGATGCCGATGAACCGGATCAGGCCCTGCGCGCGCAGCCGGTCGAAGACATCGGCGACGCCACCCTTGCCCAGGACCTGCTCGACTCCGATCGTCTGACCGGTCGCGCCGGGTCCGATCGGGTTGTGCAGCTGGAACAGATCGACCGAGTCCAGCCGAAGACGTTTGAGGCTCGCGTCCAGGCTCGCCTCGATCTGGCCCGCGATGTCGTCGAGCCGGCCGAGGTCGAGCCGGACCTTGGTCGAGAGATAGGGTCGATGCTCGACCTCCTGGAGCAGCCAGCCGAGCGCCGCCTCCGACTTGCCGTCGCCATAGGAGGGTGCGGTGTCGATCCAGTTGATGCCCCCCTCGAGCGCGCGCTTGAGCGCCGCCCGTCTGGTCGCATCGTCCTGGTGGATCAGGAGGCCGCCGACCCAGCCGCCGCCGAACGCCAGCTCGGACACCTGCAGCCCGGTCCGCCCGAAAGGCCGATAACGCATGGCGGCTCCTCCCATGTTGGTTTGCGCGCCCCGGTTGGCGGCGCGCCTGGCTCCCAGCGGGACCTCCGGTGGTCGGCCCTGAGCGGCGCGCCTGGCTCCCAGGGCCGACCTCCGGTGGTCGGCCCGGAGCGGCGCGGGGCGCGCCCGCGGCGCCGGGGGTCCCGCGGTCCGGCAACCCTAAGTGATCGGCAGCATGACGTGCTCGCGGTAGGCCGGGCGCTGCTTCAGGCGCTCGTACCAGGCCTCGAGGTTGGGCAGAGACGGCCGCTCGATCGGCAGGCCGAGATAGCGGTAGCAGGTGGCGCCGACCGGGATGTCGCCGATCGTCAGCCGATCCCCGCCAACGAACCGCCGGCCCGCGAGCTGCGCCTCCAGCACCCGCCAGGTGACCGCCAAGCCGCTTGGCCGCAGCCTCGATCGCGCCATGGTCGCGCTTGTCCTCGGGCGTGCGGATCAGGCCCCAGAAGACCACGACCATGTCGGGGATGAGCGTGGTCTGCTGCCAGTCCATCCACATGTCGGCGCGGGCGCGCGCCACCGGGTCCTCGGGCCACAGGCCGCCAGCGTCGTAGCGGGCCGCGAGATAGCGCACGCAGGCGTTGGATTCCCAGAGCACGACGCCGTCGTCGTCGATCGTCGGGACCCGCCGGTTCGGGTTGCGCAGGCCATACTCGTCGCTGTCGAGGCCGCCGAAGGCGCCGCCCGCGTCGATCCGCTCGTGCGCGCGCCCAAGCTCGCCCACGGCCCACATCACCTTCTGGACGTTGATCGAGCTGGTGCGGCCCCAGATCCGCAGCATGGCGTCCTCCCCCGAAGCTGTCGTTCGAGGGTCTTGTAGCCGCAGCGGCGGCGGCACGCCAGTCTCGGAGCGCGCCGACCTGCGTCTGCCCGAGAGCCCGCGGCGCGCATCATGCCCCCGGTGGTCCGGATCGCCCTCGTCAGGGACCCCGCCTACACCGATCGGCGCGCCTGCAGCGACCGCCTTGCCGCCTTGATCAGGCGAGACGCAAACCGCGGCAGCGCCGGTCGGGGTGGTCGAGGCTCTGGCTGACGCCGCCGTTCGCGCTCGAAAAGCCGGGGATGGACGACATCGAGGAGCGGCCCGCTTTCAAGTCTCGATGCGACGGACGCGGCGATCGCGGCGCGGCAGAACAGGACGATGTTCTGTCGATACCAGAACTCGACCCGCTCATCCCACCAGATTCGCGCACGCAGGCCATCGACCGGCAAGTAACCCTCGGCCAGAAACAGGCGCGCCCAATACGAGAGCCATTGCTCGTTCAGATGCCCGGTGCCGCCTTGGCCAGGGACCGCCGCGCTGAACAGGACCATGTCAGCCACCGTCAGATCCGCTACGAATGTCGCAGCACGCTCCGGCGGCAAGTGTTCTGCCACCTCCAGGCATAGCACCAGATCGAATTGCCGATCGAAGCGGACCGATTGGCTCAGGTCCTGGTAGATCAGCCAATCGTCCGGAATCTTTTTTTGTTGCCTGGCGACCCACTCGCCTTCGATTCCACGGATCTCAGGAACTCCCAGCCGACTGGCGACTGCAAGCCACGTGCCGACGCCGCAACCGACGTCGACGACCGATCGTATGCTCAGAGGTTCGATCAGCAGCGGCAGGATGATCTCGGCCGCCATTTCCGAGCCGCTCATCTGGCGGCGGTAGAAGGCGTCATCGTAAATCTGGTCTGCAGGACGCATACCCGCATATCTCCGGGCCGACCGGGCCCAAGGGCCGGCAAGCCCATCACATCGACGCCCTGGGCTGCGATGCGCTGCCGCAACGGACAATTGGCGGTGCGCTCGGGAACGCCTGGCCAAGGCCAGTCACCGTAGCGCGCCGCCGTGAGCCTGGTTTTTTGATATGTCGAACCGGCAAGCAGCTCAAGCCCTGCCCGGCACGCGGTCATCACTCGGCCGGAACGTCACCACTCACGCCCCCGCGGGTGGTGGAGCCAGAGCTCGCGCCCTCTCTGCCTTAGGAATTGACTTGTCGAGCGCGGCTGCCGGGGCGCAACGATCGCTGCGAGGACGCAGGCAAATGCCATCGACGCCGGTTGCTCTCTGCCCGGCTCAGGCGTCGCGGCCGGGCGGCTGGTAGAACTGCGGCGCCGGATCGGCCATGTCCTTGGGCGGCGGCGCCGGCTGCGGCTTGGCGTAGAACAGCGGCCCACAAATCTCGATGCTCAACTAATACAGCAGGCGCATGTGGATCATGCCTGGTAGCTCGGCTTCCACTCCGCGCCTCCTGGAGCCGCTCGGCAGGTCGGCCGTTTCTACTGCACCCCCTGCAATCTCGCGACGCAACTTGAGATTGTAACCAGCCCGGCCCACTTCCGAGCTTATCCGTTCGGAGCGAAGCAGTAATTGCCGCGCCTCCGAACTTACTACTTCTCGCGATTTTCGTATGAGCCGACTGTCGCGGCCCCAACGACACTCTCTCCGTCAATCTTAGGCAGAAATATCACCCCCCGTCGATCCTGTAGAGGCTCGAGGCCGATAAATTTTTCCACCATCGGCGCAAACTCCTCGCCACCAAGTAATTTTCTGGCAAGATCAACTTTTCCACTCTTTGCCTCTGCAACGTTCACTGCAACCCACTCGTCGATTTTGGCTGGAACTGTAACAGCAATTCCTTCTCTAACCTGCGACGGATCCCGGATCTTCTCCACGTTCAATGTCCAGACGGCAGGCCACTCGTCCCTATTGTTCACTATCTCCCAGAGTGGTCTTTCGCTTCGGTTGAAATACTCCCCGACTGGGATAAGTACGCTGGAGTAACCCGGAATCTTTTTTGAATTTCAGCAACGCCCATTCGCGCAACCGGACCAAAAACAGGCCACACACCGGCGCTTGCGCCGCCATGCAGGGAGCGGACTCTGGCGTCAGGGTATTTGGAGTAGAATAGCTGCTCGAACGGTCCAAGGGATGCTTCTAATTTTTTCCCAAGAGCTTCAACAAAGGAATCTCTAAGGTCGACTGCTTGCTCATTACAATAGTTTTCCTTTAGCTTGACCGCACCCCCCTTGTCCGACACGGGTAGAAAGCGGTCAATGACACTGATCATGGGGCGATAGTAAAAACTGCAGTCACTATTTCGATGTAAGTTTTTCCTATCATAGAGAAAAGCAATGCCCTCTTCACAATCGAATCCTTTGGAGTAACTAGCTAGCCTTGTTAGGGTCCGTTGCAAATCATCAAGGCGTGCCACTTCGCCTTCATCCTGTTCTATTTTCAGATCATCAGCCAAGATCGTCTGAATGGTGTGCAGCGTTGAACGCGAAATTTCAATCCGAGCACCTTCCACCTCGCCAAGTTCTGGAGGAGAGCTGGTCCAGCAACTTGAGGATTCCGATGCTTGTGATAGGCAGGCATGCTCACGGAAGTTGGGGTCTTGGCAATAGCGGAAATCCGATGCCTCGGCGGCGGCCGACCAAAAGAGTGATAGAAGGACGACCGCCACGCATGTCGTTGCTGGACTTAGATTGAAGGAATCACACGGACTAACTTGCATCAGCAGGGAACACCCGCACTCGATAGGGTTTGTCGCGGTATAGGAACCGAAGGTAGACACGTTGGATCTCCGCGTTTTGGCAAACATCTGGCCGCGAACGCCAAACGAGAGAACGTAAGTCAGGGATTGTAACCTGGTGGTGCTGCGGCTCATACCATCGTGCGACGTCTAGAGTGGGCGTTTTCAGTATCGTCGGCGGCTCACTTGCCGAACGCTGAACGGTGGCCTCGATGATAAAGTCGTGCAGGGTGAAGTGTTTGCCGTCAAGCTTTTCCAGCACTATGCGCCAGTCATCATAGCGGAGGGCTTGGAATTGCAGATCCCCGTAGAGTTCTTCGATCTGAAGAGCGATCTCCTTTTGGAACTGCTCGTTCCGCTGTTTCAACTGGGCGTCTAGGTTGGCTATGCTTTGTTGAAAGTAGAGCGTCTGGTCTTTGAAGTTTTGTTCTTGAGAATCGGCGGCCGACTGGGCGGCACCAAACGCGAAAATCGCGGTCCATGCTGCAAGCAGGGGGGCCAGGGTCTTCATAGCGTCCTCGAACCAGTTCCCGGTGATGCCCGTCCACGTCGAGCGTCGGACACGTGGACAGAGCCACAGCGACTGCCAAAGCGCTCCGGTTAAGCCAAGGGCAACCAGAAGGTGCTCAAGCGACCACACGATCGCCCCCCTTGGTTAATAAAGAGTTACAGACCTCCCTGACGCAAAGGGTTACATGGCGGCGGGCTTTTGGCAATCCATTTCGCCGGCAGCCGCGTGGCGTGCTGGGTGGTCTCAGGCGTCGCGGCCGGGCGGCTGGTAGAACTGGGGCGCCGGATCGGCCATGTCCTTGGGCGGCGGCGCCGGCTGCGGCCTGGCGTAGAACAGCGGCTCGCGGTCATCGAGGCTCGGCTCGAACGGCAGGCGCATGCGGACGCTGCCGCCGCCCTGCTGCTGAGCCGCCGCGCGCTCGGCCGCCTGGAGCTGCTCGGCGGCCGCCCGGCTCCACGGCAGGACGTAGCTGCGCGGCTCGGCCACCTCCGGCAGCTGCAGCCAGAGGTAGATCCCCTGGTCCTCCTTGAGCTGCGAGCCGAGCACGGTCGCTTCCTGGCCCTGGCTCTGCCACCATTCCAGATCGATCGGCTTGGGCCGGCTCAACAGATCCACGAGGCTCGCGTAGCTGAGCGGCAGCAGCAGGACCCCGGTCGCGAGCGCCGTGCCTTTGACCGCCAGCCGGCGCGGCGTCCACAGGCTGATCAGGGTCAGGAGGCCGGCCACCGCCACGGTCGCCGCAAACAGCTGGCTCATGTCGCTCATGACGATCCCCCCGTGCGAAGCTCCTTGAACAGGTTGTCGACGCTGCCCGGGACCAGCTGGCCGTCGGCGGTCAGGCGGAACCGGTAGACGGTCGTCTCCTCGCCCTCATGGGTCAGCGCGACCTTGCTCGCGAGCAGCTGCCGGGTGTGCTGCTGCGGGCCGCGGTTGACGCTCGTGACCACGGTCACCGGGACCGGATAGACGTGCGCGGAATCGCGATAGAGGTGCAGGTTGACCGTGTACTCGCCGGCGATGATGCCGCGCGAGTAGGAGCTCTCGTAGTTGAGCCCGGTCGCGTCGTTGCGGTTGCCGAGGTCGTCGCGCAGGAGGTTGAACACCCGCCCGCCCTTGTTGGAGTAGCCGACCGGCACGTCGCCCGGCGCCTGCACCCAGAGGTCGACGTCGGCATCGATCTGGTCGGGCCAGCGGATCTCGACGATCACGTTGCCGGGCGGCGCGATCTGGTCGCTGGCCTTGGCGCCCGGCGGGTGGATGTAGGGCAGCATCAGGATCACCATGGCGACGAAGCCGACCAGGGCGAGCATGATGACGTCGCGGAACACCGTGCTGCCGGCGTCCTCGTCGTCGAAGATGTCAAGGCCGTGCATGGCGCTCACCAAGCTCGACCGTGGCGGTCAGAAGCTTGATCGTGCCGCCTTCGAGCAACCGGACGTTGACCATCAGCCAGATGTTCAGGAGCGAGCCGACCAGCGTCGTGTAGAGGGCGATCGACATGCCCCGGATCAGGGTCGAGATCATCGGGCCGATCGCGCTGACGTCGGTCGCGGCATCGGGGTGCACCCCGGAGAGTGCTATGATGAAGCCGATCACGGTGCCGGTCAGCCCGAGCAGGACCAGGCTGTTGGCGATGTGCCGGACCGGCGCGATCCGCGCCGCCAGCCGCAGCCGCAGGGTCGAGGCGAGGATCGCGCGGCTCTCGCCGTCGTGGCGCTCGACGGCGCGCAGATAGGCCGGCGCCGGCGCGCGCCGATCGAGCTCGTAAGCCTTGACCTCGTTCAGCGCCCGGCTGAGCTGGGTGATCCGTTGCACGCTCCACAACAGACCGACCGCGAACACCGCCACGATCGCCACCGAATAGATGCTGCCGTCGGCGGCCAGCAGGGCGCCGATCCAGCCCTGGCCCGCGGCCGCGCCGACCAGAGCCAGCGCAATGCTGTTGGCGAGCGCAAAGCGCAGCAGCAGCAGATAGCGATGGGCGACGGGATCGTCCCGGCCGAGCGCGGCAGCAAGCTCCCGCGCGATCTGCCAGAGCGAGTTGCGAGTGGCGACCGGTTGGGGGGCGGCGAGCGACCTCGGCGGCGGTGCGGGACCAGGTCATGCTCATCTCCGATCCTCGTCAGCCCGCTCTCCGACGCCGCCCGCCGACGAGCTGGCGGAGCAGCCAGTCTCGGTCTGGACGGCTCGGCGCGCTGGTGACGGTTGTCGACAGAACGCCATTGCAAAACCCGGACCGCGCGCCGTTGGTTCCGCTTCGCTTGGCTTTGCATCCGCCGCGGCACGCGCCGCAGGTCGCGTCGGTCAGCCCGATCGGGCCGCGGGATTGGGCGATCGGGGCGGCGGACGACGCCGCCGTCGGAGTGTGGAGGGCGATCCTAGGCGGCCGCGACCCGGGCAGGTGCGGGAGCGAGGCCTGGAGGTCGGCTTCGTCGTAGCTCTGATCGGTGAGCTTGCCCGCGAAGTAATCGGCGTAGGCCTGCATGTCGAAGTGGCCGTGGCCGCAGAGGTTGAGCAGGATCACCTTGCTCTCGCCGGCCGCCTTGCACTTCAAGGCCTGGTCGATCGCGCCTTGACCGCGTGGTTGGCCGCAGGCGCCGGGGCGTCGACGCAGCTGCCTTCGAGCGGCCGGTTCAATCGACGCAGTCGGCCTGCGCGGTCTTGGTCGGCGCCGCGGGGTCTGCCCAGGTCATCGCCTGCATGGCGAGCAGCAGCTCGCGTGCCCGGTGGGCGGTCTCGCCGGTCACGGCGCCGTCGTCGGTGGCGTAGGCGAACGAGATCTCCGCGAGCGCCGGGGCGGCATCCGCACCCCGATACCAGATCGTGAGCGCGAACTCGGCCTTGGCATCGCCGCCGACGGACAGCTTGGAACTCTCGTAGACGAGCTCGCGAAAGTCCGCGCCGGCCTCGAGCGCCGCGGCCATGTCGATCGGTCCCGCCACCAGCCGCAGATCGTCAGCGAAGCCCGGATACAGCCGGTCGACCTCGTCCAGGGTCCGCGGCGCGCCATCGGCCGCGACCGCGCGCTTGAACGAGCGCGAGAACTGGGCCCTGCTCGAAGCCGGCACGGCCACCACCATCTGCTTGGACGCATCGCGCACCGCGAGAGCGCCCACGTCCTCCTCGAACTTGCTCTTGTCGCCATGTCCGCCGGCGTGATCGTCCAGGCCCATGGCGGCCGCCAGGAACAGGTCCGGGCTGCGGAACTTGAGCGTCAGCTCGTGCTCGTCCGCCGGCCGGCCGTGCTGGTCGAGATCCACGCGCTCGCGCAGGGCGAAGCCGTCTCCACCGAGCGTGCAGGCGCGCGTGTCCCAGAAGCGCACGAGGCGCCGCTCCTTGAGCTCGAAGCCCTTTCTCCCGAGCTCATCGGCCGCGTCGTCGCCGAAGCTCCCACGGACCGCGGGCACGAGTTGATCGACGAGCCCGGTCACGCCTTGCGCGGGGGTGCCGCCGGCGAAGTGCTCCTGCTGGAGCATCATCTTGTACTCGCGCGAGTCGAGCTGGATGCCCTTGCCGACTGCCGGCGTCTGCGCCAGAGCAAGGAGGACGACAGCCGATCCGAACAGGTATCGCATGATCATGTCCCATGTACGGGCGGCAACCAAATGAGAACGGCCGCCCAGAGTTGCCGTGATCATGGGACGGTACGGCGTCGCCAACCGTAGCGAACGTGAAGCAGCTCACAGAAGGGCGCGCTTCCCGGGTGGCCCGGCGGGAGGCGCGGGCGCTATGCGGCCGCCACCTGCGGCAGGTGCGCGAGCGAGGCCTGGAGGTCGGCTTCGTCGTAGCTCTGGTCGGTGAGCTTGCCCGCGAAGTAATCGGCGTAGGCCTGCATGTCGAAATGGCCGTGGCCGCACAGATTGAACAGGATCACCTTGCTCTCGCCAGCCGCCTTGCACTTCAAGGCCTGGTCGATCGCACCCTTGACCGCGTGGTTGGCCTCGGGCGCCGGCAGCACGCCCTCGACCCTGGCGAAGTCGATGCCGGCCTTGAAGCATTCGACCTGGTGGTAAGCCTTGGCCTCGATCAGGCCGAGGTCGAGCAGGTGGCTCACCATCGGCGCCATGCCGTGGTAACGCAGGCCGCCGGCGTGGAAGCCGGGCGGGATGAACTCCGAGCCCAGCGTGTGCATCTTGACCAAGGGCGTCAGATGGCCGGTGTCGCCGAAGTCGTAGGCGAACCTGCCGCGGGTCAAGGACGGGCAGGCCGAAGGCTCGCAGGCGATCACCTCGACCTTGCGGCCGCCCCGCAGCATGGCGCCCAGGAACGGGAACGCGATGCCGGCGAAGTTCGAGCCGCCGCCGGTGCAGCCGACCACCACGTCCGGGTAGTCGCCCGCCTGCTCGAGCTGGAGCGATCGCCTCCTGGCCGATCACGGTCTGGTGCAGCAGCACGTGGTTGAGCACGCTGCCGAGCGCATAGTGGGTGTCGTCGCGCCTGGCCGCCATCTCGACCGCCTCGGAGATCGCGATCCCGAGCGAGCCGGTGCTGTCCGGGTGCGCGGCCAGGATCTTGCGGCCGGCCTCGGTCTCATTGGACGGCGAGGCGACGCAGCGGGCGCCGTAGCTCTCCATCAGCGCCCGGCGATAGGGCTTCTGCTCGAAGCTGACCCGGACCATGTAGACGTCGACCTGGAGCCCGAACAGGCTGCCGGCCAGCGCCAGCGCCGAGCCCCACTGGCCGGCGCCGGTCTCGGTCGCGATCCGGGTGATGCCCGCCTCCTTGTTGTAGTACGCCTGGGGCACCGCGGTGTTCGGCTTGTGGCTGCCGGCCGGGCTCACGCCCTCGTATTTGTAGTAGATCCGGGCCGGGGTATCGAGGAAGCGCTCGAGCCGGCGCGCCCGGTAGAGCGGCGTCGGCCGCCACAGGCGATAGACGTCGCGGACCGCATCCGGGATCTCGATCGCGCGCTCCTGGCTCACCTCCTGGAGGATCAGCGCCATCGGGAACAGGGGTGCGAGCTCCGCGGGGCCGATCGGCTGCAGCGTCCCCGGATGCAAGGGCGGCGCCGGCGGCCGCGGCAGATCGGCCGCGAGATTGTACCAGTGGGTCGGAATCCGCTCTTCGCTCAGGACCGTCTTCAGGGTCCGCTCGTCGGCCGCCATGATGCCCCCCCGGCTGGTCGTCGGCGCGCCGCCGAGACTACCGGCGGGCGCCGGGCCTGCGCAAGCGCGCCGCGACGCGATTCCTTTACGCCGGCCGATGGAGTAACAATCTAGCAGAGCAGGCGGCAACCGGATCACCGGCCTTGGACCTCGTCGACAGCCATCACGACCATGAGCAGTGCGTCGACGACGCGCTGGCCAAGGCGGCCGTGCTCTGCATGCGGCGGGGCGCGCGCCTGACCCGCCTGCGCCGCCGGGTGCTCGAGCTGGTCTGGCAGGGCCACGCGGCGGTCAAGGCCTACGACATCCTGCACGAGCTCGGCAGCGCCGCGGGCACGGCCAAGCCGCCGACGGTCTATCGGGCGCTCGACTTTCTCATGGCGCATGGGCTCGTGCACCGGCTCGAGAGCCTGAACGCCTACGTCGGCTGCCCGGACCCGGACGCCGCCCATGAGGGCCAGTTCCTGATCTGCGATGCCTGCGGCTCGGTCAGCGAGTTCGAAGCGCCGGCGATCCAGGTGGCGATCGCCGAGCAGGCGCAGGGCCAGGGCTTCGCGGTCGCCAGGGAGACGGTCGAGGTGCGCGGCCTCTGCCAGACCTGCCGGACCGGCGCCGGGCTCGCGGGCCTACTTTGACCCCGGCCTTGCTCACTCGGCAGCCGCGATCCGCTCCCCGGCGACGGCCGGCGCCGGGCCGGGCTCGCCGGGTCCGAGCTCGGCGATCACCGGGCTCGTGATCGGCACGCCCGCAAACCCGCTCCGCTCCTCGGCCGGCGGCCGCTCGCGCAGCACGAGCCGCCAGCCGGTGAACGCCGCCAGGAGCAGGGCCACCCCGGCCGCGAACACGAACAGCATGCGCTCGCCCAGCCAGCTCCATCGCGAGCCCCACGACCAGCGGGCCGACCGTGGCGCCGGCCGCCCAGGCGAACAGCAGCGAGCTGGTCAGGGCGACCGCCTCGCCCGGCGCGCCGCGGTCCTGGGCGTGGGCGACGCAGATCGCATAGAGGGTGAGCGCGAAGCCGCCCCAGAGGCAGAACAGCGCGACGATGCCGAGCCGCACCAGTTCGCCGCTTTCGCCGCGCAGCGCCGCCCCCTTGGCCCGGCCGACCAGGGTCAGCGCCAGCATGATCACGCCGATCGCCGCCGAGGCGCCGAGGATCACGAGCCGCCGGTCGATCCGGTCGGACAACAGGCCGATCGGCCATTGCAGGCCCAGCCGCCCGAACTGGATCATGCCCATCAGCAGGCCGATGGTGGCCGCCGGCACCGCCGCCTTGCTGAGAAAATACGGCGTGATGTTCATGACCGCGGTGTTCATGAAGCCGACCGCGAAGCAGCCGACCGCGGCGACCGGCGCGACGTGGTAGAGGTGGCGCACGCTGACGCTCACCACCTTCGGCTGGGAGGGCGTCTCGGCGCGGGTCAGCGAGACCGGGATCAGGGCCAGCGAGAACAGCCCGCTCACGACCATGATCAGCGGCGCCGAGGCGACGTCGAACAGGCCGATCAGGAACTGGCTGCCGGTCAGCGCCAGCGTGATGGTGATGGTGTAGAGCGCGATCACCCGGCCGCGCGCGGCGTTGGGGGTGCGATCGTTGATCCAGCTGTCGACCACGGTCGAGAGGCCGGCGATGCAGATGCCGTGGACCACGCGGAGCGCGAACCAGAGCGTGGTGTCGACTCCCAGCTGGAACAGCAGCGAAGCGACCGCGGCAGTCGCGGCGAAGGTCGCGAAGGCGCGGATGTGGCCGACCGTGCGGATCACCCGGGCGCCGATCAGGCAGCCGATCAGGAAGCCGCCGGCATAGGCGGTGGCGATCAGGCCGGTCGCGAACTCCCCGGCGGCCGCCTGACCGAGCCGGACCGGCAGCAGCGTGCCGAGCGCGCCGTTCGAGAGCTGGAAGATCGCCGAAGCGGCGATCACCGCCGCCAGCCGGACCAGGTGGCTCTTGAGCATGAGTTCCGCACGAGGTTCGCCCGCGCCGCCGTCGTTTGCCGATCGCTTCGAGCGAGCCAGGGGGCTCACTACCGCGTCGGCGACGCTTTGGCAAAGCCTGTTTGGCGGCTGCCGAAAGCTCAGAGCGGGGCGCGGGTGGCGTCGGGACCGGGCAGGACGGGCAGCTCGGTCGCGAGCGCCGTCTGCAGGTGGTCTGCGAATGCCCTGGCCTTGCTCGAGGCCCGGTGGCCGGCCGGAAAGATGGCGTAGAGCTCGGCCGGACGGAGGGGATAGCCAGCAAGGAGCGGCACCAGCGATCCGGCGGCCAGCTGCGCGCGGCACATCCAGAGCGAGGCGATGCCGATCCCGAGGCCGGCCTCGAGGCCAGCGATCACGCCCGCAGCCGAATCCATCCGCACCCGTCCCTGGACCGCGACCGAGATGGCAGCGCCCGACGGGTCCTGGAAGACCCAGTCGTCGGGCGCCGAGCCGAGCGGCCCGAGGATGCAGTCGTGGGCTGCGAGATCGCGCGGGGTCAAGGGCTCGCCGCGGCTCGCGAGGTAAGCGGGCGCCGCCACGGGCCAGCGCGGCGCGCTCGCGAGACGGCGCGCGACGAAGCTCGAATCCGGCAGCGGGCCGAGCCGGAGGGCGAGATCCACGCCCTCCTCGACCAGGTCCTGGCGCCGGTCGGCCATCAGGAGCTCGACCTTGAGGCGCGGGTGCAGCGCGAGAAAGGCCGGCAGCCGCGGCACCACCTCGCCGGCGCCGAAGGCGACCGGCAGCGCCACCCGCAGAACACCCTGGAGGCCCTCGGCGCCGCGCGCGGCGGCGGCCGCCTCGCCGAGCTCGAGCAGCCCGCCGCGCGCCCGCTCCAGATAGGCGGCCCCCGCCTCGGTCAGCGACACGCGCCGCGTCGTGCGCAGCAGCAATCGGACGCCCAGGCGCTCCTCCAGCGCGGCGACCAGCCGGGACGCGGAGGGCTGCGAGAGACCGAGTTCCCGACCCGCGCGCGAAAGGCTGCCGGTCTCCGCGGCCCGGACGAACACTTCGATCTCACGCAGCCGGTCGCTCATTCGTGGCGTGAATAGGTCCTATGGCTGCGAAGGGGATACCCCTCAGCCCGCACATGATTCAAGTTGCTTGGAGAGATCCATCCCAATCCGAACGGAGCCGAGCCATGTCGCTGCAAGCCAAGCTGGATGCCTTCAAGGCCGATTTCGAGGCCGGCAAGCCGCCCTACCGGGTGCCGCGCTCGGTGATCGAGACGATGCACCGCGCCACGGCCGAGCTCAAGGCCTCGGGCCAGGCCGAGCGCGCCCGCAAGGTCGGCGACCCGGCGCCCGAGTTCGCGCTTCCCGACGGCAGCGCCGAAATCGTCAGGTCGGCCGATCTTCTGGCCCGCGGCCCGCTCGTGGTGAGCTTCTACCGCGGGGTCTGGTGCCCCTACTGCAACACCGAGCTGCAGGCGCTCGAGGCGTTCCTGCCCCAGATCGAGGAGTTCGGCGGTTCCCTGGTCGCGATCTCGCCGCAGAGCGCCGCCAACAGCCGCAAGTCGGCGCGCCAGAACGGGCTGACCTTCCCGATCCTCAGCGACCAGGGCAACGAGGTCGCGGCGGCGTTCGGGCTGCGCTACCACCTGCCCGACTACCTGATCGAGCTCTACAAGCAGCTCGGCAACGACCTGCCGCTGATCAACGGCGAGCCGTCCTGGACCCTGCCGATCCCCGCCCGCTACGTGATCGGGCAGGACGGCGTGATCCGCTACGCCAATGTCAGCCCGGACTACACGCTGCGGCCGGAACCCGAGGACATGCTGCCGGCCCTGCGCCGGGCGGCGGTCGCGCGCGCGGCTTGAAGCCCAAGGGGCGAACGGGCGGCGACGGCGTGCCGCCCGGCGCCCGTGGCGAGGCCCGTTGGGTCAGGCGCCGCGGGCGATGAAGCCCGGGTTGCGGAAGGCGGGCTTGCGGTAGAGGAACGGCGCGCCGTCCCGGGTCGTGACCCGGCCGCCGGCCGCGACCAGCACCGCGTGCCCGGCGGCGGTGTCCCACTCCATGGTGGTGCCGAAGCGCGGATAGAGGTCGGCCCGGCCCTCGGCGATCAGGCAGAACTTGAGCGAGCTGCCGGCCGAGATCCGCTCGGCGACGCCCTCCCGGTCGAGAAAGGCCTCGGTCTCGGCATCGCTGTGCGAGCGCGAGGCGACCGCGACCGCACCGCTCGCCGGCCGCGGCCGCGCGGCGATGACGCGGGCGGCGCCGCCGTCGCGGGTCATCGACCCGAGGCCGCGGGCGCCCCACCAGACCTTGCCGAGCGCCGGCGCGAGCACCACGCCGAGCACCGGCTCGCGGCCCTCGATCAGCGCGATGTTGACCGTGAACTCGCCGTTCCGGCTCAGGAACTCCTTGGTGCCATCCAGGGGGTCGACCAGCCAGAACGGCCGCTCGTCGAGCTCGGGCACGTGGCCGGCGGCGACCGTCTCCTCGGCGACCACGAGGGTCTCAGGCGTGAGCCCGGCGAGGCCGGCCAGGATCACCGCCTCGGCCGCCTCGTCGGCGACCGTGACCGGCGAGGCGTCGGCCTTGGCGCGCACCTCGACGCCCTCGCGATAGTGCTCGAGGATGACCGCGCCGGCGCGCTCGGCAAGCGCCACGATCTCCGGCAGCAGGCGGGCGTGGTCCATGCTCAGCTGTCCGGGGCGAAGGCGCGCTCGACGTAGGCCGCGAGCTCGCTCAGGCACTCCTCGACGTCCAAAAGGTCGGTGCGCAGGACCAGCTCGGGCGCCTCGGGCGGCTCGTAGGGCGAGCTGATCCCGGTGAACTCGGGAATCTCGCCGGTCCGCGCGCGCCGGTAGAGGCCCTTGGGGTCGCGCTGTTCGCAGAGCGCCAGCGGCGCCTCGATGTAGACCTCGTGGAACGAGCCGCCGGCCGCCTGGCGCGCCCGCTCGCGGTCCGCCCGATAGGGCGAGATGAACGAGCTGATCACGACGAACCCGGCATCGGCGAACAGCCCGGCCACCTCGCTCACCCGCCGGATGTTCTCGGCGCGGTCCTCCGGCGAGAAGCCGAGATTGGCGTTCAGGCCGCCGCGCACGTTGTCGCCGTCGAGCACGTAGACGTGGTAGCCCTTGGCGAACAGGCGCGCCTCGAGGGCGAGCGCCAGGGTCGACTTGCCGGCTCCCGACAGGCCCGTGAACCAGAGCACGCCACCCTTGTGGCCGTTGCGCAATCCGCGCGCCTCGCGCGATACCGTGTGGCCGACGGCGGTGATGTTGGTCGCCCGCCGGGTGATCAACTCGCGCTGATCGGGGTAGCCATCCATCGAGATGATGCCACCGCCGACCGGCACGAAGTCCTCAACCAGGACAAACCGCCCGGTTGCGGGATTATTCCGATGTTCGTCGAGCGCGAGAAGTCCGCGCGTGCGCAGCACGACCTCGGCGACCGCGTTGCGCTCGACCACTTCGGCCGGCCCGGACGACAGGTCGCCCGTGTCGATCACCCGCTCGATCGACTGCACCGCGACCTCGGTCTCGCTGGTGTTGAGCTTCAAGGTGTAGCGGTTGCCCACCGCCAGCGGCTTGCGGCCGAGCCAGAACAGGCGGCCGCGGAACACGTTGCTCTCGATCGGCGGCTGCTCTGCGTGGGACGCCACCTCGCCCCGCTCGACGAAGATCTGCTCGTCGAGCGTGATCCCGACCGAGTGCCCGGCCAGGGCCTCGGCCGGCTGCTCGGGCACGCTCCAGGCCTCGAGCGACTTGACCTTGGCGGTCTTGTTGGAGGGCGAGAACAGCAGCTGATCGCCAACCGCGAGCCGGCCCGATTCGAGCCGCCCGACCAGGATCCGGCGCTGGTCGAACTTGTAGACGTCCTGGATCGGCAGCCGCAGCGGCCGCTCGGCCTGGCCCGGCTCGGAGACGAACTGATCGAGCGCCTTGACCACGGTCGGCCCCTGGTACCAGGGCATGACCCTGGAGCGGGCGACGATGTTGTCGCCCTCGCGCGCCGAGATCGGGATGAAGCCCACAGGCTCGACGCCCAGGCTTGCCAGATAGGCGCGGTACTGCTCGGCGACCGCGCCGAACCGGTCGGCGCTGTAGCCGACCAGGTCCATCTTGTTGACCAGGACCGCGACCTGGCGCACGCCCAGCAGGTGGAGCAGATAGCCGTGCCGGTAGGACTGCTCGCGCACGCCTTCCTCGGCGTCGATCAGCAGCAGCGCGGCCTCGGAGCTGGCCGCGCCGGTCACCATGTTCTTGAGGAACTCCTTGTGGCCGGGCGCATCGATGATGACGTAGTCGCGGGCGTCGGTGCGGAACTGGATCTGGGCGGTGTCGATGGTCACGCCCTGATCGCGCTCGGCCTGGAGCGCGTCCATCAGGAACGCCCATTCGAACGGCATGCCGCGCCGCTCGCAGACCGCCCGGATCGTCTCGAGCTTGCCCTCGGGCAGGGACCCGGTGTCGTGGAACAGCCGGCCGACCAGGGTCGACTTGCCGTGATCGACGTGGCCGACGATCACGATCCGAAGCTTGGGGCGGGCGCCGGGCATGGCCATCCGGAGCGCGCTCACATGTAGCCTTCGGCGCGCAGGCGCTCGAAGGCGTCCTCGGCCTCGTGGTCCATGGCGCGGCCGCTGCGCTCGGCGACCCGCGTCGTCTCGAGCTCGGCGATGATCTCATCGAGCGTCGCCGCCTCGCTCGCGACCGGGGAGGTGATGTCCTGGTCGCCGAGCGAGCGGTAGCGCTTGCCGTTCCTGGAGAAATACAGGTCGATCAGCGGGATGCTCTCGCGCCGCGTGTAGCGCCAGATGTCGACCTCGCTCCAGTGCAGCAAAGGATGCACCCGGACGTGGGTCCCGGGTGGAAAGCTCGTCATGTACTGGTTCCAGAACTCGGGCGGCTGGTCTTTCAGATCCCAGCGGTTGTCCTTGGTGCGGGGGCTGAAGTAGCGCTCCTTGGCGCGGGTGCCCTCCTCGTCGCGCCGGATGCCGGCGATCAGCCCCTGGAAGCCGTGCCTGGCGAGCGCGCCGTTGAGACCCGCGGTCTTGCGCGCGGCCGAGCGCGCGGCCGGCGGCAGGGTCGGGTCCATCTGCTCGACCGGCGGGCAGGGCTCGACCAGGAGCTTCAAGCCCCACTCCTTGCTGTAGCGCTCGCGGAAGGCGTACATCTCGGGGAACTTCTTGCCGGTGTCGACGTGCAGGACCGGCAGCGGCACATGGCCGAGGAAGGCCTTGCGGGTCAGCCACAGCACGACGTTGCTGTCCTTGCCGAGCGACCACAGGATCGCGAGCTGGTCGAGCTTGGCGAACGCCTCGCGCAGGATGTAGACGCTCTCGGCTTCGAGGCTGTCGAGGTGATCCATGGGTCCGGTCCGTTGGCGGCGACGAGCGCGGCGGACGGGCGCCCGGGCCAGGGGCCGGCGCCCCGCCGGGCGCCGCTACACGTAGCTACGCCGCAAAGCCCGTACAACCGCCCTCATTGCTGCAGCGCACGCGACATTGGGTCGCCGTGTAGCGTCCCCATGTCCCAGCGCCGCGGCGCGCGGCCGCCGGACCTGGAAAATCGTGGACAGGCCTCGATCGTCGCCCATAGATAGCTCCTGGGGCAGGCGCCGGACGCGACCGCGTGCGGCCGGCGCCCGCCCCGGTCGGGAGGCCAACCATGCAGGGAGCGCCGATCACGGTCGATCCGCTCGCCCGGTCGGGCGCGGCGATGGCGGCGCCGGTGCTCGAGTTCTGCGGGCTGACCAAGCGCTTCGGCGGCACGCTCGCGGCCGACCGGATCGACCTCGAGCTCAGGCCGGGCGAGATCCTGGCGCTGCTCGGCGAGAACGGCGCCGGCAAGTCGACCCTGATCAAGATGCTGGCGGGCGTCTACGCGCCCGACGCCGGCCACATGCGCCGGGGCGGCGCCGCCTACGATCCGCGCAAGGACGCGGGCTCGATCGCCTTCATCCATCAGGACCTGGGCCTGATCGAGTGGATGACCGTGGCCGAGAACATCGCGATGGCCCAGGGCTTTCCCAAGCGCCTGGGCCTGATCGACTGGGCGGCGGTCGAGCACCAGGCGCGCCGGTCGCTGGCGCTGGTCGCCGATGGCATCCAGCCCGAGGCGCGCGTGCAGGACCTGAGCCGGACCGAGAAATCGCTGGTCGCGATCGCGCGCGCGCTCGGCACCCGGGCCGACGTGCTGGTGCTCGACGAGCCGACCGCGAGCCTGCCCAAGGGCGAGGTCGAGACCCTGTTCGCCGTGCTGCGCTCGCTGAAAGCGCGCGGCGTCGCGATGATCTACGTCTCCCACCGCCTGGACGAGGTCTATGCGATCGCCGATCGCCTGGCCGTGCTGCGCGACGGCCGCCTGGTCGCGGTCCGGCCTTGCGCCGCGACCACGCCTGCGGAGCTGGTCCGGCTGATCATCGGCCGGCCGCCCGAGGCCCTGTTCGTCCGCCCGGAGCGGAGCCGGGCGGACGCCCTGCTGCGCTTTGAGGATCTGGTGGTCGGCGACGTCGGGCCGCTCGACCTCGTCGTCGAGGCCGGCGAGATCGTCGGCCTCGCGGGTCTGCGCGGCGCCGGCCAGGAGACGGTCGGCCGGGTCCTGTTCGGCCTGCTGCCGCTCGAGCGGGGCCTGGTCCGCCTCGACGGCGCGCCGCTCGAGCTTGCGAGCCCGCACGGGGCGATCGGCCAGGGGATCGGCTTCGTCGCCGGCGATCGCAACGCCAATTCGATCGCCGCAGGCCTCTCGGTCCGCGAAAACATGTTCCTCAATCCCTGCGCCTGCGGGCGGGGACTGCTGGAATGGCGGGCGCCCGCCGACGAGGCGCAGGAGACCGCTGACCTGGGCGCCAGGGTCGGCCTGCAGCCGAACGATCCCGCGGCCGCGATCGAGACCCTCTCGGGCGGCAATCAGCAGAAGATGGTGCTCGCGCGCTGGCTGCGGGTCGGCGGCCGGGTGCTGGTGCTCGAGGATCCGACCGCGGGCGTCGACGTCGGCGCCAAGGCCGAGATCTACCGTCTGCTGGCCGATGCGGTCGCGCGCGGGCTCGCGGTCATCCTGATCTCGACCGATTTCGAGGAGGTCGCCGAGATCTGCCACCGGGCGCTGATCTTCCGCAGCGGCAAGATCGTGGCCGAGCTCAGCGGCGAGCGCCTGTCGCTCGAGCAGCTGATCCACGTCGCCTCGCTGCCGGCGGCCCCGGCTTCGCCGGTGGCGGGGGAGAACCCGGCGGCGGCCGGGGCGGGACGGTGACCGGGGCGGGACCGTGACTGGGGCGGGGGCGGGCGCATGCAGTCGTTGAAGTCGAACGCGCTCGAGCCGACCGCGCTGGAATTGCGCGCCCTCTCGCCGGGCCAGCGGATCGCGCGCCTGCTGCCCGTGTTCGGCCTGCCGATCCTGACCGTCCTCTTGATCATCTTCTTCTCGCTGCTGCTGCCGCGCACCTTCCCGACCATGCTCAACCTGCGCTCGATCCTGGGCGACAAGTCCGTGATCGCGCTGCTCTCGCTCGCCGCCACGATCCCGATGATGGCCGGCCGGATCGACCTCACCGCCGGCTACGGCATCGTGCTCTGGCACGTCATGGCGATCGCGTTCCAGACCCAGCTCGGGCTCGACTGGCCGGTCGCGGTGGTCCTCGTGCTGCTGATGGGCTGCGCGCTCGGCCTGATCAACGGCCTCCTGGTCGAGGTCGCGCAGATCGATTCGTTCATCGCGACCCTCGGCACCGGCACCGTGATCTACGCGATCGCGCTCTGGTACACCGAAGGCCGCCAGGTGATCGGGATCCTGCCCAACGGCTTCCTCGACCTCTACATCCTGCGCCTGTTCGGCATCCCGATCGCCGCCTTCTACGTGCTCGCGGCCGCGCTGATCATCTGGATCGTCGCCGAGTTCCTGCCGATCGGGCGCTGCCTGTACGCGATCGGCGCCAACCCGCGCGCGGCCGCGCTGAACGGCATCCCGATCCGGCGCTACGTGATCGGCGCGTTCGTCGCGTCGGGCTTCCTCATCAGCCTGGCGGGCGTCGTGCTCGCGGCCAAGCTCAGGATCGGCCAGGCGAGCGTCGGGCTCGAGTTCCTGCTGCCGGCGCTGGTCGGCGCCTTCCTCGGCTCGACCACGATCAAGCCCGGCCGGGTCAACGTCTGGGGCACGGTGATCGGGGTCGCGATCCTGGCGGTCGGCATCTCGGGCATCCAGCAGATGGGCACGCTTTTCTACGTCGAGCCGCTGTTCAACGGAGCGACCCTCTTGCTCGCGATCGGGCTCGCGGGCTACGCCCAGCGCAAGCGCAGCCATGCCCTGCGGCCCACCCAGCGCGCCGACGCCGAGGCCCGGGCGCCGGCCGCACGCCGGCGGGCGGGCGCATGATCGATCTCGAACCGGCCATCCAACCAGAACCAGGGAGGTCTCCGTCATGTTGAGGACATCGGTATCGGCGCTGGCGCTGGGCGCGCTCGCCCTGCTCACGGTCGGCGGCCCGGCGGCTGCGGCGGACGATGCGGTCGCCGCCGCCAAGGCCTACGTCGCCAAGGTCACCAAGCCCAACCCGCCCTGGGACGGCCCGACCACGGGACCTGCGGCCCAGCCCGGCAAGACGATCGTCTACGCGTCCGCCGATCAGCGCAACGGCGGTGCCTTGGGGGTCGGCAAGGGGGTCGAGGAGGCCGCCAAGCTGCTCGGCTGGAACTTCTCGCTGATCGACGGCCACGCCTCGATCTCGGGCCGCGCCGAGGCGCTCAACCAGGCGATCGCGCTCAAGCCCGACGGCATCGTGCTCGGCACGATCGACGCCAACGAGCAGAAGGCGGTGATCGAGGCGGCCGCCAAGGAGGGCATCGTGGTGGTCGGCTGGCACGCCACCGCGACCGCCGGGCCCAGCACCTCGCCGCCGGTCTTCACCAACATCACGACCGACCCGCTCGAGGTCGCGCGCGCCGCCGCCTCCTACGCGATCGCCGAGTCCGACGGCAAGGCGGGCGTCGTGATCTTCACCGATTCGATCTACAAGATCGCGATCGCCAAGTCCGACGAGATGGCCAAGGTGATCAAGGGCTGCAGCGGCTGCCAGGTGCTCTCGGTCGAGGACACGCCGCTCAGCGACGTGACCGCGCGCATGCCGACCCTGACCACAGCGCTCCTGGAGCGCTACGGCGACAAATGGACCCACGCGCTCGGGATCAACGACCTCTACTTCGACTTCATGGCGCCCTCGCTCGCGTCCGCCGGCATCCCGGGCGACGGCGCGCCGCACAACATCTCCGCGGGCGACGGCAGCGAGGTCGCGTTCCAGCGCATCCGCAGCGGTCAGTACCAGGTCGGCACGGTCGCGGAGCCCCTCCGCCTGCACGGCTGGCAGGTGGTCGACGAGATGAACCGGGCGTTCGCCGGCCAGAAGCCGTCGGGCTACGTCGCGCCCGCGCATCTGTTCGTGCCCTCCAACATCAAGTTCGACGGCGGGCCGCGCAACACCTACGACCCGGACAACGGCTATCGCGAGGCCTATAAGAAGATCTGGGGCGTCAAGGACTGATAGGATTGCCGGGGCGGCGGGGCCAACCCGTCGCCCCGGGATTTCGGCATCAATGAGGGAGAGAACTCGGATGGCGGCGAACGACCTGCCGGTTCCGGACCATGCGAAGAACCTGCGCCTGATCGGCTACAGCGACCAGGGCGGCCGGCCCGACGGCGTCCAGCTCATGGTCGAGAAGGGCTACGCCTACGTCGGCCACATGTTCTCCAAGGGCTTCAGCGTGATCGACGTGCGCGACCCGAGACAGCCGCGGGCGGCGGGCTACGTCCAGGCGCCCGCGAACACCTGGAACATCCACCTGCAGACGGCGGACGACCTGCTGCTGGTGATCAACGCCAAGGACATGTTCGCGGCCGCCGAGTTCCAGGACGAGCACGCCTACTACAAGGGCTCGCTCGGCAAGACGGTCGGCACCGCCGAGGCCGGCGCCCGGGCGCGCGACTGGACCGCGGGCCTGTCCGTCTACGACATCAAGAAGCCCGGCGAGCCGCGCCAGATCGGCTTCATGCCGGTCGAGGGCGGCGGCATCCATCGGATCTGGTACACGGGCGGCAGGTGGGCCTACGTCTCGGCGCTGCTGGATGGCTTCTCCGACTACATCTTCATGATCGTCGATCTCAGCGACCCGACCAAGCCGCGCGCGGCCGGCCGCTACTGGCTGCCCGGCATGAACCTCGCGGCCGGCGAGCAGCCGTCCTGGGCGCCCGAGCGCCGGTTCGGCCTGCACCACGCGATCGTGAGCGGCGATACCGCCTACGGCGCCTGGCGCGACGCGGGCCTCGTCATGATCGACGTCAAGGACCGCAACGATCCCAAGCTGATCGTGCACCGCAACTGGAGCCCGCCGTTCGGCGGCGGCACCCACAACTGCCTGCCGCTGCCCGACCGCGACCTTCTGGTCGTGCTCGACGAGGCGGTCCTCGACCATCAGGAGGACGGCCTCAAGCTGATCTGGCTGTTCGACCTCCGGGAGCCCGCGAACCCGGTCAGCATCTCGACCTTCCCGACGCCGGCCGAGGCCGACTACGTCGCCAAGGGCGGCCATTTCGGCCCCCACAACATCCACGAGAACCGGCCCGGCAGCTTGGTCAGCTCCGAGCTGATCTTCGCCACCTACCAGAACGCCGGGGTCCGGGTGTTCGACATCCGCGACCAGTACCGCCCGGTCGAGACCGCGGCCTTCGTGCCGCCGCAACCGGTGCGCCTGGTCGACCAGCGCCCCAACCGCGCGCGCGTGATCCAGTCCTGCGACGTGTTCGTCACCGCCGACGGCCTGGTCTACAGCAACGACTACAACGGCGGCCTGTTCGTCCTGGAGTACCAGGGCTAGGGGCCGGAACCGCCCTGGCGGCCGGCTCAGTGCAGCAGCAGGATCAAGATTCCGGAGATCACCAGGCCAATCCCGAGCAGCTCGATCGGGGTCGTGCGCTCGCGAAAGAACAGCGTCGAGGCGGCGAAGGTGAAGACCAGCTCGATCTGGCCAAGCGCGCGCACGTAGGCGGCGTTCTGGATCGTCATCGCGGTGAACCAGCCGGCCGAGGCGAGCATGCCCGAGAGGCCGACCCAGCCCGAGACCCGGAACGAGCGGAACACCGCGGAGAGCTGGCCGGGCTCGCGCAGGCGCATGTAGATCGCCATGACCAGGGTCTGGAACACGGTCACGCAGGCGAGCGTGAAGGCCGCGCGCATCAGGAAGCCGACGTCGTCCAAGGCGAGCGAGGCGCCCCGGTAGGAGACCGCCGAGATGCCGAAGAACGCCCCCGAGGCCATGCCGATCAGCGCGGTCCGGTCGGTCCAGCTGAGCAGGAGGCTCGCAAGGCTGACCCGGGTCCTGGCCGCGGCGATCGCCATGACCCCGACCAGGCTCACGAGGATCGCGAGCGCCCCGCCCAGGCGCAGGGGATCGCCCAGCAGCAGGATGCCGAAGATCGCGGTCTGCACGGTCTCGGTCTTGGAATAGGCGGTGCCGACCGCGAAGTTGCGGAACGAGAACAGATGCACGAGCAGCGCGGTCGCGGTGATCTGGGCGAGCCCGCCGACCAGGGCGTAGCCGAGGAAGGTCGGATTGGGCCTCGGCACCTCGAAGCCCGCGAGCAGGGCGAGGCCCATCGCGTAGAGGGCGGCGAGCGGCGCCGCATAGGCAAAGCGGGCGAAGGTCGCCCCGGTCGTGCTGAGCTGCCCCTTCAGATGCTTCTGCAGCGCCGAGCGCAGGTTCTGGCAGAAGGCGGCGCCGATCGTGATCGGGACCCAGAGTTGCAAGTCGTGCCTCCTCGGCGTCGGACCGCCGGACGAGGGCGGGGCGGGGGGCGGGGGCGCTGCTTATGCAGTCCTCGCCTAGTTGTGCCCAGGATCGCGGGCAGCGCAAATTAGAATGTCGCCGCACTCATAAGCATGGCTTATGCTTGGGCGCATGCCCGCCCGCCTGCCGGCCTTCCCGAGCCTGCGCGCCTTCGAGGCGACGGCGCGCCTGGGCAGCGTCACCCGTGCCGCGGCCGAGCTCGGCGTCAGCCAGCCCGCGGTCAGCCAGCAGCTGCGCCGGCTCGAGGCCTTCCTCGAGCGGCCGCTCCTGCGCCGGGTCGCGGGCGGCCTCGTGCTGACCCCTGCGGGCGAGCTCTATGCCGCAAGGCTGCAGCGGGCGTTCGCCGAGCTGCACGCCGCGACCGAGGCGCTGCTCCGCGCCGGCAGCGAGCCCCGCGTGCTGACGCTCTCGCTGCTCGCGACCTTCGCCCAGCGCTGGCTGATCCCGCGCCTTGCCGGCTTCCAGCGCGCCCACCCGGACCTCGAGGTCCGCCTGCTCACCACCTCGCGCCTGGTCGACCTCGCGCGCGAGGACGTCGACCTCTCGATCCGCGCCGGCTCCGGCCGCTGGCCCGGCTGCCGCGCCGATTTCCTGATCGAGAACCAGATCTTTCCGGTGGCGAGCCCGGCCCTGCTGGCGCGCCGGCCGGTGCGGCGGGCCGCCGATCTCGCGGGCCACGTGCTGATCAGGGTCGAGGCCGAGCCCCGCGATCGCGACTGGCAGCGCTGGCTCGCCGCCGCCGGCGTGCCGGCGCTCGAGCCGCGCGGCTGGCTGACCTTCGCAAGCTCCAGCCACGCCCTCGAGGCGGCGATCGCGGGGCTCGGCGTCGCGATCGGGCACACGCCCTTCGTGGTCGACGGCCTCGCCGCCTCCCGCCTCGCCGCACCGCTCGCCCTCCATCTCGGCGGCGATGGCGACTTCTATCTGGTCGCCGCTCGTGACCAGGCCGAGCGCCGCAAGATCGCCCGCTTCCGCGACTGGCTGCTCGCCGAATGCCGGGCCGGGGTCGCGGCGCCGCCAGACGTCCCCAGGCCCTATGCCGAAGCCGGCTCCGACTGAGCCTTGGCTGCCGGCATGCGGACGTGGCCCGCGAGCACGCGCAGGGCGGCGCTGGCGGCGCCGTAGCCGTTGTCGATGTTGACCACGACCAGACCCGGCGCGCAGCTCGCCAGCGCCGCATGGAGCGCGGTCTCGCCGGCGCGCGCGATGCCGTAGCCGGTCGAGGTCGGCACCGCGATCACGACCCCGCCGACCAGGCCCGCGACCACGCTGAACAGGGCGCCCTCCATGCCGGCGACCACGATCACCACCGGATAGCGCCGGAGCTCCTCCTCGTGCCGGAGGATGCGCCAGAGGCCGGCGACCCCGACGTCGGCGATCTCGCGCGCGGCGACGCCATAGAAGGCGAGCGTGCGGATCGCCTCGCGCGCGACCGGCAGATCGCTGGTGCCGGCGGTCACGACCGCGACCGAGGGCTCGCCCGCGGGCTCGGGCGGCGCCCCCAGGATCGCAGTCCGCGAATGCGGATCGTAGTCGAGCACTGCCAGCTCCGCCGGCGCCAGCTCCGAGAGCAGCTCAGGGCTGAGCCGGGTCAGGAGCAGCGCCGCGCGGCGCGCCCGCGCGAGCGCGATCGTCTCGCCGACCTGGACCGCGGTCTTGCCCGCGCACAGCACCGCCTCGGCAAGGCCGATCCGCTCGCGCCGCTGCCAGTCGAAGGTGACGTCAGCCATGGACCGGCGGTCGGTGAAACGCGCTGCCCATCCGGTAGGGCTGGTAGCGCACCGGCGCGGTGTGGCCATGCCGGGCGAGCAGCCGCTCGATCTCATGGCGGACCGGGGCGGCGGGCGCGCTCAGGATTCGGCTCAGGCCCTCGGCATCGAGCTGGATCGCGATGCCGTCCTTGAGCACCCGGCAGCGCACCGTCCCGGGCGCGAGCTCGCGCTGGATCAGCCGCTCGACCGCGTGCACCAGCTGAAGCCGCCCGGCCGTGACCCGGATGCCGGTCTCGAGCCGGCTCGAGAGGCAAGGGGCGGCCGGCAGCTCGGCCAGATCGTCCAGGCCCAGGCTGTGGGCGAGCGCCCGCACGCCCGCCTTGTCGATCCCGGCCTCGACATAGGGATGGCGGACCTGGTGCGCCTTGGCCGCCTCGAGCCCCGGGCGCCAGTCGGCGAGATCGTCGAGATTGGTGCCCGAGCAGATCGTCGCGCGCGTGCGCAGGGCGATCGTGCCGTAGAGGTTGGTCTTGCAGAAAAAGCAGCGGTTGGCCGGGTTGCTGAGGTAGTTGGCGTCGGAAAACTCGCCGGCATCGATCACCTCGAGCCGCCAGCCCTCGCGGACCGCATAGGCGCGCACCCGGGCGCTCGCCTCCGGCGGCACCGCGGGCGAGACCGCGTGCAGCATCTCCGCCCCACGCCCGAGGCGGCGGCCGGCGATCACCGCGAGCGTCATGCTGTCGACCCCGCCGCTGACCGCGATCGCGACCTCGCCGATGTTCCCGAGCGCCGCATCCAACGCGGCCGCCTCGCGCTCAATCGAGCCGGTCATCCTGCTCGCTCCTCAAAGCCTCGGCCTCGGCGTCCCGTCGCCTGCCGGCGCGCGCCGCGTGACCCTCCGGGCTCTCCCGCAACGGCTCGATCTGGGCCTTGGCGGTGCGCTCGCCGCCCGGCCGGGTCACGAGCTTTGACCGCGAGCATCCCTTCGGGCGTGGCTACGCTGACCTCCTCCCGCGCGAGCACGGCTCGCGTCTCGAGCCGCCAGCGCAGGCCAATGGTGGTGGTCTCGGCGAAGCACCGCTCGATCACCGCGTCCAGCCGTTCCGGGCGCGCCAGCACCTGGACCTGGGTCGCGAGCCGGCCCTTCTTGCCGAAAGCCGGGAGCTGGATCACATCCAGCACGCCCTCGCTCGCGCGCAGCGCGTCCAGGCCGAGCGCCAGCTCCTCGGGGCTCTGATCGTCGACCTCGAACGCCAGCACCGCGACCCGGTCGTCCGCCCGGCCGCCGGCCGCCGCCGGCTCGTAGGCCAGGACCCGCAGGACGTTGCTGAGCCCGCGCAGGCGCCGCGTGCCGAAGCCGATCCCGGTGCCAGAGATCCGCCACGCCCCTCCGGGCAGGCCCGCACCCACCCGGAGATGCCGGAGGATCGCCGCCCCGGTCGGCGTCACGCGCTCGCCCGGGACGCCATCGTCGATCATCGGCAGACCTTCCAGCAGCAGCGCCGCCGCCGGCGCCGGCACCGGCAGCGCGCCATGGGCGGTCGCGATCCGGCCGCTGCCGATCGGGAGCGGCGCGCAGGAGACGCCGAGCGGTGCCAGCGTCTCGAGCAGCCAGGCGCTGCCGACCACGTCCGCGATCGAATCCCAGTCGGCGAGCTCGTGGAAATGGACCTCGTCGAGCGCGATGCCGTGCACCTTGGCCTCGGCCTCGGCGAGCAGCGTGAAGATCGCGATCGCCCGGGCGCGCACCGGCCCCGGCAGCGGCGCCTCGGCGAGGCCCGCCCGGATCGCGCGAAACCGGCCGGGGCCGTGATGATGGTCGCCCCCGGCCGGGCCTTCGATCACGACCCGCCGGCCGGCGAGCACGCCATCGTCATGGGCCGCCAGCTCCGCCCGCCAGTCGTCCGGCAGGCCGGCCGCGCGCATCGCGGCGAAGGTGTCGTCGGCATGCTCGGGCCAGGCATCGAGCAGCGCCGCGAGGAACATGTCGCCCGCGACCCCGCCCAAAGGATCGAGATGGAGGTGCAGGCTCGCCATCCGCCGGGCCGCGCTCAAGCCTGGGGCCGATGCACGGGCACGACGTAGGGGCCCTCCGGGATCACCGCGACCCGGGGGTCGCCGCTCCGGGCGACGCTCCGCTCGACCGCGGCCGCGACCGAGCGCGCCCGCTCGACCCCGGTCAAGGGCCAGTCGGCCTCGGGCAGGCGATCGGAATAGAGCTGGATCGCCCCCTGACGCATGGGCTTCAGTTGCATCTCGGTCTGCCACTCGTCGATGTCGGCGAACCGCTTGGCGCTGATCTCCTGGAGAAAGCGCTCCGGCCCGCGCTCGACCAGGCGGCGCTGGGCGTCGACGAACTCGGCCGAGCCCATGCCCTCGGAGCAGGCGGATGCGATGATCAGATCGCCGCCCTTGGCCAGGATGTCCATGGGCGCGACCATGCCCTTGACGGTCTGGTAGTAGGTCTTGTCGAGCGGATAGCCGGCGGCGCTGGTGACCACGGTCTTGAACGTCTCGGCGACCGGCACCTCGGCAAAGCCGCGGATGTGGTCGACGGCGAGAAGGTGGCTCGCCCTGATCTCGCCGAAATTGACGAACGACAGGCGGCGCTCCTCGTCGATCACGGTGTTGAGCGCGAGCGCGCCGCCCAGCATCTGGACGATCTCGAGCTGCGCCTGGTGCAAGGGATTGCCCTCCAGCACGCAGTTCGCGGCGTCCGGGTGCTCCATGAAGCGGGCGCTGTGGAAGGTCGTGATCGTGTCCTTGTGGGCGACGCCCGGCGCGATCACCTTGCGCCCGCCCGAGTAGCCGGCCATGAAATGCGGCTCGACCAGGCCGGTTGCGATCTTGAGGTCGGCCAGGGCCAGGCGCCGGTCGAGCTTGACCGGCACGCCGCCGCTTCGGGTCGTGCCGAGATCGACATGGGCGGCATCGTCGCGGGCGAAGTGGTTCTCGACCCGGACGTGGTCCATGACCCAGCGGGAGCCGACCAGCTCCTCGAGCTCGGCCCCCTCGTTCGGCCGGTGGAGGCCGGTCGCGACCAGGACGGTGATCGCATCGGCCTTGAGCCCGGCCGCCATCAGCTCCTGGATCAGGGTCGGCAGGAACAGGCCGTTGGGCACCGGCCGGGTGATGTCGCAGATCAGGATGCAGGCGCTCTGCCTGCCGCGCGCGAGCTCCGCCAGGGCCGGCACGCCGACCGGCCGGGCGAGGGCGGCGCGGATCGCGCCCTCCGGGTCCGGCAGAACCGGCATCGGCCGCTTGCGGATCACCGTCAGATCGAGGCCTTCCGGCAGGTCGACCGCCAGACGCCCCCGATCGTAGTTCAGCTCCACGCGCTGCATCGTCCTCACCTCAAAAGTCGCGCGCCCGCCCACCCGCTCGCGAGCGCCCACCACATCTAGGCTGTCGCCGAGCCTACACCAGTGCTAGGAATTGCCAAATGCCGGCTTTGCCTTTGGGAGGCTCCAGGATGCTCAGCCCGACCTTTCCGGTAGTCGATCTGCCCCACCTCGCGAACGTGCCGCTGCCGCCGATGCTGCGCGTCCGCCTCAAGCACCCGACCAGGGAGCCGGTCGCCGACCTTGCCGCCGCGGTCGACGAGGCGCTCGCCCGCTCGCGCCGCTTCGAGGACCTGCGGCGCGGAGCGAGCGTCGCGGTCGCGGTCGGCAGCCGCGGCATCGCCGACATCCCGAAGGTCGTGGCGGCTGCGGTCCGGCATCTGAAGCAGCGCGGCTTCGAGCCCTTCATCGTGCCGGCGATGGGCAGCCACGGCGGCGCCAGCGCCGAAGGCCAGGCGGGCGTGCTGGCCCATCTGGGCGTGACCGAGGCGACCGTCGGCGCGCCGGTGCGCGCGACCATGGAGACGGTCGAATACGGCGCGACCCTGCACGGCATCCCCTGCCGGTTCGACAAGAACGCCGCCGGCGCCGATGCCGTCCTTTGCATCAACCGGGTCAAGTCGCACACGAGCTTCGATCGGCCGATCGAGAGCGGGCTCACCAAGCTGATCGCGGTCGGCCTCGGCAAGCAGGTGGGCGCCTCGAACGTCCACCGCCTGGGCCCGCGCGGCTACACCGAGGTCCTGCCGGCGCTGGCAAAGATCGCGATCGAGCATTCCCCGATCGCCTACGGCATCGCGCTGGTCGAGAACGCGCGAGAAGCAGCTCTGCGTGGTCGAGGGCGTCGAGCCCGACGACTTCGCGGCCAACGACGAGCGCCTGCTGAAGCTCGCCAAGTCGCTGGCCCCGCGGCTGCCGTTCGAGCGCCTGGATGGCCTCGTCGTCGAATGGATCGGCAAGGAGATCAGCGGCGCCGGCATGGACCCGGTCGTGGTCGGCCGGGTCGGCATCCGCAGCATCCCCGACCCCGGCAAGCCCTACGTCAACAAGCTCGCGGTCCTGGGCGTGACCGAGGACTCCTACGGCAACGCGGTCGGCCTCGGCAACGCCGACTACACGACCCGCAAGGTCGCGAACGCGATCGACCTTTTGCCCATGTACATGAACTCGATCACCGCGGCCGGCACCGAGGGCGCCCGCATCCCGGCGGTGCTCAAGGACGACCGCACGGTGCTGCGCGCCATGGTCGCGACCTGCTGGCGGGCCGACCCGGAGAACGCGCGGCTCTGCCAGATCCGCTCGACCCTCTACCTCCACGAGATCCTGGTGTCGCCCCAGTCTCCTCGCCGACCTCGAAGGCCGCCCCGACGCCAAGCGGCTCTCCGACCCCACCCCCCTCGAGTTCTCCGCCGAGGGCGACCTGCTCACGCGCGTGTGACCCCGGATTGGCCAGGCCGGAGGTGCTGCCGGGCGGCGCCCTTGCCGCCTGGAGGGGCCGGGCTCTCATGCTGGCGACCTCGCTTGCCCTCCTGCCGGCCCGCGCCGATGCCGGCGAGGCGGCTCGCGCGCCTGCCAAGTTGGCGGTGGTCGAGTTCAGGATGCTCGACACCTCCGGCGAGCCGCGCGATCAGCGCGCCCGGCACGCCGCCCGGCTGCAGGCGATGACCGACCAGATCCGGGCCGGGCTCGCGGCAAGCGGCGCGTTCCGCCTCGCCGACCCCGCCGCCGGCGGTCCATCCGCCGCGGCGACGCCGGACCCGGACGAGATCCTCGCCGCCGCGCGCGCCGCCGGCGCCGACTACGCGCTGCTCGGCGTCGTGCAGAAGATGAGCACGCTGGTCCTCTGGTGCCGCGCCAGCATCGTCGACCTCGCGACCCGCAAGGTCGTGCTCGACCGCTGGCTCACCTTCCGCGGCGACACCGATGAGGCCTGGCGCCGCGCCGCCTCTTTCCTCACCGGCGAGATCGAAGCCCATCCTCCGGGCTCGTAGGTCGCGGCGGCGGCGGACAGGCTTCGCGACCCCGGCGTCGCCGCAGACGATCCATCACCAGCGGATCAACCGGGAAGCTTCGGCCGGGCTGGCAGGTCAGGGGGCGTTGACGGGCTGGGTCAGGAACCGCTCCGCCGACACCGGGAGAGCGGGTTCCTCGACCGCCGCCGGGGCTCCCTCCTGTCCCTCGAGCATCTGCCGGAGCGTCGCGACTTCGCTCGTGATGGTCTTGTGGAACTCGCGCCGACCTGCTCGAGGAACGCCTGGTCCTTCGGCCTGGGCTTGGCGACCCGGATCTCGACGTGGGTGCCGCCGCCGGCGCCCGCCGGGCCGGCGGTCTCGGAGAACGCATAGGTCATCAGCACCTTGGGCGCGTCCGGCACGGGCAGCAGCGTGGTCAAGGTCAGGTAGTCGAACGGGCGCCAGTCCAGCACCTCCTCGATGATGGCATGCGCGCCGTGCATGCAGTGGTTGGTGGTGCCGACCCCCCGCCGGCCGCCTGCTGCCGTCTCGCGCACCTCGTCGGCGCCGCGCCATTTCGGCCGCAGGGCGGGCGAGGTCCAATGCTCCCACACGGTCGGGCGCGGCGCGGCGATGTCGAACTCGATCACCGCGAACGCGTTGTCGCGGGCCACTTCGTTGCGCTGGCGGTCGTTCTCCTGCGCCCACGCCGTCTCCAGATCACGCACCCAGCACTTGACGTCGCCGATGATGTCGATCGCCTCCCGGTGCTCGAGCAGGCCCTGCGCGACCGGATCGATCGCCATCGCCTGGATGCAGGCGTCCGAATAGAGCGCGTAGGCGTGGCCGCCCAGGCGCTCGTTCACCCCGTTCTTCAAAAGCCGATGAATGACGATGACGTCGCGGCCGGCGAGCTCCTCGCGGCCGGCCATCCGGTGCTTGATGAACTCGCCATGGTGACTCACGAACTTGAGGTCGAGGTCCTGCATCCTGCTGCAGGCGCTGCACTCGCAGGCGGATGCCAGCTTGATGCTGCGGAGCCGCTTGCGGTAGCCGAAGTAGGCCGACTCGATGGCGTCCTGGAGGACCGATCCGTCGATCTTGTCGGCGAGCGCATAGAAAAAAGCCGCATCGCCCTCGAACTTGGCGAGCCGGAACGGCGGACGCAGGCGCCGGACCACCGTGTCCATCACGTCGGCGATGATGTCGTGGGCGTGGTCGAGCTCGACCCCGGTAAGAAAGCTGGTGTAGCCCGAAATATCGGCGATCAGGAAACAGGCGGATTCGGGTTTCGCGAGCATCTGGCCGTCTCTCCCACCCCGGATTCTTCTTTGGCAGCCTCCCGAACCCCGACCTTGCGTCGGTTGGCCGCATAAGGCAAGCCGCCCCGGGCGGGCGCGCGGGGCCGTCGGTAGGGGGAAACCGTTCTTTGGTCAAGCCGTGGTCGGGAGCATCGCCAGAGCGGCCGGTGCCGCAGTCAGGATGGGTCGAACTTGATCGCAACCCCTTTGACCGTCGTGCAGGTGAAGCTGAAGACATTGTAGACCGGCAGGAAGCCGTAGAGGCTGGTTTCGACCGACGCGTTGATGATCGCATCGCCCCCGCTCGTGGCCAGGGCCTTCGCCATCGCCGCGCCCGGCGTCGAGTCGCCCCACGGGATGATGCCCAGGAGGAAGTACCGGCACGCCCTCCCTTCGGTCGGCCCGACCTCGGTGTAGGACCGCGCCTGCTTCAGGAGCGCGCCCGGGTCGCCCTGCGCGCCGGTCATGATGCCGACCTGGCTGACGGAGCTGCAGCCGAGCAGGACCAGCGTCAAGGCCATGGCCACCAGCGCCTTCGGCACCTTCGTCTCTCCAATCGGGCGGCGATTGCCGGTCGGCCGGCGAGCTCGTTCCTTCGACCTCGAAGTCCTAACCGCTGCGGAGGACGGTTTCCAGGAGGGCGAGCGCCTCCTCGGCGAATCGCCACATGTTGGCCTCGCGCTCGGACCGCCCGGTCTCGATCGTCAGGCTGCGGCTTTGCGGACCGACCACCGCGATGCAGCTGTGGCCGGGAGCATCGCCGTAGCGATTGCCGGTGGGGCCGGTCGCGCCGGTCTCGCCGAGGCCCCAGGTCGTCCCCAGACGCGCCCGGATCGCGCTCGCCTCGAGCAGCGCGTAGGCCTCGGTCGCCGGGCGCATGCCGGGATGGCGGGCGAGGTCCTCCTCGAGCAGCACTTCCCGCGCCTTGTGGGTGTAGATCACGCCGCCGCCGACGAAATAAGCGGATGCCCCTGGCGCCGCCAGCAGGGCCGCGGCGATCAGCCCGCCGGTCGAGGACTCCGCGACCGCGACCGTCTCGCCGCGCGCTTTCAACAGAGCGCCCACGGGCGCGCCCATGGTTGCGAGCTTCGGCATCACACCCCTCCTCACCCTCCGCCGCATCCGAGCGGAGGACATCGGATCCCTCGAGCACCGGCAGCGCCCACACCTCACGAGGACAGTGTCAGGCTGGCCTTTTCGTGTCCAGCCGCCGGTGCGGGCGCCTTGCGAGCCGACCCGGCTCAGGCCGTGTCGACGACGCCATCGACGAGGATGAGGTCGCGGCTCAAAGCCTGGTCCCGCACTTCGAGCGCTGCGGCGTACTCGGGCGAGCGATACCAGGCCCGCGCCCGCTCGAGGCTCGGGAACTCGACGATGATGATCCGCTCGGGCCGCCAGCTGCCTTCCAGGGGCTCGATCGCGCCGACGCGCGCCAGATAACGGCCGCCATACCTGGCGATCGCGGCGGCGGCGCGGGTCCGATAGGTCTGGAAGGCTTCGGCGTCCAGTACGGACAGATCAGAGACCAGATACGCAGGCATGGTGAGTGTCTCCTGACCGGGCGGCCCGGTGGTCAGGCGGTCCCGGCGAAAGCCGCCTTCGACGCCGGCCCGCCGTCCGCGGGCTTGGCATCCGGCGCCCTCCGCCTTTCGACGCCCGGCCACCCTCTGGGTGGGCTTGGCATCAGCCGCGCCCAGTTGGCATCAGCCGCGCCCAGTTGGCATCAGTCGCGCCCAGTTGGCATCAGTCGCGCCCAGTTAGCATCAGTCGCGCCTAGAAGGTCTCGACCCAGGGTCGCAGCTCGACCTCCCAGCTCCAGGCGCTGCGCGGCTGCTTGAGGACCGCGAGGTAGCTCTGCGCGATCGCATCCGGATCGAGCAGGCTGTCGGGCCGGTCGGCCGGCTCCGGCCGGCGCGCGCTGCGCACCCCGCCGTCGATCACGAAGTGCGCGACGTGGATGTTCTTGGGCGCGAGCTCGCGCGCCAGGCTCTGGGCCAGGCCCCGGAGCGCGAACTTGCCCATCGCGAACGGCGCCGAGCGGGCGTAGCCCTTGACGCTCGCGGACGCGCCGGTGAACAGGATCGCGCCCTGGCCCTGGCGAAGCATGCGCCGCGCCGCCTGTTGGGCCACGAGAAAGCCGCCGTAGGCGCTGACCATCAGCGTCTTTTGGACCTCCGCGGGGTCGAGGTCGACCAGGGGGCCCTGGACCCGGTAGCTGGGGTTGTAGTGCACGACGTCGAGGGCGCCGAGCTTCGCGTCCGCCTCGGCGAACAGCCGCCCGACCTCGCCCGGCTCGGTGACGTCGCAGCCGAAGGTGACGCCGCCGATCTCGGCCCGGAGCGCCTCCAGCTTCTCCGGCCGACGCGCGGCGAGCCCGACCTTGACGCCGTCCTTCGCCAGCAGCCTTGCGAACGAGGCGCTGATGCCGTCGCCGACCCCGACGATCAAGGCAGTCCAGGCCATGGCTTTTTCTCCCTCCGTTCCCGCCGCGGCCTCTTGCCGACGCGTGCGGATCGCCACCTTAACCGAATCTTCACGCCTCGGACGTCAACTCTTTCCTTCGACGGTCCATGCGATCCGGGAAGTCCGCGTCCGTGGATTTCGAGCCATCGACGGATTCCCAGGATCGCATGGACCGTCGAACAGATTGAGGATCAAAGGTTGACGAAACGTTAAAGGGACCGGCAGCGGCTCGAGGCTCGCCCTCGACCACCCAAGTCTTGCCGCCGTCCCAGCAATAGAGGTCGAGGGTGCCGTGGAGAGGGCGAGGGTGCCGTGGCAGTCGAACCTGCACTGGCAGTCGGGTTCCTGGGCGCGAGCTCGCGCGCCAGGTTCACGCGAACGAGACGTTGAGACCCATCGCCGACCCCCCGACCATCGAGGCCGTTCCGGCCATGACCTGCTCTCCTTCCACGCCCCGCCACGGGTGCCGACCCGCCGCGGCTCGCGACCTTTTAACCGTATCTTTACCCGCCGGTCGTTGACTCTCTCTTCGGATGGTCCATGCGACCCTGGGACTCCGCGCCACGGCTTTTCGAGCGGTCGACGGATTCCCAGGATCGCATGGACCCGTCGAACAGATTGGCGATCGAAGGTTGACGAAAGGTTAACAGCTCCTGGACGAAGTCGGGCGGGTGTGGATTCGCGGTTGGTAGAACAGCGCGGAGGAATGCCAACCATCGCGATGGGGTGGC
Source organism: uncultured Alphaproteobacteria bacterium (assembly GCA_963756905.1). Lineage (GTDB taxonomy): Bacteria > Pseudomonadota > Alphaproteobacteria > Geminicoccales > Geminicoccaceae > DATAOG01. The sequence continues at coordinate 65,027 of CAVWPO010000014.1, forward strand.
AGGCGCCACGGCAGGGCGAGATGCTGGTGATCTGAAACGAGCGGCCGAAGTCGCCGGGGCCTATGTTCTACGATCGCTTGCAGGCGGTGCTGCTCGAGGCCGGGTTCGACGGCTTGGTCGAGAGCCTGTGCCAGCCGTGCGGTGCGGCGGTGGTGGGGGACCCTCGCTGCCGCCCGGGCGCCATTTCCGCGTGCATCGGCTCGGCGTCTTCGAGGGCATCGACAGCGAGCGCGGGCCGGAGCGGCGCTGCGCCGACAGTCTGTCGCGGGCGGGACTTCCTCGGGCTCGGGCCGTGGGACCGGTGCCCGACCCTTCGCGGCTGAGCCGGAGCCACGCTCGTCCGCCGCTCGAGGTCCATGAGCGGATGTTCGCCTGGGTCCTGGAGCGGCTCGCGGAACCCGGACTGGTCAAGGGCGAGCGCGCCTGGCTCCCAGGGCCGACTTTGGTCGTCGGCCCGCAGCGGCGCAGGAGTCGACGCTTCGACCATGGAGGCCAATGCGGCGATGCGCTCGATCCGGCGGCGCGACACCGGCCAGAGCCACGCCATGTTGACTCTCTCTTCGTAGGGTCCCTGCGATCCCGGGACTCCGCGGCCACGATCTTTTGGAGCGGTCGACGGATTCCCAGGATCGCATGGACCGTCAACAGATTGAGGATCGAAGGTTGACGAAGGGTTAATTTAAGACAGTCCGTTGATGAAATCGTCGAAGGCCATCGCAGACCCCCCTCTATCGTACTGCTCGGCCCCCCTCTATCGTACTGCTCGGGAAGCAGGTCCGCGACATCGCGTGGCCACGTCACATGGGGACCAACTTGATCAACGGCCCGTCAGCGGGGACCGGCAGCGGCATTGGCAGTCAGGCGATGCGCATGTCCTGGCGCCAAGCCTGTCCGAGCCCGCCGCCTGGTTGCCCGAGCGAGCTCGAGGCCCGGCATCCGACCGCGTCGTCTCAGCCCTTGAGCCCGGTCAGGGCGACGCTTTCGATGATCCGCCGGCGCAGGATCAGGAAGGTGATGAGCATCGGCAGGACGCTGATCACCGAGCCCGCCATCAGCTTGCCGTAGTCGCTGCTGAAGCGAAACTGGAAGGCGGTCAGGCCGACCTCCATGTTGAACAGCAGCGGATCGTTGGCGACCAGGAGCGGCCAGATGAACGCCGCCCAGGTCTGGATGAAGGCGAAGATCCCGATGGCCCCGAGCGCCGGCGCCGACAAGGGGGCGAGCACCCGGATCAGGATCCACCACTCGGACGCGCCGTCGACCCGCGCCGCCTCGAGCAGCTCGGTCGGGATCGCCGAGGCGATGTGCTGGCGCAGAAGAAAGATGCCGAAGCTCATGAACAGATAAGGCAGAATGATTCCTTGATAAGTATTGATCCAGTGGATCCGCACGAGCTGCAGATACAAGGGGATCATATAGCTCTCGAACGGCACGATCGCGGTCGCGATGATCAGCATGAAGAGGAAGGTGCGGCCGGGGAAGCGATACTTGGCGAACACCGCGCCGGCCATCAGCGAGGTGACCGCGACGCTGAGCGTCGCGACCACGGACAGGCCGACGCTGTTGAGGAAGAAACGGCCGAAGGGTGCGACCTCGAAGATCCCGGTGTAGTTCGCGAAGGTCGGCGCCTGCGGCAACAGCTCGGGCGGCCAGATCGCGATCTCGGGCGCCGGCTTGAAGGAGGTAGCAATCATCCAGAGCATCGGCAGGACCATGAAGATCGCGCCCGTCATCAGGACGGTGTGGACCAGCGCGGTGCGCACGCGGGCGGCCATCGAGGCCCGCGCCGGCCGGCCGCGGCGCCGCTCCATCCTAGGCCTCCTGCTCGCGCACGAGAGCGAACTGGACCAGCGTGAAGCCCAGCACGATCAGGGTCAGCGTCACCGCCTCGGCCGAGGCGTAGCCCATGTGAAAGTACTGGAACGCATTCTGCCAGATGTCGAACACCAGGACGCGCACCGCCTGGCCGGGGGCGGCCTGGGAGCCCAGCGTCATGACGTAGACCTGGGTGAAGACGTTGAAGGCGTTGATCGTGGCGGTCACGAGCACGTAGAGCAGGATCGGCCGCAGGAGCGGCAGGGTGACGTGCCAGAAGCGCTGCCAGGGCGAGGCGCCATCGAGGCTCGCGGCTTCCAGGTAGACCGCCGGAATGTTGCGCAGCCCGACCAGGAACAGGATCAGGTTGTAGCCCAGGACCTTCCAGATCCCCATGATGATCAGGGCCCAAAGGGCAATCGCCGGGTCGGTCAGCCAGGCGACCGGCGCGATGCCGACCAGCGAGAGCAGGTAGTTCAGGACGCCGTAATTGTAGTCGTAGATCCATTTCCAGGCGATCGCCATCGGCACCATGGGCGTGATCACCGGCAGGAAGTAGACGGTCTGATAGAAGACCGAGAGGCGGCGCTTGCCGGCGAGCAGCAGGGCGAGCGGCAGCGCCAGCAGGGCGCTGAGGACGACCGTCGCCAGCGAATAGATCGTGGTGTTCTTGAGCGCCAGGAGAAAGTTCGGGTCGCCGATCAGCTGGGTGATAGTTGGCCCAGCCGATGTAGGGCCGGATCGGGCTGATCAGGTTCCATTTGTGGAAGCTCAGGACCACGCCCCAGGCGATCGGCCAGATCCGGACGTAGGCGAACAGCGCCAGGACCGGCACCAGGACCAGGTAGCAGAACAGGACCAGGCGCCAGCGCCCGAGCCAGAACCGGCGCCAGGCCGGTGCCTGGCCGATCACCGCGACCGCCTGGGCCGGCATGCCGGCGTCCCGGCCCTGATCGCCGGCGCGAGCGCTCGACGAGCGGGCCTCAGGAGGCGCTGTAGAGGTCCGCCTCCTTGAGCAGCTGGTCGGTCTGCGCGGCCATCTCGTGGATCGCGGCCGCGACCTTGGCCGGGTCCTTGCCGAGCTCGGGATTGACGTAGGCGGCGGTCAATTGGTCGGCCATCCGGCTCTGGATCTCGTCCCACACCGGCAGGATCGGCTCGACGTAGTAGACGACGTCCTTGGGCGGCGAAACGAAGGTCTCGAACTGCGGCGTCTGCTTCAGGAGCGGCGCCCAGTCGACGTCCTGGCGCCCGGACAGCCAGCCGGTCATGGTCGTGAGCTTCAGCCCGTTGTCGGCGCTGGTCAGGAACTTGAGGAAATCCCAGGCCGCCGCCGGGTTGGCGCTCTGGCCGTTGACGTAGATGCCCCAGGGCTGGAGCAGCATCTTGTGCGGATCGCCCGCCCGCCAGCGCGGGATCGGCGCGACGCCATAGTCGAGCTTGGGGTTCTTCTGCTGGATCTCGCCGATCACCCAGGCCTCGCGGAACAGCATCGCCGTGGTCGCGGCGACGAAGGCGTCGGCATCGTGCTGGATCTTGGGATCGTCGATCCGGTCCTTCTGGACCGCGTCGACATAGAACTGGAGCGCCGCCTGGCCGGCCTGGTTGTCGAAGCCGTTGTGGTACTTGCCGCCCGCGGTCTTGACGATCAGCGAGCCGCCGGCCGGCTCGAGCACGAAGCGGAACTTCTCGGTGATGCCGCTGCCCTGGCCCGAGAGCCGCAGGCTGATCCCGCTCCGGGTCATCCGGCCCGAGGCGTCGATCTTGGTGAGCTTCCTGGCGGCCTCGACCAGCTCCGGGAAGGTCGCGGGCGGCCCGGCCAGGCCCGCCTCGGCGAACATCGCCTTGTTGTAGTACATCGAGGCCCGGCTGCCCTCCATCAGCGGCAGGCCGTAGCTCTTGCCGTCGAGGGTGAAGAAGTCGACCACGAAGTCGTTCCAGCCGCCGCCGCGCAGATACTGATCGATCGCCGGCTCGTTGGCCTTGATCAGGTCGGCCGCGATGAAGTTGACGCTGATGTTGGTGCCGATGTCGAAGACGTCGGGGCCGGTGCCGGTCGGCACCGCGGCCGAGAGCTTCTGCTCGGCCTCGCGCAAGGACGTGCTGAAGAAGGTGAAGCCCACGTCCGGATGCTGCTTGGAATAGGCATCCGCGACCGCCTGGTAGAACGGCACCAGCTCCGGAAAGCCGGTCCAGATGGCAAGCGTCGTCGGTGCCGCCGCCCGCGCCGGCAGCGCCGACAAGCCCCAGCCGGCGGCCGCCGCCAGCCCGGCGCCGGCGGTGACCTTGAGGGCGCTGCGGCGATCGAGCCTCTGGTCGTCCTGCCGGCGCCTGGTCATGTCCTCTGTCTGCCTTGGGTGCGTCACCGACGTTCTCCTTGCTTGGCCCGTCCGGGACCTTGTCCGGCCCGTCCGGGACCTTCTTGTTTGGCCCACCCGGGACCTTGGCGGGCTGCCGCCCGCGTCATGCTCCCGGCCCGCAGGGCTTCGGCCCGCCCGGCCCGCGCGCGCCATACTGGCGCGCCATCGCGGCCGCGGGCAAGCGCCATTCGAGCCCGCCCGCGCCCTTGCACCTCACCAGGGCTGCGGCCGCTGGCTGTGCTGCCGGCCGATCGCCGCCGCCTCGGGGGTCGCGGCGCCGATCCGGACCCCGTCCTCGAGCTGGGCCACGACGCTGTCGGCGCGCACGATGTCCATGAACGCCACCCCCGCCCGATCGCAGGCCGCCTTCACCCGCGCGCGCGCCGCCACCATCTCGGGCGGATAGGGCGGATCGTGCGCGTCCTTGTGGCCGAACGCCATGCCCATGTCGCCCGGCCCCCACTCGGCAAACGCGATCCCCGGGATCGCGAGGCTCGCCTCGGCATTGTCGAGCGCGCGCCGGTTCTCGATCTTGAGCCCGAGCATCAGCTCGCCGGCGGGATTGAGCGGCCAGGCGTCGGCCCGGTCCAGATAGTCGCCCGGCGCCAGCCCCCAGATCGGCGCCGCCAGCGCCTGGCCGCCGGCGCCGCGCCGGCCCTGGTCCAGCCCCTCGCCGACGCCGGCGCTCTGGAACGGATAGCGCGCCGCCTCGACGAACGCCTTGACGGCCGCCGGCGTCTCGGCGTGGCAGAGCAGCAGCCCGTGCACGCCCGCGGCCAGCGCCTGCTTGATCATCCAGCTGTTGGCGCGCACCGCCCGCTCGTCGGTGCCATCCAGCGGCAGCGTGACGATCACCGCGGGCGTAAGGTGGCCGCTCCGGGTCGGCCCGCCGTCGACCAGGCCGCGCATGAACGCGTGCAGGGCGCCCGGCACGAACGGATGATGCTCGAGGTCGAGCGTCAGATAGTCGGCCCAGGTCTCCGCCGCCTCGACCCCGCCCTCATAGCAGGGCTCGGTCACCACCGTCGAATAGACGGGCTGCCGCTGGCTCAGCAGCTCGATGACGCGATTGACTCTTCCCATCCGATGCCCTCCCCTCTCGGCTCGTCGACGCGGTCAGCCCGGGCGCGGCGCCAGCGCCTGGCGGCCAGGATCATCCAGCCCGATGCATCCGAGGACAAGGCCCGAGCCGCGCGATTTTGGCGGCGAAGGAGGAACGACGGGTGGACCAACCTCAAGGGCGGAGAGGGCGGCCTGACCGGCTGCGTCGGGCAGCGGGGGGACCGAGGCGGATCATGGTCCTGGCCGGCCTGCTCGCGCTCGTGACCGCGTGGGTCCATCCGACCGCCGCCGCGACCTTCGTCCAGCCGCTGCACTCGGACCCCGGCCGCGGCGAGGTCGACACGGCGGACCGGCAGGGCGGCCAGGCCGGCGGCACGGGCGTCGGCATCGCCTACGAGCTGCCGACGCTTCGCTGCGCTGCGGGCGAGGCGATCGTGGGCGTCCAGATCCGCCGCGGCGATGTCCTCGACTCCCTGCAGATCGCCTGCGCCCGGCCGGCCTGCACGGCCGCGGGCTGCCAGTGGACGACGCGGCGCTGGGGCCCGCAGGCCGGCAATCCGGAGGGCGGCGACCAGCATCCGGCGATGATCTGCCCCCAGAACGCGGCGGTCGCGAGCTTTCGCGCCCGGGTCGTCGCCTTCACGAGCTTCGACTACGCCGCCGACCTCGAGATCGAATGCGGCCAGCTGATCTCGGGGCCGGACCCGCAGGGCTTCTTCCGGGTCTCGCGGGCGATCGGCAACTGGCTCCACCCCGAGGGCGGGCTCGGCCGCGGCACCGTGCCGCCGAATGCGACCCGCAACACCACGACCGCGCCGATCACCTGCCGCCCGAACGGCGCGGCCGCCGCGTTCTCGCTCGGCGTCTCGAGCAATTTCGTCCGCCAGGGGCAGCGCGTCGTCCAGGCCGTGTCGCTCTACTGCCCGGCCAGCCAGCCCGACCCGAGCTGCCCGGAGACCCTGGTGGTCGCCGGCAGGTTGGATCAGCGCGCCCTGATCGACGGGCAGTGGTTCGCGCGCGGCGGCCGCACCGGGGGCGGCATCGTCTCGGTGATGGAAGCGCGCCCTGCGGCCCGCAGCTGGCGCGGCGCGCGCCTGACCGAGAGCCTGAGCCTCGGCGCCAACAGCTGCAATCTCGCCAACGCCGGGCAGCTCTGCGGCACCGGCAACCGGGCCGAGTTCACGGTCGGCCCGCAGGGTACGGAGATCCTCCTCCCGATCGGCAACGTCACGGTGCCCTGGGCCTCTCAAGGCGCGCAGGCGCAGAACAGCTTCCCCGACTCGCACTTCATCCTGGATGCCCGCCTCGGCCAAAGCCGGCCGGCCGGGGTCAGCGTGCTGGGCACCGGCGCCGGCCCGTGCGTCGTGAGCTGCCGCCAGACCTTCACCTGCGGCCGGGGCGCCCAGCAGGTGAGCTACGGTCCGTTCACGATCACCTACACGCTCCTACGCGACAGCTACCAGCCCGTCTTGCCCGGGATCGTCCCGATCCCGACCGGACCCCCCGTGGCCGTGACCCGGGTGAGCGTCGCCAAGCAATGAGGCCGCCACTCCGGATCGAGGTCGCTCCGCAGCTTGGCGAAGCCGGTTCGCGGGTTCAAACCCATGTCGGGCTCTCCCGGCAGCCTTGCCGCTCGCAACGGACCCGTCGGGAGGTCGCGACATGGGCCCGCTTCCGGCTGGCGTGCCATGCCCGAACCATGGCCGGTCAGCTCATCAGCGCACCCGCTCGCCGCCGCGGCGCGCCCGGCGTCCACTCAGCGCGGTGGAGCAGCATGCGACAGATCTGTGCCCTCCAGGAGCATCAAGCACAAGCCCCATGGAGATCAAGATCAATCTGCGTGATGCCGTGGAGAGGCGGTCCGCCCGCAGAAATCCGCCAGAAACGGCCCTGGCGATCAATCTGCCATCGCCGGTGGAGATTGATCTCAGGATCAATCCCTGATGCCGCCGTTTGATTGCCGGGCCTCAAGTCCTCGATGCGCCAGAAGTGTCGCATCGGTGCGCCAGAATCGTGCTTCAGCAAATATTCAGTGAGATCTCGGGACCGCATCAGACTGCCACAAAATCGCCCCCAACATCGAAACGGGTCGCCAGGGCGCTCAAAGTGCGCAGCTCGTCTTTCGCTCTCGCAGTCAGGGTTGGGCATCACGCCGAAGTGGCAAGATCAACGGCGGCCTCCAGGCGGACTCCACCGGCTCGCAGATTCTGGCCCCCGCGGATCAATCTCCAGCGCCGCTGGAGGCCCCTGGAGGCTCTGGAGCGGGTCAGCAGCCCTTTGGGCAGACCGCTTCCGGCGTGAGCGGGGTGAGCTGGTCGCGGACGTAGGTGATGTCCGAGCCGCGGCGCTGAAACTCGACCTTGGCGACCTGGCCGGCGCTGTCGAACCACAGGTCGCGCTCCTCGTCGCCGACCATGCGGTAATGGTCGACGTCGAGCACCTGGCCGTCCAGCGTCAGCTTCTCCTTGCCGACCAGCTGGAACGACAGCTTCAAGGTCTGATCCTCGACCACCGAGAAGAAGTCGTGGTGCTGGAGCGTGTCCTTGTTCCACATCGCCAGCATGCGCTTGGAGGCATCGAACCGGTCGACCCGGCCGTTGACCGTGCGGACATAGCCCGGACCGTCCGGACGCACGCTGATGTCGAGCTTCTCGCCGTTGTCGTTGGTGGTCGCGTCGACCCGGACGACGCGGCCGTCCTGCCACAGCTCGCGCGCCTGGTGCTCGAAGGTGTAGATCGGGATCATCGCGAATTTGATCTCGATCTCGGTCGCCTCCTTGATCTCGATGCGATCGCCGTCGCGATCGAAGACGAACCGGTGATGGCCGACCGGAGCACCGTCCTTGAGCACGGTGAAGGTGTAGCCGCCGGTTTCGTCGGCGCGCGCCGACCCCGCCAACAGCGCGACCAGCACCGCTGCGGCCACCGAAAGAGCATGCTTGAGGATCATCTTATCTCACATTCTTCAGGCCAGACGATAGGCGCCCGGCGGCCGTTAAGCAAGAACCGACGCCGAGCCCGATCCGTACCATGAGGTATGTCCGGACACCGCGGCGGCCACCACTTCGTGACGCCAAAGTCCGAACGAGTGTGTCGCGCCAGATCGGCCCACCCCAGTCCGGCGGAGCTGCGAGCCGACCACCGAGGTCGGCGCTGGGGAGCCAGGCGCGCGGCCTCCAGCCCATGCCCATGACCCACCGGAGGCCCGGGTCTTCGTCATGGCCAGGAACCAACGCCGACCCCGGCCAGGCGAGGCCTCCTCAGCCTGGCGCGGCGGGCGCCGTGGACGGGCCTGGCGGGCTCAGTCCTTGGGCTCGGGCCCCGGGAGCGGCGGGCGGGCCTTCCTGGCCCGCGCCACGCGGCGCTGGATCAAGAGACCGGTCTCGGCCAGCGCCAGGCCCACGGTGGTGCCGATCGCGGCGATCAGCCAGTCGCCGGCCTCGGGCGAGCGATCGGGCCTGAGCAGCTGGAGGACCTCGGTGGCCGCCCCGACCAGCAGCCAGCACGACAGATGGACCAGGAGGGGATCCCGCGGCCGGCCGATCCGCACCAGCAGCGCGAGCAGGCCGAACAGGACGGCGTGGCCGAACGCGTCCGGGTCGCGCAGGCGCAACCCGAACCCGGTCGCCAGACCGTCGATCAGCTGCTGGCGCAGCTCTGCCGGCATGGAGACGCCGATCACCAGCACGGCGAGCGTCCCGAGCAGCCAGTTGCGCACCAGCCCGATCCGGATGCTGCGATAGAGCCCGCTCGTCACCCGGAAGGCGAGCAGGCTCCAGCCGCACACGAGCAATGCGGCGACCAGGCGGAACGACGTCCGCTCGTCGACGATCTCGAGGTCGAGATTGGCGACCTCCATCCGCCCGGTGGTGTAGGGCAGCTCGATGCCGAGGGTGACCTTCGGCACCGCCCCGGAGACGTCGAAGACCGCCTCGAAATGCTGGCGAGGCGTGGTCCCGATCAGGTTGACCAGCTGGTAGGGCTCGTTCCAGAGCAGGGTGCCGTCCGCGGCCTGCTGGACCAGGTAGACCCGCGCGGTCTGCCAGGGCTCGTGGCCGTGCTCGACCCGGCTGGTGGCGACGTCGGCGCGCAGGCGCAGGCTGGTCGGGCCCTCGGGCAGCGTGATCGTGCGGCTCAGAGACACCTCGCCCGCGGGTTCCAGGCTCTGGAGGATCGCGTGGCCGAGCTCGGCCTCGTCGAGGGTCACCAGGCCCTCGACCTGCCAGCCGCGAAAGCCGTCGCGGAAATCGGCGTTGTCGAGCACCGGGCGGCCGTCCGCCTGGTAGCGCGGCATGTAGCCGAAGGTGACGATCGTGAGCAGGGCCAGCACCGTGGTCGCCACCACCGCCAGGGTCAGGGCGCGCAGCGCGCTGCCGTCCAGGCTCTGCCGTCGGCGGCGCGCCCGCCGCCCGTCGCGCGCGTCCGCCCCGGCGGCGGCGTTCATGGCCGGCGACCGGCCCGCCGTCGGCCGCCTGGTCGGGCGTCCCGCCGAAGAATCGAGGCGCTAGACATTGAGGAGCAGATGCTCGCGTTCCCAGGAGCTGATCACGCGCTGATAGGCCTCCTGCTCGACCTCCTTGACCATGATCAGCGCCTCGACGAACTCCTCGCCCAGGAGCTGGCGCAGCGCCCGGGCGCGCCGCAGCTGGTCGAGGGCGTCGGAGATGTGGCGCGGCAGGGTCTGGGCCAGGCGGTAGGCGCTGCCCTCGATCGGCTTGGTCGGCTCGAGCTCGTCGGTCATGCCCAAAAGGCCGCAGGCGAGCGAGGCGGCGATCGCCAGATAGGGATTGGCGTCGGCGCCCGCGACCCGGTTCTCGACCCGCCGCGCGCTGCCGGTGGAGTCGGGCACGCGCAGGCCCACGGTCCGGTTCTCCCAGCCCCAGTGGAGATTGATCGGGGCGTCCGAATGGCGGCGCAGGCGGCGGTAGGAGTTGACGTTCGGGGCGAGCAGCGGCATCGCCGCCGGCAGGTACTTCTGCAGGCCGGCGATGTGCTGGAGGAACAGCTCGGTGAAGCCGCCGTCGCCGGCCGCGAACAGGTTGGCGCCGGTGTCGAGGTCGACCACGCTCTGGTGGATGTGCATGGCGCTGCCGGGCTCGCGCTCCATGGGCTTGGCCATGAAGGTGGCGTAGATGCCGTGCTTGAGCGCCGCCTGGCGCAGGGTGCGCTTGAACAGGAACGCCTGATCGGCCAGCTCGAGCGGGTCCCCGTGATTGAAATTGATCTCCATCTGCGCGGCCCCACTCTCGTGGGTCAGGGTGTCGACATCGATCTCCTGCACCGCGCACCAGTCGTAGACGTCCTCGAACACCGGGTCGAACTCGTTGACGGCCTCGATGCCGTAGCTCTGGCGCGCCGATTCGGGCCGGCGCGAGCGGCCGACCGGCGGCTCCAGCGGGTAGTCCGGATCCTCGTTGATCTTGGTCAGGAAGAACTCGAGCTCGGGCGCGACCACGGGCCGCCAGCCCCGGTCGGCATAGGCTTCCAACACGTGCCGGAGGACCTGGCGCGGCGCGATCGCCACCGGCTCGCCATCGTGATGGTAGCAATCGCTGATGACCTGCGCCGTGGCCTCCTGGTACCAGGGCACGACCCGCAGCGAGCGCGCATCCGGGCGCATCCGCACGTCACGCAACGCCGGGTCGGTCACCCGGTCCTCGGATGCATATTCGCCGGTGACCGTCTGGACGAACACCACCTCGGGCAGGCGCAGCGTGTCTTCGGCGAGCGAGCGGATGAACTTGGCCGCCGGCAGGATCTTGCCGCGCGCGATGCCGTTGAGGTCGGCGACCAGGCATTCGACTTCGGTGATCTCACGCTCCCGAAGCCAGCGCTCCATGTCGTTCATGCTGAAGTCTCGCCTCGGCGCGCGCGCGGCAGGCGGCGCCGAAGGCCGCGAACAGGCGCCTGGAGATCGGATGCTCGAGCACCCGCCATTCGGGATGCCATTGGACGCCGAGCGCAAAGCCCGGGGCGCCTGCCACGCGCACCGCCTCGATCGTGCCGTCGGGCGCCTGCGCCTCGACCGCGAGCCCGTCGGCCAGCCGGTCGATCGCCTGGCCGTGCAGGGAGTTGACCTCGATCCGCTGCGCGCCGCCGAGCAGCGCCTGCAGCCTGCCGCCCGGGGTCAGCGCCACCTCGTGCGCCGGCCCGTAGCGCTCCGGCGGCGGCAGCCGCTTGTCCGAGCGATGATCGAGCCGGCCGGCCAGCCCGTGCACTTCCTGATGCAGCGAGCCGCCGAGCGCCACGTTCAGCTCCTGGATGCCGCGGCAGATCGCCAGCAGCGGCACCGCGCGCGCGATCGCCCGGCGGATCAGCGGCAGGGTCGTGGCATCGCGCGCCGGGTCGCTGGCGCTGGCCGGCGGCGCGGCCGGCCCGCCGTAGTGGTGCGGCTCGACGTTGGACGGGCTGCCGCCCAGCAGCAGGCCGTCGAGCCCGTCCAGAAGGTCATCGGGATCGACCCGGCCGCCGACCGCCGGAATCAGCAGCGGCAGGCCGCCGGCGCCGTCGATCACGCTGTCGACGTACTTGGCCCCGACCTGATGGAAGCCGAAGCCGTCACGGGCAACCAGGCAGGCCGGGACGCCGATGACGGGCGGACGCTCGCGGGCGATCATGGGCCAGCTTGTAGCCGACGCCCCGGTCCGAAACAAGGGCGGCCCGCGCCGCGGGCGGAGCGGCGGCCTCGGGGCCGCGCGGACTTGCAGCGGACCGGCGAGGCCGAGCTCCTCGATCCCCCGCTCAGCCGCCGGGACCTTCGGGACCGGAGGGACGGGCGGGGCCGGCGAACCGGATCACCACGAACCGGCTCGTCGCGACCCGCGTTCGCCTCAGACCGGCTCGCCGCGGAACGCGCTTGCGGCCAATGGCACCGGCCGAACCGCGACGTGGTGAACCGGGTCATGGGAACCGCCCGCGTCGGGCCCATGGGCTCGTGCCGGCGGAAAGGCTCGCACCGGGGCCGAGGGACTGGCGGCTAGAGGCAACGGGCTCGCACCGCGGCCGACGGACCCGCGGCAAGAGGCAACGGCTCGCACCGGGCGGACGGACTCGCGCCAGGAGGCATCGAGCTTGCGCCGGGGCTGGAGAGAGAAACGCGGTGCCGGGCCTCGTCGGGCCCGGCACCCTCAAGTTCCGTGCGTGGGTCGCGGACCGACTATGCGGCCGCCTTGTTGCCCTCGATCACCTTGGGCTCGGCCTTGGCCTCGCCGATCGCGATCTTCTGCGGCTTCATGGCCTCGGGCACCTCGCGCGCCAGCTCGATGTCGAGCAGGCCGTTGGTGAGCCTGGCACCGCTCACCTTGACGTGGTCGGCGAGCTGGAAGCGGTGCTCGAACGCCCGCCGCGCGATGCCGCGGTGCAGATAGGCGACCTGCTTCTCGGCCTCGGCGTCGTTGGCCTTGCCGCGCACGGTCAGCACGTTCTCCTGCGCGACCAGCTCGAGCTCGTCCTCGCCGAAGCCCGCGACCGCGAGCGTGATCCGGTAGGCGTCCTGACCGGTCTTGACGATGTTGTACGGCGGATACGACGGCTCCTGCGTGCCGCGGAACGCCGTCTCGAACAGATCGTCCAGTCGATCGAAGCCGACCGAGTAACGGAACAGGGGGCTGAGGTCAAAACTGCGCATCGTCACATCCTCCTTGGAGCGATTGACTGCGGGCCCGTCTTGCAACCGGGCCCTGCCGACTTGTCGGTCCCGGTTCGGCAACCGACGAGCCTTATGTGGTCAAGGCGGCCGCAGGTTCAAGAGGACGGGCCGCCAAAATTCGACTGTCGCCGCCCGCGGCCGTGACCGTCTTGGCCGGCGGTCCGGCGCGCCCTACCTTGCGCCCATGACGCTCGAGACCCTCCTGTCGCTCAAGGCCCTGCTGGTCGGCGCCGCGTTCGTGTTTTTCCTCGCCTACGAGCGCCTCTGGCCGGCGGCCGAGAGCCCGCTTTTGGTGCGCTTCGGGCGCGCGAGCCGGGCGGCCTGGCGCCGGCTTGCCCGCAACCTCAGCTTCTTCGGCATCAACCTTCTTTTGTCGCCGCTGGTGGTGCTGCCGATCACCGTCTGGGCCGCGAGCCAGGGCCTCGGCTGGCGGCCCGCCTGGTGGTCCGGCTGGCCGGGGCTCGTGGCCGACCTCCTGCTGCTCGACTTCTGGATCTACTGGTGGCACCGGGCGAACCACGAGCTGCCCTGGCTCTGGCGCTTCCACCAGGTCCACCACCTGGACGAGCTGCTCGACACGACGAGCGCTGTCCGCTTCCACTTCGGCGAGGTGCTGCTGTCGGCGCTGGCGCGGGCGGGCGCGATCATCCTGCTGGCCGTCCCGCTCACGTCGGTGCTGCTGTTCGAGGCGCTGCTTCTGATCGGCACCCTCTTCCACCACAGCGACGCCCGCCTGCCGCCCCGGCTCGAGGCGGCGCTCGCCCGGGTGATCATCACGCCCTCGATCCATTGGGTGCACCACCACGCGGTGCGCGCCGACACCGATTCCAACTACGGCACGATCTTCAGCTTCTGGGACCCCTTGTTCCGCTCGAAGAGCCGGACGCGCCGCTGGCTGACCATGCCGATCGGGGTCGAAGGCCGGCGCGAGCGGCCGCTGCTCCGCCTGCTCGTCACCCCGTTCGAGCGCGGCCGCTGAGCCGGCGGCGGTCGCCCATGTCGTTGTGCTTATGGCGCGCAAGAGCCACAACATAGCGCCTGTCGAGCTAAGATAAAAGCTTCGGTCTGGTGTCGAAGATCTGCAATCCAGATCGCCACATCACAAGTTGATCTGGCGGAGAGGCGGGGTCCATCCGAGATGCTGCATTATCGATGGCACACCCGATGATTCACAAGTGTCGCGCGCGTGGCGCAGAAGTGGCGCACGTTGGACTTAAAGTGTATCATGCCAGCGCAAGTACTCGCCGGATGGAGGCGGCCTCCAGCTCCGATCCATCTGCCCGACGAGGCTCAGAATCGGCGGAATCGCTGGCCCCGGGCGTCCGATGGCACCCGAAATCATGTCGCTTTCAGGCAAGAAAATCGGCCCGGTTGATGCAAAATCAACTGTATAAATCGCGCACAACCGTCGCACCGATGCGCCACCTCGGTTGCGACCCGAGCAAATGATCTGGCGAAGCCCGCACGCCCGGGCGCCCTTGATCGGCGCCTGCGGGGGCAATGCTTGAATGCAAGACCCGACCCCCGAAGGCGCTGGCAATTGCCCAAGGCCATAAAGCGGCGAGGATCAGGCCGTCATCGGCGCGGTCTCAGGACCTTGCCGCTTGGAAGAGTGCTGCCCCCGCTATCCGCCTGCTTCCCGTTTCCGCGGGTCAGCCCCTCGCCAGTTCGCAAGGACACAGTTGCTGAACCTGCACGCCATGGCGAGCCAAGGCCGCCTCGAACGCTGCCCAATCGCTATCGGTGGCGTTAATGATCACGGGATCGCGCCGGCTCGCACGTGCTGCTGCAACGAACTTGCGGTCGTTGGGATCAAAGGAATCGAGGGCCTGATCCTCGGGAAACTCTTCGAATCCCCGAGCGTCATCAGCCATCGGTGTGATCTGCACCAGCTCGCACCTTTCAGCGTCGTACTGGTAGTCGAACAGGTAACGCAGGAAGGCATCGCCAACGCCCGGCTGGCCAGCAAGCCACAGGTGCTTTCTGTATTCCTTAAAGATCAGCCCAAGCTGATCGAGCACGACAACACCGCGCTGCTCCAGCGCGCGCAGGCGCCGCACGCACTCGAGTTGACACTGCACGCCAGCGTGCGTGTCCCGCCCATTGGCAACAACGGCCACGTTGGTGTCGACGACCCACGCTGTCATTCGGCAGCCGACAACCGGCGCCGCAGCCCCGCCTCCTGGATGGCCGCGATTTCTCCGAACTCGTCGCCGAAAAAGTCCTTTGGCCAGTTTCTGATGTTACCGTAGAGATCGACGTCAAGCGCGGTGAGCCGCGACTCCCCCTCAGCCATCTCGCAAAAGTAGAGGGCCGTCTCTGAAGGCGACATCTCGCCCTCAGCAACCCTACGTTGCAGCCTTCGCAGCAGATGCTCGCTGTCATTCTCTATGATCAGCTGCAACTTCCGCGCTTTCATCACATTGATGAGGACGTCCCCCAAACCAGACTGGACACGTGGGTGCAGATAAATCTCTGGTTGCTCCAAAATTACAATAGAATTTTCGGGGACGTAGTAGAGCAACACAAGTATGGGTAGAACCTGAGACACACCGAACCCCACGTCGGTCAAGAGAGCTTCGCTTCCGCTTCGCCCGTGACGCACACGAACTCGATAGAGATTGGACCCCCCGGCGATCTCCTCAACACGAAACTCGTCTATTAACCGCAGTTCTTGCAGCCAATAGGCCAGAATCGCCTGAAGAGTGCGCTTGCGCTTCTTATATCCCAGGTTGCGCTCCTCACCACGGGCCTGTGCCGCCAAAATCGCATCGACCGACCGCTCGCCTCGACGACCGACATCGGTCGGGCTCGCCCCGCCCCAAACATACTCGCGCTTTGGAAACTCCCGTAGCGGGCCCAGATAGAAGATACCGTCCATCAGAACTCTCATAGGTCAATTCGAAATCGCTCAAAAGATCTGCATTTTGAAAATATGTCTTGGCCTGATCAGGAAATGCATAGGATTTCACTGGTCCAGGTAAATCCCAAGGTCGACCTTAATTCCTGATAAAATAAAAATCTTTTGATCTGTGTACAGGTTCAAGCTGAAATTTGGTCATTTGATCTGTCCTTCGGCGAAGCGAGAAAGAGTCGTTGGCGAATTTGTATTCAATCATCGACGTAACGGGCTGAGCGTGGCGCATCGCGACTTCACTACTGAATTCAATCTCGCTCCCTTCGAATAAAACCGACAACGGACGTGCTGGGTCTTTGATTTTGAGAGATTGCGGCAGCCGCCAACGGATTGCCCATCCGATGGCTCGCTCCTCCTCGTGCTTGAACACGGCGTCGCGAAAGGAGCCGAGATAGGTATAGCTGTTTGGGCCGCCGAAATCGAGTGCGAGCGACCGATCGGTCGCCTCCTTGGTCTGCTTTAGCATGAGGAGAAACTGGATCAGGCTGCTCTTGCCCGAGCTGTTGGTACCGAACAGCCCGGTGATCGGCGCCAACCGAAAGTCGACCGTGCGCCAGGACTTAAAACCCTCGATCCGTAGATGCTCGATTTGCATGGTCCGATGCCAAGCCTCATTGCTCGCCGACAATGTGGCGTGAACTAGCCGCGAAGCCAAGCCGCTTAGCGTGCGCGTGGCGCTAATTCTCGCGGTTATGCCACCCTCGCGGGGGATCGGCCTCGGCGGATGGCTCTACGTCCCCACCAAGCCACCAAGCAAGCCCTCGAGCGAGCCACCCCGGTTCCCTGACTGATCCCGCTTCCCCGGAGGGCGGCGTGACAGGCGATGGCCGATGCCGTAGCCTCGCCGGACGCGGAGGGAGCGATGGCCGAGGTCGGGGTGCATGCCCTGGTGTTCGTGAGCGGCTGGTCGGCCGGGGAGGCGGTTCGGGCGGTCGAGGGTGCGGCGCGGCATGGCTACGATGTGCTGGAGATCCCGCTGATCGAGCCGCGGGCGATCGATGCCGGGGCGACCGCGCGGCTTTTGGAGCAGCACGGCTGAGGACGGTCACCTCGCTCGCCCTGCCGGCGGCGGCCAGGAAAAGGTGTCGGGAACCAATTGTCTACTTCGGGCGGCCGCGGGGACGCAGGGTGGAGCCGAGGGCGAACCGGCGCACGATGGCGTCGAGCCATGACGCAGCACCGAACGGCGGCCGCGCTGGCTCGATGCGCGTAGCGCCTCGAGTTCTGCAGGGGGGCTCGGGGCGATTGACGAACCGACGCCAATCGTCCGGACGACGCCGGAGGCCGAGGACGGCTCAGAACCAATAATCTGCGACACATCGCCCATCGCGGGGCAGGTCCTTGAAGCTCTCGAGCCCGTCGAAATGGTCGATCGGAATCTGCGCCACCGCCTCCGGTTCCGTCAGCCGCAGGTTGACCGCGATGCGGCGGCGCCCCCCTTCGTCAGGTTGCAGCGATCGCCAATAGGCCACGCAGCCGCATGCGGGGCAGAAATGAAACCCGATCGACTTGCCCCGGACGTAGGCCTGGGTCGGACCCGAGACTTTGATGCCTTCGCCCTCGAAGTCATAGGCCCACAGCACGCCGTAGCGGCGACATAGGGTGCAATTGCACGCCGTGGCCGAACTCGGGCATCCCTTCGAACCGCCATTGGACCGCACCGCAGTGGCAGGAACCTTGGATCATCTCGGTCTCCGTTCTCGCTTGGTCGCGCCGCGCTCGGCCAGTGCGCAGGCGGGTTGCGCGGCGGTCCACCCCTACAAGACCGCAGACCACGTCAGAAAGCTTTCGCCGCAAAGTCAAGCGTGGTCCTTGACCCGACTTCTAACCAGAGTTAAACTAGTTTAGGACTGGTCAGAAGGGCGCGATGATGCGGACGGTCGGGACGTTCGAGGCCAAGACGCACCTCTCGACGTTGCTGGAGCAGGTCGAGCGGGGCGAGGAGATCGTCGATCACCAGGCATGGCCGGGCGGTGGCCCGGCTCGTGCCGGTGGGCGCGGTCAGCCGCGACCGGTTGGAGGATACCGTGGCCCGGCTGAAGAGCTTCCGGCACGGGCGCCGGCTGGGCGATCTGTCCGCCAAGGCGCTGATCGAGGAAGGGCGCCGGTGACGGGCTTCGTGATCGACGCCTCGGCGGTGCTTGCCTGGTGCTTCGAGGACGAAGGCGGGCCGGAGGCGGACGCCCTGATCGAGCAGGTGGCCGCGGAGGGGGCTTCGGTGCCCGGGCTCTGGCCGCTGGAGATTGCCAACGGCCTGGTGATGGGCGAGCGGCGCGGCCGGATCAGCCAGGCCGAGAGCGCCGCCTTCGTCGCCATGATCGAGGAGCTGCCGATCGTCGCCGACCGGGCGACCGGCGCCCGCGCCCTGCACGCGACGATGAGCCTTGCGCGCGAGCACGAGCTCACGGCCTATGACGCCGCCTATCTCGAGCTCGCCATGCGGCTCGGCCTGCCGCTCGCGACTGGCGATCGCAAGCTGCGAACGGCAGCGCGGCGGGTCGGGGTTGCCCTGCTCGGCGGCAGGCAATAGCGCCGAGGTAGCCTTCGCCCGGTTGCGCGCCTGCCTGATGGCAGGGCGGTCATGACGGCGCCGGGCGCGGGGCCGGGTTGGCCGGTCGTGGCCGGGGCCCTGGAAGACCGGGGCAGGTCGGCGTTGGCGACCGAAGCTCAGACCCCGGCGGGGCGGTCGGAGAGCGGGCGGCCCGTGGGGGCCGGTGCGGCGATCATGCCCTGGCCGCGCTCGAGGCGCCAGTAGAGCAGGCCGAGCCAGAGGCCGCGGGCGGCCATGAGCAGGAGCATCGCGAGCCAGAGGCCGTGGTTGCCGAGCCAAGGCGGCAGGCTCCAGGCGGCGAGCAGGAACACGATCAGCGCGAGCGCCATGCCGTTGCGCATCTCGGCGGTGCGCGTGGCGCCGATGAAGACGCCATCGAACAGGAACGCGAACACGGCGACCGGCGGCAGGGCGATCAGGTAGGGCAGGTAGGTGAGGGCGGTGGCGCGCACCGGAGCCAGGCCGGTCATCAGCGCGATCGCCGGCCGGCCGCCAAGGGCGAACGCGAGCGCCAGGATCAGGGCGAGGACCAGCGCCAGCGCGAGGTTGGCGGCGGTGGCGGCGCGCACGCCGGCGCGCACGCCGGCGCCGGCGTGGCGGCCGACCATCGCCTCGGCGGCATGCGCGAAGCCGTCCAGGCCGAAGGCGGCGAAGGTCAGGAAATTGAGCAGCACGGCGTTGGCGGCGAGGATCAGCTCGCCCTCGCGCGAGCTGAGCGCGGTGAAGGTCAGGAAGGCCGCCTCCAGGCAGAGGCTGCGCAGCAGGATGTCGCGGTTGACCGCGAGCAGGCGGACGAAGGCCGCGCGCCGGCCGATCGCCTGCCAGCTCCAGGCGCCGGGCAGGTGGCGCAGGCGGCGGAGCGCCAGCCAGAGGCCGAGCCCGGCGCCGCCGTATTCGGCCGCGACCGTGGCCGCGGCGACCCCGGCCACGCCCCAGCCGAAGCCGAGCACGAACAGAAGGTCGAGGGCGACGTTGACGCCGTTGGCCACGAGCAGCAGCGCCATGGGCCCGCGCGCGTTCTGCATCCCCAGCAGCCAGCCGAGCAGGACCATGTTGGCGAGGCCCGCGGGCGCGCCGAGCAGGCGGACCCGGAGATAGGTCGCGAGCTCGGGGCCGACCTTGGGGCTCGGGTCGAAGATGACCGCCGCCGCCCGGACCACGCCGGCGCCGGCGATCAGCATCAGGGCGGCGATCAGGAGCGCGAGCAGCAGGGCGCGGCCGAGCCCGGCGCGCAGCTCCTCGCCGTCGCCCCGGCCGTAGGCCTGCGCGGTCAGGCCGGTCGTGCCCATGCGCAAAAAGCCGAACGCGAAGTAGAGCACGTTGAAGACCACGGCGCCGATCGCGACCGCGCCCAGGTACTGCGGTGCCGGCAGGTGGCCGACCACCGCGGTATCGGTGATGCCGAGCAGCGGGATGCTGAGGTTCGAGACGATCAGCGGCCAGGCGAGCCGCCAGGCCTCGGAGTAGGTGCTCATCCGGGCGCCGCGAGCCGGTTCCTGGGTGACGGCCGCCACCGATCGGCCCGAGGCCTCGGGCCGCGTCGGCTGCAGGCGCCGCGCGCGCCGGCGGGGGCCGGCGCGGCTGGCCTCAGTTGATGTAGTACTTCCGGTAGTAGCCGTGGTAATAGCCGGAGTCGGCGTAGCCGTAGCGGGCGTGCTTCTTGACGTCGACCCGGGCCAGCACGATGCCGGCGATGTCGGCGCCGGCCTCGATCATCTGGCGGATGCCCGCGAGGGCGACGTTGCGCGGGGTCTGCTCCCAGCGGATCACATAGACCGACTTGTCGACGATGCCGGAGAGGGTGAAGCTGTCGGAGACCGCGGCCACCGGCGGCGTGTCGATGATCACCAGGTCGTAGTAGGCGGCCATCTCCTCGAGCAGGATCTTCATGGTCGAGGAGCGGAACAGGTCCGGCGGGCTGACCACGCCGACGCCGGCCGGCAGGAAGTCGAGCCCGGACTTCTCGTCGCGCTTGATCGCCGCCTCCGGGTTGGCGCGCCCGGTCAGGACCTCGGACAGGCCGTTCTGATTGGGCAGGCCGATCACCTCGTGCAGGCGCGGCCGGCGCAGGTCGGCGTCGATCAGGATCACCTTGAGGCCGGAGCGCGCCGACTGGCGCGCGAGCGAGGCCGCGATCGTGGACTTGCCCTCGAGCGGCACGGACGAGGTGATCAGGATGGTCTTCGGCGGGTGCTCGCCATCGGTCAGGAACAGGCTCGTGCGGATCCGCTGCAGGGCTTCGGCGTAGGCCGAGTTGGGTTTTTGCAGGATGTAGTCCTCGGCCGCGACGCCCTGGGTCTCGCGCCGGCTGAGGTCCGGCACCAGCGCCAGCGCGCGCACCCCGAGCGCCGCCTGGATCTCATCGGCGCTGCGGAAGCCGTAATCGGAATCCCAGCGCTCGATGACGAACACCAGGAGCACGCCCAGCACCAGCGAGGCGGCGAACGCGATCAGCGTGATCAGGCCGGTCTTGGGATGCGAGGGCGAGCCCGGCACGTCGGCGGCGGACAGGATCTTGGCGTCCGCTTCCGCCAGCCCCTGCTGCTCGACGATCTCGCGGAAGCGGGTCAGAAAGGTCTGAAACAGCTCGCGGTTGGTGTCCGCGTCGCGGGTCAGGTCGCGCAGCTCGACCCCGGCCAGGTCAACCCGGGCGGAATCGCCCTGCAGCTTGGCCATGCTGTTGTTCAGCTCCTGCTCGCGCGCCTTGGCGACCGCCACCTCGTTGATGTCATCCTGGACGATCCGCTTCACCTCGTCCCGCATCTTGTCGCGGACGCTCTGGATCTCGGCCCGGGTGTTGACCATCTGCGGGTGATTCTCGCCGAAGGTGGTCGACATGTCCGCCAGCTGCCGCATCAGCTGGGTCTCCTGGGCCCTGAGGCTGTCCATCAGCGGCGAGCTCAGGACCAGCGCGGCGGCGCCGATGCCCCCTTGGGAGTTGAGCAGGCTCTTGGCCTGGGTGAGGCGCGCTTCCGACTCGGCACGCTGGGCCTGGGCCAGCGCCAGCTGGGTGTTGAGCTGGAAGAACTGCAGGGTGATCGGGTTGTTCTGGGTGCTGGTGTCGACCAGGTTGTTCTTGGTCCGGTACTCGACGATCTTGGCCTCGGCCTCGAGCACCTGACCGCGCAGCTCGTCGATCCGCTTCGAGAGCCACTCGGTCGCACGCTGCGCGGCGGCGTACTTGGCCTCGAGCTGGGTGACGAGGTATTCCTCGGCCATCTTGTTGGCGATGTCGGCGGCCTTGGTCGGGTCTTCGGACGTGACGGCGAGCGAGATCACGTAGGAGCGCCCGTTCTGGCTCGCCTCGACCTTATCCGCCAGGCGATCGATCACGGAATTCAGCTGGACCGCGGCCGGATCGAGCTTGGCCGGGGCTGCCTCGCCGTCCTGCTTGGACGACCCACGGAGCATCGCCAGCCAGTCCGGCGGGATGTACTGCAGGGGATTGAGGGTCTCGAGGAACGAATGCGCATTCTCGTCCTTGAGCAGGGACGGATTGAACTCGGGGTCGTCGACCAGATTGAGCTCCTCGACATTCCGACGCAGGAAGCCGCGGGAGTGCAGCAGCTCGATCTCGCTCTCGATGGTCGCCGGATCGGCCACCATGTCGTCGACCACGCCGTCGATCTTGACCACCTTCGCGTCGCGGTTCTGGACGTGGATCAGGGCCTCGGCGGTATAGGTCGGAGTCAGCTGATGGACGTAGGCGAAGGTCCCGCCGGTGACCAGCAGGACGGTGGCCGCGAGGACGAGCCTGCGACGCGTCATGGCACGCCACAGCTCGCGCAGGTTCAGCTCCTCGCTGGAGCCGCCCTGGCTCACCTCCGGACCGCCGATCAGTCGTAGAGCCTCGTTCGCCATCCTATTGAACCTTCACCCAGAGGGCCCTTGTGCCAGAATTTGGCGCTGCGTGCGCGCCGATGCCGAGGCACGGCGCCACGATCCGCCGTGGCCGATGGTTTTTCACTCGACGCCGTCAACAGCCCAGGGCTCCAGCGCCCGAGGGCGCGGCCCAGGCTGCGACCGCCACCGCCCCCGGCCGAGGGAACGCCAGCATCGCCCGCCACAATGGCCAGCCCGAAGTGGCGCCGTCAAGGTGGGATCGAGGCCACGCGTCGCAATCGCGCAGTCCGCTCGCCGCCTGGCCGCGAGGCCACCGCGCCGTGTGCGCGCAGGACGCATCGCCAACAACCGATCCCTTCCGCCCGCCCGACGCCTGCGTTCGACCGCTACCGCTGCTACCGTCGATTAGGATCAACAGTATTCGACAGCTGACAATACCCAAATATAGTAAAAATGTCGAGGCTTGATTCGAGCCGTTCGGCCCGACTCGGCCCTTCGTTTGCCGGCGGCCGCTCGAAGCTGTCAGGGCGCCGAGGCGGCCGGCAGGCGGCCGCCCGACCGATCGTGGCTCAGTCGTGAATTCGTCGCCCGGCGCGCCGAGCTTCCTCCAGGCGGCGGCCGCTCCTTCCTCCAGGCGGCGGCAGCTCATTGCCGTCGATCGCCAGATCCGGCGCTGCTTCTCCGGAGTCATCTTTGGCCGAGCAGCGATCCGATCCGGTGCCTATGGCGGGGTCGCGGGCGAGCCTGGCATCGATGCCGCAGAGGTTGTCTGCAGGTTGCGGCGCTCGGACCTGCGGCGTGCCGGCGGGGGGCGGGTCGGGCTGCCCTCATTTCAGGCTGAGGTCAAAGCTCGCCCGCGCGCGGATCCATGGCGTCCTGGAGGCCGTCGCCGACGAAGTTGAAGGCGATCACCGTGGCGAAGATCAGGACGCCCGGCTCGATCGCCAGGGCCGGCGCCTGCCAGATCAGCTCCTGGGCGTTGGTCAGCATGTTGCCCCAGCTGGGCAGGGGTGGCTGGATGCCGAGGCCGAGGAAGCTCAGGACCGATTCGGTCAGGATCACGTTGCCGATCGACAGCGTGGTCGCGACGATGATCGGCGAGACCACGTTCGGCAGGATGTGCCGGCGCATGATCCGGATCGGGCCGGCGCCCTGCGCGACCGCGGCGCGGACGAAATCGCGCTCGCGCACCGAGAGCGTCGTGCCGCGGACCAGCCTCGCGACCGTGGTCCAACCGGCAAGCGCCACGATCAGGAGGATCCGCCAGAGGCTCGCGGCATCCGAGCGCGCGAGCTCCGCCGGCAGGCCGAGCTTGGTCAGATCGACTGCCGCGAGCACGATCAGGAGCGGCAGGAGCGGCAGCGCGATCACGGCGTCGGTCAGACGCATCAGAAGCGCGTCGGTGCGGCCGCCGACGTAGCCCGCGACCAGCCCGATCAGCGTCCCGAGCCCGGCCGCGGCGAGCGCGCCGACCAGGCCCACGAACAGCGAGACCCGGCCGCCGTAGAGCAGGCGCAGCAACAGATCGCGGCCGAGCTCGTCGGTGCCGAGCGGGTGGTCGGCGGACGGCGGCGCGAAGCGGGCCAGCAGATCGACCGCGTTCGGGTCGAGGCCGAGCCAGGCGGCCACCAGCGGGGCGCAAAGGCTGGCCAGCGCGAGCAGCGCCAGCAGCAGGCCGCTCGCCAGCGCCAGCCGGTGGCGGCGGAAGCGGCGCAGCACGAGGCGGCCGGGCGCGGCGCTCGGCCGCTCGGGTCCGCGGCGGGCCGCGCTCAGCACCGCGCCCGCGTCAGTCCGCATAGGAGATCCGCGGATCGAGCCAGGCGTAGATCAGGTCGGCGGCGAGATTGCTCGCCAACGTCAAGAGCGTCGCGAACAACAGGCCGGTCAACGCCAGATTGAAGTCGTTGCCCATGATCGAATCGTAGATCAGCTTGCCCATGCCGAGATAGGCGAACATGGTCTCGACGATCAGGGCGCCGGAGAACAGCGCGCCGAAATGCAGCGCGAGCACGGTCACGACCGGGATCATGGCGTTGCGGAGCGCGTGGCCGAGGACCACGCCGAGCGGGCCCAGGCCCTTGGCGCGGGCGGTCCGGATGTAGTCCTGGCGGAGCGTCTCGAGCATGGCGCTGCGGGTGAAGCGGAGCACGCTGCCGGCGGTGAGCACGGTGAGGGTCAGCACGGGCAGCACGAGATGCGCCACCCGGTCGCCCAGGCTGTCGACGCCGACCGACTGCACGCCGCTCGCCGGCAGCCAGCCGAGCTCGACCGAGAACAGCAGAATCAGAAGCAGCGCGAGCCAGAAGGACGGCATCGAGATGCCGGCGAAGGCGAACAGGTTGAGGCCGTAGTCGAGCAGGCCGCGCGGCCGGAGCGCGGCCAGGATGCCGGCCGGCAGCGCGATCAAGAGAGCGAGCACGAAGCTCACGCCCATCAGGAGGCAGGTGTTGGCCAGGCGCGGCGGCAGGACCTCGAGCACCGGCCGGGCAAAGCTGCGCGAATAGCCGAGCTCGCCCGAGAGCGCGGCCGCGAGCCAGTGGCCGTAGCGCTCGATGAGCGGCCGGTCGAGGCCGTAGACGGCCTTGAGCCTCGCGACGTCGGCCGAGGTGATGTGCGGATTGCCGCTCGCCATCAGATCGATCGGATCGCCCGGCATCAGGCCGATCAGGCCGTAGATCACGAACGACATCAGGAGCAGGACGGCCGCCGCCTCGAGCAGGCGGTGGATCAGGTAGCGGAGCACGGGGCCGGGGCCGGCATGGGCGGTCCGCTGCGCGGGCCCGCTCTCAGCTCGCCTTGGCGCGCCAGTGCTCGACCCAGAGCGTGCTGGCGTCCATGTGCCCGGTCGGCACCACGCCCTCGAGCCAGAGCGGCCAGATGTGCGGCTCGGAGCGGAAATAGAGCGGCAGCGCCGGCAGCTCTTCGGCGTAGATCTCCTGCAGGCGCGCCCACATCGCCTTGCGCTTGGTGCGGTCGAGCTCGCGCTCGATGGCGTCGATCAGCTGGTCCATCTCCGGGTTCTTGAAGCCCGTGTCGTTCTGCCCGGCCCAGCCGTTGGCCGCGCTCGGGATCTGCTCGGAATGGAGCGTGGTCCGGGGCACGTTCTCGGGCGCGCTGATCCAGGCGAACATCGCCATGGCGCTGTACTTGCGCCGGCTGACCGTCTCGCCGAAGAACACGCGCGCGGGCTCGTTGCGGATCCGGATGTCGATGCCGAGCCGCTTCCACTGGCTCTGCAGCACCTGCTCGACCAGCTCGCGGGTCCGGCTGCCGGCGGTGGTCATCAGCTCGAGGCTGAGCGGCTCGCCTTGGGCGTTGTGGCGGACGCCGCCCCGCAGGTCGCTCCAGCCGGCGGCATCGAGCAGCGCGCCGGCGGCCTTGAGGTCCTCGTGGGACTTCGGCACGGCCTGGTCGTAGACCCAGTCCAGCGGGTTGACGCTGGTATCGGCGACCGGCTGGCGGCCCGCGAACAGCTGCTGGGAGAGCGCCTTGCGATCGAGCCCCATGAGCAGCGCCTGGCGCACCCGCCGGTCGGCCAGGATCGGGTTGTCGAGGTTGAGGTCGACGTGCTCGTAGACCAGCCCGGGCTTGTAGACGATCTGGAACTCCGAGCCGTGGCGCTTCTCGAAGGCCAGCGCCTGGTCGATGGTGAGGCCGAGCTCGCCCGCGATCATGTCGATGCCGCCGGACAGAAGGTTCGCCTCGAGCGCGGCCGTGTTCTCGATCACCTTGACCACGATCTTCCGGAAATAGGGCTGGTCGCCCCACCAGGTCGGGTTCGGCTCGAGCACGACGTAGGCGCCGCTCGAGACCTCGGTGATCCGGTAGGGGCCGAAGTAGAGGCCGGGGTTGGTGGTCTCGGTGTCGAAGGTCGTGCGGGTGCGGTAGGCGGCCGGATCGGCCTCGAACACCGGCCGCTCGAGATGCGCCGGCAGCAGGCGGAAGTCGTTGATGCCGTTGTAGTCGAAGGTGACCCGGTCGACGTGCATGACGAAGGTCTTGGCGTCGACCCGGTCGATCGCGGTGATCCGCCGGTAGAGCTCGGCGTTGCTGATGCCGCTCGCCGGATGGCGGCCGACCTCGTAGGTGAACAGCACGTCGTCGGTCGAGACCGGGGTGCCGTCGCCCCAGGTGGCGCCGGGCTGGATCGTGTAGGTGAGCGCGATGCCGTCGCTGCCGTCGTCCCGCTTCTCGATCACCGCCTTGCCGTTCTCGAGCGTCGGCAGCTCGGTGCAGAGCATGCAGATCAGCTGCCAGCCGGCGTCGTAGGCGGTGAACGGCCGCTGCGCCATGCCGAGGATGTAGCTCTTGGCGGCCATGGCATCGATGTTCGGGTTGAAGGTCGAGGGGAACTGGGTGATCCCGATCACCAGCTGATCCCTGGCGGCGCGCGCGCTGCCCGGCAGGCCGAGGGCGAGCGTCAGCAGCAGGACCGGGAGCAGGCGGCGCATGGTCGCAAGCCCTCGTTGGATCGGCGGGGTCGGACGGGATGGCGGCTTACATAGAGCGCGGCCCGCCCGAATGCCAGCGTCGAGGGCGAGCGCCGGGAGCGTCGGGACGCGCGCTCCAGCACCGCGGCGGCGGCGCGGCTGCGATCGCCTCCGGGCTGCCGGATCGGCCGGCCGATGGCGGTGGCCGCCTTCGAGGCCTGGCTCGCCAGCGCCCCCGGGCCGGCGCTCACGGTCACTTCCGGTTGATCGCGGCGCGCGGACGGTCGCCCGCGGCCGCAACCGTTTGACAGGCTTCAGGTTCTGGACCAACTTAGCCGGCATCTGGAGATCAGGCGATGGGGCGGCGATCCGATCGGCCCGCGCGCACGGGAGGTTTGACGATGAGCAACGAGATGATCAACCAACCGACTTCGGCCAGCCCGACTGGCCCGGCACCGGCGCCCTCGCGGCGCAAGTTTCTCAAAGGTGCGGCGGTCACCGCCGCCGGCGCGACCGCGGCGCTCGCCGCGCCCAACATCTCACGCGCCCAGACCGTGTCGCTGAAGATGCAGGGCGCCTGGGCGCCCCAGGACATCCTGAACGAGTTCGCGGTCGATTACGTCGACCGGGTCAACGCCATGGGCGGCGGCCGGCTCAAGATCGAGTACCTGGTCTCGGGCTCGATCGTGAAGGCGTTCAGCGTCTACGACGCGGTCAACGACGGCGTGCTCGACGCCGGCCACACGGTGCCCGCCTACGTCTACGGCAAGAACAAGGCGGCGTCCCTGTTCGGCACCGGCCCGTGCCTGGGCTGGGACGCCCATTCGGCGATCGCCTGGATCTACTTCGGCGGCGGCGACGCCCTGCACACCGAGCTGATGCAGAAGATCCTGGGCTTCAACATCGTCAGCTTCTTCTCGACCCCGATGCCGCCCCAGCCGCTCGGCTGGTTCAAGAAAGAGGTCAAGTCGATGGACGACCTCAAGGGCATCAAGTACCGCACGGTCGGCCTCGCCACCGAGGTGATGCAGGCCATGGGCCTCGCGGTCACCCAGATCCCGGGCGGCGAGATCATCCCGGCGATGGAGCGGGGCGTGATCGACGCGTTCGAGTTCAACAACCCGACCTCGGATCGTCTGCTCGGGGCGCCCGACGTCGCCAAGCACTACATGATGGGCAGCTATCACCAGGCCAACGAGTTCTTCGAGATCATCTTCAACAAGAAGGTCTACGACGGCCTGGCCCCGGAGCAGCAGGCGGTCCTGAAGCACGCCAGCGAGGCCGCCTCCTCGGCCACCTTGTGGAAGGCGTTCGACCGCTACTCGAAGGACCTGGACGCCCTGCAGAAGGACGACGGGGTCCAGGTCCATCGCACGCCGGAGGACGTCTTCACCGCCGAGCTCAACGCCTGGGACACGGTGGTCGAGAAATTCTCCCAGGACGAGTTCTTCGCGCGGGTGATCGCCTCGCAGAAGGAGTGGGCGAAGCGGGTCGGTTACTACGTCCTGTTCAACAATGTCGACACCAAGCTCGCCTATGAGCACTACTTCGGCACGCTGAGCCTCTAGAACCGCGCCGACCGAGCGCGGTCGACCAAGATCGGGGGCGGCGCCAGCCGGTGCCGCCCCTTCCGTCGCAGGCATCCGGAGGCGAGGGGCTCCGGTCGTCGGGGAGGGGGACCCGTGGAACGGTACCTGATGTTCATCGACCGGCTCAGCATGTGGATGGGCAAGGTGTTTGCCTGGTGCATCCTCATCCTGACCTTCGCCGTGGCCTACGAGGTCTTCGTGCGCTATGTGCTGCGCGACCCGACCTCCTGGGCCTACGACGTCAGCTACCTCATGTACGGGGGTTTGTTCCTGATGGCCGGCGCCTACACCCTGTCGCGCGACGGCCACGTCCGCGGCGACGTCATCTACCGTCTGTGGCCGCAGCGCGTGCAGGCGATGATCGACTTCACGCTCTTCCTCTTGTTCTTCTTCCCCGGCGTGAGCGCCCTGATCTACTCCGGCTTCATCTTTGCCCGCCAGTCCTGGCGCTACGGCGAGACCAGCGTCTACAGCCCGGCTGAGATCCCGATCTATCAGCTCAAGGCGCTGATCCCGGTCGCCGGCGTGGTCCTGTTTCTGCAGGGCATCTCCGAGCTCGTCCGCTGTATCCGCTGCATGCGGGACGGCTACTGGCCGGCCCGCTATCACGACGTCGAGGAGCTCGAATTGGCAATTCTGCATCACCACGAGGATGAGCTCGCCCAAGCTCACGAAACGCCGGCGCGGGAGACGCCTCGATGACCAATCCCGAAATCGGCGTGACGATGTTGCTGATCTTCATCTTCATCATCATGCTCGGGTTCCCGATCTCGTTCACGCTGGTCGCGATGGGCGTGTTCTTCGGTTACTACGCCATGGGCGACCACATCTTCCAGCTGCTGGTCCAGAACACGTTCGACATCATGTCGAACGACACGCTGGTGGCGGTGCCGCTGTTCCTGTTCATGGGCTACATCGTCGAGCGCGCCAACATCATCGACCGGCTGTTCTACAGCATCCAGATCGCGGCCCGGCACGTGCCCGGATCGATGGCGGTCGCGGCCCTGATCACCTGCGCCGTGTTCGCGACCGCGACCGGGATCGTCGGCGCCGTCGTCACCCTGATGGGGCTGCTCGCCTTCCCGGCGATGCTCAAGGCCGGCTACGACACCAAGCTGTCGGCGGGCGTGATCTGCGCCGGCGGCACGCTCGGGATCCTGATCCCGCCCTCGATCATGCTGATCGTCTACGCCGCCACCGCCGGGGTCTCGGTGGTCAAGCTGTACGCCGCGGCCATGCTGCCGGGCATGCTGCTGGCCGGGCTCTACATCCTCTACGTGGTCGCCCGCGCGGTGATCAACCCGAAGCTCACGCCCAAGCTGTCGGCGGCGGAGGCCGACGTCCCGTTCGGGCAGATCATCTACCAGCTGCTGACCTCGTTCTTCCCGCTCGCGATCCTGATCACCTGCGTGCTCGGCGCGATCCTGTTCGGCCTCGCGACGCCGTCCGAGGCGGCGGCGGTCGGGGCGCTGGGTGGCCTGGTCCTGGCCGCCGCCTACCGCGCGCTGACCTGGGTCCGGCTCAAGGAGGCGGTCTTCCTGACCGCCCGCACCACCGCCATGGTCTGCTACCTGTTCGTCGGCTCCTGGACCTTCTCCTCGGTGTTCTCCTACCTCGGCGGCCACCACGTCGTCGAGAACCTGGTGCTCCATCTCAATCTGGGCACCGTGACCTTCCTGATGCTGACCCAGTTCATCATCTTCCTGCTCGGCTGGCCACTCGAGTGGACCGAGATCATCATCATCTTCGTGCCGATCTTCCTGCCTCTGCTGCACCATTTCCACGTCGACCCGATCTTCTTCGGGGTGCTGGTGGCGCTCAATCTCCAGACCTCGTTCCTGACCCCGCCGATGGCGATGTCGGCGTACTACCTCAAGGGCATCGCCCCGCCCAACGTCGAGCTGATGGACATCTTCCGAGGCGTGATGCCATTCCTGTTCATGGTCTTCCTGGCCATGATCCTGGTCTACAACTTTTCGGGGCTGGTCGAGTGGCTGCCGCGCTACCTCTACAGCAGCTGAGCCGCGCCTTTCCGGTGAGTGAGCGATGGTCGAAGCCGTGAACGAGCTCGTCGGCCTGACCGCCATCCAGGCGGCCGGACTGATCCGCGACTCCAAGCTCAGCGCGCTCGAGCTGACCCAGGCCTGCCTGGAGCAGATCGAGGCGAAGGAGTCCGATGTCCAGGCGTTCGCCTTCCTCGATCCGGAGCACGCGCTCGGCCAGGCTCGGGCGCTCGACGAGCTGCGCAAGCACGGCCGGCCGCTGGGGCCGCTGCACGGTCTGCCGGTCGGCGTCAAGGACATCATCGACACGGCCGACATGCCGACCGAGAACGGCACCGTGCTGCACGCCGGGCGGCGGCCGCGCGCCGATGCCACGGTGGTCAGCCGGCTGCGGGCCGCGGGGGCGGTGATCCTCGGCAAGACCGTGACCACCGAGCTCGCCGTGTACGGGCCCAACAAGACGCACAACCCGCACCATCTCGAGCACACGCCGGGCGGCTCGTCGTCGGGCTCGGCGGCGGCGGTCGCGGCGCGCATGGTGCCGCTGGCGCTCGGCACCCAGACCAACGGCTCGGTGATCCGGCCCGCGGCCTACTGCGGCGTCTACGGCTTCAAGCCGAGCCATGGCCTGATCTCGCGCGCCGGCATCCTGCGCCAGTCGCCGCCGTTGGACACGGTCGGCGTGATGGCGAACTCGCTGCTCGATCTGGCCCTGCTCGCCGACGTGCTGACGGGCTACGACCCCAAGGATCCAGCGCTCCGGCCGGTCGCTCAGGCGCGGCTGCTCGAGGTCGCCTCCGAGCCGCCGCCGGTCGTGCCCGATCTCGGCTTCGTGCGCAGCCCGGTCTGGGATCAGGCCGAGGACGAGACCAAGGCGGCCTTCGACGAGCTGGTCGCGACGCTTGGTGCGCGGATCACCGCGGTCGATCTGCCGCCGGCGTTCGAGGACGCGGTTCTCGCTGCACGGCACGATCATGGAAGCCGATCTCGCGCGCAGCTTCGCCGCCGAATATCAGCGCGGGCGGGACCGGCTGACCGGGCGGCTGTGCGAGATGATCGAGCGCGGCCAGCGCTGCCTGGCGGTCGACTACAACCGGGCGGTCGATGCGATCCCCTGGCTCGGGCACGCGCTCGAGCCGCTGTTCGAGCGCTGCGATGCGCTCCTGACGCCGGCGACCACCGGTCCGGCGCCGCACGGGCTCGGGTCGACCGGCAGCCCGGTGTTCTGCACGATCTGGACGCTCTGCGGCATGCCGGCGGTGTCGCTGCCGCTCCTGCAGGCGGGCAACGGCCTGCCGCTCGGCGTCCAGCTGGTCGGGCAGAAGGGCGATGACGCGAGGCTGCTGCGCACCGCGCGCTGGCTGGTCGAGACGCTGCGCGCCGAGGTCGCGGCCGGCGGGCCGGCTAAGAGCCGCCGAACTGGTCCTCGCCGGCGCGGACCGCCTCGATCACGCTTATCACCATCATCGCGATGCCGACCAGCACCACGATCCAGAGCGCGACCGAGGGGACCTTGACCAGGATGGTCCCGAGAAAGAGGATCGCGACGATCAGCGCGATCCCGCCGCCAACCAGTGTGGGAAGCACGGTACCCTCGATCTTGCAGGTCGGGCATCAGCAATAGGTGGCGGCATGGCGTCGCGTCAAGCCACGCCGCGCGCGAACGCGTCGTGACATCGGCCGCGCCAGGGGCTATCGAGTCCGTGACCTTGGGCGCCACGCCGGCGTGCCGGCGCCAGGAGACGGCTGGCCATGCGGCGCAGACGCAACGCGAAGATCCTCGCCACCCTCGGCCCGGCGACCTCGTCGCTGGAGCAGATCCACGCCCTGTTCGAGGCCGGCGCGGACGCCTTCCGGCTGAATTTCTCGCACGGCAGCCACGAGGATCAGGCCAGGCGCTACCAGGCCGTGCGCGAGGTCGAGGCCCAGACCCAGCGGCCGGTCGCGGTGGTGATGGACCTGCAGGGCCCGAAGCTCAGGGTCGGGTCGTTCCGCGACGGCCCGATCCAGCTCGCGCGCGGCGCCCGCTTCCGGCTCGACCTCACGGCCGAGCCCGGCGACCCGCAGCGCGTCTCCCTGCCGCACCCCGAGATCTTCCAGGTGATCGCCGCCGGCACCGAGCTTCTGCTCGACGACGGCAAGATCCGCCTGCGGGTCGAGCAGGTCGGACCCGACTACGCCGACACGGTCGTGCTGAGCGGCGGCCGGCTGTCCGACAGCAAAGGCGTCAACGTCCCGAACGTGATCCTGCCGCTCTCGCCGCTCACCGCCAAGGACCGGCGCGACCTGCAGTTCGGCCTCGACCTCGGCGCCGACTGGGTGGCGCTGTCGTTCGTCCAGCGGCCCGAGGACGTGGCCGAGGCGCGCCGGCTGGTCGCCGGCCGGGCGGGGGTCATGGCCAAGATCGAGAAGCCCGCGGCGATCGACCATCTGGACCAGATCATCGATCTCTCGGAGGGCATCATGATCGCGCGCGGCGACCTGGGCGTCGAGCTGCCGCCCGAGGACGTGCCGGGCCTGCAGAAGCGGATCATCCGGGCGGCGCGGTCGGCCGGCAAGCCGGTGGTGGTCGCGACCCAGATGCTGGAATCGATGATCGGCGCGCCGGCGCCGACCCGGGCCGAGGCCTCGGACGTCGCGACCGCGGTCTACGACGGCGCCGACGCGCTGATGCTCTCGGCCGAGACCGCGGCCGGCGCCTATCCGGCCGAGGCGGTCGCGATCATGGATCGGATCATCACCAAGGTCGAGCGCGACCCGCTGTACCGCAGCTATCTCGACGCCTATCACGCCGAGGCCGAGCACACGGCGCCGGACGCCATCACGCTGGCCGCCCGCGCGGTCGCCAGCACCATGCGCTCGGCGGCGATCGTCACCTACACGACCACCGGCTCGACCGCGCTCAGGGCGGCGCGCGAGCGCCCGGACCAGCCGATCCTCGGCCTGATCACCCAGTTCGGCACGGCGCGGCGCCTCGCGCTGGTCTGGGGGCTGCACGGCGTGGTCTGCGAGGACGCCCAGAACATCGACCACATGGTCGAGCGCGCCTGCCACTACGCGCTCGAGAGCGGGATCGCGGGCGTCGGCTCGAGCCTGGTGATCACGGCCGGCGTGCCGTTCGGGACCCCGGGCTCGACCAACCTTCTGCGGATCGCCTGGGTGCGCTGAGCCCCCTCAGGGGCCAGGGCGCCGGCGGCGCGCCTCGCGCAGCGCCGCCTCGACCAGGATCAGGTGGCAGCCGGCCAGCAGCGCGCCGCCGCCGATCAGGGGGTTGATGCCAAGGGCCAGGATCAGGGCCGCGACCAGCGCGACCAGGGCCAGGACCGCCAGGGTCAGGCGGGCGTCGGCGAGAAACATGCCGATCAGCTCGCTTCCGACCTCGCGCAGCAGCGGGATCATTGCGCGGTCGCCAAAGCGGTGCGCCGGAGCCGGCTCGCGGTCAGAAGGCCGGTCGCGAGGAACAGCGCCGCGAACACCAGGAGGGTCAGGTCCTGCTCGGGCCAGCGCACGCCCAGGCCTTCGCCGGTCCAGAACACGCCGAACGCCGAGAGCATCACGCCGACGCCGAACTTGAGCGTGTTCTCGGGCACGCGGGCGAGCGGCCGGTGGACCACGACGCCGACCGCGAGCACGGCGACGAAAGCGGCAAGCGCGCCCAGGCTGGCGGGCCAGAGCAGCCCGCGCCCG
Source organism: uncultured Alphaproteobacteria bacterium (assembly GCA_963756905.1). Lineage (GTDB taxonomy): Bacteria > Pseudomonadota > Alphaproteobacteria > Geminicoccales > Geminicoccaceae > DATAOG01. The sequence continues at coordinate 98,932 of CAVWPO010000014.1, forward strand.
GCGCCGACCGCGAGCACGATGAAGACCACCTCCAGGCCTTCGAGCAGCACCGCCTTGAAGACCGCGAGGCCGGCGATCCAGTCGAGCGATGCCGGCCGGCGCGCGGCCTCTGCGAGCTCGCGGGTCTCGGCCGCGAAGGCAGCGTCCTCGTCGTGCAACGGGATGACCGCGGCCGAGCGCAGGACCGCCTTGCGCAGCCAGCCCATGCCGAACAGGAGGAGCAGGACGCCGATCGTCACCTGGAGGAGGTGGAGCGGCACCCGCTCGAGCAGGGGGCCGAGCGCCGCCACCAGCAGCCCGAGCGCCACCAGCGCCGCGCCGGTGCCCGCCGCCGCGAGCCGCCAGCCGCGCAGGCTGGCCACCGCCAGCACGATCGTGAACGCCTCGACGACCTCGACCAGCGAGGCCGCGAACGCGGCGCCGACCGCCGGCGCGGCGATGCTCCAGGCCCCGAGCTCCATCGCGAACCGTTCGCCTCCGTAGGGTTTGCTACTTGATTTCAGAATCTGTAGTCTATGCTACGGAATCGTGAGGTCAACCAGGATCTCGAGTCGTGACCGCGCCGGCCTTCGATGAGCGGGTGAGCGCCTGCTGGGAGCGGCTCAGCCGCGCCGAGCGGCGCGTCGCGCGCTTCTTCCAGCAGCACCGGGACGAGGTGCTGGTGGCATCCGCCGCGGCGCTCGCGGAGCAGGCCGGGACCAGCGATGCGACCGTGATCCGGACCGCGCAGGCGCTGGGATTTGCCGGCATGGCCGAGCTGCGGCGCGCGCTCGCCCTGGAGCTGCGCCAGGGCCTGTCGCCCGCCGACCGGCTCGCCCGCACGCTCGGCGAGACCGGGGACGACCTCGGGCGGGCCTTCGAGGTGACGCTCGCGATCCACGAGGACGCCCTTCCGGGCCTGCGTCGGGAGGTCACGCCGGCGCTCTTTCGCGATGCCGTGCGGATGATCGTCGACGCCCGGCGGCGGCTGATCTTCGGGATCGGCCCGTCGAGCGCGATGGCGGACTATTTCGCGATCCAGCTCGGGCGGTTCGGGCTCGAGGCGCAGAGCCTGACCGAGACCGGCCTGCTGCTCGCCGACGGCCTGCAGAAGCTGCGCGCGGACGATCTTCTGATCCTGTTCGCCTACAGCCGCGTCTATCGGGAGCTGGCGGTGCTGCTCGATCAGGCCGACCGCCGCGGCGCCCGGACGATGCTGGTCTCCGACACCCTGGGGGCCCGCCTTGGCGCCCGGGTCGGCCTGGTCCTGCCGGTCGCGCGCGGGCGCGCCGACCTGTTCAGCATGCATACCGCGACCCTCGGGCTGATCGAGGCGCTGCTGGTCGGGGTCGCGAGCGAACGGCCGGCCGAGACGATCGCCAGCCTGGACCGTCTGAACGAGCTTCGGAGCGCGCTCGCGGGCACGCCGATGGACCTGCCGGTCCAAAGGCTCAGAGCGGCTCGCCCCGCATCAGCCGCGGCAGGTCGCCCAAGAGGCCCATCGCGTGGCGCATGAAGAACTGCTTGAGCGGCGGGGTCCGCTCGACCAGGCCGAGGCCGAGCTCGCGCACCAGGCGCACCGGCCACAGATCGTTGCCGAACAGGCGGTTCAGGCCGTCGGTGATCGCGATCAGCGCGAGCGCATCGAACCGCCGCCAGCGCTCGTAGCGGGCGAGCACCGTGGCGCTGCCCGGATCGAGGCCGAGCCGTTTGGCGTCGATCACCAGCTCGGCCAGCGCGGCGACGTCGCGCAGCGCGAGATTCCAGCCCTGGCCGGCGATCGGGTGGATCGCGCGCGCGGCATCGCCGACCAGGACGAGGCGGTGATCGGTGTAGCGCTGCGCCTGGACCATCGCCAGCGGGTAGTGCCAGCGCGGCCCGGCCAGCGTCAGCGCGCCGAGCCGGTCGTCGGCGCGCTCGCCGAGCTCGGCCAGGAAATCGTCGTCGTCGAGCAGGATCAGGTCGCGGGCGAGCCGGTCGTCGGCCGCCCAGACGATCGAGCTGCGCCGCCCGGTCATCGGCAGGAACGCGAGCGGGCCGTCCGGGAAGAAGCGCTCGACCGCCTGGCCCTGGTGCGCGCGCTCGTGGGCGATGGTCGCGACGATGCCGGTCTGGCGGTAGTCCCAGCGCAGCACCTCGATGCCGGCGGCTGCGCGGGTCGGGGACGAGCGGCCCTCGGCGGCGGCGACCAGGGCGGCGCGCGGCTCGTCGCCGCCGGCGAGCCGGAGCCGGGCGCCGGCCAGGCCCCGCTCCAGGCCCAGGACCCGCTCGGGTGCGGCGAGCGTCAACGAGCCCGCCGTCAGCTGCCCGGCCCGGCGCAGCAGCGCGCCCCGGATCAGCCGGTTCTCGACGATGTGACCGAGCGGCTGGTCGCCGATCGCGCGATGGTCGTAGTGCACGGTCAGCGGCGAGTGGCGCTCGCCGACCCGGATGTCCCGGATCGGCTCGGCCTCGGGCGCGAGCTCCGGCCAGACGCCGATCGCCTCGAGCAGCCGCCTGGAGCCCGGGGCGATCGCCGTCACGCGGCCGTCGAACGGCGGCGCTACCGTCGCCGCGAGCGGCTGCCGCTCGACCAGGACGACGCGCAGCCCCGCGTCCGCGCCGGCGGTGGCGCAGGCGAGCGCGAGGCCGGTCATGCCGCCGCCGATGATCGCGAGGTCGAAGGCTGCGTCCCGCACCACGGGAGAAAGTGTGCCGACGCCGGCCGCCCTGGTTCGTGCGGCATGCCGTCGCAGCCGCGGCAGAGTTCCGGCCGTTCAAGATCTTTTTTGCCTGGTTGAAGCATGTTGCCGGGAAATGTTAATGTGACCTCGAACGGCGGGTGCGGCAGCCCGCCCCGACGCCACAATCGACGGTCGATCATGCTCAACCCGCGGCTCGAGGCCCTCAGCGACTACCCCTTCCGGCGGCTCGCGACCCTGCTGGCGCCGATCGAGCCGGCCCGCGGCCGGACGCCGGTCGATCTGGCGCTCGGCCAGCCGATGCACCCGATCCCGCCGCTGATGATCGAGGCGCTGCGCGCCAACGAGCATCTCTGGGGGCGCTATCCGCCGGTCAACGGCAGCCCGGAGTTCCGCGCGGCGGCCGCCGCCTGGCTGACCTGGCGCTACCGGCTGCCGGCCGGCACCCTCGACCCGGAGCGGCACATCCTGCCGGTCGCCGGCACCAAGGAGGCCCTGTTCCTGATCGCCCAGGCGGTCATGCCGGAGCGCAAGGCCGGCCGGCAGCCGGTCGTGCTGCTGCCCAATCCGTTCTACAACGTGTATCTGGGCGGGGCGGTGATGGCCGGGGCCGAGCCGGTGTTGCTTTCGGTCGCGCGCCGAGACCAGCTATCTCCCGGCGCTCGAGCGGCTGAGCCCCGAGCTGCTCGAGCGGACCGCCGCCTTCTACCTCTGCTCGCCGGCCAACCCCCAGGGCGTGGCGGCCGATCGCGACTACCTGCAGCGGCTGATCCGGCTGGCGCGCGCGCACGGGTTCCTGCTGATCGTTGACGAATGCTACGCCGAGATCTACACGCAATCCCCGCCGGCCGGAGCGCTCGAGGCGGCGGTCGCCATCGACGGGCGATTGGATTCGGTGCTCGTCTGCCATTCCCTCTCGAAGCGCTCCAGCGCGGCCGGCCTGCGCTCGGGCTTCGTGGCGGGGGATCCCGCGGTCCTGGCCGGGTTTGCCCGCCTGCGCAGCTACGCGGCCGCGGTCCAGCCGCTGCCGGTGCTGGCGGCCGCGACCGCGCTGTGGCAGGACGAGGAGCACGTGATCGCCAATCGCCGGCTGTACCGGGAGAAGTTCGACCTGACCGATGACCGGCTCGGCCGCCGGTTCGGCTACTACCGGCCGGATGGCGGCTTCTTCCTGTGGCTCGAGGTCGGCGACGGCGAGGCGGTCGCGCGCCGGCTCTGGGCCGAAGCCGCGATCAAGGTCCTGCCCGGGGCCTATCTCGGGCGTCCGGATGCGAGCGGCCACAACCCGGGCGAGGGTGCGATCCGGGTCGCCATGGTCCATGACCTCGCGACCACGGAGGCGGCGCTGGCCGACCTCGTCGCGACCTTGAGCTGACCAGGGCTGAGGAGGAGGACAAGCGCACCATGGCCGCCCCTTCCCTGCGCTCGGCCGATCACGGCGGCGCCTCCGACTTCCTGGCCCGAAGGGCGGCCGAGGCGCTCGGCCTCGCCCTGCTGGCGGCGGCCCTGGTCGTCGCCGTGGCGCTCTGGGGCTACGATCCGAACGATCCCTCGCTCAACCACGCGACCGCGGGGCCGGCCACCAATCCGCTGGGCGCGTTCGGCGCCAGCATCGCCGACGTGCTCGAGCAGACGCTCGGGCTCGCCGCCTGGCTCGTGGTGCTGATCCCGCCGCTCTGGGCCTTGCGCCTGATCTTCGCCAAGCCGCTCGACTGGCCGTGGCTGCCGGTGTGCGCGCTGCCGCTGGCCCTGCTCGCGACCGCGACCTGGCTCGCGACCCGCCCGATGCCGGACACCTGGCCGTTCTGGGTCGGGCTCGGCGGCTTCGTCGGCGACTTCATGCTCAACCGGCTGCAGTACCCGATCGGCGCCGAGCTCTATCCGAAAGTCACCGGCGCGAGCGCCTTGGTCTGCGTGATCCTGGCGGCCGGCCTGAGTTGGCGCGAGATCTGGCAGTTTCTGCAGCCGACGCTGCTGGCCCCGTTCCGGCGCGATGGCCGGCCGGCGGCGATGCCGGCCGCCCGCAGCGAGCCGCGCTGGACCCAGGCCATGGAGCAGCGCCTCGGCGCGGCGCCGGTGGAGCCGGCGCCGCGCCGGCCGCTCGCCGCGGGCTTCAGCTTCGTCAGCCAGTTCTTGGGCGGCCTCGCCACGCGCCTGAAGCCGACGCGGGACGCCGCCGGGCGGGCCCCGTCCGATCTGATCCGCCCCGTCGAGCCGGCCGCCCCGGCGGCGGACGGCGCGCGCCGGCGCCGGCCGGTGGCCGCCAACCCCGAGCCGCGTCCGGCGGCGGCCGAACCGGTCGAGCCGGCGCCGGTTGCGGCGGCGACCAGCGAGCCGCACGCGGCGGCCGCGCCCGAGCTCATTCCGGACGGCGAGTTCACGCTGCCGCCGCTCCACTTCCTTGCCCAGCCGCGCCATCGTACCAGTCTCAGCCTGGATCGGGCGGCGCTCGCGGAGACCGCGCGCGCGCTGGAGAAGGTGCTCGACGATTTCGGCGTCCGCGGCGAGATCGTCGACGTCCGTCCCGGCCCGGTGGTGGCACTCTACGAGCTGGAGCCCGCGCCCGGCACCCGCGCCGCCCGCGTGATTGCGCTCGCCGACGACATCGCCCGCTCGCTGTGTGCCATGTCGGTGCGGGTCGCGACCGTGCCGGGGCGCAACGTGATCGGCATCGAGCTGCCCAACGACCAGCGCGAGACGGTCTATCTGCGCGACCTTTTGGCCAGCCCCGCCTACGAGGACACGTCTGCCCGCCTGACGCTCGCGCTCGGCAAGGACATCAGCGGCGACCCGGTGGTGGTCGATCTCGCCCGCATGCCCCATCTCCTGATCGCCGGCACCACCGGCTCGGGCAAGTCGGTCGCGATCAACGCCATGATCCTGTCGCTGCTCTACCGGCTGGCACCGAGCGAGTGCAAACTCATCATGATCGATCCCAAGGTGATCGAGCTGTCGGTCTACGAGGACATCCCGCATCTTCTGGCGCCGGTGGTGACCGAGCCGCACAAGGCCGTGGTCGCGCTCAAGTGGGTCGTGCGCGAGATGGACGAGCGCTATCGCCTCATGTCGCACCTGGGCGTGCGCGACATCTTCGCCTACAACCGCCGGATCAAGGAGGCGCAGGAGCGCGGCGAGCAGCTGTCCCGGCGCGTGCAGACCGGCTTCGAGCCCGGGACCGGCGTGCCGGTGTTCGAGCAGCAGCCGATCGAGATGCGCACGATGCCGCTGATCGTGGTCGTGGTCGACGAGGTCGCGGACCTGATGCTGACCGCGGGCAAGGAGATCGAGTCGGCGATCCAGCGCCTGTCGCAAAAGGCGCGCGCCGCCGGCATCCACCTGATCGTCGCCACCCAGCGGCCCTCGGTCGACGTGCTCACCGGCGTGATCAAGGCGAACCTGCCGAGCCGGATCAGCTTCCGGGTCTCGTCCAAGATCGACAGCCGGACGATCCTCGGCGAGCCCGGCGCCGAGCAGCTGCTGGGCCAGGGCGACATGCTGCACATGATGCCGGGCGAGCGGATCACCCGCATTCACGGGCCGCTGGTGACCGACGAGGAGGTCGAGCGGGTGGTCGCCTACCTGCGCAAGCAGGGCGAGCCGGAGTATCTCGATTCGGTCACCGACGAGGCGGCCCTGGACGCGTCGCCGCCGATCGGCCCGGGCCCTGGGCTCAGCGAGCCGGCGGGCAATGGCGAGGATGCCCAATACGCCCAGGCGCTGCAGATCATCGCCCAGGAGGGCAAGGCGTCGACCAGCTTCCTGCAGCGCAAGATGCGGATCGGCTACAACAGCGCCGCCCGCCTGATCGAGCGCATGGAGGCCGATGGCCACGTCAGCCATCCCGACCACGTCGGCCGCCGGCAGGTGCTGATCGGCGGCCAGGACGCCGAGGCCGACAGCACGCCTTGGTGAGCAGGACGCCCTCGCCCCGGTCGACGCGGCGGACCGTCGCGCTCGGCGCCGCAGCGCTCCTGGGGCTGCTGCTCGGCGGCGAGGCCGGCGCGGCCGCGATCCGCGATCCGGACGCCGAGCGGGCGACCGACGTGACGCGCATCGAGGCCTACCTCAACGGCCTCTCCACGCTGCGCGCCAAGTTCGTCCAGGTCAATCCGGACGGCGGCATGGTCACCGGGACGCTCTCCTTCGAGCGCCCGGACAAGATGCGCCTCGACTACGACCCGCCGAGCAAGCTTTTGATCATCGCCAACGGCTGGGACCTGGTCTACCAGGATCGCAAGCTCGACCAGGTGAGCCACATGTTCACCAGCAAGACGCCGCTCGGCTTCCTGTTGACCAAGCACATCCGCCTGAGCGGCGACGTCACCGTGACCGACCTCGAGCATCGGGGCGACGAGCTGCGGGTCACCCTCGTCCAGACCGACGAGCCGAAGCAGGGCGCGATCATCATGCGATTTGCCGAGCAGCCCATGGCGCTGCGCGGCTGGACGGTGATCGACGCCCAGGGCTACGGCACCAACGTGATCCTCGACCGGATCGAGACCGACGTCGCGCTGGATGGCGAGCTGTTCGTCTACCGCAACCCGGACTTCTATCCGGAGCTGCGCCGGCAGCGATAGCGCCGAGCCGGTCCGGGGGGCGCCGGACGGTCCCGGCCGGAGACCGGCTTTGCGCTGCGTTGCTGCCGCGCCATGTTATGGTGAGGCCGCGCAAGGATGCTGGAATGCGTGGCCCTGGCGGAACCTTGTCCGGGATGGCGCCGGGGACTGCGGCTCGAGGATCGGGTGCGGGGATGGAGACGGTGCGGGGTCACGTGCGTGCGCTCCTCGATCGCGGGGCGGTGCCGGTCGCAACCCTGCTCCTGTGGTGCCGGGTGACCCCGAACCAGGTCTCGCTGATGGGGGTGGTGCTGACCCTGGTGACGGCCGCGCTGATCGTCGACGGCCGGCTGCTGCTCGCGGGCGTGCTGTACATCCTGGCCGCGAGCCTCGATCTGCTCGACGGCGTGCTGGCGCGCCTGGCCAAGCTCGCGAGCCGCTTTGGCGCCTTCCTCGATTCGACCGCCGACCGGGTCTCCGAGGGCGTGGTGTTCGCGGCGATCGCCTATCACTTCGCGAGCCGGGGGCAGCCGGTCGACGCCGCGCTCGCGGTGCTCGCCCTGCTCGGCTCGGTGCTGGTCAGCTACACCCGCGCCCGCGCCGAAGGCCTCGGGCTCGAATGCAAGGTCGGCATCATGACCCGCGCCGAGCGCGTCCTGCTGGTGGCCTTCGGCCTGATGTCCGGCCTGCTGCCCGAGGCGGTCTACCTGCTGGTGGCGCTGACCGCGTTCTCGGCCATGCAGCGGATCGTGCACGCCTTCCGCCAGCTCAATCCGCAGGGTTGAGGTCGGCGCCCAGCGCCAGGCCGGCGAGCCGCCGCCGGAGGGCTGCGATGTAATCGAGGTTCGGCGCCCGCGCCAGCCCGAGCTCGCCGACCGCCGCGAGCGCCGCCTCGAAGATCTCGGCCTCGACCGCGACGCTCTCGATGGTGACCGTGCCGAGCTCGACCCGGGTGCGCTCCGCCCGGGCGCCGGCGACCTCGAACACGCGCCGCCGCTTGACCAGACGCACGGCCTGCACGCCCGTCCAGGCGCTCGCGACCTCGCTAAGGAACCGCTCGAGATCGTAGCGCGCCCGCGTCAGCGGCGGCGCCGCGACCCCGAGCGCCGGGCAGAGCTCGCCCTCGATCACGGCCGCCGGCAAGGGCAGGGGACAGCGCAGCGCCGGCAGCCACCGCTGGAGGCCCGCCCGCAGGCCCAGGAGACGCTTGATCTCGAGGGCGCCCGCCCGGAACTTGGCGTTGACGTCGTCGACGCCGGTCGGCAGCAGGTAGACCTCGGGGCTCGCGGGCACCTGGTCCGGGGCCGGCAGCTCGGGGAAGGCCGCGCCCCAGATCCGGTATTCGAAGCGCACCGGCGCGTAGGGGGCGCTCACCACTCAGGCGACCTCGGCCAGGCCGTTGCCGCTCGCCGCTTCGCTCTGCCAGGCGCGCCAGTAGGCCCGGTAGCGCCGGGCGAGCGGCTTTTGGCGTTCGGCGAACAGGCGCGCGCCGAGCGGCCGCATGCCGGCGCGCAGCTCGGCCTGCCGCCGCCTTGCGAGGTCGAGCAGGGCCCGCGCGCTGTCCTCGCCGAAGCTCCCGTCCGCCGCCTTGAGCGTCGCCTGGAGCACGGCGAGATCGTGCTCGTCGCCGAGCATGCTGCCGAGCGCCTTGACCTCCTTGCGCCAGCTGTCGAGCGGCCTTGGCCAGAGGTCCTGCAACAGCTCGAGGTGATAGCGGTGGTCTTTGACCCGCTTGCGCCAGTCGTGGAAATGCTCGGCGGCCGGCGCCTCGTAGGCGATGCGCATCGCTTTGCGCCCGCGCCGGTAGGTCCGCGCCAAGCCGGCGGCCAGGACCTCGAAGCCCGTATCCCCGAGCGGCCAGGCCGCCACCCGCCGGCGCGTGGCCTCGAGCTGCTCCCGAAACCCCGTGACCGCGGCCGCCAGTCCGGCGTCGCCGCCGGCAAGGTGCGCGCGCCGGGCGGCGAGCGCGCGGCGCACGGGCGCGATCCGGCGCCGGTCGATCCGATCGGCAAAGCGCCGGTCCAGCTTGTCGTAGGTCTCGAGCAGGGCATCGGCGTCGCGGTGCGCCCCGAGCCCGCGGGCGGCATCGCGCAGGCGCGCGTTGTCCTCGCGGTAGGCGGCATCGCCGAGCCCGGCGCGGGCCAGCCGGAGCAGGCTGCGCACGCGCTTGCAGCCCTTGCGCGCCTCGTGGATCGCCGCCTCCCGCTCGAGCGCCGGATCGTCGAACCCGCCGATCGCGAGCTCGAGCTGCTCCGCGGCGATCCGCTTCAGTCCCGCCGCAACCGGTTCGTCGAAGCCGAGGCGATAGCGCAACGACCGTCTCCGCCGAGGGTGGCTCACCGCGTGAACGACCACGGCCGCCTCGGGTTCCGCCGCCCGCTCAGAGCGCAGGCCGGGCGAAGCTCTGCACGATCGCGTCGACCTCGCTGACGGTCGCGAGCAGCGCCATGGTCTCGAGCGCGCTCTGATGGCGGGCGCGGGTCGCGGTCGAGCAGGCGTCCGCCGCGACCACCACCTCGTAGCCCAGATCGCTCGCATGCCGGACCGTCGATTCGACCGCATAGGCGGTCGAGACGCCGGCGCAGATCAGGCGCGAGGGGGCCCGCATCGCGACCAGGGTCTCGAGCGGCGAGCCGTGGAACGGGTTGTTGCGGATGTGGGTCACGACCAGCTCGCCCGCCTCCGGGCGCAGCCCGTCCAGGAACTCCACGCCCCAGCTGCCCTCCTGCCAGGCGTTCTGCTCGACCCACTGCCGGAACACGGGCGCATTCAGGATCACGTCCTGATAGTCGGGCCGGACCGCAAGCCGGATGTGGATGATCGGGACGCCGTGCGCCCGCGCGCCCGCGAACAGCCGGCCGGCGGCCGCCAGCACCTCGGCGCGCCAGGCCCCTTCGCCGGCGCCGACCCCGATCCTGATCCGGCCGTCGGGATGGCAGTTCTCGTTCTGGTAGTGGATCGCCAGCACCAGGCTCTCGATCGCCATCGCGTCCTCCCGGCCAGCCATCGGGACGCCAGCATGGCGGCAAGCGCCGGTCGCGCGCAACCAAGAAGCGCCGGTCGCACACCAAAAGGAGCGGCCGCGGCCGCCCCTTCCGGGTCCGCGGACCGGGCGCCGCGTTCAGCCGCCGATCAGGCCGCCGTCGTCCTTGGTGATCGCGACCACGGCCGGGCGCGGCGGGATCCCCTCCTTGAAGTCGGGCCAGCGGGTCGAGGGCTGCTCGAAGGTCGAATCCTCGGCCTCGCCCGGGTGCTGGGGGGCGACGAACAGGGTCTTGCCGTCGGGCGTGAACTCGGGCCCGCACATCTCGGCATCCTTCGGGCAGGCGTAGAAGAACTTGAGCAGCGCCCGCCCGTCGCCGGCCACGTCGCAGGCGTACATGCCATCCGGGATCGCGTTCTTGCGCTGGTTCGAGCCCTGGTCGGAAGCGATCCAGAGCCGTCCCCTGGCATCGAACGCGCAGTTGTCGGGCGAGGAGATCCAGGCCTGGCTGTCGGGATGGTATTTCGCCCCGGAACCCTCCTTGTTGGGATCGCCGGCGAGCAGCAGGATCTCCCAGCCGAACTCGGTGGCGGCGTGGTCGGCATCCTTGCCCTCGCCGCCCGGCGGGATCAGCTCGACCACCTGGCCATGCTCGTTGTCGGCGCGCGGGTTGGGGCCGCCCGCCTGATCGGCCTTGCGCTTGGTATTGTTGGTCAGCATGACGTAGACGCGGCCGTTGACCGGGTTCGGCTCGACGTCCTCGGGCCGGTCCATGGGCGTGGCGCCGACGAGGTCGGCCGCGAGCCGCGTCCCGATCAGCACGTCCGCCTGGCTGGCAAAGCCGTTGGCCGCGGTCAGCGGCCCCTCGCCCTGGACCAGCGGCAGCCAGGTGAGCTTGTCCTGGTCGAACTTCGCGACGTAGAGGATGCCGTCGTCGAGCAGCGCCCCGTTGGCGCTCCCGGCGCCGGGCTCGAAGGTGCCGTTCGAGACGTACCGGTAGAGGTAGTCGAAGCGCTCGTCATCGCCGGAGTACAGCACGACGCGGCCGTCGCGGTTGATCAGGCTGGTCGCGCCCTCGTGCTTGAAGCGGCCGAGCGCCGTGTGCTTCCTCGGCATCACGCTCGGATCGTAGGGGTCGTACTCGACGATCCAGCCGAACCGGTTGGGCTCGTTCGGCTCCTTGGCGAGATCGAAGCGATCGACGCTCCGGTGCCAGGGGTATTCGGCCTCGCCCTTGACGCCGTAGCGCTGGTAGCTCGCCGCCTCCGGCGAGGAGGCGGGCAGCTTGCCGCCGAAGTACTGGTGAAAATTCTCCTCCGACATCAGCACCGTGCCCCAGGGCGTCTTGCCGCCGGCGCAGTTGTTGAGCGTGCCCAAAACTTTGGTGCCGGTCGGGTCGGCGTTGGTCTTGAGCCGGTCGTGGCCGGCTGCCGGCCCGACGATCTCGATCTCGGTGGCAAGCGTGATCCGGCGGGCATAGGGGCTGCCCGGGACGACCGCCCAGACGCCGTCCTGCCGTTGGATCTCGATGGTGGTGCCGCCGTGCGCCATCAGCTCGATCCCGGTCTGCTCGGCGGTCTGCGCCTTTGCGCTCCAGCCGGCGAACATCAGCTGCGGATTGGTGTATTCGTGATTGACGTGGAGCAGGCCGTGTTCGGAGCTGTCGGAGCCGCGCGGCAGCGGGAAGTAGCCGACGAAGTCGTTGTTGTAGCCGAACTGCCGGGCCTGGGCGTCGGCGCTCGGGTGCATCGGGTCCCAGACCGGCGCGTCGGCCAGCACCGGATCGCCCCAGCGGATCAGCACGCGGGCGCTGTAGCCGGGGGCCACCTGCTGGTCCTCCTTGATCACCTGGGCGAGCGAGCCGAAGGTCAGGGTCGACGGGTCGCCGGCGGCCGCGAGCGCGATCCTGCTGGTGAGCGTGCCGCCGAGCGCGCCGAATGCGGCCGTGGTGACGAAGCCCTTGAGCGCCGCACGCCGGCTCAGCCGGGCCTCGACCAGCTCCAGCAGCGGCCGGTTGGTCGAGCGGTTGGAGCCGATGTCATCGCCGTCCCTGATCGTCGCCGCTTCGTAGTTCTCATCCAGCCTTTGCATCCTGTCTGCCTCCGAAAGCAAGGTGATTGCCCAGCCCGCGCAGCCGGTTTCGAGGCGCTTTAAGGCAGTTCCATGGTAAAATCGTGACGCCGTGCGCCCGCGAACAGCCGGCCGGCGGCCGCCAGCACCTCGGCGTGCCAGGCCCGTTCGCCGGCGCCGACCCCGATCCTGATCCGGCCGTCGGGATGGCAGTTCTCGTTCTGATAGTGGATCGCCAGCAGCAGGCTCCCCGCGGGCCTCATGCTCCTCTCCGCTGTCGTCATCACGTAAAGCCTCAGTGTGTGATCGCCGATCCATGGTTGGGGATCTTTATCCCAACAACCAGCTATCCGCACCACTCCGGCGTGGCATGGCAGCGTATCGATTCTTCGAAGATTGAATGGAATGGGCGCCCGGCGTGTTCTTTATAAGGGGATCAATCAATGGAGCGCTTCTCAATGAGCCCCAGGTTCGCCAGAATCGCCTTCCTGCGGGACGGTGTGGATCCCGGCTGGGTGGGCCCGCCCGGACCGGCGCAGTTCTCCAAAGCGCCCGCCCACGACATGCTGGCATCGGCCAATCTGAATGTCCCCGTGGTCGCTGAGCAGTCGTATGTGCTCGGCCTGGACATGGCCCGTGGTGCAGCCGGCGGCTTGGTCGCGGAAGTGCTGCCTCTATCGGATGCTCCGCCGGCGCCCTCGCACTATGGCCCGGTGGCACCGGCCTGGGCTCAACGTCACCCTCGGATGATCTTCGCCTGGGCATGGCTGCGGGCACTGCGATGGCTGCTGCGGGACTTCTGGCGCAGCTTCATCCGTTGGTGATTCGGTCTGGTCGAGTTAAGCCGGTCTGGCGGGTGGACGCGGCTCAGCGGGTCGCGCGGCCGCGGTAGTGGAAGGTGAGCGGCCGCGGGCCGGCGATCAGATAGCCGGTCTCGAGCTCGGTAAGCCGCAGGCCGGCGGCCTCGATCAGCCGGTCGACCGGCCGGTTCAGGTGGCAGCCGCCGGCGAGCTTGCGCCAGAACGGGGTCAGCCGGTCCTGCCAGCGCTGGACGCCGGCCTCGGGCGCCCGCCCGTGCTCGATGAACAGGAGGCTGCCGCCCGGGCGGAGCACGCGCCGGATCTCGGCCAGCGCCTGCTCCGGCTCGGCCACGCTGCAGAGCGTCCAGGTCATGACCACGCTGTCGACCGAGTGGTCGTCGAGCGGCAACTGTTCGGCCCGGCCTTCCGCGAGGCTGACCGGAAAATGCACCCAGGCGGCCTGCCGCCTGGCCATCGCGAGCAGCTCGGGCGAGGGGTCGATGCCGCACAGCCCCTCGAGGTCGCGGTGATAGCAGGGCAGGTTGAGGCCGGAGCCGACGCCGATCTCGAGCACCTGGCCGCGCGCCGCCGCCACCAGATGCTCGCGCAGCCGCAAAAAAGCCTTGCGGCGCATGCCGAAGTCGATCAGCCGGGGCAGGATCCGCCGCGCGTAGATGCTCAACCTCGAAACGTCCTTCCGGTCGGCCGGCGCCGGCGCTCGCCAACAGGTCGCGGTGCCCGGCACGCTTCCGCTAGGGTATAGTCGGTCCGGACGCAAGCGCCTGACGCCGGGCGGCCGGCAGCGGGCGGTCGGCGGAGCGGCAGGGGGAGGCATCGATGGTCGAGCTGTTCGGGCGGAGCTGGTCGCGGACCGAGCTTATGGCGCGCGCGGCCGGGCTCGCGCAGGTGGCAGGCGTCGAGCTGACCGAGTTCGCGGACGGCCCGGAGCGCGGCGTGCGGGTGCTCGCGTTCCGGACCGGATCGGGTTTGAGCTTTCAGGTCGCGGTCGACCGCGGCTTCGACCTGCTGGCCGCGGACTACCGGGGCATCCCGATCGGCTGGCGCTCGCCGACAGGCCCGCGCCACCCGGCGCTCGCCTCGGTCGAGGACAGCCGCGGCTGGGGTTTCCTGCGCTCGTTCACGGGCCTGCTCGCGACCTGCGGCCTCGATCATGCGCTGGCGCCTGCGACCTCGAGCGCCGCCGGCTACCTCTACCGGGGCATCGCCGAGACCGACTATCCGCTGCACGGCCGGATCTCCCAGATCCCGGCCCGCCTGCTCGGCTATGGCGAGCGCTGGGACGGCGACGCCTGCACCCTCTATGCCGAGGGCGAGGTCGCGCAGATGGCCGTCTTCGGCGAGAACCTGGTGCTGACCCGGCGGATCGAGGCGGCGCTCGGCGGCAGCAGCATCAGCGTCACCGACCGGGTCGAGAACCGGGGCTTCCGGCCGACCCCGCACATGCTGCTCTACCACTACAACTTCGGCTTTCCGCTGCTCGACGAAGGTGCGGAGGTGCTGCTGCCGAGCCGGAGGGTCGTCCACGCCGTGCACGAGGACCCGCGCGCCCAGGGCGTCGGCTACCGCATCCAGGGGCCGCCGCAGCCCGACTTTTGCGAGCAGGTCTACGAGCACGACATGGTGGCCGCGGCGAACGGCATGGTCCCGACCGCGCTGATCAACCCGAGGCTCGGCCAGGGCGGCTTCGGCATCCGGCTCGACTACGATCGCGCCGCCTTGCCCTGCCTGATCGAGTGGCAGTGCCTGCAGTCCGGCCTCTACGCGCTCGGCATCGAGCCCTCGACCAACCACGTCCAGGGGCGCGCCTTCGCGGAGCAGCGGGGCGAGCTGATCCATCTCGGGCATGCCGAGGCCCGCGAGTACCGGACCCGGCTCTCCGTCCTTGACGGCGCCGAGGCGATCGGGCGGTTGCGGCGCGAGATCGAAGCCCTGCAGCCGCCGCCCGCCGACTTCGCCCCGCCGACCGGCGAGCTTTCCGAAAAGCTTGGAGGCCGCAGGTGACCGCCGTCCGCTGCCTCGCCAACCCGCAGGCCCTGGTCGGCGAGGGTCCCGTCTGGGACGATCGCCGGCAGGTGCTCTGGTGGATCGACGTCAAGCAGCCGCGCCTCTTCCGCTATGATCCGGCGACCGGCGAGAACCGGGCTCTGGCGATGCCCGAGCGGATCGGCTGCGTGGCGCTGCGCGCCAACGGCGGCCTGATCGGCGCGTTCAAGACCGGCTTCAAGTGGATCGATCCGGACACCGGCGCGCTGACGCCGATCGCCGACCCGGAGGCGCACCTGCCGGGCAACCGGTTCAACGACGGCAAGTGCGATCGCCGCGGCCGGCTGTTCGCCGGCACCATGGACGACGCCGAGGTGGCGTGCACCGGCACGCTCTACCGGCTCGACCCGGACCTTTCGGTGCACGTCCAGTGCACGGATGTGCATCTCTCCAACGGCCTCGGCTGGAGCCCGGACGACCGGCTGCTCTACTACACCGATTCGCTGCGCCGGACGCTCTGGGTCTACGACTACGACCTCGAGACCGGCGAGGCCGGCAACCGGCGCACCTTCGCCCGAGTGCCGGCCGACGCCGGCGTTCCGGACGGCCTTTGCGTCGACGCCGAGGGCTTCGTCTGGAGCTGTCATTGGGGTGGTGCTCGGATCACCCGCTACGCGCCCGACGGCCGGATCGAGCGGGTGCTCGAGATGCCGGTGCCGCAGCCCGCCTGCTGCGCCTTCGGCGGGCCGGATTTTTCCGACCTCTACGTCACCACGGCGGCGATCGGGATGACGGCGGAGGATCTCGCCACGGCGCCGGCTGCCGGCGGCCTCCTGGTCCTCGATCCGGGCGTGGGCGGCCTGCCGGTCGGCCGGTTCGCGGGCTGAAGTGTGGTCGCGCCGTCCATGGAGGGGAAAATCGGCGGCGGCTCGATCGGGGTCGGCGATCGCCTCCCGGACCGCCGGTCGGATGGCTGAGATCCTGGCGATCCGGCCGGTGACCGCGGCCGACGTCGATCCGATCGCAGCCCTTCAGGAGGCCTCGATCCTGCGCCACGGGGTCGCCGCCTATGGCCTGGCCAAGGCCAGGGCCTGGGCGCGGGTCGGCCACGAGTTCAAGCACGTGCTGCTCGAGGACGGCCAGTTCTTCGTTGCCGAGCAGGCAGGCCTGCGCGTGGGCGTCGGCGGCTGGTCGCCCGACAGCCTGGAGGCGGACGTCGCCTGGATCCGCTATCTGTTCGTGCACCCCGACCACGTGCGCCGCGGCATCGGCCGGCGCCTGGTCGAGGTCGCGGAGGCCGCCGCGGTGGCAGCCCGGCGCGATCGCTTCGACGTCTGGTCGAGCCTGAACGCGGTCCCCTTCTACCAGGCGCTCGGCTACCGCCGGGTGCGCCTCGCGCGCTGGCCGGTGCGGGCGACGGTCGAGCTCGACTACGTGCTGATGAGCAAGCGCTCGCCGCGATTTGGGTAGTGGGTCAATTTGATCGTCGGCAGAGACTGTCAGCCGCCACGATCTCGGCGCGGTTGCGCCGTCTGTAATCCAAGCGCCAATCCGGGCGATGATCGTTGCTGCACGCCCCCCCTGCCCAGGAGCATACTGGCGCCATAATTTGAACAGGGAGGCGGTTCATGCGCACAGCTGCCGTCGTTCTCGCCGCGATGCTCCTCCTGACCCCGCTCGGCGCCCGGGCCGCCGACCTCGTGGTGTGGTGGGAGAAGGGCTACTACGCCCAGGAGGACGAGGCGCTGCGGGAGATCATCGCCGCCTTCGAGCAGAAGACCGGCAAGCAGGTCGAGCTGGTCTCTCCCTCAGCAGGCTGAGCTTCCGGACAAGCTCGAGGCGGCGCTCGAGGCCGGTCAGCCGCCCGACTTCACCTTCGGCCTATGGCTCGACACCTATATTCCGAGGTGGGCCCTCGAGGATCGGCTGGTCGATCTCACGGACGCGGTCGGGTCCTTCTCGAACCTGTTCGATCCCAGTCAGCTCGACCGGGCCATGCTGCTCAATGCCAAGACCGGGCAGCGGGCCCTGTACGGCCTGCCGATGGGCGAAATCACGGAATCACATCCACGTCTGGAAGAGCCTGCTGGAGGGCGCGGGCTTCTCGCTCGACGACATCCCCAAGTGAGTGGGAGGCGTTCTGGTCGTTCTGGTGCGACCGGGTGCAACCGGCCGTGCGCCGGGCCAGCGGGCGCGACGACATCTGGGGCATCGGCCTGGCCATGTCGGCGGTGGCCGGCGACACCTAGATCAGTTCCTCCAGTTCGTCGCCGCCTACGATGCGGACTACGTGACCGCGACGGGCAAGCTCGTGATCGACGACCCGGAGATCAGGCAGCGGCTGGTCAGGGCGATCGACAGCTATACGGCCATCTACCGCAAGGGCTGTACCCCGCCCGATTCGGTGACCTGGGGCGACAACGGCAACAACAAGGCGTTCCTGGCCCAGACGGTCGTCATGACGCCGAACGTGTCCCTCTCGATCCCGAACGCGCTCAAGCGCGAGCGTCCCGACGACTACTACAAGAACACCGCGACGATCGAATGGCCGCTCGGCCCCTCTGGCGAGCCCTTCCCGATCGGACGTACGCGTTCCCCGCTGTGGCCTTCAAGGATGGCGGCAACGTCGCGACCGCCAAGGAGTTCGTCCGCTTCCTCGTGGCCGAGGGCTGGCTGATGCACTATCTCGACTTCTCCGGCGAGCGCATGCTGCCATCGATCCCGGCGCTCCTCGACCAGCCGTTCTGGCTCGACCCGAGCGACCGGCACCACATGGCCGCGGCGATCCAGGCGAAGACGCGGCCGCTCACTTACAATACGGTCCGGCCTCCGGCGATCTGCGGCACGACCAGGTCTACAATGAGCACGTCTGGGCGAAGGCGATCCATCGGATCGTCGACCGAAGGCATCAGCCCCGAGCAGGCGGTCGACGAGGCGATCGCGCGGATCAAGGAGATCCTGGCCGAGTAGGCGCGAGGCTGGCGGCCCGACGTCGCGGACGGGTCAGTGAAGCTCGACCACGACCGGCCCTTGTGGTCCCTTGCTTGACGGCTCATTGTAATGACGCATGATCGATGTAAGGAACCGGCGATGAGCTCCTCCACCCTGACCCGCAAGGGTCAGACGACGATCCCCAAGGACATCCGGGACCGGCTCAACCTGAAGCCTGGCGACAAGATCAAGTTCCTGGTCAATGCCGACGGGTCGGTCAGGCTGGTGGCGGCCAATCTGACCCTGCGCGATCTCAGGGGCATCCTGCCGCGGCCTGAACGCGCCGGCGACGGTCGAGGAGATGAACGAGGCGATCGCCGACGCTGCGGCGAGAGTACTGGTCAGCGCGTGATCGGCGATCGACACCAATATTCTGGTGCGGTTGCTGACGGGCGACGACCCCGGCCATAGTCGAGTGCGGCTGAGCGCTTCATCGCAGCCGAACTGCAACCCGGATCGGCCGCGGCTTCGTCAACGTCGTTCGTGGTCTGCGAAGCTGGCATGGACCCTCGACCGTCGGTACTCCTTTCGCCGGGGCGCCATCGCCGACGCGATCGAATCGCTGCTGCGTACGCCCTGGTTGAGAGTCGAGCGCGAAGATCTGCTGTGGAAGGCGGCGGACATCTTCAGGCGCGCAAGGTGCGACTTCGCAGATGTGGTAATCGGGTTGATCAACCAGGAAACCGGCTGCGAGGTGACCGCGACCTTCGATCGCAAGGCCGGCGAGCTCGACAGCTTTCGCCTGCTCTGACCCGACCGCGTCGGCTGCTTGCCGTCGACGCGGGGGTCCGATAGTGTCGGGCTCAACCCTCGCGGCGGTGACGGCGCTCAACTCTGGCACCGCGGCAAGCCAGGGCATCCAGGGAGGTCCCCATGAGAAAGCTGCTCGCCGTCGCCTTCGGCGCGCTCCTGCTGGTCGGCGCGTCGGCCGACCACGCCTTTGCCCAGAAGAAGCCGGTGATCGCGCTGATCCCGGGCCTGACCACCGACGCCTTCTACATCACCATGCACAAAGGCGCGCAGCGCGCCGCCGACGCGCTCGGCGCCCAGCTGATCTTCCAGGGCGCGCCGGACTTCAACCCGACCACGCAGGTGCCGGTCCTGAACGCCGTGATCGCGCGCCATCCCGACGCCATCCTGATCGCCCCGACCGACAAGCAGCAGCTGATCGCGCCCCTCAAGCAGGCGGTCGACGCCGGCATCAAGGTGATCACGGTCGACACCTTCATCGACGACGGCAAATACCAGGACGGCAACGGCGATGGCGACTTCCCGCTGTCCTACGTCGCCTCCGACAACGTGCTCGGCGGCTTCCTCGGCGGGGTCGCGCTCGGCAAGGTGCTGGACGGCAAGGGCAAGGTCTACGTGTCCAACGTCAAGCCCGGGATCTCGACCACCGATCAGCGCGAGCAGGGCTTCAAGCTCGCGATGCAGGAGCTGTACCCGGGCATCACCGTGCTCGAGACCCAGTTCAACGACGACGACGCCAACAAGGCGGCAGCGCAGCTGCAGGCGGTGCTCGCGCGCAACGCCGACCTCGCCGGCGTGTTCGGGGCCAATCTGTTCTCGGCGATCGGCGCCGCCGACGGCGTCAAGGCGGTCGGCAAGACCGGGGCGATCCGGGTGGTCGCGTTCGACGCCCCGCAGCGGATCGTCGACGACCTCAAGTCCGGCCTGATCGATCTCGCGATCGCCCAGCATCCGGCCGAGATCGGCTATTACGGCGTGGTCACCGCCTTCGCCGCGGTGACCGGCGAATCGGTCCCGATCCGGATCGGCACCGGCTTCACCGTGATGGACAAGAGCAACATCGACGATCCCGAGGTCCGGAAGTTCGTCTACTCGGACTGATCCCGGGCTGAGCGCAGGGGCGGGGCGCCCCCCGCCTCTGCTTTGCCCGCGAGCTTGCAGCGTCTCGGGGCCGGCCCGGGATCGGGTTCGGATCTCGCGGGACGGGAGCCCGGGGTCGCGCCCCGATCCTGCGTCCCTGATGCGGCGGTTCGATCGGCGAGCGGGCAAGGATCGCACGCTCTGAACCTGCTCCTGATGCTGGCTGCGGCCCCGCTGGTCCTGGCGACCGGCTGCACGCTCCTGGCCAGGCTCTGGTGGCCGCTCGATCTGTTCAGCCATTTCCGGCTGCAGTACCTGGTCGCGGCCGCGATGCTCGGCGTCGTCGCCCTGGCCACGCGCGCCTGGCCGACGGCCGCGGTCCTGGGCCTGGTCGCGCTCGTGCACGGCTTGGCCATCAGGGACCTCTGGCTCGGCGGACCGCCGGCCGCGGCCGGCGGCCCCGGCGTGAAGCTGCGCGTCCTGAGCTTCAACGTGCTGGCGCACAACCTGACGCCGGACGCGGTGTTCCAGTTCGTCCGCGCGAGCGATGCCGATCTGGTCGTGCTGGTCGACGCCAAGCGCTGGCGCTGGCGCCAGGTGATCTCCGACCTCGGCCGGCGGTACCCCTACCGCGCCCCGCTCGACGTGGCCCCAGCCGCCGCCGGTCTTCGTGCTCAGCCGCTTTCCGATCGTCTGCGCGGATCTGGTCGCCGGGGATCGGGCGCGCCTCCGGGCGCCGCGCTCCCCTCTGGTGGTCGAGCTTGCGGTCGGCGGGCAGCGGCTCGTGGTCGCGGGCGTCCATTCGAGCTGGCCCGGGCTCTGCGCCTCCGGCCACCGTCGCCGGCAGCGCGAGCTCCAGCGGCTGGCCGAGATCGTGCGGACCATCGATCGACCGGTGATCGTGGCGGGAGACCTGAATTCCACGCCCTGGTCGCCGCATTTCCGGGACTTGGTCAGGGCCGCCGGGCTGCGCAATGCCGCCGCCGGCCGGGGCTACCTCGCGACCTGGCCGCGCTGGTTCTGGCCGGCGCAGATCCCGATCGACCACGTTCTGCTCAAAGGCCCGTGGTCGGTGCTTGGCCTGCAGCGTGGCCCGGCACTCGGCTCCGACCACTACCCGCTGATCGCCGATCTCTGGCTGCGCTCGAGCTCCTGAGGCAGGCGGGCCTCGAGCGCCCGCGCGGTCCTGCCCCGGCGACCGGGGCCCGCGCCAGACCCTGCTGGCCTAGCCGGTCCAGCCGGCGTCCTTATGATCGACCGCGGCGCCGCCGTCTCGATTTCTTTGAGACGGCTCGGCTGCAACGCGTCGGCGCGCTCCAGCACTGGATAGGCCACGGAGCAGATATGGGAGTGGATGCGTTTCAGATCGCGCAGCACGTCGAGATGCAGCGAGCTCGACTCGATGCTCACCGGCCGTCCCTCGCGCAGCCGCGCCAGGTGGCTTTCGGCCGCGACGAGTTCGGCCGCGCGCAGGGCCGCCTTCTCGGCGATCAGCTGCCGCGCGATCTTGACGTCGCCCGACATGAAGACGCTGAACGCGAGCTTCAGGTTGCCGAGCACCTCCTGGTGGAAAGCTTCCAGCTCGGCCGCCCCCTGCCGCGAGAACGGGAGCTTGCGCCTGATCTTCTTCTGGGCGAGCTCCATCAGGTTCTTGTCGATGATGTCGCCGATGTGCTCGAGGTTGATCGAGAACGAGATGATCTCCATCGCGCGGTGGCCGTCGCGCTCGCCGAGGCTCTCCCGCGTGAGCCGGGTAACGTACAACTTGACCGCCTCGTCGAGCCGGTCGACCGCATTGTCCATGCGGCTGATCTCCGCGACCAGCCGGCGGTCGTCGGTGATCAGCGCGGTCATCGACCGGCGCAGCATGGTCTCGACGATGTCGCCCAGGTGGAGGACCTCGCGAGCAGCGCAGGCAAGCGCCACCGGCGGGGTGCCGAGGG
This sequence comes from uncultured Alphaproteobacteria bacterium, assembly GCA_963756905.1. Taxonomy (GTDB): domain Bacteria; phylum Pseudomonadota; class Alphaproteobacteria; order Geminicoccales; family Geminicoccaceae; genus DATAOG01. Next base: position 120,769 of record CAVWPO010000014.1, read on the forward strand.
CCGTCTCGTCGAGATAGAGCGGTGCCGACGGATCATCGGGCTTCGCGCGCTCGGGCAGAAGGCGATTGAGCAGCGCCGCGAGGCCGCCCAGCGGCAGAATGAAGATCAGCGCCAGCGCCAGGTTGAATGCCGTGTGGAAGTCGGCGGCCATGCGGGAGGGATTGGGCTCGAACTGGACCAGGGCATCGGCGATCGGCTGCAGGAACGGCAGGGCGAGCGCGCAGCCGATCAGGCGGTTGAGGAGATTGCCAAGGGGCAGCCGTCGGCTTGCCGGATTGCCGCCCTGGCCGCCCTCGATCAGGGGGTTGATCGCACTGCCGAGATTGGCGCCGAGGATCAGGGCGAGCGCTGCGACCGGCGTGATGAAGCTCGAGTAGGCCAGCGACATCACCAGCAGCACGACCGTCACGCTCGAATGGGCGGCCCACGTCAATGCGGCCGCGATCAATACGCAAAGGACGGGGTCGCGGGTGACGGCGGCGAGGAGCGTTCGGACCGCCGGCGCGTCCTCCGCCGGCGCCAGCGTATCGAGCAGGATGTGCAGTGCCAGCAGCATCAGCCCGACGCCGATCGCGACCCGGCCGAGATCGCGGGTACGGGTCTGGCCGCCCCGCTTGAATGCGGTCACCCCGACGACGAACAGCAGGGGTGCCACCGCCGCGGCATTGAACGACAGGACCTGGACGATCAGGGTCGTGCCGACGTTCGCGCCCAGCATGATCGCGAGCGCAGGGACGAGATTGACGGTGCCGCCGGTGACGAAGGACGCGGTCATCAGGCCGGTCGCCGTGCTGCTCTGCAGCAGCGCGGTCACGACGATGCCGGCGGCCAAGGCGAGGAAGCGGTTGCGCAGCGCCGTCCCCAGGAAGCGCCGCAGGTCGGAGCCGAACGCCCGGACGATCCCGCTGTGGACCATGTGCAGGCCCCACAGCAGCAACGCCACGCCGCCCATCAGGTCGAGAAGGATCATGCTCGCCAAGCTATTCCCCTTCGCCCGGACCTCGAATGACGGCAGCGACCGGCGCGACTGTCACCGCACGAATCCCTCCCGACCTCGACCCCATGAAGTTAGACGTAGATGCCCCGCTGATCGACCCCGCGATCGGGCCCGCCGGGAACGGCGGCTGGCGGCGCATGGCCTGAGCAACCGCCGGGCGGCCGTTGACAGGACGGCGGCTTGCGACCAAGTTTCCGGTTTGCTCGAAGCCCGCGCCAACCATAACGTCCGAGCCCGCCATGTCGAACGCTCCCGTCCCTCCGGTCCTGCCGGTCTACAAGCGTGCTCCGGTCAGCTTCGAGCGCGGCGAGGGCGCTTGGCTGTTCGATCGCGAGGGCCGACGCTATCTCGACTTCGGCAGCGGGATCGCGGTCACTTTGCTCGGCCACGCCCACCCGCATCTGGTCGCGACCCTGAAAGGCGCAGGCCGAGAAGCTCTGGCACTGCTCGAACCTCTACGGCATCGAGCACCAGGAGCAGCTGGCCTCGCGGCTGGTCGCGCAGTCCTTCGCCGACACCGTGTTCTTCGGCAACTCCGGCGCCGAGGCGCTCGAATGCGCGATCAAGATGGCCAGGCGCTTCCAGTACCAGCGCGGCCAGGCCGAGCGCTACCGCATCATCACCTTCGAAGGCGCGTTCCACGGCCGCACGCTGGCGACCATCTCGGCCGGCGGCCAGGAGAAGCACCTCGAGGGCTTCCGCCCCGACATGCCGGGCTTCGATCACCTGCCGCTCGGCGACCTCGCGAGGGTCGAGGCGGCGATCGGGCCCGAGACCGCGGCGATCCTGATCGAGCCGATCCAGGGCGAGGGCGGCATCCGGGCGGCCGGGCCGGATTTCCTCGCCGAGCTCCGCCGGCTCGCGGACGAGCACGACCTCTTGCTGATCTACGACGAGGTCCAGACCGGCATGGGCCGGAGCGGCCGGCTGTTCGCCTATCAGTGGAGCGGCGTTGTGCCCGACATCATGACCCTCGCCAAGGGCCTGGGCGGCGGCTTTCCGATCGGCGCGTGCCTCGCGACCGCGCGCGCGGCCTCGGGCATGACCCCGGGCTCCCACGGCTCGACCTTCGGCGGCAATCCGCTCGCCTGCGCCTGCGGCAACGCCGTGCTCGACGTCCTGCTCGAGGACGGCTTCCTTGAGCGGGTCGAGGAGCTGGCCAAGCGGCTGCGCCACCAGCTCGAGCAGCTGGCGGCGGCCTGGCCGGCCCTGATCCTGGGCGTGCGCGGCCAGGGGCTGCTGCTGGGGCTGGTCTTTGCGCCGCCCAATACCGAGATCAGCGCCAAGCTCTTGGCGCGCGGCCTGTTGACCGTGCCGGCCGGCGACAATGTCGTGCGGCTGCTGCCGCCCCTGATCATCGGTCAGGCCGAGATCGACGAGGCGCTCGGGATCCTCGAGGAGCTGTGCCAGGAGCTGGCCGGGCAGGAGGCGGCCCAATGACGGCGCCGCGGCACTTTCTCGATCTCGACGAGCTGGATCCGGGCACGCTCCGATCGATCCTCGATCTCGCCGGCGAGCTCCGGGCCAACGGCACCGGGCGCGGCCGGCTCGCGGGCAAGACCGTGGCCATGATCTTCGACAAGCCCTCGACCCGCACGCGCGTGTCGTTCGAGGTCGCGGTCAAGGCCCTGGGCGGCGATGCCGTGATCCTCAATACCAAGGAGATGCAGCTCGGCCGCGGCGAGACGATCGCCGACACGGCGCGCGTGCTCTCGCGCTACGTCGATGCGATCATGATCCGCACCGACCACCACGCCAAGCTTTTGGAGCTGGCCGCGGCGGCGACCGTGCCGGTGATCAACGGCCTGACCGACCGCTCGCACCCCTGCCAGATCATGGCCGACGTCATGACCTTCGAGGCCCATCGCGGCCCGATCCGCGACCATACGCTGGCCTGGACCGGCGATGGCAACAACGTCGCGACCTCCTGGATCCATGCGGCCCAGCGCTTCGACTTCAAGCTCCGCCTCGCCTGCCCGCCGGAGCTGGCACCCGACCCCGACGTGCTCGCCTGGGCGGCCGAGCGCCAGGCGCGGGTGCAGCTGTTCGAGACGCCCAGGGAGGCGGTCGCCGGCGCCGAGGCGGTGATGACCGACGTCTGGGTCTCGATGGGCGACGGCGATCCCGAGCGCCGGCGCCGCCTGCTCGCGGCCTACGGGGTCGACGACCAGCTGATGGCGGCGGCCGAGCCGGACGCTCTGTTCATGCATTGCCTGCCGGCGCATCGGGGCGAGGAGGTCAGCGCTGACGTGATCGACGGCCCGCGTTCGGTCGTCTTCGAGCAGGCCGAGAACCGGCTGCACGCCCAGAAGGGCATCCTCGCCTGGTGCCTGGGGCCCAGTTGATCGCGGGCGCGCCGCCTTGGGCTCGATGATCGCCAGGCCGATCGGCGACAACCTGCTCCGCCCCTTCCAGCTCGAGCGCTCGGCGTTGCGCGGCCGGCTGGTCCGCCTGGGCGGCCTGGTCGACCGGGTGCTGACCGGTCACGACTACCCCGAGCCGGTGAGCCGCCTGCTGGGCGAGCTGCTCGTGCTCGCCGCGACGCTGGCCGGCGGGCTCAAGTTCCGGGGGACTTTCAGCCTGCAGGTCAAGAGCGCCGGCCCGGTCTCGCTGATGATCGCCGACTGCACCAACGACGGGGCGATGCGCGGCTACGCCAAGTTCGACGCCGCGGGCGTCAGCGCGGCCGCCGGCGCCAGCGTGCCCGACCTCCTGGGCGAAGGCCACCTCGCGCTGACCGTCGACCAGAGCGAGGCGGGCCAGACCTATCAAGGCATCGTGGCGCTGACCGGGCCGACGCTCACCGAGTGCATGCAGACCTACTTTCGCCAGAGCGAGCAGGTGCGGACCGGCCTCGAGATCGCGGTCGACCGGGTCGCCGACCGGGACCAGTGGCGCTGGCGCGCGGGCGGGATCATGGTCCAGCGCCTGGCCGACCAGGTCACCGAAGGCCGCGAGGAGCAGATGGAGGAGGACTGGCGGCGCACCATGCTTTTGCTCGGCACCGCGACCGAGGCCGAGCTGGTCGACCCGCATCTGGCACCCGATCATCTGCTGCTGCGCCTGTTCCACGAGGAGGGCGTGCGCGTCTTCCGGCCGCTCGATCTGAGCTTCGGCTGCCGCTGCTCACGCGCACGGGTCGAGGCGATGCTGCGCCGCTTTCCGCCGGACGAGCTCGACGACATGCGCGAGGCCGACGGCCATCTCGTGGTGACCTGCGAGTTCTGCAGCGCGACCTACCGGTTCGACGAGGCGGAGCTCGCCCGCCTGCATGCCCGGCTCCGGCATTGAACTTGAGGGTAAAGCCGATGCGTGCGGTCCTGGCGGTTGGCCTTCTGATCCTGGGGCTGGTCCTGGGGCTGGGGGGCTGCGCGGAAAAATATGAGACCTTCCAGCCGCCGCCGCTCGACTTCGGCGACCAGCCGCCGCTCCGCTTCGCGGTCGGCGCGATCGACATCCAGAGCGCCTATCAGCCGCACGGCGCGCCGCCCTACGTCGACCACACCTTCGCGCTGACCCCGGAAGCCGCGACCCGCCAGCTCCTCGAGCACCGGCTCCAGGCGGCGGGCGGCCCCGGCCGGTTGCAGGCGGTGATCGTCGACGCCTCGGTCACCGAGCAGAAGCTCAAGACCGAGTCCGGCATCCGGGGCTTCCTCACGACCGAGCCCGCCGCCCGCTTCGAGGGCCGGCTCATGGTGCGGGTCGCTCACGTGGATGCCGCCGGCAAGGTCCAGGGCTCGATCAGCACGACCGTGACCCGGACCCGGGCGCTGCCCGAGGACATCGGCTACGCCGAGCGCCAGCGGATCGGCTACGAGCTGGTGCGCGACCTGATCAACGACCTCGATGCCGGGCTCACCGCCAATCTGCGCGAGACCTTCGCCGACCTGCTGCGACCCTGACGCGAGCCACCATCAGCGGTCCATCCGACGCTCGAGTCCCTCGGCGAGGAGTTTGGCTACGAGCGCACTCAAGCTGATGCCTTCCGCGTCGGCGCGCCGGGCCAGGGCCGCGCGCACGGAGTCGGAGATCTGGTCGCGCCAGCTGGTCCGAATCTCTTCCACCGGTCGCGGCACCGGCCGGCCCAGCTCGCGCAGAGTCGCGAGATAGGAAGCCAGCGCATCCCGGCCCTCGGCAATCGCCGCCTCGGGCGTCTCGCCGTCGGCCATGCAGCCGGGATAGTCCGGGAACTCGATCAGATAGCCGCCGCCATCGTCGTCGCAGAGCGGTCTGATCTCGAACCGCGGCAGCGTCTCAGCCATCCGCCCTCCCTCGAACCCGGTCGATCAATCGAAGGTATTTCCGTACATACACCGGCTTGACCGGCTCGTCCCCCGGCTCCAGCGCGGCATCAAGGACACGGCGGACCGGCAGCGCGCTGGCCTAGGCAGATGCGGCCTGGCGCTCGCTGCGCAGGCGCTGGGCGTAGACGTTGATGATCAGCGCCATCAGCAGGATCAGGCCGCGGATCAGGATCTTGAGGAAGCTGTCGATGTCGACGTGGTCGAGGCCGTTGTTGAGCACGCCCAGCACGAACAGGCCGATGATCGTGTTGGGGATGCCGCCGCGGCCGCCGAACAGGCTGGTGCCGCCGACCACGACCGCGGCGATCGCATCGAGCAGGAAGTCGTCGAACTCGTTCTGCTGCGCGCTGCCGAAATAGGCGACGCCGAGCATGCCGGCAACGCCCGAGCAGACCGCGCTGATGATCATCACCGCCGCGACGATCGCCTTGACGTTGACGCCCGAATACTCCGCCGCCTCGCGATTGCCGCCAACCATGTACACGTAGCGGCCAAAGCGCGTGTAGGTCAGCACCAGATGGCCGACCAGCAGGAACAGGGCGGCGATGATCACGATCCAGGACACCGGCCCGAGCGCGCCGCTGCCAAGCGTGTGGATCAGCGCCGGCACGTTGTAGGCGATCTGGCCGCGCACCAGCATCGCCGAGACGCCGGCGCCGATCTGCAGCATGGCGAGCGTCATGATGAACGACGGGATGCCGATCAGCGTGATGCCCGCGGCGTTGATGCAGCCGAGCGCGAAGGCCGCGAGCAGGGCCAAAAGGATCGCAGCGAAGCCCGGCAGCGGCAGGCCCGCGATGTTGACGTAGGACTCCTGGAGCGTGAAGAACGCGACCACGATGCCGGTGGCGTTGGCGATCGCGGCGATCGAGAGGTCGATCTCGGCGGTCAGGATCACGAAGGTCAGGCCGGTCGCGATGATCGCGGTGACCGAAACCTGGCGCAGGATGTTGCCGAGGTTGTCGAGCGTGACGAACGACGGGCTCAAGACGCTGAACACGACGACCAGGAACAGGAGCGTCACGAAGGGTGCGATATTGATCAGCTGGCGCGCGAGCCACGCGCGCACGCCGGTCCAGATCGACGTCTTGCGCCCCTCGATCGCCTCGGCCTTCATCCGATCCGTCCTCACGCGGCCTCGAGCAGCCGGTCCTTGCTGACCGCCATGTTGGCGAACTCATGCGCGATCTCGCCCTTGCGCATCACCAGGATGCGGTCGGCGAGCGCCAGCACCGTCTCGGGCTCGGTCGACACCACGACCACCGCGATGCCTCGCTCCTTGAGCCCTTTGACGATCTTGACGACGTCGTCCTTGGCGCCGACGTCCATGCCGCGGGTGGGCTCCGACAGCACCAGCACGCGGGGCAGGTGGGTCAGCCAGCGGGCGAGCGCCACCTTCTGCTGATTGCCGCCCGAGAGCGTGCGCAGCTCCGGCTCCACCAGGGCCGGCCGGATATGGAGCCGCTCGACCTGCTGCCGGGCGAGCCGGCGCTCCTCGCGGGGCCTGAGCAGCAGCGCCCCGATCCGCTCGAGAATGCTGATCGAGACGTTCTTGTAGACCGGCTCGTGGGCGAACAGCATGCTGCGCCGGCTCTCCGGCAGGAGCGCCACGCCCGCCCGCTTGGCGGCCGAGGTGCTGGACAGGCGGACCCGCCGGCCGTCGATCCGCAGCTCGCCCGCCTCCGGCCTGAGCTTGCCGCCGAGCACCCTCGCGAGCTCGAGCTGACCCGAGCCCATGAAACCGTAGATGCCCAGCACCTCGCCCGCGCGCGCGGCGAACGAGACGTTCTGGAACTGACCGCGCCGGCCAAGTCCGGACGCCTCGATCACCGCCGGCGCCGCCGGATCGCTCGCGAGCCTGATCTCGCCGGTGTAGCTCTCCTCGAGCTCGGCATGGCCGCGGCCGATCATGCGCTCGATCAGCCAGCCCTTGTCGACCTCGGCCGCGGGCACCGTGGCGATGCGCCGCGCGTTGCGGAACACCGTCACCCGGTCCGAGACCGCGAGCACGTCGTCGATGAAATGCGAGATGAAGACGAAGCTCGTGCCGCCGTCCTTGAGCCGGCGCAGGACCGCGAACAGGCGCAGGATCTCGGGCGGCGAGAGCGCCGAGGTCGGCTCGTCCAGGATGATGATCCGGGCACCCGAGAACAGCACCCGGCCGATCTCGACCAGCTGCTGCAGGCCGAGCGGCAAAGCACCCGCCTCGGCTGAGGGATCGACCTCGATGCCAAGCCGCTGCAGATGCTCGCGCGCACCGGCCGCCATGGCGCGCCAGCGCACGTTGCCGAGCGGGCCCACCGGCTGCACGCCGAGGAACACGTTCTCCGCGACCGACAGGCTCGGCACGATGCTGAGCTCCTGATGCACCATGCCGATGCCGGCCGCCAGCGCGTCGCGGGTGGAGCGGAAGCGGACCGGCGCGCCGTCGAGGCGCATGGTCCCGGTATACGCGGTATGCACGCCCGAGATGATCTTCATGAGCGTGCTCTTGCCGGCGCCGTTCTCGCCGACCAGACCGTGCACCTCGCCCGCGGCCAGGGTGAAGTCGACGCCATCCAGCGCCACCACCCCGCCGAAGGTCTTGCCGATGCCCTCGAGCTCGAGGATCGGCCGAGCCGCCTCCGCCACGCGACGCCCTTGTTGCGCTCGATCGCTCAGATCAGTCCGATCGCTCAGATCAGGAAGTGCCGCTGCATCCAGAGCATGCCTTCGGCGTTCGCCTTGGTGACCACCGGGCCGTCGGTGATCACGTGCTTGGGGATGCCGCCCGGTACCGGTCTTCTCGCCGACGACCGCGGCGACGCCGGCCACGATGGCACCGCCGTGGATCCGGCAGGACGGGTTCCGGACCGTGGCGTACATCCGGCCTTCCAGCACCGCCTCGATCGCGGGCGGCATGGCGTCGACGCCGCCGATCAGGATCTTGGTCCGGTTGTGCGCCTTCATCACGTTGTAGGCCGCGAGCGCCATGTCGTCGTTGTGGAAGAAGGCGGCGCTGATGTCGGAATACTTGGTCAGCAGGGATTCCCAGATCCGCGCGGTCTTGGTCACGTCCCAGTCGGCCGGCTGGGTGTCGAGGACCTTGATGCCCGGGTACTTCTTGACCACCGCCTCGAAGCCGCGCGCGCGCCCCTGGGCGCCGGTATGGCCGAGCGCGCCCTGGGTCATGATCATCGTGCCCTTGCCGCCGATCGCATCGACCAGCGCCTGGGTCACCGACGAGCCCATGAACTCGTTGTCGGGGGCGAGGAAGCTGTGGACGTCGATCTGATCGAGCGGCGCGATCAGCGTGTCCATGTCGATCACCGGGATGCCGGCGTCGATCATCTTCTTGACCGGATCGGTCAGCGTGCCGATCCCGAACGCCTGGATGGCGACGAAATCCCACTTCTGGGATGCCATGTTGTCGATCGCGGCGCGCTGCTTGGTGGCGCTGAGCTCGCCGTCGAACCAGGTCACCTCGACGTTGAACAGCTTGCCCCAGGCCTCGGCCGCCTGCTTGCCCTGAGCGCACCAGGTCGCCTGCAGGCCGGCGTTCGAGAACGCGGCCTTCAAGGGCTTCTCGGAGCTCTTCAGCTCCTGCGCGAGCGCGGGCGCGATCAACGGATTGAAGCCGAGGCCGCCGAGCACGGCGCCGGCGGCGCCGGCCGCGGTCTTGCCCAGGAAGGCGCGTCGTGTCTCTTCCGAAGTCGCAGCTGTTCTGCTCATGCGATGAACTCCCTGATCGCGAAGATGACGCTCTCGCGCGCTCCGGAGGCCGGGCGGCCACCCGGCCCCGCAGGCGCGCGGCGGGAGATTTCCACGCCGGCAGGCTGTTGGCCAGTGTATTTTTGTCAATGGAAGGCGGCGTCACCCCCCTTGGTCGCGCGCAATCGCTCGATCTCGCCCTCCAGCTCCGCGATCCGGCGGTCGCGCTCGGCGAGTGCTTTGGCGACGTCGGCGGCCTCGAACCGCTGCGGGATGTGTTGCGGACAGTTCGAGTCCCAGGCGGCGACGGTGAAGACGATCGCCTGTTCGGCGCGCGCCTTGTAGCCCTCAGGCATCAGCTTCGCCACCAGCCCGGCATCGCCCTCGACGACCCGCGCCTCGCCCCAGATCTTGACCCGGCGCCGGTGCGCGTAGTCGATCAGGAAGAGATGGGCCTTGGGATTGTCGGCGAGATTGCCTTGGGTGATGTACTGCCGGTTGCCGGCGAAATCGGCAAAGCCCAGGGTCCGCTCGTCGAGCACGTGCAGAAAGCCCGCCGGGCCGCCCCGATGCTGGATGTAGGGCTGGCCGTCCCGGCTGGCGGTGGCGAGGAAGACGCTCGTCTGCGCCGCGATGAAGGCGGCAAGCTCCGGCGTGATCCGGCTCTCCCAGGAGCCCCGTTCCTCCATGCGCTGGTAGCCGGCGCGCGAGCCCTTGCGGGTCTGCACCGCCTTGACGGTCGGCGTGAAGGCGACGTCGCTCGCGTAGCCCGGCGTAGAGGTGGCGTCCAAGGACTGCTCCCTCACAGGCCGAGGTCGCTCAGGGACGGGTGGTCGTCCGGACGGCGGCCGAGCGGCCAGTGGTACTTGCGCTCACTCTCCTTGATCGGCAGGTCGTTGATGCTGGCGATGCGCAGGCGCATCAGGCCGTGCTCGTCGAACTCCCAGTTCTCGTTGCCGTAGCTCCGGAACCAGCTGCCGCTGTCGTCGTGCCACTCGTAGGCGAAGCGCACGGCGATCCGGTGGTCGCGGAACGCCCAGAGCTCCTTGATCAGGCGGTAGTCGAGCTCGCGGTTCCATTTGCGGGTCAGGAACGCCTCGATCGCCGCGCGGCCCTCCAGGAACTCGGCGCGGTTGCGCCAGCGGCTGTCGGGAGTGTAGGCGAGCGCCACGCGCGCCGGATCGCGCGTGTTCCAGCCGTCCTCGGCCAGGCGTACCTTCGCCACGGCGGTCTCCGCGGTGAAGGGCGGCAGCGGCGGGCGTTGCTCGGACATGTCAGTGACCCTCGATCTTGCGTTTGAGGAAATCGCGGATCAGCGGGACCATCTCGTCGGCCTTGTCCTCCAGCGCGAAATGGCCGGTGTCGAGCAGGTGAAACTCGGCATCGGGCAGGTCGCGCCGGTAGGGATGGGCACCGTCCGCGGGGAAGATCTTGTCGTTCTTGCCCCAGACGATCAGGGTCGGCGGCCGGCGCTCGCGGAACCAGGCCTGGATCGCCGGATAGAGGGCGAGATTGGTCCGGTAGTCGTAGAACAGGTCGAGCTGGATGTCGTTGTTGCCCGGGCGATCGAGCAGCGCCTGGTCGTGCACCCAGTTGTCGGGCGAGACGCGGCTGACGTCGGCGACGCCGTCGAGTATTGGAACTTCGTTGTCTCGAGCGTGAACAGCCCCTTCAGGGCCTGGCGACGGGCGTCCGAAGCATCGGCCCAATAGGCCTTGATCGGGTCCCAGAACTCCCTCAGTCCCTCGTCATAGGCGTTGCCGTTCTGGACGATCAGGCCCGTGACGGCCAGGGGATGCCTGAGCGCCAGCCGCCAGCCCACAGGAGCCCCATAGTCCATCACGTACATCGCGTAGCGCGTGACGCCGAGTTGATCGAGGAGGCCATCGACCAGCTCGGCAAAGCGGTCGAACGTGTAGGCGAACGTGCTGCGATCCGGCATGTCGCTTTGGCCGAAGCCGGGATAGTCCGGCGCGATCACGTGATAGCGGTCGGCAAGGGCGGGGATCAGGTTGCGGAACATGTGCGACGAGGTCGGAAAGCCGTGCAGCAGCAGCACGACCGGCGCGTCCGCCGGGCCCGCCTCACGGTAGAAGATGTTGACGCCCTCGATCTGCGCGGTCCGATGATGGGTGACCGGCGCGGCGTCTGCGACCGTGGAAGTCGTCATTCCGGTTCTCCCTGGACGATGTCGGTGACGGGACGCCCTCCCGGGCGGGCCTTTGGATCAGACGCCCTCGTAGACCAGCCTCGTGAAGAAGCCGGGATCGATCACGAAATTGCCCCACTTGGCGTCGAACGCTGCGGTCGGCTTGGCCGCGACGACCTCGTCCCGCGATCGCCCTTCCTTCTTGAGCGTCGCGACGTTGTCCCGGATGGCCACGAGCATGTCGCGGAATGCCTGCAGCTCGGCTTTGTTGCTGACCGGCTGACCGTGACCTGGAATGATGATCGTCTCGTGCGTGGTCGCCGCCAGGTTGGCGTCGGAGGCCGCGATCATGCCGTCGATGCTGCCGCCGGTCGAATAGTCGATGAAAGGATAGATGCCGTTCCAGAAGGTATCGGCCGCGTGCAGGATGTCTGCCTCGACGAATGTGACCGAAATATCGCAGTCGGTGTGCGCGGGCCCATAATGCTTGAGGCCGATCGTGGCGCCGTTGAGGGTCAGGTTGCGTTCGCTCTCAAACACTTCGCTGGGCAGCGCAGCCGGAGGCGCGGGCAGGAAATTGTAGTCCCAGTCCTCGACGCGTTGGATTTCCGAAAGATACTTTCGGGTATTGGTCTGCGCGATGATCTTCGCACCCGCCTCATGCAGCCACGCGTTGCCGTCGGCATGGTCGAAGTGCCAGTGGGTGTTGATCAGATGGGTGATCGGATCGGCCCCCAGATCCGCCAGCGCCTTGGTGATCTGGGGACGCGAGACGCCGATGCCGGCATCGATCAGGACTTTGCCATCAGAGCCGGTCAGGACAGCGATGTTGCCGCCGGAGCCCTCGAGCACGCTGACGTTGCTCCGCAACTTATGCGTGACGATGGGCGAGACGGCGGCGCTGTCCTTGATCAGGCTGACGAGGCCGCGGGCCTCCGCGAACGCTTCGCGGGGCGTTAGCCAACCGCCGGTGGCCGCGTACGCCGCACCGGCGCAGCAGCACAGGCAAAAGTGCCGTCGCGAGAACAAATTCTCCGCTGCGCAGTCCATGGCATCCTCGCTGTTCGTGCCGGTGGCTGGATCGGCTGTGCAAACCGCCAGACCAAGGTCGTTGTTGAGCTGATCGTTATGGGTGACCATAAGCCCGTGGGGTGGGCCCGGACAGACTTTCAACGTCGCACCCTGGATGAGCGTCGATGATATCCCGATTGGCGCTTTGCCGGAGGGCGGAGTTAGTACACTTCGGCGTAGCGCTCGGCCTGCTCGGCTTCGGAAAGGCCGGCCAGGGCCGCGATCTCGTTCTGCTTGTGCTTCCTGTAGCAGTCCAGCAGCAGCGGCGGCAGCCAGCCCTGGACCGTGGCGTCGGCGTCCAGGGCCGCAAGCGCCAGCGCGAACGAGGTCGGCAGGCGCTGCACGCCCTGCGCCTGGAGCTCGGCCGCGCCCATGGTCGAGAGATCGCCCTCGGTCGGCCGCGGCGTCGGCAGCTGCTCCCGGAGGCCCTGCAGGCCGGCCAGCGCGAGCATGGCGAGCAGGAGGTAGGGGGAGGCGACCGCGTCCGCCGCCCGATACTCGACATGATACTGGGCCGCGACGTCGCCGTCCTCGCGCACCGGGCAGATCCGCACCGCGGCCTCCCGGTCGCGAAAGCCCAGATTGTTGAACGACGAGCTCCAGCGGTGCGGCACCAGGCGCTGGTAGGAGACCGTGCTCGCCGCGGTGAACGCGAGCAGGGCCGGCAGGTGGCGGAGGATGCCGGCTGTGAAGCTGCCCGCGGTCGCGCTGAGGCCGTCCGGGCCGGCGGGATCGTGCATCATCGGGCGGCCCTCGCGGTCGACCAGACCGAGATGGACGTGCACGCCGCTGCCGACCCCCATGCCGGCGACGATCGGCGCGAAGGTCACGCCCGCGCCCTGCCGCCGCGCCACGGCGCGCGCGAGCTCGCGCAGAATCACCGCCTGATCCGCGGCGACCAGGCCCGGCCGCGGGACGACGCTGATCTCGTGCTGGCTGAGACCGTATTCCGGCTGGATCAGCTCGACCTGGATGCCGGCCTGGTCGAGCGCCGCGACGAAGCGTTCGTGGAAGGCCGCGGCCGTGCGGTAGTTGCGCAGGCCAAAGCCGCCGCCGGCGTCCTCGGAACCGGGGCCGGCATAGTGAAACTCGTGCTCGAAGCTCGCCCGCAGCTCGAGCCCGGCCTCGCTCGCGAGCGCTGCGAGCGCGCTCTTCAGGAGCGAGCGCAGGCAGCAGGGCCAGGGCGTGATGCCGTCGGTCTCGACGATGTCGCCGAGCACGAAATGCTCGCCCGGCTCGTCCGGGCCGAAATCGACGTCGACCCGGGCCGCGGGATCGGGCATCAGCAGAGCATCGCCCAGCGAGCCGAACGGCGTGTCCGCGATCTGGTTGAAGGCGGTGATCTGGACGTTGGTCGGGCACCAGCCGACGCCCTTCGCGCAGCGCTGCTCGAAATCCCGGGCCGGGAAGGCCTTGCCGCGCACCTGCCCCGCGATGTCGCTGCAGCAGGCCATGATCAGCGGTTCTCGTCGCATGCCTGTCCCTCCGGTCGTTTGGCGCTCATCGCTTGCCCGATTGAAGCAGGATCGGTGCCATCGATCAAGGAGATGGTTTGACAAAGCCCCCGCGCAATGCGCTAACGCTGAGCCCGACGGCTGGGAACGTCGAGGACCCCAGGCCTCGCCGGCGCGAAGTGCGGCGGTCGAGGTAGCGGAGGAGCCGATGATGCACGGCTATGTCGGTAAACCTTTGCCGCGCCTGGAGGATCAACGTTTCCTCACGGGCAGGGCGTGCTACACCGCGGACATCGACCTGCCCGAGCAGGGGTACGCGGTGGTCCTCCGCTCGCCGCATGCCCATGCGGAGGTCGAGGGTATCGACGTCGAGAGAGGCCCTGGCGGCGCTGGGCGTGCTCGCCGTCTACACCAGCGCCGATCTCCGCGCCGCCGGCATCGGGCCGATCCCCTCGCTCACGCGAACGCCGCCGTTCCGGCTTCTGAACGCCGACGGCAGCGAGATGGCGGATGGCTCGCAGTATCCGCTCGCGACCGACCGCGTGCGCTACGTTGGCGAGCCGGTCGCTCTGGTGGTCGCGGAAACGGCCTTTGAGGCGCAGGACGCGGCCGAGCGTATCGAGGTGCGTTACCGGCCGTTGCCCGTGGTCACCGAGATCGAAGCGGCGCTCGCGAACCATGCGCCGTTGCTCTGGCCGGAGCTCTCGGGCAACCGCTCGTGCCGGTGGCAGGCCGGCGACGAGGCGGCCGTCGCCGAGGGTCTGCGTGGCGCGGCCCACGTGGTCGAGCTGGAGGTCGAGTATCCGCGCCAGATCGTGGCGTTCATGGAGCCGCGCGCGGCCATCGCCAGCTTCGATCCGACCAGCGGCGGTTCACGCTCCAGGTCGGCGTCCAGGCGGCGCACCAGCTCAGGGCCTTCGCGGCGAAGGTGCTCGACGTCGGCGAGGACTTCGATCCGGGTGATCGTGCCGGACGTCGGCGGCGGGTTCGGCGCGCGCAACGTCCTCTATCCGGAAATCGTGCTCGCCCTGTTCGCGGCGCGTGCCCTCGGCCGCCCGGTCAAATGGGTCGCGGAGCGCAGCGAGAGCTTCCTCTCCGATACCGAGGCGCGCAGCCAGCGCATGCGCGGCGCGCTCGGCCTCGATCCCGAGGGCCGCTTTCTCGCCGTGCAGATCGCCTCGACCTGGCGCCACGGCGCCTATCTGGCAAGTCGCTCGGTGTTCGTGCTGGCGACCTGGATGGCGCCCATGATCTGCGGCCCCTACCGCATTCCGGCGCACCATCTCGTGCTCGAGGGCGTGTTCACCAACACCGCGCCGGTCGCATCGTACCGCGGCATCGCGCGCGCCGAGATCACCTATCTCCTGGAACGCCTGGTCGACGCCGCGGCGCGCCAGACCGGGATCGACCGGATCGAGCTGCGGCGCCGCAACCTGATCGCGCCCGGAGAGATGCCCTGGCGCTCGCCGACCGGCGCCGTCTATCAGCCGGCGCAGTTCGAGCGCAATCTCGACCTCGGCCTCGAGGCGATCGACTGGCCGGGCTTCGCCGCCCGACGCGCGGCGGCACGCGCGCGCGGCCGCCTGCGCGGCATCGGCGTCTCGGTCTACATCGAGAACGCGGGCGGCGCGCCGACCGAATTCGCGAGCGTCCGCATCGATGGCGCGGGCGAGGTCATCGTCCACGTCGGCACCCAGGATCTCGGCATGGGCCACGAGACCGTCTTCGCCCAGGTGGCGGCCGATGTCCTCGGCGTGCATCCGTCGACGGTGCGGGTGAGCGACGGCGACACGGATTCGATCGAGATCGGTTTCGGCACCTACGGGTCGCGTTCGGCGCGGATCGGCGGCGGCGCCGTCCGGCAGGGTGCACTCGCTGCGGTCGAAAAGGGACGGCCGCTCGCAGCGGAGCTGATGGAAGCGGCCGTAGCCGATGTCAATTTCGCCGATGGTTACTACGCGATCACCGGGACCGACCGTCGGATCGGCTTGTTTGAGGTCGCCCGCGCCGCCGAGACGCGCGGCGAGCCGCTGATCGCGAGCGAAACCTTTAAGGTCGGAGGCCCGAGCTACCCGAACGGCTGCCAGATCTGCGAGGTCGAGGTCGATCCCGGAGACGGGCAGGGTCGAGGGTCGAGCGCTACGTGATGGTCGCCGACCCCGGACGCGTGATCAATCCGCTGATCGTCGACGGCCAGCTGCACGGCGGCATCGCGCAGGGCATCGGTCAGGCGCTGCTGGAGCGGGTCGCCGACGAGCCGGCAAGCGGACAGCTCCTGAGCGGCAGCTTCATGGACTTCGCGCTGCCGCGCGCCGACGACCTGCCGCTGATGACCACGCTGCTCAATCCGGTCGCGAGCGCCGACGATCCCTTGGGCGTGAAAGGCATCGGCGAGGGTCCGACGACCGGCGCGCCGCCCGCGGTCGTCAACGCCGTGCTCGACGCGCTCGCCGAGCTCGGCGTCAGCGACCTCGACATGCCGCTCACGCCGGAGCGCGTCTGGCAGGCGCTCGCCGGGTCCGCGCGCCGGGCCCTGTGATGACCCTGCTCGACCCGGACGAGCCGTCGCCGGTCATCGTCGAGCGCGCCGACAGCAAATCGCCCGTCGTCTTCGTCGCCGACCACGCCGGCCGGCGCCTGCCGCGGCGTCTTGGCGATCTCGGCCTTCCGGCCGCCGACCTCGAGCGCCACATCGCCTACGACATCGGCATCCTGCCGGTCGCGCGGTCGCTCGCCCGCGCCTTCGATGCGCCGCTCGTCGCCCAGGTCTACTCGCGCCTGGTGGTCGACTGCAACCGGCCGACCCACGTCGCGCAGTCGATCCCCGAGATCAGCGAGCTGACCGAGATCCCGGGCAACCTCCGGCTGCCGGACGCGGCGCGCCGGGCCCGGATCGAGGCCCTGTTCCGGCCCTATCACGGGGCGATCGAGGCCCTGCTCGAGGCCCGCGCGCAGGCCAGGCGCCCGACCGTATTGATCGCCATGCACAGCTTCACGCCGGTCTTCCTGGACGTGCCCCGGCCCTGGCTGATCGGCCTCTTGTACAATCGCGATGCCCGTCTCGCGCGGCCGCTGCTCGACCTCCTGAACCAGGACAGCGCGCCCTACGTCGGCGACCGGCTGCCCTACGCGGTCCAGGACGAGAGCGACTACACCTTGCCGGTGCACGGCGAGCGCCGCGGCCTGCCGCATGTCGGGATCGAGATCCGCCAGGACCTGATCGCCCAGGCGAGCGGCCAGGCGGCCTTCGCCGCGTGGCTCGAAGGCATGCTCCGGCAGGCGCTCGACCGGCTGCCCTGAGGCTTGCATCGGCTCTTGTGCAGCGCCGCTTGGCTCCTATGCTGGCGGGGTTCCAAGAAGCCTTTACCAGGGAGACACCCATGTCGTTCGAGCTGTCCCAAGGGACGGTTTGCCCAGCAGCGCGCCGGCTGTTCCTGGCCACGGCGGTCGCGATGCTCGCGGTCGCGGGCCTCGGCGTCGCGCCGGCCCGGGCGGCCGATCTGACCGAGGTCAACTTCGTCGAGGCCGTGCACAACCTCGGCTACATCAACCTCTACGTCGGCCAGCACGCCGGCATCTTCGAGAAGAACGGCCTGCACCTGAACGTCAGCGCCGCGGGCGGCGACACCCAGGCGTTCGCAGCCGTGCTCGGCGGCTCCGCCGACTTCGCGATCGGCGATGCCACCATGGTGCAGATGTCGCGCGAGGCGGGCGGCCCCGGCATCGTGGTCGGCACGGTGGTCCAGCGGGCGCACTACTTCGGCGTGTCCAAGAACCTCGATACGATCACCGATCCCAAGCAGTTCAAGGGCCTGACCATCGTCACCTCGCCCGAGCCCAACACCAACTACAGCGTCGCCAAGCGGATGCTGGAGACCGCCGGGCTCAAGGTCGGCCAGGACGTCACCATCCTCGAGGTCAACCCCGGCACCGAGATCGGCGCCATGCTCGCCGGCCGCGCCGACATGGCGATCGCCTACCAGCCGAGCGTCGCCTCGGCGGTCGCCCAAGGCGCCAAGGTCGTGTTCGACTTCTCGAGCTACGTCGGCCCCTTCTGCAACACCGGCATCATGATCCTGCCGTCGTTCGCAGAGGCCAAGCCCCAGGTCGTCCAGGCGCTGGTGACCTCGTTCGAGGAGGCCTCGCGCAAGACCTACGCCGATCCCGACTTCGCCAAGAAAGTGGCGCGCGAGGAGTTCCCGGACCTGCCGGCGGACGTGGTCAATGCGGCGATCGACGCCGAGCTGCAGTACAAGATCCCGGCCGAATCGGTGATCACCAAGCCCGACCAGTGGGCGAACCTGATGGCGATGCAGATCTATCTCAAGAACGTCAAGGGCACGCTCTCCTTCGACCAGATCATCGACAACTCCTATGCCGAGAAGGCGATCAAGGCGGCCGGCGGCTGAGCTCGCCCATACGCACGCCGGACCGGTCATGCCGGCGGTCGGGGTCGCTGCGGCGGGACCTCCCGTCCCGCCGCTCTCGGCCCAGGGCGTCAGCAAGTCCTACGGCGAGGCGGACGAGGCGGTCCCGGTGATCGCCGAGCTGTCCTTCACGCTTCGTCATGGCGAGATCGTCAGCATCGTCGGCCCCTCGGGCTGCGGCAAGACCACGCTCCTGAACGTGCTCTCCGGCCTGATCCCGCTGTCGGGGGGCACGATCCTCTGGCACGGGGCGGCGCTCGCCGGCATGCCCGGCCACGTCGGCTACATGCTCCAGAAGGACCTCCTGTTTCCCTGGCGCACAGCCATCGACAACGTCACGATCGGACTGGAGATCAAGGGCATCGGCCGGAGCGAGGCGCTGCGGCGGGCCCGCCAGCTGCTCAATCAGCTGGCCCTGGACGGCTTCGAGAGCCACTATCCGGCGACCCTTTCGGGCGGCATGCGCCAGCGGGTGGCGCTCGCCCGGACGCTGGTCAACGAGCCCGAGGTCCTGCTTCTCGACGAGCCGTTCGCAGCCCTCGATTTCCAGACCAAGCTCGTGATCGAGAGCGATACCGCGAAGCTGGTGCGCGAGCAGCAGCGCTCGGTGCTCCTGATCACCCATGACATCGAGGAGGCGGTGTCGCTCTCGGACCGGGTGATCGTGCTGTCGCACCGGCCGGCCCGGATCCGCTCGGTCTACGACATCGCGCTCGAGGGCGATCGCACCGACATGATGGCCGCGCGCGAGAGCAGGGGCTTCACCGACTACGTGCGCAACATCTGGCGTGATCTCGAGGTCCAGCGGCATTGAGGACGATGCGCGACACGTCGCCCGCGGTGGCGGTCACCCAGGCGTCGAGACCCCTGTCGCCGCGCGCGAAAAAAATCCTGCGCCTGCGCCGGCTCAAAGAGACCGGCCTCGTCGTCGCCGTCCAGCTCCTGCTGCTGGCAGCCCTGCTCGCGGCCTGGGAGTATCTGACCTCGAAGGCGGCGCTCAGCGCCTTCCTGTTCGGCTCGCCGAGCGCGATCTTCGGCTTCCTGGTCACCATGTGGCGGGACGGCAGCCTGTTCCGGGACACCTACGTGACCGGCCTCGAGACGCTGCTCGGCTTCCTGGTCGGCAACGTGATCGGCACGCTGATCGGCCTCCTGCTCTGGTACTCGCGCTTCGTCTCGCGGGTGGTGCAGCCCTTCCTGATCGCCCTGGGCTCGATCCCGATCATCGCGCTCGCGCCGATCATGATCATCTGGTTCGGCACCGGGCTCGCGTCCAAGATCGCCATGGCCACGTTGTCGGTGGTGGTGGTGGCGCTGCTCACCTCCTACAAGGGCGCGATGAGCGTCGACCCCGATCAGATCAACCTGATGCGCACGCTCGGCGCGTCCAAGCGGCATATCTTCAGGAAGCTCGTGGTCCCGGCCTCGCTCACCGACATCTTCGCGGGCCTCAAGCTCACGGTCGGCTTTGCGCTGATCGGCGCGATCATCGGCGAGTTCATGTCGTCTTCGGAGGGGCTCGGGCACGCGATCTTCAAGGCCGGCAGCCTCTACATCATCCCCAAGGTGTTCGCGGCCCTCGTCGCGACCATAGCGCTCGCCCTCGTGCTCGCCTTCATCGTCGGCAAGATCGAGCGCCTGCTCAGCCCCTGGCGGCACGACCTGCAGTGAGGTCCGAGCGAGCCGGTCAACGGCGATCAGGCTCGAAGGCAAGTCCGGAAAAACCAAGCGAGGCAACCATGGCAACCGCCGTCACCCAGACCGTCCCGAAGGCAGGCAATCTCAAATACGCGCTGGGGCTCGACCGATCCCTTCATCGCCGAAGTCCGGCCCGGCGAGGTGTTCGAGGTCGAATTGGGAGATCAACTGCAACGGCGGCGTGATCACCTCGCTCGACAAGAAGCTTTCCGCGAGCGACATCACTTTGCCGTTCGTCAATCCGGCGACCGGCCCACCGGGGTGGGTGGGCGCCAAGCCCGGCGACATGCTGACGCTTGGACCGTTCACGACATGCAGCTCGAGGGCCTGGGCTACACCGCGCTGTGGCCGGGGATCGGCATGTTCCCCGACTGGGTGCGCCAGAAGGAGTTCGGCATCCAGAACCGGGGTGGTCGAGGTCGAGAACGGCGTCGTCCATTGGAGCGATACGTCTGAAGCTGCCGGTCCGGCCGATGATCGGGGTCGCGGGCGTCGCTCCCGGTGCACGGCGCCGTGCTGACCATCGACAATGGCGCCCATGGCGGCAACCTCGACGTCCAGGAGATCACGCCCGGCAACAAGGTGAGCTTCGCCCGTGCACCACGAAGGCGCGCATCTGTTCCTCGGCGACTGCCACGCCGTGCAGGGCGACCTCGAGGCCAACGGCTTGCGGCGCGATCGAGATCGCGGCCCCGGGCTCAGGGTCAGCGTCGAGCTGGCGCCGAGGCCGGCGCGCATGGTCTGGCCGCGCATCGAGACGGCCTTCGCACATCGGCACGCTCGGCTGCGCCCGGCCGCTCGAGGACGCGGAGGATCGCCTTCGAGGAGATGATCCACTGGCTCGAGGACGACTATCGCCTGGCCGCGCCCGAGGCCTACATGCTGCTCGGCCAGATCGCCGAGGCG
>CAVWPO010000015.1:0-152703 GCA_963756905.1 uncultured Alphaproteobacteria bacterium
CGCGCAGAAGTGGGCTCGCGGAACAGATCCCAGAGCCCGAGCGCCCGCAGCTGCGGCACGAACTCCCGCTGCCGTAGTAGATCAGGAAGATCAGAACCCAGGGAGGCAGCCCCGGAAATAGAACATGTAGGCAAACGCCGGCCAGCGCAGCAGCGGGTTGGCGGACAATCGGGCGAGCGCCACCGGCACCGCGAGGGCCAGACCGACCAGCACGCTGATCCCGGTCAGCTGGAGGGTGATCCAGGCGCCCCTCAGCAGGCGCGGCAGGCTGTCGACGATGATCCCGAGGTCCACGGAACTCAGGCCCGCCGGATGCCGCGGTTGGCCCTGGCCTCGGCGCGGTGCAGGACCAGCAGCGAGGCGACCGTGATCGGGAGATAGATGACCGAGGCGCCGAAATAGAAGGTGAACGGCATCCGCACCGCGCGCGCGGCGACGTCGGCCATGCGCATCAGCTCCGGCAGCTGGACGACGGACGTCGAGCGCGGTCGCCTTGATCAGGACCAGCCAGACGTTGCCGAGGCCCGGGAGCGCGAAGCGCCAGACCTGCGGCAGGATGACCCGGCGGAACGCGAGCACCCGGCTCATGCCGATCGCCCGGGCCGCCTCGACCTGGCCGCGATCGATCGCCAGGAAGGCGCCGCGGAACACCTCGGTGGCGAACGCCCCGTAGACCACGCCCAGCGTGAGCGTGCCGGCGGTGAACGGATCGATGTCGACCACCACGTCGCCGCCGGTCACGAAGGAAAGCAGCCGCTGCAGGAGGATCGTGAAGCCGTAGTAGACCAGCAGGATCAGCACCGGCTGGGGCACGCCGCGCACGATCGTCGTGTAGATGCCGGCGAGCGAGCGCGCGATCGGGTTGCCGCCGAGCTTGCCCCAGGCGCCGAGCAGGCCGAGCAGGAGGGCCACCGGAACCGCCGACAGGCCGACCAGGAGGGTGATCTTGGCACCCTCCCAGAAGACCCATTCGTAGCCCTTGAAGTCGAGCACGCCGGCCATTCCGCGCCGATCACGCGACCGGGCGACAGGTAGCCCACGCCCGCCTACGAGGTCGGCCCATAGACGTCGAAGTCGAAGTATTTGGCGTTGATCTTCTTGTAGGTGCCATCGGCTCGGATCTTCTCGATCGCGGCGTTGAACGCCTGGCGCAGGTCGTCCTCGCCCTTGCGGATCGCGATCCCGACCCCCTCGCCGTGGAAGTTCGGATCGCTGTAGCCGGGGCCGACGAACTCGAAGCCCGGCCGGCGTCGGTCTTGAGAAAACCCTCGAGCAAGACCACCGAGTCGGCCATCACCAGGTCGAGCCGGCCGGACGCCAGGTCGGCGTCGGCCTCGTCCTGGGTCGCGTAGGTCCGCACGTCGGCGCCGGGGAACTTGGCGCGCAGGAAGTTCTCGTGGGTGGTCGCCCGCTGCACGCCGATCACCTTACACTTGAGCCCCTCGGGCGAGATGTCGAAGTCGGCGCCCTTGGCCGCGACGAACCTGGCCGGGGTCTGGTAGTATTTCTCGGTGAAGTCGACCACCTCCTTGCGCTTGTCGGTGATCGACATGGAGGCGACGATCGCATCGTACTTCTTGGCGATCAGGCCCGGGATGATGCCATCCCAGTCCTGGACGACGAACTCGCACTCGAAGTTCGCGGCCGCGCACAGCGCCTTGCCGATGTCGATGTCGAAGCCGACCAGCTGGCCGTTGCTGTCGATGCCGTTGAACGGCGGTAGGCGCCCTCGGTGCCGATCTTGACCTTACGCATGTCCCCGGCCGAGGCGCCGCCTGCAAGCATGACGAACGCCGCCGCGGCGATGACCAGGGTGGCCCGCTTGCCGAAATCTGCCAGCTGTCGCATGTCTACGGTCCTCCGGCTCGGTTCGCTTTTTGCGGCCGGCCGTCTTGTTGGTTCTCGGCCGAGTATTCCATCTTCGCCGGCGGTCATCCAGGGGAAATCGCCGCCGCCCGCAACACCGGGGGCACCGTGCCGGCGCCGCGGTCGGCCACTCGAGGGCGTCCGCCGGCGCTAACCCTGGTTCCCGGTCGGGCGCGCCCCATAGGACTGCATTTTAAGGGTATTCGCGATTGTCGAAGCGGCCGCGAACCCTTAACATCCGGTTAATTCGGCATGGAAGGCACGGCAGACGCCCATGGATGGTGAACGCTACGTCGGTGAACGGCGCGCGCTCCGGCACTTCCTGCAGGAGTTACGGCCGCTCGTGGTCGCCGCCTTGGGCGAGGACGCGGTGCTCCGCTACCGGATCGACCGCGGCCTCAGCTCGGGCGACCTCGCGGCCTTGCGCAAGGCCCGCGAGATGTTTCACAACCAGCCCGAGGACCTCAAGCGCCGGCTGATGCGCGGGATCTTCGAGGCGCCGGCGGCCAGGCCGAGCAAGAGCCATCTGCTCGAGCGCTATACCGAACGCGAGCCGGAGCCCTTCGTCCGCTTCGATGCCTACCCGGCGGCGACCTCCGAGGGCATCGGCCTGTCGGTCGAGCTCGACCATGAGCTCAGCGAGGACGTTCCGCTCCGGGTCCTGATCAGCCCCGGCACCCTGCCCTCGAGCGCGGCCGCGGCCCTGCGCCAGATCGCCGACTGGATCGAGCGCGACCGCCGGCTGCTGTCGGCGCGCCACTGGGACAAGGTGGCGGGTGCGCAGGCGTCGCTCGAGCGCGATCCCGGGCCGGCCGGTATGGAGGATGGTCAGAGCGACAGTGCCGACCAGGCCTGAGCCGCCGACCCGCGGCCGGCGCCCGGGCCGCAGCCGCTGGCGGCCCGTGCTGGCGGCCGGTGGCGCGTTGCTCGCGGGTTGCGCGCAGGAAGCGCCGCGCACCGGCGCACCGGGCGAGGATGCCCGACGGGCGCTCGCGGAGCACCGGAGCGCGGGGCCGATCCTGGCGGTCGTCCGCGGCAATCCCTTCGGCATGGACGAGGGGCGCCTGAATGCTCTGGTGACTCGGGCGATGGCCGAAGGCGTCCGGGCCCTCACGGTCGAATTCACGACCGACGCCGATCGGGCGGCAGCGCCCGAGCCGCATCTCGTGGTGCTCCTGGACCCGGTGAACGAGCCGGCCGCGGCCGCGATCTGTGGCGCGCCGGAGGCGATCGTCACGGCGCCGGCGAGCGACCAGCTGAGCGTGCTCGCCGCCTTCTGCGACGGCGACAAGGCGCTCGACGTCGTGCGCCAGGAGGATCGGGTCGCAGGCCCGACCGACCGGGCCTTCGAGCGCCTGCTCTGGCGCACCTCGGAGGCCCTGTTTCCCGACGACTACGCGAACACCTACGGCTTCGGCATCCTGCCGCGCTGGCTCAACCTCGGGGTCGGCGGCTCGTTCGGTCTCTGACCGGCGCGCCCGAGCGGCTCACTCGGTCTCGATTTCGTACAAGGCGCGCTCGGCGGCCGCGAAATCGATCTCCTGATGGTGCCGTTGCGCGGCCCGCGCCGTGATCACGGCCGCGTCCAGGTCGACCTGATTGCAGAGCCCGAGCAGGACCGGGTCGCGCGGCCGGATCTCGCTGCTCTTCCAGTGGGTGCGGTCGCGCACCGCGTTGACCGTGTTCTTGGTCGTGCCCAGCAGCTTGCAGATCTGCTGATCGGTGAGCTCCGGATGGTGGCGCAGCAGCCAGGCGATCGCGTCCGGTCGATCCTGGCGCTTGGAGAGCGGCGTGTAGCGCGCCTCGCGCCGCTTGGTGATTTTGAGGTCGGCGACCGCCGGGCGGGCGATCTTGAGACGCGCCTGGGGGTCCTTCTGGCAGCGCTCGATCTCGCCGCGCTCCATCTGGCCGCTCGCGACCGGATCCAGGCCGCGAATCCCCGCACCCACCTCGCCATCCGCGATGCCCTTGACCTCGAGCGGATGCAGGCCGCAGAAGTCGGCGATCTGCTCGAAGGTCAAGCTGGTGTTGTCCACGAGCCACACGGCCGTGGCTTTCGGCATCAACGGTCGATCCATAACTTGCTCCCTCAGACACGGGTCGCCGGCGCGCCGCACCGACCGCACCGATGGTGGCGCGCTGCGCCGAGCTGCTTTCTAGGGCTCCGCCAAGCAGATGGGAAGGCTGTTGCCGCTTGGCAACAGCCGGGACGGTCAGCCCTCGGCCACCGGCACCGTATAGTTGAGAGCGAGCCGACCGCCGTCGGGATAGATGGTCTGGCCGGTGATGTAGCTCGCCTCGTCGCTGGCGAGGAACAGGGCCACCTTGGCGATCTCCGCGGGCTCGCCGCAGCGGCCCATGGGCGTGCGCGAGAGGATCCGCCGGCGCGCGGCGTCATCGCTCATCACGACCTTCAGGAGGTCGGTCAGGATCGAGCCCGGACCGATCGCGTTGACCCGCACGCCCTTGTCGGCGAGCGCCAGCGCCATGACCTTGGTCAGCTGACCGACCGCGCCCTTGCTGGTCACGTAGGGCACCTGGTTGGCGATCGCCAGCACGGCGTTGGCCGAGGACATGTTGACGATCGCGCCCTTGCCCGCTCTGACCATGACGCGCGCCGCGGCCTGGCCGACCAGGAACACGCCCTTCAGGTTGACCCTGAGCACGGCGTCGAAGTCCGCCTCGCTGATCTCGAGGAAATCCGCGGTCTTGATGATGCCCGCGTTGTTGATCAGGACGTCGAGCCGGCCGAAGGCGGCGAGCGTCTGCTCGATCAGCCGGCCGGCATGGCCAGCGTCGCCGACATCGGTCGCGACGAAGATCGCCCGGCCGCCGCCGTCCTCGATCGCGCGCGCGACCGCCCGCCCGTGCTCGGCGTCGACGTCGGCGACCACCACGGCCGCACCCTCGGCCGCGAAGGCCTCGGCGCAGGCCCGGCCGATGCCGTTGGCGCCGCCGGTGACGATCGCAACCTGCCCCCCAAATCGCATGCCAGCTCCCCCTTGGCTGCGTCCTTTCCTGCGCGGATCTACCACGGGGCCTCGCGGATGGTCTACCAGCCGGCCGCGGTCCGGCGTCACCGATGCGGCGGATGGCGGCAGGGCGTTCGCGACGCCTGGCTGTCGTCACAGAAAATCGCGCAGGAACGCGACCAGCGGCCGGTCGGCTGCCGGCATGGGCAGCTCCTGCATGTCGCGCGGCCGCAGCCATTTCAGGGCCTGGCCCTCGCGGGGCTCGGGCAACCCCGTCCAGACCCGGCAGACGTAGAGCGGCATCAGGAGATGGAACCCGGCGTAGGCATGCGAGGCGAAGGTGAGCGGCGCCAGGCAATTGGCCGCGACGTCCAGCCCCAGCTCCTCCTCGAGCTCGCGGACCAGGCAGGCTTCCGGCGTCTCGCCGGGCCCGACCTTGCCGCCCGGGAACTCCCACAGGCCGGCCATCGGCTTGCCCTCCGGCCGGCGCGCGAGCAGCACCCGATGGTCGACGTCGACCAGCGCGCAGGCCGCGACCAGGACGAGCTCACGCGCGGCCATCGGGCGCGGACAGCGGCTCGAGCGTCGGCGTCAGGGTCGATCGTCCGGTCAACGCGCGGTCCAGCCGCCATCCACGGGCAGCGTCACGCCGGTGATCATGCTGGCGGCGTCGCTTGCAAGGAAGAGGATCGCCGCGGCGACCTCCTCGGGCTCGACGAAGCGGCCAAGCGGCGTCTCGGCGAGCAGCCGCTCGACCATCGCGGGGTCGCCCAGCAGCGGCTCGGTCAGCCGGGTGCGGGCGAAGGTCGGAGCGACCGCGTTGACCCGGACGCCGTGGGGCGCCCATTCGCAGGCGAGCGCGCGGGTGAAGTTGACGAGCGCGCCCTTGGCGCTGTGGTAGGCGAGGTTCGGGTAGTGGCCACCGCCGACCAGGCCCATGATCGAGGCGAGATTGACGACCGCGCCGCGCCCGGCTTCGAGCATGTGCCGGCCGGCCGCGCGCACGCAGAAGAAGCTGCCATCCAGGTTGACGGCCATGACCTGACGCCAGCGCTCGGTCGGCAGCTCGACCGTCGGGACCCGGGCGCCGAGCCCGGCGTTGTTGACCAGGATGTCGATCCGCCCGTGGCGGGCGGCGATCGCCTCGACCACCGCCGCGACTTCGTCCTCGTCCGTGACATCGAGCCGATGCGCCTCGCCCCGCCCGATCTCGGCCGCGACCCGCTGAGCCGCCTCCGGATCAATGTCGGCGACCGCGACCCAGGCACCGGCCTCGGCCAGCGCCTGGCAGGTCGCCCGCCCGATGCCGTTGCCGCCGCCGGTCACCAGCGCGATCCGGCGCTCCAGCCGCAACATCCCGAGATACTCAGTCATCCCCGCCCCCAACAGGTCCCCGCCGACGGCCGCGACTATGCCAGCAAACTCACCGCCGGCCAAACCTCAGCGGGCGCACGCAGGGTCCTGTTGCCCGCTGGGCGGGGACGCGAGTCTCGTGTCCTCGGGGCTGAACGGCTACCGCATCAAGGCAGGGCCCCCGCTTCCGACTTCCAGACCCTTACGATCTCGCTGCCGCCGCCGCCTCGAGCTGCCGGTCAAGCGTGACCAGCTCCGAGCTCGTCCTGCGGGCGAGCCACAGGTAGCTCGCGTCATAGGTGGTAAGGCCCGAACGTTCGGCGAGCCCGAGCACGTCACCATGGTCGACGTCCATGACGCCCAGCTCCATCCGACCGAGCATCTCGAACGCGGCAATCAGGGCATCCCGCTGATCGGGGTGCCGGCGCACCTTCTTGAGGCAGATGTTGGCGATCTCGAACGGCAGCAATGCGGGAGCGACGAGGCCAGCCCCCCGCAGGCGTTCGGCGATCAGAGCACCGTCCGGCTCGCCGAACAGCAGGGCACCCAACGCCGACGCGTCGACGACCTTAACGGCCATCCCTGTCCTCGCGTACGATCGCGGCAGCCTCGCGCGGGGTCGACAGGCCGAGCTGCCGGGTCCTGGTCAGAACATCGTCGGGGGTGTGCGATCGAGGCCCGGCCACAGCCTCTTCGAGGATCGCCATGAGCTCCCCTTGCAACGACCGATGATGGCGCTCGGCGCGCTCCTTGAGACGCTTCACCATCTCGTCGGGCGCATTCTTGATGGACAGGCTGACGGGCATGTCTGGCTCCAAAACGCCTCCAATCCGGAACCAGTTTAGTTCCTACACCACGGGGAAGCAACCCCGCCATCAATGCGAGCGCCGTTCCGCCGCGCCCTTGTATGATTCCACCTCGTCCGCGGTCGCCGGCCAGGCTTGCTCAGATCTCCGCGTAGCTGCGCACCTCCGCCTTGGCGCCGGGGTGGGTGACGGCGCCCTTCTCGGCCGGGCCGACGGTCTGAGCGTAGCGCCAGAGCGCGCCCGAGGGGTACATCGTCGCGCGCGGCTGCCAGGCGCTCCGACGCGCCTGCAGCTCGCTGTCCGCGAGCTCGACGTCGAGCCTGCCCGCCTCCGCATCCATCACGACGATGTCGCCGTCCTTGAGCAGCCCGATCGGGCCGCCGACCGCCGCCTCCGGCCCGACGTGGCCGACGCAGAAGCCGCGGGTGCCGCCCGAGAACCGGCCATCGGTGATCAGCGCCACCTTGTCGCCCATGCCCTGGCCGTAGATCGCCGAGGTCACGCTCAGCATCTCGCGCATCCCAGGCCCGCCGCGCGGCCCCTCGTAGCGGATGATCAGGACCTCGCCCTCGCGGTAGCGGCGCCCCTGGACCGCGGCCATGGCGTCTTCCTCGGTGTCGAAGCAGCGCGCCGGGCCCCGGAACTTCAGGCTCTTCAGGCCCGCGACCTTGACGATCGCGCCCTCGGGCGCGAGCGAGCCCCAGAGGCCGACCACGCCGCCCCAGCTGGTGATCGGGTCGGCGACCGGCCGGATCACCGGCTGATCGGGGTTGAAGGTCACCCCCGCCAGGTTCTCGGCGATCGTCCTGCCGGTCACGGTGATGCAGTCGCCGTCCAGATAGCCGCCATCCAGGAGCGCCTTCATCAGCATCGGCACGCCGCCCGCGTCGTGCAAATCACGCATCACGTACTTCCCGGCCGGCTTGAGGTCGGCGATGTAGGGCGTGCTGCGGAAGATCTCGCAGACGTCGTGGAGATCGAAGTCGATCCCGGCCTCGTTCGCGATCGCCGGCAGGTGCAGGCCGCCGTTGGTCGAGCCGCCCGAGGCCGCGACCACGCGCGCGGCGTTCTCGAGCGAGCGGCGGGTGACGATGTCGCGAGGCCGGAGGCCCTTCTCGAGCAGCGCCATGACCGCCTCGCCCGAGGCCTCGGCCCACTGGTCGCGGGTCTCGTAGGGGGCGGGCGTGCCGGCCGAGCCGGGCAGCGCGAGCCCGATCGCCTCGGACACGCAGGCCATCGTGTTGGCGGTGAACTGGCCGCCGCAGGAGCCGGCCGAGGGGCAGGCCACCCGTTCGAGCGCGTCGAGCTCGGCGTCGTCGATCGTGCCGACCGCATGTTGGCCCACCGCCTCGAACACGTCGACCACGGTCACGTCGCGATTGTGGAAGCGCCCGGGCAGGATGCTGCCGCCGTACATGAAGACCGAGGGCACGTTCAGGCGCACCATCGCCATCATCAGCCCGGGCAGCGACTTGTCGCAGCCGGCGAGCCCGACCAGCGCATCGTAGGAATGGCCGCGCACGGTGAGCTCGACCGAATCCGCGATCACCTCGCGCGAGACCAGCGAGCTCTTCATGCCCTGGTGGCCCATGGCGATGCCGTCGGTCACGGTGATGGTCGTGAACTCGCGCGGCGTGCCGCCCGCCTTGGCGACCCCGCGCTTGGCGGCCTGCGCCTGGCGGCCAAGCGAGATGTTGCAAGGCGCGGCCTCGTTCCAGGTCGTGACCACGCCCACGAACGGCTGCGCGATGTCGGCCTGGGACAGGCCCATGGCGTAGTAGTAGGAGCGGTGCGGCGCCCGGTCGGGCCCGACCGTGGAATGCCGGCTCGGCAGCTTGGACTTGTCGAAGACGGTGTGCGTTGCCATGGGTGCCTCCCGCGATTCGGCTTGGCGCTTGCGCCACCTATAGCCGCGGGAAGCGGCCCTGACCAGCAAGCTGCGCGCACAGGACCTGTCGAGCCGGCGCCCTTCAGGAAGGGGGCGAAAGCGCTAGCCGACCTCCTGGTAGAGCACCCACTGCTCGGCGCAGAGGTCGAACAGCACCCGCCAGTCGTGGCCGAGCCGGCCCGGGCGCCCGGCCGGCGCCCGTTGCCTTGCCGCCTGCAGGCGGCGGGCGATCCGGGCATCGCGCCTGGCCTTCAGGCGTTCCATGCCGGCGCGGTCGTCGAGGCCGCAGCGTTCGAGCAGGGCGACGAGCTCGTCCCAATTCTGCTCGATCAGGCGCCACCACTGGGCCGAAGTCTGGATGGTCATCGCTGGGGTCGCCCACCGGTCGCGGTGGGCGATCGCATCCTCTGTTGTCTGGTTTCGAGAGATCAACAGATGGGGGCCCCGACTGGTTGCAGCGGTGCGACATCGAGTCCGAACCGGCGTCAAAGCCGGTCGCGCAAATCGGCGCCGCGCGGTAGGTTGACATGCGGCCTGCTGGCGATGGCAGGGCCGCATCGGGTCACGCCAGCGCGAGCCAACCGCCATGCCGACCGCCGAGCCGACCGCTTTGACGATCATCGAGCTGATTGCGAACGGCCCGGACGAGGCCGCGGCGATCGGCGCGGTCGACCGGCCGCCGCTCTCCTATGGCGGGCTGCGCCGGCAGGTTGCGGCCACGATCGCGGCCCTGAACCGTGCCGGGATCGGCCGCGGCGATCCGGTCGCGATCGTCTTGCCGAACGGCCCCGAGATGGCGACCGCCTTCATCGGGATCGCGGCCGGCGCGACCGCCGCCCCGCTCAATCCCGCCTATCGCGCCGACGAGTTCGACTTCTATCTGACCGACCTCGGGGCCAAGGCGCTGATCGTCCAGGCGGGCGCCGACACAGCCGCGCGCGCGGTCGCGCAGCGGCACGGCATCCCGGTCCTCGAACTCGCGGTGCCGGGCGGCGCGCCGGCCGGGGTGTTCGAGCTGCAGGCGGCGGGCGTCGCCGGCGCACCGGTCGCCGGCGGGCCGGCCACAGCCGACGACGTCGCCCTGGTGCTGCACACCTCGGGCACGACCTCGCGGCCCAAGATCGTGCCCCTCAGCCAGCAGAACCTCGCCGCCTCCGCCGCCAGCATCGGCCGGGCGATCGCGCTGACGCCTGCCGACCGTTGCCTGAACGTGATGCCGCTGTTCCACATCCACGGGCTGATGGCGGCGGTGCTCGCGACCCTCGCGGCCGGGAGTTCGGTGGTCTGCACGCCCGGCTTCAACGCGCTTCGCTTCTTTGCCTGGCTCGATGAGCTGCAGCCGAGCTGGTACACGGCGGTGCCGACCATGCACCAGGCGATCCTCGCGCGCGCGGCGCGCAACCAGGCGATCGTCGAGCGCGCGCGCCTTAGGGTCATCCGCTCGTCCTCGGCTTCGCTGCCGCCCCAGGTGATGGCCGATCTCGAGCGCCTGTTCCGCTGCCCGGTGATCGAATCCTACGGCATGACCGAGGCCGCCCATCAGATGGCGAGCAATCCCCTGCCGCCCGTGGCGCGCAAGCCCGGCACGGTCGGGATCGCGGCCGGCCCCGAGATCGCCGTCATGGACCCGGAAGGACGGCTGCTGCCGGCGGGCGCGATCGGCGAGATCGTGATCCGGGGGCCGGGCGTCACCCGCGGCTACCAGAACAATCCCGCGGCCAACGCCGGCGCCTTCACCGACGGCTGGTTCCACACCGGCGATCAGGGCAGGCTCGACGGCGAGGGCTATCTGACCATCACCGGCCGGCTCAAGGAGATCATCAACCGGGGCGGCGAGAAGGTGGCCCCGCTCGAGGTCGACAACGTGCTGAGCGCGCATCCGGCGGTCGCCCAGGCGCTGACCTTCGCGATGCCGCACGCGAAGCTCGGCGAGGAGGTCGCGGCGGCGATCGTGCTCAAGGAGGGGCAGAGTGCCAGCGAGCGCGAGATCCGGGACTTCGCCGCCGAGCGTCTCGCCGACTTCAAGGTGCCGCGCAAGCTGGTCTTCCTCGACGAGATCCCCAAGGGTGCCACCGGCAAGCTGCAGCGGATCGGGCTCGCCGAGCGCCTCGGCCTGTCGGCATGAGGATCGGCGTCTTCGGCGCCGGCGCGATCGGCGGCTATCTGGCGGCCGAGCTGGCGCGCGCCGGGGAGGAGGTGCTGGTGCTCGCGCGCCGCGCCAACCTCGAGGCGATCCGGGCGAACGGGCTGCGGCTCCGGATCGGCGGCGAAGAGCGGCGCGCGGAGGTCACAGCCAGCGACGATCCGGCCGCGCTTGGCCCGGTCGATTTTCTCGTCCTCGCGGTCAAGGCCAACGCCGCGCCCTCGATCGCGCCGACGCTCGGGCCCATGCTTGGCGCCGACACGACGGTGGTCTGGGCGATGAACGGCATCCCCTTCTGGTATTTCTACGGGCTGGACGGCCCGCTGCGCGACCGGCAGCTCGCGAGCGTCGATCCGGACGGCGTGCTCTGGCGCACCATCGGCCCGGAGCGCTGCCTGGGCTGTGTCGTCTATCCGGCCTGCGAGCTGGTCGAGCCGGGTGTCATCCAGCACACCGAGGGCGACCGCTTCAGCCTCGGCGAGCCCGACGGCTCGCGCTCCGAACGCGCCCAGCGCCTGAGCCAGGCCCTGATCGCGGCCGGTTTCAAGGCGCCGGTCCGGCCGCGGATCCGGGACGAGATCTGGGTCAAGCTCTGGGGCAACCTCTCGTTCAACCCGATCAGCGCGCTCACCGGCGCGACCCTGGACGTGATCGCGAGCGATCCCGGCACGCGCGCGGTCGCGCGTGGCATGATGCTCGAGGCCAAGGCGATCGGCGAGCGGCTCGGGGTCCAGTTCGGCATCGACGTCGAGCGCCGGATCGATGGCGCCAAGGCGGTCGGCGCGCACAGGACCTCGATGCTCCAGGACCTGGAGCGCGGCCGCGCGCTCGAGCTCGACGCGCTGGTCGGCGCCGTGCGAGAGATCGGCCGTCTGGTCGAGCTGCCGACGCCCACGATCGATACCGTCGAGGCCCTGACCCGCCTGCGGGCGCGCGTGGCCGGCTGTCCGGAGCACTGAGCGGCCGCGGCGACTGCCCAGAGGCCGGTTGCCGGGCCCACCTCTGGCGCTCTATCTCAAGAGCGGGCACGCCCGCCAAGGGTGGCCGGCGCCCGAGGAGTCCCGGATGAGCCTCTGGCCGATCCTGGCCGCGCTGACGGTTTTGGTGCTGGCGCTGGTGCTGCTGCCGCTGCTACGCCGGCCGGGCGCGGTTGCGGCCCGCCGCGAGCACGACCTCAGCGTCTATCGCGCCCAGCTCGGCGAGCTGGAGCGGGACCAGGAGCGGGGCCTGCTGGGGCCCGAGGAAGCCCGGGCGGCGCGCCTCGAGGTCGAGCGGCGGATGCTCGCCGCCGACGCCGGCGGGCGCGCCGAGCGGCTGCCGGCTCCTGGCCTCGCCAGGCGCCATTGGGGCACGGCGCTGATCCTGCTGCTGACGCTGCCGGCGCTCTCAGCGGTGCTCTACGGCCGGCTCGGGCGGCCCGATCTGCCTGCCCTGCCCTTTGCCCAGCGGCCCGCGCCGGATACGACCGCAGCCGGCGCCGGCGCACCGCCGGCCCTGCCCTCGGTCGAGAGCCTGATCGCGAAGCTCGAGCAGCGGGTGGCGGCGGCGCCGGACGATCTCGAGGGCTGGCATCGGCTGGCGGCCGCCTATCAGCTGGTCAAGCAGCCGGCCAAGGCCGCCGAAGCCTATCAGCACGCGCTGACGCTGGACGACCATAGCGCCGAGCTGCAGGCGGGGTTCGCCGAGGCGTCGATCGGGGCCGCGGGCGGGATCGTCACCGAGAAGGCCGGCAAGGCGCTGGCGCGCGCGCTCGAGCTCGATCCCGGCGACCCGCGCGCCCGCTTCTATCAGGGCCTGGCCCTGGTCCAGCGCGGCGAGCGGCAAAAGGCGCTCGATCTCTGGGCGGGCCTGATCAAGGACACGCCGGCCGACGCCCCCTATCTCGCGGTGCTGCGCGAGCGGGTCACGGCGCTGGCGCAGGACCTGGGCCAGGATCCCGCCAAGGTGATCCCCCAGCCGGCGGCGCCGGCGGTGGCGGCGGCCGAGCCGGCGGATCAGCTGCCGGGCGATCCCGACGCGTTGCGTGCCGAGGTCGCAAAGCTCGAAACCGCCCTCGGGGCGAATGCCAAGGACTGGCAAGGCTGGATCCGGCTCGCCCGCGCCCGGGCGGCGCTCGGCCAGAGCGCGGATGCCGAGGCGGCGCTCGCCCGCGGTGCCAGGGTCTACGCCGGGGCGCCGTTCGTGCAGCAGCAGCTCGCAGCGGCGGCGAACGCGCTCGGGATCGCGGCACCGGGCGGCGACGCCGACGCGCAGACTGGCGCGCGCGGACCGAGCGCCGGGCAGATGCAGGCCGCCAGGGACACGCCGCCTGAGCAGCAGACCGAGATGATCCGGGGCATGGTCGACAAGCTCGCCGCCCGCCTCGCAAAGCAGCCGGACGACGTCGAGGGCTGGCGCATGCTGGCGCGCTCCTACCGCGTGCTCGGCGACAGCGCCAAGGCGGCCGAGGCGGCGAGGCAAGTCGCGACCCGCCTGCCCGACGACCCGACCGCCCAGCGCGATTACGCCGAGGCGTTGCTCGCGCTCGAGCGCGACGACGCCCCGCTCTCAGCCGCGGCGATCGACCAGCTGCAGCGCCTCGCCGCGCTCGACGCCGATGATCCCGAGGCGCTCTACTTTCTCGGCCGCGCCGCCGCCGAGCAGGGCGATCCCGAGCGGGCGCGGACGTACTGGCAGCGCCTCCTGGCCAAGATGCCCGCGGCCGCGCCGCAGCGGGCCGAGTTGCAGAAGATGATCGACCAGCTCGGTGCCCGCGACTGACGGCGCGCGGGCAAAGGCTCGGCGGCGCGCCTGCCCCGGCAGGGCATACAGCTGGTGCAGCAGGGGGAAAAACCATGAAACGTGCGGGTGTGATCGGGCTTGGCGACATGGGCAGCGGTCTGGCCAGGAACCTGATCGGAGCGGGGTTCGAGACGACCGGCTTCGACCTCGCCGAACGTCGGATGCGCGCCTTCGTCGAGCTCGGCGGCCGGCCGGCGGCGAGCGCGCGCGAAGTCGGCGAACACGCGGATGGGGTCTTCGTCATGGTCATGAACGGCGACCAGGCGAAAGCCGTGATCCTCGGCGAGGACGGCCTCGTGCGCTCGCTGCGGCCGGGCTCGGCGGTGCTTCTGACCGCGACCGTCGGCCCCCCGGCAGCCCGGGAGATCGCGGACGGGCTGGAGGGTACCGGTATCGGCCTGATCGATACGCCGGTCAGCGGCGGTTTCGGCGGCGCGCAGGCCGGAACGCTCACGATGATGGTGGCGGGCTCCGACCAGCTGGTGGCGGAGTACCGCCCGCTCATGGAGGCGGTCGGCAGGTCGATCCACCGGGTCGGCGACCAGCCGGGCATGGGGCAGACGGTCAAAGCCTGCCTGCAGACGGTGATCGGCGGGATCTACGGCGCGACCTTCGAGGCGGCCGCGCTGGCGGCGAAGGCGGGCGTCAGGGGGCAGGTGCTTCATGACGTGGTCAGCACGTCCGCCGCCGGCTGCGTGGTCGCCAATACCGCGCTCGCCTGCATCATCGAGCGCCGGTTCAAGGACACCGGCAGTCAGATCGCGACCATGCACAAGGATCTGACGCATCGCGCTCGAGCTGGCGCGCGACCTCGGCGTGCCGCTGTTCACCGCCGCGACCGCCATGCAGCTGTTCCAGGCCGGCATCACCCGCTATCCGGACGGCGACAACTGGGTCGTGACCCGGATCCTCGAAGACATCGTCGGCGCCGAGCTGACCCGATAGCGCGGGAGCGGGGCCCCGTGAACCTGGGCGTCATCACCGACGGCATCAGCCGGGACTTCGCGCATGCGCTCACGGTCATGGACGAGTTCGGGCTCGAGTATGCGGAGCTGCAGTACTTGTGGGACAAAGAGGTAGGCGACCTCGACGCCGGGGAACGCCGGCGCGCCCTCGACCTCCTCAGAAGGCATGGCAAACGGGTCGCCTGCATCTCGCGGCACGTGTTCGCGGCCCTGCCGATGTCGACCCGGCCGGGCGATGAGCTGCACGAACGCCACCTGGACGGGCTCAGGCGCTGTATCGCCATGGCGCAGGAGTTCGGCTGTCCCCTGGTGCGGATCATGAGCGGCCGCAAGGAGATGATCCTCTGGGGCAGTCACGGCGCCGAGAAATGGAACGTCGCCAAAGGTGCCTGGGACTGCCCTGCCGCCCCTGATCGAGCCCGCGGTGCGCCTGGCCGAGCAGGCGGGGGTGACGCTCGTGGTCGAGACCGGCAACGGCACCATGGTCCACTCGGCTTACACTGCCCGCCGGCTGTGCGAGGCGATCGGCAGCGATCATCTGAAGGTGCTGTGGGACCCGGCGAATGCCTGCTACGCCCACGAGCGCGCCTGGCCGGACGGCTACGCCGAGCTCAAAGGCGGCTGGCTCGGCCACCTGCACCTCAAGGACGTCCAGGTCGACACGGCGCGCGCCCATCTCGAGGTCCGCGAGTTCGGCAAGGGCCAGCTCGCCGATCAGTTCGGCCCGCTCGCGGATGCGCTGCGCGCGGACGGCTATGGCGGCGTGGTTTCCTTCGAGAGCGTCTACCACCCGGGCGATGGCGACTTCGAGGCGGGCTTCCGGGCGGGCATCAAAAGGTTCAAGGAGATCTTCGGCTGAAGCCGAAGAGCCAGGCCTGCGCGCGATCGCCCGACCCCTGAGGCGGTCCGGGCGCCCGCAGGCGCCCGGTGCGATGCCGTGGCTACTCGACCACCTGGACCGGCTGGGTCGGGCGGCGTGAGGTTGCCCCAGAAGCGGGTGTCGTCGACGTTCGCCTTGGTGATCGCAGCACCCGGGATCTTGAGGTTCGGCCCCCAGTCCTCCATGGTCAGCTCGGATTTCAGCCCGACCACGTCGTAGGTGCCGGGCTTGGGCTCCTTGCCGGCCAGGATCATGGGCGTGAACATCGCGAGCCCGTAGACCTGGGCGTAGAGCGGCTGCTCGACCTCGACCTGCTGCCAGCCCGAGCGGATGTTGTCGAGCCCGACCGGGGCGCCGTTGGAGGCCATCATCATGATCTGGCCGGGCTTCTTGCCGGCAGCCTCCAGGATCGAGACGATCGGCACGGTCAGATGCGCCGCGTGGCAGAAGATCAGGTCGATGTTGGGGTTCACCAGCAGCTGGTCCTGGACGATGTTGGCGGCGTTCGAAGCCTCCCACTGCATCGCGGCCTTGGTGATGATCTCGACGTTGGGCGCCTCGGCCTTCATCCGCTCCTCGAAGCCTTTCTGGATGTCGAGGGTGTAGTTGTCGCCGGGATCGCCCAGGATCTGGAGCACCGTGCCCTTGGGCTCCTTGTAGCGCTCGGTCAGCAGGCGGACCGCCTCGCCGCCGGCGATCTTGCCGATCTCGACCGTGCCGGCGACCGAGGTCAGCTCGAACTTGGTGTTCCGGATCTGGCGGTCGTAGTTCATGACCTTGATGCCGGCCG
This sequence comes from uncultured Alphaproteobacteria bacterium, assembly GCA_963756905.1. Lineage (GTDB taxonomy): Bacteria > Pseudomonadota > Alphaproteobacteria > Geminicoccales > Geminicoccaceae > DATAOG01. The sequence goes on from CAVWPO010000015.1 coordinate 16,445, forward strand.
CGCGCGCCTTCTCGATCCCGGGCACGATCGAATCGAAGTCGACCGCGTTCATGATGATCGCATCGGGCTTGAGCTGGATCACGTCCTCGAGCTGGTTGAGCTGGCGGTCGGGCTGGTTCTGGGCATCGAGCGAGACGACCTTGTAGCCCATCTTGCCGAACACCCCCTCGACCGCCTTCTGGGTCTCGGTCTGGAACTCGTCCAGGAGCGTCGGGATCATGTAGTAGATCGTGCCCTGCTCGGCCGCCATCGCCGGCTGCCAGCCGGCCAGCCCGACCACCGCCGCGCCCGCCAGCAGCGCGCTCCGCCTTGTCATCTTACCCATGGTTCCTGCCTCCCTCTTTCGGATCGTTGCCGACCCCTGATTAAACGTCCCCTCGCCCGCCGGATCAATCGCCTTTCCGGCGAGCAGTGAACGGATGGAGCCGGGGATGAAGGCGGAATTCGGCGTAGGCGCGACGTGGACCCACTTCCACGGCGACTATCCGTTCACGGCCATCGAGTACGTCGTCATGCTGCGAAAGAAGCATCCGTCCATCGTCCGGCACGCCACGATCGAGGGGTGGTTCTCCCGAACCCCCGATGCCCGACCGGCTCAGCGTTCAAGCCGCAAACTGATCGCGGTCGGGCACGCGGCGGCCCAGGCCTTCGGCGAGCAGAGTTACGGCCAGGGTGTTTAGGCTGACGCCTTCGGCTTTGGCACGTTCGGCAAGCCGTCGGTGCAGCGATTTCGGCACCCGCATGTTCCAGCGGCCGCTGTAGGCGTCATCTGACGGGCGCGAGGGCGGCGGGATCGGGTCGCCGAATTCGCGGGCGGTGGCGAGCCATGAGCGGAGCGCGTCGGCGCCGTTCGCGATTGCTTCCTCGATGGACTCGCCGTCCGACAGGCAGCCGGGCAGATCCGGAAACTCGATCAGGTAGCCGCCGCCTTCGTCCGCCGTCATGGGCCGGATCTGAAACGGGTAGTCAAGTCGGGTCGCCATCGGTTGTCTCCAGGGCTTCGATCAGGGCGAGGAACTTGCGGACGTAGACCGGCTTGATGGGCCTTCGCGCCGGCACGGTCAGCTTGTCGCCGCTTGGCGGACGGAAGGTCACGTGGCTCGTGCCCGATTGCCGCCAAGCGATGCCGTAGCGGTCCGCGACCGTCTTCAGCTGCTCGATCCGCCAATCGCCGGCCGGATTGCGCCGCATTGCGCTGAGCAGCTTGTCGAGCCGAGCCATGTCCGCATCAGTACCATATGTAGTACTGGTCGGCCAGGATCCAATTGCATTGACCCGGCCGTGCGACCGCGCGGCTTTCTGTTGCACCCGCGGGCGGTCCCGGGCGATGATCGGCGATCTGCCGATGCGCCACCGGGGCCGGATCCGCCGGCCGACCCGCAAGCTCCGCGGCGCACGCGCGGCAACCGGCCCGGATCGGGGGCCAGCAAAGGGGTCGGCGGGAGGGAGATCATGACAAGGTTCGGGATGGCTTGGGTGGCGGCCGTGGCGCTGCTGCTGGCGGGGCCTGCGCCCGCTCTGCGCGCGGCGACGCCGGCGGACACGCTGGTGATCGCCAAGAACATCGACGACATCATCAGCCTCGACCCGGCCGAGGTGTTCGAGCTCTCGGGCGGCGAGATGATCAACCAGCTCTACGACCGGGTCATGGCCTACGAGGCCGAGGACACGGCAAAGCTCGTGCCGGGCGTCGCCGAGAGCTACAGCGTCAGCGACGACGGCCGCACGATCACCCTCAAGATCCGCCCCGGCCTCAAGTTCCATTCCGGCAACCCGGTGCGCGCGGAGGACGTCGCCTTCTCGCTGCAACGCGTGATCAAGCTGAACCTGACGCCCGCCTTCATCCTGACCCAGCTCGGCTGGTCCAAGGACAACGTCGAGAGCATGGTCAAGGCCAAGGGCGACGACACCGTCGAGCTGACGATCGGCGACGACTTCGCCCCGACCTTCGTGCTCAATTGCCTGTCCGCGGGCGTGGGCTCCGTGGTCGACGAGAAGCTCGTGCTGGCGAACGCCAAGGGCGACGATCTCGGCCACGAATGGCTGAAGACCCATTCCGCCGGCTCCGGCGCGTTCGAGCTCAAGGGCTGGAAGGCGTCCGAGTCGGTCACCATGCAGGCCAACCCCGACTATCGCTTCGGGGCGCCCGCGATGAAGCGGGTGATCGTCCGCCACATCCCGGAGCCCTCGGCGCAGCGCCTCCTGCTCGAGAAGGGCGACATCGACATCGCGCGCAACCTCAGCCCCGACCAGATCGAGGCGATCGGCGGCAACAAGGACCTGGTGGTCGAGGAGTTCCCGAAGGCCGACATCCACTACCTCGGCCTGAACCAGAAGGACAAGCGCCTGGCCAATCCCAAGGTCCGCGAGGCGCTGCGCTGGCTGGTCGACTACCAGGGCATGGCCAACAGCTTCCTGCGCGGCCAGTTCAAGGTGCACCAGGCGTTCTGGCCGTCGGGCTTCTTCGCCTCGCTGACCGACACGCCCTTCCACCTCGACGTCGCCAAGGCCAAGGGCCTGCTCGCCGAGGCGGGCTACCCGGACGGCTTCGAGGTCGAGCTCGACGCGCCCAACACCTCGCCCTGGAACGACATGGCGCAGGCGATCCAGGCGAGCATGGCCGAGGGCGGCGTCAAGGTGCACATCATCCCCGGCGAGCAGAAGCAGGTGATCACCAAGTATCGGGCGCGCAACCATCAGATGGTGCTGCTGTACTGGTCGCCCGACTACATGGACCCGCATTCCAACGCCGACACCTACGCGCGCAACCCGGACAACTCCGACAACGCGCAGTCGAAGCCGCTCGCCTGGCGCAACAGCTGGGAGATCCCCGAGCTGACCAAGGAGACCGACGCCGCCGTGCGCCAGCGCGACGCCGACAAGCGCAAGGACATGTACCTCGACCTGCAGAAGAAGGTGCAGGCCGACAGCCCGTTCATCATCATGTTCCAGAACACCGAGCAGATCGCGCGGCGCGCCAACGTCAAAGGCTTCGTCTCCGGCCCGACCTTCGACACCGTCTTCTATCGCACCGTGATGAAATAGCCTGCGGCGCGGCGGCTGGCCCTCGGTCAGCCGCCGCCGGCTCCGGCCGGGTACCCCGTGGACATAGATTGCGGCTGCGCACGGCTGGCTGGTAGCATCAGATTGATTTGCGAGCAGCTTAATTGGTATGAACGGTTGATATGCGCATCAGACCCGATCGCCTCGAGCTATCGGCGAGCGACCTCGCCAACCATCTCGGCTGCCATCATCTCACACAGCTGGATCTGGCGGTCGCCGAGGGCAATCTCGCGGCGCCCAAGTGGCGCGATCCCGCCTCGGAGGTGTTGCAGGAGCGGGGCCTGGCGCTCGAACAGGCCTACCTCGATCATCTCCGACGGCAGGGCTGCCGGATCTCGGAGCCGAGCCTGGACGATGAGGGGGCGGCGCTCGAGCGTACGATCACGGCCATGCGCGACGGTGTCGATGTCATTTACCAGGCGACCCTCGCAAGCGGGCGATGGCGTGGCCGGGCTGATTTCCTGCGCCGCGTCGACTCGCCAAGCCGGCTCGGCCCCTGGTCCTATGAGGTGCTGGACGCCAAGCTTGCCCGCGAGACGCGTGCCGGCACGGTTCTGCAGCTCTGTCTCTATTCCCACCTGGTCGCCGACCTTCAGGGCGTCCTGCCCGAATATATGCGCGTCATCGTTCGCGGCGACGACTTTGAGCCGGTCGCTTTCCGCGTCCACGACTTTCTTGCCTATCATCGACTGGTGCGGCGCCAGCTCGAGGCGGCCACGGGCGCGGCTGCAGGCGCTGACGACAGCACCTACCCCGACCCCGTGCCGCAGTGCGAGATCTGCCGGTGGTGGCGGGACTGTGACCGGCGGCGCCGCAAGGATGACCACCTCTGCCTGGTCGCAGGCATTTCCAAGTTGCAGATCAACGAGTTTCACGACTGGGGCGTCGCCACGCTGGCGGATCTGGCGGAGTTGCCGCTGCCGCTCGCGCGCAAGCCCGCGCGGGGCGCCGAGGACACCTACGTCCGGGCACGCGAGCAGGCACGGGTCCAACTCGAGGGTCGCCGCAGCGGAACACCGGTCTACGAGCTCCTGCCGGTGATCGAGGCGCAAGGCCTCTGCAGGCTGCCGGCGCCGTCCCCGGGCGATGTGTTTCTCGATTTCGAGAGTGATCCTTTCGTCGGCACCGTGCGGGCTCGAATATCTGCTCGGGTGGACGATCGGCGCCGCCGACCGGCCCGAGTACCATCGCCGATGGGCGCTCGGCCCGGCCGCCGAGCGAGCGGCGTTTGAGGGTTTCATCGACCTGGCGATGGCGCGCCTGGAGCGCTGGCCCGACCTCCACATCTATCACTTCGCGGCCTATGAGCCGGCGGCGCTCAAGCGGCTGATGGGCCGCTACGCGACCCGCGAGGACCAGCTCGACCGCCTGCTGCGCGCAGGGTGCTTCGTCGATCTGCACAGGGTCACCCGGCAGGCCCTGCGCGCCGGCGTCGAGCGCTACGGGCTGAAGGAGCTCGAGGTCTTCTACGGCTTCGAGCGCGCGGTCGACCTGCGGACCGCCTCGCTCCACCGGCACGCGTTCGAGCGCGCCCTCGAACTCGGCCGGCACGACGAGGTGCCGCAAGCGACCAGAGACACGATCGAGGCCTACAACCGCGACGACTGCATTTCCACCTTGCGACTGCGCGACTGGCTCGAGCAGCTGCGTACCGGCGCGATCGCCGCAGGTCGCGCGATCGCGCGGCCGGAGCTGGCGCTCGGCGCGCCTCCCGAAGCCCTGAGCGAGCGCCAGCAACGCGTGCAGGAGCTGTACGACCGGCTCACCCCCGACCTCCCGGCGGACCCGTTGGACCGCAGCGAGGAGCAGCAGGCGCGCTGGCTGCTCGCCAACCTGCTCGACTGGCATCGACGCGAGAAGAAGGCGGTCTGGTGGGAGTATTTTCGCCTGTGCGAGCTGCCGGACGAGGACCTGATCGAGGAGAAGGCGGCGCTGTCGGGGCTGGAGCGCGTCGAGCGGATCGCAACGCCGAAGCGGAGCGTGGTCGACCGCTATCGTTTCCCGCCGCAGGAGTGCGAGATCCGCGTGGGCGACGAGTTGCGTCACCAGGGCAGGCGCTTCGGCAAGGTCGAAGCGATCGATGTCGCGGCCTGCATCATCGACATCAGGAAAGGGCCCGGTGTCGCCGAGCTTGATCCGGGATCGGCGTTCCGGCACAGCGACATCGACGACGGAGTGAAGCACGAGGCGCTGATGCGGCTCGGCGCATGGGTCGCCGACAGCGGGGTCGCTGCGCCGGGCGCCCGTCGCGCTGGCCGGGACCTGCTTCTTCGCCGGCCGCCGCGGCCAGGAGCAGAGCTGGTCGCCGGCCAGGACTCGCTGGCCGCCGCGCGCAGCTGGGTTGCGGCGCTCGATCACGGCGTGCTGCCGATCCAGGGCCCGCCTGGCGCCGGCAAGACCTACACCGGCGCGCGCATGATCACGTCGCTGGTGCGCGCCGGCAAGAAGGTCGGCGTCACGGCGCTCAGCCACAAGGTGATCCGCAATCTGCTTGACGAGGTGCTCAAGGCCGCGCTGGAGGAGAACACGCCGGTGCGGTGCGTCCAGAAGGTGACCGAGCCATCGGATCAGGCGCACGCTTCGATCGTCGAAATCGCGGACAATGCAGCGATCCTCGACGAGATTCAGACGGGCGCGGCCCAGGTCGCGGCCGGAACGGCCTGGCTATGGGCGCGCGAGGAGTTTCTCGAAGCGGTCGACGTGCTGTTCGTGGATGAAGCAGGCCAGCTCACCCTGGCCGACGTGCTGGCGGTATCGCAAGCCGCAGAGAGCCTCGTCCTGCTGGGCGATCCTCAGCAGCTCGGCCAGCCTTTGCAGGGCAGCCACCCCGAAGGTACCGACGTCTCGGCCCTCGAGCATCTCCTCGGCGGGCAGAAGACCATCCGCCCCGGGCAAGGCCTCTTTCTCGACCGCACCTGGCGGCTGCATCCGCGGATCTGCGCTTTCACGTCCGAGCTGTTCTATGACGAACGGCTGCTCCCACGCCCCAATCTGGACCGTCAGGTGCTCGACGGCCCGACGCCGTTTGCGGGCGCCGGGCTATGGTTTGTGCCGGTCCCGCATCGAGGCAACCAGAACTCTTCGCCCGAAGAGGTCGAGCGGGTCGCCGAACTGGTCGCCGGGCTCACGGCGGGCGGGGTCCATTGGACGGATCGGGCGAATGATCGACGGTCTCTGACGCTGTCCGATATCCTGATCATCGCCCCTTACAATGCTCAGGTGGCGGCTCTGAAGGCGCGCCTTGCAGAGGCACGCGTCGGCACGGTCGACAAGTTCCAGGGCCAGGAGGCGCCGGTGGTGATCTTCTCTCTGACGACCTCGTCGCCCGAAGAAGCGCCACGAGGGATGGAATTTCTCTACAGTCCCAACCGGTTGAACGTCGCCGTCTCCCGCGCCCAGACAGCCTGTATCCTGGTCGGGAGCCCGACGCTGTTCGAGCCCGAATGCCGGAGTCCGGCGCAGATGCGCCTCGCCAACGGCTTCTGCCGCTATCTGGAGATGGCGCAGATCCTCTAGGCGTCAGCCCGCCTGCTGTTGAGCGAGGGCGGCGCAGGATCGGCGAGGTCGCCGGTGACCAGGGCCACGATCTCCTCGTGGGTGGTGGCGGCGGTCCGGCGCTCGCCCGCGACCTTGCCGTGGCGCAGCACGACGATCCGGTCGGCGACCTGGAAGGCGTGCAGGATGTTGTGGGTGATCACGATGATCGCGACGCCGCGGCGCTTGATCTGGTCGATCAGCTCGAGGCCGCGGCGGGTCTGGGCGACGCCGAGCGCCGCGAACGGCTCGTCGAGGAGGACCAGGCGGCCGCCCCAGTGGACGAAGCGGCAGAGCTCGATCGCCTGGCGCTGGCCGCCCGAGAGGTGCTCGACCGCGGTCCGGACCGAGGGGATCTCGGTGCCGATGTCGGCCAGCGCCTGCTCGGTCTCGGCCTGCATCGCGGCCTCGCGCAGGAAGCGGGCGCCGAGCACGTTGCGGGTGAGCTCGCGGCCCATGAAGAAGTTGGCGACGGTATCGACGTTCGGGCACAGCGAGAGGTCCTGATAGACCGTCTCGATGCCCTGGGCCTTGGCTTCGGCCGGGGTCTCGAAGGTGACGCTGCGGCCGGCGAACCAGATCTGGCCCGCGGACGGCGGCAGCGAGCCCGAGATGATCTTGATGAGCGTCGACTTGCCGGCGCCGTTGTCGCCGAGCAGTCCCAAGACCTCGCCGGCGCGGACCTCGAAGCTCACCTGGTCGAGCGCCACGACCGGGCCGAAGCGCTTGCTCAGGCCCTCGATGCGCAGGAGGGGTTCGGCCGGGCTTGGCTCGCGGTCGCTCATCGTCGATCGGTCTCGGTCAGGCAGCGCCGGCCGCGAGCCAATCACGGCATCCGGGCGGCTGTCGAGTCGAAATCCCCTCAGCGGCGCTTCGGCCGGGCCGGGGGCTGCTCCTGGCCGCTGCCCGGCAGGCCCACGCCGCTGCCCGGCAGCTCCACGGAGAGCCCCTCGGGCAGGGGATAGGGATAGGGATTGAGGTCGACCGGCACGGCGTAGTTCAGGCGCGGGCGGAGGATGCCGCAGTCCCAGCGGTAGCCCTCCGGGGTGCCGGCCATGGCGCTCGCCTGGAAGAAGCGGCATTCGCACTGGACGTCGGCCTGCACGCTGAGCTCGCCCGCGGTCGCGGCGCTGCAGACCTGGACCTCGCCCTGCGCCCAGGCCTGCCCCGGGGCCAGCGTTGCGGCACCGAAACATGCCAGCAGGCCGAGCGTGCCCGCGCGCGCGGTTCGCCTGGCTGCCACACCCGACATGGCTGCGGAGGATCCGATGCCGCTGGCGCTCAGGCGCCGGGCGCCAGCGCCTGGTCGACCAGGGCCCAGAGGACGCGGTGGCTGGACCGCGCGTACAGCTCGCTGCCGACGAAGATCAGGAACATGCCGACCGCGACGCCGGCCACGGCGACGATCGAAGCGATCGCAGCGTGCCTCGTGCTGATGACGCTGCGCTCATCCCCGAGAATGCCCCTGATCGCTGCCATCGTCGCTCCTTGCACCTGCCAATTCGCGACAATATGCATAAAATGCCTTGGATTTGTCAATTGTCACCGCTCAAGGGGAGCCGTGGCGGCCGACCTGGATCGTCCGGACGCCAGATGGCGCCGGGGCGGAAAAGTCAGCGACGCAGCGGATTGCGGCCGACGCCCACGGGCGGGCGCCGGCCGCTCGGATCACTCCGCCGGCACGGGCTCGGGCGCGGCCGTCGCGGGCTCGAGCGCCGCCCGGATCGCGTCGTCGACCCGCTCGAGCCAGATCAGCTCGAGGCTGTTCCGGGCGCTTTCCGGGATGTCCTCGAAGTCCTTGCGATTGCGCGCCGGCAGCAGCACCCGGGTAAGCCCGGCGCGATGCGCCGCCAGCACCTTCTCCTTGATCCCGCCGACCGGCAGGACCAGCCCGCGCAGGCTGATCTCGCCGGTCATCGCGGTGTCGCTGCGCACGGTCCGATCGGTCAGCAGCGAGACCAGGGCCGTGAACATCGCGACGCCCGCGGACGGCCCGTCCTTGGGCACGGCACCCGCCGGCACATGGACGTGGATGTCGCTCTTCTCGAACAGGCCGTCGGCGACGCCCAGGTCCCGGGCGCGCGACTTGATCAGGCTGAGCGCCGCCTGGGCGCTCTCCTTCATGACGTCGCCCAGCTGGCCGGTCAGGATCAGCTTGCCGCCGCCCGGCGTGCGGGTCGCCTCGACGAACAGGATGTCGCCGCCGACCGGGGTCCAGGCGAGCCCGGTCGCGACGCCCGGCACGCTGGTCCGCATCGCGACCTCGCTCTCGACCCGCTCGGGCCCGAGGATCGCGCGCAGATCGTCGGGCTCGACCCGGACCTTGGCCGCGGTGCCCTCGGCGATCCGGACCGCGACGTTGCGCAGCACGCCGCCGATCAGGCGCTCGAGATTGCGCACGCCCGCCTCGCGCGTGTAGTCGCGCACGATCGCCCGGATCGTCTCTTCGCCGAGCTCGACCTGGTCCGGCCGCAGGCCGTTCGCCTCGAGCTGGCGCTTGACCAGGTAGCGCTTGGCGATCTCGACCTTTTCGTCCTCGATGTAGCTCGGCAGCTCGATCACCTCCATGCGATCGCGCAAGGGGCCCGGGATGCCGTCGAGCACGTTGGCCGTGCCGATGAACATCACCTGGCTGAGGTCGAACGGCACTGCGAGGTAGTTGTCGCGGAAGGTCGAGTTCTGCTCGGGGTCGAGCACCTCGAGCAGGGCCGAGCTCGGATCGCCGTGGAAGCCCGCGCCGAGCTTGTCCATCTCGTCGAGCATGAACACCGGGTTGCGGGTGCCGGCCTTGCGGATGCTCTGGATGATGCTGCCCGGCAGCGCCCCGATGTAGGTCCGGCGATGGCCGCGGATCTCGGCCTCGTCGTGGACGCCGCCGAGGCTCGCGCGCACGAACTTGCGGCCCGTGGCGCGCGCGATGCTCTGGCCGAGCGAGGTCTTGCCGACGCCGGGCGGCCCGACGAAGCACAGGATCGGGCTCTTGCCCTTCGGGTTGAGCTTGCGCACCGCGAGATACTCGAGGATCCGCCGCTTGATCTTGTCGAGGCCAAAGTGGTCCTCGTCCAGGATGCGGCGCGCCTCGGCGATGTCGATCGCGTCCTCGCTCTGCTTCGACCAGGGCAGCTCGATCAGCCAGTCGAGGTAGGTGCGGACCATGGAGTACTCGGCCGCCGCCTCGGGCATGCGCTCGAGGCGCTTGAGCTCCTTGCGGGCGTGCTGCTCGACCTCCTCGGGCATGCCGGCCTCGGCGACCGCCTTGGAGAGCTCCTCGATCTCGGCTGCGGTGCCCTCGCTCTCGCCGAGCTCCTTCTGGATTGCCTTCAGCTGCTCGCGCAGGATGTACTCGCGCTGGCGGCCCTCGACCGCCTCCCGGGTCTGCTGGCCGATGTCGCGCGAGATCTTGAGCACCTCGATCCGATGGCCGAGCAGCTCGATCACCCGGTCGAGCCGGGCCTGCACCTCGAAGGTCTCGAGGACCGACTGCTTCTCCTCGGGCGTCAGGTCCATGAAGCTCGCGACCAGGTCGGCGCCGGCCGAAGGCGAGGTCACCGACTGGACGGCGTTGACCAGCTCCGGCGGCACCTGCGGCAACAGCTGCAGCGCCTCCAGCGACTGCTGCTTGAGGTAGACCAGGCGCGCCTGCAGCTCCGCGTTGTCGACCTCGAACTCCTCGATGCGCTCGACCTGGGCGGCCATGAACGGATAGCCGGACAGGAACTCGCGCACCCGGAAGCGCTGCAGGCCCTGGCAGACGATGTGGTGCGAGCCGTCGGGCGCGGTGACGTAGCGCAGGATGCGCGCAACCGTGCCGACCGTGATGCATCTGGTCGGCGCCCGGATCGTCGGCCGCGGCGTCGCGCTGCAGGACCACGCCGACCGGCTGCTCGCTGCGCGCCGCCTCCTGGGCGGCCGCGATCGACTTCGCGCGGCCGAGCGAGAGCGGCAGCATGATGCCCGGGTAGAGCACCACGTTGCGCACCGGCAGGATGATCAAGGCGCCCTCGGGCAAGGTCACGCCGGTCCCGGCCGCTGCGGTCGCCGGCGCGGCGTCGGCCGCCTCCGGCGGCTGCGCCGCGGTGCGGGCGCTCTGGGGTTGCTGCTCTGTCGTCATTCGACCATCCCTCACAACTTGCGCAGACCGAGCACCAGGCAGCCGTCGGCCAGCTCGCGGTGCCTGATCTCAAAGCGACCCGGCGGCAGCTCGATCCGGCGCTCGAAATGGCCATAGGGGATCTCGAGCCGGCGGATGATCCCGGCGCGCGCGCGCCCGGGCATCGGCCGCTCGCCGACCACCGCGAGCGTTCCGCCGTCGACCAGGACCTGGAGCTGCTCGGCGCCCACGCCGGGCAGGGCCACCAGAATCCAGAGCTCGCCTTCGGACTCCAGCATGTCGACCGGCGGCTCCCAGCTGGGCCCGCGGCCCTCGGTCGCGCGCGGCTGGAAGAACTGACGGTTCAGGCGTTCCGCCCGTTCCAAAAGCTCGCAAGCCTCGGCCCACATCCAGGCATCAGGGTCACGTGATGGCATCGGGGACCTTTCGAAAGCGCCAATCGGCAGACCGCAATGCCGGGACCGTGCCGGCGCGGCGCGGGCACAGGCGTTGCGGAAACGGCGTGCAGTTCGGATCGCCCCTACTATTTCGTTAATCTTTTTACGGATTCAACTCGGCATCCGCCGCCATGGCGACCGGCCCGGGTTGTGCGCCTGCAAGGCCTCTTTGCAGGGCAAGCCGCCCCCCGTGGCAGGGCGCGCCGGGTGCGCTATAACCGCCCGCGCAGAAAGTCGCTCGCATGACAGGGGAGACAAAGGTCATGGAACCGGTGCGCTTCGGCGTCATCAGCACCGCCAAGATCGGAATCGAGAAGGTGATCCCGGCGATGCAGCATTCTCAGCTCTGCCGGATCGACGCGATCGCCTCGCGCCACCTCGGGAGCGCCGAGGCGGCGGCGGGCGCGCTCGGCATCCCCAAGGCCTACGGCTCCTATGCCGCGCTGCTCGAGGATCCCGAGATCGAGGCGGTCTACAATCCGCTGCCCAACCACCTGCACGTGCCGATCTCGATCCAGGCCGCCGCCGCCGGCAAGCACGTCTTGTGCGAGAAGCCGCTCGCGCTGACCGCCGAGGAGGCTTCGAGGCTGATCGAGGCGCGCGATCACGCCGGGGTCCTGATCCAGGAAGCCTTCGTGATCCGCCACCACCCGCAATGGCTGCGCGCGCGGGAGCTGGTGCGCACCGGTCGGATCGGCGACCTGCGGGTGGTCCAGGGCAGCTACAGCTACATGAACCTCGACCCCAAGAACGTGCGCAACCAGGCCGGGATCGGCGGCGGCGGCCTTTTCGACATCGGCTGCTACCCGATCGTCACGGCCCGCTTCCTGTTCGGCGCCGAGCCGCGCCGGGTGATCGGCCAGATCGAGTACGATCCCGCCTTCGAGACCGACCGCCTGGCTTCGGTGCTGCTGGAGTTTCCTGGCGGCCAGGCCCTGTTCGTCTGCTCGACCCAGCTGGTGCCCTATCAACGCATGCAGATCTTCGGCACCAAGGGCCGGATCGAGATCGAGATTCCGTTCAACGCGCCGCCCGACCGGCCCTGCCGGATCTGGGTCGACGACGGCAGCCAGCTCGGCGCCGGCTCGGCGCAGATGGAGAGCTTCGAGATCGTGAACCAGTACACGCTGCAGGGCGACGCCTTCGCCCGCGCGATCCGTACCGGCGCGCCGCTCGAGTTCCCGCTCGAGGACGCGGTCAACAACATGCGCGTGCTCGATGCGATCTTCCGCTCCGGCGCCAGCGGCCGCTTCGAGGAGGTCTGATCCGAGCGCCGCCCCGAGCGCCGCCCCGAGCGCCGCCCAAGTGCTCTCGGGAGCCGAGACTGCCAAATTGGCGAGATCCATCCCGCGACCTGCCCATGATCTCTGGGGCGTTCTCGACCGGGCGCTCATCTGATTGCTGAACGTCGGTGCGGCCGGAAGCGATGCCGCGCCAACGCCGACGAGAGACGATCGCCTGGCCAGGGATGGTCGGCCAACGGTTCAGCTCGGAGCGGCGCCCAGGGCTCAACAACGTCGGGACGGCCTTCGGCTTGCGACCCGGCGGTCGCGGCTCAGAACGTCCGGACGCCCCGGCTCGGCGGCCCGGCGGCCGCGGCGCAAAACATCGGCACGCCGTTCGGCTCGGCGGTCCCGCCGGCCGCGGCTCAAAACGTCGGCACGCCCTCGGCTCGGCGGTCCCAGCGGCCGCGGCGCAAAACATCGGCACGCCCTTCGGCCCGGCGGTCCCAGCGGCCGCGGCTCAAAAGGTCGGCACGCCCTGCGGCTCGGCGGTCCCGGCGGCCGCGGCTCAAAAGGTCGGCACGCCCTTCGGCTCGGCGGCCCGGCGGTCCGACTCGCGCCGAGGCGCGACGCCCTCCGCCGACCACACCGGCATGTTCAGCAGCTCCGCCCATTGGCGCCGGAGAGCCTCGATCCGGCGTTCGCCCCAGGTCCGGGCGAGCTCGATCTCCTTGGCCGGGTCCGGATGGGCGATCTGGAGCCGGTGCACGGTGCGCCAGCCGTAGCGATGCCAGACCCGCTGCCGGCGATGGCGGAGGCCGCGGTAATTGGCCAGTGGCTCGCTCCAGCGGCGGACGCCGGCAAGACTGCGGACCGTGACGTGCAGGGTGTCCTGGTCGATGATCAGCGTCTCGCGGCGCAGCAACAGGTTCAGGCCCCAGAGGACCTGTCCGACGCCGACCGTCAGCAGGATGCAGATGCCGACCGTGCCGAGGTCCGGCAACGGCGGTTGCGCGCCGGTCAGAAGGGAGACGAGAGGGACGACGATCCAGATGCTGCCGATCGCCAGCACCAGGCCGGCGAGCAGCGCCGGCTGCCCGCCGCCGGCGTCGGGTAGTTCCGCAAGGTCGACTGGCTGGCCACCGGCCCTGAGTGCCGGGCCGATCTTGGCTCGGGGCATCGTACGACTCACAACCTATGGTCTATCACGACCTTCCACTGACACCTCAGGGTTAGTCCTCGCCGGTTAACAAAAGGTTAACGTGGCGGCATCAAGACCGGCTCCGGGCCACCCCGATTGCCGCCGACCGCCGCAGCCGCTATCACAACGCCGCCGCCGGGCAGCCGCCGCCACCGGCGAGCGAGGCCGATATGGATCAGGACAGCGACAGCCTCGACCCGCGGACCGCGGTCCTGCAGCCCGGCCGCCTGAGCGAGATCGCCAGGCGCTACGGCGCGCCGCCGCTCGCGATCGAGGTCCGGGGCCTGCGTAAGATCTATGCCGGCAGCAGGACCGCACCACCCAAGGAGGCGCTCAAAGGCCTCGATCTCGAGGTGCCGCGCGGCTCGATCTTCGGCCTTTTGGGCCCCAACGGCGCCGGCAAGTCGACCCTGATCAACATTCTGGCCGGCCTGGTGATCAAAAGCGCGGGCGCGGTCCGGATCTGGGATTTCGACCTCGACGTCAATCCGCGGCGCGGCCGGCGGGCGATCGGGATCGTGCCCCAGGAGCTCAACCTCGACGCCTTCTTCACGCCGCGCGAGACGCTCGAGATCCAGGCCGGGCTGTACGGCGTGCCCAGACGCGAGCGGCGCAGCGACGAGATCCTGGCCGCGCTCGGCCTGGCCGACAAGGCCGGCGTCTACGCCCGGACGCTCTCCGGCGGCATGCGCCGGCGGCTGCTGGTCGCCAAGGCGCTGGTCCACCAGCCGCCGGTCGTGGTCCTCGACGAGCCGACCGCGGGCGTCGACGTCGAGCTCAGGCGCAGCCTCTGGCGCTACATGCGCGCGCTCAACCGGCAAGGCGTCACGGTCGTGCTGACCACGCATTACCTCGAGGAGGCCGAGGCGATGTGCGATCGGATCGCGATCATCGATCGGGGGCAGGTGGTCGCCTGCGACGCCAAGGCGGCGCTGATCGGCCGGCTCGACGAGAAGCGCCTGACGGTCGCGATCGCCGAGCCGGTCGCGACGCTGCCCGCGGAGCTGGCCGCCCTCGGCGCCCGGCTCGATGGCGAGGGGCGGCTGGTGATCAGCTACCGGCCGAGCCGCGCCCGGGTCGGCGAGCTTCTGGATGCGGTCCGCCGCGCCGGCCTCACGATCACCGACCTCGCGACCGCCGAGGCCGACCTCGAGGAGCTCTTCCTGCGCCTGACCGGGCACCATGGCGGGACCGATGAGGAGGAATCCTCGCCCCCGCCCTGATCAGGCGATCGCGAAGCCTTTGACACGGCGGCTCGGGCAATGGCATGACCGGTGCCAGGTGCAACAGCGGAAAGGAGGTGATCCAATGTCTCACGCCAAGGTGGCGCGTCTGGTCCTGCCGGCGAACGAGGCTTTGGTCACGTCCGCCGGGATCGGCTGACGCCGCGGGAAAGCAGCCAATCAACCAACCCGCGTAACCACCGCGTGCGTTTTCAGCGCCGCTGTCCCTCGGGCAGCGGCGCTTTCTTCTGATCTCCGGTCCGAGACCGGCTCTTTGATGCGAGCGAACCCGAAGAAGCTCAACCCGCTGCAGCTCAAGACGCTGGCGATCCTGCAGGCGATGGCCGAGGACCAGCGGCTGGCCAACCCGCCCGATCCGGACGGGACGGTGCTGATCCATTCCGCGCCCCATGCGCACGGCGACCACTTCCACGTCGGCGCGGCGGTCGTGCAGGCGCGCGACGCGACCGGCCTCGGCAACCCGAACGTGATGAACGCGCTCGTCCGCAAGGGCCTGCTGCTGGCGGGGGCCAGCGGCGCCCCGATCCTCACGGCCGCAGGCCTCGGCTACGAGACCGGAATTGCCGACGCGATCCTCCACCGGGGCGACTGATCTTTCTCATCTAAGCTTCGAACTCATTCTTTTAGCATACTGATATAGCTTCGTCATTTGTGGTCAGACGTTCATCGAGGACGGGCAGGACGTGCTCGACCCCACCGCGACGATGATCGCGTGGGCCGAGGCCGGCTGACCCTGGAAGATGTCCTGCCTGCCCGGCGACCTCGCTGAACCGGGCCTCGGATCAGAAACCCCGGAGCTTGTAGCCGAAGCCGCGCACGGTCTGGATCAGGGGCGGGGCCGCGTCGCGGTCGATCTTGCGGCGCAGCTGGCGGATGTAGACCTCGACCACGTTGGTCAGCGGGTGCTTGGAGCAGCCCCAGACCTTCTCCAGGATGAGCGCCCGGCTCACGACCTTGCCGGCCGAGCGCATCAGGTACTCGAGCAGCGCGAACTCCCGCGGGGTCAGCTCGACCGCCTGGTCGCCGCGCCGGACCTCGCGGGTCTCGCGGTTGAGCAGAAGGTCGCCGACCCGCAGCTCGGGCGCGTCCGGCGACCAGCCGTTGTTGCCGCGCCGGGCGAGCGCCTGGACCCGCGCCAGCAGCTCCTCGAAGGCGAACGGCTTGGCCAGGTAGTCGTCGGCGCCCATGCGCAGGCCCTGGACCTTGTCCTCGAGGGTGTCGAGCGCGGTCAGCATCAGGATCGGCGTGCCGATCCTGGCCGCGCGCAGCTGCCGGCAGACCTCGCGGCCGTCGAGGTCGGGCAGCAGAAGGTCGAGGATGATCACCGCGCAGTCCGGCCCCTGGGCGAGCCGGAGCGCCTCCCGGCCGCCGCGCGCGACGTCGACCCGGTGGCCCTCGGCCTCGAGGCCGCGCCGGACGAACTCGATGATCCGCTCGTCGTCCTCAACCAGCAGCACGCTCATCGACCGCTTCCGTCTGGTCCGCGAGCGGCAGGCGCACGCGGACCGTGGTGCCCTGGCCGAGCTCGCTCTCGATCTCGAGCTCGCCGCCGTGCGCCTCGACGATCGAGCGCGCGACGTGCAGGCCCAGCCCCGCCCCCTGCGGCGCCATCGGGGCCGCGTTCGAGCCGCGATAGAAGCGGCTCTGGACCCGGTCGAGCTCTTCGGCCGGAATGCCGATCCCGCTGTCGCTGACCGTGACGACGACCTCCGAGCGGCAGCGCTCGAGCCCGATCGCGATCTGGCCATCGGCGGGGGTGTAGCGGCAGGCGTTGTCGAGCAGCAGCAGCAGCAGCTGGCGCAGCCGGTCGGCATCGCCCCGGACCTGGATCGCGGTCGCCGGTGCCGAGCAGGTCACGCGGATGCCCTTGGGCGCCGCCAGCGCCTTGGCGTCCTCCCCGACCTCGCCCAGCAGCCGGCCGATCGCGATGCTGGCCCGCTCGACGCCGAGGGTCGCGGTTTCCGAGCGCGCGACCAGGAGCAGGTCCTCGACCAGCTTGTTGAGCTGGGCGGCGGTGTCGACGATCCGCGCGAGCGTCGCGCGATAGTCCTTGAGCCGGCTGTCGCGGCCGCGCAGGGTGACCTCGGCCTCGCCGCGGATCACGGTGAGCGGCGTGCGGAGCGCGTGGCTGATGTCGGCAAACATGCGCTGCCTGGCCTGGTCGACCCGGTGCAGGGTCTGGTTGCTGTGCTGCAGCTCCCGGGTCCGCTCCTCGACCTTGCGCTCGAGATCGGCCCGCGAATGGTCGAGGTCGGCGCGCCGGCGCTCCAGCTCGGCGGACATCCAGTTGAAGTTCGAGGCCAGGTTCGCGAGCTCGTCGCGGCCGGAGACGCTCACCCGAAAGTCGAGGTCGCCGCGGGCGATCTCGCGGGTGCCTTCGATCAGGGCGTCGATCGGCGCCTGGATCCGTCGGCGCGCCCAAATCGTGGTGAGCGCGACGCAGACCGCCGACAGCAGCACCACGCTGCCCGCCAGCAGGGTCAGGCGTCGGACCAGCTGCCGCGCCTGATGGTCGGCGGTCGCCGCCTCCTCGGATTCGTCGTCGATCACCTCGCTGATCAGCGCGCCAAGCTCCCGGTCGAGGCCGTCGATGCTGCCGCGCAGCTGGTCGGTCCAGCCCTCGTTCTCGCCCTGGGCGGCGACCGCGAACGCGCGATTGAGCAGCGCCTCGAAGCGGGCGATCCGGTCCGGCTCCGCCTTCTCGGCGGGCTCGCTCTGGCCGACGAACTCGAGCTCGTCCAGGGTCAGGCGGCGCAGGTCCGCGAGCATGTCGGTCAGCCGGTGGCGGCTGGCCTCCAGCTCGGCCTCGCTGACCGGGCGGCCGCGGTTGGCGCCCGAGCTCAACTGCTGCAGATGGCGGTAGGCTTCCAGGGCCAGCTCCAGATAGACCTGCACCTGCTGGTGCGCGATCAGGGCCCGCTCCAGCCGGTTCTGCATCTGCCGCGGGCCCCAGTACAGCAGCGATCCCATGATCAGGGCCGGGCCGAGAAGCCCGAGGAAGGCGACGACGAGCTTGGTCCTGAGCATGGTCGGGCCAGGCCGGGTCGGTGCGCGCTCAGCGCAGGTCGGCGGGCGTCCTGCGTCGAGCATCCACGCCGCCAGGATAAGGCGTGGCGCGCCAGCGGGACATGAGGAAATCATGAACGATTGATTAAATTCCGATGAGGCCGTTGAGATCGCCCGCGCGCCCGATAGCCTCTTGTCCGCAGGCCGACCGCAGACCATCGGCCGATGGGAGGTCCAATGGACGTGAGGTGGTCGTCTGGCCGAGAGCCCCTGTTGAGCGCGGCGGGCCTGCACGTCCTGGCGCGCCAGGGGCTGGCGGCGCTGGCCGTGCTGCTGGGAGCCCAGACTCTGGCCGGGCCCGCCGCCGCCGCCGCCGCCAAGCTCGAGGTCAAGATCCTCTACGTGACCCGGGCGGAGCCGTCCGCGCTGCCGCCGCTCTCGCTGGTCGAGCCGCGCAGCCTGACCGACGAAGGGCTCGCGGGCGCGACGCTCGCGATCAAGGACAACCAGACGACCGGCAGCTTCCTCGGCCAGACCTACGATCTCGACCAGCTGACCCTGCCCGAGGACGGCGATCTCGCGGCCGCCCTCAAGGACAAGCTCGCGGCCGGCGACCGCCTGATCGTCGCCGACCTCAAGGAGCCTGACCTTCTGGCGCTGGCCAATCTGCCGGAGGCGAAGGACGCCCTGATCTTCAATGGCCGCGCCCAGGACGACGACCTGCGCACCGACACCTGCCCGGCGAACGTGTTCGACACGATCCCGAGCCGGGCGATGAAGGCCGACGCCCTGATCCAGTATCTGATCTGGGCGCAATGGAACCGCTGGTTCCTGGTCCACGGCACCCAGCCGGAGGACCTCGCCTTCGCCGCGGCGCTCCGCCACTCGGCCGAGAAGTTCCACGGCAAGATCGTCGCCGAGCGCGCCTATGCCTACAACCCGACCTCGCGCACGACCGAGACCGGCCACGTCCAGGTCCAGAATCAGATGCGGGTGTTCACCCAGAACGTGCCCGACTACGACGTCCTGCTGGTCGCCGACGAGAGCGACACGTTCGGCGAGTACCTGCCCTACCACACCTGGGACCCGCGGCCGGTCGCCGGGACCCAGGGCATGGTGCCGACCTCATGGAGCCGGGTCCACGAGCAGTGGGCCGGGACCCAGATGCAGCACCGCTTCGAGGCGCATGCGCACCGCTGGATGCGCGAGCGCGACTACACCGCCTGGCTGGGCGTCCGCAGCATCGGCGAGGCGGTGACCCGGACCAGCAGCAACGATCCCAAGGTGCTGCGCGCCTATCTGCGCGGCGACAAGTTCCAGCTCGGCGCCTTCAAGGGCGAGGGCCTGAGCTTCCGCACCTGGAACCAGCAGATGCGCCAGCCGATCCTGCTGGCGGCGCCGCGCATGCTGATCTCGGTCTCGCCGCAGGAGGGTTTCCTGCATCAAAGGACGCCGCTCGACACGCTCGGCTTCGACGAGCCGGAGTCCAAGTGCCGCCTGTCGTGAACGGCGGGCTCAAGAACCAATCACAACGCACAACCAGAAACGGAGGCGATCGGATGGAGACCCAGCTGCGTGTGGTGATCATGGCAGGCGCGCTTGTGCTGGCGCAGGGCGCGGTTGCCCAGGCGGGCACGATCTTTGTGACCAACGAGAAGGGCAATTCGGTCAGCGTCGTCGATAGCGACAGCCTGACGCTCACCAAGACGATCAAGGTCGGCCAGCGGCCGCGCGGCATCGCGATCAGTCCCGACGGCAAGTACCTCTACATCGCGGCGAGCGACGACGACACCGTCCAGATCGTCGACACCGCCAAGTCCGAGGTCATCGGCACCCTGCCCTCGGGCGCTGACCCCGAGGTGATCACGCTGACACCTGACGGCAGCACGCTCTATGTCGCCAACGAGGACGACAACCAGGTCACGGCGATCGACACCGCGAGCCGCAAGGTGGTCGCCGAGATTCCGGTCGGGGTCGAGCCCGAAGGCGTGGCGGTCAGCCAGGACGCCAAGACGGTGGTCAACACTTCCGAGACCACCAACATGGCGCATTTCATCGACGTCGCCTCTGAGAAGATCACCGACAACGTCCTGGTCGACCAGCGGCCGCGGGCCGCCATGTTCACCGCCGACGACGCCCAGGTCTGGGTCAGCTCCGAAGTTGGCGGCACGGTCAGCGTGATCGACAACCAGACCCGCAAGGTGATCCACAAGATCAGCTTCAAGATTGCGGGCGTGCCCGACGAGGCGATCCAGCCGGTCGGCATCCGGATCACCAAGGACCGCTCCAAGGCGTTCATCGCGCTCGGGCCCGCGAACCGGGTCGCGGTGGTCGACGGCAAGACCTTCGAGGTCAAGAAGTATCTGCTGGTCGGCCAGCGGGTCTGGCAGCTCGCCTTCTCGCCCGACGAGAAGATGCTGTACTCGACCAACGGCGTCTCCAACGACATCTCGGCGATCGACGTCGCGGCCGAGAAGGTCCTGAAGTCGGTCAAGGTCGGCAGCTATCCCTGGGGCGTCGTCGTCAAGGGCTGACGCTCGTCCGGGCAGCCAGCCGGGCACCGATCGCAGACATCACGGGGCCACCAGGACGCGCCAGCCGGGCGATCCGGCTGGCGGCGTCGGGCGGCCCCGAAAGACGTGAAACGAACGGGGGGATCTTATCATGGAGCGCTGTTCACGCGCCGTTGGCGCCACCCTTGCGTCTGGGCTCGCCACGGTCGCCGTCGCCGGGATAGCTCTGGCAGCACGGCCGGCTCGAGCCGACGAGTTCGAGATCAAGTCGCCGCTGGTCGAGCAGGGCGCGCTCGAGTTCGAAACCCACAGCAATGTCCAGTGGGGCTTTCCCAACGAGGAGGCCGACGCTGAGGACGAGCGGCGGCGGCGACAACGAGGACCAGGTCCGCCAGTTCCACGAGCTGTCGATCGGCTACGGCGTCACCGACTGGTGGGAACCGCAGCTACAGCTGTCGCTCCAGCAGGTCAAGCACGAGGATCTCGAGGTCAATACGATCGGGCTCGAGAACACTTTCCAGCTGCTGCCGACCAATGTCTACTTCGCCAATCTCGGCCTGGATCTCGCGTACGAGGGCTCGGTCCAGGATCAGATCCACAGCTTCCAGTTCGGCCCCCTGGTCCAGGTGTGGCTCGGGCGCTTCAGCAACACCGCCAACATCCTGTTCGAGCAGCAGTACGGCTCCGACCGGGACAGTGCGTCGACGTCCTTCGAATACGCCTGGCAGACGCTCTACAAGGCGCCGCACGGAGTGAAGGTCGGCTTCGAGGCGTACGGCGAGATCGAAAAGTTCGCCACCGATTCGCCCAGGCTTTCCGACCAGGACCACCGGATCGGGCCGGTCGCTTACTTCGAGACCAACCTCGATCCGTTCGAGCTCAGCATCGGTGCGGGCTTCCTGTTCGGCCTGACCGACGCGACCCCGGATGACACCATCAAGTTCGACATCGAGCTGTCATGGGGCGGTTGACGGCGACGACGACTGATCAGGCCGGCTCGCCGTCAGTCGCCGAGCGCGCGTTTGCGCTCCTCGAACTCGGCGACCTCGATCTCGCCCTTGGCGAGGCGCTCCTTGAGGATGTCGAGCGCGCTGCGCGGGCCGGCGGCCGGCGGATGGCGGAACGGCGAATGCTCGGCGCCGCCGAGCCAGCGGACCCCGAGCACCACCAGCAGGACGATCACGCCGAGGAACAGCAGCATCATCAGAAAGCCGAACAGCATGTGGAACCAGCCGCCGCCCTCCCACATCATGCCCGGGCCGTAGCCGTAGGGCATGCCCTGTGGCGCCTGCGCCATCGCAGGCAGGCTGAGCGCCATGCCCCCGATCACCATCGCCGTGCGCCAGCCGTACCTCATCACCTTGTCCTCTCCAAACTACGAGGCCGTCTGCCCGGCCCGCGCGCCCGCGGGCGGCAGCCGGCAGAAGCCCTGCGGCGGCACCCCGAGCGCGGCGTTGAACTTGCTCGACAGGTTCTGGAACGCGATCAGGGCCGTCAACTCGATCAGCGCATCGTCGTCGAAGTGCTCCTTGACCCGCGCCGCCAGGGCCTCATCGACCGCGAGGTCGGATCGGGTCATGGCCTCGGCGTAGTCGAGCGCCAGCCGCTCGCGGGCGCTGAAGAGGTTGCTGGCGCGCCAGTCGTCGAGCGCCCAGAGCTTCGCCTCGTCGACCCCGCGCCGCAGGAGGGTCGCCGAGTTGAGGTCGACGCAGAAGCGGCAGCGGTTGAGCTGCGAGACGCGCACGGCGAGCAGCGAGCGCAGCGCCGGCGGAAGTGGCGAGCCCTTGCGGTCGAGCGCGCCATAGAGCGCGGCCACGCCCAGGAACAGCCTGGGGGAGCGCGCCCAGAGCAGGGCCGCGTCCAGCACCTGGCCGTACGTCCGCCGCTGGTGCCAGAAGAACGGGCGCAGGTACCAGGGACAGGCGTCTGGCGGTCTGGGCGCGATCCGCATGCCGGCAACGATCCGCTCAGCCCGCGGGCGACACCACGCCGGTGTGCCGGTCGACTTCGTAGCTCTCGACCAGAGAGTCGTCGACGGTCACGATCTGCGCCGCGATCGTGTGGTCGTCGAGCACCTCGACCTTGCCGACCTTGAGGCGCTTGTTGCCCTCGGCTGCGAGCTGACGCTCGAAGAACACCCGCACATCCTCGATCGACAGCTGCATCGTCGGAGTGACGCGCGTGCCTGCAAGCCCTCCGCAACACGCGGCGCCGGGGTGGCCCGGCATGTTGCCCATGTGCTCCAGCATCTCCTCATGGGCTTCCGGCGACATCATGCGTGACCCGTAGCCCTGACCCATCATCCAGCGCCACTGGTCGGGGTCCATGCCCTGCCCCATCATGCCCGGGCCCATGCCGTGGGCTTGGCCCATCATGCCCGGGCTCACCGGTCCTGCCGGATCGGCCTTGGCCGTCACCAGGGCCGCGGCTCCCATCAAGCCCGCCGCCGCAGATCGCGACCGTCGTCCTGTTCCTGGTCATGCCCTTGCTCCCAGCTTGGTTCGACTGGCAAGGCTATCGGCCTTGGGCGAGACCGCATTGATCCGGATCAAAGCTTGACCGCGCGCAGCCGCAGCGCATTACCGATCAGGGAGACCGAGGACAGGCTCATCGCCGCGGCGGCGATGATCCGGGCGCTGCCCCCGGGCTGACAGCCGGCAGAACCCTCTGCGGCTTCCCAAGCGCGGCGTCGAACCTGCTCGATCAGTCCGGCTTTTGCCCCTTCCTTTCCAGCCAGGAGCGCATGAAGGCGATCTCCTTCTCCTGCGCCGCGATGATCTCCTCGGCAAGCTTCTTGGTCTCCGGGTCCTTGCCGTACGCGAGCTCTGCCTTCGCCATGTCGATCGCGCCCTGGTGGTGCGGAATCATGCCGCGAACGAAGTCGACGTCGGCGTCGCCGGTGAAGTCCATCGACATATCTTGCTGCATACGCTCCATGGCGGCCTGATAGGCCTGGTCCGCCGGACCGGCCGACTGACATCGGCATCGCGTGCATCGATGGTGGCGGATTCTGCTGCGCCGCCAGGGGTCCGCCCGCCATGACGAGCAGGGCTGCGCCAAGCGCATTGGCGAGCGCGAAGGTCCTCTTCGAGGTCCATGTGAGCATGTGTCTAGCCTCCGTTTGCGACAGCCGCTGCGGCGCCGACCGGCGAGGGCGGCCCGCCTGCCAGGTGTTCGGCCCGGCGTTCGCACCTGTTCCAGGATCGGGCTGCCGGGCCATCTCAGAGCCTCACCGTCTTGAGCCGCAGCGAATTGCCGATCACCGAGACCGAGGACAGGCTCATCGCCGCGGCCGCGATGATCGGGCTGAGCAGCAGGCCGGTGAACGGATAGAGGATGCCCGCGGCGATCGGCACGCCGAGCGCGTTGTAGACGAACGCGAAGAACAGGTTCTGCTTGATGTTGCGCATGGTCGCCTGGGACAGGCGGCGGGCGCGCACGAGGCCGGTGAGGTCGCCCTTGACGAGCGTGATGCCGGCGCTCTCCATGGCGACGTCGGCGCCGGTCCCCATGGCGATCCCGATGTCGGCCTGGGCGAGCGCCGGAGCGTCGTTGATGCCATCGCCCGCCATCGCCACGATCCGGCCCATGGCCTGGAGGCGCCGGATCACCTCGTGCTTCTGCTCGGGCAGGACCTCGGCCTGGATCTCGTCGATGCCGACCTTGCGCGCCACCGCCTCGGCGGTGGTCCGGTTGTCGCCGGTCAGCATGACGATCCGCAGCCCGTCGGCGCGCAGCGCCTCGAGGGCGCGCGCCGTGGTCGGCTTGATCGGATCGGCGACCCCGATCAGCCCGGCGGGCTTGCCGTCGACCACGACGAACATCACCGTCTCGCCCTCGGCGCGGCGCTGTTCCGCACTCTCGGCGAGCGCGCCAGGATCGATGCTCGAGGCTCTCCAGCAGCCGCCGGTTGCCGAGCGCCACGCTGCGGCCATCGACGATGCCGCGCACGCCCTTGCCGGTCAGCGAGTCGAACCCGCTCGCGTCCAGCAGGTCGAGGCCGCGCTCGCTCGCGGCAGCGACGATCGCCGCCGCCAGCGGATGCTCGCTTGCCCGCTCGAGGCTGGCGGCGAGTCTCAAAAGATCGGCTTCGTCGATGCCTTCAGCCGGCAGCAGCGTCGTGACCTTGGGCTTGCCCTCGGTCAGCGTGCCGGTCTTGTCGACCACCAGCGTGTCGACCTTGGCGAAGCGCTCGAGGGCCTCGGCGTTCTTGATCAGGACGCCGGCCTGAGCACCGCGCCCGGTCCCGACCATGATCGACATCGGGGTCGCGAGCCCGAGCGCGCAGGGGCAGGCGATGATCAGGACCGAGACCGCGGCGACCAGGCCGTAGGCCATGGCCGGCGACGGGCCGAAGATTGCCCAGGCGATGAAGGCGAGGATCGCGACGCCGACCACGGCCGGCACGAACCAGGCGGCGACCCGATCGACCAGGCTCTGGATCGGCGCCCGCGAGCGCTGGGCTTCGGCGACCATCTGCACGATCCGGGCGAGCATGGTGTCGCTGCCGACCCGCTCCGCGCGCATGACGAAGCTGCCCGACTGGTTGAGGGTGCCGCCGCTGACCTTGTCGCCCGGCGCCTTCTCGACCGGCACCGGCTCGCCGGTCAGCATCGATTCGTCGACCGTGCTGCGGCCGTCCTGCACGACGCCGTCGACCGGGATCTGGTCGCCCGGCCGGACCCGCAGCCGGTCGCCGACCGCGACAGTCCTCGAGCGCCACCTCCTCGTCCGCGCCGTCGTCGCGCACGCGGCGCGCGGTCTTCGGGGCAAGGCCCAGCAACGCCTTGATCGCGCCGCTGGTGCGCTCGCGGGCGCCGATCTCGAGCATCTGGCCGAGCAGGACCAGGGCCGTGATCACCGCCGCCGCCTCGAAATAGACGTCGACCTCGCCGTCCGGCCCGCGGAAGGCGGCCGGGAAGATGCCGGGCGCCAAGCGTCGCGACCACGCTGTAGAGATAGGCGGCGCCGACCCCGATCCCGATCAGGGTCCACATGTTCGGGCTGAGCTTGCGGAACGACGCCCAGCAGCGCTTCCAGATCGGCCAGCCGGCCCAGAGCACGACCGGGGTCGCCAGCGCCAGCTGCAGCCAGTGGGCGAGCGGGCGCGGGATCATGTGGCCGAACCCGAGCAGGTGGTCGCCCATGACCCAGAGCAGCAGCGGCAGCGCCAGTGCCGCGCTGATCCAAAACCGGCGCCGCATGTCGAGGTATTCGGCGCTCGGCCCCTCGCGGGTCGAGACCGTCCTGGGCTCGAGCGCCATGCCGCAGATCGGGCAGTCGCCGGGGCCCACCTGCTCGATCTCGGGGTGCATCGGGCAGGTGTAGATGGCGTCCTCTGACGCCGGCTCCGGCTTCACCCGGGCGCGCGCCCGATAGGTCTCGGGCGCCGCTTCGAACGTTTGCGCGCAATGCTCGCAGCAGAACCAGTAAGTCTTGCCGCCATGCTCGCGGCGATGCTGCGCGCTCGCCGGATCCACGGTCATGCCGCAGACCGGATCGATCTCCGGTCCAGGCTCGGCCGCCTGGTCCGGCTCGTGACATCGGGCGGCCGGCACGGGCCCTGGCTCCCTTTGCGCTGGACGGTAACGAGATGGCCCTTCCAGTTACTGGAAGGTCAAGCGCGCGACGAAAAAAACCGCCGGACAGGCCCGGCGGCGACCCCCTTGGGGGATGCGGTCGCTCGTGTGGCCCGCGGCAGCCTGCCGCTCAGCGGGCGAGGCCCGCCTTGACCTTCGGTGAGTTGGCGTCGGCTTTCTTGATCCTAGTCAGGATGGCGAACCGCCAGCGCCAGATGGGCCGGAAAGACCTGCAGCAGGCCCCAGGCGAGCGGCGGTACCTGCTCGATCAACCGTAGCATGTGACCCAGGGCCGGCGGGAAGCCGTAGGCGTCGACTCCCGGAAAGACGATCCGCCCGCCGGCGCCGAACCCGCGCCGCAGAGCGCGCGCCAGTTCGTGGTAGGATGGCAGATACACGCTCTCGCCATAACCGCGGAACCCGCGGCGCCAGAGCACGTAGCGGGCCTGCAACGATCGCGGCAGGTAGCCGACGCCCCACAGCCTGACGTGCGGCTCGGGCCGCAGCAAGTTGTAGCGATTGACGCAATCGCCGGCGAACCGGCCCTCCGCCTGCAGGACACGAGCGACCTCGATCATCGTGCCGTCGAGGTCGAAGACGTGTTCGAGCACATTTTCACCAATCACGAACGCCGCGCTGGCATCCGCGAGCGGGATGCGCTGCGCGTACGCCTGGACCAACGTGACGTTGTCGACCCCGGCATCGCTCATCGCCCTCTTCGCCAGGATCAGATCGGGCAGCGCCGGATCCAGCGCAACCACGTGCCGGAACCGGGCCGCGACCGCCGCCGTGCAGCCGCCCGAGCCACAGCCGATCACGACCGCCGCGCCGGCATCGGGGGCGCCGACAACCTCGGCCATGCGGCGCTCGATCATGCCAAAGAACTGGCGGCCTCGCTCGAACGCGACCTCGCGATAGGTCGCATAGTGCCGCAGCAGCTCCGGATCGTCGGTCGAGAACCTCCGCTGACGGACAGCCACCAGTTCGGCGAAACTGCTGGTCGCGAACGCCGCACACAGCTGCTGGACCTCGGTGCGGACCTCCCGGTCGTTCGCGGAGGCTTGCGGCGGACGCAGGTCGGGTATGCCGAGAGTGGCCGGAACCGCGCCACCACACCGGCCGCAGGTCCATGTGTCCTGCCCCGGCGTCAAAGGGCCGCCGCAGCCCTGGCACTGGATCACTGGCGGTCCGATGTCCATACCCAGATCCAAGGCCGGTCGCCGCTCCCTCGTCGCGCCGGCTCGCCCGCCTGCGATGTCTAGGTCACTCGATCGCTTCCCAACTGTCAAGGCAACGGCGGCGGAGCTGGGACCGGCGACCAGTCGCCGCCGTTCGGGTCACTCGGGGTCCGCCAGCCGCGTCCTCTGCCATCCGCACCCGGCGGCGGCGAAGCGGAGGGCGGCGGCGCGATCGGTGGGGCTCGGACGACGTTCGACCGCGCCGCCGCCGAGTGCGATGATTGCTGGCCAGGCCGTTGCCGATGGCTCCGACCTCTGATCGCCGAGGGCGTCGGCGTCGTCTCCAGAGCTGTATGAGGGGCCTGACGGGCTATGATAGGATTTGGCCTGGTCGGTCAAGGTCGCCGATCGCGCCGCGCCAATGGCTGAGCCGGCGCGATCCAGGATGGAGGGGTTGGTCATGGCTCTGGCAACGCGCGAGCCGGTCGGGACGATCAACGGCTATCACGCCCACGTCTACTACGACGAGCGGACGAGGCCGGTTGCGGCCCAGCTGCGCGACGCGCTCGCCCTGCGCTTCACGGTCAGCCTCGGCCGCTGGCACGACCAGCCGATCGGCCCTCATCCCTCCGGCAGCTATCAGATCGCGTTCGGACCGGACCTGTTTGCCGAGCTGATCCCCTGGCTCGCCCTCAACCGCCAGGGGCTCTCGGTGTTCGTCCACCCCGAGACCGGCGATGCCCTGGCCGACCACAGCGCACACGTGATCTGGCTCGGCGACAGCTGGCAGCTGAACCTCGCCGCGCTCGGCTGATCCTCGGCGGGCGAATTTATTCGCGTTCCTCTGTGAGCGACCTCACAAACCAGCTTGCGTATTCGCGGTAGATAGCAGCTTGCATCTTTGCAACCTTGGCGCCAGCAATACCGCCGCGCCGGGGACCGTCGACAGAATTGATGTCGCGGACGGAGGGATTTCGATGATGGCTATCAACAAGAATGCGCTTTTCGGTCCCGGCTGGGTCGCCGCCCTGGCGCTGTTGGGTGGCTGTCTGACGGACGGTCAGGCGACGCCCGGCCAGCATCTGGTGGCCTCGAAAGTCGCGGAATGCCCGGATCCGCGACCGCGGGTCGCGGTCGCCGGGTTCGACGCCGCCGCCCAGGACGTCCCGGCCGAGGTCGGTCCCGGCCTCGCCGACCTGTTGGTGGCCGCGATGACCGAGACCGGCTGCTACCGCATGGTCGATTCGAGCGTTTTGGCCAAGTTCGCGGACGCCGGCGGGCACGCTCCCGATCTCGCCCGGCTGGCGGGTGCGGACCTGTTCGTGGTCGGCCGCGTCACCGCCTTCGAGCCCGACGCCGCCGGCGCCGATGTCGGGGTGGCGAACGGCCCCAAGCTGCCGGAGTGGCTGCGCAGCGCCGGCTTCAACGTCGCGAGCTCGCGGATCTCGCTCGCGTTGCGCCTGGTCGATACGCGCAGCGGCGAGGTGGTGGCGGCCTCGACGCTCACCGGCAGCGCACAGGACCTGGGCGGCAAGCTCGAGGAAAACCAGTTCGGCCTGAGCCTTGCCGCCTACGCCAAGACGCCCATGGGGGCGGCCATGCAGGCGGCGATCGACCAGGCGGTGACCTTCCTGCTCGCCCGCACGCCAACCGCGACCACGACCTATCAGCAGGCCGAGGCGGCAGCACCGCAATAGCAGCGGCGGCCGACAGGGCTTGCCCCTCGCGGACGCGGTCTCGGCCGCGTCCGCGAGGGCGGCCGGCATCGGATCGGGCCCGAAGCCGTCCACCCGGGGGTCGGCTTTGGTGTGGGTTTTGTGAACTGCTTCACAAGCTGCGTCCGACATTCGCGGTAGAAGCTGCAGCTGAGTTAGGCAATTTTCGCCACTCCCATGATCCGGTCGCACGATCGCGGGTGCGATGATTTGGTCGGCAAAGCAGATCGTCATGCTGTCCGGATGGGCAATCGCCTGGGGATTGCTCGCGACCGGCTGGCGCGCGTGGCACCTCCGGCATCGCGGATCGGCTTGGTCACCACGCGCTATTCGCCGCCACCACCCGCGCGTTGCCGAGCAGGAGCCGCCGAGCTGGCTCACGACGCTGGCGCGTGCGGTTCTGTTGCTGGCGTTCGCGGCTCTGGTGCTGGCGACGCTGCTCGCTTGCGGCGACGGCTGGCAGTGACGGTTCGTAGAAGTTCCGGGCGACCCGCTCCTGCCGGCCACTGGAATTCGCCGGACCGGTCCGCTTATTGAGGAGGGTGACGGACAACGCCGGACGGGAGGACGGGCCATGGTCAGCATCCGCAATCTTGCCAAGGAGCGCCTGGAGGCGGGCGAGCTGGCGCTCGGCGTCGGGCTGCGCCTCGCGCGCACGGTCGAGATCGGCAAGGTCATGAAGACCGCGGGCTACGACTTCCTGTTCATCGACATGGAGCACGGCTCGATGTCGGTCGACCTCGCGGCGCAGCTCAGCATCGCGGCCCAGGACACCGGCATCACGCCGGTCGTGCGGGTGCCGGGGTTCGAGCATTTCCACGCCACCCGCGTGCTCGACGCCGGCGCGCAGGGGATCGTGGTGCCCCATGTCGACACGCCCGAGGTGGCGGCGCGCATGGTCGCCAACTGCCGCTATCCGCCGGTCGGCCACCGCTCGGTGACCGGCGCGGTCCCGCAGCTCGACTTCGAGAGCCATCCGATGGCCGAGTGGACCAAGGCGGTCAACGATGCGACCCTGCTGATCCTGATGATCGAATCGCCCCAGGCGGTCGAGAACGTCGAGCGGATCGCGGCGGTGCCCGGCTTCGACGTCCTCCTGGTCGGCACCAACGATCTCTGCATCGAGATGGGCATCCCGGGCCAGCTGGAGCATCCGCGGGTCGTCGACGCCTTCCAGCGGATCGTCGCCGCCTGCCGCGCCAACGGCAAATATGCCGGCCTCGGCGGGGTTTACGAGCCGCGCCTGCTCCAGCGCTACATCGCGCTCGGCTTCCGGCTGGTGCTGGCCGGCAACGACCTGCCGTTCCTGCTCACGGCGGCCAAGGAGCGCGCGGCCGCGGTCCGCGCGATGCCGCTCGGCTGAGCACCGGGCCCTCGGTCGGCCTACTCGCCGAGCGCGGAGAGGTAGAGCTCGAGCAGCTCGTCCTCCTCGCGGCGCTGGCGCGGGTCGCGCCGGCGCAGGCTGATCAGCTTGCGCAGCACCTTGGTATCGAAGCCCTCGCCCTTGGCCTCGGCGTAGACCTCGCGCAAATCCTCCGCGAGCCCCGCCTTGTCCTCCTCGAGCCGCTCGATCCGCTGCACGAACGAGCGCAGGCGCTCGGCGGCGACCCCGCCGGTGTCGGGAGCGCGGGCCGCGGGCGTGGGGGCGGCATCGTTCATCTCAGGCAGTCCTCCATTGACGAGCAGCAAGAGGGGCGCGAAGCGGGCCGGCGCGACGCCCGCCGACCAGGAAGCCGAGCGCAGGCTAGAACGGGATCTCGTCGTCGAGGTCGTCGAAGTTGTCGGACGACGGCTCGCGCCGGCCACCCCCGCCACCGCCGCGGGCGGCGCCGCCGCTCGCGCGGGCCGGCTGGCTCGGGGTCCGGCCCCAGTCCGACTGATCGTCGCCGGGCGGGCCGGCGCTCGCGCCACCACCCTCGTCGCGGCCGCCGAGCAGGACCAGCTCGCCCCGGAAGCGCTGCAGCACGACCTCGGTGGTGTAGCGCTCCTGGCCCGACTGGTCCTGCCACTTGCGGGTCTGCAGCTGGCCCTCGAGATAGACCGAGCGGCCCTTGGCCAGGTACTTCTCCGCGACCTCGCCGAGCCGCTCGTTGAAGATCACCACCCGGTGCCACTCGGTGCGCTCGCGGTTCTCGCCGCTGTTGCGATCGCGCCAACGCTCGGAGGTCGCGACCGCCAGGTGCACGATCTTGGTGCCGTCCTGGGTGCTGCGGACCTCGGGGTCGCGGCCGAGGTTGCCGACCAGAATCACCTTGTTGACGCTGCCGGCCATGGTGCCCGCTCCCTCGCTCGATGCTTGAAGGAGCAGTCTAGCACGCCCGCCGGCGAATGCGCAGAGACCGGACTGAGGGCGCACCCGATCGCGGCCGCCGGATGGCGAAAACTCAGCCTTGTTCAGTCTGGTTGATCGACCAACTTGCGGCAACACGTCGAGAAATGGCGGCGGCCTGCTCCCGCAGCTGACGCCCCGGTCTCGGTCAGGTCCTCGCTGCCGTAGTCGGCCTCGATCCGCAGGGCGTAGGCCGCCTTCGAACATCCGCCGCATGGTCGCGCAGCGCCTCGAAGCGCTGGCGCCCGGCTAAGCGCTCGAAGGTGTCGACCACGCGCCCGTGCTTGGTGCTGGCCGACCCCTCGACCGCCAGCAGCACCGCCCGCGCGGCATGGAACATCGCGTAGTAGGCGCCATGGATCACGCCCTCGAACCGCTCGTCCGCGGTCTCGACAGCAAGACTCGGCGGAGCGCTCGGCCTTGGCAAGCGCCGCGTGGGCGTGCTCGAGCACCGGACGCTCGACCATCGGCACGTGTTCCGGGCCATGAATGATCAACCCATCGCCACGAATGTTGCACGCGAGTTCATCCGTGGCGAGCCACTTCGCAGCCCCGAGGACGTGCGACTGGATCAGCTCACGGCTGGCTCCCCCCAGGCGCCAATCGATCGCCTTGATGCGCTCCCGATCCCCCTCGCTCGGCTCGTGGTCGAGGAACACCGCGAAATCCCAGTCGCTGTCGGCGTGCACGTCGCCGCGCGTCCGCGAGCCGAACAGCACGATCCGCTCGACCCGCCCCGGCAAAGCCGCGAGCACGCGCGTGCGATAGCGCTCGGGCAAGGCCGTCTGCCGGCGGGCCTTCGGTCGGCGCAGCTCGAGTGTCGACGTCGGAGCCATAGGCCCTTCCTTAGCAGGTCTCATCCCGCCGTGGCGAGGTTCGGGCCGCAGCGACGGCGGGTGCGCTTCCAGCCGCCGGTTATCCACAGCTGCGTGCCCGCGGCCCCTTGCTGATCCCGGCGCGAGCGGGCATCTAAGCGGGTGGCGGCCCTGGAGGTGCCTGGACCCGCCGAAGGCCGGGCCGAAGATCAGATGGACGACTTCATCCGCATCCGCGGCGCGCGCGAGCACAATCTGAAGGCGATCGACCTCGATCTGCCGCGCAATAAGCTCGTGGTCATCACCGGCCTTTCCGGCTCCGGCAAGAGCTCGCTCGCGTTCGATACCATCTACGCCGACGGCCAGCGCCGCTACGTCGAGAGCCTCTCCGCCTACGCGCGCCAGTTCCTGGAGCTGATGCAAAAGCCCGACGTCGATTCGATCACCGGGCTGTCGCCGGCGATCGCGATCGAGCAGAAGACGACGTCCAAGAACCCGCGCTCGACGGTCGGGACCGTCACGGAGATCTACGACTACCTGCGCCTGCTGTTCGCCCGGGTTGGGGTGCCCTACTCGCCCGCCACGGGCCTGCCGATCGAGAGCCAGACCGTCTCGCAGATGGTCGACCGGGTCATGGGCCTGCCGGAAGGCACCCGGCTCTATCTCCTGAGCCCGATCGTGCGCGGCCGCAAGGGCGAGTACCGCAAGGAGCTGGCCGAGCTCCAGCGCGCGGGCTTCCAGCGGGTCAAGGTCGACGGCAAGCTCTACGAGCTCGATGCGGCGCCCAAGCTCAACAAGAAGCTCAAGCACGACATCGAGCTGGTGGTCGACCGCCTGGTCCTCGCCCCGGGGCTCGAGCAGCGTCTGGCCGAGAGCATCGAGACCGCGCTCGCCCACTCCGACGGCCTGCTGATCGTCGAGAACGCCGATTCCGGCGACCAGCTGGTCCTGTCCTCGAAGTTCGCCTGCCCGGTCTCGGGCTTCACGATCGAGGAGATCGAGCCCAGGCTGTTCTCCTTCAACAGCCCGCAAGGCGCCTGCCCGGCCTGCGACGGCCTCGGCCGCAAGCTCTACATGGACCCGGCCCTGGTCGTGCCCGACCCGGAGAAGAGCCTGTACGAGGGCGCGATCGAGCCCTGGTCGAACTCGTCCTCGACCTACTATCTCCAGACCCTGGACGGGATCGCGAAGCACTTCCGGGCGAGCCTGCACACGCCCTGGGAGGAGCTGCCGGAAGCGATGCAGGAGCTGATCCTGAACGGCTCGGGCGAGGAGGAGGTCGAGCTCAGCTACGACGACGGCGTCCGGCGCTACGGCACGAAACGGGCGTTCGAGGGCGTGCTGCCGAACCTGCAGCGGCGCTGGCGCGAGACCGATTCGGCTTGGCTCAAAGACGAGCTCGGCCGCTATCTCTCGAGCGCGCCCTGCGAGGTCTGCCACGGCCACCGGCTCAAGCCCGAGGCGCTCGCGGTCAAGGTCGGCGGCCGCCACATCGGCGAGGTGACCGAGCTCGCGATCGAGGCCGCCGCCGCCTGGTTCGAGGCCCTGCCGGCGCAGCTCACTGCGAAGCAGACCGAGATCGCGAGCCGGATCCTCAAGGAGATCAACGAGCGCCTGGGCTTCCTCAAGAACGTCGGCCTCGGCTATCTGACGCTTGCCCGCGACTCGGGCTCCTTGTCCGGCGGCGAGAGCCAGCGCATTCGCCTGGCCTCGCAGATCGGCTCGGGCCTGACCGGCGTCCTCTACGTGCTCGACGAGCCCTCGATCGGGCTGCATCAGCGCGACAACCACCGCCTGCTCGAGACGCTCAAGAACCTGCGCGACCTCGGCAACACCGTGATCGTGGTCGAGCACGACGAGGACGCGATCCGCGAGGCCGACCACGTGGTCGACATGGGCCCGGGCGCCGGGGTGCACGGCGGCATCGTGGTCGCGGAGGGCACCCCCGCCGAGATCCTGGCCTCGCCCGAGAGCCTGACCGGCCAGTATCTGGTCGGCCGCCGGCAGATCCCCCTGCCGCTGGTGCGCCGCCAGGCCAAGCGCGGCCACTGGCTGACCCTGATCGGCGCCTCGGAGAACAACCTCAAGGAGGTCGACGCCAGCATCCCGCTCGGCACCTTCACCTGCATCACCGGGGTCTCCGGCAGCGGCAAGTCGACGCTCGTCCTCGACACCCTCTACCCGGCGCTCGCCAAGCGCCTGCACAAGTCGCGCCTCGTGCCCGGCGCCCATGAGCGCATCGACGGCATGGAGTTCCTCGACAAGGTGGTCGACATCGACCAGTCGCCGATCGGCCGCACGCCGCGCTCCAACCCGGTCACCTACACCGGCTGCTTCACCCCGATCCGCGACTGGTTCGCGGGCCTGCCGGAGGCCAAGCGCGCGTGGCTACAAGCCCGGCCGCTTCTCGTTCAACGTCAAGGGCGGCCGCTGCGAGGCCTGCCAGGGCGACGGCCTGATCAAGATCGAGATGCACTTTCTCCCGGACGTGTTCGTCACCTGCGACGTCTGCCACGGCCGGCGCTTCAACCGCGAGACCCTCGAGGTGCGCTACAAGGGCCAGTCGATCGCGGATGTGCTCGACATGACGGTCGAGACCGCCGCCGAGTTCTTCCACGCCCTGCCGCCGATCCGGCACAAGCTCGAGACCCTGCAGAAGGTCGGGCTCGGCTACATCACCCTCGGCCAGTCGGCGACCACGCTCTCGGGCGGCGAGGCGCAGCGCGTCAAGCTCGCCAAGGAGCTCTCGCGCCGCGCGACCGGCGACACCCTCTACATCCTCGACGAGCCGACCACCGGCCTGCACTTCGAGGACGTCAGAAAGCTCCTGGAGGTCCTGCACGCCCTGGTCGAGCAGGGCAACACGGTGGTGGTGATCGAGCACAATCTCGAGGTCATCAAGACCGCCGACCACGTGATCGACCTCGGCCCCGAGGGCGGCGACGCCGGCGGCCGGATCGTCGCCGCCGGCACCCCCGAGGAGGTGGCGGCGACCGCCGAGAGCTACACCGGCGCCTACCTCACCCGCGTCCTCGCCCCCCGCCTGGAGGGCGCCAAACGACGGGCGTGAGCGGCGCGGCGACTTCAAAGCAGATCGATGAACGCGTCGATCGTAAGCCCGGCTTGCTTGATGATGGCGCGCAAGGTCTTCGGCTTCAGGTCGCGGTTGTGATAGGCAACGACCACCCAGCGGGTGGGGTCGCCCTGTTGATTGAGCCGATAGTGACTGCCGCTCACCCGCCGCACCACGAAGCCCGCCCGCTGAAGTGCCGCAATCACCTGGCGCGGCTTGACGGCGGGCAGCCGCCGGCTCATCCCAGCTCGACGCTGACCACTTCCCGAAGCGCCCCGGGGGATGCTTCCTCCTCGATCGGGATCGAGAGACCGTCCTCGAGATGGCCTTCGAGATAGCAACGCAACGCATCCGCCGCCATCGACCTCGCTTCCTCCAGCGTCTCGCCCTCGGTTACGAGGCCGAGCAAGGCAGGAAAGGTCACGACATAGCCGCCCTCCGGCGCGGGGTCGAACACCGCCGTGTAGGTGAACGCTCTCGCTGGTACTGGCCTGGCTCTGGCCATCACGGTTCCTCTGCTCGGGCGAAGGCCCTGCAGCATAGCACCGGCCCGGCCGCCCAGGCGATGCCGATTCGGCCGACGACCGCATGATCGTCACCGGCACCCCGAGGAGGTCGCCGCCACAGCCACGAGCCATACCGGCGCCTACCTCACCCGCATCCTCGCCCCCGCCTGAAGGGGGCGCCAAGCGAAGGGCGTAGGCCTCTAGTCTACCCTATTGATGTTTGATCTGAGGACATTTTTGTCCTATGCTGGCCGGCGATGAAGGGCCGGCAGCTGATCCGCCGACTGAGGGCCGCCGGCGTCGAGATCGAGGAGCGACGCGGCAAGGGCGGGCACTACTACGCCCGCTATCGCGGTCGGCAGACGGCGATCCCGATCCACGGCGACACGGACCTCGGGCCGGCCTTCATCCGAAGGATCTGCAAGCAGCTTGGCCTGGACCCGAACAAGGTACTCTAGGGACCGACATGCATTCCTACCCGCTGATCCTGGACGACGACGAGAACGGCACGGTGATCGCCCAGGCCATGGACGTGCCGGAGGCGATCACCGTCGGGCGCGATGCGGAGGAGGCAGCGGCACGCGCCGAGGATGCGCTGATCGCGGCGTTGCGAGGTTATATCGATGATGGCCGAGCGATCCCACGGCCGTCGCGGCCGAGGCGCGGGCAGCCCTGTGCCGTGATGCCGCCAATGGTCACGGCCAAGCTCGCGATCTACCAGGCCACACGCGAGGCGGGACTCACCCAGGCGGCGCTGGCCGAGCGGCTCGGCTGCGATCCGCGCCAGGTGCGCCGGCTGCTCGACCTCGACCATCGTTCGCGCCTCGACCAGCTCGAAGCGGCGCTGGCCGCCCTCGGCAAGCGTCTGGTACTCGAGGTCCAGGACGCCGCTTGACCGGCCGCCGATCTCAGCAGGCTTCGTCGGAATCGCGGGATGAGCTATAGTTGGCTGATCACAGAGGACATCCTGGCGTGGCCGATCGAACCTGCACGGTGCACTGCGCCTGGGACGCCGAGGCCGAGGTCTGGGTGGCGACCAGCGATGACGTGCCGGGGCTGGCGACCGGGGCCGACACGCTGGACGACCTCGTGCAGAAGCTCAAGGTCGTGATCCCGGAGCTGCTCGATGCCAATGGCCTCTTGTCGGTCGACGAGCCGGGCGACATCCCATTTGCCATCATCGCCGAGCGGCACGAGCTGGCGCCGCGCGCGGCCTGATGGCCGACAACTTGACGCCGGCGGTCAGGAAGCTGTTGCGGAAGGCCGGCTGCCGCTTCGAGCGCCAGGGGAGAGGCGATCACGAGATCCGGTACAGCCCAATCACCGAGCGCCGGTTCATGGTCGACGCCCGAATCAAGTCCCGCCATGGGGCCAACCATACGCTGAAGCAGGCGGGCCTGGCGAAGGCGTTCTGACGGCGACGGTCCGATGAACGTTGCCAGCCTGCCCATGTACGATCTGCCCGAGCTGCGGGCAGCGCATGAGGTGCTCTGGGCTCGGATCGCGCGCCATCTCAGGCAGGTGGGTGTCGCGGAGGTGCCGGCGGCGCTCTGCCAGGACCGGCCGGCGGGCGAGGTCTGGCGCGATCCCACGCTGGTCCTCAGTCAGTGTTGTGGCGCCGATCTTACCGGCGCCTTCGGCGGCACATTGCGCGTGGTCGCCACGCCTCGCTACCGGGCGCCCGGCTGCGCAGGCGGCGACTATGCCAGCCTGGTGGTCGTCGCCGAGGGCTCGGACATTCGCGAGCTCGAGGACCTGCGCGGCCGGGTCGCGGCGATCAACCACCCGGAGTCGCACTCCGGCATGAACGCGCTCCGGGCCCTGATCGCGCCCCTCAGCCGTGACGGGCGCTTCTTCTCGGCCGTCAAGGTGAGCGGCGCCCATGCCGCGAGCCTGGCGCTGGTCGCGAGCGGGGCGGCCGACGTCGCGGCGATCGACGGCGTGACCCATGCCCTGCTCGCCCGGCACCGGCCGCAGGCGCTCGCCGGCACGCGCGTGCTCTGTCGGACCGCGGCGGCGCCGGCGCCCCCGTATGTCACCCGCGCCAACGCCGGCGACGATCTGGTCCGGCATCTGCGGACGGCGCTCCGGGCCGCGCTCGCCGACCCGGCGGTCGAGGCGGCGCGTGCCGAGCTGCTGCTCGACGGCATCGAGGTCCTGCCGGCCAAGGCTTACCTCCGCGTCCTCGCCTTCGCCCGGCTCGCCGCGCGCTACGGTTACCCGGTGCTGCGCTGAAGTGCGGCATCGGCGCTTCGATGGCATGGTGGAGCGGCGGCGGAACATGCGCTAGGCTCGCGCCGTTCGTCGCGAGAGCGGGCCTGGTGCCGGGTCGGGCCAAGGCCGCGCTGCCGATCAACCAAACGACAGGGAGGGCCACCATGGCCGATGCCGTCTCTCCTGAAGCTCGCCGCCGCTTCCTCAAGCTCGCGACCGCCGGGGTCGCGGCCGCGCCGTTCGGCGGCATGCTGGTGATGCGTCGGGCGCGCGCCGCGGAGGAGAAGCTCAGCCCCGACGACGAGCTCGCCCAGCAGCTGGGTTACACCGAGGACGCCAGCAAGGTCGACGCCAAGGAATGGCCCGACTACATGCCGGGCCACACCTGCGCCAACTGCCAGCTGTTCCACGGCGACAAGGGTGCCGCCTGGGGGCCGTGCGACACCTTCGGCGGCAAGCTGGTCGACGCCAAGGGCTGGTGCCAGGCCTGGCTCGAGCGCGAGTCCTGAGCGGCCCCCGGCCGCGGTCGGAGCGCATCGGGAACCTGTCCCCGCCCGGCCTCGCGAGTTCGAGCGCGAGGACTCTAGGGCGCGTCGAGCCAGGCCAGGGCGTCCGCGACCGTCGCCACCACCGGCCCGGGCGGCGGCGCCGGCCGGCGCAGCATGAGCACCGGCAGGCCCAGAGCGCGGGCCGCCGCGAGCTTGGCGTAGGTCGCCTCGCCGCCGCTCGCCTTGACGACCAGGACGTCGATCGCGTGCGCGCGCAGCAGCGCGAGCTCCGCTTCGAGCGCGAACGGCCCGCGGGCCTGCAACCACCGGGCGTGCGCGAGCGGCGCGTCGGGCGGCGGCTCGATCGTCCGGATCAGGAACCAGACGCCGTCGAGGCCCGCAAACGCGTCGAGGCCCTTGTGGCCGACCGTGAGGAAGGCCCGCCGCCCGAGCCCCGGCAGCCGCCGTGCGGCTTCCGCGAGATCCGCGACCTCGAGCCAGCGATCGCCCTCCTGGCGCGACCAGGGCGGGCGCAGGAGCCGCAGCCGTGGCACGCCGGCCGCCCGGCAGGCGACCTCCGCATGGCGGCCGATCTGGGCGGCGAACGGATGGCTGGCATCGACCAGCCGGTCGATCCGCCGCTCTTCGAGAAACCGCGTGAGGCCGGCGGCGCCGCCGAAGCCGCCGACCCGGACCTCGCCGGGCGGCGCGTGCGGGCTTCGCGTCCGGCCGGCGAGCGAGCTGATGACCTCCAGATCGCCCCGGCCGGCACAGGCCGCAGCCAGCGCGCCCGCTTCGGGAGTGCCGGCCAGGATCAGAACCCGCATGTCAACTCCCGGCCCGGGGCGGGCCTGTCGAGCGCGGACGCGCGCGCGGCTCAAGAGTCCGGGCAGGATCGCCCTTGGCCGAGCTGCGCGTTCAGTTCCGACCAGATGTCGGGGGCCATCTTCGGGTTGGCACCCGCGGTTGCGGCCTCCCGGACCGACGGCCGCCCGCCGGCGAAGACGAGCGCGCGCAGATCGCTCCAGCTGCGCTCCAGCTGGGGCTCGAGCGGTTTCGGTTCGTCCCGCCCCATCGTCATCCAGCGGTTCAGAAAATCGTGCAGACGGCAGACGTCCTGATCGTGAATGGCGGCGGCCGCCGGGCACGCAGGCGACAGGATGAGCCTTGCCAACAGATAGCGCAGACTGGCGATGCCGGCGTAGCCCGCCCGGTCGTGGCTCGTGGAGTAATCGAGCTCGTGCCAGATCCTGGCGACCACGCCATGGGCTGATTCCGTCGTCGGGTCGCAGGCGCGCCGAAACAGGCTGAACGTCAGCTTGGTCTGATAGTCGAGGTCGGCTTGCGCATCACCGCCCACCAGATCGGTGCCGCCGACGTCGGCATCGTCCAGCTTGGCGTCGGTGAGCTGGGCGCCCGCGAGATCGGCCTGGCGCAGATAGGCATACCGCAGATCGGCGCCCTCGAGCCGCACTTCGGGCGCGACCGCTTCGCGCAGAACCGCGCCGGCCAGGACCGCGCCCTGCAGATCCGCCCCGTCCAAATGCGTCCAGACCAGCAGCGCGCCATCGAGCCGCCCTTGTCCGAGCGCCGCCTCCTGGAGTGCTGCCCCGGTCAGGTTGGCCTCCCGGAAATCCGCCTTCCAGCCCTGCAGATAGCGCAGGTCGGCGCCGGTCAGATCGGCGCCCACGAGGCCGGTCAGGCAGTAGTCGTCGACCAGCTGGTAGGCGCAGCCGCCGACCTCCGAGCGCGCGATGTCGCCGGCGACCGACGCCGTGAGCTTGGTCTGCTGCAGCACCGAGCCGCTGAGATTGGCGCCGCGCAGATCCGCGCTCCGCAGGTCGCTGCCCGAAAGATCGGCAAACCGCAGATCACGGCCCTGCAGATCGACGCCTTTGCCCTTGCGTGCCCAGGCCTGCTTGGGACCGACATCGCGGATCAGCTCGTCCGTAGGCTCGGCCAATACCAGATTGACGCCGCGCGCGACCAGATTGCGCCGCAGGCCCAAGGGCGTCGCAGGGGCTTCGAACATGCCGTAGGTCACGCACAGGACGTCGCGCTGATCGGGCAGGCGCACCTTGTGCAGCCAGCTGCCAACGCGCCAGAGCGACGAGCAGGCGG
Source organism: uncultured Alphaproteobacteria bacterium (assembly GCA_963756905.1). Taxonomy (GTDB): domain Bacteria; phylum Pseudomonadota; class Alphaproteobacteria; order Geminicoccales; family Geminicoccaceae; genus DATAOG01. The sequence continues at coordinate 56,795 of CAVWPO010000015.1, forward strand.
CGCGCCCGTCGTCGGGGCCGTCGCCGAGCAGGGCGCGCTCGATGCCTTCGCCCGGCACGGTCGCGACCACGAAGGTCATGAAAAGCGCCAGTCCGACCAGGCTGAAACGGAGGCCGGCGCCGAGCGTGCGGAACGCGTTCCATTCCGGCTCGGCGCCGGCGCCACCGGATCGCCAGGCCCGCGGCAGGCGTCTGCGGGCGATCTCGACCAGCGAGCCGGCCCGTGCCAACCAGCTCCGGCGGCGGAAGCTCGTGCGTGCGCGCAGCCGCTCGATCACGCCCCGGCCGCGCGGGTGCACGATCCTCGGCCAGAGCAGCATCAGGAGCAGGATGTCGATCGCGATGTAGAGGCGATGCGCCCAGGTCACGCTTTCGGAATGGTAGGGCAGGAAGCGGACCTGGGTGGCGATCAGCACCGCCAGAGGGATCAGCACCAGGGTCGACCAGATCGACACCCGCAGCAGGGCCCTCGGCACCAGCCCCGGCGGCTCGCCGAACAGGCGCTGGCTGATCGCGAACGGGCTGAGCAGGACGTCCTGTCCGTACCAGGCCTCGGAGCCGCGCTGGCTCCTCATCGCCCGCTGCAACAGGCCGATCCGCCGCGCCAGGATCACGAGCTGCAGCAGGGCGTAGACGTGGAACACCACGAACAGCATGGGCACGAACAGGAAGAAGCCCTCGATCGGCATCCCGATCCCGAGCCCCGGCATGGTCACCGTCGAGCCGCGCAGCAGATCCTCGTGGGTGGTCCCGGCAACCGTCAGCGTGAAGTACAGACCGAAACCGACATAATAGAAGAAGGCGCCGCGGGCTTCCGACGACGCGGCCTCGATCGCCCGCTGCAGCTTCTCGATCCAGGCCGCTGCGCTGGCGGCGGTCATGGCTCGGACGGCCAGACCAGACCCGGCAGGCGAGGCCGGCGGCGGACCGCCGCGGATAGGGATGTCATCACCGGATCCTGTCGGGTCATCTCGTACGGGTCTTGCAGATGGTGGGCAACCCTTCGCGTCGGTCGAACGCGGGGCGGACCGTCACCAGCCGCGGGCGTGGCCGATCAGGCCGCCGTCGCGGTCGAAGATCATGACCTCGAGCGCGCCGGTGCCCTGCAGCTCGCGAAGCGCCACCCGGCGGGCCCGGAGTGCCACGTCGTCGGCGAGCGGCAGGCCGACGCCCTGGGCGAGCTCGAGCACCTGATGGGCCGAATCGGCATCCTTGGCGCAGGCGACCAGCTCGCCCGCCGCGCCGCGCTCGGCGAGCAGCTGCGCCAGCACCGGCAGATCGACCCCGGAGCGGCTCGAATGCAGGTCCAGATGTCCGGCCGCGAGCTTGGCGAGCTTGGCGAAACCGCCGGCCAGCGTGAGCCGCGCGATCGGGTGGCGGCGCAGGTACTTGAGCATGCCGCCGACGAAATCGCCCATGTCGATCAGGGCGAAGTCGGGCAGCCCGTAGAGGGCCTGGACCGCGCGCTCCGAGGTCGAGCCGGTGCTGGCGGCAACGTGGCTGAGGCCGGCGGCGCGGGCCACGTCGATGCCGCGATGGATGGCATGGATCCAGGACGCGCAGGAATAGGGGATCACGACCCCGCTGGTGCCGAGGATCGAGAGGCCGCCGACGATCCCGAGGCGGCCGTTGGCGGTCCGCCGCGCCAGGATCTCGCCGCCGGGGATCGCGATCGTGACCTCGAGATCGCCGGCGTCGCCCTGATCGCGCGCGATCGCCTCGACCAGCTCGCGGATCAGCCGGCGCGGCGCCGGGTTGATCGCGGGCTCGCCGACCGGCACCGGCAGGCCCGGCCGGGTCACCACGCCCACCCCCTCGCCGGCGATGAACACGACGCCGCCGCCCGGCTCGCCGCGCCTGACGCAGGCCCGGATCAGGGCGCCATGGGTGACGTCGGGGTCGTCGCCGGCGTCCTTGATCACCGCCGCCTTCGCCTCGCCGCCCGCGAGCGCCCGCTCCGCCAGATCGAACCGGGGCTGCTCGCCGCCCGGCAGCCGGATCGACACGGGGTCGGGAAAGCGCCCGGTCAGCAGCGCCAGGTAGGCCGCCTTGGTCGCCGCCGCGGCACAGGCCCCGGTGGTCCAGCCGCGGCGCAGCTCCGGATTCGGTTTGCGTCCCATGTGGCGCCGGCGATCCCGTTACGCTCGCTTCATCCTCGGGCCCGGTTCGGGCTACACTCGTCCGACCATGACCCGGACGATCTTCATCCAGCCGCCCTGCTTCGGCAAGAGCCGGAGCGATGGGGGGCATCCATGAGCGCGTACCCATGAGGGCGTACCCCCTGAGGGCGTACCCCATGAGGCGCATCCGAGGGCGCGCGCCGGCGAGCCCTACGATGAGCCCGATGAGGACGCAGAGGTGAGCGCGCCCGGCATCATCATCGCCGCGCCGGCCTCGGGCAGCGGCAAGACCACGATCACGCTCGCGCTGCTGCGCGCATTGCGCCGTCAGGGGCGCGCGGTCGGCGCGTTCAAGATCGGTCCCGACTACATCGACCCGATGTTCCATGCCCGCGCGTCCGGCCGGCCGTCGGTCAACCTCGACAGCTGGGCGATGCGGATCGAGACCCTCGCCGGGCTCGGCGACCGGGTCGCGGACGGCGTCGATCTGGTGCTTGGCGAAGGTGTCATGGGGCTGTTCGACGGCGCCGCCGATGGTCAGGGCTCGAGCGCGGATCTCGCGGCTTTGTTCGATCTGCCGGTGCTGCTGGTGGTCGACGCGCGCGGCATGGGCGCCTCGGTCGCAGCCCTGGTCGAGGGCTTCACCCATCATCGCGACGACGTCGAGATCGCGGGCGTCCTGCTCAACCGGGTCGCCAGCGGGGCCCACGAGGCGCTGCTCCGGCGCGCCTGCGACGACCGCTTCGCCCAGCCGGTCCTCGCCTGCCTGCCGAGCGATCCGCGCCTCGAGCTGCCGGCGCGTCACCTCGGGCTGGTCCCGGCCGCGGAAGTGCCGGAGCTCGAGGGCTGGCTCGATCGGGCCGCCGGGATCGTCGGCGAGCGCACCGATCTCGATCGGCTGGTCCGCCTCGCCCGGCCGTTCGGGCTCGGCCTCTATGGGCCCCCGCCCCGACCGATGCGACCGCTCGGCCAGCGGATCGCTCTCGCGAGCGACATCGCGTTCGCGTTCGCCTATCCGGCGACGATCGAGGGCTGGCGGGTCGCCGGCGCCGAGATCCTGCCGTTCGCGCCGCTCGCAGACCAGGCGCCGGATGCCGACGCGGATGCGGTCTATCTGCCGGGCGGCTATCCCGAGCTGCACGCCGGCCGCCTCGCCGCCAACCGGCAATTCCTGGAGGGCCTGCGCACCGCGGCCGCGCGCGGCGCCTTCGTCTACGGCGAATGCGGCGGCTACATGGCGCTCGGCCGCACGCTCACCGACCGCGTCGGGCAGCGCCACGCGATGGCCGGTCTGCTACCGGTCGCGACCAGCTTCGCCGCCCCCCGCCTGCAGCTCGGCTACCGGCGCCTGAAGCTGCTCGAGGCGAGCCCGCTCGGCCAGGCCGGCACCACCTATCGAGGCCACGAATTTCACTACGCGAGCGAGGTCGAGACGAGCGCCGCGCCACCCCTGTTCGAGGTCAGCGACGCGCGCGGCCGGCCGCTCGGTCAGCTCGGCGCCCGCGTAGGCCCGGTCGCGGGCTCGTTCCTGCATGTGATCGACCGCGTCACCGAGCCCGGCGACGGCCGTATCCCATCGCCTCATCTGCGCCTGATCGACGAGTAGGATCCCAGCGCCTGGTCAACGAAGAGACCGCGTCGCCGCGCGGACCTCAGCGGCCTCGCCTGGTCAGCGCGAGGCGCCGCCCGCCGGGTGGCAGTCCTTTGGCGTCAGGCCCAGGACCTCGTCCCAGTCCAGCCTGCCCTTCTCGGTGCGCGTCGCCGCCGGCTTCCTGCCGGACACGAGAGCGCTGAAGAAAGCCTTGAGGCCGCGGCCCATCGCCCGCGCCTGCAGGGTCCGGCCCCGCTGGATGAAGGCCTCGAGCTCCTCGATGTCGAAGTCCTCGAGGCGGCGGGGTCCCTGGTTCAACTCGAAGCTCAGCATCTCTGCATCCTTTCCACCCGGCAGCCGGTCGGCCGCGGTCATCAGGAAGTAAGCCTTGGCGCCAGGCTGGATAATCGCGACATTGAGTTTAAGATCTGTGCATCCAGCGCAAAGTACGGTGGTTCGAGATGGACACGTTCTCCGGCATGCGCCTGCTCACCGAGGTGGTCGAAGGCGGCAGCTTCTCCGCGGCCGCGCGCAGTCTGGGCCTGGCGCCCTCGTCGGTGGCGCGCGGCATCGGCACGCTCGAGGACGAGCTCGGCGTGCGCCTGCTCAACCGCACCACGCGCAAGCTCAGCCTGACCGAGGCCGGGCGGCTCTATCACGAGCGCAGCAAGCGGATCCTGGCCGAGATCGACGACGCCAGGCTCTCGGTCACGCAGCTCGAGGCCGAGCCGCGCGGCATGCTCCGCCTGAGCGCGCCGGTGACGTTCGGCCGCCTGCACATAGCCCCGGCCCTGCCCGAGTTCCTGGCCAGCTATCCGGCGCTCCGGATCGATCTCTGCGTGACCGACGCGTTCGTCGACCTGGTCGAGGAAGGGGTCGATCTCGCGGTCCGGATCGGCGAGCTGCAGGACTCGAGCCTGATCGCCAGGCGCCTGGCGCCGAACATCCGGGTGATCTGCGGCAGCCCCGGCTATTTCGCCAAGGCCGGCGTGCCGACCGCGCCCGCGGATCTGGGCCATCACAACTGCCTGGTCTACAAACGGCAGTCGAACCGCGCGCTGTGGCGGTTGCGCGACCGCGAGCAGACCTACGAGGTCGAGGTCAGAGGCTCGCTCTGGGCGAACAATGCGGACGCGCTGCATACCGCAGCGCTCGCTGGCCTCGGCCTCGCGATCCTGCCGACCTGGATGGTCGGCCAGGACGTCCGCGCGGGCGCCCTCCAGGTGGTGTTCGCGGGCTACCAGGTCAGCCCGAGCGCGCTCGACACCAGCATCTACGCGGTCTTCCCCTACGCCCGCCACCTCTCACCCAAGGTCCGCGCCCTGGTCGACTTCCTGGCCCGACGCTTCAGCCCGAGGCCCGCCTGGGAGATCGACGACGCCGGGCCGGCGGCACGATCCGGCCGCAGCTGACGAACGCACCGCAGGCCATCGACGCGGGCTCAACCAAACCTTTACGATTGATCTCTAACCCTTTGTCGGAATGGTCCATGCGACCGTCGGAGTCCTTCCCCGTTTGAATTCCGGCGCGGACTCCCAGGATCGCATGGACCGACGGGGCAGCAGGTTAGCCCTGAATGGTTAGCGAAAGGTTAAGCGTCGCCAGCAGGTCAACCCGCAGCCAGGCCGTTGCGTCGAGGCCGGCCAAGCCTGCAGGCGCAGGCGGCGATGGACCCTCCGGCCACCTCGGATGCCGGGCACTTCGCCGAAGCCCCGGATCGATGCCACGGGGCCCGGAGGGTCCATCACGGCCTGGATCGATGCCACGGGGCCCCGGAGGGTCCATCGCGGCCCGGATCGATGCCACGGGGCCGGGCTTGGAATCGGCCGGCCCCCAGCTGGCGCCCGTGATGCGGTCGGCGATCTCGTGGTGGCGCGGGGGCCGCGATGCGGCGGAGGGGAGTGGAGCGGACGTGGCAGATCCGGCGCGGTCGAATTTGTCTCACCCGGGCCGTAACCTTCGATGATGGCGTCTCGAACCTAGCCGATGAGGGTCCCAGGACGCGCGCTACCTCGGATCGGGCCCGCCGAAGGCCGGACAGCGGCCTTGGGACGCGCCGTCGACCGGGACCTGACGTCCGCGATCGAACCTGGCTCCATCAGGAGCCCTTGTCGGGAGAGCACGATGTCGAACCGGTTGAGCTCGTTGAACGTGGCGTCTGCCCTCGCGGGCGCCGTGGCCCTGGCCTCGTTGGCGACCCCGGCAGCCGCGGCCGGCGCGGTCAAGGGCATGGAGGCGTGCTACGGGATCGCCGCCGCCGGCCAGAACAGCTGCGCCAGCGCCAACGGCGCCCATGCCTGCGCCGGAGAGGCGACCGAGGCCTACAGCGGCCAGGAGTACCGGGTCGTCAAGGAAGGCACGTGCAAGGAGCTCGGCGGCAAGCTCGAGGCCTTCAACGGCGTCGACACCGAGGCCCAGAAAAAGGCCGGCCAGATGAAGAAGATGTGAGGCGCCTTCCCGACGCCCCGCCGTGGGCCCGACGCTCCGTGACGCGAGCATCGGGCCGCGGTGCGGCCTCCGTGCGCTTTGTCCGATTGGGGCGTCGAAAGCACCGGTCCAGCGCGCGCTCGTACGACAGGCGACCATGGCGAGCTGGGATCGATGGTCGGGTCGTGAGCGCGCGGACGGGCGACCAGATCACCGTCACCCTGGCGAACGGCGGCAGATCGGCTGAAGCCGGGCGCCAGGAAGCAGCGGAGCCCCCCCGGACAAGCTCGGCGACCGGCCGAAGCCGGCCGTGGCCGCGCTTCGGCTTCGGTTCAGCAGCAGCCCGCGAAGCTGCCGCCGGTGAGGTGAAGGGCGAGCGCCGCCTGAAGATCGAACCCGGCATCCGCACGCTCGGCCCTGGCCGCCGCTTCGCCGAGCGGCAGGCCTTCGGCGAGCGCCTCCATCAGGCGCAGGTCGGCAAGCGCGATCGGCCGGGTGGTCACGGTCAGCTCGGGCCTCACCACCAGCACCTGCTCCGCCCGCCCGCTCGAGACCGCGCCGGCGCTCATTTCCGTCGCGTCGTCGAGAACGGCGTGCCAGAGGCTGTAGACCGGGCCCGCTGAGCGGACCAGGCGCAGGCTCGGGTGCACTTCGAAGCGCAGCTCCGGATAGCGCTCGAGCGGGATCGCAGCCAGGCTCGCGACCGGAAGCGGCGTCGCGTCCGCGGCATAGTAGGCTTCCTCACGCGCCCACTCGAGCCTGGCGACGTCGGCGAGCCAGGGCAGCGCTGCATCCTCGACCGAGCGTTCCAAAAACCCGGCGAAAGCGGCGCCGTAGCCTGTGAGCTGCGGCCGATCGGGCGGCTCGGCGCGAATGAAATCGCGGGCGAGCGCTGCGAAGCGCGCGGGGCCGAGCAGCCGCCGGGTGGCCGGAAATCTGCCCTCGAGGACGCGCGCGAGCGAGGCCAGCACATTGTTGCGATAGACCCCGAGCCGGCGCTCCGGCGTGATCCCGGCGCCGACGATCGCGCCCGTGATGCCGTCGGCCAGCGCCGGGTCGATGACCGCGCGGGCGAAGCTCGCCTGGACCTCACGCAGCGTCGGCACGGGTCGCTCCGGCGCTCGCCCGGTCGAGCCGGCGCTGCGCCGCCGCCCGCTCGTCCAGCAGCACCGCGAGCGGCGGGATCGCGTTGTCCCACTCGATCAGGGTGGGCCGCGGGCCGTAGCGCGCGAGCGCCGCATCGAACAGGCGCCAGACCTCCGTATCGACCCGGCTCGCGTGGTCGTCGATCAGGACCGCGCTGCCCTCGATCTCGCAGGTCGCGTGGCCGGCCAGATGGAACTCGCCGATCACGCCGCCCGGGATCGTCTCGAGATAGTCGGCGACCGCGAAGCCGTGATTGTGGGCGCTGACGTGGATGTTGTTGATGTCGAGCAGGATGCCGCAGCCGGCCCGGCGGGCGATCTCGGCAACGAACTCGCATTCCGGCATGGTGCTGTCGACGAAGCGCAGATAGGAGGACGGGTTCTCGACCATCAACGGCCGGCCGAGCGCGTCCTGCGCGATGGCGACGTTGCGCGCGACCACGGCCAGGGCTTCCTCGGTGTAGGGGATCGGGAACAAATCGTTCAGGTAGTGGCCGTCCTCGATGCTCCAGGCGATGTGCTCCGAGAGCAGCGCCGGCGCGAACCGGTCGGCGAGCCGGCGGATGCGGGCGAGATGCGCCGGATCGGGGCGCTCGGCCGAGCCCAGCGACAGGCCGACGCCGTGCAGCGAGAGCGCATAGCGCTCGCGGATGCGCTCGAGTTGATGCAGGCGCGGGCCGCCGTCGACCAGATAGTTCTCGGTATGCACCTCGACCCAGGCGAGCCCGGCGGGCGGGTGCTCGATCAGGTCCAGCACGTGCGGATGGCGGAGCCCGATCCCCGCCTGGCGCTCAAGCGGACGTGACCGATCGCCGGCCGGGGCGGCCGGGGCGGTCATCACCGGGCTCCCGTGAGGATGACCGAAACGATCAGGGCGAGGGTCAGGGCGGCTCCCGCCAGGAAGGACGGAACGGTCCGGCTCATCGCGCAGTTGTCACCTTCTGTTGATTCCCAGCGAGCTGGGACGGTGCGCTAATGAGGTTCGCGCCGGCCCGGCGAAGGTTACGTGCCCGGGTGGTCGTTGGGTCCGTCCCTGCGATCCGGCCGGTCGGCCGAAGGGCTCACAGCCGGCAAGAAAAAGAAGCGAAGGCCCGAAGGATGAGCGACTGGAACGAGGCGGCGCCGACCCGCGCCGATGGCTCGCTGGCCTGGTCGGAGCTGATGGCGCGCGCCCAGGCCGGCGACAAGATCGCCTACCGGCGGCTGCTCGAGGACATCACGCCCTATCTCCGCTCCCGGGCGGCGCGGCATGCCCTGCTGTTCGGCGAGGTCGAGGACGTCGTCCAGGACGTGCTGCTGACGGTCCACACCGTTCGCCACACCTACGATCCCGGCCGGCCGTTCGGGCCGTGGCTGCTGGCGATCACCCGCCGGCGGATCGTCGACCGGCTGCGCCGCCGGGGCAGCAGGACCGCGGCCGAGGCGCCGCTCGGGCCGCAGCACGAGGCCATTGCCGCCGACGGCGCGAATCTCCATCCGCTGCTCTCGGGCCAGCGCGCCCTGCAAGCCGCGATCGCGAGGTTGCCGGCCGGCCAGCGGCGGGCGATCCTGCTGCTTAAGCTGCGCGGGCTGTCGCTGAAGGAGGCGGCGCTCGAGAGCGGGCTCTCGATCGCAGCCCTCAAGGTTGCGAGCCACCGCGCCCTGAAAGCGTTGCGGGCGATGCTGGACGAGCGGGCCTGAGGTGTGGCCAGGCGCCAGCCGGTGTTCGTCGCCGCGCTGACCGGCTTGCTGCTGGCCGCGGCGCCGGCGGCTGATACTCAGGCTCGGGCGGCATCGCCGGCCACAGGATCTGGCTCCGGTCCGATCATCGGAAGCCTGCCTTGCGCAGGCCTTCGGCGTAGTGCTCGGCATCCGCCGGGCGCCGGAAGGGGTCCATGGCGAGCAGCCAGTCGACGCAGCTCGTGCCCTTCGGGAACAGGCCGCGCGCCAGCTGGCGGCGGTGATGGCGGTAGACCGTCTCGCGGTGGCTGGGACAGGCCTCGAGCGCGCCGAGATGGGCGTAGGCGGCGGCGATGAAGGCGGGCGTGTTGCAGAGCGCCTCGGGAGCGGGCGCCATGGTCGCGATCGCCTCGTCGTGCAGGCGGGCGCTGAACAGCGCGATCCCGGCAAAGGCCGTGTACCACTCCGGGTGGTGGGGAGCGAGGCGGAGCGCGCTCCGGCCGGCCTCGACCGCGAGCTCGGGCTCGCCGATCAGGGCCATCGCCGCGGCCGCGTGGGCGAGCACGTCGGCATCGTTCGGATTGAGCTCGAGCGCGCGCAGGAGCTGCCGCCTTGCGCCCTCGTAGTCGCGGCCGTAGAGCTTCGCAACCCCGAGCACGCAATGCGCCCGGTGATCCCGCTCGTCGAGCTCGACCGCCTTGTGCGCCAGATCGAGCGCCTCCTGGCGCAGAAAGAACCAGTGATTCCAGGAGAAGCAGGCCCACTCGTTGAGGTAGGCCATGGCGAGGCCGACGTAGGCGCGCGCGAACTGCGGGTCCCTGGCGACCGCCGCCTGGAAGCAGCCGCGCGCATCCGCGAGCGCCGACAGATCGGGCCGCTTGAGCGCGCTCCACCCCCGCAGCCAGAGATCGTAGGCCGCGAGATCGCTCGGCCGCTGGCGCCGGGCCGCCTCCAGGCGCGCGCCCTCGATCCGGCCGACGACCGTGCCGACGATCCGGCGGACCACCTCGTCCTGGAGGTCGAAGACCTCACCCCTGGCGCAGTCGTAGCGCTCGGCCCAGAGCTGGCGCGCGCTCAGGGTCTCGACCAGCCGCACGCTGATGCGCAGCCGCTCGCCCGCGGGCCTGAGGCTGCCGCAGAGCACGTAGGTCGTGCCGAGCTCCTCGCCGATCCGCTCCGGCGGCAGCGTGCTCGCGCGGTAGGCCAGGGCGGTCGCGGGCGCGATCACGTCGAGCTCGCGGAAGCGGCCGAGCTCGGTCGCGAGGTCCTCGGCCATGCCGTCGCCGAGATGGCGATCGCCAGCCGCCGCGGCGAAGCCCAGCACGGCGATCGCGGGCCGCCCGCTCGGCTCGACGCGCCGGCGCGCCCGATCCGCGGCCGCGGTCTGGAGCACCGCCCGGCGCTCGGGCAGGTCATCCTCCTCGGGGTCGGGCGGCGCCGCCGGCAGCAGCCGCGAGAGCTCGGCGCGCAACCGCTCGGTTTCGGGTGCCGGCGCGACGCCCAGCTCGCGCGCGAGCAGCGCGCGGCAGCGCCGGTACTGGTCGAGCGCGGAGCCGACCCGGTCCTGGTGCATGTAGAGCCGGATCAGCGCCCGGTGGACGCCCTCCTGCAAGGGGTCCCGGGCAAGCAGGCGCAAGGCGACCTGGATCGCCCGCTCGATCCCGCCGGTCACGACGTAGTGGTCGAGGAGCCGGTGCAGCACCTGCTGCAGGATCTCCTCCAGCCGCCGGCGCTCGGTTGAGAGCCACTCGTCGAACGCCTCGCCGGGGCCGTCGAAGCCGTCGAGCAGCGGGCCGCGATAGAGGCTCGCCGCCCGTTCCAGGGTCTCGGGCGTGGCGTCGGCGGCGAGCCGCTCGAAGCGGAGCGCATCGAGCTCGACCAGATCCGCCCGGAGCGCGATCTGGTCGGCCCCGGCGGCGAGGCAGTCCCTCGCGGCCGCCGGCAGGGCCCCGCGTAGCCGGGAGAGCGTCTTCCTCAGGTTGGCGCGCGCCTCGGCCTCGGCCTGATCACCCCACAGCAGCGCCGCCAGCTGCTCGCGCCGCTGCGGCCTTGCCGCGTTGACCGCGAGATAGGCGAGCAGCGCCCGGACCTTCCGGGTCGGAAAGATCAACGGCGTGCCGGCGGCCGAGCGGCACGCGAAGCCGCCGAGCACATCGAGGTGCAGGAGCGTCATCGGCCAGAGCCTCTTTGCACCGCATGCTGCCCGCTTGTCCCGTTCTTGTCACGCCGGCGGCGACGATCCGCCCGCCAGAGTGCCCACACCATCAACTCAACGGAGGTGTCAGGCCATGTCGTCAGCGGCAACAGACCGAGGGCATGCCGCCCTCGAGCGCGGCCAGGTCACGCGCAGCGCGGCCGAGGTGTACGAGGAGTTCTTCGTCCCGGCGCTGTTCCGGGAATGGGCGCCGCGGGTCGCGGCCGCGGCCGCGATCCGGCCGGGCCAGAAGGTCCTGGACGTCGCCTGCGGCACGGGCGTGCTGGCGCGCGAAGCCGCAAGCCGCGCGGCGCCGGGCGGCGAGGTCTGCGGCCTCGACCGCAACGAGGGCATGCTCGCGGTCGCCAGGCGCGAGGCCCCCGGCATCGCCTGGCGCCAGGGGCTGGCCGAGGCCCTGCCCTACGATGCCCGCCGGTTCGATGCCGTGATCAGCCAGTTCGGGCTGATGTTCTTCGACGACCGGCGCCGCGCCCTGCAGGAGATGCTCCGGGTCCTGCGGCCGGGCGGCCGGCTTGCGGTCGCGGTCTGGGACCGGCTCGAGACGTCGCCGGGCTACGCGGCGATGACCGCCCTGCTCCAACGCCTCTTCGGCGAGCGCGTCGCGGCCGGGCTGCGCGCCCCGTTCGTGCTCGGCGATGCGGACGAGCTCCGGGCCCTGTTCGCGGCCGCCGGCATGCCCGAGGTTCGGATCGCGACCGAGACCGGCACCGCGCGCTTTCCCTCGATCGAGGCCTGGGTCCACACCGACGTCAAGGGCTGGACGCTCGCCGACCTGATCGACGACGCCCAGTACCAGGAGCTGCTCCAGGCGGCGCAGACCGAGCTCAGGCGCTTCACGACCGCCGATGGCACCGTCGCCTTCGCCTCGCCCGCCCACATCGCGACCGCGACCAAACCCTGAGCGCGGCGCCGGTTCAGCCCCAGCCGAGCCGGCGCAGGTAGTCGCGATTGGCCCGGGCGATCGGCAGGGGCTTGTCCGGCGGCGCGGGATACATGTCCTGCTCGACCACGACGAAGCCCTGGAAGTCCGCCTCGCGCAGGAGGTCGCCGAACGCGCAAAAATCGATCGCGCCGCGATCGAGCTCGCAGAACGCGCCGCGCCCGACCGCGGCCGCGAACGACAGCCCGTCGCGACGCGCCTGCGCCAGCACCGCGGGGTCGACGCTCTTGATGTGCAGATAGTCGACCCGGTCGTGGTGCTTACGCATGAAGCCGATCGGATCGCCGCCGGCATAGAGATGATGCCCGGTATCGAAGCACAGGCGCACCAGATCGCGGTCGGTCTCGGCGAGCAGGCGCTCGATCTGCGCCTCGGTCTCGACGTGGGTCTCGGCGTGGGGGTGGAAGCACAGCCGGAACCCGAACAGCTCACGGGCGAGCCGCGCGGCCCGTTCGGTGGTCTCGACCAGTCGCCGCCAGGCGTCCGGGGCGAGCTCGCGCGGCTGCCGGAGCGCGCCCGTCTGCAGGTCCGTATACATGTCATCGATCAGGATCAGGTGCCGGGCGCTCAGGGCCTGCAAGAGCGTTCCGGCCGCCTGGATCTGGCGCTCGAGCTCGGGCCAGATGCCTTCGTCCTCGAGCGGCAGCATGATCGCCTGGCCGCAGGCGCGCAGGCCGTGCGCCTCGAGCTCGGCCGCGAGCACCCGCGCATCGACCGGCAGATAGCCGAGCGGGCCGAGCTCGGTCCACTGGTAGCCCGCGGCGGCCGCCTCCTCCAGATAGCGGCGCCAGCCGATCTGCCGGTCGTCCTTTGCGAACCAGACGCCGAAGGAGTCGGGCGCGGTCGCGATCTCGAGCTGCATGGGATGCTCCGGGCTCAATGGCGGATCGGAACCGGCTGGCCGGTCCTGGCCGAGCGCAGCGCGGCATCGGCCAGGACCAGCGCCCGGAGGCCGTCCTCGGCGGTGATGAAAGGCTCCTCGCCGTGCTCGACCACGTCGGCGAAATGGTCGAGGGCACGCCTATAGGACTCGATGTAGCGGTCGGTGAAGAAGTACGGCAAGACGTCGCTGTGCACCGCCGCCGCGTCGTAGCGCTCCAGCGTCGTGCGCCGGACGTTGTCGGAGCGCAGCATGCCGCCCGAGCCCAGCACCTCGAGCCGCTGGTCGTAGCCGTAGGTCGCGCGCCAGCTGTTGTTGATCTGGCAGAGCCGGCCGCTTGCAGTGCGCAACACCGCGACCGCGGTGTCGGCCTCATTCAGGGTCCGGAACGCGGGCTCGATCAGGCAGCTCGCCATCGCGAACACCTCGACCGGCTCCTCGGCCAGCAGCCAGCGCGCCATGTCGACATCGTGGACCATGGTCTCGAGGAACAGGGCGCCCGGCGCGTTCTGAAGGTAGCCGACCGGCGGCGGCTCCGGGTCGCGCGAGGTGATGCTGACCAGCTCGACGGCGCCCGCCTCGCCCGCGCGCAGCGCACGCTCGAGCGCGGCGTGGTTGGGATCGAAGCGCCGGTTGAAGTCGACGAACACCGGCACGCCCTTGCCTTCGATCGCGCGCACGCAGGCGCTGGCGCGGCCGAGGTCGAGGTCGAGCGGCTTCTCGCAGAACACGGGCTTGCCGGCCTCGACCGCGCGCAGGATCAGCTCGGCGTGGGTGCTCGAGGAGGATGCGATCAGCACGGCGTCGATCGCCGCGTCGCGGATCGCGCCGCCGGCGTCGGCGCTGACGCTGGCGCCGTAGGGCTCGGCCAGGCGGGTTGCCGCCTCGAGGTTGATGTCCGCCACCATGGCGAGGCGGAGCTTCGGGTGCAGGGCGATGTGCCGGGCGTGGAGCACGGCGATCCGGCCGGCCCCGATCAGGCAGATGTTCAGCATGAAGCCCCCTCCCCTGGGCGGGCTGCGCCAGGCCCGCCCTGTGCGATCTTGTACGATCTCGCCGGTCCGCGGCATTCTGCCGCCGGATTGCCGGCCCCACAATCTGCGTCTTGCGGTCCGGCCCGGCGTGCCTGAGCCTGCGGGCTAGAAGAGCGTCTCCTGGAGGCAGTGCCATGCTGCACGTCTATTACCTCGAGGACGGTCGGCTCAAGAGCGTCGAGCTCACCGGCGACGCGCTGCAGCTGCCGGAGCGGACGGTCTGGCTCGACCTGCTCCAGCCGACCGAAGGCGAGGAGAAGGCGATCGAGCGGGCGTTGGGCGTCGAGGTGCCGACCCGGGAGGAGATGAAGGAGATCGAGGCCTCGAGCCGCCTCTACCGGGAAGACGGGGCGCTGTTCATGACCGCGACCGTGGTCGTCAAGGCGGACACCGAGGCGCCCGAGAGCACCGCGCTGACCTTCATCCTGGCGGGCGAGCGGCTGGTCACCGTGCGCCACGCCGACCCGCTGCCGTTCCGCACCTTCACGACCTATGCGCTGCGCCATCCGAATGACTGCCACGACGGCGATGCGGTCTTCGCCGGCCTGCTCGAGGCGATCATCGATCGGACCGCCGACGTCCTCGAGGCGGTCGGCGCCGATCTCGACCGGATGTCGCGGGACGTGTTCTCGCGTAGCGGCGGCGAGACCAGCCGCGACTTCCAGAAGCTGATTGCCCGGATCGGTCGGGCCGGCGATCTGGCCACCAAGGCGCGCGAGAGCCTGGTCAGCATCGGCCGCCTGCTGGCCTTCGCCATCCAGGCCAGCCAGGCGCGCGGACGCAAAGGCAGCGGCTCGCGTCTCAAGACCGTCGGCCGCGACGTCGCCTCGCTCAGCGACCACGCCTCGTTCCTGAACCAGAAGATCAACTTCATGCTCGACGCCACGCTGGGCATGATCAACATCGAGCAGAACGCGATCATCAAGATCTTCTCGGTCGCCGCGGTGGTGTTCCTGCCGCCGACCCTGATCGCCAGCATCTACGGCATGAACTTCACCGACATGCCCGAGCTCGGCCTGCCGTTCGCCTATCCGCTGGCGCTGGCCTTGATGGTGGTCTCGGCGATTCTGCCCTACTGGTACTTCAAGCGCCGCGGCTGGCTGTAGCAGCCGCCGGCCCGAACTCCGAACCGGCTTGCGCCGCCCGGGACATGATGGCAAAGGCGGGGGCGTGCGCCCGATGCCTGGGCGCCAATAAGGGGATCGCCAAAAAGGCAATCGGAATGACCGGGCGAGGCGAGCCCGCGCGATCGAAGGATGGGAAGAACGATGGCATTGATCGAGCCGCACGGGGGCAGGCTTCGGGTCCTCTATCTGCCGGACGAGAAGGCCGCCGCCTTGCGGCGCAAGGCGGGCGCCTACCCCTGCTGGGACCTGAGCCAGCGCCAGCTCTGCGATCTGAAGCTGCTCCTGAGCGGCGGCTTTTCGCCACTCGAGGGTTTCCTCGACCAGGCCGACTACGAGGCCGTGCTGGCGCGCATGCGGCTCGCCGACGGCACTCTCTGGCCGATCCCGGTCATGCTCGATGTGAGCGAGAAGTTCGCGGGCGGCCTGCGCCAGGGCGATGCGATCGGGCTGCGCGATGCCGAGGGCTTCCTGATCGCGGCCATGACCGTCGAGGAGATCTTCGAGCCGGACCGGCGACGCGAGGCGGAGGCCGTGTTCGGGACCCAGGATGAGACCCATCCGGGCGTCGACCACCTGCTCAACCGCACCCATCCGGTCTATCTGGGCGGCCGGCTCGCGGGCCTCGCCCGGCCGACCGACTACGATTTCAAGCAGCTGCGCGACGAGCCCGCGGACCTCCGCCACAAGTTCGAGCAGTGGGGCTGGACCCGGGTGGTCGCCTTCCAGACCCGCAACCCCATGCACCGCGCGCATCAGGAGCTGACCCAGCGGGCCGCCCAGATCGCCGAGGCCAACCTTCTGCTCCACCCCGTGGTCGGCCTGACCAAGCCCGGCGACGTCGACCATTTCGCCCGCGTGCGCTGCTACGAGCATCTGCTCAAGACCTATCCCGAGCAGACCACCCACCTCAGCCTCTTGCCGCTCGCCATGCGCATGGCCGGCCCGCGCGAGGCGGTCTGGCACGCGATCATCCGCAAGAACCATGGCTGCAGCCACTTCATCGTCGGCCGCGACCACGCCGGGCCGGGCAACGATCACGCCGGCCGGCCGTTCTACCCGCCCTACGCGGCCCAGGAGCTGGTCGCCGGGCTGGCAGCCCGAGCTCGGCATCGGCCTCGTGCCGTTCAAGGAGATGGTCTACGTCCAGGACCGCGGCCAATACCTGCCGGTCGACGAGGTCGAGGCGGGCGAGACGGTCCTCAGCCTCTCCGGCACCGAGCTCAGGCGGCGCCTGCGCGAAGGCATCGAGATCCCGGCCTGGTTCAGCTACCCGGAGGTGGTGGACGAGCTCCGCCGCAGCTATCCGCCCCGCCACCGCCAGGGCTTCACGGTGCTGTTCACCGGTCTCTCCGGCGCCGGCAAGTCGACGCTCGCCCATGCGCTCATGGCCAAGCTCATGGAGCTCGGCAGCCGCTCGGTCACCCTGCTGGACGGCGATCTGGTCAGGAAGCACCTCTCGAGCGAGCTCGGCTTCTCCAAGGAGCACCGCGACCTGAACGTGCTCCGGATCGGCTTCGTCGCGAGCGAGATCACCAAGGCGGGCGGGGTCGCGCTGTGCGCGCCGATCGCGCCCTACGCCTCGATCCGCCGGCGGGTGCGCGAGCTGGTCGAGGACCACGGCGCGTTCGTCGAGATCTATGTCGCGACCTCGCTCGCGGTCTGCGAGCAACGCGACACCAAGGGCCTCTACGCCAAGGCGCGCGCCGGGCTGATCAAGCAGTTCACCGGCATCGACGACCCCTACGAGCCGCCCGAGCGCCCGGACGTGGTGATCGACACCGAGGCCGAAGCCCCGGACATCGCCGCCCACCGCATCCTCCTCAAGCTCGAGGGCCTCGGGCTGATCAGGTGATCGGCTGAGCTGCGGCCAAGTGCATCCTTGCCGATCAGGCGGCGCGCGGCTCGACGTCACGCTCGATCCGGGCGCCGGCCTCGGCCACCGTCAGCGACAGATCGTAGGCCGTCTGGAGATTGAGCCAGAACTCGGGCGTCGTGCCGAAGTAGCGTGCGAGACGGAGCGCCGTGTCGGCGGTCACCGCCCGCGGCCGGTCGTCCCGGAGGATCGCCCCAATCCGCGTCGCCGGCACGCGCAGCGCCAGCGCCAAGGCATTGGCGGACAGGCCGAGCGGCGCCATGAACTCGTCCCGCAACACCTCTCCCGGATGAGTTCGCACCCGCCGGCTGCTCGTGCCGCTAGCGATGGCAGCCGACGATCTCGACAGCTTCGACCTCATTCTCAAGCTCAGGATCGATTGCTGACCCCGGCGGCCTCGAAGGTCGCCATGCCGGTGTGGCAGGCGAGCGCGGCGCGGCAGAGCAGCACGGCCAGCGCGGCGCCCGAGGCCTCGCCGAGGCGCATGTCGAGCTCGAGCAGCGGGCGCAGGCGCAACCGCTCGAGCAGGCGCGCATGGCCGGGCTCGGCGGAGCGGTGCGCGGCCCGGACGTGATCCAGCGCCGAAGGCTCGAGCGCCTGGAGGACCGCGGCCGCGGCGCCGGCGACGTAGCCATCCAAGAGGACCGGGATCCGCCGCTCGCGCGCGCCCAGGATGGCGCCGGCCATGGCCGCGATCTCGCGCCCGCCGAGCCGGCGCAGGATCTCGAACGGCTGGCCGAACGCCTCGGCATGGCGGGCGAGGCCGCGGCCGACCACGGCCGCCTTGTGCGCGAGCCCATGGGCATCGAGCCCGGTGCCCGGCCCGGTCCACCAGGCGGCCGGGCCGCCGAACAGGGCGGCGCACAAGGCCGCGGCCGCGGTCGTGTTGGCGATCCCCATCTCGCCGACCGCGAGCAGATCGAGGTCTGGTGCGACCGCCGCGAGGCCGCGCTTGAGCGCCTCGAGGCATTCGGTTTCGGACATGGCGGGTGCTATGCAGAAGTCCGCGGTCGGTCGGTCGAGGTCGAGGGCCAGGACCTTGAGCTCGACGTGAGCGGTCCGGCAGAGCTGGTTGATCGCCGCTCCGCCGGCCTCGAAGTTGGCGACCATCTGGGCGGTGACCGCGCTCGGATAGGCGGAGACGCCCTGGGCCGCAACGCCATGGTTGCCGGCGAACACCAGCGCTGCGACCCGGTCCAGCGCCGGCGGCTCGCGGCCCTGCCAGCCAGCGAGCCAGATCGCCAGCTCCTCGAGCCGGCCGAGCGCGCCTTGCGGCTTGGTGAGCCGGTCCTGATGCGCGCGCGCCGCCGCGGCCGCCGCGTCGTCCGCCGCCGGCAGTTGCCGAAGTCGCCGGCGGAGGTCATCAAGGCTCGAGATCGGGTTCGCCGGCGGCATGTCGGGAATCCTGGCAAGCGCGATGGTGCATTCGGGGCGGCGATGGTGCGCGCGGCGATCGAGGAGTGCAAGGTGGCGCTCCAGTTCCTGACCCGGCTGCCGGCGGGCGCGCCCGCGCGCTCGGCGCCGCCCCTGGCCGCGAGCGCGCCCATGTTCCCCCTGATCGGCGCTCTGATCGGCGCGGCCGGCGGCCTCGTCTTCGCGCTCGCGGCCGGGCTCGGCCTGCCGCCGATGCTGGCAGCCCTGCTCGCGGTCGCGGCCCAGGTCCTGCTGACCGGCGGCCTGCACGAGGACGGCCTGGCCGACATCGCCGACGGCTTCGGCGGCGGCCGCACGCGCGCCGACAAGCTCCGGATCCTGCGCGATTCCCGGATCGGCAGCTTCGGTGCCATGGCGCTCATGCTGGCGTTGCTCGCCCGGATCGGCGCGCTCGCGGCCCTCGCAAGCCCGGCCCTGGTCGCGGCCGCCCTGATCGCCGCGGGGGCGGCCTCGCGCGCGGCGCTGCCGGTGATCATGGTGAGCATGGCGCCGGCCCGGGACGAGGGCCTGGCCGTCGCCGCGGGCCGCCCGCATCCGCTGCGCGCCGCGGCCGGCGCGGCGATCGCGATTCTTGCCGCCCTGACCCTGCTGCCACCCGCCATGGCGACGGCCGGCGTGATCGCCGCCGCCGGCGCCGCGCTGGCCACCGCCAACCTCGCCCACCGCCAGATCGGCGGCCATACCGGCGACGTCCTGGGCGCCGCCCAGCAACTCGCCGAGATCGGCTTTCTGCTAGCGGTGCTGGCGCTTCGCCAGCCACCTTAATTCCAGATGCTAACAACCTCTGTCTACGAGCAAATCCGATCTCATCACCTCGTTTGCCAAGCGACCGCAGGTTTTCCCGCGGGGGACGTCGATTCGCGCCATGCCCGTCGGATTAGCCTTTCATCAACCGTTGCCGTTCATGCCACCGGCCGACGGTCCATGAGACCCTCGGACTCGTCCGCCCGCCATATTTTGCAGGCACGGATTCCCACGGTCGCATGGACCATCCGAAGAAACAGTTACGCACCAACGGTTAACGTCCAGTTAATGGTCAGCGCCACGCCCCGTGGTCACGAGGGCGGGTCTCACCCAATGCTCCTCGGGTTCACCTTTCATCAACCGTTGCGGCTCACGCTACCGGCCGACGCTCCATGAGACCCTGGGACTCGTCCGCCCGCCATATTTTGCAGGCACGGATTCCCACGGTCGCATGGACCATCCGAAGAAACAGTTACGCACCAACGGTTAACGTCCGGTTAATGCCGCGCCGCGCGAGGTGGTCGCCGCTCGCTATCGAAGATCGCTCCGCATCGAACCGTGATGCTTGGTGCCCCGCCCCAGGTCGTCGGCGCTAGCCGTCGAAGGTCGCTCCGCATCGAACCGCGATCCTTGGCGCCCCGCCCGAAGTCGCCGCTAGCCGTCGAAGGTCGCTCCGGCACCGAACCGTGACGGGCGGGCACCCTTCGCGCCCGACCACAGCTTTCATGCAGCTCGGACAGGCGGACCTCGCGCGCGGCCATCGGGCTCGCGCCGCCGCCCTCGATCGGCCGGCTCAGCCGAGCCCGAGGTCGGCCGCGTAGGCGAACAGCGCCGGCGTGCCGCCGGTGTGCAGGAAGACCACGGTCTCGCCCCGGCCGATCCGGCCCTTGCGGATGTGGTCGATCAGGCCGGCCATCGCCTTGCTGCTGTAGACCGGATCGAGGATCACCGCCTCGGTGCGCGCGAGCATGCGCATGGCCTCGCGGCCGCCTTCGCTGACCACGCCGTAGCGCTCGCCGATGTAGTCGTCGTGGCTCTCGATCTCTCCGGCCGCGATCTGCACATCGAGACCGAGACGGCGCGCGGCGGCGTTCGCGATCCGGGCGATGTCGGTCGCGCGCGGCTCGCTCCAGCGGATCGGCGTGACGTTGACCAGGCGCGTGCGCCGGCCGAGCGCGCGCAGCCCCACCAGCATGCCGGCCGGCGTCATGTTGGCGCCACAGAGGTAGAGCCAGTCGGGGTCGATCCCGGCCGCGTCGAACTGCCGGTCGAGCTCGAGGGCGGCGGCGACGTAGCCGACCGCGCCCAGCGCCAGCCGGTCGACCGCGAACGGCGCCAGCAGGTAGGGCTTGCGCCCGGCGCGCGCAAGCTCCTCGGCCTTGGCCTCGAGCAGGGGAGCCAGACGCTCCATGCTGTCGAGATCGACCACCGTGACGTCGGCGCCCATCAGCCGGTCGAGCAGAAGATTGCCCTGCAGCGCCGGCCCCTTCTCGCCGTGCAGCAGCACCAGCGCGACCTCGAGGCCGAGCTTCCTGGCCGCTGCGGTCATCTGCCGGCACCAGTTGGACTGGGTGTAGGCGCCGGCAACGACGGTATCCGCCCCCTGCGCCAGGACCTCGGCGAACACGAACTCGAGCTGGCGGGTCTTGTTGCCGCCGAACGCGAGCCCGGTCAGATCGTCCCGCTTGAGCCAGATCTCGGGCCCGCCCAGCGCCGCGCTCAGCCGCGGGCAAGGCTCGAGCGGGGTCGGCAGATGGGCAAGCCGCACCCGCGGCTGGGCGTCG
Organism: uncultured Alphaproteobacteria bacterium; assembly: GCA_963756905.1. Lineage (GTDB taxonomy): Bacteria > Pseudomonadota > Alphaproteobacteria > Geminicoccales > Geminicoccaceae > DATAOG01. Next base: position 77,767 of record CAVWPO010000015.1, read on the forward strand.
ATCCTGGCCTGCAGCGCCGCCCGCGCGGCCGAGCTTCCCGTCATGATTGGCAAGGCTCCCCTGCTCCGCTACTCCAAGAGCCATCCTAAGCGACCCGTGGAAGGCGCGAAAGCGCGATGCCGGAGCTGCCGGACATCACCCTCTACCTCGAGGCGCTCGAGCGGCGGATCCTGGGCCAGCCGCTCGAAGGCGTCCGGCTCGCGAGCCCGTTCCTCCTGCGCACGGTCGATCCGCCGGTCAAAGCCGCCCACGGCAGGCGGGTGCTGGCGCTGCGACGCCTCGGCAAGCGGATCGCGCTCGGCCTCGAGCCCGGCCCCGGGGAGGACGAGCGAGGACGGGCTCTGGCTCGTGCTCCACCTGATGATCGCCGGCCGCCTCCACTGGCAGGCTTGCCGCTCCGCGCCGACACCAAGTCGGCGCTGGGAGCCAGGCAAGGGCGCCAGGCTCGCCGGCCGCCATGCGCTGGCCGCGTTCGATTTCCCGAACGGCACGCTGACGCTCACCGAAGCGGGCGCCAAGAAGCGGGCCTCGCTGCACGTCGTGCGCGGCGAAGCGGCGCTGGCCGAGCACGATCCGGGCGGGCTCGAGGTTATGGACGCGGACCTCGAGGCCTTCCGCGGCGCGCTCCTCGAGGAGAACCACACCCTCAAGCGCGCGCTCACCGACCCGCGCCTGTTCAGCGGCATCGGCAACGCCTATTCGGACGAGATCCTGCACCGGGCGCGGCTCTCGCCGCTGGCGATGACCGAGAAGCTCGCGCCCGATGAGGTCCGGCGCCTGTTCGAGGCGACCCGCGAGGCACTCGCCGACTGGACCGAACGACTGCGCGCTCACTACGGCGACGCGTTCCCCGAGAAGGTCACCGCATTCCGCCCCGACATGGCGGTCCACGGCAAATATGGAAAACCCTGCCCGGTCTGCGGCACGCTCGTGCAGCGCATCCGCTACGCCGACAACGAGACCAACTACTGCCCGCGCTGCCAGACCGGCGGCCAGCTGCTCGCCGACCGCTCCCTCTCGCGCCTGCTGCGGAAGGACTGGCCGAAGACGATCGAGGAGCTTGAGCGGCTTGCGGGCCCGCGAGGCGGAGCGCGAACGACATGACCCCATCGGGCAACCTGGCAATCCGACCGCTCACGCCCGAGCGCTGGCCCGACCTCGAGCGTCTGTTCGGGCCGAATGGCGCCTGCGCCGGCTGCTGGTGCATGTGGTGGCGGCGGCCGCGCTTCGGGTTCCGGGCGAGCGGCAACGAGGGTCATCGCCGGGCGTTCGCGGCGATCGTCGCCGCCGGGCCACCGCCCGGCCTGCTGGCCTACGTCTCGGGCGTGCCCGCCGGCTGGTGCCAGGTGACGCCGCGCGCCGATCTTCCCGCCCTCGACCGCTCGCGCCTGCTCGCGCCGGTCGACGACCGGCCGGTCTGGTCGCTCTCCTGCTTCTTCATCAAGGCCGGCCGGCGGCGGCAAGGGCTCACCGCGGCGCTGATCGAGGCTGCGAAGACGTACGCCCGAGAAGCGGGCGCCGCATGCCTCGAGGCCTATCCCTGGGACATCGGGGAGAAAAAGTCCTCGGGCACGATCTACACCGGACGCGCCTCGACGTTTCTCCGCCTCGGGTTCGAGGAGGTCGCGCGCCGGGCAGCGCACCGGCCCGTCCTGCGCTGCGATCTCACCCGCTGATCCCGTCGCGCGCACAACCTACCAAAGCAAGGAGAAGGCCATGCACCGGATCGGTCTCGTGCTCGCCACCGCAATTTGGGCAGGACTCATCCTGCAGCCCGTGAGCGCCGCCGAGACGCCGCAGGAGGAAGCAAACAAGAAGGTCGTGCTCGCGTTCTACGAGCAGGGCCTGAACCAGAAGGACTTTGCCGCCGCCTCGCAATACTTCGGCAAAAGCTACATCCAGCACAACCCGCTGGCCGCCGACGGTCCCGAAGGCTTCAAGAAGTTCCTGGAGTTCCTGCGCGCCAAGTTCCCGAACTCACACAGCGAGATCAAGCAGGTGTTCGCGGATGGCGACTACGTCATCCTGCACGTCCACGCGGTGCGCGAGCCCGGCACCCGCGGCAACGCGATCGTCGACATCTTCCGGCTCGAGGACGGCAAGATCGTCGAGCACTGGGACGTCAGCCAGCCGATCCCCGAAACCGCGGCCAACCCCAACACCATGTTCTAGCGTTGGGGTGCGGCCGAGATGGTCCGCGAACCTGATAAGTGACCGGGTGCCGGATCAATCCGCCGTCGCGGCCGTCCCCGCCGTCACGCCGGGCCAGGCTTCGCGGTCGATGTCGAGGTCCGGAAACTTGGCCGGGTCGAACACCGGCTGCGCGATCCCGGCCCGCAACTGGCCGTCGAAGTCCCGGATCAACCTGAGGCCGACCTTGATCAGGAGCAGGACCGCGGTGAGGTTGACGACCGCGAGCAGGCCCATGGTGACGTCGGCGAAGGCGAACACGGTCGAGAGGTCCTGGAGCGAGCCCCAGAGCACCAGCGCCAGCGTCAGCACCCGGAAACCGGTGAACAGGGTCTGGTTCTCCTCGCTGAAGAAGTTGAGGCTGTTCTCGCCCAAGTAGTAGTTGTAGATCATCGAGCTGAAGGCGAACAGCATCAGCGCGATCGAGACGAAGCTTCGGCCCCATTCGCCGACGTGGTCGGCGAGCGCCGACTGGGTGAGTGCTACGCCGCTGCTCGCCTGCAGGTCCGGGGTGTAGATGCTCGAGAGCAGGATCATGAAGGCCGTGCAGGAGCAGATGACCAGCGTGTCGATGAACACGCTGAACGCCTGCACGATGCCCTGGTTCGCCGGGTGGCGGACATAGGCGACCGCGGCGACGTTGGGCGCTGAGCCGAGCCCGGCCTCGTTGGAGAACAGACCGCGCCTGACGCCCATCGCGATCGCGGCGCCGAGGCCGCCCGCGAACGCCGGCTCGAGCCCGAACGCACTTTTGACGATCAGGACGAGGGCGGCCGGCACGGCGGTGATGTTGAGCAGGATCACGACCACCGAGATCGCGATGTAGCCGATCGCCATGACCGGGACGATGATCTCGGCGGCGGTCGCGATCCGCTTGATGCCGCCGAAGATGATCAGGCCGAGCACGATCACGAGGCCGATGCCGGTGGCCCAGGTCGGGATGCCGAAGGCGTCCCCGAACGACGAGGCCACGGTGTAGGACTGGAGCGCGTTGAAGCCGAAGCCGAAGGTCACCAGCAGCAGCACCGAGAACAGGCCGGCGAGCCAGCGCTGATGGAGGCCGCGCTCGATGTAGTAGGCGGGTCCGCCACGATAGGTGCCGTCGGGCTCGGCGTTCTTGTAGAGCTGGGCGAGCGTGCACTCGAAGTAGCTGGTCGCCATGCCGATCAGGCCGATCACCCACATCCAGAACACCGCCCCCGGGCCGCCGAGCGTGATCGCGACCGCGACGCCCGCGATGTTGCCGGCGCCGACCCGGCCGGCGACCGAGAGCATCAGCGCCTGGAACGAGCTGAGGTGGCCGGCCTCGCGATGGAAGGCCTGCATCAGGATGCCGAACATGGCGCCGAAGTAGCGGAACTGGACGAAGCGCGAGAGGATCGTGAACGCCGCCCCGGCCGCGATCAGGGCGACGATCAAAACCTTGCTCCACAACAGATCGTTCAGGAAATCCAGCATCACCCACCCCTCTCTTTTGTCCCGCCCGGGCTTTGGCGCCCCAGAGCCCACTTCTAGGCCCGCGACGTCGACCCGGTCAAAGCGAAACGGCGAAAAACGGGCTCCGGGCGATCGACCAGCGATTGCGCCCACGCGGCCCCCAGGCGTATGTCCCGTGGCTCGCCCTCGGGAACTCCCCCCAAGAACATCCTCCCCATGGACCCGCATAAGCAAGGAGCGATCGAGCACGCCTGCGGACGCCAATCACTGGCGGCTGATGGGTCGGCGATTTTGGCGTAGGGTTCGCCGTCGACTGGATCGGGAGCGACGGCATGAAACTCGGGCTTGGGCTCTATCGGGACCTGTTGACCGACGACAACTTCCACTTCGCGCGGCAGGCGGGCTGCAGCCACATCGTGGCCCATCTGACCAACTACTTCGCCGGCGTCAGCCCGAGCCTCGCCTCGGGCGGCGAGGAAGGGTGGGGCAGCTGCGCGGGGGCCGCGCTGTGGTCGCAGGCCGAGCTCGACGGCCTGGTCGCCGCCGCGCGCCGGCACGGCCTCGAGATCGCGGCTCTGGAAAACTTCAATCCGGCCTTCTGGTCCGACGTGCTGCTCGACGGGCCGCGGCGCGACGCTCAGATCGAGGATCTCAAGACGCTGATCCGCCGGGTCGGGCGGGCCGGGATCCCCTGCATCGGCTACAATTTCTCGATCGCGGGCGTCTGGGGCTGGTTCAAGGGCCCGCACGGCCGGGGCGAGGCGGTCTCGGTCGGTTTCGATGCCACGCGCTGCGACCTCGACCGACCGATCCCTAAGGGCATGGTCTGGAACATGCGCTACGCCGGCGAGCTCGGACCGGGCACGCTCGAGCCGGTCACCAGCGAGCAGCTCTGGCAGCGCCTCCGGTCATTTCTCGACGCGCTCCTGCCGGTCGCCGAGGAGGCGGGCGTGGCGCTCGCCGCCCATCCGGACGACCCGCCGGTCGAACGGCTGCGCCAGACCGCGCGCGGGATCAACCAGCCGGCGCAGTACGATCGCCTGCTGGCGCTGAACCCGAGCCCGATGAACCAGCTCGAGCTCTGCCTGGGCTCGATCCAGGAGATGACCCAGGGCTCGGTCTACGACGTGGTGGCCAAGCACGCGGCGGCGCGCCGGATCGCCTACATCCACTTCCGCAACGTGCGCGGCAAGGTGCCCAACTACCTCGAAACCTTCGTCGACGAGGGCGACATCGACATGCCCCACGTCGTCCGGATCCTGCGGCAGCAGGGCTACGACGGCGTGCTGATCCCCGACCACACGCCGGAGATGACCTGCGGCGCGCCCTGGCACGCCGGCATGGCCTACGCGCTCGGCTACATGCGCGCCTTGATCCAGACCAGCGGCCAAGGCTGACACGATCAGCGGCGCTTTGCGCGCCATCACCGCTCCCTCAAGATCCATCCCGACGCTCGGATCGGGCGGCCATGCCGGCGCGGGGCATGTCTCCAGCCCGCCGATCCGCCGGAACCAGTCGCGCCCGCGGCCGTTGGATGATCGACCTGAGGCGCGGGTCGGAGCCGATCGACCGCGCATCTCGGGCCCATCCCCAGCGAGAGGTGCCCTCATGACCCTGAACACCGTGCAGGATCTGCTGATCGACGAGCTCCGGGACATCTATCACGCCGAGCAGCAGCTCCTCAAAGCGCTGCCGAAGATGGCCAAGGCGGCCAAGTCCGACCAGCTGCGCCACGCCTTCGAGCATCATCTCGAGGAGACCAACGGCCAGGTCGAGCGCCTCCAGCAGGTGTTCGAGAAGCTCGGCGCCCGCGCGCGCGGCCAGCGCTGCGAGGCGATGGCCGGCCTGATCGAGGAGGCCCGCGAGATGATGGACGAGATCACCACGCCCGAGGTCCTGGACGTGGCGCTGATCACCGCCGCGCAGAAGGTCGAGCACTACGAGATCGCGAGCTACGGCTCGGTCTGCGCGCTCGCCGAGGCGCTCGGCGAGAAGGAGGTCGTGAAGCTGCTCGGCGAAACCCTCGACGAGGAGAAGCATGCCGATCAGAAGCTGAACGAGATCGCGACCTCGGACGTCAACAAGACCGCGCTCAAGGCCGCCGCCTGACGCCAGCCTTTCGAGCTTCCGAACCCGCCTGGGCCGGCGGCATCGGCCGTCGGCCCCTTGTGGCGTCCCGTCGCATCCGAGCCCGGGTGCGCGGATCGGGCGTATCCCCATTTGACGCTGATGACCGAACCCGGGCCGCCGCCGGCGATCCGCCCGCCATAGGAGAGTGCCGATGACCGTGAGCAAAGTGCGCCGCAGCGCCGGGCGCGCGCGTTCGATCGCCCGGACGGGCGCGAGCTTCGCCCGCACCGGCGCCAACCTCGGCCAGGCCGCGCTCGGCGCGCTCGAGGTGGTGACGCGGCGAAGCGAGGTGCTTCGCCGCGCCGGCGCCGATCCGTTGCGGGCGGATCACGCGGAGCTGGCCCGGATGGGTCACGAGAAGATCGAGGCTGCGATGTTGGCCGGAGCGGCTCTGCTGGAGCTGTCCGCCAAGGTGCAGGGGCTGCTGGCACGCCACTGGTGGCACGAGGTCGGGGCCGCCACGCGCGCCGCGCTCGGCCTCGCCCGATCGGCCACCCCCGCCGCCGCGCTCAGTGTCCAGGCGGGCGCGCTCGCCGGCATGCTCGAGCGCGCCGCGAGCCTCTCGACCGGGCTGGCTGCCCTCAACGCGGCGGGCAGCGCCGCGGCCGCCCTGCCCTACAATCAGCGGATCGCGCGCAACGCCCGACGGCTTGCCGCAAGCGGCCGGCTCTGAGCCGCGCTCAGCTTGGCCCCACGATCAATTGCATGGAAAGCCATTCCCATCTCGCCTACCGTCGAGGTGCAAACCCATACGAGCCTCAAGGGAGCGGGAGCATGAGCAGGGTCCGGGATCAGGTGCTGAAGGCCAACGACGCCTATGCCAAGGCGTTTGGTGACAAAGGCAAGCTGGCGATGCCGCCCGCCCGGCGGTTTGCCGTGCTGACCTGCATGGACGCGCGCCTCGATCCCGCCAGGTTCGCCGGCCTCGCCGAGGGCGACGCGCACGTGATCCGCAATGCCGGCGGCCGCGCCAGCGACGATGCGATCCGCTCGCTGGTGATCTCCTACAAGCTGCTCGGCACGCGCGAGTGGTTCGTGATCCACCATACCGACTGCGGCATGGAGACCTTCACCGACGAGATCATGCGCGACCTGCTGGCGAAGAGCCTGGAGACCGCGACCATCGACGCCAGCGGCTGGCGGGACGTCGGCGCCGGCCCCGGGTCGAGCGAGGCCGCGTTCATCGACTGGCTGACGATCAAGGACAACGCCGCGAGCGTGGTCGCCGACGTGCAGCGGATCCGCGCTCATCCGCTCGTGCCGCGGACGATCCCGATTTACGGCTACATCTACGATGTGAAGAGCGGCCGGTTGGCCGAGGTCGGAGCGGCGAGCGCCGCCGGCAAGGCCCAAGAGACGGTCTGAGGCCTTCGCCGGACTGGCGCCGATCGCTGATCTTTGGCTTGGCGGCGATCGGGTGGAGCGTTGGCAGTTGGCGCCCGATCGCGATGGAAAGGATCGCGACGATGACTATCTGGGCCGATCGCGGCCTCGGCGCGCGCCGCAGGCCGGTTCCCAAGATGGCCGCCGGGTTCGCGCTCGCGGCCCTGCTCGCCGCCTGCGCGGAGGCGCCGGTCACCGGCCGCCACCAGCTGATCCTGCTGCCCGAATCCCAGGACGCGCAGATGGGCCTCCAGGCCTATCAGGAGATCAAGAAGGAGCAGAAGGTCTCGAACGACCCCAAGCTCAACCAGGAGGTCCAGGAGGTCGGCAGGCGGATCGCCGCGGTCAGCGGCCATCCGGACTGGGACTGGCAGTTCACCGTGTTCCAGAACGACGAGCCGAACGCCTTCGCGCTGCCCGGCGGCAAGGTCGGGGTCAATACCGGCCTGTTCAAGGTCGCCAGGAGCGATGCCCAGCTCGCGACCGTGCTCGGCCACGAGGTCGGGCACGCGATCGCCCGCCACGGCGCCGAGCGGGTGTCCCAGGGCTATCTCGAGCAGGCCGGGCTCGCGGCGCATCGGGGTGGCCGCCGGCCCGGGCTACGCCCAGCTCGCCGCCCAGGCCGCGACGCTCGGGGTCATCCTGCCCTATTCGCGCACCCAGGAGAGCGAGGCCGACCACATCGGCCTGATCCTGATGGCCAAGGCGGGCTACGATCCGCGCCAGGCGATCGAGCTCTGGCAGAACTTCCAGAAGCTCGGCGGCGACAAGCCGCCCGAGTTCCTCTCGACCCATCCCTCCGAGGGCACGCGCATCCAGCGCCTCCAGCAGCTGATGCCCGAGGCGCTCGCGATCTACGACAAGACCGGCCCCAAGACCAGCTAGCGCGCGCGCGGCGCCTGGTCCGGCACCGAGGCCGCGCCCTCGCCGAGCGGGCGCTGCATGATCACCGTGTCCAGCCAGCGGCCGAACTTGCAGCCGACGTCCTGAAGGGCCCCGACCAGCCGGAAGCCCGCCCGCTCGTGCAGGCGGATCGAGGCGAGATGGGCCGAATCGCCGATGATCGCGACCATCTGGCGCCGGCCGCTCTCGCTTGCCCCGACGATCACCCGCTCCAGCAGCAGCCGCCCGAGCCCGAGGCGGCGCGCCGAGCGCGCGACGTAGACCGAATCCTCGCAGGTGTGGCGATAGCCGGCCCGGGTCCGGTACGGCCCGGCATAGGCGTAGCCCGCGACCCGGCCTTCGAGCTCGGCGACCACATAGGGCAGCCCCGCCGCCCGGACCGCCCGCCAGCGCGCCGTGAGCTCGGCGAGGTCGGGCGGCTCGAGCTCGAACGAGGCGGTCCCCTCCAGCACTTCGGGCGTGTAGATCGCGCGCACCCCCTCGAGGTCGCTCTCGAGGGCAGCGCGGATCACCGGCAGCGCGCTCAAAGCCGCCACCTCCAGGCGCGTTTTGCGGCTCAGATCTCGTCGATCCGCACCCAGCGGCGCTCGTCCGCGGACTTCTGGACCGCGTCGATCACCCGGGTGACCGCATCGCCGAAGGCGAAATCGGGCTCGGCCGGGCGGCCTTCGGCGATCGCGCAGATCAGCTCGCGCGCCTCCAGGATCTTCTGGTCGTTGTAGCCGAGGCCGATCCCCGGGATCGGGTGGAAGGCGGCGTAGCCCGGGTGGTCAGGGCCGATGTAGATGGTCTTGTAGCCGCGCTCGGCCGAAGGGTCGGTGTTGCGGTAGAGCTGGAGCTCGTTCATCCGCTCCTGGGTGAAGCGGAGCGCGCCCTTGGTGCCCTGGATCTCGTAGTCGAGGCCGAGCTTGCGCCCGGTGCCGATCCGGCTCGAGCCGATGGTGCCGACCGCGCCATTGGCAAAGCGCAGCAGATACTGGGTCACGTCGTCGTTCTCGACCCGGCGCCGGGCGGCGCCGGCGCCCGCCCGCGAGCTCTGGCCGGTGCCGCTGGCGGCGACCGGCCGGTCCTTGATGAAGGTCTCGAGCAGGCCGCAGACCTCGACCGTGTCGCCGACCAGATATTGCGCGAACGCCTGGGTGTGCGAGCCCATGTCGCCGAGCGTCCCGGTGCCGGCGACCTTGCGCTCGTGGCGCCAGGTGAACGGGAAGTCCGGATCGGTCTGCAGGTCCTGATCGAAGGTGCCGCGGAACAGCGTGATCTCGCCGAGCTCGCCGCTTCGGATCAGCTCGCGCGCGTAGGGGTGCGCGGGGTTCTTCAGATAGTTGAAGCCGACCAGGGTCGCGACGCCCGCGGCCTTCGCCGCCTTCGCCATGCGCCCGGTCTCGGCCGCGCTGTTGGCGAGCGGCTTCTCGCAATAGACCGGCTTGCCGGCCGCGAGCGCTGCAAGCGCCACCTCGGCATGGACGTGATTGGGCGCCGTGATGTCGATCGCATCGACCTTCGGGTCGGCCACCACCTCGCGCCAGTCGGCGGTCCAGCGGGCAAAGCCCAGGGTCTCGGCCGCCGCTTTTGCCCACTCGGGATTGAGATCGGCCACGATCTCCAGCTTCGGCACCGCGGGCTCGGTCCCGAACACCGCGGCCACGTTCTGATAGGCGACGCCATGCGCCTTGCCCATCCAGCCGGCGCCGATCAGGCCGATTCGAACCTCACGCATGCTCCACCCCCCGCCCATGGCCGCGCTGTCAATGGCCGCGCTTGCCAGACCTTGCGCATTGTCTCAGCATGGCTCGCACCTCGACGCAAGGTGGGGCGCAAGGCGGCGCAAGTTCGGAGGCAGTCATGACGGCAGGGACGACCGGGGAACAGTTCGCCGGCAAGGTGGCGGCGATCACGGGCGGGACCCAGGGGCTCGGCGAGGCGACCGCGCGCCTGCTCGCCGCGCGCGGCGCGGCCGGGATCGCGATCTGCGGCCGCAACCTCGAGCGGGGCGAGCGGGTGGCGCGCGAGATCAGCGGCACCGGCTGCCCGACCGAGTACGTGCACGCCGATCTCGAGCGCCTGGCCGACTGCCGCAACTTCATCGACAGCGCCGAGGCGAGCTTCGGCCGGCTGGACGTGCTCATCAACTGCGCCGCCGCGACCGATCGCGGCAGCCTCGAGACCACGACCGAGGAGGTCTGGGACCGGCTGTTCACGCTCAACGTCAAATCGCAGTTCTTCCTGATCCAGCGCGCGGTCGAGGTCATGCGCCGGCATAAGGTCCAGGGTGCGATCGCCAACATCGGCACCATCGTCGCCTATGGCGGGCCGCCGTTCCTGATCGCCTACTCGGCCTCCAAGGGCGCGCTCATGACCATGACCCGAGGGCTCGCGAATGCGCTCAAACGCGAGCGAATCCGGATCAACACCCTGAATATCGGCTGGACCAACACGCCGCGTGAGCACCTGGTCCAGACCCGGGTCCACGGCCGGCCCGAGAACTGGCTCGAAGAGGTGAGCCAGGGCCAGCCCTTCGGCCGCCTGATCCAGCCCGAGGAGGTCGCGCGCGTGCTGGCCTTCCTGACCTCTGACGAGTCCGGCCTGATGACCGGGGCGATCATCGACTTCGACCAGCAGGTCATCGGCACCCTGGACGACAATCCGGGCGTCTGACCGGCCATTGCCGGCATCACTCGGCCGCGCCCGTGGCATTCGGCCCTTTGCCTTGCGCGCCCAGGCCATTACCTTAGGGGGGTCGGGGGCTGCCCGGGTCCCGACCACGGAGGCGACGGCGGACCGGTCGCGAACCGCCGGCGACCGGACCGAGCCAGGGAGGCGCTCTTGAGGCTTCGAGGTATCCTGCCGGCCGCGGTGCTGGCGTTCCTGACCGCGTCCTGGAGCTGGACCGCGCCGGCGGAGGGTCTCGGCACGGTCCGGGTCGGCGTGCTCGCGTTCGGCACGGTCAACTGGGAGCTCGACGTCATCAAGCATCACCAGCTCGACGCCAAGCACGATTTCACCCTCGACGTGCAGGGCTTCGGCAGCAGCCAGGCGACCAACGTGGCGCTCCAGGGCCATGCCGTCGATGCGATCGTCGACGACTATCTCTGGGTGTCGCGCCAGCGCGCCGAAGGCGAGATGCTGACCTTCATCCCCTACTCGAGCAGCGTCGGGACGGTGATGGTGCCGCCCGGCTCGCCGATCGGGAGCCTCGCCGACCTCAAGGGCAAGAAGATCGGCGTCGCCGGCGGCCCGATCGACAAGAGCTGGCTCCTGATCCGGGGGCTCGCCACCAGGCGCCACGGCATCGACCTCGCGGCCGAAGCCGAGCCCGTCTACGGCGCGCCGCCGCTGCTGAATGAGAAGATCGAGGAGGGCGAGCTCGACGCCGTGCTCAACTACTGGCACTTCGCCGCCCGGCTCGAGGCCAAGGGCTACAAGCCCCTGGTCGGGGTCGAGGACGCGATCGCCGAGCTCGGCGTCAAGAGCGTCCCGCCCCAGATCGGCTACGTGTTCGAGGAGCGCTTCGGCAAGGACCATCCGGGCCTGATCGAGGCGTTCTCGGATGCCTCGCGGGACGCCAAGCAGCTGCTCATGACCGATGCCGAGTGGGACCGCATCCGGCCGCTGACCAAGGCCGAGGACGACGCGACCTTCGAGGCCCTGAAACGGAACTACCGGGCGGGCATCGTCGAGCATTGGGGCGAGGCCGAGCGGGCGGACGCCGCGAAGCTCTACGCGATCCTGGCCGAGCTCGGCGGCGAGAAGCTGGTGGGCTCGGCCAAGGAGCTGGTCCCCGGCACCTTCTGGCCGACCGTGAGCTACTGAGGTCCCGGGCGTGGCGAGCACCAGCGAAGCCCGGGCGCTCGAGCCGCAGGTCGCGGGCCGGCCGGCACGAGCGGCGGCGCCGCCCCGGCGCGAAGGCCTGCTCGAACGGCTGCGGCCGGCGCTGCTGCCCGCGCTCTCGATCGCGGCCCTGATCCTCGCCTGGCAGCTCGCGGCGCTCTACGTCGATGCGCCGCGGCGCCTGCCGTCGCCCGCGGCCGTGCTGGTCGCCATCATCCAGCTCGGGGCGAGCGGCGAGCTGTTCTATCAGCTGGGCATCACGCTCGCCCGGGTCGCGGCGAGCTTCGTGCTCGCGATGGCGATCGGCACCGCGCTCGGCATCGCCATGGGCCGCTCGGTGCCGTTCGACCGCTTCGGCCACCCCTGGCTCGTGTTCTTCCTCAACATCCCGGCGCTGGTCACGATCGTGCTCGCCTACATCTGGATCGGGCTGACCGAGACCGCGCTGATCGTCGCGGTCGCGGCCAACAAGATCCCGAACGTCATGGTGACGCTCCGCGAAGGCTCGCGCGCGCTCGACCGCAACCTGCTCGAGATGGCCGCCTGCTTCAGGATCGGCCGCTGGCGGACCCTGCAGCGGGTCGTCCTGCCGCAGCTCTACCCCTACCTCGCGGCCGCCGCCCGCTCGGGCCTCGCCCTGATCTGGAAGATCGTCCTGGTGACCGAGCTGCTCGGCCGCTCGAACGGGGTCGGCTTCGAGATCGGCCTCTATTTCCAGCTGTTCGACGTCACCGGCATCCTCGCCTACACGGTCGCCTTCGTGGTCGTGATCCAGCTGATCGAATGGACCATCCTTTTGCCGATCGAGCGCCATGCCAGCCGCTGGCGGCGCTGACGTCTTGGACCGCCCGGCACCCCTGCGCGTCAGCATCCGGGCCAAGCGCTTCCCGGCGGTCGCCGAGGCGCCGGTCAAGCTCGTCATCCAGGACCTCGTGCTCGACCTCGAGCCGGACGGCTTCATGGCCCTGTTCGGCCCATCCGGCTGCGGCAAGACCACGCTGCTCAACCTGATCGCCGGGCTGGATGACGGACTTCGAGGGCGAGGTCACGCTGCCTGCCGACGCGCGGATCGGCTACATGTTCCAGGAGCCGCGCCTCCTGCCCTGGCTCACGGTCGAGGACAACCTCCGCCTGGTCCTGCCCAAGACGGCCGCGACCGAGCGCGCGATCGACGCCTGGCTCGCGCAGATGGAGCTCGCCGACGTGCGCGCGGTCTTCCCCACCCGGCTCTCGCTCGGGATGGCGCGCCGGGTGGCGCTGGCGCGCGCCTTCATCATCCGGCCGACCGTGCTCTTGATGGACGAGCCCTTCGTCTCGCTCGACGAGCCGACCGCGGAACGCCTGCGCCGCCTCCTGCTCGAGACCCTGCACGCCCATCCCGCGACCGTCGTGTTCGTGACCCACAACCTGCGCGAAGCGATCATGCTCGCCGACCGGATCGCGGTCCTCACCCCGCCGCCCGCCCGCGTGCTCGAGGTCCTGGACGTCCCTCTCACGCCCGCCGAACGCTTCGAGGAGACCGCGATCGAGCGCGCCCGCCACCAACTCCTCGACCGCGACCTCCCCGGCCTCCGCCTCACCGGCTGAGCGCGGCTGCCGAGCTCGCCAACGAGTGCCGCGGCCAGACAGGCTGCGGAGAAAATAGCGATCTCAGCCAGCGCTCAGTCGCCGGCGACCGTCCAATGCATTTCGTCCCTCAGATCCGAGAAGCACGCCCGGCAGATCCATTCGTAGCCCGCGCCATACCGGTACTCGTCGCAGGTGGTATATCCTTTATGCTGGATGTCTGAGCCGCCAAGCTCAGCACATTTGGCCCAACAAGCTGCGCAATGGTCGTAATCCCAACGCTCGCTCTGGCAAGTAGATCTGCGGAGCTGCAAACGTACGCCCTTGAGGTGGCTGGCATTGTCGATTCGCCATTGCTTGTCCGCGCGAGCCGTAATGCCAACTCCACGGTCAGCTTCGACAGCCGGTCGGGGTCGGCCGCGCGATCGCGTGTGTGGTCTTCGCGGCGCATGGATTCCCAGGGTCGCATGGACCGATCAGCGGGCGCATGCTGCCGCGCAAATGTTAACACGAGGTTGGCGAGAGCACCCTTGGGAGACGGCGATCTGCAAGGGCTGCTGCGCCCGGCAGCCTCACGGCTCGGCCCGGATCACCGCCTCATCCGGGAGATATTCTAGCTCGGCATCCTGTCAAAGCTCTTCATTTCCCCGCTGAGCTGGACCCAGGGCTGGCCGCTGGCGCAGTAGATCTGCGTCGTGGGCTTCACCCAACTCGGATCGTCAAGCGTGCCGGCCGCGATCATCACCAAGCCCGGCGCCGCTTCTGCCTCGTCCATGACAGAGGCCCCGCACTCGGGGCAGAACAGCCGCTCGATCGGCTTGCCGCTGTCGCCTCGCTTGGTGAAGCCTTTCAGGGCTCCGGTCACCGTGACTGCCGACTTAGGCAGGCCGATCACCGCGGCGAAGGCGCTACCGGTGAACTTCTGGCAGTCATGGCAATGACAGAGCCCCACAAACGCCGGTTCCGCATCGGCGCTGTAGCGAATCTTGCCGCACAGGCAGCCGCCGGTGATGGTAGGCATAGGTGTCATCTCCGCTCTGGTGATTTGGTCCGCGGCGAAGGTCTGGGCCGCGCGGATGTCGTCGGGCGTAAGGTGAGGATGGTCCTTGATGATCTCCTCGCATGTCATACCGGCGCCCAGCTCGCGCAGGATCAGCTCGACCGTGATCCGCGTGCCTTGATCGTGGGCTTGCCCGTCATGATCCGGGGGTCGATGACGATCCGATCGTGTCGGCGCGCTCTATGGACCATGCTCGTCCCAGGTCCTCGTCCGATCCAGCCCCGCGCGGCGGATTCAGGAGCCGCACGGGCGATACCTCGTGGATCCTGCCAGCAGCGCCTGCATGTGACGGCAAGAATTGGCGTATCGCCGCCGCTCAGGCCGGACGTCTTGCCTGCATGAAGCCGCGGGCCGGGTCGTAGCCCAGGATCGCGACGCCGAGGAACACCACCGTGCAGCCGAGCGTGACCAGAAGGGCGGTCGGCTCGACCTGGGCATAGAGCGCGAAGCGGATCAGCTCGGTCGCGTGCGTGAACGGGTTCGCCTGGCAGATCTGCCAGAGCAGGTAGTTGGCCTCGCGCACCCGCCAGAGCGGGTAGAGGGCGGAGGAGGCGAAGAACATCGGGAAGATGACGAAGTTCATCACGCCCGCGAAGTTCTCCAGCTGCCGGATCACCGAGGACAGCAGGAGGCCCAGCGCGCCCAGCATGAAGCCCGCGAGCAGCAGGGCCGGCAGCACCGTGATGTAGCCGATCGGCGGCGGCTCGATCCCCCACAGATAGGCGACCAGGAGATAGGCGTAGACCTGGAGGACCGCGACCAGGGTGCCGGCGAGCAGCTTGCAGACCAGGAGATACCAGCGCGGCAGGGGGCTCACCAGGAGCACGCGCATCGAGCCCATCTCGCGGTCGTAGACCATCGCGAGCGAGCTCTGCATGCCGGCGAACAGGAGGATCATCGCGCACAAGCCCGGCGTGATGTAGTCCTCGTAGAGGATGTAGGTCTCGTAGGGCGGCTGGATCGAGACCCCGAGCACCGAGCGGAAGCCCGCGGCGAAGATGAAGAGCCAGACCAGCGGCCGGACCAGCGCCGAGACGAAGCGGCCGCGCTGGTGGACGAAGCGCAGGCCCTCGCGCTTGATGATCACCGCGGCCGCCCGCCAGTAGTGGGCAGGCGTGAGGCCGCGGCCGGTGGCCGGGCCCAGCTGATCGAGGCTCGCGACGCTCATCGGGACACCTTCGGGGTCGGATCGCCCAGGGAGAGCCTCAGGGTCATGCCGCGCGCGCCGTGAGCTTGGTGAAGGCGCCGCGCAGGTCGCTGGTCTTGGCCTTGGCGCAGATCGCATCGCCGTCGCCCTGGGCCAGGATGCGCCCCTGATGGAGCAGGATCACCTGATCCTCGGCACCGACCTCGTCGATCAGGTGGGTCGCCCACAGCACGCCGATGTGCTCCTCCGTGCACAGCCGCCGGACGTGCTCCAGAATTGCCTGGCGCGAGCCGATGTCGAGGCCGACGGTCGGCTCGTCGAGCAGCAGGAGCTTCGGCCGGTGCAGGAGCGCGCGCGCGATCTCGACCCGGCGCATCTGGCCGCCCGAGAGCTGACGGACCTTGTCGCGGCCGCGCTCGGCCATCTCGAACCGCGTGAGCTCGGCCAGCGCCCGCCGCTTCGCCTCGGCGCCCGCGATGCCCTGGAGCCCGGCGGCATAGAGCAGGTTCTGCATGACGCTGAGCTCGAGGTCGATGGTCCGCTGCTGGAAGACCACCCCGAGCTCGCCCAGGGCCCGCGACGGCCTCGCCCGCACCTCGATGCCGAAGATCCGGATGCTGCCGGTCCGGTTGTTGTAGAGCCGCGTGATCAGGCTGAACAACGTGGTCTTGCCGGCGCCGTTCTGGCCGAGCAGCACGGTGAAGCTGCCGGGCGGAATCGTGAAGCCGACCTCGACCAGCGCCTCGCGCTTGCCGAAGCTGTGGCTGAGGCCCGAGACCTCGAGCGCCGCGACCCCCTGCCCGCTCCGGTCGGCCGCGCCCGCCTTCTTTTCGCTCAGGATTACCGTCTCCGCCATCGGCTGGCCCCTGTCTGCCACCTCGCACTGGTCCCGGTCGCCGTTCTACACCGGGTCGCTCCGGCCGTCGATCGGTCGCCCTCGATGATATGGCGCAGCCCACCGGTCGATCAATCGAGGCGCCGCCGACCGCGGCGGGCCGTTCGGCGGCGAATCCCGCGGCTGCCGGCGTGGCGGCTCACTGACGGTCCTGGCGGTTCTGCATGAAGTCCTGGGCGGCGCACGCCGGCTTTGCCCTGGGTGCGCCGCCCTTCGCTCCCGATCGCGACCCGGTCACGCGCCGCCGCGGCGCCGGGCTCAGCCAGCTCCGCCGCGCGCAGCGCCGGGGTCAGGAATTCCGTTGCGCGCGTCAGCGCCTGGGCGGCATGCCGGCCGGATCGCGGACGATGATCGTCAGCCCGCCGCTCCGGCGGGGGATGCCGACCACGTCATTGCGGCTCGCAAAAGCCGGGCCTGGCGGAAAGCCCGGGCGGGGCGCAAAGCCCGGAGCCGGCGCCACCCGGACGAAGGTCGGGAAGTGAGCGGCCGGCCGGACCACGAACGGCCGGACCGGGCGCACGACCAGGGGTCGGACCGGGATGCCGACGGTCGGCAGGATCTGGCGACCGTTCAGGACCCGGAAGCCCGGCTGCTGGCTCAGCGGCACGACCGGCGGCGGCCCCGCGAAGCGCACGACGGGCGACCGGCGGAGAAACCGCTGCCCGCAGGCCGGCGCGAAGCACCCGGCAAAAGGCCGCGGCGCGAAGTACGGACGCTGCCGCCACAAGGGATAGATCCGCAGGCTGGACGGCTGGGCGAACTGCTGGACGTGGGGGAACAGCCATGGCTGGCCGCCGCGATACCCCGGGCCGGCCTCGGCCGCGCCGGTGGCGGCCAGGGTCAAACCACCGGCCAGCATCGCTCCAAGCAGAATCGATCGACGCATGATGAGGCCTCCCTTGCCGGACATTCTATGCGAATTCGCATCAAATTGGCCAGAAGTAGTTTGAACTCGGGCTGAGCCTTGCGTTCATGCGCCGTTCACGCGTCCTGGCGTAGAAGGCCCGGCAATGCGTCTGCTGCCGCTTCTGATGGTCCTCGCGGCGCTCGTTGCCGTGGGTCCGGCCGCCCTGGCCGGGAGCCCGCCGAGCCTGCTCCTGTGGGTCGCGGACGGGCCGCCGCTGGGCGCGGTGCTGCGCACGATCGGCCAGCGCTATCCGGGGCGCGCGCTCGCCGCCAACGTCGTCGAGCGGAACGGCCGCTCAGTCTATCGGATCAAGTGGCTGGGCGATGACGGCAAGGTCCGTGACATCACGGCCGATGCCCGGACTGGCGAGATCCTGCACGTCCGCTGAGCGACGACCCCGCGGCGCAACGCGCCGGCGCCCGATCGGCACGCTGATCATCCCGAGAATGCCCACGCCCGCGATGCCCGCAGGCGTCAGGCAGACGGCTAACCGCGGCGGGAGTTCAGCCGCCAGGGCAGGCGCAGCTCGGAGGCCGACTGGCCGGCCATGTTCCAAGGGTCGCTCGCCGGCTCGAACGGGTTGGCGCCGCCGCCGTCGCCCTCGGGCGTCAGACGCCGTTTGCGCGGTGCCTTGGTGAAGATGTAATCCACCTCGGCCGTCCTCTGGCCGCGGCGGATCCGCTCGACTCTGACTTTCACGCTTACCCCCTAGGTCGCTTGGGTGGGGCCACTATACCGCAAACAGCGCTAAAGCCAACATAGACTTTCGCGCAAGGGTGGATCGCGCCGCGCGCCGCACAAGGTCCGGCACGCCGGGTCAGAAACCCGGCCGGCGGGGGCGCCGACGTGCGCGGACGCCGCACAACCGCCGATCTCGGGATCAACCCTGCCATCTGCATATACGTAGCGCGCCATCGCCATCGCACAAGCCGCGCCGCACGCAAATCGCGGATCCGCCTCCCGGCCGCGACCGCGCGTCGCGTTCATCCCCGATGGTCCTTCGGGATAGCTCCGCCCGACGACAGTTCCGTGCGCGCGGTCGACATTTCAGCCACCTCATTCGGACGAGGCGCGGCCGGCGCGCTCCCCGATGGCCCGCCGAGCGCGATCCGCCGCCGATCCAGGAAACGCCGGACCGCCGGGTCGGGTTCCAGACCGATCGCGCGCCGATCGGCCCGGTCCGCCGCCGCGACATCACCCGTGCGCGCCGCGAGCCAGGCGACCAGCTTGCCGTAGCTCTGCCGCGCCACCGCCTCGGCCACCGCCCGCGCCCCGATCGCCGTCCCGACTTCCCCGGAAACGTCGCGCAAACTCACATCGGCCAGATCGGCCGCACCTCGATCACGCCGTGCGCAACGCCCGGGCAGCGCGCGGCCCAGGCCAGCGCGGCATCGAAATCGGGCACATCGATCAGTTAGTAACCGCCGAGCTGCTCCTTGGTCTCGGCATAGGTCCCATCCAGCACCTGGGTCTTGCCGCCCGCGACCCGCACCGTGCTCGCCGCACTCGTGGGCCGCAGCCGCTCACCGCCCCTGATCACGCCCGCCTCCTGCAGCGCCCCGGTATAGGCGCCATAGGCGGCCTGCATCTGCTCGACCGCCTGCGTGCCGGCGCTCTGCACCGCCGCCTCGTTACTGTAGATCATCAGCATGTACTGCATGGTGTTTTCCCCAGTTTCCACGGCCGGAGCCCCGCGCCCCGCCACCCCAACGACGCCCGACCCCACCCGATTTCGACATAGGCCCGCAGAAACTTCCGCGAGCGATCGTGTAGCCTCAGGCGGTGAGCTCAGGCGCATAGAGCTGCCAAGGCCAATAGCTGCACTACTTGCGCCGACTGCATCTCACGCGCGGTCCGGCAGCCCCTCTGCTGATGGTTCGTCCTTGCCTTCGAGATTTTGGATGAACTCTTGGAACCACCGTTCATCCCGGAGTGCTGCAAAATCACGATCATTTGCGATATGTGCTTTGTCCGGCAAAGCCTTGCGCTTCATGGCCGCGCGCAGATGCCGCTTTGCGACGGTGTGATCCCCTTGCAAGGCAGCCGCGCAGGCGAGGTTGTATAGAGCCCACTTCCAGCCGCGCTTGAACCCCTCGCTGAGCTTTTCCACAGCAAGATTAAGCAGTTGAACTCTGCTCGTCCCCAGTTTTGTTCGCGCCCCGTTGAATTAAAGTAAAGCCCCAGCCGCCGAGGGCGTCGCCGAAGTCCGGCTTTAATGCCAGCGCCGCCTGAAACTTGTCGCCCGCCGCAATGAACAGGCGGTCGGCCTCGGCGCCTGACTTCATCGTGGCCTGTTTCATGAGTGCCAAGCCCCAGTAATAGAGTGCGTCATGAAGATCCGGTTTGATTGTCAGCGCGGCTTGGTACTTCTCGCTTGCTTGAGCGAACAGCCGATCGGCTTCGGCGCCAGATTTCGCCTCGGCTCGATCTGCGAGGACATTGGCTTCCAAAAAGTAAGCTCGCGCGAGGGGATCTCGAAGCGCCTTCGGTATCTCCGTCATGTCACCGGCGATTTCCTGCAATTCGCGATAACGCCCAGCCATAAGCATTGAGTTTAAAGTTTGTTCAAATGCTCCTGACTTGCCGTCGGCACCGCTCAGTACCGCGTCATCTTCTTGCTCAAATGTGCGGATGGCCTGTTCGATGATCTCCTTGGGTTTCCTGAGCACGTCATGGATTGGTGCCATGACCTCGCCGGCCTTTCTGAGTAAGTCATGGATCGGCGTCACGCTTGGCGGGCTGAACGGTGCCAAAGAATCAAGCGACGTTTTCAAGAAACTAAACGGCTTCTCTATGAATGGTGGCGGAAAGCAATCGAGTTGTTTCGCGAGATCGACGAAAAACCCGTCCGCATCATAGCCCCGAACGAAGTAAGCACTCTTGTTACAGGCCAGCAAGCGTTCGACCACGTGCGGGGCAGCCTCCGTGCCTTTGTAACCAACCCAATAAAGACCGAACTCGAACTCAGGGACACTCGAGAGAAGGTCGAACACAGGATCACTTTCGCCGCTGTAGCCGACGACGATCCAGGTGCGTCCGCGTCCCGCATCTTGAAAAAGTGGGCCAAGGCGCTCCGCATGCTCCCGACACTCCTCCGCGGTATGCAACGTCACGAAGCCTGCTCGCTGGCCGTGTAGATGAAACACGGCTTTGTCTGGCACCTGCGCGGGCTTAAGGAGCTGCGAGAGCGCGAAATCGTAGACGGCGGGATGCTCGCCGACGAGCGCGCAGGCCCGCACCACCAAGGGATCGAAATTAGTGGTTAGGACGCGATCGACATAGCCCTCACTCATGAGCTGCGCGATCGCGACATGCGCCCAGTTAATTTGTGCGGCATCGATCTGCTCTCCGACCAGCCGGTGACGGAGCCCCCGGTGCAGCTGGGCCATGCATGACGGGTAAGTCTTGTCTCTGCCCTTCCGTAGGCATCCGGGAAGTGCTTCTGGATGAGATCGACAAAACCGCCTGCGGTTGGGATGCCCGCGCTCACGGAGCAGCCGGCGCCGATCAGGAGCGTCGCCTTGTGCTGCCTTCCAACGCCATATCGGAGCTCCTCAACAATCGCTTCGATGCTCCGCCCGACCGGCTCCGCCATGTCCATCTCACGTTCGCAAATTGATGGTTCCTCAACCTTTACTACTACATCAGGTCGCTTGGATGAAGCTCAGATTGAGCTGGAACAGGCGCTCGCCGGCCAGGGAAGGGCGGAACGCTCTCCGCTTGAGGGCGCACAACAGAAGTGTTACGTTGCTGGCGTGAACAGCCGGGAGCTCAAGCGCTGGCTCGCCAGGCAAGGCTGCTCGTTCGAGGCCAAGAAGGCGGGCTCCGGCCATCTGATCGTGCGCCGCGGCAAGCTCAAGTCGGAGCTGCCGATGCATGGCGGCGGCAAGGAGCTGGGCGTGGGCCTGATCAACAAGATCAAGCGCGATCTCGGCTTGAAGTGAGCGGATGCGATGCTGGCCTATCCCCTCGAGCTGGCCCCGGACACCAATGGCACCCTTCTGGTGACCTTCCCGGATTTCCCCGAGGCGACGAGCTTTGGCGAGGATGAGGCCGACGCGTTGCTGCGCGCGGTCGATGCCCTGGAGACCGTGCTCGCGGCCCGGATCGACGATCGGGAGGACATTCCGCTACCCTCGCCGCCCGCCAGCCGCCCGTCTGTCGCCCTGCCTGCGCTCACCGCCGCCAAGGTTCTACTTTACAGAGCGATGCGCGAGGCGGGCGTGCGCAAGGCCGATCTCGCGCGCCGGCTCGGTTGGCAGGGACCGCAGGTCGACCGGCTGCTCGACCTCGGCCACGCCTCGCGCCTCGATCAGATCGAGCAGGCCCTGGCGGCCCTCGGCAAGCGGCTGACCGTCGACGTCGCCGACGCCGCCTGACGTCAGACTGCCCTCCGCCCCCGGTTCAGAAACGGTTAAGCTTGGCGGTGCTTGGCTCGCGGGCGATGGCGTGCGGCGATTCCGGCGCCGCCCGGTTGGCGCGCGGCAGGTGGGAAAGCGATGCGGGTGCTGGTGGTCGAGGATGATCGGGATCTCGCCAGGCAGCTCAAGGAGTGTCTGGCCGGGGCGGGCTATGCGGTCGATCTCGCGGCCGATGGCGAGGAGGGCCACTATCTCGGGCTGAGCGAGCCCTATGATGCGGTCGTGCTCGATCTCGGCCTGCCGGTGGTCGATGGCATCACCGTGCTCGAGCGCTGGCGGGCGGCCGGGCGCCGGATGCCGGTCCTGATCCTGACCGCGCGCGATCGCTGGAGCGAGAAGGTCGCGGGCTTCGATGCCGGCGCCGACGACTATGTGGCCAAGCCCTTCCACATGGCCGAGGTTTTGGCGCGGCTTCGAGCCCTTGTGCGGCGCGCGGCCGGGCACGCCTCGGCCGAGCTCGCCTGCGGCCCGGTCCTGCTCGACACCCGCAGCGCCCGGGTCACGGTCGAGGGCCGGCCGGTCAAGCTCACCGCGCAGGAGTACCGCCTGCTCGCCTACCTCATGCATCACCAGGACAAGGTGGTCTCGCGCACCGAGCTCACCGAGCACCTCTACGACCAGGATTTCGACCGTGATTCCAACATCATCGAGGTGTTCGTCGGCCGCCTGCGCAAGAAGCTGGGGGTCGAGGTGATCCAGACCGTGCGCGGCCTCGGCTATCGGGTCCAGGCGCCCGGCTGAGCCGGGGCACCGCCTGAGTTCGAAAAAATGCGGCGCAGCTCGCTCGCCTTTCATCTGGTCGCGAGCGCTGCGGTCTGGTGCGCGCTGGTGCTGAGCGGCGCCGGTTTTCTCCTCTCCGCGCTGGTCGGGGACACCGTCGAGAGCACCTTCGATGCCCGGCTCGGCGTGCTGCTCGAGGGCCTGGTCGCCGGCAGCGAGCTCGGCCCGGACGGCAAGCTCGTGCTGCGCGCCCAGCTCGGCGAGCCGCGCTTCACCCAGCCCTTGTCCGGCTGGTACTGGCAGATCGGCGATCCCGACCATCCGCTCGAGCGCTCGAGCTCGCTCTGGGACCAGACCCTGGCGCTGCCGCCGGCGGCCCGCGACCGGCCCGCGACCGACCCCTGGACCGGCGACGTCGCCGGCCCCGAGGGCCAGTCGCTCCGACTCTTGGTGCGGGCGATCACCCTGCCCGATGCCAAGGCGCCGCTCCTGTTCGCGGTCGCCGGCGACCGGGCCGAGATCCGCGCCCAGCGCCAGCGCTTCGATCGCCTCCTGTCGCTGGCGCTCGGCGGCCTGTTCCTCGGCCTCCTGGGCGCGCTCCTGCTCCAGGTCCGGATCGCGCTCGCACCCTTGCGGCGGATCCAGGCCGGCCTCGCCGCGATCCGCGCCGGCCGCGCCCGCCGGCTCGAGGGCCGCCTGCCGGCCGAGCTGCAGCCGCTGGCACAGGAGCTGAATGCGCTCCTCGAGTACGGCGAGGCCCTGATCGAGCGCGCCCGCACCCACGTCGGCAACCTCGCCCATGGGCTCAAGACGCCGCTCGCGGTCCTGCACAACGAGGCCGAGCGCAGCGACGGCGCGCTCGCCACCCTGGTCGGCCGCCAGGTGGACCAGATGCGCCGCCTGGTCGACCACCATCTGGCGCGCGCCCGCGCCATGGCGACCGGCCAGGTCCTGGGCGCCCGCACCGAGGTCCTGCCGGTGCTGGCCGACCTCGCGCGCACGCTCGAGCGCATCCACGCCAACAAGCACGCCGGGGGGCGCTCGCGATCGAGGTCGCCTGCCCGCCCAGCCTCGCCTTCCGCGGCGCCCGTCAGGACCTCGAGGAGATGCTCGGCAACCTGCTCGACAACGCCTGCAAATGGGCCGCCCACGCGGTCCGGGTCGAGGCCCTGCGCCAGGCCGGCCGCCTCCTGGTCACGATCGAGGACGACGGCCCGGGCCTGCCCGAGGAGCGCCGCGCCCTGGTGCTCGAGCGCGGCCGCCGGCTGGATGAGCAGGTGCCGGGCTCCGGCCTCGGGCTCGCGATCGTGGCCGACATCGCCCTCCTCTATGGCGGCCGGCTCGCCCTCGATACAGCCCCCGCGGGCGGCCTGCGCGCGCGCCTCGATCTGCCCGCCGCAGCCGCGGCCTGACCGGTCCGCGCCCGCCGGCTGAACCGCAGCTGAACGACCGGTTCAGGCCCCGGACACCGCCCAAAGACTAGGGTTGCCCACGGGCTGGCGCCGCCGGACCGGCGCGCCCTACCGGAGGACCCGACCCATGTCCAGGCTACCCCGTCCGGCGCTCGCGGCCGTGCTCGCGCTCGCGCTCGCCGGCTGCGCCGACAGCGGCTTTGGCCCGAAGCAGACCGTGGGCGGCCTCGCCGGCGCCGCCGGCGGCGGCCTGCTCGGCGCCCAGTTCGGCCATGGCCCCGGCGCGCTCGCGGCGACCGCGGCCGGCACCGTGCTGGGCGGCCTCCTCGGCAGCGAGATCGGCAAGTCGCTCGACCAGACCGACAAGCTCTACGCCTCGAGCGCCGAGTACCACGCCCTCGAATATGCGCCCTCGGGCACCGAGACGGCCTGGCAGAACCCCGACAGCGGCCACTCCGGGACCATCACCCCGACCCACACCTACGAGAACACCAGCGGCCAGTATTGCCGCGAATTCCAGCAGCAGGCGTCGATCGGCGGCCAGATCCAGGAGGTCTACGGCACCGCCTGCCGCCAGCCCGACGGCCAGTGGCAGCTGGTCAAGGGCGGTTGAGGCCGGCCTGCGGCTACGGCGCCGGCGCCGCCCCGCCGCCCGGCTCCTCCCGGACCGGATCTTCCCGCGTCTGGGCCCCGAGCCCCGCGGCAAGGCTGAGGAGCGCCTCGGCCGCCTGGTCGATCGCGCCCGCTTCCGTCCCCCGGAACACGATCGTCGTCCCCGGCCCCTCCGGCCGCCAGAACGGATAGCTGCCGATCTCGAGCATGGGAAAACGCGCCTGGATGTCGCCGAGCCCGGCGTGGGCGACGTCGCCCTCGGGCGCAAAGACCGTGATCGCCCGCGAGCGCACCTTCGCTCCGCCCCTGAGGCTCGGCAGCAGGCCATCGAGCATCGCCTGCATGATCTTGGGCACCCCCGGCAGCACGTGCACGTTCTCGACCCGAAAGCCCGGCGCCACGCTCACCGGATTGTCGATCAGCTCAGCCCCTTCCGGCATCTCGGCCATCTTCATGCGCGCGGGATTGACCCGCTCGGGCGGATAGTACGCGAGCAGCCGCCGCTCGGCCTCCGGATGCCGCCCGTACCGCCGCCCGAACGCCTTCGCGACCGAGGCCGCGGTGATGTCGTCATGGGTCGGCCCGATCCCCCCGGTCGTGAACACATAGGTGTAGCGCGCGCGACAGGCATTGACCGCCTCGACGATCGCCGCCTCGTCGTCGGCGACCACCCGCGCCTCCATCATCCGCACCCCGATCGCCCCGAGCTTCTGGGCGATGTACGGCAGATTGGCATCGACGGTCCGGCCTGAGAGGATCTCGTTGCCGATGATGATCAGGCAGGCCGTCACTGGTTGTTCCGCGTTGCTCATCGACGCCTCCACCGCCCGCGAACCCGTTCCGCAAGCTTAGCCCGCGACCCACGCTCCGGCCATCCTCCTCTCTGGCGTCGGCAGCACTCTGCGGGCGGACATCAGCATGACTTCGATCGCCCGGGCGTGGCGATCGCCTTTCGGGAGATGCGAGAAACCTTCCCTCAGGGCGGTTGCGCGACCGCTCGATGGGGTGAAGGCGCTCAACTCCGCTTCCTACGCGATCCGCAGGCCGCGGTGAGCATTCACCACCTTCCCCAAGAGGTGATCGCCCGGCTGATCGACGGTCCGACCAAGGCCGGGCCCAGAACCTCGTAGCCGGGCGGTGGTCCGCCGCAAGGTCGCGGCGCGATCCGATCGGCCATCACGACGTCGCCCGGCCGCGGCGCCCCCGAGGCGGGCACGGGCGTAAGCTTACCGTAAGTTACTTGCCGCGCCGGCCCGCCTGCGACAGGGCTTGGCCTCACCGCCGCCGCGGGGGCGCGCGGGACGCCCCGGCCATCAAGCCCGCGGGGCGAGGCACAACCGACGGCGGCTTCTCTCCGCCGTCGCGCGCCGAGGGCAAGCGGGGGCGATCCGTGATCCTCAAAGGCAGGGGTGCCTGCGAACGCCGTCGCGACGTCGCGCCGCGGCGTCGCCCTCTGCCCGCGGGCAAGCTGCTGGCGGCGCCGGCGCTTCTGGCACCGGGGATCGCGCGCAAGCCGCCGAGGGCGCCTCGAGCCCGCTATCTGGCCGCCGCCGCGATCGAGGCGGCAGATCGATGAGCTTCGTCCTCGCAGCAGCGAGCACTCCGGGGCTCTCTCTTGCGACCGGCCCGCTCGCCGCCGCCAGGGCGGCGGCGCTCGCCGCGATGCTTGCCCTGAGCGCGGGACCGGCAATGGCGGAGGTCGCGACGATCGAGGGCACGGCGACCGGTCGCGAGCGGATCGCGCTGAGGCCAGGTGCGGTGCTGGAGGTCGAGCTGTTGGACATCTCCCGCGCCGACGCGCCGCCAGAAGCAGGACCGTCCGGGGACACGGCCGCGCTCGTCGGCCCGACCTGGGTCGCCGAGGACATCCAGGGCCGGGGCGTGATCGATGACCTGCAGTCGCACATCACCTTCACGGCCGACGGCCAGGCGCACGGCTCGGGCGGCTGCAACACCTTCACCGGCGGATGCACGCTCGACGGGACCCATCTGGCGCTCGGGCCGCTCGCCGGCACGCGCAAGGCCTGCCCGCCGGCGATCATGGACCAGGAGACCCGCTTCTACGAGGCCCTCGGCGAGGCGCGCGGCTACCGGTTCGAGAACGGGCTTCTGTTCCTGCTGGACGATCAGGGCGCGCCGGTCATGCGGCTCTGGCGCCGCAGCTGACGCGATGGACGAGCGAACGGGGGCGCGAGCTGAAGACCGAGTCGACGCCGGTTGACGCGCTTTCGCCTCTGCGAGCAGCCCCAGACCGGGGGCTTTTGTGAGTCGGTGCGGACGCGCTTGGCGCTGCGAATGGCGTCCAAGTCACCGCCCCGAGCAGAGGAGACTGAAGGTGATCGAACACAGAGCCCCTTGCGGAGCGACGCCATGAGCCAGAGGTATCCCGGGGCGACCGCGGCAGCCTTGGTTGCCTTGCTCGCTGCGGCGGCGCCAGCGGTGGCGCAGCCGGCGGAGGCGCCGCCACCAAAGGGGAGCGAGGGCTGGCACGTCACCGCCGCGCCCTATCTCTGGGCGACGTCGTTGGATGGCAACGCCACCGTGCGCGGCGTCAAGGCGGACGTCGACGTGCCGTTCAGCGACATCCTGAAGGACCTGTCGTTCGGCGCCATGCTCCTGGTCGATGTCGGCAAGGACCGCTTCGGCGTCGGCGTCAACGGCGTGTTCGCGCGCGTCTCGCCCGACAACGAGGTGGGCGGGGTCAAGATCAAGACGACCAGCGACACCGTGCAGCTCGGCCTCGCGCCCTACTACCGCGTGGTCGACTGGACCTATCGCGAGTTGGCCTCGGGCCAGCCGCTGCGACTGACGGTCGAGCCGGAAGCGGGCTTCCGCCTCACCTACCTGCGCGCCGAGCTCGACGTGCGCCAGGGCGGCCCGACCGTCGACGAGAGCGAGAGCTGGGTCGACCCGCTGATCGGCTCGCGCTTTGGGCTTGATCTCTCGGATCACTGGACGATCGCGAGCGAGGCCAACGTCGGCGGCTTCGGGGTCGGCTCCGACTTCGCCTGGAACGCGCAGGCCTTTCTCGGCTACCGGACGACGCTCTTCGGCCACCCGACGACCTTCGCGATCGGCTACCGGGCGCTGCACCAGGATTACGACCACAACAACTTCAAGTGGGACGTGACCATGTACGGCCCGGCCGTCGGCGCCGCGATGCGGTTCTGAGCGCCACCGGTTGCGACGGCGGGCCTCGACGCCATGATCCGTAAGCCATGCGGACCCCGTAGACATGCTGTCAACCCGCTCCCAAGGCAACGGCTCGGAAATCTACATGCCGACGCAAAGTCATCGAGGGGGTTGGGGAGTTCTCATGATCGCACAGAATGTCAGCGGCGCCAGGCGCGAGGCTGGGCCCGCACCGCCGGGGATGGTCTGGGTCGAGGGTGGGACCTTCCGGATGGGCTCCGACCGGCACTATCCGGAGGAGGCACCGGCGCACGCGGTCCGGGTCGACGGCTTCTGGATCGACCGGACGCCGGTCACCAACCGCGAGTTCCTGCGCTTCGTCAAGGCGACCGGGCACGTCACGCTCGCCGAGACCCCGCCCGACCCCAAGGACTATCCGGATGCTTTGCCGCACATGCTGCGCGCGGGCTCGCTCGCGTTCAGCCCGCCCAAGGGCCCGGTCGACCTCAATGACTGGTCGCAGTGGTGGCAGTTCAAGTTCGGCGCCACCTGGCGGCGGCCCTATGGCCCGCGGTCTTCGATCGCCGGCCTTACCGAGCATCCGGTGGTCCATATCGCCTACCGCGACGCCGAAGCCTACGCGAGGTGGGCGGGCAAGGAATTGCCGAGCGAGGCGGAATGGGAGTTCGCCGCGCGCGGCGGGCTGGACGGCGCCGAGTTCGCCTGGGGCGACGAGTTCGCGCCCGGCGGCCGCCAGATGGCGAACACCTGGCAGGGCGGTTTTCCCCACGAGAACACGCGCCTCGACGGCTATGAGCGGACCTCGCCGGTGACCGCCTTCCCGGCCAACGGCTACGGCATCCACGACCTGATCGGCAACGTCTGGGAGTGGACCACCGACTGGTTCACGGCCGAGCACGCGGCGGATGCGTCCAAGGCCTGCTGCATCCCGGACAACCCCCGCGGCGGCCGCGAGCAGGAGAGCTACGACCCCTGCCAGCCGCAGATCCGGATTCCCCGCAAGGTGATCAAGGGCGGCTCGCACCTGTGCGCGCCCAACTACTGCCGGCGCTACCGGCCGGCCGCCCGCCACGCCCAGCCGGTCGACACCTCGACCAGCCACCTGGGCTTCCGATGCGTCGTCCGACCGGACAGCGCGTGCTGATGACCAACCAAGGCCAGGAAGGGAACGAGCAATGACCACTCGAGCGACGAAAATCGACGGCCAGCCGGGTCGTGATCCGGGAGCCGTGCCGAATGACGGCCAGGGTCTCAACCGGCGCGACCTGCTGCTGGGCGGCACGACGCTTGCGGCCGTGTCCGCGTTGGCATCGGCCGTCCCGATGGCGGGCGCACAGGCGCAGGCGCAGCCGGCGGCGACGCCGGGGCGGAAGCCGAACATCCTCGTGATCTGGGGCGACGATATCGGCTACTGGAATCTCGGCGCCTATTCGCTCGGGCTTATGGGCAAGACGCCGCACATCGACCGCATCGCCAAGGAGGGTATGCTCTTCACGGACCACTACGGGCAGCCGAGCTGCACGGCCGGCCGGGCCGCCTTCATCACCGGCCAGATGCCGATCCGCACCGGCATGACCACGATCGGCATCCCGGGATCGAAGCGCGGCATCCAGAAGGAGGACCCGACGCTTGCCGAGGTCCTGAAGTCCGCCGGCTATGCGACCGCGCAGTTCGGCAAGAACCACCTGGGCGACCGCAACGAGTTCCTGCCGACCGTGCATGGCTTCGATGAATGGTTCGGCAACCTCTATCATCTGAACGCGGAGGAAGAGCCCGAGGAGCTCGACTACCCCGGCCAGAAGAACCCCGAATACAAGAAGATGTTCGGGCCGCGCGGTGTCCTGCACACCTGGGCGACCGACAACGACGACCCGACCGAGGACCCGAAGTTCGGCCGCGTCGGCAAGCAGCGGATCGAGGATACGGGCCCCCTGACGCGCGAGCGCATGAAGACCTTCGACTCCGAGGTCACAGACGCGACGATCGAGTGGCTCGACAAGAACGGCAAGAGCGACAAGCCCTTCTTCTGCTGGTTCAACTCGACCGCGATCCACATCTGGTCGCACCCGCAGCCGAAATACGTCCAGATGGCGGTCGACGAAGGGCGGGCCGAGGAGGACCTGGTGCGCGCCAAGATGCTCGAGCACGACGAGCTCGTCGGCAGGCTTCTGGACAAGCTCGACGAGCTCGGCGTCGCCGACAACACGATCGTCATCTATTCGACCGACAACGGCTTCGAACTGGCGTTCTGGCCCGACGGCGGCTACGCGCCGTTCCGCGGCGAGAAGGGCACGACCTGGGAGGGCGGCGTGCGCGTCCCTTGCCTCCTGCGCTGGCCGGGCGTCGTCCCTGCCGGGACCGCCTCGAACGCCCTGCAGAGCCATGAGGACCTTTACGTCACGCTCGCGGCCGCGGCGGGGCTGCCCGACCTCAAGCAGCAGTTGCTGACCGGAGCCAAGCTCGGCGACGTGACCTACAAGGTCCATCTCGACGGCTACGACAATCTCGATCTGTGGAACGGCAAGACGGAGAAGTCGGCGCGGCGCGAATATTTCTATTACGACGAGACCGACCTGATGGCGATCCGGGTCGATCATTGGAAGCTTGCCTTCGGAATCAAGAAGGATGGGATCTGGTGGAACGACAAGACCTATCCGAGCGTGCCCTATCTGTTCAATCTGCTGATGGATCCGATGGAGAAGATGGACCCGGAATCCCACGAATGGGGCTACATCGGTCGAAAATTCTTTGCCCAGAAGCTGTGGGCGCCGACCGCCGCCGGGCCGTTCCTCCAGGCGCACTTGCAAAGCATAGCCGAATACCCGCCACGCCAGGGCGCGGACACCTTGAGCATGAAGAAGGCGGTCGATGAGGCCATGCGCAAGGCGAACATGAGCAGGGGCAGCGATTGATCGGCGCTCGTGGCGGCACCGCGCCAGCCTGCGGCGGGCCGGGAGCGAACGGCAAAGGAAACCCATAGTGAGGTGATCAAGGGCGGCGCGCCTGCGGCGCCGCCCAACTACTGCCGGCGCTACCGCCCGGCCGCCCGCCACGCCCAGCCGGTCGACACCTCGACCAGCCACCTGGGCTTCCGCTGCATCCTGAGAGAGAGAGAAGAGAGAGAGAGAGAGAGAGAGAGAGAGAGACCGTCATGAGCGACGACCGCAGGCGATCAAGACGCAGGGCTATCTCGCAACCATGCACGGCGACCTCGCCCGCCACCGTGGCGAGATCGAGACGATCAAGTCCCGCCTGGACCGCATCGAACGCCGCCTCGACCTCGCCGACGCGCCCACCTGAGGGCCTGCCCCGGCAAAGGTTCCCGACATAGTGCCTCCAACCCTTTCGTCTGTGGGATGTCCGGTGGAGTTTGTCCGGAACCATCGGCGGCGATGGCTCACGCTGCGGCGGTCGCCGGGCGCTGGCGGCCGAAGCGCTGGCGGTACTCGGTCGGCGAGAGGCCGGTGTGGCGGCGGAACAGGCTGCGGAAGAACATCGGATCGTCGTAGCCGACCGCGGCGCTCGCCTCCTGGATCGTGCCCCGGCCGTTCTCCAGCAGCCGCTTGGCGGTCGCGATCCGCAGGCTCTGCAGATACGCGAGCGGCGTCCGGCCGGTCGCCTCCTTGAACCGCCGGATGAAGTTGCGCGGGCTCATGCCGAGCCGGCGCGCCAGCGCCTCGAGACGGACCTCGCGGCGGTCGTAGTGCTCGTGCAGCCACTCCTGGGCCCGCAGGATGACCTCGTCCCCGTGCTGGCCCGGCCCCAGGTCCAGATGCGCGAACGCCACCTGCCAGAGCCGCGGCAACTCGATCAGCATCGCCTTGGCGCACTCGGCCGCGACCTCGCGGCCGCAGAGCTTCTCGACCAGATAGAGGCTGAGGTCGGAAGCCGCGTTGACGCCGCCGCCGCAGTAGACGCCGCCGGCATCGGTGACGAGGTACTCGGGCCGCCAGTCGACCTTTGGGAACCGCCGCCGGAACTGCTCGGCGAGCGCCCAGTGCGTGGTCGCGCGCCTGCCCTCCAGCAGCCCCGCCGCCGCCAGCAGGGCCACGCCCGAGCACACGCCGGCGATCCCGGCACCGCGCGCCGCCTGCCGCTGCAGCCAGGGGATCACCCTGGCGTTGCGCGCCACCGCCGCGTCGACGTCGAACCCGCTCGCCACGATCGTCTCGAGGTCCAGCCCCGCGGCCGGCACCCAGACCAGGTCCGTGGCGCGCACCTCCGAGAGGGCACGGGCGCCGGTCAGACCGACGCCGGGGTCGGCGCGGACGGCGCCGCCGTCGGCCGAGGCAAGCGTCACCCGAAAGCGCGGGTCCGGCGCCTCGCCGCCCAAGACGTTCCACAAGACGCCCGCGCAGCGGAACACCTCCATCGGCCCGATCGCGGTCGACAGGAAGCCGCCGTCCAGGAGCAGCACGGTGACGTCGATCATCGCCTTTTTTCCCAACCTTCCAGGAGTCCGGCCACGATGGCCGCGCGCGCCCGCAGGCGCAAGCGGTCTGGCATCTTCGCCAGTGCAGAATGTCATTTCCGCCATCTTCTGGCCAGCCCGGCGCCGGACTAGCTTGCCGCCATCTTCATGAACGAGAGGAAACGACGATGTTGAGGAAGTTCGTGATCGAGCGCGAGGTGCCCGGGATCGGGAGCCAGGGCCCCGCCGGCCTGGGCGAGGCCGCCAAGGTCTCGAACGGCGCGCTCGCGCGCATCGAGGGCATCCAGTGGCAGCACTCCTACGTGACCGCGGACAAGACCTTCTGCGTCTACCTCGCCGCGAGCGAGGAGCAGATCCGCGAGCACGCGCGCCTGTCCGGCTTCCCGGCCAACCGGATCACCGAGGTGACCGAGGTCATCGACCCGACCACCGAGCGCCAGTGCGCGCTCGCAGCACCGGCACGCCTGGCCGCGGCGGGCTGACCGGCAGGCGGCGGCGGGGGCGCCTGGGCCGCGACCAAGGCCGCTGCCCCCGCCGCGGCCTCTCGTGCAGCCTCGCCGCCAGAGCCGCGCGCGCTACGGCCGGTACCTGCTACGCGGCATGGCGCCCGGCTCGGCTCAGGGACCAGCCGGAGCGCGCATGCGCCCGGGGCCTCGCGGCACGTCTTTCCTGCCCACCCTGCCTGTGGCCACCGAGGATCTCGAGCGCCGCGGGCCACCTCATCTCGCCCTGGCGCGCCTGCTTGCGGACGAAGGCCGCTCTCGCCAGGTGATAGCCAGCGGTCCTCGCCCCAGAAGTTCTTCGTCATCGCCTCGAGCTCGTCCGCTCGATACCGCTGCAACGGCTTGCACCGCTCGTCCCGCTCCCGGACCGCCCGCTTGCGCGCGAGCCAGCCGGCGTAACGCGGGCTCCCCGCGAGGCTCTCCGCGATCCGCGCGATCTGCTCGCGGAACCGGCCAAAGGGGCTCTCGCCCAGATGATCCTCGAGGATCACGTCGTCGATCAGGCCGATCGCCTGCGCCTTGCGCACGCCGATCGGCAGGCACCGCCCGGTCAGCTCCAGCGCTCGCTCCGGCCCGACCCGCTTCGGCAGCGAGTAGGTCCAGTACTCGGAGCCGTAGAGCCCGCCCATGCCCTGGTAATGGGGATTGAGCACGATCCCGTCGCGCGCCAGCACCTTGTCCGCGGCCAGCGCCAGCATGACCCCGCCGGCCCCGGCGCTGCCGTAGAGCGCCGCGATCGTCAGCCGGTCGGTCGCGCTCAGGATCGCCAGCACCAGATCGTTCATGGCATTGATGTTGCGCCAGGACTCTGCGGCCGGATCGGCCGCGGCCTCGATCAGGTTGAGATGGATGCCGTTCGAGAAGAAGTCGCGCCCGCCCGAGAGCACGATCACCTTGGTCGGCCGCCCGCGGGCATGGCGCACGGCCGCGGCCAGCCGCTCGCAATGGTCGGTGCCCATGGCGCCGTTGTAGAAGCGGAAGTTGACGTAGCCGACCTCGTTCCGCTCCTCGTACCAGATGTCGCGGTAGGTCCGGCAAGGGGTCACGGCATCGATCGGCAGCGCGACCTCGGGCACGCCCTCGAGCCGCTCGCCCAGGACCAGGGCGGCCGGCAGCTTGAAGTGCTGGCCCGCGGCCCCGCCCGCCCGCTTCAGATGCGAGATCCAGACCGCGCCATCGACGGCCGCACGGCAGATCGCGCCATGGCGCCTGGCGATGACCTCGCCGGGCCGGCCGACCAGCCCGCCCTCCTCATGGGCGCCGTACAGGAAAACCGGCTCGCCCAGGATCTCGTCCAGGACCCCGGGGCAGCCATCGGCCGACCGGATCTTGCGGACGATCGTCGCCACGGGATCGGCCGACCAGTCGATCCCGCGCTCCTCGGGCCGCAGCAGCGGCCGATAGCGCCCCCGCACGCCCGGCCGCGAATAATCGAGCGGCGCCGGCACGAACAGGCCGCTCTCGAAGCGCTGGACCGCGACCATCATCGCCTGCATCGCGGCCGCCGTGATCTCGTCCCGATAGAGGCTGCTCTTGCTGGCCGCGCGCAGCTTGCAGCGCCAGCTCGCCCAGATCGGCCCCGAGTTCGACCTGCTCGGCCGCCTGCACCACGGTCACGCCCCACTCCGCCTCCTGGTCGAGAATCGCCCGGTCGAGCGAATGGCCGCCGCGGTCGCCGACGATCCCGGGGTGCAGGATCAGGCACGGATGCCGCTCCCAGATATCCTTCGGGA
This sequence comes from uncultured Alphaproteobacteria bacterium, assembly GCA_963756905.1. GTDB lineage: Bacteria > Pseudomonadota > Alphaproteobacteria > Geminicoccales > Geminicoccaceae > DATAOG01. The sequence continues at coordinate 112,202 of CAVWPO010000015.1, forward strand.
TCACCTGGCTCAGCATCGGGCAGAGGATCAGATCGGGCCGGAACCGCCCGACCGCCGCCCGCATCCCCGCCACCCGCATGCCGCTCGCGACCGCCACGACATGGCCTTGCGCCGCGAGCTCGACATGGGCCTGCTGGGTCAGACTGTTGTAGGCGCTGGACAACACCAAAATGCGCATCACGGCTCCTTGAAATCGAGGTAGGGGCGCTGTCCTCATCTACGGGATAGACGGCGACCGCCTCGAGCCGGTCGCCGGCTCGGCAGGCTCCCGATCGGGCGCAGCCCCGAAAGGAGCTTCCCGCCGGCTGTCGCTCGCGCTAAGGTTTTGGCCGCAACCTTAGGAAATTGACGCGCCAGCGAAATGCGCAGCCCTTGAACGAGCAGTCCCAACCCGCCGCGCCGCAAGGGCTCGAGGAAGCACCGGCATCATTTGCGCCGCGCGCCAGCGCGTCCGACTTGCGGGCCGAAGAGCTGCGCGGCCGGGACCTGCGAGGGCGGGATCTCACCGAGGTCGAGGGGCTCCTGCCCGAGCACCTCGCCGGCAGCGACCTCACCGGCGCCAAGCTGCCGCCCGAGATCGAAAAATTCCCGGCGCTGGAGCAGGTCAAGGCGATCTCCGGCGAGGCGCGCAAGGTCTTCATCGGCCTGCTCGCGGCCTGCGTCTATTCCTGGCTGGTGATCGGCACGACCACGGACGTCGCCCTGATCCTGAACACCGCGAGCTCGCCGCTGCCGATCATCAACACGCCGATCCCGATTGCCGGCTTCTACGTGGTCGGCGCCGCCATCCTCGCCGCGGTCTACTGCTACCTGCACTTCTATCTGCAGCGCCTGTGGCGGACGCTCGCGACCCTGCCCGCGATCTTCCCCGACGGCGTGGCCCTCGACGACAAGACCGACCCCTGGCTGCTCACCAACCTGGTCCGCACCGAGTTCGAGCTGCCTGCGGCCGACCGCCCCGCCGCTCGCCCGGCTGGAGAACCTGCTCGCCGTGTTCTCGCCTGGTGGCTGGTACCGCTCACCCTGCTCGCGCTTTGGGCCCGCTATCTGCCGGCGCCACGGCTGGCTCGGCACGAGCTGGCTGGTCTTTCTGATCGGCCTCGCGACCCTCTTCGGCCGGCACACCTACCGGCTCGCCCGGGACGCGCTGCAGGGTCGGACCCCACCGATCCGCCGAGCCGGAGCCGACGCCGACGGCGGCATCCTCGCCCGCGCCTGGCGCTGAGCTCCGCGGGCTGCGCTCCGGACAAGCCTCACGCGGAACATGCACGACGGTCGGCCTGGTCGTCTTGCTCGCTCAGCGCCTTCTCGCGACAGTCCCTCTGGCAGCCTAGAACCGAGGCTCGCCGAGCTGCTGAACTTCATCGGCATCCGGACCTACGCCGACCTGCGCGAGGTCGAGGTGGCGCAGAAGCCCGAAGGCTGGGATGGCAAGGACTTGAGCAAGGTCAAGCGGGTCGACCTGCGCGGCCGCAATCTCGCCTTCGCTGACTGCAGCAGGCGCCTTCCTCGCGAACGCCGACCTCGCGCGCGACCTGACGCGCCATCCTCGCGCAGGGCGCCGACTCTGACGAATCGATCGGCGCCCAGCTCCAGGGCGCCGACCTCAGCACGCCCAGCTCCAGGGCGCCGACCTCGGCGCGCCCAGCTCCAGGGCGCCGACCTCCAGCCAGCCGCCCAGCTCCAGGGCGCCGACCTGCGTACGACGCCCGAGCTCCAGGGCGCCGACCTCACCGACGCCCAGCTCCAGGGCGCCGACCTCAGCGGCGCCGAGCTCCAGGGCGCCGACCTCCAGTACGCCCAGCTCCAGGGCGCCGACCTCAGTGCCGCGCTTCGCTCCAGGGCGCTCGACGCTCGCCAGGCGCCCAGCTCCAGGGCGCCGACCTCAGCGGCGCCCAGCTCCAGGGCGCCGACCTCAGCGGCGCCCAGCTCCAGGGCGCCGACCTCCGCCGAGCGGCCCTGTGGCGCGCTCTGGTCGTCCGACGCAGCAATTGGGACTTCGCCGACCTCCGCGACAGCACCGTTGAGCCGATGACCGAGACCGAGGCCGATAAGGCGATCACTGGATGTCAGCGGCCGACATTACCGATCGAAAGCCGGCGGAAGAGGCTGGTCGAACGCTTGACCGAGGCGCTGCGAGACCGATGATCGGCCCGTCGCGCCCCGAGTTCCCCGTGGCATGGCAATCGCACCCCAACGTGATGTTCAACGCCGGCGATCCGGAAGCCGCGAGCCGTTTTCCGTGGGGTCCGCCCAAGTGGGCCACGGAACAGACCTACGACGAGGATCTCGCGAAGTTCCTCGGTGATCTCGCCTGTGAGCCGCGACGTGCCCGAGGCCAGACCCGCGGCCTCGCCCGCGCGCTCTGCGACATGCGCTCAACGCGGCGAACCGACCGTCTTGGCCCAAGCTCTTCGCCACGCGAGTCCTCGGCCCCGACTGCCCGCCGGCCAAGGGGCTGCCCGAGGACATGCGGAGGCAGCTTGAGCAGCTCGCGGCCCAGTCCGGCCCGTCGAAAGCCCCTGAGCGATCGCGCCCGGGTCGACTAGCCGCGCAGGAAAGCCGTCGATCCGTGGATCGATCGCGATCGGGGCTGGGGCAGGAGGTCGGTTGACGACTGCGGCCGAGCGGTTGACGATCGGCCACGGATCGTCGACAGAAGCGCAGGGTCCGCCCTGTCCTGAGTTCGGAAAACGGCAACAGATGCGCTGGCCCGAACCGCTGATCCCCGGCCGTCTGGTGCGGCGCTACAAGCGGTTTCTGGCCGACGTCGCGCTCGCGGACGGCGGCCTGGTCACGGTGCATTGCCCGAACCCCGGGCGGATGCTGGGGCTGGATGCGCCGGGGGCGCCGGTCTGGCTGTCGCGCTCGGCCCGCGTCTCGAGCAAGCTGCCGCTGACGCTGGAACTGGTCGAGGTCGAAGGCGGGCTGGTCGGGATCAATACCATGCATCCCAACCGGCTGGTCGAGGAGGCGCTGCGGGCGGGGCTGGTCCCGGAGCTGTCGGGTTACGAAAAAATCCGCCGCGAGGTCGCCTATGATCGGGGCTGCCGGGTCGATTTCCTGCTGCAGGGCGGCGGCCGGCCGGATTGCTTTGTCGAGGTCAAGAACGTACATCTCAAGCGCACGTCGGGCGCGGAGTTCCCCGACACCGTGACCGCCCGCGGGGTGAGGCATCTGAAGGCCCTGAGCCGCGAGGTCGCGAAGGGCGCGCGGGCGGTCATGCTGTACGTGGTGCAGCGGACCGACTGCGCGGACTTCCGCCTCGCGGCCGACCTCGACCCGGGCTACGCCCTGGCCGCCGGCCTGGCCAGGGACGCCGGGGTCGAAGCCTGGTGCCGGGCGTGCACGGTCACGGTCGACGAGATCCGGCTGGCCGGACCGCTGCCGGTGGTTCCATAGAGCGATGGTCGCCTTCGTCATGATGCACGATCAGATCACCACCGCCCGAGGCCCGGCCAGCGAGGCCCAGGTGCCGCGGCACGGGCCCGAGGCGTTCGCCGGCATGCACCGGGCCGGCCAGCTGGCCGCGGCCGTGCTCGACATGATCGACGGCCACGTCCGGCCCGGGGTCAGCACGGGCGAGCTCGACCGGCGCTGCCACGGCTTCATCCTCGACCACGGCGCGGCGCCCGCGCCCTTGAACTACCGCGGCTACCCGAAGTCGATCTGCACCTCGATCAACCACGAGGTCTGCCACGGCATCCCGAGCGAGAGCCGGATCCTGCGGGATGGCGACATCCTCAACATCGATGTCACCGTGATCCTCGACGGCTGGCACGGCGACACCAGCCGGATGTTCTTCGCCGGCATCCCCAAGATCAAGGCGCGCCGGCTGTGCCAGGTGACCTACGAGGCGATGTGGCAGGGCATCCATGCGGTCCGGTCGGGGGCCACGCTCAGCGCCATCGGCAGCGCCATCCAGACCTATGCCGAGCGGTTTCGCTATTCGGTGGTCCAGGATTACTGCGGCCACGGCATCGGCCGCGTGTTCCACGACGCGCCGAGCGTGCTGCACTACGCGACGTCGCGGGACAAGAAGGCGAAGAAGGAGCGCCAGAGGCGGCCGGGCGAGGCCGCGGTGCAGCGCGAGCTGGTCCTGCGACCGGGGATGATCTTCACCATCGAGCCGATGATCAACGCCGGCAACTGGGATGCCGGCGGCTGGAAGGTCAAGCTCAGCACGGAGGATGGCTGGACGGTGATCACCCGCGACGGCGAGCTGTCGGCCCAGTTCGAGCATACCGTGGGCGTCACCGAGGACGGCTGCGAGGTGTTCACGCTGTCGCCGGCGGGGCTGCACCACCCGGAGTGGTAGCGGCGTATCAACCCCAGGTAGCTTATTAATGGAATTTTAAAAACCGACGGGGTATATGCTGCAGCCATGCAGGGGCTGCAGACCGATCCCGCGATCACACCGCTCATCGAGGCGCTGAGCCGCGCCGGGCTCGAGCTGCGCGAGGCTCCGGACCAGGCCGGCGCCGCCCGCTATCTGGTTTCTGGCAACACCTTCGCCCACCGCGAGCTGCTGAAGCGGCACGGCGGCAGCTGGGACCGCGACCGGCAGAGCTGGGCCTTCGCCTCTCCCGAGCCGCTCCGCCAGCTGGCCGCGGCGCTGCCCGCGAACGGCCAGGCGCCGCAGGGCGGCCTCGCCGACGCGCCGGCGCCCTACGCCCAGGAGGTCCGATCGTTCCGAGCCCTGCGCAAGCGGGCGCAGAACGCCGGCCACCGCAATCGCCTGCGAGCGCGCTTCCTCGAGGCCGGGCCGGAAGCGCTGCCCGACTATGAGCTGCTCGAGCTGCTGCTGTTCTTCAGCATCGACATCGCGGACACCAAGCCGCTCGCCAAAGAGCTGCTGGCGCGCTACGGCAGCCTCGGCGCGATCCTCAAGGCCGAGCCCACCGCACTCGCCGAGATCGAGGATCTGCAAAGAAAGAATCCCGAGATCGACGCCTATCTCGGCTACCGCCTGTCCGACGACTTCGCGCGCGACCAGGACGCAGGGCCCGATGATCTTTCGGCGGCCGGCCGCCAGATGCGGGCGCTGGAAGCGGCCAAGAAGGCCGATCCCCGCCAGGCGCAGGATTGGGATTGGGAAAAGATCCGGCTCTGGCGCCGGCGCGAGACCCTGATCCTGCTGCGGGCGATCGGCGAGCTTTTGCAGCGGGTGCTGCGCGAGCAGATCCGGGAGCGGCCGGTGATCGGCTCCTGGACGGCGCTCATCGACTACCTCCAGGTGGCGCTGACCCACGAGCCGATCGAGCAGTTCCGGGTCCTGTTCCTCGACCGCAAGAACATCCTGATCCGGGACGAGGTCCAGCAGCGCGGCACGGTCGACCACACGCCCCTCTACCCGCGCGAGATCACGCGGCGCGCGCTCGAGCTCCAGGCCTCGGCGATCATCATGGTCCACAACCACCCGAGCGGCGACCCGACCCCGTCGCGGGCCGACATCGAGATGACCAAGCAGGTGGTCCAGGCGCTGGCCCCGGTCGGGATCTCGGTCCACGACCACGTGATCGTCGGCAAGAACCGCCACACCAGCTTCAAGAGCCAGCGGTTGATGTAAGCCTGGCCTTGCCGGACCCGCGCGGGCTTGTTAGCTTGTGCACAAGATAACAAGGAGGATTCGCATTGACCGAGGCCTTCCTGTCGGTTCGCGTGCCCGCTGAGCTGCGCAGCCGCGTAAAGCAGCTGGCCGCAAAGCGTCAGTCGAGCGTCCAGGATCTCGTGCGGCAGGCGATCGAGAGCTATCTGGGCCTGCATGACCGCCCGCCCCCGGACCTCGGCAAGACGATCGCGATCCTGCGTCAGCACGCACCCGAGCTCAAGAAGCGCGGGGTCGAGCACCTCTATGTGTTCGGATCGCTGGTCCGCGGCGAGGCCGGTCCGGACAGCGACATCGACCTTGCGATCGACGTCGCGCCCGGCGCCGATTTCTCGCTGCTCGACCTCGTCCGGATCAAGCTGGAAGCCGAGGACCTGCTGGACCGGCCGATCGATCTGGTCGAACGCAAGATGCTCAAACGGTTCGTCCGGCCGGAGGTCGAACGAGAGGCGACCCGGATCTTCTAAGGAGCCTGAGGCTGGTGGTCCGACGCGAGGCGCAACGGCTCGACGATATCCTGCAGGCGATCCAGGACCTCCGCCGCTTCACGTCGGGAATGGACGTGAGCGCCTTCCTGGCCGATCGGACCGCCCAACAAGCCTGTGCTGCGGCTCTGACCAGCATCGGCGAAGCGGTCAAGAACCTGCCGCGGGATCTCTGCGAGCGTCACCCCGACGTCGCCTGGGCGGACTGGGCGGGCCTGCGTGACGTCCTGGTTCACCAATACTTCCAGATCGACCAGCAGAGGATCTGGCGGATTATTGAGCGCGACCTGCCGGGGCTGGAGAGCGCGGCGGCGCAAGAGTTGCGGCGGGCGCTGGGTCAGGACTGACGTTGACCCTGGGCCCGGCTGCCGCTCAGGGCTTGGGCGCGAAGGCCTGGAGCACGACTTGGTCGGGGCGGGTGGTCTCGAAGTGCGCCGGCAGCGCCAGCTCGCGCGCCGGCGGCTGGTAGTCGAAGCGTATGGTCCTGGTCTCGAAGGTCAGGTGATCGATCTTGCCGGCCATGATCGGCCAGCCCCGCGCGGCGTAGACCGAGAACGGGATGCGCTCGCAGCCCCGGCCGCGCGGCGTGCCGCTCATCTCCTCCAGCAGGTCGAGCGCCTGGACCACGGGCGCCACGAACGGCTTCATCCAGCCGCTGACCAGCATCTCGGCGCAGATCTGGTCGCCGTAGGTGATCACCTGGTAGACGGTCGACTGGCCGGCGACCACCGGGCCCGGCCCCCAGGGCTCGACCCGATAGAGGCGGCTGGCCGGCAAGGGCTGCCGTCCGATCGACACCCGGCGCGCGACGCCGCCCGGGCCCCGGACATAGATCTGCCCCTGCTGCAGGTCGACCAGGCTCTCGCCCCGCGCCGTGCTGATCAGCGCGCGCTGCTGCTCGTCGTCGATCACCATGCGGAACGGCTCGCCATACTTCTGCGCCTCGATCAGGATCGCGGCCTCGGCCGAGAGCTGGGGCAGGCCGCAAAGGAGTGCGGCGGCGAGCAGCATCCAGCGGACAAACATTGGCGGCAGCCTCCTTGCGTGGGTTGCCCGAAGCCCTAGCGCAAACTGATTGCCCGACCTTTAACCGCGCCGCCCGGCGACCCGGGGCCGCCGGCGCGGCGCCTTGATGGGTCAGTCAGGCAAGCATGATCGCCGCCAGCTCGTCGTAACAGACCAGGGATGCGTTCGCCTTGCGGAAGGCGCTCGGCGAGCCGACACAATCTTCGGACGGCGCTCATGCCGGAAAACTTTTCCCAGCAGGCCCGCGTCCTTACCCGTCGACGGACATATTGATGACGCAGCTGGACATATTGATGACCAGGCGGGTAGGTTCGCCTCCATGAGGACCACAATTCGCCTTGACGACGACCTTCTCCGCCAAGTCAAGGCGTTTGCCTTGGCCCATGGGCTGACGCTGACCGAACTGGTCGAGCAGTCTCTGCGTGAGAGCCTCGCGCGCCGGGCCGTCGCCAGGCAACGCCCCTCAGTCGAGCTGCCGACATCGGGAGGGGGTGGCCTCCAGCCGGGGGTCGATCTCAACGACAGCAAGGCGCTCTGGGACTTGATGGACGGGATCGATTGATCCTGCCGGACGTCAACGTCCTGATCTACGCCCACCGTCGGGACGCCACCGACCACGAGCGCTATCGGGCCTGGCTCGTCGAGGTCGTCTTCGCCGACCAGCCCTATGCCATTTCCGAACTCGTGCTCGCCGGGGTCGTCCGCATTTTGACCAACCGGCGCATCTTCCGCGTGCCGAGCACAATCGACGAGGCGCTGACCTTTGCGACGTATCTGCTAGCGCAGCCGAACTGTACGCCGATCCGGCCGGGCGCGCGCCACTGGCCGATCTTCACAAGGCTGTGCCATGAAAGTGCGGCGCGCGGTCCGCTGGTGCCCGACGCCTATTTCGCGGCGTTGGCGATCGAGCACGGCTGCGAGTGGATCACCTGCGATCGCGACTTCGCCCGCTTCAAGGGTTTGCGCTGGCGTCATCCGTTGGCCTGAGCGGCTTGCGGGTCGCCACAGCCGGCGGAACCTCGGGCCCGTCGAGCAGATCGGCGCGGAACGCCTGCCAGCGGCGCGGCGAGCAATACCAGAGGGCATGGACGTCGCGGGTCGCGAGCGAGCCGAGCAGCGCGACCGCGCCGACCACCAGCGCCGCGATGCCAAAGCCCGCCGCCCGCTCGCGCTCGAGGTCGGAGAGCCCCGCGGGCCCGAGCAGGCTGAACAGGCCGACCAGACCGGCCCCGAGCCCGAAAGCGCTGCCGGCGAGGCGCAATGGCCATTGCCTCGGGCGCCGATCCATGCCGCCTCCATCGCTGACCCGGGACCCGGGCCCACCGCTGCTCCGATGGCCGGACTGTCGGCCAGGCCGGCGCGAGACGCAAGCGATCCCGGGTCCCAGACCCGGCAAGCCTGCGCCGATCCGTTCCCTGGGCGACACCGACGGCCGCGTGCGCGACCCGCCCGGCACCGGGCAAGCCACGGGCTCAGGCGGCGTCGACGGCGACGTTGTCGATCAGCCGGGTCTTGCCCAGCCAGGCACCGGCCAGCACGATCAGCCGCCGCTGGTCCGGGGTCGGCTCGGCGAGCGTCGCCGCGTCGCGCACGGCCACGTACTCGGGTCGAAAGCCTGCGGCCTCGAGCCGGCCCTGCGCGCGCTCCTCGATCGCCGCCAGCGGCCGCTCGCCGGCGGCGACCGCGGCCGCGGCGGCTTGCAGCGTCCGCTGGAGCTCGGGCGCGACCTCGCGCTCCGCGGCCGAGAGATAGCGGTTGCGCGAGCTCATCGCGAGGCCGTCCGCCTCGCGCACGGTCGGCCCGGGCACGATCTCGATCGGGAAGGCGAGGTCCCGGGCCATCTTCCGGATGATGACCAGCTGCTGGTAGTCCTTCTCGCCGAACACCGCGAGGTCGGGCTGGACCATGTTGAACAGCCGGCTGACGACCGTGGTCACGCCGCCGAAGTGGACCGGCCGGAAGTGGCCGCAGAGGATGGTCGAGAGGCCCGGCACCTCGACCCGGGTGGCCGCCGCCTGATCGCCCGGGTACATGACCTCGAGCGCGGGCGCGAACAGCAGCTCGGTGCCCCGGCCGATCAGCGCCGCGCAGTCCTCCTCGAAGGTCCGCGGATAGGCGGCGAAGTCCTCCTGCGGCCCGAACTGCAGGGGATTGACGAAGATGCTGGCGACCACGGCACCGGCGCCCCGGCCGCGCGCGAGGTCGATCAGGCTGAGGTGCCCCTCGTGCAGATTGCCGAGCGTCGGCACGAACCCGACCCGCAGGCCCCGCCGGCGGAAGCCCGCCACGGCGGCGCGCAGCTCGGCCACAGTCTCGACGGTATCCATGGATCACCCCGCGTAAACCGCCTCGTTCGCGCAGGGAAATTAGGCGCCGACGTACGCCGCGCAAGGCTCGCCGATCCATCGCACCAGGCTCGCACCCCGCAGTTCCGCGCAACTCTTTGATTTGCCGAGCAGTTCATGCCATATTCCGAGCCTGACCGACGCTACCGCCAACCGAGGCACGACGCTCGTGACATCCTACGTGTTTACGGCCGAGCTCGCCGAAGAGGACGACGGCCGCTGGAGCGCCTGGATCGAGGCGCTCCCGGGCTGTGCCACGTGGGGTTATTCGAAAGCGGAGGCTCTTCGGAACCTCGAGGATGCGGTCGAAGCCTACCTCCGCGTGGTCCAGAAAACGGGCCGCAGGTTGCCAACTGAGGCCACCGCACACGTAACCAAGGAACCGCTCATCGCCGTCACGATCTGAGCCCGGCGCACCCGCCGATCATATCGTGGCGCCAGCCTGAGAATCGGCCTCAGTTCCGCTCCTTACTGCAGCCGCCGGCGGATGGTGTCGAGGTCCGGGAGGTGGGCGAGCGGGCCGATCGCGGCCAGCGTCGGGCCGCCCTCGGCGAGCAGGCGGCGGCCGACCCTGCGGATCGCGTCCTGGTCGACCGCGTCGACCTTGGCGATGATCTCGTCGGGCGGGATCCGCCGGCCGAACACCAGCAGCTGGCGGGCGAGCTCCTCGCTCTGGGCAAAGCAGCTCTCGAGCGCCATCATCAGGCTCGCCTTGAGCTGGGCGCGCGCGCGCAAGAGCTCCTCCTCGCCCGGCTCGGCGATCAGCCCCAGGAACTCGTCGCAGACCACCGGCACCAGCTCGGCGACCTCCTTCTCGCCGGTGCCGGCGTAGATGCCGAACAGGCCGGTGTCGGCGTAGCTCGAGGCGAACGAGAAGATCGAGTAGCACAGGCCCCGGTTCTCCCGGACCTCCTGGAACAGGCGCGAGGACATGCCGCCGCCGAGCATGGTCGAGAGCACCTGGAGCGCGTAGAAGTCGTCGTCGAGATAGGAGATCGCCGGCAGGCCGAGCAACAGATGCGCCTGCTCGAGATCGCGCGCCTCGCGCCGCTCGCCGCCCTCATAGCGGGCGGGCGCGACCGGCGGCACGACCGGCGCCGGCAGCTCCCGGAACAGCCGCTCGGCGAGGTCGACCAGCTGGCCGTGCTCGACCTTGCCGGCGGCCGCGAGCACGAGGCGCGAGGGGCCATAGTGGCCGGCCATGTAGTCGACGAGCGCGGCACGCGGCAGGTTGGCGATCAGCTCGGCCGGGCCCAGGATCGAGCGGCCGATCGGCTGGCCCGGAAAGGCCGTCTCCTGGAACAGGTCGAACACCAGATCGTCGGGCGTGTCCTGGACCTGGCCGATCTCCTGGACCACCACGCCGCGCTCGCGCGCGAGCTCGGTCTCGTCGAACGCCGAATGCTGCAGGATGTCGGCCAAGAGGTCGACCGCGAGCGGCAGGTCGGCCGCCATGATGCGGGCGTAGTAGGCGGTGTGCTCGCGCGAGGTGTAGGCGTTGAGCTGGCCGCCGACGTTCTCGATCGCCTCCGCGATCGCGCGCGCCGAGCGCCGCTCCGTGCCCTTGAACGCCATGTGCTCGAGCATGTGGGCGACGCCGTTGACCTGCTCCGCCTCGTAGCGGGCGCCGACGTCGACCCAGACGCCGACGCTCGCGGTCTGGACGTGGGCCATGGTCTCGGTCGCGACCCGAAGGCCGCTTTCGAGGGTCGTGATCTCCGTGGTCTCGGTCATGCGGCCTCCAGGGCCAGCTGCTCGATCTGACGGCGGACCGCCCTGAGCTCGTTCGGCAGCAGGGTGAAGCGCTCGGGCCGCCGCTCGAGGTCGGCGAGCCGGGCCGGCAGCGTCGGCCTGACCCCGGTCGCGGCGGCCACGGCGTCCGGGAACTTGGCCGGATGGGCGGTTGCCAGCGTGACCAGCGGGATCTTCGGGCCTGGCCGGCAGCGCCGGCCGGCGGCGACGCCGACCGCGGTATGCGGGTCGATCAGCACGCCGGTTGCGCGCAGGACCCTGGCCATGGCCGCGCCGACGTCCGCCTCCTCGACGCGCGCGGCCTCGAACAGCTCGCGCGCCCGGGCGAGCGCATCGGCGCCGACCGCAAGGCTCCGCTGCGTCTGGAACCCCTCCATCAACCCGGCGACCGCACCGCCATCCTGGCCGCAGAGATCGAGCAGCAGGCGCTCGAAGTTGCTCGCGACCTGGATGTCCATGCTCGGGCTGGTGGTCGCCACGACCGTGCCCGGCCGATAGACGCCGGTCGCGAAGAAGCGGGCCAGGATGTCGTTCTGGTTGGTCGCGACGATCAGCCGGGCGACCGGCAGGCCCAGCCGATGGGCGACGTAGCCGGCGTAGACGTCGCCGAAATTGCCGGTCGGCACCGCGAAGGCGACCCGCCGCCGGGGCGCGCCCAGCGCCAGCGCCGCGCTCACGTAGTAGACCGCCTGGGCCATGATCCGGCCCCAGTTGATCGAGTTGATCGCGGCGAGGTTCAGGCGCTCGCGCACCGCCCGGTCGGCGAACAGCGCCTTGAGCAGGGTCTGGCAGTCGTCGAAGGTGCCCTCGATCGCGAGGTTGTGGACGTTCGCCGCGGTCACCGTCGTCATCTGCCGGCGCTGGACCGCGGAGATCCGCCCGTGCGGATGGAGGATCACGACGGTCGTGCGCGCGCGCCCGGCAAAGGCCTCGATCGCGGCAGCACCAGTGTCGCCCGAGGTCGCGCCGACGATCGTGATCGGGCGCGCGCCGTGCCGGCTCAGGAAAAACTCGAACAGACGCGCGAGCAGCTGCATCGCGACGTCCTTGAAGGCAAGCGTCGGCCCGTGGAACAGCTCGAGCAGCCAGTCGTTGGCCCCGAGCTGGCGCAGCGGCGCGATCGCGGCATGATCGAAGCCGGCATAGGCCGCCTCGATCAGCGTGCCCAGCTCGGCCGCGCTCAAGGCGTCGCCGACGAACGGCGCCAGCACCCGCCCTGCCACCTCCTGGTAGGGCGCGCCCTGCAACGCCTCGAGCTCGCCCTCCTCGATGCGCGGCCAGGCGTCCGGCAGATAAAGCCCGCCATCGGCCGCGAGGCCGGCGAACAGCGCCGCCTCGAAGCCGCAGGGCGCCACGCCGCCGCGGGTGCTGATGTAGCGCAGGGTCATCTCTCCCGATCTCGCAAAGCGGCTCTGGTTAGGCGATCTCGTCCCGACCAGCAAGCGGGGACTGCACAGTCACGCCGATGAAGCGAATGACGAACTTGACGATCAGAGCCGACTGGGATGATAAACCGCTTGTAGGACCGAATGCTAAGCGACGACTGCGTTGGGAGCAGCGAAGATGCGTGGCATTCGTTCGGACCTTCGAGAGCGCCTCAGCGCAATAGTGCGGCTACGTACGGAAATGGGCAGAAGATTGCGGGCGCTGGAGGTCCGAGAGCAGTGTTTGCGAACGCTCCTGCGGGATGAGGAGCTTCCAGCTGGGCCATCCCAGCAGCTACCGCTGCCTGCGCTCAGCGAAGGAGTTCGCCGACGCGAATTCGTCCTGGGATCATTAAAGGATGGCCACGCCTGGAGCCTGGAAGCCTTGAAGGAGCATGTCCGTGAGACAGGACTTATGACGGTCGGTGCATCGGGACGGTCGCTGAACATCACCCTGGTCAATCTGCTACGTGAACAGCGGGTCATGCGGCTGTCGAATGGCGGCTGGCGGCTCCGAGATCAGAGCACCCGGCTGGCCCTTGCCCTGCCAATTTCGAGCGGGCGTTCGGATCCTGCGGACGGCGAAGCCGAACTAACATCGTAGGCTCTCATGAGAGTTCCGCCATTTCATCCGGATCCTGGAAAGCCACGGCTTTGCACTCGACAGGCAGAGCGGAACCAGCCACCGGGTTTACAAGGGCCAAGTCGATCACAGGACGCGGCTGGTAGTCGTCGCCTGCCATAGTGAGAACGACGACATCAAGCCCGGCACATTGTCTTCGATGATCAGACAGTCCGGTCTACCGAAGCGCGCATTCCAACGGTGAGCACCTCAGGCGGCCAGCGATACGGTGAACTGATGTCGCTGCCGATCGCCATCACGGTCCATCAACAGGCCGCGCAATGCCTGTGCTAGGAACTTCAACCTGACCAGGAGCGGCGCCGGTCGGTAAAGTGAGGACCCTCGCTCCTCGGGGGGTAAATTGGAAACCGAATCGAGGTAGAGCCTGATGGCCTCCCGGAGCGAGCCGAACACCTCCTCGAAGGAACGTCCTTGCACGGCGATGTCCAGGTCGAGGCAGATTGCCTCCCAGTCACCGTCTTGCCCTTCGGCATAGCAGTGAAGGGTTTTTGCCACCACTCTCCAACCCCTCGGGTCAAGAGACCGCCGGATCGCATTCAGGCATGGATGCGAATGTAGTTCGTAGTCTGCCTGTTGGCAATTAGGAATTCGTTCAAATATGCTGGCGTGCCGGCGCCCCGGGGTCGGGCAGCAGCAGGCCGAGATAGGCGTAGAGCGCGAGCGCGGTCGAATAGATCAGGAGATTGTCGGTCAGCCAATAGACGGCCACGGCCGGGATCAGCGCGATCAGCAAGGCGCGATCGGCCGCCGCCACCGTCCTCAGCAGCTGGCGAAGCCACATCACGATCCCACCGATGCAGAGCGCGAAGCCCACCCCGCCGCCGATCACCAGGAGGTGGAGGTATTCGTTGTGCGGCGGCGCGCTGGTGGCCACGAAGCCGGCGCCGAGCCCGCGCCCGAACAGCGGGCTGCGGAGGAACTCCTGGAAATAAAAGGGCCATAGGACGTCGCGCTCCGACCAGCGGAGACTGCCCCCGCTCATCATGCGAAACTTCAAGTTCGGCAGATACCAGAGGACGACGCCAGCCAGGATCGAGGCGGCGATGGCGACCGCGACCGGACGGGCCCGGAGCCATCGTCGGAGCTCGCTCGAGGCCAGCCCGTAGATCGCCGCGTACAGGAAGGTGGCGACGATGGCCATGCGCGTGCCGGAGAGAATCACGAAGGCCAGATTGAGCACCGCGAGCCAGCCGGGCCAGGATCGTCCCGGCCGGGTCGCCTCGTGCAGCGCCACCGCGAAGCCGGCAAAGGCGAGCATGGCGAACATGGCCGCATCGCCGGCCGCGCCCTGAAGGCGAAAGGGATGCGGCCGGAGCAGGCCCGCCGCCTGCAGGATGCCGGCCGCGGCGAGGCTCAAGAGCGGTGCCAGCGCGATCACCAGGGCGCCGGCGCGGCGGGCCTCTGGCGCCATGACCACCTGGGTGAAGCTCCACGGCATGCCCAGGATCAGCAGGCTGATCAGCATCAGGCCGGGCGTGAGCCCCGGGTGCAGATCGCCGAACGCGAGGTTCAGCACGAGGACGGCGACCAGCGCCAGGATCGGCCAGTTGACCGTCCGCCGGACCCCGTAGGTCAGCGCGTTGGCGATCAGGGCAAGCCCGATCAGGGCATGCTGGAGGCCCGACTCATAGTAGACTCCCCGGGCGCCCAGCAGGATCCGAGGTTGGATGGCCAGCGCCGCGAGCGCGATCAGGAACAGGAGCGTGGGCCAGCGGCAAGGCAACCGCGACGTTCCCGTGCTCGCCTGGACCTAAGCCAGATATCGGGTCGCGAGGTGGTCGAGGAAGGGCTGCGGTGTCAGCGGGCCACCGGTCGCGCGGGTCAGGAGCGTGCGGGTGTCGAGCAGCGAGCCCTGCTCGTGAACGTTGGCGCGCAGCCATGCGAGCAGCGAGCCGAACTCACCGCGCGCGATCTCCCTGTCGAGCTCCGGCAGGGCCGCGCGCAGCGCCTCGGACAGCTGGGCCGCCATCATCGCGCCGAGCGTGTAGCAGGGGAAATAGCCGAAGGCGCCGCCCGGCCAATGGATGTCCTGCAGGCAGCCCTCGCGATCGGTCGGCGGGGTGACGCCCAAAAGGTCGCGCATGCCCTCGTTCCAGGCGCCGGGCAGGTCGGCGACCGGCAGGTCGCCCGCGAGCAGGGCGGGCTCCAGCCGGTAGCGCAGGATGATGTGGAGCGGATAGGTGACCTCGTCGGCATCGACCCGGATCAGGCTGCGCTCGACCCGGATCGCGCGGCGGTAGAGGTTGTCGGCGGCGAGCGCCGCGCCATCGCCGCCGAAGGTCGCGGCCAGCAGCGGCGCGAGATAGCCGAGGAAGGCGCGCGAGCGGCAGACCTGCATCTCGATCAGCAGCGACTGGCTCTCGTGGACCGCGAGCGAGCGCGCCCGGCCGACCGGCTGGCCGCGCCAGGCCCTGGGCAGGCCCGCGTTGTAGAGCGCATGGCCGGTCTCGTGCAGGACCGCCATCAGGCCCGAGGCGGCATCGCTCTCGTCGTAGCGGGCGGTCATGCGGACGTCGTCCGGCACCCCGCCGCAGAACGGATGCGCGCTCTCGTCCAGCCGGCCGTGCTCGAAGTCGAAGCCCAGCGCCGCCATCAGGCGCTCGCCCAGCGCCTTCTGCCCGGCGGCCGGGAACGGCCCGGCGAGCGGCAGGGGCGGCCTCTGGCGGGCCAGCACCCGTTCGAGAAGATCCGGCAGGAAGGCCGCGAGCGGCGCGAACAGGCGATCGATCTCGGCCGCGGTCAGGCCCGGCTCGTAGCCTTCGAGCAGGGCGTCGTAGGGCGCCAGACCGAGCGCTTCAGCCTTGGCTGCCGCTTCCTCACGCGTAAGCCGAAGAACCTCTTCTAACGACTTGCGCAGCAGGGAAAAATCGGCCTTGGCGCGCGCATCCTGCCAGACCAGCTCGGCATGGGTGGTGGCGCGCGCCAGCGCCGCGACCAGCGCCGGCGGCAGGGCGGTCGCGCGGCGATAGCTGCGGCGCATCTCGCGCAGGTTCGCCGCCTGCCAGGGATCGAGCGCGGCCGCCGCCTGCTCGGCCGCGTCGATCAGGTCGCCGGTCTCGGCGCTGGTCAGGCGCTCGTGAGCGATCTGCTCGAGGGTCGCGATCTGGTCGGCGCGCGCGCCGTTGCCGCCGGCCGGCATCATCGCCTGGCGGTCCCAGTTCAGGATCGCGAGCGCGCCCCGCAGGTCGGCCAGCTGCTTGAAGCGCTCCTCAAGCGCGCGATAGGCGAGCATGGGCTGAATTCTCCAGGACCTCGGACGGATCGCCGCCCGAGCGCCACAGCAACAGCGACAGCAGGCCGAAGGTGAGCACGCCGAACGCCTGGTGGACAAGACCCGACCAGAGCGGCGCCGCCAGGAGGACGACCAGGCCGCCGAGCGCGATCTGGAGCGCGATCAGCCCGAGCGCGAGGCCGGCGAGCGGGCGCAGGCCAGGCTGAGCGCGCGCCCGGACCGCCAGGGCCAGCAGGCAAAGGCCGGTCGCGAGCGCCAGCAGGCGGTGGGCGAAGTTGAGGCGCACCAGGGCGTCGCCCAGGTCCGGGATCAGGGCGCCATTGCAGAGCGGCCAGGTCGAGCAGGCGAGCGAGGCGCCGCTCTTGGTCATCATCGCAGCGCTCGCCATGGTGCCGAGCGCCAGCAGCCAGACGAGGCCGGCGAGCGGGTCGGGAGCGGCCGCGGCCGGTCGCCCGGGCGGGCGGGCGCGCTCGAAGATCAGCCAGAGCAGGCTGAACACCAGGAGCGCTGTCGAAAGATGCAGGGCGACCGTCCAGGGGCTGTTCTGGTCGAGCACGGTGAGGCCGCCGAGCCCCGCCTGCACCAGCAGCAACAGCATGAGCCCTGCGCCATAGGCCGGCAGGCGGGGGTTGGCGCGGCGGGCGCGCCAGGCGAGGGCTGCGATCAGGAGCACGAGCGGCCCGAGAAGAACGCCCGCGACCAGCCGGTGGGCCCATTCCGAGAGCACCTGGGCGTAGCTGTAGCCGGCCGCGGCCGGGATCGCGGCGGGCAGCGGCAGCCAGTGGCCGTAGCAGGTCGGCCAGTCGGGACAGGCGAGACCCGAGCCGGTCGCGCGCACCCAGGCGCCGAGCACGATCAGGCCGAAGGTCAGCGCGATCGCGACCGCGGCCGCCCGGCGCAGCGCCGTCATCGCGGCCGGGCGCCTTCGAAGCAGAAGGCGATGTAGACCGCGACCAGGGCCGCCGCCAGGCCATACCAGGTGATCGCGTATTGCAGATGGTTGTTCGGCAGGTCGATCCGGGTCTGGCCGCCGATCGGCAGTCCGCCCGGGTTGGGCGTCGCGTCCGCCTCGACCACGACCGGCAGGAGCTGGAGCCCGACCGTCTGCGCGAGCGCCCGGATATCGTACCAGTACCAGATCCGGTCTCTGGGCTGGTTGGCGGGGGTGAACCACCCGGGCCGGTCGGTGCCCCGGTAGCGGGCGATGCCGGTGATCAGGACCGGGCCGGCGACCTCGCCCTGGCGCCGGCTCTCGATCGCCGCCCGGTCGGCCGGGACGAAGCCGCGATCGACCAGGACGGCGGCGCCATCCGGCCGAACCAAGGGCGTGAGGATGTGCTGGCCGAACTGGTCGTCGAGGGTGAAGGCGCCGAACCGCTGCTCGAGGTCGTGGCGGAAGGTGCCGCGCACGCTCGCCTTGCGGAAGTCCCAGAGGCGCCAGTCGTCGGCGGTCGCCGGGAGCGGCGCCGGCGGGCCGGCGAGCCGCGCGGTGCGCGCCGCGATCAGGCCTTCCTTCCAGTGCAGCCGCTGGACCTGCCAGCTGCCGAGCCCGAGCAGGAGCGCAAGCGCTGCCGCCGTCGCGAGGCTCGGCCACAGGCGCGGCCGAAAATGCCGCGCCCCGGCGCTGGCCGGCAGCGGCCGGGCGAACCATGTCAGAAGACGCACAAGACCACCAAACCAGGCGCCACGCTTGCCACTTTCGTCGGACCTGAGCCTTGGGTCGCGAAGACCGCAGATGTAGAGCGCCCGTCCGCAACTTTGAAGGCTGGCCGATGGTCGCAGCCACGATGACGCCGCCCGGGCGCGGTCCTGGGCGCGGGCGCCAGCCGGCGGCGCGCGGCGCCCCGGTCACCAGCACGCCGCCGGCATGAGCGGCGGCGGCGGCGGCAGCCTGCCGCGCCGGCTCGCGCGCCAGGTGCGGATGGCGACCGTGCTCGGCCGGTTCGTCTCGCGGCTTGCCTCCGAGCGCTATCTCGGGATCGCCCAGGACCGGGCCGAGCTCGCCCGCCAGCTGCGCGCGGCGCTCGGCAACCTGCGCGGCCCGATCGTCAAGCTCGCCCAGCTGCTGGCGACCGTGCCGGGGGCGCTGCCGGCGGAATACGTGGCCGAGCTGATCGCCCTTCAGTCCCAGGCGCCGCCCATGGGCCTGGCCTTCGTCGACCGCCGGATGCGGGCCGAGCTCGGCGAGCGCTGGCAGGAGCGGTTCCGGAGCTTCGAGCGCAGCGCGGCCGCCGCCGCCTCGCTGGGGCAGGTCCATCGCGCCCTCGGGCTCGATGGCCGAAAGCTCGCCTGCAAGCTGCAATACCCGGACATGGAGAGCGCGGTCGAGGCGGACCTCGGCGGCCTCGACCTCATGCTGCGGATCCTGCAGCAGTATCAGCGCGCGCTCATCATGGCCAACGTCCGGACCGAGATCGAGGTGCTGCTGCGCGAGGAGCTGGACTACGGCCTCGAGGCGCGCCACATGGCGCTCTACCGCGAGATGCTGGCGGGCGAGGCCCGGATCTGTGTCCCGGAGCCGGTGCCGGAGCTCAGCACGCGCCGCCTGCTGACCATGACCTGGCTCGAGGGCGAGCCGATCCTTCGCTGCCTCGGCTGGCCCGAGGCCAGGCGCACCGAGCTCGCGATCACCATGTTCCGGGCCTGGTACGTGCCCTTCTTCGACTATGGCGTGCTCCACGGCGACCCGCATCTCGGCAACTACACGGTGCAGGCCGGACGGCGCGCTCAATCTCCTGGATTTCGGCTGCCTGCGCGCCTTCCCGCCGGCCCTGGTCCAGGGCGTGATCGATCTCTACCACGCCGTCCAGAGCGGCGACCGGGACCTCGCGGCCAAGGCCTACCGCACCTGGCGCTTCGAGCAGCTGAGCCCTGAGGTCCTGGAGGCGCTCAACGTCTGGGCAAGGTTCGTCTTCGAGCCGCTGCTCGAGGACCGGAGCCAGACGCTCGGCGCGCTCACCGGCGAGATCCACGGCCGCGCCACCGCCGAGCGGGTGATCGCCGAACTGCACCAGGCGGGCGGGGTCGACATACCCCGCGAGTTCGTGATCATGGACCGCGCCGCGATCGGCCTCTCGGCGGTCTTCCTCCGCCTCCAGGCCAGGGTCAACTGGCACCGCCTGTTCGAGGAGCTGATCGCGGACTTCGACATGGCCGCGCTGGAGCGCCGCCAGACCGAGGCGCTGACGCGGCACCAGGTGCCGCTGCCGGGGTGAGGCGGCCCGACCCAGGGCGGCGATCAGCTTCATCAGCGAGTCGACGTGGCCGCGCACCCCGCCTCGCTCGTCTCCATGCGCTGAATGGTCGACAGCGACAGGGACACAGCCTCGGCGAACGCCCACTGATTCATGCCTAACAACGCCCGCACCGCCTGGATCTGCCCGGCGGTGATCACGTCTTAGTCATCATCTCTGATGTTGGAGATATCGGTGATGAGCGTCTAGCGCCGAGTCATGATTTGTTCAATCGGCGATTTTTCAGCCGGACGCCGCAGAATGCGCGGCGGCGACGCGGTCCCCAAGTTCCGTGGGCGCGAGCTGGCGCGCGGCGCACCGTCCGATCCGCTGCCCGGCCTGAGCGTATTGCCATCAACCGCTCGCCTGCAGGAACTGTAGCTCCAGGAAGCCCAGCACCAGCAGGGCGTTGATCGCCCACGTCACGGTCAGCGCCCGGGCCATGTGGCCATACACCGGATTCTCTACGTTGAATGCACAGCGCCACACGGAAATTACGATCCAGACCGTGTAGGCCACAAGAACGAGCAATACGAGCTGGAACCATCCGCCGGCCGGCGCGCTTCGCTGCATCAGGAGCAACAGGATCCCGGCGAGAACGCTGCTGCCGAGGACACCGTACAGCCAATACGCCTTCCAGAGCGGTCCTTGCCCCCGCCAGTAGTAGCTCGCGACGTTCTCGCTCATGCCGAGCCTCCGACAAGCGTGTTCGCGGACCGTCGGCTGGGAGTGCGGCCGCTCATGCCCGCGCCCCGTGCCCGCAGCCGCACGCTCCGCCATCGAGCCTCGGCTGGACGGCCATCGCGACCAGGGTGACCCCCGGCTCGGCGCCATCCCGCAGCCGGCTCATGAGGGTTGCCCACTCCTCCTCGCCGGCGCGGTCCAGAAACGCCCGGCAGGCCTCGAGCACATATTGGTTCAGGGGCAGACCGGCCGCCGCCGCCGCGGCCTGGGTGCGGCCGAGGAGCACGAGATCGGGCAGCAGTTCCAGGGCCACCGATTCATCCGAGGTGCGCGCCAGCTCCTTGAGCGTCCGTCCCAGCATCATGACCGCCGACTCCGCCTTCTGCGAGCGCCTGCCCAAGCGTCCGGGCGAGCTCATTGGACCAGGGGCGTGCTCGCCCCGTTCAGCTCGATCCCCTGGATCTCCGCTTGCCCGACCAGCAACTGCAGATATTGGCTGACCGCGCGCCGCCAGACGTGCTCGCGCAGGTAATCGGCGACACGCTCCTTGACCGCCTCGAACGGCAACTGGCGGCCATCAACCCGCCGGTCCAGACGCAAAACGTGATAGCCGAATCGGGTCTTGACCGGCACGGGGCAGATCTGGCCCGGCTCGAGATTATAGAGGAAGGTCTCGAATTCCGGCACCGTCTGGCCGCGGCTGATCTGGCCGAGATGGCCGCCCTGTGCCGCCGACGGGCAGGCCGACAGCTCGCGCGCCAGATCGGCGAAGCGCGCCGGCGCCGCCAGCACCTCCTGGAGCGCGGCGGTTGCTTGGCGCTTGGCCCGGGCGCTGGCCTCGGGGTCCGCGGCGTCGGCCGGGAACAGGATGTGCGCCGCCTCGAACAGGTCGGGGCTGCGAAAGCGCTTCAGGTTCTGCTCGTAAAAGCGCCGGCAGCTCGCCTCGTCGGGCGAGGGCGTCCTGACCTCGCGCGCGATCAGGGTCCGGATCAGGGCCTCGTCGTCGGTCTCGCGCGCGTCCGTCTGCCCCGGCGGAGGGGGGTCCGGCCGATCGATCCCACGCCGTGCTGCTGTCTGTAGCAGCAGCTCGCGCACCACCAACGCCCGCGCCGCCTTCGCGGCCGCCGCCTCGACCGAGCTCGCCGGGTGGTACTGGAGCTCGGAATTGATGGCGTGCTCGCTGATCTCGACGCCATTCACGAGGATCGCCAAGGCTAGATGCCCCCCTTGGACAGGTTGGCGTGCCTGCGCACGATCTGATAGCCGGGCCGCAACAGGTACCAGATGGGTGCGCTCCACACGTGCACGAGGCGCGTGAAGGGCGTGAGCAGGAACAGCGTCATGCCGGCCGCGATGTGGAGCTTGTAGATCCAGGGCACGCCCGCGAGCAGCTCCGGCGAGCCCGGCTGGAAGGTGAGGATGTTGCGCGCCCACTCGGCCATCACCAGCATGTAGGTGCCATCGCCGTTGGCGAGCGAGACCGGGATGCCGACGATGCCGAGGATCAGCTGGGCATAGATGAACAGCAGGATGAAGATGTCGGTCGGCTTGCTGGTCAGACGGATGCGCGGGTCGAACAATCGGCGGTGGATCAGCATCGTCATGCCGACGAAGCAGGTGACGCCGAGGACGCCGCCGACCACGATCGCCATCAGCTGCTTGGCTTTCGAGCTCAGCCCGAGCGCGTGGTAGACCTCGGGCGGCGTCAGGAGGCCGAAGAAGTGGCCGAAGAACAGGCCGAGGATGCCGACGTGGAACAGGATGCTGCCCCAGAGGAGCTGCTTGCGCCGCAAGAGCTGGCTCGACTGCGCCCGCCAGGTGTACTGGCTGCGGTCGAAGCGCGCCCAGCTGCCGAGGAAGAACGACACCATGCAGAGATAGGGGTAAAAGCCGAACAGGAACTGATCCAGATAAGTCATCTCGTGCCACTCCGCTCAGCGGTCGTCCTGGAGCCGGGCCGCGGCGCGAAGCGCGCGACCATGGCGGACGCGGCGCTACAGCCCGAGGCGGCGGTAGCGCTCGGATCGTTGCCGAAGGTGACGGGGGCCTCGGCCCAGGCGCGATCGAGCGCTTCGGGGGTGTCGTCGGGCACCTCGCCTTCCACGGTCTCGCGGATCGCCCCCTCGTCCGCTCGCTGCCCCGCGAGCGCCTCGATCGCCCGGAACACCGCTGCATAGGGCGAGCCGCGCCGCTCCAGCCGCGCCCGCAGCAGAGCCACCACGGGCACCGCCTGCCGGAGCAGGGCGCGCGCTTCGTCCGCCGGCTGCATCGAGAGGAATTCGAGCAACAACGGCAGGAAGTCCGGCAGCTCGGTCGTGCCCGGCTCGAGCCCTTTGGACCGGTAGTGGTTCAAGAGGTTGACCATGGCCTGGCCGCGGTCACGCGATTCGCCGTGGCTGTGCTCGTAGAGGTGCAGCGAGAGCGAGCGCGCGTGGTCGAACAGGGCCACATAGCGCGCCTGCACGTCCATCAGATCGGCGGCGCCGAGATCGGCGATCAGCTGCTCGAGTCCGCGTCGCTCGGCCTTCGGCAGCGCGCCCTCGGCCACAAGGATCGCAAGCATCTCGCCCAAGTTCTCGATCAGCTGCTCCTCCGGGTAGACGAAGAGCGCGCCAGCACCTTGAAGGTCAGCATGACAGGCACTCCGCCCCGAGCCTCACGAAGCCCGCTCCCCGCGGGTCTTGCGGGTGTCCTGGCCGAACAGGCTGAAGGTGCTGTTGCCCTCGCTGCAGCCCGAGCCGAAGGAAAAGCCGCAGGTGCCGCGCTGGTCGTAGGCCTGCTCGCCGATCTCCTTGTGGCTGGTCGGGATGACGAAGCGATCCTCGTAGTCGGCGATCGCCATGTAGCGGTACATCTCCTCGACCTGGCGCTCGGACAGCCCGACCCGCTCGACGATCCCGGCATCGAGCACGCCGTCGACGTGCTTGCGGCGCATGTAGGCGCGCATCGCGAGCATCCTCTCGAGGGCGAGCGCGACCGGCGCCTCGTCGCCCGCGGTCAAGAGGTTGGCGAGGTACTTGAGCGGGATTCGGAGCGAGCGCACGTCCGGCATGCGGTCGTCGTCGACGTCGATCCCGCCGTTCTCGGCCGCCGACTGGATCGGGCTGAGCGGCGGCACGTACCAGACCATGGGCAGGGTCCGGTACTCGGGGTGCAGGGGAAAAGCGACCTTCCAGTCCATCGCCATCTTCCAGACCGGGGAGATCTTGGCCGCCTCGATCCAGTTGTCCGCCACGCCGTCCTTGCGCGCCTGCCGGGCGACCTCCGGATCGTTCGGATCGAGGAACAGGCCGAGCTGCGCCTCATACAGGTCCTGCTCGTTGGGGACGCTCGCCGCCGCCTCGATCCGGTCGGCGTCGTACAGCAGCACGCCGAGGTAGCGGATCCGCCCGACGCAGGTCTCGGAGCAGACCGTCGGTTGGCCCGCCTCGATCCGCGGGTAGCAGAAGATGCACTTCTCCGATTTTCCGGACTGCCAGTTGTAATAGATCTTCTTGTACGGGCAGCCGGAGACGCACATCCGCCAGCCGCGGCACTTCTCCTGGTCGATCAGGACGATGCCGTCCTCCTCGCGCTTGTAGATCGCGCCCGACGGGCAGACCGCGGCGCAGGACGGGTTGAGGCAGTGCTCGCACAGCCGCGGCAGGTAGAACATGAAGGTCTGCTCGAACTGCCCGTAGATCTCCTTCTCGACGTTCTCGAAGTTCTGGTCACGCGAGCGCTTGGCGAACTCGCCGCCCAGGATCTCCTCCCAGTTCGGTCCCCACTCGATCTTCTGCATGCGCTCGCCGGTGATCTGTGAGATCGCGCGCGCGGTCGGCGCCGCCTCGGATTCCGGCGCGCTGTGCAGGTAGCTGTACTCGAAGTCGAACGGCTCGTAGTAGTCGTCGATCTCCGGCATGTTCGGGTTGGCGAAGATGTTAGCGAGAATCCGCCATTTGCCGCCCATGCGCGGTTCGATCCTGCCGTTGGCTTTGCGGCGCCAGCCGCCCTTCCACTTGTCCTGGTTCTCCCAGTCCTTGGGATAGCCGATGCCCGGCTTGCTCTCGACGTTGTTGAACCAGTGGTATTCGGCCCCCTCGCGCGACGTCCACACCTGCTTGCAGGTCACCGAGCAGGTGTGGCAGCCGATGCACTTGTCGAGGTTGAGCACCTTGCCGATCTGCGCCCGGATCTTCATTCGACTGCCTCCGCCTGCTCCATGAACTTTCGCTTCTCCGAGAGGGGCCGGTCGCGCCAGTCGACCTCCTTCATCTTGCGCATGATGACGAACTCGTCGCGGTTCGAGCCCACCGTGCCGTAGTAGTTGAAGCCGTAGCTGAGCTGGGCGTAGCCGCCGATCATGTGCGTCGGCTTCAGCACCGTCCGGGTCACCGAGTTGTGGATGCCGCCGCGTGCGCCGGTGACCTCGCTGCCCGGCACGTTGGTCATCTTCTCCTGGGCGTGATACATGAAGGTCGTGCCGGGCTGGATGCGCTGGCTGACCACGGCGCGCGCCACCAGCGAGCCGTTGCGATTGTAGGCTTCGACCCAGTCGTTGTCCTCGATCGCCGCCCGCTTGGCGTCGGCCTCGCTGATCCAGATGATCGGGCCGCCGCGCGACAGAGTGAGCATCAGGAGATTGTCGGTGTAAGTGCTGTGGATGCCCCATTTCTGATGCGGGGTGATGAAGTTGAGCACGATCTGCGGGATTGCCGTTGTCCTTGTCTTTGATGATCGTGTCGATCGTCTTGGTGTCGATCGGCGGCTTGTAGAGCGTGAAGCCCTCGCCGAAGGCCAGCATCCACGGGTGGTCCTGGTAGAACTGCTGACGCCCGGTCAGGGTCCGCCACGGGATCAGCTCGTGCACGTTGGTCCAGCCGGCGTTGTAGGTGACCTCCTCCGACTCGATGCCGCTCCAGGTCGGCGAGCTGATGATCTTGCGCGGCTGGGCGACCAGATCGCGGAAGCGGATCTTCTCGTCCTCGCGATGCAGCGCAAGGTGGGCGTGCTCGCGGCCGGTGTTCTTGCCGAGCGCCTGCCACGCCTTGACCGCGACCTTGCCGTTGGTCTCGGGCGCCAGCGTCAGCACGGTCTCGATCGCGTGCAGGTCGGTGACGAGCTGCGGCATCCCCTTGGTGATGCCCTCCTCGGTGACCTCGCGATTGAGATGGCGCAGATACTCGACCTCCGCCTCGGTGTTCCAGCTGATGCCCTTGCCGCCGTTGCCGAGCTTGGCGAGCAGCGGTCCGAGGGCCGTGAACTTCCTGTAGGTGTTCGGGTAGTCGCGCTCGACCACGGTCATCGCGGGCATGGTCTGGCCCGGGAGCGGCTCGCATTGGCCGCGCTTCCAGTCCCTGACCTGCGGCTGGGCGAGCTCGCCCGGAGTGTCGTGCAGGAGGGGCGTCAGGACCAGGTCCTTCTCAATCCCGAGATGGCCGACTGCCGCCTGCGAGAAGGCCTCGGCGATGCCGCGGAAGATGTTCCAGTCGCTGCGCGCCTCCCACACCGGATCGATCGCTGCGGTCAGCGGATGGATGAACGGGTGCATGTCGGTGGTGTTGAGGTCGTTCTTCTCGTACCAGGTCGCGGTCGGCAGCACGATGTCGGAGAACAGGCCGGTCGTGTTCATCCGGAAGTCGATCGTGACCATGAGGTCGAGCTTGCCGTCCGGCGTGCTCTCCCGCCAGGTGACCTCTTCGGGCCGGACCTCGCCCAGGGCGCCCAGATCCTCGCCGAGTACGCCGTTCTTGGCGCCGAGCAGGTACTTGAGGAAGTACTCGTGACCCTTGCCGCTCGCGCCCAGCAGGTTCGAGCGCCAGACGAACAGATTACGCGGGAAGTTCTTGGGGTTGTCCGGGTCCTCACACGCCATCCGGAGCGCGCCCGACTTCAGCCCCTCGAGCGCGAAGGCGGCCGGCTCTTTGCCTGCCCTGGCGGCCGCCTGGCAGACCTCGAGCGGGTTGGTCTCGAGCTGCGGCGAGGTCGGCAGCCAGCCCATGCGCTCGGCGCGCACGTTGCAGTCGATCAGGCTGCCGCTCCACTGCGCCGGATCGGCGAGCGGCGACAGGATCTCGCCGAGCGTGACCTTCTCGTACTTCCACTGGCTGCTGTGGGCATAGAAATACGACGTGCTGTTCATGTGCCGCGGCGGGCGGTGCCAGTCGAGGGCGAAGGCGAGCGGCAGCCAGCCGGTCTGCGGCCGCAGCTTCTCCTGGCCGACGTAATGCGACCAACCGCCGCCAGGCTTGCCGATACAGCCGCACAGCAGCAGCATGTTGATGATGCCGCGGTAGGCCATGTCCATGTGGTACCAGTGATTGAGCCCGGCGCCGAGAATGACCATGGATCGACCTTCGGTCTTCTCCGCCGTCTTGGCGAACAGGCGTGCTGTGCTGATCGCCTGCTTGCGCGGCACGCCCGTCACTGCCTCCTGCCAGGCGGGCGTGTAGGGCATCAGGTCGTCGTAGGACGATGCGACCTCGCCGCCGAGGCCACGGTCGATGCCGTAGTGTGCGACCATCAGGTCGAAGACCGTGGCCACGTAGACGCGTTCGCCCGCGAGCTCGAGCTCGCGGACCGGCACGTTGCGCGTCAGGATCGGCGGATGGTCGGTGCTCTTGAAGTATTCGCGGGCGTGGCCGCCGAAGTAGGGGAACTGCACGGCCACCGCGGCATCCTTGTGCTCCAGGTTCGAGAGCCGCAGCCGGATCTCGGCGCCATCGGCGGCATTCCTGTGGTCGATGTTCCACTTGCCGGCCTCGCCCCAGCGGAAGCCGATCGAGCCGGTCGGCACGACGACCTCGCCGCTCAGCTCATCGATGCCGACCGTCTTCCATTCCGGATTGTTCTGTTGGCCGAGCCCACCCATCAAGTCTGCGGCGCGGACGAAGGCGCCCGGAACGTAGGCATCGCCACGCTGCTCGAGCCGGACCAGGAATGGCATGTCGGTGTAGCGTCGGCAGTAGTCCTCGAAGTAAGGGACCTGCCGCTCGACGTGGAATTCCTTGAGGATGACGTGGCCGAGCGCCATCGCGAGCGCGGCATCGGTGCCGGCCTGCGGGTGCAGCCAGAGGTCGGAGAACTTGGCCGCCTCGCTGTAGTCCGGGCGAGACGACCACGCTCTTCGCGCCCTTGTAGCGGACCTCGGTGTAGAAATGGGCGTCCGGCGTGCGCGTCTGCGGCACGTTCGAGCCCCACAGGATCAGGCAGTGCGCGTTGTACCAGTCGGCGCTCTCGGGCACGTCGGTCTGCTCGCCGAAGGTCTGCGGCGAGGACGGCGGCAGATCGCAGTACCAGTCGTAGAAGCTCATGCAGGTGCCGCCGATCAGCGACAGATAGCGCGTGCCGGCGGCGTAGGAGACCATCGACATGGCCGGGATCGGCGAGAACCCGACCACCCGGTCGGGGCCGTAGGTCTTGACGGTGTAGACGTTGGCGGCGCCGATGATCTCGTTGACCTCGGGCCAGGTCGAGCGCACGAAGCCGCCCATGCCGCGGATCGATTTGTAGTGCCTGGCCTTCTCCGGGTCCTCGACGATCGAGGCCCAGGCCTCGACCGGGCCGAGCGTCTTGCGCGCCTCGCGCCAGAGCTTGAGCAGCCGGGCGCGGATCATCGGATATTTCAACCGGTTGCCGCTGTAGAGATACCAGGAGTAGCTGGCGCCGCGGGAGCAGCCGCGCGGCTCGTGGTTCGGCATCTCGGGCCGGGTGCGCGGGTAGTCCGTCTGCTGGGTCTCCCAGGTCACCAGCCCGTTCTTGACGTAGATCTTCCAGCTGCACGAGCCGGTGCAGTTGGTGCCATGGGTCGAGCGCACGATCTTGTCGTGCTGCCAGCGCTGCCGATAGCCGTCCTCCCAGGCGCGGCTCTCGTTGGTGACGACGCCGTGTCCGCCCGAGAACCGTTCCTCGTACTTCCTGAAGAACATCAGACGATCGATAAACTGGCTCATGATCGGCTCCGCCGAACGACGACTGCGTTCAGGACGCGTGCAGTCGACCTTGCTGACCGGTCAGCATCTGATCTCCGCATTGCGGCCCGAATACTCCATCCAGGTGATCACGATGCAGGCGATGTAGAACAGGAGGAAGCCGTACAGCGCCATCTCCGGGCCGCCGGTCAGCGCGATCGAGCTGCCGTAGCTCTTGGGGATGAAGAAGGCGCCGTAGGCGGCGATCGCCGAGGTGAAGCCGATCACCGCCGCCGCCTCGCGCTCCGCCTCCCGATGGATGATCGCCGCGTTGACCGCCGAGCCCTCGCGCTCGGCATAGGCGCGCTCGCGATCGACCCGGAAGATCACCGGGATCATCTGGAAGGTCGAGGCGTTGCCGACGCCGGTGGCGGCGAACAGCAGCATGAAGGTCAGGAAGAAGCCCCAGAAGCCGAGGCCGGTGTTGCCGAGGCCGAGGAAGACCAGCAGCAGGGCGACGCCCAGGGCCAGCACGACGAACACCCAGAAGGTCACGCGGCCGCCGCCGATCCGGTCCGAGATCCCGCCGCTGAAGGAGCGCGCGAGCGAGCCGACCAGCGGCCCGAGGAACGCGAACTGGAGCGGGTTGACCTCAGGATACTGCTGCTTGATCAGCAGAGGAAAGCCGGCCGAATAGCCGATGAACGAGCCGAAAGTGCCGGTGTAGAGCAGGCACATGATCCAGTTGTGCTTGCGCTGGAAGATCACCGCCTGCTCGGCGAAGGACGCCTTGGCGCTGGCGATGTCGTTCATGCCGAACCAGGCGGCGAGCGCTGCGAGCGCGATGAACGGCACCCAGACGAAGCCGGCGTTCTGCAGCCAGAGACGGCTCCCGTCCGGTCAGCTCCTGCGCCGCGCCGCCGAGAGCGCCGAAGATGCCGACGCTGATCACCAGCGGGACCACCAGCTGGACCACGCTGACGCCGAGATTGCCGAGCCCGGCGTTGAGGGCCAGCGCCTGCCCCTTCTTCGCCCTGGGAAAGAAAAAGCTGATGTTGGCCATCGAGGAGGCGAAATTGCCACCGCCGAAGCCGCAGAGCAGCGCCAGCAGCAGGAACAGCCAGTAGGGGGTGTGCCGGGTTCTGGACTGCGAAGCCGATGCCGGCCGCCGGGATCAGGAGCGTCGCGGTCGAGATCGCGGTCCAGCGGCGGCCACCGAAGATCGGGACCATGAAGCTGTAGAAGATGCGCAGCGTCGCGCCCGAGAGACCGGGCAGGGCCGCGAGCCAGAACAACTGATCGGCGCTGTAGGCGAAGCCAACCCGCGGCAGGTTGACGACCACCGCGCTCCAGACCATCCAGACGGCGAACGCCAGCAGCAGAGCCGGGATCGAGATCCACAAGTTGCGGCGCGCGATCGCCTCGCCGCGACTGCTCCAGAAGCTCTCGTCCTCGGGGCGCCAGTCGACCAGGACATGCCCCGCCGCCGGCATGGTCTGGACCGTCATGGTGCTCTCTGATCCTTGCTTCAACCTTAGTACCTCAAAGCCGCGACGGCAACAGAGCGATTGCGACCCCGGCACCCTGGCGGCGCCGTCGTGTCTCCGGTTTTCTCCAGCACTCGGTCAGCTTGATCTGCAATACTGGCAGACGGCCACGCCGAAGCATTTGACCGAGGTAAATTCGTGATCGATCGGGAGCGCCGGTCGCCCACGAAATGACGAAGCGCCTCGAGGCTAAGGATCGTGACCCGGCTGCCCTGGGTCTCGACCCCGAGGGGTCGAAGCCGTGCGAGCGCACGCAACAGGGTCTCGGGCTGCATGCCGAGGCGGGCTGCGATCAGAGCCTTATCCCACGGCAAGCGGATCATCGCTCCGGGCGCGTAGCCCGCCGGCGCGAGCCGGAGCAAAAAGTCGCCCAGCCGCTCGGTAGAGGAGCGCACCGTCAGTTGCTCGACCTGCTGTACGAGGCGGCGCAGATGGATGGACATCGACGCCATCATGTTGAGGCAAAGCTTCGGATCAGCCTCCAGATGAGAAAGGAACGGCTCGGCCTCGATGACCAGGAGCTTGGCGTCATCGACCACGACGGCTGTCACCGGAAACACTCCGCTCTGGAGAATCGCGGCCTCGGCGAAGGAATCGCCGCGGGCGTATACGGCGATGGTGCTCTCCTGTCCCTCGGGCGTCTGCCGGTAGAAGCGCACCCAGCCATCGAGAATGATGTAGAAGCGGGTCGCGGGCTCGTCCTGCAGGAACAGCACCGTGTCACGCGCGAACGACCGGACCAAGGCCTGGCCGAGCAGACGCCTGATGCGCGCCTCGTCCAGACCGGTGAAGATCGGCAGGCGGGCAACGAGCACGAACTCGCGGCGCTCAGGCCCGCCGGGAAGCGGCTCCCTCTGTCCCGATCGCCGTCGCCCATGTCGACACCTTACTCCCAGTCTCCTTGGCCCGCGATCCAGTGCAGAAGTCGAAGAGACCTGGCAAGGCGGGGCGGCCTCGACACTTGGCTGACCTGGTCGTGGACGCGCCGTAGGGCGACATCCGACGGCCGCGTCGGCTGCCTCACCGCGAAAGCAGCATCCGACCGTAGTGCAGGGCGAAGAGAGCAAAGGCCGAGCTCCATGCCAGCGCGCAAGCCCGGAGCAAGCGGGGGTAGTCGTCGGCCGAGAACGGGGCGACCACCCGCAGGCCTGCAGCCGCGGCGACCAGAAGGTAGGCCGCGGTGGTCCATCGGTCCGCGGTCAGCGGCCGGCCGGTGTGACCCAAGGTGGGCGCGGGGTCATCACCGCAAGGGTCATCGCCGCAAGGGTCATCACCGCAAGGGTCGAGCACCGCAAGGTCAGCCGCGCACCGCTACGGCGCAGCGAGTGATCCCGGCCGATCGCGAAACGGAAGGATGCGCAGAGGCCGAGGATCAGCAGGCCGTCGAATCCAGACGGCCCGGGCACGGCTCCAGCCAGCGCCGACCAGCCTGGGTGGCGTGCGATCGCGCGCGGCTGCATCAGGGTCGAAGGACCGGCAGTCGTCACCCGGGCTCGGCGACGCGGCTTCGGCTCGATGCCGGACAAGGTCGAGACGGGCGCCGGCGATCCGCTCGCGGGCATGCTCATCCGGCTCGCGCACGTCGATCAGCACGGCCTGGCCATGCTCGAGCCAGGCCTGCACGGTGGCCGGTTCACTCGGCAGGTTCGGGGACGACATCTTCCTTGACCTCTCCAATGGCCGCAGCGTCGCTGCAGTAGGTGGCGTAGAGGAACTCCGTCAGCCGCCGGACATCGTCGCGGGCGAGCGCGTAAGTAGATCGACTGCCCCGCGCGCCGCGGTCGAAGACCGGCGAAGCACGGCGAGCTGTTGGACATCGCTGGCTCGCGCACGCCGAGGAGCCTCGCTAGCTCGCCGACCGGTTTCTCGCTCTCGGCTAGCTGGCAGAGCACGAGCAGCCGGTGCTTGTTGGCGAACAGCTTCATGAGCTCGGCGACCCGCTCGGCTGCGACCTGCATCTCTTCTAACTTCATGATTGCATAGATATGCATATATGAATTTAATTCGAGGCCCGATTGTACGACATCGCGCAGCCGGTTGCCGCGGCCATTTGATCTCGCTCAACGCGCGGGCTACGGGGCGTGCTACTCCATGGCCAAGGTCAAGGGGAGCCCCGATGAGCCAGGACCGCTCTCGATCTCACGCCGCCGCCGGACCTCTCGCATGAGCGGCGCACCGGGCCGGTGCGCACGCAGCGGCCGGTCTACGTCGATCTGCTGCCGCCCTGCAACCACGCCTGTCCCGCCGGCGAGAACATCCAGGCCTGGCTCGGCGCTCGCGCAGGCCGGGCAAGCTATCGGGAGGCCTGGCAGCATCCTGGTCGCGACAACCCGATGCCGGCGGTGCACGGGCGGGTCTGCTACCACCCGTGCGAGGACGGCTGCAACCGCCAGCAGCTCGACGCGCGGTCAGCATCCACGCCGTCGAGCGCTTCCTCGGCGACTGCGCGATCGAGCGAGGGCTGGAGTGCCGAGCGCGCGGCGCCGCCCAGCGGCAAGCGCGTGCTGGTCGTGGGCGCCGGTCCGAGCGGCCTGTCGGCCGCCTATCACCTGGCGCGCCTCGGCCATGAGGTCGAGATCCACGAGGCCGGGCCGCTGGCCGGCGGCATGATGCATTTCGGCATTCCGGCCTACCGCCTGCCGCGCGACGTGCTCGAGGCCGAGATCGGCCGCATCGAGGCGATGGGCGTCAGGATCGTGCTCAACCACAAGGTCGAGGACGTGCTGGCCGAGAAGGAGGCCGGCGGCTTCGACGCGGTGTTCGTCGCGATCGGCGCGCATCTCAGCAAGCACGTCGACATCCCGGCGCGCGACGCCGCGCAAGATGCTGGACGCCGTGAGCTTCCTGCGCGACGTCAGAGCCGGCGAGGCGCCGCAGCTCGGCCGGCGCGTCGTCGTCTACGGCGGCGGCAACACGGCCATGGACGCGGCCCGCACCGCCCGGCGGCTCGGCGCCGAGGAGGCCCTGATCATCTACCGCCGCGACCGCGCGCACATGCCGGCGCACGACTTCGAGGCCGACGAGGCCGATGGACGAAGGCGTCAAGATCCACTGGCTGCGCACCATCAAGGCGATCGACCGGCACCACGCTTCACCGTCGAGGTCATGGAGCTCGACGAGGACGGCCGGCCCGAGCCGACCGGCGAGTTCGAGACCCTGGAGGCCGACGCGCTGGTCCTGGCGCTCGGCCAGGACGACCGACAGCGGACTTCCTGCGCAGGTGCCCGGCATCGAGTTCCAGGACGGACGGCACGGTCGTGGTCGGACCCCGACATGATGACCGGCCACCCGGGCATCTTCGCCGGCGGCGACATGGTGCCGCGCGAGCGCACGGTGACCGTCGCCGTCGGCCACGGCAAGAAGGCGGCGCGCCACATCGACGCCTGGCTGCGCGGCCGCGACCTTCGAGCGCCGCCCAAGCACGACCTGGCGACCTTCGACAAGCTGCACCTGCTGGTCTACACCGACGCCGCCCGGCGGCGCAGAAGCGCGCTCGAGATCACCGAGCGGCTCGCGGGCTTCGACGGAGGTGGTCGCCGGCCTCGGCGAGAGGGAGGCGCGCTACGAGGCGCAGCGCTGCCTGTCCTGCGGCAACTGCTTCGAATGCGACGGCTGCTACGCCGCCTGCCCGGAGCACGCCATCGTCAAGCTCGGCCCGGGCAGGCGCTACCGCTACGACTACGACCGCTGCACCGGCTGCGCCGTCTGCTTCGAGCAGTGCCCGTGCCACGCCATCGAGATGATCCCGGAGCCGCGCCATGAGCGCGACGTCGGCGCCACGCCCGCGACCGTGGCCCGCTCGGAGCGACCCGCAGCCGGGCGCGAGGTCGCCATGATCGACGGCAACGACGGCCGTCGCCTCACGTCGCCTACCGCGTCAACGAGGTCTGCGCGATCTACCCGATCACGCCCTCCTCGACCATGGCCGAGCTCGCCGACCAGTGGGCCTCCGACGGCAGGACCAACATCTGGGGCAACGTGCCCGTCGTTCAGGAGATGCAGAGCGAGGCGGGCGCCGCCGGCGCGGTGCACGGCGCGCTGCAGGCCGGCGCCTGACGACGACCTTCACGGCGTCCCAGGGCCTGATGCTGATGATCCCCAACATGTACAAGATCGCCGGCGAGCTGACGCCGGCGGTCTTCCACGTCGCGGCGCGCTCGCTCGCGGCCCAGGCGCTGTCGATCTTCGGCGACCACTCGGACGTCATGGCGGCGCGCACCACCGGCTTCGCCCTGCTGTCGCTCGAGCTCGGTGCAGGAGGCGCACGACCTGGCCCTGATCGCCCAGGCCGCGACGCTCGAGTCGCGCATCCCGTTCCTGCACTTCTTCGACGGCTTCCGCACCTCGCACGAGATCAACACGATCACGCT
The DNA here is from genome assembly GCA_963756905.1 of uncultured Alphaproteobacteria bacterium. Lineage (GTDB taxonomy): Bacteria > Pseudomonadota > Alphaproteobacteria > Geminicoccales > Geminicoccaceae > DATAOG01. The sequence continues at coordinate 146,440 of CAVWPO010000015.1, forward strand.
GCTCGACGGACGACGAGATCCGGGCGATGATCGACGACGATCTGGTGCTCGCCCACCGGCGCGCGGGCGCTCAACCCGGAGCATCCCTTCATCCGCGGCACGGCGCAGAACCCCGACATCTTCTTCCAGGCGCGCGAGACGGTGAACCCGTTCTACGCGCGCGTGCCCGGGATCGTCGAGGCGGCGATGGACGCGGTTCGCCGCCCTGACCGGCCGCGCAGTACCGGCTGTTCGAGTATTACGGCCACCCGCGACGCCGAGCGGGTCGTCATCCTGATGGGCTCGGGCGCCGAGACCGCGCGCGAGACCGTGGCGTACCTTGCCGCGCGCGGCGAGAAGGTCGGCGTCGCTCCAGGTGCGCCTCTACCGGCCCTTCTCGGCCGCAGCACTTCCTCGCCGCCCTGCCGGCGAGCTGCCGCGCCATCGCGGTGCTCGACCGGACCAAGGAGCCGGGCGCCACCGGCGAGCCGCTGTACCTCGACGTGGTGACGGCGCTCGCCGAGGCGCATGCGCGGCGGCGGCTCGCGGATCGGCCATGCCGCGGGTCATCGGCGGCCGCTACGGCCTGTCGTCCAAGGAGTTCACGCCCGCGATGGTCAAGGCGGTGTTCGACGAGCTCGGCAAGGACCGAGCCGCAAGAACGCACTTCACCGTCGGCATCAACGACGACGTGGCGCACACCAGCCTCGGCTACGATCCGGCCTTCGTCATCGAGCCGGACGACGTCGTGCGCGCCATGTTCTACGGCCTGGGCGCCGACGGCACGGTCGGCGCCAACAAGAACAGCGATCAAGATCATCGGCGAGGAGCCGGCCTTCTACGCCCAGGGCTACTTCGTCTACGATTCCAAGAAGTCGGGCGCGCAGACGGTCTCGCATCTGCGCTTCGGGCCGGGGCCGATCCGCGCCACCTACCTGATCCAGCACGCCGAACTTCGTCGCCTGCCACCAGTTCAATTTCCTCGAGCAGCATCGACGTGCTCGGCTGCGCGGCGCCCGGGCGCCATCTTCCTGCTCAACAGCCCGTACGGGCCCGAGGCGGTGTGGGACCACCTGCCGCGCGAGGTGCAGCGCGCAGATCATCGACAAGCGCCTGCGCTTCTTCGTCATCGACGCCTACGAGGTGGCGCAGCGACGGCGGCATGGGCGGCCGCATCAACACCGTGCATGCAGACCTGCTTCTTCGCCATCTCCGGCGTGCTGCCGCAAGGACAAGGCCATCGCGCAGATCAAGAAGTCGATCGAGAAGACCTACGGCAAGAAGGGCGAGGAGGTCGTGCGCAAGAACTTCGAGGCGGTCGACGACACGCTGGCGCAGCTGCACGAGGTCCAGGTCCCGGACGAGCCGGCGAACGGCCATTCGAGCGGCCGCCGCTGGTGCCGGACGAGGCGCCGGAGTTCGTGCGCAAGGTCACCGCCGATGATGATGGCCGGCCGGGGCGACGAGCTGCCGGTGAGCCGATGCCGGTGGACGGCACCTATCCCTCCGGGCACGGCCGCCTGGGAGAAGCGCAACATCTCCGAGTTCGTGCCGGTCTGGGAGCCGGACATCTGCATCCAGTGCGGCAACTGCAGCTTCGTCTGCCCGCACAGCGTCATCCGCGCCAAGTTCTACGACGAGAGCGCGCTCGACGGACGCGCCCGCGAGCTTCAAGTCGGCGCCGATCAATGCCCGCGGCTTCCCGGACGTCCGCTACACGCTGCAGGTCTACGTCGAGGACTGCACCGGCTGCGGCCTCTGCGTCGAGGCCTGCCCGGCGCAAGAGCAAGGAGCGAGCCGGGCGCAAGGCGATCAACATGCGCGCCAAGGCGCCGCTGCTCGAGCCGGAGCGCGCGAATATCGCGCTTCTTCGAGACGCTGCCCTGTGAACGACCGCAGCCGGGTCGATTTCTCGACTGTGCGCGGCGTGCAGTTCCTGGAGCCGCTGTTCGAGTTCTCCGGCGCCTGCGCCGGCTGCGGCGAGACGCCCTACCTCAAGCTGCTCTCCCAGCTGTTCGGCGACCGCCTGATCGTCGCCAACGCCACCGGCTGCTCCTCGATCTACGGCGGCAACCTGCCCACCACGCCCTGGGCCAAGAACGGCGAGGGCCGCGGGCCGGCCTGGTCCAACTCGCTGTTCGAGGACAATGCCGAGTTCGGCCTCGGCTTCCGCCTCGCCGCCGACAAGCACCTCGCCATGCCGCCGACGCTCGCTGAAGGCGCTGGCGCCGGAGCTGGGCGAGGAGCTGGTCGAGGAGATCCTGGCGGCGCCGCAGAGCACCGAGAGTCCGAGATCCGCGCCCAGCGCGCGCGGGTCGCGGAGCTGCAAGAAGCGCTGCTCGGCGGCTCGAGAGCGAGCCGGCGCGCGCACCTGCTCTCGGTGGTCGACCATCTGGTGCGGCGCAGCATCTGGCTCGTCGGCGGCGACGGCTGGGCCTACGACATCGGCTCCGGCGGCCTCGACCACGTGCTGGCCAGCGGCCGCGACGTCAACGTCCTGGTGCTGGACACCGAGGTCTATTCCAACACCGGCGGCCAGACGTCCAAGGCGACGCCGCTGGGCGCGGTGGCGAAGTTCGCCGCCGCCGGCAAGCACGTCGCGCAAGAAGGACCTGGCGCTGCAGGCGATCTCCTACGGCAACGTCTACGTGGCCCAGGTCGCGATGGGCGCCAACCCGCAGCAGACCCTGCTGGCCTTCCGCGAGGCCGAGGCCTACCCGGGGCCGTCGCTGATCCTCGCCTACAGCCACTGCATCGCCCACGGCATCAACATGCAGAAGGGCATGCAGCAGCAGGACCTGGCGGTGGCATGCGGCTACTGGCCGCTGATGCGCTACAATCCGGAGGTGCGGCACGCGGGCGAGAACCCGTTCGTCCTCGATTCGCCGCGGCCGCGCGTCCCGTTCAGGGATTACGCCTACAACGAGCTGCGCTACAGGATGCTGACCCGCACCAACCCGGCGGAGGCGGAGGCGCTGATGGCGCGCGCCGAGGCGGCGATCCGCCAGAAGTGGGACCTCTACGAGGAGATGGCGACCGACCGGCGAGCATCCCGGCCAGCCGGCGGAGCTAGACCCATGATCGACCTCGCAACCACCTACATGGGTCTGCACGCTCAAGCATCCCATCGTCGCCTCGGCCTCGCCGCTGTCGCAGAGGCTCGACAACATCCGGCGCTGGAGGATGCGGGCGCCGCGGCGGTGGTGATGTTCTCGCTGTTCGAGGAGCAGATCCAGCGCGAGAACGCCGCGATCGAGCAGCTGCTGGCCGCCGGCACCGACAGCTTCGCCGAGGCGCTCGGCTACTTCCCCGCGGTCGAGGACTACGAGGTCGGGCCCGAGGAGTATCTGGAGCTGATCCGGCGCGCGCGCGAGGCGACCGCGGTCCCGATCATCGCCAGCCTCAACGGCATCACCGGGCAGGGCTGGGTGGACTATGCCGGCAAGATGGAGGAGGCCGGCGCCGCGGCATCGAGCTCAACGTCTACTACATCCCCGCCGATCTCGACGTGACAGGGCGCGAGGTGGAGCAGCGCTACCTGGACGTGCTGCGGGCCGTGAGGGCGGCGGTCCGCATCCCGGTCGCGCTGAAGCTCAGCCCGTTCTTCAGCGCCACCGGCAACATGGCGCGGCAGCTCGACGAGGCGGGCGCCGACGCCCTGGTGCTGTTCAATCGCTTCTACCAGCCCGACTTCGACCTGGAGACGCTCGAGGTGGCGCCGACCTTGAGCTGAGCCGGCCGCCGAGATCCGCCTGCCGCTGCTCTGGATCGCGGTCCTGCACGGCCGGCTCAACGCCTCGCTCGCGGCCACCACCGGCGTGCACTCGGCGACGAGGCCATCAAGTATCTGATGGCCGGCGCCGACGCCGTGATGACCACCTCGGCGCTGCTCCGGCATGGCATCGGCACCTCGCCACGCTCGTGACGGGCTGCGGCACTGGATGGAGCGCCGCGGCTACGAGTCGGTCCAGCAGATGAAAGGCTCCATGAGCCAGAAGAACGTGGCCGATCCCGCCGCGTTCGAACGCGCCAACTACATCAAGATCATCGAGTCGTTCCAGGCACCGGCGGAGGTTGCGACCAGAAGCGGCTGAACTTCTCACGTCGGCCTGCCGCCCGAGAGCTTGCCCCCGGCAGCATCCACGGCCAGTTCCCAGCGTTCGCCGAGCTGCGGCATCCTCCGCGCCGAAAACGCTTGCCCGAATACCCGCTCGGTGGCTGAGGCGGCGTCCTGGCTCTCGGCGACGTAGTCCTTCAGGAAGCGTGTCGCACCATCCGTCCAGGACTGGCTGGAGCGCAGCGCCCGGTCGTTCGCCTCCTCGACCGCACGCCCGTAGCTCTGCTGGTCGATAGCACCGGCGGCGAGCAGCTCGTTCAGCCTCGCGATCTCGGCGGCATATTGCTCGGTCGCGGTCCGGGTGCTGATCGGTGACAGAGCGGCCCTCGTCCATCAATCGCTGCCGCGCCTGAAGCGCCTGCTGCTCGTCGTACAGGGCGGTGGCCTCTCCCTCCACTTCACGCCGCTGCTGCGCGGTCGCTTTGGCCGAGAGTTGGCTCAGCGCCTGGGCGACGTACCGCTCGCGGTCAGTGCTGGTGAGCGCGGCGCGCTCTGCGTTCAGGCCCTCGACTACCCGGTCGTTGGCGGCCCGGACCTTGTCGGCCGCCTCCGCCTCCTTGGTGCGCAGCGCCGAGAGCTGCGCCTCCCGCACCGCCGCCGACTCCTCGACCAGCCGGTCGACCTGCTCCGCATTGCTGCCGTCCTTGGCCCGGAGCGCCTCGATCTCAGCCACCCGGCGCTCGTGCTCCGCGATGATCCGCTCGCTGCCCTCGCGCGTGATGCTGAACAGCGTGCTCTCCAGGCCCTCCTGGATGCGCTGCAGGCGCTCAGACCGGTCCTTGATCCCCGCCGTGTCAACAGGAGCAGGAGGGAGAGGCTGACCGTCAACCGTGGATTCGGAAGCTGGGACGGGCGGGCCGGCCGTTTCCGGGCCGGCGCTTGCTCGAGTGCAGCGCCAGCACTAGCTGCTTGGCCGACAGGGTCAATCAGGTCGGGCTCTGCTTCGACAGGTGGAGCGCCGGGCAACACGGGGGGCCGGGCCGGTCTGCTGGGGGCAATGCCGCGGAGCGTTCCGGCGGCATGGGCTGCGCCAAGAGCAAGGCGGATTGCCAGCAAACCATCGTCGGTCAGGCGTGGACCGTGAAAGATCTCGCGGCGACGATCGCCAACCCCGTGGTCGCGGCCATCTGCCAGTGATATCGGAGGCCCTGATGGCGGCGTGACAGGCGATGGCCGATGTCTTAGCCTCGGCGCGCGGGGAGGGGGAGCGATGGCCGAGGTCGGGGTGCATGCCCTGGTGTTCGTGAGCGGCTGGTCGGCCGGGAAGCGGTTCGGGCGGTCGAGGGCGCGGCCCGGCATGGCGACGATGTGCTGGAGATCCCGCTGATCGAGCCGCGGGCGATCGAGCCGGCGCGACCGCGCGGCTTTTGGAACAGCACGGGCTGAAGACCGTCACCTCGCTCGCCTTGCCGGCGGCGGCCGACATCTCGAGCCCCGATCCGGACTGCGTCGCGCGCGGCGAGGCCTTGCCGAACGAGGCGCTGGCCGTGAGCCGCGATCTGGGTCGGCATTCATGGGCGGCGTGCTCTACTCGGCGCTGCGCAAATACGAGACGGCGGCAAGCGCGCAGGGTCGGGCCAGCAGCGTCGCGGTCCTTCGAAGGCTGGCCGGGCGCGCGCGAGAGATGGGGATCACGCTCGGGCTGGAGCCGGTCAACCGCTACGAGAGCAATCTGATCAATACCGGCGACCAGGCGCTCGACCTGATCGCCGCGACCGGCGCCGACAACATCACCCTCCATCTCGACAGCTATCACATGAACATCGAGGAGGGCGACGTCGCCGGCGCGATCCGGCACTACCGGGGGCGGATCGGCTATGTCCACGTCAACGAGAGCCACCGCGGCTATCTCGGCAGCGGCAGCATCGACTTTTCGGGTTTCTTCCGGTCGCTGGCCGATGTCGGTCTATGGGGGCGCGGTCACCTTCGAGGCGTTCTCGGCCGGGGTCGGGATCCGGAGCTGGCCTGCTCGCTGGCGGTCTGGCGACAGCTCTGGTCCGACACCGACGACCTCGCCGCCCGGGCGCGGGCCTTCATCGAGGTCGGGATGGCCGCTGCCGCGTGCGGCGGTCGGGCGACATTCCGCTCCGCGCTGATCCTCAGACCCCGGCGGTGCCCGCCCCGGGCATGAAGCCCGGGCCGCGCTCGAGCCGCCAGAGACGAGGCCG
>CAVWPO010000016.1:0-121979 GCA_963756905.1 uncultured Alphaproteobacteria bacterium
GAGGAAGCGGGTTTCGGGCAGCCCCCTGACGCCGACGTCCAGGGCAAACAGGCCGCCCGCCAGCGGCTGGCTCGCGAGCTGCGCCTCGGTGCGATTGAAGCGCGATGTGGTCACGTAGAGGACCTCGAGGTCCCTGCCCCCGAACGCCACGCAGGTCGGCAGCTCGACCGGCAGCCCGAACGTCCGCATCAACTTGCCCTTCTGATCGTAGCGCGCGACCTTCCAGGCGCCCGGCAGCGTCAGCCAGTAGCAGCCCTCCGCGTCGACCGTCGCCCCATCGGGGGCACCACCCTCGGCGCTCGTGTCGATGAACACGCGCCGCTCGCCGATCCAGCCGCTGTCGGGATCGCTCTCGAACGCCCAGACCGTCCGCGCGCCGCTGCAGGCGTAGTACATGACGTCACCCTCCGGGCTCCAGGCGAGGCCGTTCGAGACCGTGACGCCATCGACCATCCTCTGCCAGGCGAGATTGGGATCGAGGCGGTAGAGCGCCCCCGACGCCACCGTCTCGGGATCGTGCATCGTGCCCGCCCAGAACCGGCCGCGGCGGTCCGGCTTGCCGTCGTTGAAGCGGTTTTCCGGGCGATCCGGCTCGGGATCGGCGATCGCCTGAAACTGGCCGGTGGTGGGATCGAAGACGTGGAAGCCCGAAGCCATGGCGACGACCAGGCCGCCCGCCTCGCGCACGGCAAGCGAGCCTATGTCCTCCGGCGTCCGCCAGCATTGGTCCCGGCCGCTCGCGGGGTCGAAGCGATGGATCTCGCGGGCCTTGATGTCGACCCACCAGAGCACCGCGTCCTGGACGTCCCAGAGCGCGCCCTCGCCCAGGATCGCCCCCGCATCGAGGACGCATTCGATCTCGTTCACAGCACTCCCTCCATCGGTGTCCTTGGGATGCCCGCTCTCATTCGAGCAACCTCACGCGGCGGCGCAGGCCGAACAGGTCGAGATCGAAGCGCCGGGTCGGTCAGCCCCGAAGGCCCTTGGCGCCGTAAGCCTGATCACGACCGCAAGGCGTGCGCCGAGCGTCGTCAGATATCAGCTGCCAAGGTCGACGAACAGCTGGCGTCGGACGAAGAACAGGAGCAGATCTTCGATTGTGGCGATTTCCGCCGAAGATCACGAACGTCGTCCAGTCCTTGACGCTGAGGGCGGCATCGACGGGTCCAGCGCTTGTGCGGGTAGACCAGCCGCCACGCCATGGCGGTCGCCGCCGCCCACGTACGCAGACAAGGAACCGGGTGCGGCGACTGTCGACACCCTGTCTCTCGGCCGCGGCATCGTTGTCGCGGATCGCGTCAGTGCCAGCGCCGAAACGGGCATAACAGGCCGCAGACCGAGCCGATGGCGGCGAGCACCAGGGCTAGCGCGATCTCATAGACGGGGCGGCAACAGGTCCCCCCGACTGGCCGTCAGGACCTGTTTCGCCATCTTCGGGTTGTGGTTGCCTCCGGGGCTTCCGGTTGCCTTCCGGTGCGCTGGTCTTTATTGGACGGCTGGTCGATCACCGATGCCGCGAGACCGCCGAGCAGGCCGCCGAACACGAGCGCCCGAGCTTGGACAACCTCGCCCGGACCCGCGAGCACCCCCGATTGTATGGCCCGAGGCCGATCGCAGTGGCCGACGGCATGCTCGCCGCCGCCATCTCGCACGAGCCGGTCTGCTTCCTCGCCGAGGCGGCGCCTCCGCACGCGTTCGGCAGAGCGCTATTCCGCGGCCGCGGCGTCGGGCGCGCGCACCTCGCGGCCGAGGTGTTTTTCGAGGGCGACGATCGCGCGCGTGGTCTTGAGCACGCTGTCGGGGGTCAGGCTCATGGAGTCGATGTTGAGCTGGACCAGGTATCTCGCGATCTCGAGATAGTCCGAGGGCGCCTGGCCGCAGATCCCGGAATGGCGATGGTTGCGCCTGGCGCCCTCGACCGCCTGCTTGAGGAAGGCCAGCACCCCCGGATCGCGCTCGTCGAAGTCGAACGCGACCATCGCGCTGTCGCGATCGACGCCAAGCGTCAGCTGGGTGAGGTCGTTGGAGCCGATCGAGAAGCCATCGAAGCGCTTCGAGAACTCGTCGATCAGGATGACGTTGTTCGGGATCTCGCACATCACGTAGACCTCGAGCCCGTCGTCGCCGCGCTCGAGCCCCTCCTCGGCCATCACCGCCAGCACCTTGTCCGCCTCCTCGAGCCGGCGGCAGAACGGGATCATGATCTTGAGGTTCTTGAGCCCCATCTCGCGCGCGCACCCGGCGCATGGCGGCGCACTCCAGCGCGAACGCCTCGCGATAGGCCGGATGGGCATAGCGCGAGGCCCCCCGGAAGCCCAGCATCGGGTTCTCCTCGTGCGGCTCGAACGCCCGGCCGCCGATCAGCGCCGCATACTCGTTGGTCTTGAAATCCGACAGCCGGACGATCACGGGCTTGGGCCAGAACGCCGCCGCGATCGTGCCGACGCCCTCCGACAGGCGCTCGATGAAGAACTCGCCGCCGCTCCCGTAAGTCTTTGTCATCTCCTGGATCTGCGCGCGCTCGGCCTCATCCGCGATCTTCTCCGGATGGAGCAGGGCCAAGGGATGCGCCTTGATGTACTCGTTGATGATGAACTCGAGCCGGGCCAGGCCCACCCCGTCGTTGGGGATGAAGCTCGTCTGGAACGCGAGCTCGGGATTGCCGAGGTTGATCATGATCCGGGTCTGCGGCCGCTCGACCGCGCTAAGATCGGTGGTCTCGACCTCGTAGGGCACCTTGCCCTCGTAGACCCGGCCGATGTCGCCCTCGGCGCAGGCGACCGTCACCTCCTGGCCGGTCGCGAGCGCGCGGGTGCCGTGGTCGGTGCCGACCACCGCCGGAATCCCGAGCTCGCGGGCGACGATCGCGGCATGGCAGGTCCGCCCGCCCCGGTTGGTGACGATCGCGGCCGCGGTCTTCATCACCGGCTCCCAGTCGGGCGTCGTGGTATCGGCGACCAGCACCTCGCCGGGACGGAACGCGGAGAGGTGATGCGCGTCCTTGACGACCCGGACCTGGCCGAAGGCGCATTTGGTGCCGACCGCGCGGCCCTCGGCCAAAACCTTGCTCTGGCCGGTGACGTGATACTCCTCGAGGACCGTCCCCTTGCGCTGCGAGGCGACCGTCTCGGGCCGCGCCTGGACGATGTAGAGCTCGCCATCGAGGCCATCGAGCGCCCACTCGATGTCCATGGCCGTGAAGTGGCCGCCGCGCCGGCTGTAATGGTCCTCGATCTTGAGCGCGTAGTCGGCAAGCGTCAGCACCTGGGCGTCCGTGATGCAGAAGCGCTCGCGCTCCTCCTTCGAGGTCGGCTTGTTGAGGGTCGGCTCGCGCGTGCGGCCCAGGGCATAGACCATCTTGACCTTCTTCGCCCCGAGCGTGCGCCGGAGCACGGCCCGGTAGCCCTGCCGGAAGGTGGGCTTGTGGACATAGAACTCGTCGACGTCGACCGCACCCTGGACCACGTTCTCGCCCAGGCCCCAGGCGCCGGTGATGAAGACCGCGTCCTGGAACCCGGTCTCGGTGTCGATCGAGAAGATCACGCCGGCCGCGGCCAGATCGGAGCGCACCATCTTCTGGACGCAGGCCGAGAGCGCCACCTGGAAGTGGTCGAAACCCTTGTCGGTCCGATAGGAGATCGCCCGGTCGGTGAACAAGGACGCGTTGCAGCGCCGGATCGCATCCAGCACCATCTCCTCGCCGCGGACGTTCAGGTAGGTGTCGTGCTGGCCGGCAAAGCTCGCGGTCGGCAGGTCCTCGGCGGTGGCCGACGAGCGCACCGCGACCGACAGGTCCTCGCCATAGGTCTGCACCAGCTGGCGCCAGGCGGTCAGGACCTGCTCGCGCGCCCCCTTGGGCAGGCCCGCGGCGTAGACGATCTCGCGGCAGCGGGCGCCGGCGCGGGCCAGCGCCGTGACATCCGTCTTGTCGAGCCGGTCCAGCTCGGCGTGCAGCCTGCCCCAGGCGTCCGCCTGGGTCAGCGCGTCGCGAAACGCCTGGGCGGTGATCGCAAAGCCGTTCGCCTGGCGCACCCCGAGCGGCACGAGCTCCCGGTACATCTCGCCGAGCGAGGCGTTCTTGCCGCCGACCAGGGGCACGTCGGCATAGGAGATGTCGGAAAACCACCGGACATAGGCGGGCTCGGCCATGACGCACCTCACTCCTCGCTTTTTGGATCGCGGCGCCAACTTCGGGTCGGGACGACCCTAGGTCATTGACCTGGGTCAAGCTACCGCAATTGCCAGGCGGTCTCCAGGGCGTGCTCCACTCAGCCCCGCTGGCTCCAGGATGGAGGCGGGATCGAAGCCGGCGAATGTGAAACATCAAAGTAAGGATCGCAGCGCCCGTTCCTGATCAGAGAATGTCGTTGGGTAGATCGCATCGGCCACGCAAACGACGTGCATGCCTTCCGGCAGTCGTGGAAAGACAACAACTGATTCGCATGACTGAATTGTTCGTCGCCATGGATCAGCCACGAGACACTTGTGTGCCAGTATGGATTGATCGCCGCGCATATGTGGTGCATCGATGATACAAAAGTGTTGCATCGCAATACTTTGGATCGCCAACGCTTCCGAAAAATCCAGCCATGGAGCTGACGATGAGGTTGAGTCGATTGATGACACAACGATAGAGTGTAAATTGACGATTGTTACGGATTCACAATATGTTATGCGATCAACATCGCGTAGAGTCTGAGCCTCCAGATCCGCGGAATCCGCTCCATCTCAGGGCAGCCTCCACCTCGCCTCCACGAGAGGGCCGTCACCTGGATGCGCCACTTGTGCGCGCGGGTGCGCCATGGGGTGGCTTCGGAGCGGCTTGCCCTACCCGCTCAGATATGGCTTTCTGACGTGGCCGATCAACTTCCGATCGTAACCGGGCCGGATTTGAGCCATGGCCGACACGCCGAGCGTCTTCATCAGCTACAGCCACGTCGACGAGACATGGAAGGACAAGCTTCGCCGTCCAGCTCGAGCGTCTCGCGCAAGGAGGGCCACCTCGACAGTCTGGGACGATCGGCGGATCGAGCGCGGGCGACGACTGGTTCGCGGAGATCGAGCGAAGCGCTCAACGCCGCCAGCGTCGCCGTGCTGCTGATCTCGGCCGACTTTCCTCATCTCGGACTTCATCCTGCCGCAAGGAGGTCACCCGCTCTGCTCGAGCGGCGCAAGGACGAAGGCCTGCGAATCGTCCCGATCTCTGCTTCGTCCTTGCCCCTGGAGGAGGGTCGAGTGGCTGGCCGAGATCCAGATGCGCCCCCGCGACGGCCGGGAAATCGCTGCGGGCGACGCGATACGAGATCGACAAGGAGTTTGCCGCGATCGCCGAGGAGATCGACGATGCTCATTGGCGCCGCTGCGACGCTCGGCGAGCCGCGGCGCGCCGTCGGCGTCCTCCAAGTTCGATCTGAGCGCGTTGCCGGCGACGGGCCAGTACTTCTTCGGCCGCGAGGACGAACTGGCGGCGCTCGATAGAGCTTGGGCGACGCCAGCAGACCAACATCCTGAGCCTGGTCGCCTGGGGCGGGGCCGGCAAATCGGCGCTGGTCAATCACTGGCTCGGGCAGCATGGCGGCCGAGAACTACCGCGGCGCCGAGCGGGTCTACGGCTGGTCGTTCTACAGCCAGGGCACGAGGGAGACCGAGACTTCGGCCGACGAGTTCTTCAAGGCGGCGCTCGCCTGGTTCGGCGATCGCCGAGCCGGAGAAGGGCTCGCCCTGGCAGAAGGGCGAGCGCCTGGCGGGGCTCATCCAGAAGCAGCGCACGCTGCTGGTCCTCGATGGTCTGGAGCCCTTGCAAAACCCGCCGGGCGTCGAGGGCGGCAAGGTCAAGGACCCGGCGCTCGGCGAGCTGCTCCGCCATCTCGCGGCCAACAATCCGGGCCTCTGCCTGATCACGACCCGCGATCGAGGTCGCCGACATCGCCGACTGCGCGGCAGACGACCGCCCCGGTGATCGATCTCGGCCGGCTGTCGACGCCGGCCGGCAGCGCGCTCCTGGCAGGCGATCGGCGTACGAGGGCGAGCCGAAGGAGTTGGCCGAAGCCGTGGACGGAGTCGGCGGCCACGCGCTCGCGCTCAATCTGCTCGGCACCTACGTCCGCGACATCCTGGACCGCGATGCCCGCCGCTGGCGCGAGGCCGGTCTGCTCGAAGCCGCCGCGCACGGCGATCAGCGGGCGCTGCAGGTCATGGCGCGCCTACGAGAAGTGGTTCGCCGGTCGCCCGGAGCTTGCGATCCTCCGCATTCTCGGCCTGTTCGACCGGCCGGTCGAGCGCGAGCTGGTCGATGTGTTGCGCAAGCCGCCGGTGATCGCGGGCCTCAACGACGAGCTCGTGAACCTGCCCGAGAACGAGTGGCGCTGGGCCTTGGCCCGGCTGCGCCAGGCGCGCCTGATCGAGGACGAGCTGGCGGGGATCGACGCGCATCCGCTGGTGCGGGAGCATTTCGGGGAGCGGCTGAAGACGGAGGGGGAAAAGGGGTGAGGGAGTATTTGGGGGAGAGGTTGAAGGCGGAAAACCGGAGGCTGGCGGGCGGGGCACGGGCGGCTGTACGAGCATCTGAAGACGAGCGCCAAGGAGCTGCCCGACACGCTGCGCCGAGATGGCGCCGCTGTTCCAGGCGATGCATCACGGCTGCCAGGCCGGGCGGCATCAGGAGGCGCTGGACGAGGTCTATTGGGCGCGGATTCAGCGCGGCGGGAGAAGACTACAGCTGGCAGCAAGCTCGGCGCGTTCGGCGCGGATCTGGCGGCGCTCGCGGGCCTGTTCGATCCGCCCTGGGACAGGCCGGTCGCGACGCTGACCGAGGCCGCTCAGGCGTTCATCCTGAACGAAGCCGCCTTCGATCTCCGCGCGCTCGGGCGGCTGCGGGAGGCGGTGGCGCCGATGCGGGCGGGGCTGGAGCGCTGCGTCGCGCAGGAGGGTTGGAAGAACGCCGCGAGCGGCGCCAGCAATCTCTCCGAGCTGCATCTGACGCTCGGCGATGTCGCCCAGGCGGTGGCGATGGGCGAGGCGAGCGTCGACCATGCCGACCGGAGCGGGGACGCCTTCGAGCGCATGGTCAGCCGCGCCACCTGGGCCGATGCCCTGCACCAGGCGGGCGAGGCGGCGCGCGCGCAGGCGCTGTTCGAGGAGGCCGAGGCGCTCCAGGCGGAACGGCAGCCCCAATACCCGCGGCTCTATTCGCTCCCGGGCTATCAGCTATTGCGATCTGCTGCTCGCCCAGGGCCGCGCCGCCGAGGTGCGCGAGCGGGCGGCGCATGCTGTCGAGATGGCGATGTGCCGCAGCAACTGAGCTGCTCGACATCGCCCTGGATCACCTCTCCCTCGGCCGGGCGGCGCTGGCGCTGGGCGAGCATGGCGAGGCCAGGGCGCAGCTCGACCAGGCGGTCGACGGCCTGCGCCAGGCGGGCAGCATGCATTATCTGCCCCGCGGCCTGCTGGCGCGCGCGGCGTTGTTCCGGGAGACCGGCGATGCTCTGGCGGCCCGGCGCGATCTGGACGAGGCGATGCGGATCGCCAGGCGCTCCGAGATGCGGCTCTTCCAGTGCGATGCCCATCTCGAATACGCCCGGCTCGCGCTCGCGGAGCGCGACCCGGAAAAAGCGCGCGAGCACGTCGTCGAGGCCAGGCGGCTCGTGGAGGAGACCGGCTACGGCCGCCGCCGGCCGGAGGTCGAGGCGCTGGAAGCCCTGGTCGGGTAGCTGGGATGATCGCCATGGATCACGAAGCGACCGTGCCCGCAACGCCGGTCGACGACGCCACGGCCAGGCGGATCGCGCGCGCCCGGCAGTATCTGGGCGAGCATCTGGAGGATCAGCGCGGCTGGTACGACCGGAAGGCCAGCCGCTACAAGCGCTGGGCGCAGTGGCTGGCGTTCATCGTGCTGGCGGCCGGCGGGCTCACGACCTTGGTCCAGATCTTCCCGGCCGAGACGGCGCCCTGGCGCTGGCCCACGATCGTCACCTGCCTGCTCGGCCTGATCGTGGTGCTGGCCAAGGGGCTCGAGCGGATCGGCAACTTCGATGAGACCTGGCTCGGCTATCGCAAGGCGGCGGAGCGGATGAAGCGCGAGTATCGGTTGTACATCAATGGCGCCGGCGCCTATCGGGAGGCGGCGGACGAGGACCAGGCCTATCTGACGTTCGTCGAGGCGATCGAGGGGATCATCGCCGAGGAGCAGCAGATCTACTGGCAGAGCCGGGCGGGCGGCGGCCGGCGGGAGGGCGGCGAGGCCGACGGCGCGCCGGGCGGGGCGGGCGGCGCCGGCGGGCAGTGAGGCGGGCGGCGGGGCCGGCGTCAGGAGGGCTTGCGGGCGGCGGCGAGCGGCCAGCGGGCGGCGAGGTCGTAGCAGAGGCCGCCGGCGGTCAGGAGGAGCAGGAGGGTCGACGCCTCCGCCCAACCGTAGCGCTCTGCGGCCACGGTCCGGCGATAGACCTGCAGGCGCTCGCGGGGCGAGAAGCCCTGGTAGGTGCGGCTGCGGTTGCGGCGGCTGGAGCGGCCGTAGAGCCACATCTTCTGGTAGTATTGGGCGAGCGAGGTGATTTCCATGTGGTGGACCAGGGCGTCGGGCGTGAAGCGGACCGTGCGCGGCGACAGCCGGCGGGCGGCGGCCTGGACCCAGACCGTGTCGGCGCCGCGGCGGACCTCGGCGAACCGGCCGAGGCGGTCGAACATCGAGGCGCGGACCGCCATGTTGTTGGTGTAGCCGTAGTAGCGGGTGGCCTCGGGGAGCGCGAACACCCAGTCGGCCTTGTGGTGCTCGAAGGCCTGCAGCCAGGTGAGCGGGCCGGCGGTGACCGGGAACTGGCGCCGGCCGAGGACGACGCCGGTCTCGGGGTCGCGCAGCGCCCGCTCGAGGGCCCGGAGCCAGCCCGGGTCGGCCTCGCAGTCGGCATCGATGAAGGCGATGATCTCGCCCTGCGCGTGGTCGAGGCCGAGGTTGCGGGCCGCGTAGGCGCCGATCTGGGGCTGATGCAGGAGGCGGACGGCGGGGTGCTGCCGGGCGAGCTCGACCGAGCGGTCGCTGGACGCGTTGTCGACCAGCAGGATCTCGTAGCGGTCGTCCGGGTAGGCCTGCCCGAGCAGCGAGCGGATGCAGCCGTCCAGGAAGCGCTCCGCGTTGCGGAACGGCACCACGATCGAAAACCGCATCTTCCCCCCGATCCCTCGAGCCCGCGGCCCTTGCCGGCCGCGGTTTTTTTTGGGCGCCGGCCTGGCTCGGGCCGGCGGCGAGGGGCGAGCTTGCCCCGGCCCGGCGCGGGAGGCAAGGCCGCGGGCCTGGGGCGCGCGGCCGCAGCCCCTGGGCGCGGCTGGGCGATCCGGTGGCCCTTGGGCCGGGGCGCGCGGCCCGGAGCGACATCCTGACGCGGCTTGCGCCCCTGCCGGCGCCGCGGGCTCGCCGGTCGTGGGCTCAGTAGCCGCCGGGCGCGGTCGACCCGGTGCCGGAGCGGGCTCAGTAGCCGCGGGCGCGGTCGACCCGGTGGCGGAGCGGGCGGCCGGCGCGGGCGCGGCGGAGGTTGTCGATCACGCCCTCGGCCGCGGTCGCGGGCAGCGAGTAGCTCGCGACGTGGGGCGTGACCAGGACCTGGGGATGGCCCCAGAGCGGGCTCCCCTGCGGCAGCGGCTCGGTCTGGAAGACGTCCAGCGTGGCGCCGCCGAGATGGCCGGATGCCAGCGCCGCCAGCAGGTCCGCCTCGACCAGATGGGCGCCGCGGGCGACGTTGATCACGCAGGCGCCGTGCGGCAGGCTCGCGAACGTCTCGGCGTCCAGGATGCCGCGGGTCTCGGTCGTGAGCGGCAGGAGGCAGACCAGGATCTCGGCCTGGTGCAGGAAGGCGTGCAGCTCGCTGCGGGCGGCATAGCTGGTGACGCCTGTCGATCGCCTTGGGCGTGCGGCTCCAGCCGACGACCGCAAAGCCGTGCGCCGCGAGCGCCCGCGCGGCGGCCGCGCCGAGCTCGCCCAGCCCCATGATGCCGACCCGCCGCTCGGCGGCCTGCGGCGGGAAGCGGTAGGCCCATTCGCGGGCCCGCTGCGCGCGCTCGAAGCGGTCGAACTCGCGATGGTGGCGGAGCACCGCCAGCAGCACGTACTCGGTCATCGTGCGGGCGAGCGAGGGGTCGACCATGCGCGCGATCGGCACGTCGGGCAGCGTCGGGTCGGCGATCAGCCCCTCGATGCCGGCGCCGAGCGAGAGGATCGCCTTCAGGTTCGGATAGCGCGCGAGCTCGCCCGGCGGCGGCCGCCAGACCAGCGCCGCCTCGATCTCGGCGCGATCGCCGACCTCGGGCCAGATCCGCACCTCGAGCTCGGGCATGCGGGCGCGCAGCTCGTCGCGCCAAAGCTCGGCCGGATCGTCCGGACTGAGGAACATCAGGGCCAAGTCGCGCCTCCCGGAACCCGCTCGGACCCGCATCCTGCCGGCTGCAGCCGCGCTTGAACAGCCCCTCGCGCGGCGGGTGACGGAAAAGGAGTTCGTGTCAGAGGCAGGAGGGGTGCGTCCCGCGGCGTCGGTGCGACCCGAATGATGGAGCGGCGCCGATGCCGCCAAGCTCGAAGGGCCGTGCGGGCCGAAGATCTCGCGTGGGGCGAGGTGGGCGGCTGGCCGCCCCCCAGGCGCTCGCCAGGTGCCTGACGGCCGGACCGGCAAGACCGTCGGCACCTGGACCGGATCGCCGCGGGCGACCGAGCCGGTTGGCGCAACGGCCATAGCTGGGGCGCTGGCTGCTCGCCGGCCGAGCCTAACCATCCGAGGCGTACCTGGCTTCAGACACCACATTGACCGACATGACCGGAGCTGTTGACGGAGCCTGTGTCGCCCGACGCGACGCAGCGCCAAGCCTGACAACCCGACGCTAACCAGGAGGGCTGTACCCAGAGAGCTCCAGTCCGTGACGTCCGGGACAGAAATGAAGACAACACAGCGACGGCGTGGCCAAGGGCGGTTCATGACCAGATCCAGGATCGCTGGCTTGGCGTTGATGGCCGTGGGCCTGTGCGCGCGTGCTACCGGTCCCGAATGGTTGGCATGGCCGATCCTTCTGCTCGGGTTTGCGGTAACCCTGGTTGCAGATGGGCGCTACCTCAGGTTTGCTATCACTCGACGTCAGTTTGGCTTTCTGATTGACCGAGCGATGCTGTGGGCGGCGCTCATCGGTGCCGCTGCCATCTACGTCCTGCGCTGATCCCTCGTCCCCTGAAAGTTGGGACCGTCTTCCGTTCGGGCGCCCGTTCGCTTACTGCTGAGCTGACAAGAAAATCCGGAAGCGCTCGCCGCCGCCGCGGGAGAGCTCGCCGAAGCTGCCGCCAGGAGCGGGTTTGATGGCGAAGCGGAAGCCTGGTGCGGCCGCCGCGCCCTTCCAGGGCCGCTGGCGCATTGCCGAGATGGATCTTTGGGACCACGAGGCGATCGATCTGATCGGTCCCGCTTTCCTCGAAATCCAGGGCGAGCAAGGCGAGATGGGCTTCATTGCGGTCTCGGCCTCGCTCGACGTTCGCTACGACGCCAGAGATGGCCGCCCCGTCGCCGAGTTCAGCTGGGAAGGCGCGGACGACGGCGAACCCAGCTGCGGTCGCGGGTGGCTCGCCCCCGGCACCGCCGGCCGGCTCGTCGGCCACGTCTACTTCCACAACGGCGACAACTCGGGCTTCGTCTGCGAGCCCTGGTGAATTCCGCAACCGCCCGTCAGCGTCCGGCGATCTGCTCGGCGGCTGGCCTTGGGCGAAGATCGGCCGAGGCCGGAGCTTCCGGCGGGCGGCGCTCCGGACCGGAGGCCGAACCGGCGGATGGCGACGCGGCGGCCTGGATCTGGTCGAGGGTCGCCTGGGCGGTCGCGGCCAACGGGCCGCCCAGCGCGACCGCCCGCCGTGCGGCCGCGCGCGCCGCCTCGAGCTCGCCCTGCTCCAGAAGGACCTGGGCGAGATTGTTCCAGGCAGCGGGGCTGCCCGGATCGGTCAGGGCGGCGCGACGGAAGGCCAGCTCGGCGCCGTCGAGGTCGTGCTCGGCGTAGCGGACGTTGCCGCGCCCGAGCAGCGCGCCCGCGCTGTCCGGCCAGCGCTCGAGGATGGCATCGTAGGCGACCCCCGCGGCCCTGACCTCGCCGCTCTGCTCGAGCGCCGCCGCGGCGCGCACGACCGCCGCCTGGCCGGCGCTCGCGGGCAGGCGGTCAGGCGGCAGGATCACCAGCGCCCAGTGCCCGGCGCGCGCCCAGGTAAGCTCGAAGGTCGCGAGCGAAACCTCGTGGCGCGCCTCCGCGCCGGAACGCAGGACGAGCACGCCGGCCGCGCGGTCGTAGCCGACGGCGACCGCATAGTGCCAGACCTGCCACCAGTCGAGGCCGAGGTTCTGCAGCACCAGGACCGGATGACCGGCAGCGAGCTCGGCCAGAAGATCGCCGAGGCTGGTGACCGGGACCGCGAGCCGGCCATGGCGACGCGCGGCCGCGACCATGTCGGCCTGCAACGATCCCGCGCGCCCGGGCGTGAACACCGCTGGCGCCAGCTCCGCCTGGGACAGATCGAGGCCCGACCAGCCAAGCGCCATGGCGAGCGAGGCCGGGCCACACCAGAGGTCGTCCTGCGGCACGAACGGCACGCCCTCGACCTCGGCCCGATCCGGCAGGGCCGGGCGCAGCGCCGCGCGCTCGACCGCCGCCGGGGTCGCGCAGGCCGCGAGCCCGAGCGTGGCCAGAAGCGCCAGGGCCAGACGCCACGCCCGCATCGTCTAGCGGTGATGATGCACGAACGGGAAGACGTCGGTCAGGCCGAGGAGATCCGTGACCAGCAGCACCAGGAAGACGATCAGCGCGATGCCGAGCACCGCCACGATGGCGCCGTCCCGACCGGCGGGCAGGCGGTCGAGGCGGCCCGCGAGCTGCTGGACCTCGGCGTCGGACAGGCTCGCGACGCGCTTGCTCGCCTCGACCGGATCGACGCCGAGCGCTGCCATCTGCCGGCGCACGTCATCGCGCGCCAGGAACGCCGCGACCCGGGCGCGGGCATCGGCCGGCGCGCTTTGCTCGAGCGCCTGCTCGGTGGTGACCAGGGCCGCGCGCGCCGCATCGATCGGCCCGGCGACCAGGAGCATCAGCCCGGCGAGCGCCAGGGCCACGAGCCGGCGTAGCTGCGGGATAGCGATCATGGCGAGTGCATTCCCCAGGCGGCAGTGGGCTGGATCAGATCCAGGCGCACCCGGTGCGCGCGCTGCCTTCTAGCCGGCCAAGGTTAATGAGGAGTTAAGCTTAAAGCCCGCCCTTCGCCGCGCCGCATCTCGAACGATGCATCGACCTCCACGTTGGATTCCGCTGTCGGTGCCTTTGCGGACGGTCGGCGGCCCATGCGCGCCCCATGCGAGAGAGGTCGGCTCTATAGCCACGAGCCGACCTTACGAAAATGCGAAGCGCGGGCTGCGGACATCAGAGCTTTGAGCGCCATGCCCGCTCCGCCTCGTCCCACGCGGCAAGCGGCTGGAGATCGGGGACCCAGGCAAGACCCGACTTGGCGTCCGAGGACACGGCCTCCGGCGTGACCACCACGTCGAGGAGAGCGGGGCGGTTGGCAAACGCGCGGTCCAGCGCGCCGGCCAGGTCTTCCGGCCGCTCGACGCGCTCGCCGTGCATGCCGAAGGCGCGCGCCATGGCGGCGTGATCGGCGAACTGCAGCGTCGTCCCGACGACCTTGCCGTGCGTGACCCGCTGGTCGTGAACCTCGATCTGCCAGGCGCCGTTGTTGGCGACGACGATCACGACGGGGGCCTTGTGGCGCACCGCGGTGTCGATCTCGATCGCGTTGAAGCCGAAAGCGCCGTCGCCGGTGGCAACCACGACGTCGCGATCGGGGAAGGCGAGGCTCGCGGCGATCCCATAGGGAACGCCGACCCCGATGCAGCCGAACGGACCCGGATCGAGCATCGTCGGCGCCGACAGCCCGACGCGGCCGAACGCGAGAAAGTCGCCGCCGTCGTTGATGACGATCGCATCGCCGCCGATCTTCGCCTGGATCGCGGCCAGCACCTTGTTCGGGTGCAGGCGCCCGTCGCTTCCCGCCGCGGCGCTCGCCATCGACCGGCGCAGCCTGGCGGCGCGCTCCTCGTGCGCCGCGCGCAGCTGCGCGGCCCACGCCTTGTCGACCGACGAGGGACGGTTGCCCGCCGCCGCGACGATCGCCTTCAGGGCTTCCGCCGGCGAAGCCTCGATCTCGACCACGCCCCGGCGATTGTCCCGCAGCTCGCCGGGCACGTTCGCGATGCGCACGAACCGGGCGGCGCCGAAGACGGCCGGCGAACCGTAGGCGAGCTGAAAATCGAGGCGCCGGCCGACCGTCAGGACCACATCGGCATCGCCCATCACGGCGCCACGCATCGCCGCGACCACGGCAGGGTGCGCGTCCGGAACCAGGCCCCGGCTCTCGCCGGTGTCGAGATAGACGGCGCCGAGCCGGTCGAGCAGGGCCACGAGCTCGCGCGCTGCCCCCCTGGCGCCGCGACCGGAGATGACCAGCACGCGCCGCGCCGACCACAGCACCTCGACCGCCCGGGCGACCGCATCAGGACCGGGAAGAACTCGGCGCGCGCGGCCTGGCCGCGAGGTGCTCGTCCAGCTGCAGCGCCTTCGGGACCTCGGCGCGCAGGGTGTCGACCGGGAAGTCGATATAGGCCGGCCCCGGCTCTCCGCATTCGCCAAGGGCGCGGGCGATCGCCTCGTCCAGCTCGGCGAGCACCAGCGCCGGCTCGCGGATCGTGCGGGCGTAGCGGGTGATGCTGCGGACCAGGAGGGTGTGGTCGAGATCCTGAAGACCGCCCCGGTTCTCCTGCGGCCGCGGCGACGTCCCCGAGAGCACCAGCACCGGGGCGCGCGAGACGTGCGCGTTGGCGATGCCGGTGACGGCGTTGGTCACTCCGGGCCCGGCGGTGACGAGCGCGACCCCGAGGTCGCCGGTCAGCTCGGCATGCGCCTGCGCCATGTGGACCGCGGCCCGCTCGTCGCGGACATCGACGATCCTGATGCCCTCCGCATCGAGGCGCATCCAGATCGGCATGATGTGACCGCCGCACAAGGCAAAGACCCGATCGATCCCGCGGGTCCTCAGGAGCCGGGCGATGCACCCGGCGGCGCTGTCGGGAGAGAGCTGCGTCATGATCGGGCCACTCGCCTGCTGTGGACGTTTCGGTCATAGTTAGCGGTCGGGAGCAAGCTTTTGTCGAGGTGCGATCAATGACGCCGCTTTTGACCATGGGGGAGGCGCTCAGCCGCAACGCCTGGCTCGATCCGGACAAGTGCGGTGCGCGCGGTCTTGCCCGCTCGATGACCTTCCGGGAGTGGAACCGGCGCGCGTGCCGGCTCGCCAACGCGCTGCTCGGCCTCGGCCTCGGCAAAGGCGACCGGGTTGCAGTCCTCGCTTACAATTGCGTCGAATGGCTGGAGATCTACGCGGGGACCGCGAAAGCGGGATTGATCGCGGTTCCGATCAACTTCCGCCTGCGCGCGGAGGAGATCCGCTACATCGTCGAGGATTGCGCCGCCCGCGCCTTGATCGTGCAGCACGATCTCATCGAGAGCGTCGCGGGATTGCACGGCGAGACGGCAGGCTCCATCCGCAACTTCATCCATTTCGGCCGGGACGACGCGCCGGCCGGGTTCGCATCCTACGAGGCCCTGATCGCCGCGGCCGACGAGAGCGAACCGACCGTCAAGGTGGCGGCCGAGGACACCTGGGCCCTGATCTACACGTCCGGCACGACCGGCAAGCCGAAGGGGGCGATGCGCAGCCATGGCAGCCACGCGCTGTTGAACTTCGCGACCTTGCTCGACATGGGCTTGGGCCGCGACGACCGCTGCCTCCTGGTCATGCCGATGTGCCATGCCAACTCGCTCAACTTCGCGTCCGCGTTCGCCTATGCCGGCGCGACATGCTGCGTCTACGACTTAAAGGCGTTCGAGCCCGAGCACGCGCTGCGGATGATGGCGGAGACGCGGGCGACCTTCACCTCGCTGGTGCCGACGCACTACGTCATGATCCTGGGCCTGCCGGACGGTACCAGGGCCAGGTACGATGTGGGCAGCATGACGAGGTTGCTGATCTCGTCGGCACCGGCGCGCAAGGAGACCAAGCTCGCGATCATGGACTGCTTCAGGAACTCGCGGCTTTTCGAGCTCTACGGCTCGACCGAGCAAGGCTGGGCCACCCTCCTGCGCCCGGAGGAGCAGCTGACCAAGCTGGGCTCGGTCGGCCGCGAGTTCACGGGCTCCGCACCGATCAAGCTGATCACGGAGAGTGGCGAGGAAGCCGCGGACGGCGAGGTCGGCGAGCTCTATTCGCGCACGCCCTGGTGCTTCGAGGGGTATTGGAACCTGCCCGAGAAGACCGCCGAAGCGTTCCGCGGACCGTACCTCTCGGTCGGCGACGTCGCGCGGCGGGATGCCGACGGCTTCTACACGCTGGTCGACCGCAAGAGCAACATGATCATCTCCGGCGGCGAGAACGTCTACCCCTCCGAGGTCGAGAACCTGCTCGGCGGCCACCCGAAAGTGCGCGACGTCGCCGTCATCGGGCGGGCTGACCCGAAATGGGGCGAGGCGGTCCATGCCATCGTGGTCCTGCGTGCGGGCGGGAGTGCCAGCGAAGCTGAGCTGCTGGACTGGTGCGCCAACCGGATCGCCGGCTACAAGCGGCCGAAATCCATATCCTTCATCGCCGATCAAGAGATGCCGAGGACCGCGACCGGCAAGATCCTGCACCGTGTCCTCAAGGCCCGGTACGAAAGGGACGCTTGAGCTGCGGCGCGCGCTCACGTGATCTGCCACGCATCGTCGCCTCCGGGTCACGACCGCCGAGCGAAGCCTCCCCCGAGCAGGTCCGCTCTTCAGCCGACAACCGTCGAATCCGCGTCGGGATGGCGGCTCGCCCGCGGTCCAGATCGGAGGCACCGCGTCAAGACCCGGCCTCTGCCGGCGGGCCTCCGGGTCAGCGCTTCACGAAGCGGTAGATGACCAGGAGGATGATCGCGCCGACCACGGCGCCGATGAAGCCTGCGCCCTGGCCGGCCTGGTACCAGCCGACCGCCTGGCCGAGGTAGGTCGCGACGAAGGCGCCGGGATGCCGCGCCGCATCTCGAACGATCAATCGATCACCACGTTGGCCTTCGCCATCGGTCCCCTTGCGGACGGTCGGCGCGCCATGCGCAAGGTCGGCGCTTGGCCAGAAGCTCACTCTGCGTCCTGCTTTCCAGCATGAGGCCAGGCCCTGCGTGCGAGCGGCTTGTGAGATGGGCGAGAAGGTCATGTGGCCTATACTAACAGGAAGGCGGTCGGCGCCGGTCGGAGGTGAGCCCGCTGGCATGGACGGCCCGGCCTCGATCCGGCTGGCCATCGCGAGCCGCTGCGAGGTCGGGACTCGCGTGAGGCTTAGTGGCCGCGGCGCTGCTGCGAGCGTGATGCAACTCCCGGAGGTGCGCCATGGCCCGCCCGAGGGTCCGCTGGTCCGAAAGATGAACGACAAGGAGAGGAGCCGTGGGCAGCCAGGACATTCGATCAGCTCTGGATCGGCACTGGACCGCCTCCAACGCCGATGATTTCGCGGCTGAGCATGATATCTATCATGATGATGCCGTCCTGGAGTATCCGCAATCCGGCGAACGCTTTCGCGGCCGTCGTAACATTCAAACCAACCGAACTTTACAGCACAGCAAAAAGCGCTTTGCGATTCGGCGAATTACCGGCGTCGGCGACCTCTGGATCACTGAATACATCATCTTCTACGATGACCAACCGTCCTACACCGTCAGCATCATGGAGTTCGAAGACGGCAAGGTGATCCGCGAGACGCAGTACTTCGGCGATCCCTTCGAGCCGGGCGCATGGCCCGCCGGCGTGGCGGAGCGCATCGATTCCTAGTCGAAAGGACGCGGCGCGCAATCCTGGCGAACCGAGTTTGCGATCGGCCTTGACGCGATCGTCATTCGTCGACTTCGATGCACGGAGCTGCCAATTGGCCGGGAAAAAGGTGTCTGTCTTGGATGGTCAAGCTGGGTGTGGCGCGCGCCATGGTTGGCGGTCCCTGAGGATCGCGTTGGGTTGAGGAGGACGCACCCGGATTCCCCGGATGGGTCGACTGTCTGGTGACGATTTGACCCGACGTGCCAGCGCTCCGGTCACCGCAGGGTTGTCTGCGGCGCTGAAGCAGCGCATAGTCGGTGTCGAGGAGCCGGCAGATGACATGTCGGGCAAACGAGGAAACGACCATGGAGCCGATCGGCATCGTTCTCTGGTTGGTTGTCGGCGCGATCGCGGGTTGGATAGCCGGCAACATCATGAAGGGGGGCGGGTTCGGCCTCATCGGCAACATCGTCGTCGGGATCGTCGGCGCGCTGATCGGCGGCTTCGTGTTCGGTCTCCTGGGCATCACCGCCGGCGGCTTGATCGGGTCGCTGATCACGGCCGTGGTCGGGGCCTGCGTGCTCCTGTTCATAGTGGGACTGGTCAAGCGCGCCTGAGCCGGTCCGCCCGCCCGGTTGCCTTCTGGCCTTATCGTACTTGAGGGCCAAGCTCGTCGTCGCCTTCGAGCCGATCGGCGAGGGCCGGATCGAGAACAGATCAGCTCGCTCGCGACGACATCAGAGGGGCTCATGATGCGGATTCTGCTGGTCGGCTACGATCCGGCCACCGTGGATTTTTCCGACCCTGCTTTGCCGCCAGGCATGACCGCTGAGAAGATTCGCGCCGGCATTGAGGTTGCGCTGAAGCACTTCGCCGAACGCGGATGGCAGGCCGACGTTGGCCTCATCCGACCCGATGACACCGCTGGGCCGACAGTGGAGCGTCAGTTGGCTTCGACGAGCTATGATTGCATTGTCATCGGGGCCGGCGTCCGCCTGCCGCCTGAACGCCTTGCATTGTTCGAAGCCGTCATCAACGCTGTTCACAAAGCTGCCCCACACGCGGCGATTGCCTTCAATACTCGGCCCGAGGACAGCGCCGATGCTGCTGCCCGGTGGTTACCGGCAGGTTCTCGGCCTGCCGAATAGGCGAACAGGCACGCTTCGTAGAAAGGCGGCCGCCGCGCCGAGCGGCCCGCGCGGCGTCTTTGAGCAACGTTCGCGAGCTACGGGCTGCCCGTCCGGGACCCGACGGACGAAGTGGCGATCGCCGGGCGCGAGAGGTCTCGCGAGCGCCGCCTCCGGGTCAGCGCTTCACGAAGCGGTAGATGACCAGGAGGATGATCGCGCCGACCACGGCGCCGATGAAGCCTGCGCCCTGGCCGGCCTGGTACCAGCCGACCGCCTGGCCGAGATAGGTCGCGACGAAGGCGCCGGCGACGCCCAAGAGCATGGTGATGATGAAGCCGCCGGGGTCGCGTCCCGGCATCAGGAACTTGGCGACGATGCCGGCCAAGAGGCCGATGATCAGGGTCCAGATGATGCCCATGGCGGAGTTTCTCCCTTGCGCCCGGCTTGTGATCGCCCGCTGCGGGGGCGGGCATACCCGGTGGCGGCGGCGCATGGTGGCATGTCGCGGGCGCGCGGTCGAGATCGGCGCGGCCACGCACGGCAACCAATTCTTGACAGAGGGAGGCGGACAGTCGAGAGCGCAGGGCGCCTGGCGGAGACGCGAGCCATGTTCGGCCATCCGGACTTCGACGACCACGAGCAGGTGGTGTTCGCCTGCGACGCCGCGGCCGGGCTGCGGGCGATCATCGCGCTGCACTCGACCGCGCTCGGGCCGGCGTTCGGCGGCTGCCGGATGTGGCCTTACGCGAGCGAGGCGGACGCGCTCAAGGACGCGCTGCGCCTGGCGCGCGGCATGTCGTGCAAGGCCGCGATCTGCGATCTGCCCTACGGCGGCGGCAAATCGGTGATCCTGGGCGACCCGAAGCGGGCCAAGACGCCGGCCCTGCTGCGCGCGATGGGCCGCGCGGTCGAGCGGCTGGGCGGCCGCTACATCGTGGCGGACGACATCGGCACGACCCTCGACGACCTGGCCGTGATGCGCGCGGTGACCAGCCACACCGCGGCCGCGACCGCGGCGGCGCGGGAACCGCTCGCGGTCACCGCCTATGGCGTGCTGATGGCGCTGCGGGCGGCGGTCCGGCACCTGATGGGCCGGGACGAACTCGCCGGCCTGCGGGTCGCGATCCAGGGCCTGGGCAACGTCGGCCGGCCGCTTGCGGACCATCTGCACGCCGCGGGCGCGGAGCTGATCGTGGCCGATCTGGATCCGGCGCGGGCGGCCAGGACCGCGGACGAGCTCGGGGCGCAGGCGGTCGATCCGGCGGCGATCTACGACCAGCCGGTCGATCTGCTGGCGCCCTGCGCCATGGGTGGCGTGCTCGACGACGAGACCATCCCGCGCCTGCGGGCGAAGATCGTCTGCGGCGGCGCCAACAACCAGCTGGCGCAGCCGCGCCACGCGGACGATGCTCGCCGCCCGCGGCATCCTCTACGTCCCCGACTACCTCGCCAACGCCGGCGGCGTGATCGACTTCCATCAGGAGCGGATCGACGATTCGCGGGCGGCCGTGCTCGCCGCGGTCGGCCGGATCGAGGGCATCACGGCGGCGATCCTGGACGCGGCCGCGAGCTCCGGCCGGACGCCCCAGGCGGTCGCGGACGACAAGGTGGCGGCGCGCATCCAGGCTGCCGGTCGCCGCTCGCCGGCCTGAGGCGGCGCCGTCCGCCTAGACCTGCTTGACGCTCGCCTCGCGCGACCAGAAGCGAAGCTTGCGGCAGGCGGCGACGAAGGCCTCGGCATCGCCTGCGGATCTGAGCACGAGGCAGCCCTCGTCGCGATCCTCGAGAACGCCCGCCTTCTTCAGCAGCGGCTCGGCGGCCGCGCCGTAGCCGATGAACTTCAGATGCGCGAACGCGTCGGCGACGAAGTCGCGGGCGCTCGCCTCCCTGGCCAGCATCTGGGCGCCGTCCGCCGAGGGCAGCAGGACCACGGCGTCGAACAGGACCGACGGCCCGCCGTCGATCTTCTCGTCCGCCTCGATGAAGCTGCCATCGCTCGCCTCGATGCCGCCGACCATCGGCGCCACGAGCTTGAGCAGCGCCCCTTCCTGGTCGAGCGCGCGCTTCAGCGCCTTCAGGATGCCGGCATCGGCGCCGTCGGTGACCAGCGCGCCGACCTTGCGGCCCGCGAACGATTCCGGGCCGTTCAGGATGATGCTGAGCGCCGGCGACTTCGGCAGGTCCATCCGCGGCGGCCGGGCCGCAGCGGCCGGCGACGGCATTTCCCTCAGGCGCAGGCCGGCGCCCACCTTCCGGCCCAGAGCCTCGTCGATGGTGAGCAGATGGGCGACCATGCGCGCGCGGATCGCCAGCGTCTCGACCTTGGACAGCTCGAACGTCAGCGCGGCCGCGATGTGGCCCTGCTCGATCGCGGTCTGGCTGATGTAGAACTGGCGGGCCTGGCTGTAGTGGTCGGCGAAGCTCTCCGGCCGGATGCGGAGCTTCGGCCCCTCGACCGGCGCCGCGTAGCTCTGATACCCCTTTTGCGGCGACTCGCGCGGGCCGCCGAACGAGCTCGGCTGATAGAGGGCGCGACCCTTGGGCACGGTCATCCGCATGTGGCCGTCCTGCTGCAGGTTGTGGAACGGGCAGCCGTGCGGGCTGTTGACCGGGATCTCGTGGAAGTTGGGGCTGCCGAGGCGCTTCAGCTGGGTGTCGAGGTAAGAGAAGTTGCGCCCCTGGAGCAGCGGGTCGTCGGTGAAGTCGATCCCGGGCACGACGTTCTGGGTGCAAAACGCCACCTGCTCGGTCTCGGCGAAGAAGTTGTCGACCACGCGATCGAGCACCATGCGCCCGACCCGGCGCACGGGCAGGTCCTCCTCGGGGATGATCTTGGTCGCATCGAGCACGTCGAAGCCGAAGCGGTCGGCGAACTCTTCGTCGAACAGCTGCAGGCCGAGCTCCCACTCCGGACAGGCGCCCATCTGGATCGCATCCCACAGGTCGCGGCGATGGAAATCGGGGTCGGCGCCGTTCAGCTTCAGCGCCTCGTTCCAGACCACCGACTGCAGGCCGGACTTGGGCTTCCAGTGGAACTTGACGAAGGTCGACTTGCCGCTCGGCGTTGACGAAGCGGAAGGTGTGGACGCCGAAGCCCTCCATGAAGCGGAACGAGCGCGGGATCGTCCGGTCGGACATGATCCACATCACCATGTGCATGCTCTCGGGCGTCAGCGAGATGAAGTCCCAGAAGGTGTCGTGCGCGGTCTGCGCCTGCGGGAAGCCGCGGTCGGGCTCCTGCTTGGCGGCGTGGATCAGGTCCGGGAACTTGATCGCGTCCTGGATGAAGAAGACCGGGATGTTGTTGCCGACGAGGTCCCAGTTGCCCTCCCGGGTGTAGAACTTGACGGCGAAGCCGCGCACGTCGCGGGCGAGATCCGCCGAGCCCCGGTTGCCCGCCACGGTCGAGAAGCGGATGAAGATCTCGGTCTTCTCGCCCTTGCGCTGGAACAGATCGGCACGGGTGATGTCGGACAGCAACTCGTAGGTCTCGAAGAAGCCGTGCGCGCCCATGCCGCGGGCGTGGACCACGCGCTCGGGGATGCGCTCGTGGTCGAAGTGGAACAGCTTCTCACGGAAGTGGAAGTCCTCGAGCAGCGTCGGGCCGCGCTGGCCCGCCTTGAGCGAGTTCTGATCGTCGGCGACCGGCACGCCCTGGTTGGTGGTCAGGACCGGCACCTCGCCGCTCGCGGTCTGATGGAGCTCGCCGCCGGCACCCCGGCTCAGGGCCTGGTCGCCGAGCTGCACCCGCTCGCGCGCGGCATTCTTCCGTCCTGCCATGGCCTGCCTCCTTGCCGATCATCACCGGCCGGCGACTGGGCCGCCGGCGCACGGCTGGCTAACCGACCCGGCTCGGGATGGTTCCAACCGCGGGCGAGGTCCGATCTCCCGGTTCGCGTCGGATAGCAGCAGGACCAGCAGCTCCTGGTCGCAGTAGCGGTCCCCGACCCTGAGGCCGCGCGGCTCGAGGCCGTAGGTCTCGAAGCCGAGCTGGCGGTAGAGCTGGCGGGCGGCGTGGTTGGTCGTGGAGACGGTCGCGTGCAGCTGCGAGACCCGCCCTCGGGCATGGTCGATCACCCGCAGGACGAGGCCGCGGCCCAGGCCCTGGCCGCGCTCCGAGGCCTGCACGTAGACCCCCCAGAGCACGCCCTTGTGGCGCTTCTTGGCGCGCTCGGGCTGGGCGAAGCCGGCGCTGCCGGCGAGCCGGCCGTCGACGAAGGCCCCGAACACCGCACCCTGCTCGAGCCGCGCTGCGACCTCCTCGAGGCTCTGCAGGGCTTCTTCCTCGAAGGCCGCGGCGAAGGCCGCGGGATGGCGCTCGAGCGCTTCCAGCCGAAGCGCCTGAAACGCCTGCGCATCGGCGCGCGCTAAGTAACCGCGTCCGGTGCATGGCCGCCTCCCGAGCCGGGGTCGGGGACCTGGCAGGGGGCGGTACGTCGGGCGTGCGCGAGCGTCGGCATGGCGGTCTCGTCCTTGGTGCGCGGGGTTGATGACGCAGGCTTCAGGCCGGCGCCGGCAGCGGCGACCTTGCCGCGGCGGCAGCCGAAGGCTGCGCATGGTGGACCCGAGGGGGAGGAAGGCACGGCTGGTCTCCGAAGATGCCCGATCGCGGGCCGGGCCGAAGGTCGTGTCGGCGGCGCTGCCGCCAGGGCGCACTCA
Source organism: uncultured Alphaproteobacteria bacterium (assembly GCA_963756905.1). Classification (GTDB taxonomy): domain Bacteria; phylum Pseudomonadota; class Alphaproteobacteria; order Geminicoccales; family Geminicoccaceae; genus DATAOG01. The sequence goes on from CAVWPO010000016.1 coordinate 23,667, forward strand.
GCCGAGCCGTCGTCGTCGGCTGGGGGCGCTTCGACCGGTGGAGACGAGCCACGTCATGCGCACAAATTTAGCGTTGCCGGGAGGCTCACGCAAGCGCGCGCCATGGGTGCGAAGGCTAGTCAGTGATCGAGCAGCCACACTGTGCTCGCCGGGCCACGCGGCCCCGGCGATGTCGAGTTCCGAGCGCCGCCGGCGCCTGGATCGACCGCCGGCGCGCTAGCGCCCTGCCGGGCAAGCCCCTACATTAGGGACATGCCAAGGACCTCGATGATGACCCAAAGCATGCCGAGCATGACCCAGCGGGTGGCCAAGTTCGCGATCGGGCAGGTGGTCAAGCACCGGCTGTTCCCGTTTCGCGGCGTGATCTTCGACGTCGACTGCGAGTTCAGCAACACCGAGGAGTGGTACGAGGCGATCCCGGAGGAGATCCGGCCCAGCAAGGACCAGCCGTTCTACCACCTGCTGGCCGAGAATGCCGAAGCCTACTATGTCGCCTACGTCTCCGAGCAGAACCTGATGATCGACGATTCCGGCGATCCGGTCGAGCACCCGCAGGTCGGCGAGGTGTTCGACGAGCTCAAGGACGGCGCCTACGTCCGCTTGAAGACCGACCACATCCACTGACATCCCTGGACGAGGCCGGCCGCGCTGGCAGGCGGGCGGGGCGACAAAAGGCCGCGACCGCCGCGTCGTTCGACAAGGCGATGGTGGCGGCCCGGCGTCCGCACGTCCATGCCTGCCCGGCGTCGGTGTCGCTGGTTTCGGACCGATCGCCGGCGAGCCTGACCCGCTCCGCGTTGGCCGCTCGTCATTGCGAGAGCCGGCGCGCGGAGCGCAAATCGGCACGTGACCGCCGGCGGCCGGTCGGCGCCGGGCGCTCCGGCCGTGCGCGCTTGTCAACCCCGCGCCGGTTGCGCTACCCGCTGTCGCCAGCTGGGCCCGACAGGCCGGGCCGGGGAGGACGCATGCAGGCCGGGTTCAATCTGCTGCTCTGGACGACCCACGTCACCGAGGCGCACCGGCCGCTGCTCGGCAAGCTGAAGGCGGCCGGCTACGACGGCGTCGAGATCCCGCTGTTCGAGGGCGAGGTCGCGCATTTCCGATGGCTCGCGCAGGCGGTCGCGGACGAGGGCCTCGCCTGCACCACGGTCACGGTGCTGCCGGATGCGGCGCACAGCGCGATCAGCCCGGATGCCGCCAGCCGGCGGGGCGCGCTCGACCGCTTCCGCTGGGCGATCGAGTGCTCGGCCGTGCTCGGCAGCCGCCTGCTGTGCGGGCCGTTCCACCAGCCGCTCGCGGAGTTCTCGGGCGCCGGACCGAGCGAGGCCGAGAAGGCGCGCGCGGCCGAGGTCCACAGCCAGGCAGCCGGGCTCGCCGCAGCCGCGGGCGTCATGCTCGCGATCGAGCCGCTCAACCGCTTCGAGTGCTACTTCCTCAACACCATGGCCGACACCAGGGCGCACGTGCACCGCGTCGGGCATCCGAATTTCGGCGCGCTCTACGACACCTTCCACGCCAACATCGAGGAGCGGGACCCGATCGGCGTGATCGCAGCAGACCGCGGATGTGATCCGCCACGTCCACATCTCCGAGAACGACCGCGGCACGCCCGGCAGGGGCCACATCGACTTCGGCGCGACCTTCAAGGCCCTGCGCGCGGCCGGCTACGACGGCTGGCTGACGATCGAGGCGTTCGGCATGGCGCTGCCCGCGCTCGCGGCCGCGACCAAGGTCTGGCGCGCCTTCTTCGCCAGCCCCGAGGAGGTCTACGAGGTCGGCATCAGGACCGTGCGCGAGGCCTGGGCGGCGGCCGGCTGAGATCAGCGTCGAGCGTCGCGGAGGGGCGAGCGATCATGATGGCCAAGGCCCTGAACGTCGGCATGATCGGCTACGGCTTCATGGCCAGAGCGCATACCAACGCCTGGGGCCAGGTCGGGAAGTTCTTCCCCGAGCTCGGGCGCCGGCCGGTGCTGCAGGCGGTCGCCGCCCGCGACGCGGGCAAGGTCTCCGCGTTCGCCGACGTCTGGGGCTTTGCCAGCGTCGAGACCGACTGGCGGCGGCTGGTCGCGCGGGCGGACATCGACCTCGTCGACATCTGCGTGCCGAACGTCCTGCACAAGGAGATCGCGCTCGCCGCCGCCGCGGCCGGCAAGATGGTCCTCTGCGAGAAGCCGCTCGCCATGAGTTCCGCCGAGGGCGAGGCCATGGTGGCGGCGGTCGAGCGGGCGGGCGTGCCGAACCTCGTCTGGTACAACTACCGGCGCGTGCCCGCGATCAGCCTCGCCAGGCAATTGATCGACGAGGGCCGGATCGGCCGCCCGTTCCACTACCGGGCGCAGTTCCTCCAGGACTGGACGATCGCTCCGGATCTGCCCATGGGCGGCCCGGCGCTCTGGCGGCTCGACGTGAAGGCCGCGGGCTCAGGCGTCACGGGCGATCTGCTCGCGCATTGCCTCGACACGGCGATGTGGCTGAACGGGCCGATCACCCGCGTCATGGCCGAGACCGAGACCTTCGTGAAGGAGCGCCTGCACCAGGAGACCGGCAAGGTCGAGCCGGTCGGGATCGACGATGCGTGCCTGGTCATGGCGCGCTTTGCCAACGGCTCGATGGGCCTGTTCGAGAGCACGCGCTACGCCCGCGGCCACAAGGCGCTCAAGACCTTCGAAGTGAACGGCGCCGACGGCTCGCTCGCCTTCGACCTGCACGACCCCCAATGGCTCGCGTTCTTCGAGTACCGCGACCCCGCAAGCGGGCAAAAAGCCGCCGCCGACACCGCCGGCTGGCGCAGGATCCACGTCACCGGCTCCGAGCACCCCTACATGAGCCACTGGTGGGTGCCTGGTCTTTCAATCGGTTACGAGCACAGCTTCATCCATACTCTCGCGGATTTCCTCCAGGGCCTCGAGACCGGCACTCCGGCAGAGCCCACCTTCCGCACCGCGCTTGCGACCCAGCGTGTCTGCGACGCGATCCTGCAGTCCGCCAAAGAAGGCGAGTGGGTCGGGACGGAGTAAGCGCATAAGTCAACGCGGAGAAACAATAGTCACGGATACGTGAGCTTAGCCTGACAGGGCCAAACCAGACCCCATCCTCGTCCCAATGACCCACGCAGTCGAAATCAAAGACTTCGTCACAGGTGACCACCAAGTAGAACGTGCGTTGCCTGTCAGCATGGGCACCTCCTTTCCCCGCAACTTGTGAGGCCGTTCCCTAACGCAATGAAGGGCTGACCGCCCCAGGAACGTAAGAAGACCACCGAGACAGACGATGCCGAAGGGAATCGAACCCCAACCCGCCAGAACTGTCAGGCTAAAAGCTCGCGACAACGTCAGCCATTGATACCAAGCGCCCGTTTAGGATGAGTTACCACTATCGCTTGGCATCCATCGACCGAGTCGATCTTAGTCGCGACCTCGTCTTATACTCGCCCTTCGAACGCTAGGCAACTCGCAGCCGATCGTGGTTCGAGTAGGGGTCGATTTCGACGACGATCGTCTTGATGGCGGCGCAGGGCGCTTTGCGGCGGCCGGTGGTCTGCATGGTGATGAAGCCGGCCGCTTCGAGCTTGGCAAGCGTGCGCGTGAGGTTCGGCTGTGCCCGGCCGGTCATTTCGGCGAGCGCCGCGATCGAGGGGGGCTTCCGGTCGCGGATGATCGCGAGCAGCTGCCGGTTCTCCGGCGTCAGCAGCCGAACCAGGGCCTCGATCGAGTTGAAGCTGGGTTTGGCGGCATCGGCTGGAGCGGATCGCTCGCCGCGCGCCACCGCCCTCATCTCCTCGCGGAGGGACTTGAGGGTCTGGATCTTGTGACTGGTCATTTCGATCTCTCTTCGACTTTGACGACGGTCGTGCCGATCCCGCGCTCGCCGAGCACCCGCTCCACCTCGTCGAAAAAATCCTCGATCAGGGTCTCGACATCCTTGAAGACATAGGGTCGGCCGGGATCGTGCTCGGTTCGATGCCAATGATCGCTCGCCGGCGGCGCTGGCTTGAACCGGGCGCCCCTGGCCGGCGCGCCATGGGCGTTGTCGAACCCCACCAGCCGCTTGCTATCCGGCGCATGCAGCGTGAACGAGTACGACAGGCCGTGCGGTCGCTCCTTGCTGGGCGTGACGCGCGCTTGATCTCGAACTTGAGCCAGTAGCCCACCTCGAGATGATGGATGCGCCCGTCGAACGCCAGCAGGAACCCGAGCCCATGCTCGGCTTCACGACCTTTCATATCATATCATCATATCATAAATATCCAACCGAGCCCCCGCTCGAACGCCCCTGCTCGGATCGCTGCGAGGCCGGCAGCAGGCTGCAGGCAGCCTCCTGAGGCTCATGCCGGTGTGTATCAAGAAGAGTGCATGTCACGCAAATCGAGCGACGATTGGGGGGCGAGGCTCGAAGCGACGGCTCCGTCACCGCTGAATGTTGCCTGTGGAGTCCGTGGCCGATCGGCGACGGCGAGCCCCTGAAAAGTCGGGCCTGAGGCAGGCGGCCTGGACGGTGCGTCCGGGCCCGGCCTATGCTTGGAGCTGAGGGCAGGCGCGAGGGCAGCGATGCGCGGGTGGGGAGCGGTGTGGGCGGCCGTGGTCGCGCTGGCGCCGGCGTGGGCGGTGCTGGCGGCCGCGCCGATCGACATTCAGGCCATGTTCGAGCAGGCCGCGCGCGAGGCGCGCCTCGGGCTCGCGCGCAAGACGATGCCGGTCGACGTCCGGCCGGCGGCGCCCGGCGAGGTCGTGGTCACGGTGATCGCCGGCGAGGGCAAGGAGACCGAGAGCCCGCCGGCGCAGCCGGGCGACGTGGTGGTCCGCAACCGTTGCCCCGCGACCGGCAACGAGGCGATCCTGGTCTCGGCCGCCAAGTTCGCCGAGCGCTACGAGGGCCCGATCGGGCCTGTGGATGCCGCGGGCTGGCGGCCCTACCGGCCGCGCGGCATCGAGATGCAGTATTTCGTCGTGCGGCCGGCCGATGGCAGCTTCACCTTCACGGCCCCCTGGGGCGAGCCGATGGTGGCCCGCCCGGGCGATGCGATCGTGCGCAGCCCGCAGGACCCGGCGGACACCTACCGGATCGCGGCGGCGGCGTTCGCCTGCACCTACGAAATCCTGCGCCCGGCGCCCTGAGCGGCCACCTTGACGGGGGTTCGCCAGGGGTGGGATGGATGTCGCGAGCCGGGCCAACGGGCTCAAGGACACCGATTTGGGAGGCAAGCGATGCCCTACGCCATCATCACCCGCGACAAGCCGAACTCCTTGCAGCTGCGCAACGACACCCGCCAGGTGCATGTCGACTATCTGACCCAGAACAAGGACAAGCTGCTGGCCGCCGGCGCGCAGGTCGCCGACGATGGCCAGGGCGGCTATGGCGGGATCATCATCGTCGACACCGAGGACCGCAAGGAGGCCGAGGCGTTCATCCAGAACGACCCGTTCACCAAGGCCGGCCTGTTCGCGGGCATCGAGGTCGTCCGCTGGCGCAAGGCCTTCTTCAACAAGGAGCGCCTGATCTAGGCGAGGCCAAGGGCACGCGGACCGTCGGCCGGGACGATCGCTCGCTCCGGCCGGCGCGGCGGGACCGATCGCCTGATCACGAAGGTGGCCGTTCCGGGGCCGGTTGCCCGAAGCTTTGCGGCACGTGGTCCTGGCCGTTCGCGGCAGCTCCGTGCAAGCTTTTCTCCACCAGCACGAGTTCGATCCGCGACACCTCGCCGGGCTTGACCTCGACCATCCCCGAGGCGGCGCTTTCGCGCGCGGCGATTTTGCCGCGCACCTGGACCCCGTGATGGCCGGGCGGCACTTCGGCGAGCTGGAAGTTCTGACCGATCAGCGTCCCGGCCGGGCGGCGATCGATCAGGACCTCGACCTCGCCGTCGGCCTTGGCGGCGTTGGTGACCCGCAGGTCGATCGCGCCGGGCACGCGCGCCGTCGACGCGCTGCGGTAGGCCTTGGCGAGCTCAGCCAGGCTGCTGCGGAACTCCTGCACCCAGCTGTTGGTCTCCGCCGCGCTGGCCGCCTCGACCGCCTCCGCGAAATTGCGCTGCACCCGCAACAGGTTCTCGACCTGCTCGGGCGTCGGCGGCTTGCCGTTCAGCCGGCCGAGCTCGATCGCCCAGTCGAAGCGGAAGCCGGTCGCCAGCCGCTCCAGTTCGATCTGGGTGGTGCGATAGCGGATCCAGCTGGTGGAAAAGCCGAACGCGCTGTCGCCCGCGATCAGCGCGGCCGCCAGCGCGATCGCGACGTAGCCCCAGTTCTGGAGTCCCAGGCCATCACCCTTGTCGAAGGTGGCCAGCAATGGCATCAGACCGCCGAGCGTGCCCAGGACGATCGCGCCGGTCCGGATCTGGCGCGACGCCCAGCCGACCCGCGCGCCGCGCTCGTTGTACCAGCCAGTCCGGAGTGCCGCCGCCTTGATCGTGTTCTCGTAGAAGATCTTGATCGCCTCGCCGACCTTGTCGGTCGTCCAGTCGGTGATGGTCATCGGAAAGTCGGGCTCGAACAACTCCTGATCGCGGACCGTCATGGTCGTCTCCTCGACAAGGCCCCGGCTCGTGACCTCTCACACGCGTCCGCGCGCTGCTATGAACTACCTCACAGGTGGATCTGCTTAGGATTGCAGAACGCCTTTTGCGGGAAGCAGCGCCGTCGCCCTGCAGGGGACGCCTTGCGCGGCCGGCGCCCGTTTTGGTAACTCGTTCGACGCGCGCACGAGTTGGGAAAAAGACAATGCAGTATGTGGAGACACACGGCGTCAGGATTCCGGCGCTCGGGTTCGGCACGTTCCGGCTCGATGGGCGCACCGCGCGGCGGATGGTGGGTTATGCGCTCGAGATCGGCTACCGGCATATCGACACCGCCCAGATGTACGGCAACGAGGCCGAGGTCGGGGCGGCGATCGCGGCCTCCGCCGTGCCGCGCGGCGAGATCTGGCTGACCACCAAGATCTGGCCCGACAACTTCCGGGACGGCGCGTTGCAGCGGGCGGCCGAAGAGAGCGTGCGCCGGCTCGGGACCGTGCCCGACCTGCTCCTGCTGCACTGGCCGAACCCGAGCGTGCCGCGCGCCGAGACCATCCGGGCGCTGAACGATGCCAGGCGCCGCGGCCTCGCCGGCCACATCGGCATCAGCAACTCGCCGGCCGCGCTGATCCGCGAATCGGTCGCGGCCAGCGAGGCGCCGCTGCTGGTCGACCAGGTCGAGTATCACCCCTATCTCGGCCAGCGCGCCGTGCTCGAGGAGGTGCGCGCGCAGGGCATGGCGCTCACCGCCTATTCGCCCGTGGCCCAGGGCAAGGTGTTCGCCGACCCGGTGCTGCGGCGGATCGGCGAGCGCCACGGCAAGAACCCGGGCCAGGTGGCGCTCCGCTGGCTGCTCCAGCAGGACGGCGTCGGCGCGATCCCGCGCTCCGCGCGCGAGGCCCACGCCAAGGCCAATCTCGAGATCTTCGATTTTGCCCTGTCGGACGCCGAGATGGCGGAGGTCTTCGCGCTCGCCCGCCCCGGCGGCCGGCTCGTCAACCCCGGGGGCCTGGCGCCCGCCTGGGACCCTTGAGACCGGGGGGCTGACGGCGCGGGCGCCTTCGTTCCGCTGCGGACGAGGGCCCGCCCCCTGCCCTTGCGCCCGGTCATCCCCGCCGCGCCCGTCGGACCTCGCGATGCCCGCTCAGGCGGGCCCGAGCATGCGCTCCGGGCGGACCAGCTGGTCGAACTCCTCGGCGGTCAGAAGGTCGAGGGCAAGCGCCGCCTCCTTGAGCGAGGTGCCCTCGGCGTAGGCTTTCTTCGCGACCTTGGCGGCGTTGTCGTAGCCGATCTTCGGGTTGAGCGCGGTCACCAGCATCAGGGAGCGGTGCAGGAGCTCCTCGATCCGCTCGCGATCGGCCTCGATGCCGGCCACGCACTTGTCGGTGAAGCTGCGCGCGCCGTCGGCCAGCAGGCGGATCGACTGCAGCACGTTGTAGATGATCACGGGCTTGTAGACGTTGAGCTCGAAGTGGCCGTTGGCGCCGGCGATCGTGACCGTGACGTTGTTGCCCATGACCTGGGTCGTGACCATGGTCAGCGCCTCGCACTGGGTCGGGTTGACCTTGCCCGGCATGATCGAGGAGCCGGGCTCGTTCTCGGGCAGGCGCAGCTCGCCGAAGCCGCAGCGCGGGCCCGAGCCGAGCAGGCGGATGTCGTTCGCGATCTTGGTCAGGCTGACCGCGACCACGTTCAGGGCCCCCGACAGCTCGACCAGCGCGTCGTGCGCGGCCAGCGCCTCGAACTTGTTGTCGGCGCTCGTGAACGGCAGGCCGGTCAGCGCCCCGACCTCCTCTGCGAACCGTTCGGCAAAGCCGGGCGGGGCGTTCAGCCCGGTGCCGACCGCGGTGCCGCCCTGCGCCAGCTGCGAGACCCGCGGCAGGGTCTGGCGGACCCTCGCGATGCCGTAGGCGACCTGCTGGACGTAGCCCGAGAACTCCTGGCCCAGCGTGAGCGGGGTCGCGTCCTGGAGATGGGTGCGGCCGATCTTGACGATGTCCTTGAAGGCCGCGGCCTTGGCCTGGAGCCCGGCCAGCAGGTGCTCGAGCGCCGGCAGCAGCTGCTGATGGACCTGCTGGACGGCGGCGATGTGCATCGCGGTCGGGAAGGTGTCGTTCGAGGACTGGCTGCGGTTGACGTGGTCGTTGGGGTGGACCGGGGATTTGCCGCCGAGCGGCGCGCCCAGGAGCTCGTTGGCCCGGTTCGCGATCACCTCGTTGGCGTTCATGTTGCTCTGGGTGCCCGAGCCGGTCTGCCAGACCACCAGCGGGAAGTGCTCGGCGAGCTTGCCGTCGGCGACCTCCTGGGCGGCGCGCACGATGGCATCGGCCAGGCGCGGCTCGAGCACGCCGAGATCGCGGTTGGCGCGCGCGGCGGCGCGCTTGACCAGGCCCAAGGCGCTCACCAGCGGCGCCGGCATGGTCTCGGTGCCGATCCGGAAGTTCTGCAGGCTGCGCTGGGTCTGGGCGCCCCAGTAACGATCGGCCGGCACCTCGATCGGCCCGAAGGTGTCGGTTTCAACGCGCACTCGCTTGCCGCCGGACATCATCACACCTGTGGTTGCAAACCGCCGCTCCCCATCAAGTCCCCGTGCTCAAATCCTGTCAATCGCCGAGCGGCCCGCGGCCGGCCACGGCTTCGGTGCGCGGGCCGCAGCGGCGCCGCTATTTCTTGCGGAATCGATCCAGGGTCACGACCTCGGCGCCCTCGGCCTCGTCGGCCGCGCCATCCGGTGGCGGGCCTGCGGTCGCCTGTGACGGCGGGCGCAGCTCCGCGACCGCCGCCGGCGGGGCGGCGGCCGCAGCTTCGGCCGGCGCGGCCGGGACCGTGAACTGGAGGCCGAACTCGACGCTCGGGTCGGCGAACACCCGGATCGCCTCGAACGGCACCTCGAGGCGCTGCGCGACCGCGTTGAAGCTCAAGGTCACGGCGAAGCCGTCCGGCCCGACCTCGAGGCCCCAGTACTCGTGCTGGAGCACGATCGTCATCTCGGCCGGGTAGCGCGCGCGCAGGCTGTCATCGAGGACGGCGCCCGGATGATCGGTGCGGAAGGTGATGTAGAAGTGATGGTCGCCGGGCAGACCGTGCTCGGCGACCAGCGCCAGCGCGTCGTGCACGACCCGCCGAAGCGCGCGCTCGACCAGCTGGCCATAGTCGAGTTCGGGTGCGGGCATGCTGGCGTGGTCGATCGACGGACCTCGGCTCGATCGGGGCCGGGCCCGCGACCGCGTGTCAAAGTGGGGGGCTTCTGTTGCCCGGCGCCCCCCGAGCCGCGCTTACCTATGGCTAGGCAGCGAGAGCCATACGGTTGTCGTTGGCATCTCTAAGCTTGGCCCGATAACGGCGGTACCATGCCGGGCAAAAACCGTCCCTTTACCACGCGCGTCGAGCCTGTTTCGCCCCCTTAAGCCTGCCCGACCGGGTCGCCCCAGGCGGGATTTGGTGGAGGCGCCGGGTACTGCCCCCGGGTCCGCTACGCTTATTCCGAACGGCGTTTATCGCCATAGTCGACCGAGGCCGACATCCCCCATATAAGGCCTTCGACGACGCGTTTGAAGAGGGGGCGTGGCGCCGGCCACTTGCCGGCCGCAGCACCAGCCGACGACCCCGCTTGGGATTGCTTTGGTGACGTGGACCCCTTAGGGTGTTGTCCAACAAACTTTGGTTTTGTTGGACATGGGCGCCCTGATGGCGGAACGGACGCATCCTGGACGACTGCCCCTGACGGTCCAGACCGCCTACGCGGATCTCCTGGCGCGCCTTCAGGAGGATGCGGTGCTGGAAGTCGGCGGCACGCCCATCCTGCGCGAACGGGGAGGCCGAAAATACTGGTATGCCGTCCAACGCCTCGCCGGCCAGACGATCGACCGCTATCTCGGGCCCGATTCCGATGACGTTCGCGAACGGGTCGCACGCGCTCAGGAGGTCAAGGAGGACCTGCGCCAGCGCGCGGAGCAGCGGGGCCGGCTGGCCCGGATGTGCCGTGAAGGCGGCTTGCCGCGGCTCGACGCCCAGACGGGCAAGGTTCTGCTCGCCCTCGCCAGGGCCGGCTTGTTCCGACTGCGCGCGGTGCTGGTCGGGACCCACGCCTTCCGTTGCTATCCAGGCCTCCTCGGCGTCGAGTTTCCCGAGGCGCTGGCGGTCACCGAAGACATCGATGTCGCCGCATTTCATTCGGTCTCGGTGGCGCTGGACGATCGCGTCGATCCGGCGTTGACGGAGATCCTTCGTCAGGTCGGGCCGTTCATGGCCCGGCCGACCCTCGGTGGGCAACCGCCCACGGCCTGGCGGGATCGAGGCAGCGGCGTGGTCGTGGAGCTGCTGACGCCCAACACCGGCTCGGACCGGGATGAGCCTCTGGAGCTGCCGGCGCTCGGCGCCTGGGCCCGGCCGCTTCGTTTCCTGGACTATCTGATCCACGAGCCCGCGCAGGCGGCGGCGCTCTATCGCTCGGGCGTTCTCGTGAACGTGCCTCAGCCGGCCCGCTACGCGGTTCACAAACTGATCGTGGCGATCCGGAGGACGCCTTCGGCCGCAGCCAAAGCCGGCAAGGACATCGAGCAGGCGGCGGCGCTCATCCGCGTGCTCGCCGAAGATCGCCCTGACGAGCTTGCGGACGCGTTCCTCGAGGCCCGCGAGCGCGGCCCGGCGTGGCGCGACAGCATCGACAAGGGCGCGCGGCGCCTGCCGCCGGACGCCAGGAGCGCGCTCGACGACGCGGTCCAGGCCGCGCCCTGACGCCGGGACGAGCCACCTACCTGCGCGGGCGGTCCGGCAGGGCGAAGGCGACCACGTAATCGCCGCGGGTGGTGCCGAGCGGGCCGTGGCCGCCGGCCGCGATCACCAGATACTGCCGGCCGGTCGCCTCGAGCTGGTAGGTCATCGGGGTCGCCTGGCCGCCGGCCGGCAGATCGGCGCGCCAGAGCTCGGTGCCGGTGTCGACGTCGAAGGCGCGGATCTGATCGTCGGTCGCGGCGGCGATGAAGATCAGGCCGCCCGCGGTCACGATCGGCCCGCCCATGTTGGGCATGCCCCACCGGAGCGCGAGCGGCGCCTTGCGCCTGGTGGTGCCGAGCGGCACCTGCCAGCGGATCGTGCCTGCCCGCATGTCGACCGCGCTGAGGGTGCCCCAGGGCGGTGCCGTGCAGGGCATGCCGAGCGGCGACAGCAGGACCTCGCGGCGCATGCCGTAGGGCGTGCCCTCCTGGCGCGCGAACTCGGACTTTTCGAACGTCCCCGAGCCCGCCATGGCCGCGAGGTCCGCGCGCGGCACGAGCGTCACGACCATCGGCACCTGCATGGCGTTGACGATCGCGAGCTGGCGTTCGGGCTCGAAGGCGAGGCTGCCCCAGTTGACGCCGCCGGCGTAGCCCGGGTTCATGATCGTGCCCTGGGTGGACGGCGGGGTGTAGATGCCCTCCGAGCGGTAGCGCTCGATCAGCTTGCGGCAGCGCCATCGGTCCCAGAGGATCAGCCCCCAGGCGTCGTCGGGCGTGACCGGCGCCTGCGAGACCAGGGGCGGCGGCGCGAGCGGGAACGGCTGGGTGAGCGACAGCTGCTCGCCGGCGACGCCGCCCTGCGGCACCGGCCGCTCCTCGATCGCGAACAAGGGCTCGCCGGTGACCCGCTCGAAGGTGAACAGGAGGCCCATCTTGGTCGCCTGGATCAGGGCCGGGACGCGGCGCCCGTCGCGCTCCAGCTCGACCAGCACCGGCTGCGCCGGGACGTCGTAGTCCCAGAGGTCGTGATGGACCAGCTGCTGGTGCCAGAGCAGCTCGCCGGTCGAGGCCCGGAGCGCCACGACCGAGTTGGCGTGCCGGTTGTCGCCCAGGCGCTCGCCGCCATAGAAGTCGGGGCTGGGCGTGCCGGTCGGGACGAACACCAGGTCGCGCTCGGGGTCGACCGAGAGGATCGACCAGGCGTTGGCGGCGCCGGTGCGCGCCGCCTGCGCCGACTGCCAGCTGTCATGGCCGGGGTCGGCCTCGGCGCGCGGGATCGGGTCGAAGGCCCAGCGGCGCGCGCCGGTCCGGGCGTCGAACGCGCGCACCGTGCCGAGCTCGAGCTCGACCGCCCGGTTGTCGCCGATCGCCGAGCCGGTGATCACGAGGTCGCCCGCGATCGCAGGCGGCGAGGTGACCGCGTACTGGCCGGGCTGGGTCGGCCGGATGTCCCGGGCGAGGTCGACCGCGCCGCCGGCGCCGAACTCGGCACAGGGCTGGCCGGTCGCGCCGTCGAGGGCGATCAGCCGGCCGTCGAGGGTGCCGATGAAGATCCGAAGGGCGCAAGGGGCCGCCCGGTCGGCGGCGGGGTCGCGCCAGGCGCTGACGCCGCGCGAGGTCGCCTCGGCGTAGCGCCGGCCGCGGTCGATCTTCGGGTCGTAGCGCCAGAGCTCGCGGCCGCTCGAGGGCTCGAGCGCCACCACCTGGTCGGTCGGGGTCGAGAGGTAGAGGCGGCCCTCGACCAGGATCGGCGTCGCCTCGAAGGCGAGCTTGTCGCGGCTCGCGAAGCCCTGGCCGAGCTCGCCGGTCCGATAGGTCCAGGCGACCTCGAGCCGGCCGACGTTGCTGCGGTCGATCTGGGCGAGCGGCGAATAGCGCGTGCCGCCCGGATCGCCGCCGTAGACGCTCCAGCCGGACATCGCGTGGGCCTCCCCCGCCCCTCCCTGGAGCGCCAGCGCGAGCGCGATGGCGAAGGGCCGCCGCATCGCCGCCTCCGTCCGCTGCGATCAATGCCGGCAAGGCTAGAGACCCGCTCCCGGGGCTGCAAGGCGGTCTCGACCGGTCGGGTGGGATATGATCCAATCGCCGTGGGCGGCCCGGCGCCGCCGGCAAGCGGGGAGGCGAGCGATGCCGCTCTCCAGGGAGCAGGAGCAGGAGATCGAGGCGCTGCGCACGGGCGCCGCGCCGACCCGGCGCGCGGTCGTGCCGGCGCTGGAGGAGATCCTCTACCAGGCTCTGCCGGTGCTCGATCAGGGCTTCGTGCGGGTGATCGACTACATGGGCGACGATGGTGCGATCGTGCAGGCGGCGCGCGTCTCCTATGGCCGCGGCACCAGGCAGGTCAGCGACGATCGCGGGCTGATCAACTATCTGATGCGCATGCGCCACACCAGCCCGTTCGAGATGTGCGAGCTGAAGCTGCACGTCAAGCTGCCGATCTTCGTCGCGCGCCAGTGGATCCGGCACCGGACCGCCAACGTCAACGAGTATTCGGCCCGCTATTCGGTCATGAACGACGAGTTCTACCAGCCGGCGGCCGACCAGCTCGCGGTCCAGTCGACCGGCAACCGGCAGGGCCGCGGCGCCGTGCTCGAGGGCGCCGCGGCCGAGGCCGTGCAGCGCACGCTGGCGCGCAACGCCGAGAGCGCCTACGAGCGCTACCTCGGCCTGCTCAATCTGGACGAGGCCGGCCAGCCGATCGACCCCGAGCGCGCCGGGCTCGCGCGCGAGCTCGCGCGAATCGTCCTGCCGCTCCATACCTACACCGAGTGGTACTGGAAGACCGACCTGCATAATCTGCTGCATTTCATTACGTTGCGAGCAGATCCTCATGCACAGTACGAGATCAGGGCCTATGCCGAGGTGCTGCTCGACGTGGTCCATCGCTGGGTCCCCTTGACCCATGCCGCGTTCGTCGACTACCGGCTCGAGGGCCGGGCGCTGTCGGCCAAGGCGCTCGCGGTCGTGCGCCGCCTGCTCAAGGGCCAGCCGGTCGAGCAGGCCGACAGCGGCCTCAGCGCGCGCGAATGGCGCGAGCTTGTGGCGCTCCTGGAACTCGGCTGAGATCATCGCCGTTGGCCTCGCGCGGGCGCAGCGGCTATCCTGGCCGCCTCGGCCCGGGCCTGGCGGGAGCTTGCGTCTGAGATGCGAAGACGGCGACTGTTCTTCGACGAGAAGAAGATGTCGGCGGATGTCGCCGACGTGCTGGAGTCGGCCGCGCTCCTGGAGGTCACCGAGTTCGAGCTGTTCGGGATCGCCTACCGGCGCTGGTACGGCGCCCAGATCGCCGAGCGCGACCTCGAGCAGCTCTATCTGCCCTACATGTTCCACGGCCAGGTGCCGCTCTGGGTCCGCCAGCTGGCGCGCGAGGTGCTGGCCAAGGCCGAGATCGGCCGCCTCGACCCGAAGGCCTACGGCATCCTGCCCAAGCCCCTGTCGATGGACATGTACAACCAGGGCCTGCGCTACTTCCTCTGGCTGACCGTGATCCTCGGCACCCTGCTCACCGGCGCCGCGACCGTCGCCCATCTGGCCCCCTGGTACCAGTCCTGCTATCTGCCGCCCTGTTATTGACGGACAAGGCGGTGGCGAGCCTGGTCGACTGGATCTTCGTGCTGGTCACTGGCGCGATCGCCTATCACGGCATCACCTACCGCAATCCGGACGGCGAGCGCGACCTCGTGCGCACGCTGTTCGGCTGCATCGCGCTCCTGTTCTGCCTGCGCGTCCTGTTGGTCGACATCCTCCGCCTGAGCTAGAGAGATTGGCGGGGCAGTCGTGAGCTGCCGGTGAAACCTGTCGCCCGCCGGCGCCGGCCTTGCCTCCGACCGCTCGCCAGCTAGCGGCGGGTCGCCATGACCGCGTGCATGACCGCCTGCGTGGGACCAGGACTGGAGTTCACGCTGCGCCCACGCTGACGCGGTGGCCGGACGCCTCCCGGAATGGCACAAAGAGCCCGGTTCCGAGGGTCGTTCCAGGGTCGCAGGGGCCGCGGGCCGACGGTTGGCCGGCCGACCGCACTACCATATCCTGTAGGTCTTCCGGGCGGTACCACCTTATCTGGGGCTGGACATGACTGGCAACCATCAATAGTGCCGTGCGGCTTGATTCTTTCTGTTCTTTTGTTAATTTGTGGCAAATTTAGGATGGAATGTCGCGAAGAGGCGAACAACCAGGCCTCGAATGATCGGGCCGCGCCGCGCTCCGGCCGATCATTTTTAGGAATCCAGGGCCATGACCGTGGATCGTGACGGCGGCGACGATGCGGCGAGGAGGCTCGCAACCCCGGTCTTTCGGCCGCTGCCGGCACGCCTCCAGGCACCGCCCTGGCAATCGCGGCCCGCGATCCAGCCGCGTTTCCTGCGGCCTGTGCCCGCCCGGGTGAGCCTGGGCCTGACCTCGCCAGACCGCGGCGATCCGCTGCAAGCCGGCGATTGCCCGGGCGCCGCCGGCCGTATGGAGGATCGACGCTGGGCGCCGCGGCCGGGGCGCGGGCTGCGGTTCGCGCGCTTCGTCGCGGCGATCCAGGCGGCCGGCGCTCTGGGGCCCGACTCCGGGGCCTGGGGCGCGGCCTCGCCCGACCACCCGCCCGAGCCGGAGGTGCCAGGCGAGGCCGGTCTGGCCGAAGCGCGGGCGCGGTTCGCGTGGCCGGGGCACGCTGGCTGGGCGTCGCGCCTCGGCCTCAGGCAGGCGTTCGGGCCGCCGAGCATGCTGCGCACGGCGATCCTGGCCGCCGGGGCCGGGATCGCGTCGGTCGCGCTGATCGCGCTGCTCGCCCCGCTCGAGCTGACCGGCGGCCCGGACCGCCCGCCGACCGGCGATCTGCCGGTGGTCGCCGACGGTCTCGTCCGGGCGCCCCAGACGCCCGATCGCTATCCGCCGGCGAGCGGCCCGATGCAGGAGACGCTCCGCGCCCCGCGGCTGATCGCCAACCTGCCGCCCGATCCGCCGGCCGCGACCGGACTGGTTGCCGATCTGACCGCCGGCGCGCTGGCGCTTGCGCCTGCCGAAGCCCCGGCCGCTGCCGGCCCCGCGGCCGCCGTGACCGGTTCCAGGGCCTCGGGATCGCCGGTCGAGCCCGGCGCCCCGGCGCCCGCGGCCGCCGCCGCGGGCAGCACCCTCCAGCCCGCCAGGTCCTCGATCGCGCCCGAAGAGCCGGCCCCGGCCGCCGTCGCGCCGACCGGTCCCGCACCTTCGGCATCCCCGGCCCGGCCCGGCGCGCCGGTGCGCACGGCCGCCACGGCGACGGCTTCCGCGCCCGGGGGCCCGCCGGCCGGGCCCGGCGCGCCAGCCCGCACGGCCGCCGCAACCAGCGAACCCGAGCCCGTCAGACCGTCCGTCAGCCCCCAGGCAACGGTGCCCGCGGCCGCCATCGCGCCGAGCGGCGCCGCGCCTGCGGGGGCGGCGGTCGAGCCTGGCGCCCCGGCTGGCACCGCGGCCGCCGCGACCAACGATCTCCGGCTCGCCCGACCATCGATCGGCCCCGAAGCCCCGGTCCCCGCGGCCGCCGTGACGCGCATCGATCCCGCGCCGGCGCCGCCCGGCCTGGAGCGGCTCAGCGCCGCGGTCCGGCCGGCGCCGCCCCGGATCGACCCCGCGGCATCGGGTCTGGCCGCCGGCAGCAAGTTCGCCGCGGTCGCGGTGCGCACCGCCGCGCTGAGCGAGCCGGCGGCCGCGGACGACGATCCGCTGTACGATCTGGGCCATCGGCTGCAGCAGAAGGGCGACATCGCGCAGGCGATCGAGGCCTACCGCATGGCGGCCGCCGTCAACCCGCAGCATGCCGCGACCTATTACGACTGGGGCTATCTGCTGCAGCAGCGGGGCGACGAGGACGGCGCGCGGGCGAAGTATCTGGAGACGCTCCGCTACGCGCCGCGCCACGCTTTCGCCCATTACAATCTCGGCTATATTCTCCAGAAGCACGGCGACTATGCCGGCGCCATCAAACATTACCGGGCAGCGATCGCCGCCAATCCCTCTTTCTTCTGGTCATATTACAATCTCGGCTATATTCAGCAAAAGCTCGGTCATTACCGCGAGGCCCTGATCGACTACCGAAAGTCGATCAACGTCGATCCGCGGCATGCCTTGGCCTACGAGAACATCGCGACGATCCTGCGCTACCATCGGACCGATTGAAGACGAGCTGGAGGCCCGGTCGCGCCGTGGCTCGCGACCTGGCCCGATCTTCCACAAGGTGGACGCGACCATCCGCGGCCACGTGGTCTGCTCCTTCCTCGCCCTGGTCCTGGATCAGAGGCGGGCCTCGATCAGGAACGGTCCGGGGGTCCGGAGGCTGCGCTCGAGCAGGCGGGCGAACTCGGCGGCATCGTCGGTCGAGGCCGCCTCGATGCCCGCGCCCCGCGCCAGCGCCGGCCAGTCGAGCGCCGGACGATCGAGCTCCATCATGTCGCGGCCGGTCGGGCCCGGGCGCTCGACGCCGACGTTGCGCATCTCGCCCTGGAGGATCGCGTAGCTGCGGTTGGAGAGGATCACCGTGGTCACGTCCAGGCCTTCGCGCGCCTGGGTCCAGAGCGCCTGGAGCGTGTACATGGCGCTGCCGTCGGCCTCGAGCGAGATCACCCGCCGCTCCGGGCAGGCGATCGCCGCCCCGGTCGCGAGCGGCAGGCCGCAGCCGATGGCGCCGCCGGTCACCTGCAGCCAGCTGTGCGGCCGGGCGTTGCGGGTCAGCGCGAAGAAGTTGCGGCCGACCGAGACCGATTCGTCGGCGATGATCGCCTGCTCGGGCAGGAGCGCCGCGACCGCGAGCGCGATCTTGTCGCCGGTGAGCGCACCGCTCGGCAGGGCGGGCGGCTCGAAGCCAGCGACCGGCGCCGCCTGCCGCGGCGCGCCCAGGCGCTCGGCCAATTCCTCGAGCGCGCCGACCAGGTCGTCCTCGGGGCCGGCCAGGCGGTGGATCGCAGCCCCCTCCGGGGCGAGCCGGCTGGGCTTGCCGGGATAGGCGAAGAACGCCGTCGGCTCGCGCGTGCCGACCAGGATCACGTGCTGGAAGCCCGCGAGCTGCGCCAGCGCCTGATCGACCGGATAGAACAGCCGGTCGACCGGCACCCGGCCGGCGCCGCGCTCGGTGCGGGCGTTGCTCATCTGGGCGAGCGGCACCGCACCGGTCTCGGCGGCGATCCGGCCGGCGGCCGCGAGGCCCGCCTCGCCCAGCGCCTTGCCGGTCATGAACAGGAGGCAGCGGGCGCCCGAGCGCAAGAGGGTCGCGATCGCCTCGATCCGGGCCGCGGGCACCGGGGCCGGCGCTGGTGCCGTCGGCATCCTCGTCACCGGCTCGCCGCCCTGGTTCCAGGCGGCATCGCCCGGCAGGATCAGGGTCGCGATCCGACCGGGCGCGGTGCGCGCAGCCGCGATCGCATCGGCGGCGGCCCGGCCGACCTCGGCCGGCGTCCGGGCGGTCCGCACCCAGTCGGAGAACGGCCGGGCGACCGCCTCGAGGTCGGTCTCGAGCGGCGAGGCGAGGCCCTGGTGATGGGTCGCGTGCTCGCCCACGATGTTGACCACCGGCGAGCGTGCGCGCCTCGCGTTGTGCAGGTTGGCAAGCCCGTTGGCGAGCCCCGGCCCGAGGTGCAAGAGCGTGATCGCGGGCAAGCCCGCCATGCGCGCATAGCCGTCGGCCGCCCCGGTCACCACGCCCTCGAACAGGCCCAGCACCGAGCGGATCCCGGGCACCTGGTCGAGCGCGGCCAGGAGGTGCATCTCGGAGGTGCCGGGATTGGCGAAACAGACCTCGACCCCGCCCGCGATCAAAGTCCTGATCAGGCTCTCCGCCCCGTTCATGCCGAGCTGTCTCCCCTGGGTCACCGCGCCCCGCCCCTCACGTAGCCCAGGCGCGCCGCGAGCGCGAGGCCTCGCCGCGGGCGGCGCTCAGATGGCGCTGGCGGCGAGCGCCCAGATCAGGCTCGCCGCGCGCGCGAGGTCGGCCCAGAGCCTCGGCCCCCGATAAGCCCGGGCGCTCCGCCAGACCGCGACCAGCGCGAGAAAGTTGAAGGGGATCGGCAGAGCGGCGAGCGCCACCGCGAGGACTGCTGGCGCATGGGCCGCGAGCAGGGCCAGCGCCGCAACCGTCGCCGCGAGGTTGAGCGCGGTCCCCCAGAGGATGGCGCAGGTCCAGAAGGCGGTCGCCAGCGGCAGCTCGCCGGCCCAGAGCCGCCGTAGCGTCGTGACGATCGCCATGTCCGGATCTTGCGCCGCATCCGCCTCCCTGCGTCGAAGCGTCAGGTCGCGAGCGGCGGCACGTCGAGCATGCGCCGCTCGGTCCAGCTCCGGTAGCCGAGCTCGGCCAGCTGCACGCCCTTGGCGCCTTCGAGCAGGTTCCAGCGAAAGTCCGGAAGGTCGCCGGCGAGGTGGCGCAAGAAAGAGCTCCCACTCGGCCTTGAAGGCGTTGGGCCAGGTCTGGTTGTCCGGCACTTCCTGCCACTGGCTGCGATAGTCAGGCGTGAGCCCGGTATCCGGGTTCCAGACCGGGCGCGGGGTCGCGACCCGCGGCTGGATGAAGCACTTCGTGAGCCCCGCGACCGCCGAGCCGTGGGTGCCGTCGACCTGGAAGATCACGAGGTCGTCGCGGCGCACCCGCGTGCACCAGGAGCTGGCGATCTGGGCGACGATGCCGCCTTCGAGCCGGAAGATGGCGTAGGCCGCATCCTCGGCGTCGGCGCGCGTAGGCCTCGCCGCGCTCGTCGACCCGCTCGGGAATGTGGTTGGCCCCCAGGCAGAACACCCCTTCGACCGCGCCGAACAGGTTGTCCAGCACGTAGCGCCAGTGGCAGAGCATGTCGAGGATGATGCCGCCGCCCTGCTCCTTGCGGTAGTTCCAGGACGGCCGCTGGGCGGGCTGCCAGTCGCCCTCGAACACCCAGTAGCCGAAGTCGCCCTTGACCGCGAGGATGCGCCCGAAGAAGCCCGCCTCGATCAGCATCCTGAGCTTCTGCAGGCCCGGCAGCCAGAGCTTGTCCTGGACCACGCCGTGCCGGATGCCGGCGGCCTCGGCCGCGCGCCAGACCGCGAGCGCGCTCTCGAGATCGGCGGCGATCGGCTTCTCGCAGTAGACGTGCTTGCCGGCGGCGATCGCGCGCTCGAGGACGCTCGCGCGCAGCTGCGTCGAGGCGGCATCGAAGAACAGCTCGTAGTCGGGATCGGCGAGCGCGGCGTCGAGGTCCTGGGTCCAGCGCGCGATCCGATGCGCGTCCGCCAGCGCCTCGAGCTTCCCCGGGTCGCGGCCGACCAGGAGCGGATCGGGCAGCAGGCGCGTGCCGTCCGCGAGCGCAACGCCGCCCTCCTCGCGGATCGCCAGCACCGAGCGCAGCAGGTGCTGGTTCGTGCCCATCCGCCCGGTCACCCCGTGCATGATGATCCCGATCCGCCGTTCCGCCATGGCCGCCCCCGTCCGGCTACCCCCGAGCCTCGCGCAGCATGGCCCGCGCGCGCCGCCTTGGCCAGAGCCGAGGCCGGTCGGGGTGCCGGCTGCTCGCCCGGTCGATCCGGGGCGACCATGGCCGCTCGGCGTGCTAGAGAGCGGCAAGCATCGCCTCGGGCCACCACCTCGCGCGCGGGAGGACGACGCCATGGACCTGGACGAGTTTCGCCGGCACGGGCACCGGCTGGTCGACTGGATGGCGGACTATCTGGCGAGCGTGGAGCAGTACCCCGTGCGCGCCCAGGTCGCGCCCGGCGCGATCGCCGCTCAGCTGCCGGCAACGCCGCCGTCCGCGGGCGAGCCCTTGGAGCGGATCTTCGCCGACTTCGAGCGCATCCTGTTGCCCGGCATGACCCACTGGCAGCACCCGGGCTTCTTTGCCTATTTCCCGGCCAACTCGAGCCCGCCCTCGGTGCTCGCCGAGATGCTGACCGCGACGCTCGGCGCCCAGTGCATGCTCTGGCAGACCTCGCCCGCGGCGACCGAGCTCGAGACCCTGGTGCTCGACTGGCTGCGCCAGATGATCGGCCTGCCCGAAGGCTTCGCGGGCGTGATCCAGGACAGCGCATCCTCCGCCACGCTCTGCGCGGTCCTGGTCGCGCGCGAGCGGGCGACCGACTGGCAGGCGAACGAGCAGGGGCTGGCGGGCGGCCCCCGGCTCTGCTTCTACACCTCCGAGGAGGCGCATTCCTCGATCGAGAAGGCGATCAAGATCGCGGGCCTCGGACGCCAGAGCCTTCGCCTGATCGCGACCGACGCCGACTTCGCGATGCGCCCCGATGCGCTCGAGAGGGCGATCCGGGCCGACCTCGCGGACGGCCTGCGGCCGGCCGGCGTGCTGGCCAGCCTCGGCACGACCGGGGTCGGCGCCATCGACCCGCTACGGCCGATCGGCGCGCTCTGCCGGCAGCACGGGCTCTATCTCCACGTCGATGCCGCCTGGGCCGGCAGTGCTTTGCTGCTGGAGGAGCAGCGCTGGATGATCGATGGCATCGAGGCCGCCGACAGCTTCGTCTTCAACCCGCACAAGTGGCTGCTGACCAACTTCGACTGCTCGGCGCATTTCGTGCGCGATCCGGGCGCGCTGATCCGGACGCTCTCCATCCTGCCCGCCTTCCTGCAGTCGCGCGAGGCGGGCCAGGTGATCGACTACCGCGACTGGAGCGTGCCGCTCGGGCGCCGCTTCCGGGCGCTCAAGCTCTGGTTCGTGATCCGGAGCTACGGCGTTGAGGGGCTCCAGGCGATGCTCCGCGAGCACATCGCCTGGACCGCCGAGCTCGCCGAGTGGATCCAGCGCCGAGCCCGACTTCGAGCTGACCTCGCCGCCCTCCCTCGCGTTACTGTCGTTCCGCTACCGGCCGCCCGGGGTCGAGGACGAGGCAGCACTGGATCGGCTCAACGAGCGCCTGCTGCACGCGCTGAACGATGGCGGCCGCGTCTATCTCACCCAGAACCGGGTGCGCGGCCGCTACGTCATCCGCTTCGCGATCGGCCAGCTCGCCACCACGCGCGCCCACGTCCTGCGCGCGTGGCAGCTGATCGCCGAGACCGCCCGCAGCCTGTCCCGCTAGGCCGCGAGCCGCTCGCGGAGCTCGGCCTCGGCGGCCGCGACCATGGTCCAGGCGAGCAGGCTGTAGGCATCGACCCAGGCGCGCCGGGTCGGCGCCGTGAAGCCCTCGCCGAGGATCTGCTCGAGCGTCCAGATCAAGGCCGAGCCGACCGTCGCGTAGTGCTCCGGCTCGACGCCGTAGTGGCCATGGCGGCGACCGAGCTCACGCACTGCCGGAAGGATCTGATCGAGCCGGTCGAGCCCGGCGACCACGGTCCTGAGCGCCGCCATCAGCTTGGCGCGCTGGCCCGCGAGGTCGCTGCGGAACATGCGCCGGAGCGTCGGATCGAGCGCGAACAGGCGATCGTAGAACACGGCAGCGACGGCGTCGCCCTGGGCCTCGACCCTGGCGAAGCTGCTCTGCACCAGCAGGGTCTGATCCGGTGTCATCGAGGTTCCTCCCGCACGCCGGCCGGGCGACATTGCCCGGAGTGGCGATCGGGCGCAGAGTGCACGGCTTCGGTTACAGAAGAATGTCGGGCAAGGTTTCAGTTGTTTCAGCAACAGGGTGGAATGTCGGGCCGAATTGCGGAAAGATCGGGCAGAGCCGGGTGCGACCGGGCGCCCGCCGACCGAGGCCGAACGACAAGGGGGAGACGAGATCATGTTCCTGCGCAAGACCGCCGCTCGCGGCGCTGACTCTGGCCGCCGGCCTGTTGCTGTCCGCCTTCACGCCGCAGAACGTGGAATGCATAGCGCCCGCCAACCCCGGCGGCGGCTGGGACTTCACCTGCCGCCAGGTGAGCAAGCTGCTCTCCGACCTCGGCCTCGTGCCCGGCACCGTGCAGGTCACCAACATGCCGGGCGGCACCGGTGCCACCGCCTACGCCAACGTCCTCTCCAAGCGCAGCCAGGACCCCAACCTGCTGGTCGCGACCAGCACCGTCGGCGTCACCCAGATCGCCCAGAACCGCTATCCCGCCGACATGGACGCGATGCGCTGGCTGGGCATGCTCTACGCCGATTCGGGCGTGGTCCTGGTCAAGCCGGATTCGCCCTATCAGACCCTCGCTGACCTCGTGAAGGCGATCAAGGCCGACCCCGCCTCGGTCGTGTTCGGCGGCTCGAGCGCGGTCGGCGGCTGGGATCACCTGCGCCTGCTGCTGCTCGCCCAGGCGGCCGGCGTGCCGAACCAGGACCTCGGCAAGATCCGCTGGGTCCAGTACGACGGCGGCACCGACGCGGTGACCCAGATGCTGGGCGGCTTCCTCGGCTCGGTCTCGACCGACCTCGGCGAGATCGCGGGCTTCGTCGACGCCAAGCAGGTCAAGGTGCTGGCGGTGATGAGCGACGAGCCGCTGCCCGGCAAATACGCCTCGCTGCCGACCGCCAAGAGCCAGGGCTACGACGTCAGCGGCTACAACTGGCGCGGCTTCTACACCGGCGGCAAGGTCCCCGACGACGCCTACAAGTTCTGGGTCGATGCGCTCAAGAAGGTCTCCGACAGCCCGCAATGGCAGAAGATCGCGCTCGACAACGGCCTGACGCCGATCTGGCGCGGCGGCGAGCAGTTCCAGGCCTTCGTCCAGGACCAGGTCGCGAAGATGCGCCAGATCTCGAAGGACATCGGCGTGATCCACTGAGCGGACGGTGGCGACCGGTGGGGCCTCGAGGATCGGGCGGGCGGCGATGAGCGACCGGCTGGCGGGCCTCGTGCTGCTGGCGCTGGCGGTGGCCTACGGGGTCACGGCCACCGGCTTTCAGGCGATGATCGGCGATCCGCTGGGCCCCGCGGTCTTCCCCCTGGTGCTGGCGATCCCGCTCGGCGTCCTCAGCCTCTACCTGATCGCCCGGCCCGACCCCGAGCCCGACTGGGCACGAGGCCGGGCGCTGCTCAAGCAGGGCCTGGCGCTGGCCGCGTTCGTCGCCTACGCCTATCTGCTCGAGCCGCTGGGCTTCGTGGTCGCGAGCGTGCTCGCGGTCGCCGCGCTCGGCTGGCTGCTCGGGGCCAGGCTCTGGCAGTCGGCGGCGGGCGGCCTCGCGATCGCGCTGGTCCTGTTCCTCCTGTTCAACAACCTGCTGGGCCTGCCGCTTGCCGGCGGGCGTGCTGGCGCTGCCCGGCTGACCGGCGATGGAGGTCCTGAGCTCGCTCGCCTACGGCTTCTCGGTGGCGCTGACGCCCTTCAACCTCGCGATGGCGTTCATCGGCTGCCTGGTCGGCACGGTGGTGGGCGCCCTGCCGGGGCTGGGGCCGACCAACGGCGTCGCGATCCTGATCCCGGTCGCCTTCGCGCTCGGCCTGCCGCCGTCCTCGGCGCTGATCCTGCTCGGCCAGCCTCTACTACGGCGCCATGTACGGCGGCCGGATCTCGAGCATCCTGCTCAACATCCCGGGCGACGAGCCGGCGGTCATGACCACCCTCGACGGCTATCCGATGGCCCAGAAGGGCCAGGCCGCGACCGCGCTGGCGCTCTCGGCGGTCGCCTCGTTCATCGGCGCCACGCTCGCGACCATCGGCCTCACCCTGTTCGCGCCGCTGCTCGCCCAGATCGCGATCCACTTCGGGCCGGCCGAATATTTCGCCCTGTTCGTGCTCGCCTTCGCGATGCTGAGCGGCATCGCCACCCGCAACCCGGTCAAGTCGGTGATCGCAGCCCTCCTCGGCCTCCTGCTCTCGACCATCGGCACCGACCCGCAGACCGGCATCCCGCGCTACACCTTCGGCATCTACAAGCTGTACGAGGGGCTCGACTTCATCATCGCCCTGGTCGGCATGTTCGCGGTCAGCGAGTTCCTGTTCTTCATCGAGAACCCGGGCGCGGCCCACTTCGCCAACCAGCCGCTCGGCCGGGTGCGGATCTCGTTCAAGGACATCGCCTTCTCGCTCGGCGCGATGCTGCGCGGCAGCGGGGTCGGCTTCATCGCCGGGGTGCTGCCGGGGGCCGGCGCCTCGCTCGGCAGCTTCGTCGCCTACACCGTCGAGCGGCGGGTCTCGAACCGGGACGACACCTTCGGCAAGGGCGACCCGCGCGGGGTCGCGGCGCCGGAGGCCGGCAACAACGCCGCGGCCGGCGGCGCGCTCGTGCCGATGCTGACGCTGGGCGTGCCCGGCAGCGGCACGACCGCGGTCCTGCTGGCGCTCCTGATCTCGCTCAACATCACCCCCGGGCCGCTCCTGTTCCAGCAGCATCCGGACGTCGTCTGGGGCCTGATCGCCGCCCTCTACGTCGCCAACCTGATGCTGCTCGTCTTGAATTTGCCGCTGGTCGGCCTGTTCGCGCGCATGCTGAGCGTGCCGACCTGGATCCTGATGCCGGGCGTGGTGATGATCGCCTACGTCGGCGTCTACTCGATCAATCACAGCATCTTCGATCTCTTGCTGATCACCGGCTTCGGCCTGCTCGGCTACGTGCTGCGCAAGCTCGACATCCCGCTCGTGCCGGTGGTCCTGGGTCTGCTGCTGGGCGGCATCATGGAGACCAACCTCCGGCGGGCGCTCTCGATCAGCGGCGGCGACTGGAGCATCCTGATCTCGAGCCCGCTCACCTGGGTGCTGTGGTCGCTGGTGGTCCTGATGCTGGGGTTCAGCGTCTTCTTCGAGGTCCGCCACCGGCGCCGCCTGCAGGCTGCACACCGAGGTTCCCGACTGAGCGCTCCCCCGCCCGAGGCCTGGCCCGAGGTCGCGATCGCGATCGAATTGGCGCACCAGGCCGAGGTCGCGGCGCTGATCCGGCAGTCGGACGCCTATCTCGGGGCGCTCTATCCGCCCGCGAGCCGGCATGCGATCGACCTCGAGGCGCTGGCGGCGCCGAACGTCCGCCTGCTGGTCGCGCGGCTCGAGGGGCGCGCGGTCGGCTGCGTCGGCTTCGCGCTGGGGACGGAAGGAGAGGCCGAGGTCAAGCGCCTGTTCGTCGACCCGCAGGTGCGCGGCCGCGGCATCGGGCGGGCGCTGCTCGCGCAGCTCGAGCGCGCGGCGAAGCGGGCAGGCGTCAGCCTTTTGCAGCTCGAGACCGGCGTGAAGCAGCCCGAGGCGCTGGCCCTCTACCGCGCCTTCGGCTACCTCGAGCGCGGCCCGTTCGGCGCCTACCGGCCGGACCCGCTCTGCCTGTTCATGGAAAAGCGCCTCTGAGCGTGCCGGGACGCTTCCAAGGCGGCCAGGGCGGGCGCCGGGCGCGATCGATCGGGCTGCATCCCGCTTCGATTCCCGCTATATGTCGACGATCGTGGTCGGTGGCATCGCACGCGGGCCGCCGTTCAGGCCCGAACCCGCGCCGCCGGCCCAGGATTTCCGGCCGCCGCTCTGAAGGAGACACCGATGCAAAGCCCCTTCGGCCAGCTTCGCCGCCGCACCTTTCTCCTGCTCGCCACGGCCGCCGCTGCGGCCTTCGGATGGCGGGCGCCGGCCTGGGCAGGGCCGAGCCCGGACCTGACGGCCGATGACGGCCTGGCGTTCGCCTTCAGGCACCGGGACAGCGCGATCGCGATCGGCCGGCGCTATCTCGGCCGCTATCCGGACGCCGCCGGAGCGCGCGCTCTTGCCGACGAGGTGCGGCGCGCCGCCGGCGGCGACCCGGCGGCCGCGCGAGCGGCATTGGGCGCGCGGGTCCGGGAGGACTTCGCGCGCGGCGACACGGTGCGGCTCGAGGGCTGGGTGCTCGCGCGCAGCGAATGCCGCGCCTGCGCCGCGGTGGCACTCGCGGCCGGCGCTGCCGCTGCGGCCACGGTCTGATGACCCGCGGGCCTCGCGACCTTCGACGGCGCCAACCCCACGCGCAGCCTGAGCGCGCTGGCGCCGCGCCTGGCTGACGATTTGAGCACCGTGCCCGGCTGAGCGACGCAAGCCCGGCTGCCTGGCAGAGCGGCCGGGACGTGGCCGACCGGGCGGTCGGCCCCAGCTCGGGATCAGGCTTGGCGCGGGCGGCATTCAATGCCAAACATCGCCCGGCTCTGCGGTCCCCAGGCGGCCGCGGTCGAGGCGAGGCCATTACCTGCCATGAAGCTCAGCGTCCGCCTTTTGATCCTGGTTCTGTTCGCGGCGCTGCCGGTTCTGGCTCTGCAGGTGCACGCGCTGCTGGCGGACCGCGAGCATCGCAAGGCCGCGATCGCCGAGCAGGCGCTGACGCTTGCCCGCCTGGCCGCGGCCCAGCAGGATCAGTTCATCGAAGGCGCCCGCTATCTGCTCGGCGCCGCCGCCAAGCTGCCGGAGGTCCAGAACCGGGACGCCGCCCGCTGCAACGCGCGCATGGCCGAATTCATGGAGCTGTTCCCGACCATCGCCGGCATCGGCGCGGCGACGCCCGATGGGGTCCAGTTCTGCTCGGGCGGGCCCGAGACCCCGGGCCAGGCGGTCAACATCGTCGACCGCGCCTACTTCCAGGCGGCGATGCGCGAGAAGCGCCTGGCGATCAGCGGCTTCGTGGTCGGCCGCGTGACCGGCAAGCCGAGGCTCGATTTTGCTTATCCGGCGCTCGACGATGGCGGCCAGCTCCGGGCGGTGGTGGTGCTCGGGTTCGATCTGACCCGGCTGTCCAGCACGCTCATGAGCACGCCGTTGCCGGGCGCCGCGACGATGAGCCTGGTCGACGACAACGGCATTCTGCTCGCCCGCGCGCCGCCGGCCCCGGACTGGATCGGCCGGCGGCTGCGCGACGCCGCCTTCACCCAGGCCATGCTGGCCCGGCGCGAGGGCACGCTGGAGGCGACCGGGATCGATGGCATCGATCGCCTGTACGGCTTCTCGCCGCTGCTCGCCTCGTCCGATCTGTTCGCGGTCGTGGGCCTGCCGTGGGCCGCCGGGATCGCCGACGCGGAGCGGACGTTCTGGCGCGCGGCCGGCCTGACCACGCTCGCCTTCGTCCTGGCGGCGGTGGCGGCGCTCTTGTGCGGCGAGATCTGGATCCGGCGCCCGGTCGCGACGCTCGAGCGGGTGGTCGGGCGGATGGAGGGCGGCGATCTCACCGCGCGCGCCCGACTGGAGCGCGGCAGCAGCCCGGAGCTCCAGCGCCTGGCGACCAGCTTCAACGGCATGGCGGGCTCGCTCCAGGCCCGCCAGGCGGCGCTGCAGGCGGGCGAGGCGCGGCTGCGCGCGATCGTCGAGACCGCCGCCGACGGCATCATCACGATCAGCGAGCGCGGCCTCATCGAGTCGGTGAACACCGAGGCCGAGCGCCTGTTCGGCTATCAGCGCGCCGAGCTGATCGGTCAGAATGTCAGCGTGCTGATGCCCTCGCCCGACCGCGAGCGCCACGACCAGTATCTGGCCCGCTACCTGCGCACCGGCGAGGCCCGGATCATCGGCATCGGCCGCGAGGTCACCGGGCGCCGCAAGGACGGCTCGGAAGTTCCCCTGTTCCTCTCGATCGGCGAGTTCCGCCTCGAGGGCGAGCGCCGGTTCACCGGCATCCTGCGCGACATCACCGAGCGCCGGCGCGCGCAGGAGCGCCAGGTGCTGCTGATGGCCGAGATCGATCACCGCGCCAAGAATCTGCTGGCCTCGATCCAGGCCATGGTCCTGCTGACCAAGCGGCACGCGCGCTCGGTGTCCGACTATGCCGATACCCTGATCGGCCGGCTGCACGCGATGGCGCGCGCCCACGATCTGCTGGCGCGCGAGAAATGGCTGGGGGCGCATCTCCACGAGCTGATCGCGAACGAGTTCGCGGCCTATGTCGGCGACGACAGCGCGGCGCTCGCGATCGCCGGCGACGATCTGATGCTGACCGCGCGGGCGGCGCAGACGCTGAGCCTGGCCCTGCACGAGCTGACCACCAACGCCGCCAAGTATGGCGCCCTCTCGGTGCCGGGTGGACGGGTGGCGATCCGCTCCTCGGTCGAGCCCGCGGCCGAGGGCCCCCCGGACCTTCTGCTGACCTGGACCGAGTCCGGCGGACCGGCGATCACGCCGCCCGAAAGCCGGGGGTTCGGCAGCGTCGTGATCGAGCGCGGCATCGCCCATGATCTGGGCGGCACGACCAGCCTCGAGTTCGATCCGGCCGGGCTGCGCTGCACGATTCGCTTTCCTTTGGGCTGAGCCTCCGGCAAGCTCGATCCAGGGCCCCGGTCGCTCTGGGGTGGGGCTGAGAAACCGATGCAACCCGTTGGAATCCTGCTCGTTCAGGCGAATTTTCTGAGCGCGGAACGGCTGCGCCTGCTGCTCGACCAGGCCGGCTATCACGTGGTCGGAATCGCGGGCAGGACCGACGATGCGCTGCAGCTGGTCGAGCGCCACCGGCCGGGGCTCGCGATCGTCGACATGATGCTGGAGCTCGACGTCGACGGCATCCGCACCGCGACCGAGCTGGCCAGGCAGCATGCGCTCAAGATCCTGATCACGACCGGCTTCCCGGATTTCGTCACCAAGGCCGAAGGGGTCGAGGCGTTCGCCTGCGCGATCGTCAAGAAACCCTATGCCGACGACGAGCTCCTGGCCGCGGTCGCCCGCTGCCTGGCGTGAGCTCCAGGCCGCGCGCGGGCGCCAGGGAGCTGCTCGCAACCGGCGTGGCGAGCATCATTGAGGTCGTGGTCATCGGGTCCGCTCCTGCTGCCGGCAGGCCGGGAGGCCGCCTGGTAGAGCGTCAGCTGCCAGAGCCCGCTCCGCTCGTCGTGGCGCAGGATGTAGGCCGCGCCGTCGGCGCCCCGCATCTTGAAGTAGCGATGGTCGGGCGCCAGCCAGGCGTCCTGGACCTCGACCAGCTCGACCGGGCGGCCCTCGAACCACACCCGCCGGGGTGTGGCCTCGCCGCGGTGGCCGGCATGGCATTCGACCCGGACGATCACGACGGGGACTTGGATTTCGGAGCCCCGGCCGGCTCGCTGAAGGCGCCGAAGGAACATGTCCCGGAACCGGTCCATGCGCGCGACCGCCGGCCCGCGCTGGGGGCGCATGCCGGGCGTGAAGCCGAAGGCGAGGAACGGCTCGAGCAGGGCCTGCGAGCCGCTGATCACGTGCATCGGGACATCGCGGCTGGCGCCTTCGCCGGTGATCAGGGGGGCGGGCTGGTGGTCGCCGACCAGGATCAGCAAGGTCCGGTCGTCGACGAAACGGGCGGCGTAGGACGCGAGCACGCCCAGCACGTAGTCGATCGCGAGCGCGTATTGTTTGCGCACCCGCTCCGGATCGCGCCAGACCACGTCGGGCGGATCGCCCTGATCGGCCCATTGCGAGAAGATCTCGCCATCGCCGACCGTCGACCAGCGCTCGAGCACCGGCGGGATCGGCGTCCAGGGCGCGTGGCTGCTGATCAGCGCCATCTCGGCGTAGAGCGGCGGATGCGGCCGCAGGCGCTCGAGCCGCTCGAAGGCGGCGAGCGTGTACTGGTCGGGCATGGTGATCCAGTTGTAGGGCTTGCCCCGATAGCCCAGGTCCTTGGCCGCGTAGATCGTCTGGTAGCCGAGCAGCGGGCCCTCGGGCCAGGGCATGGTGATCGCGGGCCGGACCGTGACCGTGCGCCGGCCGGCCCGGTCGAACGCCTTGGTGAGGGTCAGGCGGTCGCTCGTGACCAGGAGGTCGTAGAGCTGCTGGTCGGCGATCCAGAGCCCGCTCTCGAGGGTGCCGTGGGGCAGCCAGGACTGGCCGCCCATGGTCGGCGAGGTGAGATAGCCGGAGGCCGCCATCAGGCCGGCATCGGCGAGCCGGCGCTGGAAGGTCGCAAGCCGCGGCAGCAGCAGCTCGGCGTAGCGCTCCTGCTCGAGCGCGCTCCGGCCGTAGGATTCGATGTAGATCAGCAGCACGTCGGCGCGGCCGAGGCCGCTCAGCAACTGGTCGCCCGGCGTCGCGCGGAAGGGGTCGTCGGCCGCCTTGCGCTCGAACTCGGCGAGATCGGCCAGCATGGTGCGCCCCTGGCGCCATTCCTCGGCCAGCATCTGGCTGGTGCGCAGCGGCACCGGGCGCCAGCGCGCGAAGGCCTGCGGCAGCGATCTGCTCGGCAACCATCAGGACGAGGGCGAGCGCCGCCACCCCGAGGGTCGCCCGCCGCCAGCGCCGGCCGGCTAGCACGCGCTGGGCGACGCGCACCGCCCTGACGCTCGCGAGCAGGACCAGGACCGGGATCAGCGCCAGGCCCGCGAGCGCCAGCCAGCCGAGGGTGACGCCGAGCGTGCCGGTCAGGAGGTGCATCAAGGCCGAGGCCAGCTGCAGGTCGAGGAGCGGGTTGAGCGGACGCGCGAGGCTGGCGCGGATCACGAGCTCGGCGAGCTTCAGGAGTGCCACGAGAGCCGTGGCGATGCCGACCACCCAGGCGACGGCCCGCCCGGTCCGGCCCTCGCGCAAGGGCGCGATCAGCGCCAGGAGGCCGAACAGCAGGACGACCTCGCCGGCGAGCGCCAGGAGCGCGGGCGCCTTCAGGTCGCCGAGCTCGACCGGCAGGTTCCAGACCAGCGACAGCCAGACCAGCGCGCCGAGGAGCCGCGCGCCCTGACCCAGCCCCGGCCGCGCGTCGGCGGGATCACCGCTCAAGGCGCATCCTTTCGGGCCCAGACGTCGCCGGAGCGCTCGCCGGGCCGGCGGCGGGCGAGCCAGGCGAGCGTCTCCGGAGCCCGTCGCCAGTCCGGCCAGAGCCAGCGCAGGCGCTCACCCTGGGTGACGTTGAAGCGATGGCGGCCGAGGCCGGCCAGGCGCTCGACCGCCTCGAGCGCGACCCCGATCGCGGCCGGCACGTACTCCAGCGAGAGCGCCGCGAGGGGCGCCGACAGACCGCGCAGCGCCAGGGCCTCGGAGCCCTCGACGTCGAGCTTGCAAAAGCGCGGCCGGCCGTGGCGGGCGATCAGGTCGTCGAGGGTGGTGACCGCGACCTCGCAGCGCTCCTGCCAGGCGACGCGCGCAAAGCCGCGGTCGCGCCGGACCTTCCGGGTCCAGCTTTCGGAGAGCGTGGTCACGGTCGGCGTCCGCGGGCTCACGAGCAGGGTCGCCCGCCCGGGCGCCGCGCCGAGCGCCGCCTCGACCACGGTCACGTCCGGATCGCGCCGGAACTGCCAGCGCAGCCAGGCGGCGAAGTCCGGCTGCGGCTCGATCGCGATCACGCGCGCGCCCAGGCCGCGGAAACAGCGGGTCCGGCTGCCGACATGGGCGCCGACGTCGAAGGCGAGATCGCCCGGCGCCAGGAACGCGCGGTAGCGCTGCCGCAATCCGCGCAGGCGCCAGGGCTGGCCGTAGTAGATCGCGAGCGAGCGGGCCAAGCCCAGCGCGCGGGCGAGCTCGCCCGATCGTGCGCGGCCCCTTTCGAGATCGGCCGCGGCCACTAAGATGCCCCGATCGCTGCCAGGAGAAGCCGCATGCGCTACGCCCTCGGTGCTACCCGCGTGACCACCGAAGACGACGCGTTCTGGATCGCGCCGACCGCGGTCGTGATAGGAAACGTCAAGCTCGCGCATAACGCCAGCATCTGGTGGGGGGCGGTGCTGCGCGGCGACAACGAGCCGATCACCGTCGGTGAGAACTCGAACGTCCAGGACGGCTCCGTGCTGCACGCGGACCCGGGCTTCCCGCTCACGATCGGCAAGGACGTGACGGTCGGCCATCTCGCGATGCTGCACGGCTGCACGATCGGCGACAACTCCCTGATCGGGATCGGCGCGGTGATCCTGAACGGCGCGGTGATCGGCAAGAACTGCCTGATCGGCGCCAAGGCGCTGGTGCCCGAGGGCAAGCAGATCCCGGACAATTCCCTGGTCATGGGCGCGCCCGGCAAGGTCGTCCGCGAGCTCGCGGACAAGCACGTCACCCGCATCCGCGTAGCCGCGGAGCACTACGTCCGGAACTGGCAGCGCTACGCGCGCGAGCTGCGCAGCGACGAGGGCTGAGGCCGCCGGGCGTCAGCGGTCGAGGTCGCCTTCGCGCCTGAGCATGCGGAGCGCCTCGCGGAAGGCGTCGGCCGTGTCGGCGAGGTCGGAGGGGCTGAGCGCGGCCGAGAGGATGGCACCCGGCCAGCTGTTGAGGTCGACGCCCTGGACCAGCATGGCGATCCGCAGGCGATGGGTGAGCCTCGTGTCCCGCGCCTTGAGCTCGGCGCAGGGCAGGGACAACGGATCGAACTCGGAGGGCCGGACGGTGCGCCGCTTCGGGTTGGTGAAGAGATGCACGCCGGAGAAGCTGCCGTAGGCGGCCCAGGGCACATCCTCCGCCTCGAGCACCTCGTTCAAGGCCTGCCGGAGCGCCGCGCCGGCAGCGTTGGCGCGGGCGCAGGCGTCGGTCGTGGCGATCACCTCGAGCGCCGCGATGCCGGCCGCGGCCGAGACCGGGTTGGCGTTGAAGGTGCCGGGGTGCTGGATCTTCTCGAAGCCCTGCGTGGCGGCGGCCGCGAAGTCGAGCCGGGCGAGCACGTCGGCGCGCCCGACCACCGCCCCGCCCGGCAGGCCGCCGGCCACGATCTTGGCGAGCGCGCAAAGGTCCGGGGTGATGCCGAAATGAGCCTGGGCGCCGCCGGGGGCGACCCGGAAGCCGGTCACCACCTCGTCGAAGATCAGGAGCACGCCCCGGGCGGCGGTCAGCTCGCGGAGCACATCGAGAAAACCCGGGCGCAAGGGGGTCATGCCGAACGAGCCGCCGGTCGGCTCGATGATCGCGGCCGCGATGTCGTCGTCCGCGGCCAGCAGATCGCGCAGGGCAGTCCTCATCGTTGGGGTCGAGCAGGACCACGTTCTGCGCGACCTCGGCCAGCACGCCGGGGGTCGGCGAGCCGTCGAAATGGCCCGTGAAGCCCGCGGTCATGTGGTCGTGCCAGCCGTGGAAGTGGGTCCGGAAGCGCAGCAGCCTGCGCCTGCCGGTGAAGGCGCGGGCGAGGCGCACCGCCATGAGCGTCGCCTCGGTGCCGGAGCTCGTGAACCGGACGCGCTCGGCGCTCGGCACGAGCGCTCGGATCGCCTCGGCCCAGCGCACCTCGAGCGGGTGGCTCGCCCCGAAGTGGGTCCCCTGCCCCAGCGCCAGGGCGACCGCGGCCGCGACCTTGGGGTGGTTATGGCCCAGCAGGAGCGCGCCGTGGCCGCCGTAGTGGTCGATGTAGCGATTGCCATCGACGTCCCACTTGTAGGCGCCATCCGCGTGGTCGACGTAGATGCCGTAAGGTTCGAGAAAGCGGCCGTCGTGGGTCACGCCGCTCGGGAACAGGCCCTGCGCCTGCAGGGCGAGCCGGGCCGAGCCCGGCGTCCGCTCGCGCCAGGCGGCATCGATCGTGAGGTTGGCGAGCATCGGCTGGAGCATGGTTGCGATCCGGCAGGGTGGAGGCTGTGGGGGATCTGTACAGGCCCGCGCCCGGTTTGTCAGGCGGCTCGTCGCGATCACGACCGGCGCGGGTTTGCCGATCGGGGCGCTCATCCTAGATTGGTGGCCTGGCGCGCAAGGCAGGAAGCGGAGGGGGACCGATGGCGCAGCACGGACACTTCTTCTGGAACGAGCTGATGACCCGCGACCCGGAGGGCGCCAAGGGGTTCTACGGCGCGCAGATCGGCTGGCGGTTCGACAGCATGGCGATGCCGGACGGCGGCACCTACTGGGTGTGCAAGGACGGCGACCAGCCGGTCGCCGGCATCCTGGACATGAACCGGCCGGGCTTCGACGGCATCCCGAACCACTGGTTTGCCTATCTCGCGGTCGACGACGTCGACGCCCGCGTCCAGAAGGCGACCGCGGCCGGCGCCAAGCTGATGCGCCCGCTCTTCGACGTTCCCG
The DNA here is from genome assembly GCA_963756905.1 of uncultured Alphaproteobacteria bacterium. GTDB lineage: Bacteria > Pseudomonadota > Alphaproteobacteria > Geminicoccales > Geminicoccaceae > DATAOG01. The sequence goes on from CAVWPO010000016.1 coordinate 58,540, forward strand.
GCGTCGGCCGGATCGCGATCATCCAGGACCCGGCCGGCGCGGTCATGGGCTGGATCACCCCGGCGTCGCAATAGGCCCGCTCGGACGACCGCGAGCGCCGCCCGAACCCGCCCGCCGGGGCAGGACCGCCTCAGTGCGCCCGGCGGATCTGGCTCCGCAGGGCCTGGAGGTACCGCAGCAAGGCGTCCGGGTGCAGGAGGAGGGTCCGCAGGCGGCGACGCCGGCCGGGACCTGCGCGAAGGTCGACGAGCTTGGCCCGGTGGTAGTCGTAGCCTGCCGCGACCGCCATCAACCACCGATGGCGCCCCTGGGTGCGGATGCGCCAGCAGGCGATCCGGGCGCGAAGATCGGGCCGGACACAGGGCGGCAGGCGCTGGCCAAACAGCTCCGCCGCCGTCATGAGCCAGGCCCGGCAGGCGCTGCCATGGCCGGCGCGATCAAAGGTGGCCAGGACTTCCCGCCAGTCGATCCGGTCGTCACCCGCGGCGCGCAGCCGGAGCAGGTCCAAGAGCGGCCGCAGCGGCACCCGCGCCAGCCAGTAGTGGCGGTCGGCCAGCTGGGCGTGAACGATGTTGTGCACGACCTGGTCCTGTAGCGCGGGCAGGCGGCAGCGGGCTCCGTCGATGTCGAGCCGGCGCGCGTCGCCGAGCACCTGCTCGCCGGCAGGAGCGGCGCAAGGCGCGCATGACCGGCTCGCTGTGCAGCTCGAGCGCGGCGACCTCGTCGTCACGGACGAGGGGCGTGTGGTGGTGGTGCTCCGCGAAGGAGAAATCGCCGGGCCCGCTTCGGTATAGCCGATCGCCTTCAGCGCGGCGACCGCGGCCGCCAGCTGATCGTCGAGAACGAGCAGATCGATGTCGCCGATCACGCGCGCCGCGGGATCGCGGTAGAGGTCGGCGGCCAGATAGGCGACGCCCTTGAGCAGCACCGGCTCGATGCCGGCCGCGTTGAGCGCGGCGAGAATCTCCTGCAGCTGACCGGCGATCCGGCGATTGCGCTCGCCGTTGAGCTCGTGCACCGCCTCGAGGTAGCTGCGCACGTCGACGGGTAGGCTCGGGCAGCAGGCCCTTGGCGGCGAAGGCCTGGTAAAGCGCAGGCGTGACCAGGTGACGGCTCGCCAGCTCGATGACGCTTTCCCACGCGAGCCTGCCGCCGCCGAGCGTCGTCGCGCAGCGCGCCGACCGTCTCTCCATGAAGCGGGCTGAGCGCGCGGCCGAGAAACGCGAGGTCAGCTTGCCGATTCATCGCCCGACCAAGCCCATCGCCCGAACCTCCCGTCTCAAGCTTAGCTCAGGTGCGAAGTCATTGTAACCCACGAGCGCGGCCGCGACATGACCGGTCCGTTCGGCTCCCGAGGCCCGTGGCAGTCGTGGCTGATTGACCGACCTCGCGACCTCGGAGATGCTGCGTTGGGGGTACCAACACACAAAACCAGATGGCCGAGACGAAGTCCCAAAGCGCAGCATCGCGATCCGATCACGGCTGGCTAGCCAAACTCGGCATCGACGGGAAGGATCTCGCATTGCTTGGCTCGCTCGCCAGTCTTGCTATCCTGGCGTGGTGTGTTCCGCAACGGCATTGGCATCGCCTGTCCTCGTCTGTCGCCGGTATGCAGCCCTGGCGGTGGCGGCCCGACCGGCTGCGCGGCTTCGAATATGTGAAGGCGTGCACGCGCGTGCATCCCGGGCTAGGCGCCGACGCCTGCGCCCGGGCTCATCGCGCCAATATCTACCTCGAGCGGCTTCTGCTTCTTGCCTGCTACCCTTCGGGCCATTGGCGACCCGAAGTGCACCTTGACGGATGCGCACAGATCGAGGCCACGCTCGCCGCCGGCAAGGGGGCCATCTTCTGGGTGGCGCCATTCGTCTTCAGCGACCTGCTCACGAAAGTCGCGCTGCACGACGCGGGCCTTGAGGTCAGCCACCTGAGCCGCTATGCCCACGGCTTCTCCGCGACGCCGTTCGGCGAGCGGTTCCTGAATCCGATCAGGACCTCGATCGAACAGCGCTATCTGGCGGAGCGGCTGGTGATGACACGGCAGGGATCGATGACGGCGCTGCGCGAGTTGTCGCGTCGCTTGCACGCCAATCGGATGCTTTCCATGACCGCCATCGGTTCGGCGCGTCAGCTCTACCGCATCCCCTTCCTGAACGGGTCCATCCAGATGGCCCGCGGCGTACCCCGCCTGGCGATCCGAACCGGCGCTCCGGTCCTTCCGGTGTTCACCGGACGCGACCCAGACGGCGCCTGGCTGACGATCATCGAGCCGCCGCTCGTCCGCCGCGACGAGTGGGAACAGGAGGAAGCGGTCAAGCGCCTGCTGCTCCAGTACGCCGCCCTCCTCGAATATTACGTCCAGCGGTGGCCGGACCAGTTTCGCCCCGGCTATCTTCATTTCCAAACCGACTGAGCCGGCGGCGGTGCGTCAGGTCGCGGCGAACAGAGGCTGGAAGATGTCGATCTGCTTGAGCGCGGAGCACAGGCGGTGCAGATCGGCCTCGCTTTGTTCGTGACCTCCGTGCGCCAAGGCCGCTGCAACGACTTCCGCCTCGGGCCGCCCCAGGATCAGGTCGCGCAACACGGCAAACTGGAAATCATTGATGACGACAGCCAGACCGTTCGAGCCGATCATGCCTTTCAGGCGCTCGATGATCCACTCGACCGGTTGGTTTGCGCCCCGATATTTCCTGATCGCCCCAATGATGTCGTCGCGATTGGAGAAAGTCAACAGCACCGCAGCGAGCAATCGTTGATCCACATCACGGAGTTCGTGCCACTTGACCCGATTTTCCCGCAGCCGATACTCCAAGGAGGCGGCAAATTCGCCGATCCACGCGCCGTATCTGGCCTCCAGTAAATCGAGCAGCCGATCAAGCAGGGACAGATGCTCCAGCAGTCCCCCTTCGGCGTTGTCGTGCAGGGAGAGTACGAATTGGATGGCCTGCCACGCGTCGGCATTGCTGATCAGATTTTCTACGTACCGCTCAAGAAGCGGATCGCCTGACGAGGCGAGAAAGGACAGAAACTGCAGGCGTTTTTGGAACAGTTCGTCCTGTCCTCCTTGTTTCCTTCTTTCCTCAACGCCAACACGGGGGTAGAAGTAGGCATATTGCCCGAGTCTCGGGTCGTGATCGGCGGTCCGAACGCACATGGTCACGGTCGGCCGGCTGAGGTGCCAGACGCGGTGCACGAACTTGCGCCCACCGAGGATGGGTCGGATCGATCCTTTGTCCAAGCGCTCGACGGTCTCGAGGTCGAGGCTGCTCAGGAGCACGCCGGGCGCGGGTTCTGCGACCGAACCCAGGCCGTAGACGCAATGCAGGCTCTCGCCGGCGAGGTTGGTGAAGGCGCCGACGAAGCCGTGGTCATGGAGCGCGGTCGGGTCGATCCAGAAATAGATGTCGATGACGAACCGCGAGTTGCGCCACAGTGTAATGGCCGGGTTGCCAAGTCTCGAGGCGGGATCGCGCTGCCCCGGCAGCTTGTCCGCGGTGCTCAGCCAGTCCCTGAATTCGTCGAGGTCGAACTGCTCGTCGAGGGCGTAGCCCTCGACAGCCTTGGTTGCGATCGGCGCAAAGGCATTAGTGGCGTAGTCTGTCCGGCCCCAGGCCTCCTCGACCTCTTCACCGAGTTGTCGAACGAGGTCCGTGAGCAAACTTCGACCCATCCGCTCTGGCCGGTCCTTGGTCGTCTCGCCCTTCCGTCGTTACGGTCAGCAAGGAACCCCGCTGGCCACCTTTGCGTAGACCCGCCGCGGCTTGGTGGCAACGAGCAGGCCCAGCATCACCGGTGCCGTGTAACCGGCGAAGCGGCCCATCTTGGCCAGCGCCTGGCGCCGGGCCTCGTCGAGCTCCGGGCGGTCCTCGGTCACCTCGTCCTTCTTGTCCTTGCGGTCAGCCATCCGTGTTACCTCTCTTCGTGGTCGGGCCTCATGGCCCGAATGCGACGAACTCACCATGCAGCAATCGCGTGATCGCCAGCACAGCCTCGTCCAGCGCCGCGTGGCTTAGTTCGTAACCAGGCGTATCCCCAATCCATTCCAGCGTAGCGGCAAATCGCTGCCCGTCAAGCGCCATCCAGGACCGGGCCTGGGCCAATTTCCCGAGCAGCTGCAAGGGGCTCAGAGGGAGCATAACTGTCGGTTGATCGGGTCGGTGGTGCGGAAAGACGATAGATTTTACCGGCAACCCCCCGCCCGGCCCGATTCGTCTCTGCGGGATCGGCAAATAGCGCCGGCGCCGGCCGTCGTGGATCGGCAGCGCCGCGAGCTCCGGATAGCGGGTCGCCAGCACCGGCCAGCTGCCCTCCTTGACGCTGATGCCGAGCGGCAGCGGCCGAATGCGTCGCGTGGCATCGAGCGGCACGATGTCGTCGCTGAAATAGCTGAACCCGGCGTCGACCAGGGCCGCGGTCAGCGTGCTCTTGCCGCTGCCGCTCTCACCCGGCATGACCACGGCGCCCTGCTGATCGCCGACGGCGGCGGCGTGCATCGCCGCCAGCCACTCGGCATCGGGATAGCTCAGCTCGAGAATCCGGCCGAACACCTGCCCCAGAGCTTCCTCCAGCGTCGCCGCGCGCTCGACGTCGGAGCGGTTGCAGACGACCAGATAGCCGGCATCGTCCCGCAGCACGTCGATGCCGTCGGTCGCCTGGCCCGAAGGGACCACGCTGTGGGCGAGCGGCGGGTCGATCGCGCGCTCGATCTCCGCCGCCTCGAAGCGTAGCCGGATCGGTCGGCCGCAGAGCGCATAGACCCGCTCGCTGTGGAAGCTTCCGGCCACCGGGACCGGCCGGACAGCGGCCTCACTGTCGGCCAGGGAGGCTGCTGCCGCCGATGCACTTGCCAGCAGCCGGTGCGCGCGCCACTCGGCAAGGATGGTGTCGACATCGCCCCGCACCCGGTCCCCCGGCACGTCGAAGCGGGCCGCGAGCCCGGCCGCCACGTCGTCCGGCGGCACACCCCGGGCGAACTCCTCCCAGATCGTCGCGGGCGGTCGGGTTCAACAGGAACAGTCGCGGCTCGCAGCGCGGAATGACCAGGAGGCAGTCTTCGAACGAGAAGACGTCGTTGCCGCGCAGCGATTCGATCACGAGTCCGGCCCGGGTTCAGAGGTCGCCGAGCACCCGAGCAGGCCGAGCGTCACTCTAGTGCGGCGTGGCTCCGAAGGAGCCGGTCAGGGGGTGGCCCCTGCTGCCGACCCATCGGCCGCCGCCTTGGTCGCGCCGAGCAGGCCGAGCATCACCGGCGCGGTGTAGCCGGCGAAGCGGCCCATCTTGGCCAGCGCCGCGCGCCGGGCCTGGTCCGGCTCCGGACGCTCCTCGACCGTCTCGTCCTTCTCATCCTTGAGTTCAGCCATGTTGTGTCTTCCCACTGTGCCCCTGTCGTTTCCGCGCCGAGCAGGCCGAGCGTCACCTCTAGTGCGGCGTTGCTGTGAGGGAGCCGGTAGGGGGTGGCGGCTGGCTCGACCCATCGGCCGCCGCCTTGGTCGCGCCGAGCAGGCCGAGCATGACCGGCGCGGTGTAGCCGGCGAAGCGACCCATCTTGGCCAGCGCCTCGCGCCGGGCCTGGTCCGGCTCCGGACGTTCCTCGACCGTCTCGTTCTTTCCGGGATCTCGGTCAGCCATCGGGTTGTCCTTTCCTGGTCGGATTTTCATGGCTGCAATTCGAGAGACTGGCCGCGCAACAGCCTTGTGATCACAAGCACCGCGTCCTCGAGCGAGCCGTGCCCGAGCTCGTAGCCGGGCGTCTCCTCGATCCAGCGGACGATACCGGCAAACCGCCGACCGTCAAGCGCCAACCAGAACCGCTTCGTGTCATCTCGGGCAGCTGCAAATGAGCAACTGCGTACCCAACTAATGGTTGCTCAGCGATCCAAGGTTAGGCAGTGAACAGTGCCTGGAAGACATCGACCTGCTTGAGCGCGGAGCACAGGCGGTGCAGATCGTCCGCGGTCTGCCCATTCCCTTCATGCGCCAGGGCATTCTCGACCGCTTCCGCTTCCGAGATGCCCGAGGATCAGAGCGCGCAGCACCGACAACTGGAAATCGTTGATGATGACCGCCAGGCCGTTCGAGCGGATCATGCCCTCAAGCTGCTCGACGATCCACTCGACCGGTTGGCTGGCATCCCTGAAGCGCTCGACTGCCCCAACGATCGCGCTCCGCTCTGAGAAAGTCAACAAGACAGCAGCAAGGTATCGTTGATCCACGTCGCGGAGCTCATGACCACTCTGACCCGATTTTGCTTCAGTCGATATTCAAGAGAGGCCGCGAATTCACCGATCCACGCCCCATGTCTGGCCTCCAGCAAATCGAGAAGGCGATCCAGCAGGGACAGATGCTCGATAAGGTTGGCTTCGGATTTGTCATGCAGCGCTAGCACGAACTTGAGAGCCTCGACGCGCATCGCAGTTCCTGATCAAAGCCTCCACGTAGGAGCTCAAGACGAGGGTCGCCTGACGATGCCAGGAAGGACAGGAACTGCAGGCGTTTCTGTAACAACTCGGTCCTGTTCCTCGCGCCATCCTTCTCTCCTCGATAGCGAGACGGGGGTAGAAGTAGGTGTATTGCCGAAGCCCGTGGTACTAGTGGTCCGAACACACATGGTGACGGTTGGTCGGCTGATGTGCCAGACCCGGTGCACGAACTTGACGTCCGCCAAGGATCGGTCGGATCGAGCCCTTGCCCAGGCGCTCGACGGTCCGAAGATCGAGGCTGCTCAGCATGACGCCGGGCGCGGGTTGCTTCGAGCCGAACCGAGGCTGTAGATGCAATGCAGGCTTTCGCCAGCGAGATTGGTGAAGGCACCGGCAAAGCCGTGGTCATGGAGGGCGGTCTCCGGCTCAATCCAGAAATAAATGTCGATGACAAACCGCGAGGAACGCCAGAGAGTGATGGGTGGATCGCCAAATTTCGATCTCAGATCGAGCTGCTTCGCCAGTTCGCCCGTCTGGCTCAGCCAATCGCTGAATTCACCGAGATCAAACTGCTCGTGGAGCGCGTAACGCTCGAGATCGCCGGCCGCGATCGGCGCGAAGGTGTCGAGCGCGTAGTCTGCCCGGGCCCAGGCCTTCTCGACCTCTTCTCCCAGCTGTCGAACGATATCGATCAGCACGTACCCGACGTCCCAACAGAGCACGTTGTACTCACCGCCCGCCAGCCGGCATCGTCAAAGGGCTGAGGCGCGCCTCGTTGGCGCGCACAGTCCTGCGACTCCCTAACATCCACCGCGTAAACGGCAACGATCTGCTCGATCGAGAGCACCACGGGTGCAGCACAGCCGGCGAACCCACCCATCTCGGCCGGGGCCGGGCCGTCCAGCTCCTGGTGCTCTTGTGCGGCCTCGTCTCGGAACAGGGTCGGCTAAGGCCGTCACGGGATATTCGGAGGCGGAGCACCCGACCCCAGCGGCGTCGCCCGCGCATTAGTCGCACCGAGCAGGCCGAGCATCACTGGCGCGGTGTAGGCCGCGAAGCGGCCCATCTTGGCCAGCGTTTCGCGCCGGGCCTGATCCGGCTCCGGGCGCTCTTCCGTGCTCGTCGCGTCCTTTGGGCTTGTCTTCAGTCATGTCCGTTTCCCCTGCTCGGGTTCATGGCTAAACCAGGAACAGGCCGCGGTCAAGGCGCTTGGATCAGCAACGACACGCCGTCTTCAAGCGAGGCATGGCCGAGTTCGTACCCAGGCGTTTCCTTCAGCCAGTCGAGAGTAACGCCAAATCGGCGGCGGTCAAGCGACAACCAGGACCGGGCATGGGTCAGACGCTCCAGCTTCTCAATCGGGGTCAGCGGCGCGAAGCGTCGTCGGGTGCTCGGCGCGGTAGCGCGGAAACACCAGGCATGTGACGGGCAGCCCCTCGGGCGGCGCGCAGCGTTGCTCCGGCACCGGCAGATAGCGGCGCCGCCCGCTCGGGTAAGATCGGCAGGCTCGCCAGCTGCGGGTAGCGCCCGCCCAGCACGGACCAGCTGCCCTGCTTCAGGCCGATGCCGACCGGCATCGGCCGGAGCCGGAACGAATGGTCGAGCGGCGCGATGTCGTCGCTCAGGTAGCGGAGCCCGGCATGGACCAGCGCCGCGGTCAGCGTGCTCTTGCCGCTGCCGCTCGCCGCGGCCATGACCACGGCGGCGTGCTGGTCGCCGACCGCCCCGGCGTGCATCACCGCGAGCCACTCGGCATCGGGGTAGCTCAGCTCGAGAATCCGGCCGTGGACGATCCCCAGCGCCTGCTCGGCCCGCTCCGCGCGCTCGACGTCGTAGCCGTTGCAGGTCACCACGAAGCCCGCCCCGTCCTGCACGAAGTCGATGACGTCGGCGGCTTCGCTCTCCGGTGCTTCTCTATGGGCGGCCGCCGGATGGAACAGGTGCTCGGTCACCGGGCTGCCGAAGCGGAACCGGATCGGGTGGCCACACAACCGGTAGATCCGTTCGGCGTGAAAGCGGCGGGTGACTGGCGGGAGGGCGCCGGCACCGACCGCGGCCTCATCGGCCGAAGACTGCCAAGGACACTCCCCGGCCAGCAGATCGTGGGCCTGCCATTCGGCGACGATCGCCTCGACGTCGGCGCGCACCTGGCGCGAGGGGCACGCCGTAGTGCGCCGCGAGCCGGGCCGTCACGTCGTCGGGCGGCACGCCCTGCGCGAGCTCCTCCCAGATCGTCCGGGCGGTCGGGTTCAGCAGGAACAGGCGTGGCTCGCGGCGCGGAATCACGAGCAGGCAGTCTTCGAACGGGAAGACGTCGTTGCCGCGCAGCGATTCGAGCACGCGTCCGCTCCGGGTTCAGAGGTCCCCAAGCACGACCGCGCCTTCGGCGGCCAGCGCGTCGATCTCGGCGGCGGAAAAGCCATGCTCCTCGAGGACCTCGCGGGTGTGCTGGCCGTAGACCGGGGCGCCGGTGCGGACGCCGCCTGGGGTGTCGGCGAACTTGACCGGCAGGCCCAGCGTCTTCACGGGCCCGAGGTGGCTGTGCTCGACCTCGACCACCATCTCGCGCGCCTGGACCTGGGGGTCCGCCTGCATCTGGAGGACGTCGTAGACCGGGCCCGCGGGCACGCCCGCCTGCTCGAAGGCGGCCAGCAGCTCGGCCGAGTTGCGGCGCTTGAAGTGGGGGGAGAGCGCCGCTTCGAGCTCCTTCAGATGGGCCATGCGGGCGTGGTTCTCGCGAAAGCGCGGGTCGGAGGCCAGCTCCGGGGCGCCCAGCACCTCCAGCGTGCGCTGCCAGAGGCGCTGGTTGTTGCCGCCGATCACGACCCAGCCGTCCTCGGTCTCGAACGCCTGGTAGGGCGCGTTCAGCGGATGCGCCGAGCCCATGGGCCCGGGGGCCACGCCGCTCGCCAGCGCGATCGCGGACTGCCAGTAGGTGTGGACGATGCCGGCCTCGAGCAGCGAGGTCTCGACCATCTGGCCCCGGCCGGTCTTCAGGCGATGGGCGTAGGCGGCGAGGATGCCCATGGCGGCGAGGATGCCGCAGGTGATGTCGGTGATCGGCGAGCCGCACTTGACCGGCGGCCGGCCCGGGCCTTCGCCGGTGATGCTCATGATCCCGCTCATCGCCTGCGCGACCAGATCGAAGCCGCCGCGATGGCCGTAGGGGCCGGTCCGGCCGAAGCCGGACAGCGCGCAATAGATCAGGCCGGGATTGGTCTTGCGCAGCTCCTCGTAGTCGAAGCCGAGCTTGGTGAGCGTGCCCGGGCGGTAGTTCTCGACCACCACGTCGGCATCCGCCAGCAGGCGCTTCAGCACCTGCCTGCCGCCCGCGGTCTTGAGATCGAGCACGATGCCCCGCTTGTTGCGGTTGACCATCATGAAGGCGGCGGCCTCGCCCTCGATCATCGGCACGCCGCGCCGGGTGTCGTCGCCGCCCGGGACCTTCTCGATCTTGATCACCTGGGCGCCCATGTCGGCCAGCATCAGCGTGCAGGTGGGCCCCGCCATGACGTGGGTCAGATCGATCACCTTGAGGCCGGCAAGCGGGCCCATCGCTCCTCTCCCCCGCACAAGGGACTGCGCTCCCGTCTTAGCCCGCGCTCAGCGCTTGCGGCAAATGATCTCGACCACCGCAAGCCGGTCGCCCGCGAGGTTTTGCAGCATGTTCTCGGCGCGCGGGCGAAAGTCCGGCAGCAACAGATGCAGACCGAGCGGCGGCGGGCCTCGCTCGGCGCTTCGGGCGAGCGCGGTCTCGAAGAAGACCCGGGCGGCGTCGGTCGTGTCGCGCCAGCTCTCGATCTGAAAGCCGGCGGTCGCGAGCAGTCGCCGCATCTCTTCGGGAGTGGCGAGAAAGCTGGTCGAGCGGTCGTTCGCCCAGGGCGTCGGGTAGACGACCCCGCCGCCCGGCCCCTGCAGAATGTCGTAGATCCCAAACCGGGCGCCCGGCTTCAGGACCCGCGCGATCTCGGCATAGAGCGCGGGCTTGGCCTCGATGTTCATCGCCACGTGCTGGGTACAGGCGGCATCGAAGGTCTCGTCCTCGAACGGCATCGCGAGCGCGCTGCCCTCACGGTAATCAAGCCGGTCGGCGAGGCCGGTGCTGCGGGCAAAGCGCGCGGCGAGCCGGCAGTAGTCCCTGGTCAGGTCGATCCCGGTGATCCGGGCGCCATAGGTCGAGGCGAAATAGCGCGAGGCGCCGCCGATCCCGCTGCCGACGTCCAGGACGCGCTGATCCGCGCTGAGACCGAGGGCCTGCCCGAGCTCCACGGTCGCTTGGCGGCCGCGGATGTGGAACTCGTCGACCGGGGCCAGGTCCTCGATGCTGAGATGATCGGGGTCGAGGCCGGCGGCGCGCAGCGCGTCGAGGATCGCGCGCGTGCGCTGGGTCCCGGTGTAGTGGGTCGCGACCTCGTCCTCGAGCGCCATCTCGGTCCTCCGCGGGTCTTGGGGGGCTCAGCGGCCCTGGAACTCCGGCCTGGTCTTGGCGAGGAACGCCTGGTAGCCGGTCCGGAAGTCCTCGGTGCCGAAGCAGTGGTAGCTCTCGTCCAGCTCGTCCGGGGTCAGCGGCGCCGGCTGCAGCAGGCGGCGGGTGAACTTCTTGTGCCAGCGGGCGGCGAGCGGCGCGCCTTCGGCGATCCGGGCGACCGTCGCCTCGAGCTCGCGATCGAGCTCCACCTCCGGCACGACCCGGTTGATCAGGCCCATGCGCAGCGCGTCCTCGGCGCCGAAGATCCGGCCCTCGAGCAGGATCTCGAGCGCGTTCGCGGGCCCGACCAGCTGCAGGAGCGGCTCGAGCTCGGAATAGGCGACCACGAGGCCCAGCCGCTTGACCGGGATGCCGAAGCGGGCGCCGGCAGCGGCGATCCGGAGATCGGCGGTCAGCGCCAGCTCGAGGCCGCCGCCGACGCATAAGCCCTGGATCTTCGCGACCACCGGGTGGCGGCAGGCGGTGATCCGGGTCATGGCCGCGTGAGTTCGGGCGGCGTAGGCCCTGGCCTTCTCGACCGTGCTGCGGCTGGCCTCGAACTCGCTGATGTCGGCGCCGACGCTGAAGGCCCTCCCGCCGGCGCCGGCCAGGACCACGCAGCGCAGCCCCTGGTCGGCGTCGAGCTCGCCGAACACCTCGCCCAGGCGCTGCCACATCGCGGTGTTGACCGCGTTCAGCCGGGTCGGCTGATTGAGGGTCACGCGCGCGACCGCGCCCTCGCGCTCGACCAGGATTCCTGCCGCCATCGCTGCTCCCTCCGGACCGGACCAGCCCACGCCCGCGGGCGGCATTGTAGAGGACCGGCGCGCCCTGCCAACCGCCGTCGTCCGCCCGGCCCCGGCGGGAAACCGAGCCGCAACAACCTTCCGTTAATTCAGATTTCGTAGGATGAGCAAGTACGAGTGCGTCCGTCTGCCTGGAGATGCGGTCATGACTGAGATGTCGTCAAATCCTGATGAGTTGTCATCGGTCACATCTCAGCTGATCATTCCTCGGGACATTGTCGCTATTTTGCCGGAAAGCGTGGCAATCGAGCTGGCCCAGCTGCCGGAGGCGAAGCAGACCGAGTTCCTGCAGGCCTTCCGCGAGCAATCGCGCAGTCTCGCGTTCGCCTATCTGTCCTCGCTGATCTACTGCCACTACGGGCTGCTCGGTCGCTGGGCGATGAGCGGGATCATGTGGGTGTCGCTGTTCGTGACCGCCAGCCTGGGCTCGCTCTGGTGGCTGATCGACCTGGTGCGCCTGCCGGCGATGGTGCGCAGCCACAACCAGCAGGTTGCGGCCGACATCCTGCGCCGGCTGAACCCCGCCGGCGGCCCGGCGCCGCTCGGCGGTCCCGGGAACCCTGCCGGCCCGGCCCTGGTCTGAGCTAGCGCCGGCCGGCCGGCTCGCTGACCCGGGCCGGGGTCCAGCGCGACCGCCGGCGCGCCCGGCGTTCGGCCTCCGATTCGCGGTCGTAGCTGACCGGGACGGCGGTCGCCGGGAAGACCTCGGGGCTCGCCAGCGCGTTGACGTTGACGATCGCGTAGGCGGAGCCCGCCTCGGTCATGACCGCCCCGACGTAGACGCCGCAGGTGCGACAGACCAGGAACTCGGCGGTTCCGAGCCCGAACCGGTAGCGGCTGAGCCCGGCCGGATCCCTGACCCGGACCTCGACCCGCCCGGCCGGATCGGAGACCGTGCGCCCACCATGGCGGCGGCAGAACGAGCAGCCGCAGGCGCGCACGAGTGAGCTTTGCCGGTGGTTGTGCGGTCTCGAACACGAGCTCGAGATTGCCGCAGTGGCAGCCGCCGGCCAGCCGCAGCCGCCGAGGCGGGCCAGCCGGAGCGTCGGCCTCAGCCGGCATCGCCCGGGTCCAGGGCGCGCGAGGGCAGGGCGTCGCTGATGGTCGGGAACCGCGGCCGGTCGTCCACCACCTCCAGCCAGGGCAGCTGGCTCGAGGTCCAGACGTGGTCGTCCGGCCGCACCAGGTCCGGCCGGTCGAGGCTGCCGAGGCTGACCTGGACGCGATCGGCCAGGACCGTCTCGTGCATGGTGAGCGTGCTGCCGCAGACCGGGCAGAAGCCGCGCTCGGCCTCGGCCGAGGAGCGGTAGCGCTGCGGCTCGCGGCCGCTCCAGGCGAACGCGGCCGCCGGGAAATGCACGAAGGTCAGGAAGGCGGCGCCGGAGAACCGCCGGCAGAGGCCGCAGTGGCAGCTCACCACGCGCAGCGGGTCGGCGCGCGCGCGGTAGCGGACCGCGCCGCAAAGACAGCCACCGGTCCACTCCATGGCCCCTCCCCGCTCGCAACGCCGGGCCGGCGCCGGGCGCAGCCCCCTTCCGTAACCCGCGCCCGCAGGTGCGGCAAGCACGCCGGCATCGAGGCCGCCTGCGTGCCGCCCCAGCCCGCGGGCAGACAGAAAGCCGCTGGCGTCGTGGCCGGACCTCTTTTCGATCGCAACAACGGGCTTGCCGGCGTCCGGCCGTTTTAACCCGCCGTTAACGCCTAACCTGCGGGAGTGCGGTCGGACCGGGCCTCGGCCGACGTGGAGCGCTCATTCGACCCCGACCAGCCTGCCCTGGGTCCCGGTCGGCGTCACCCAGTCGGTGATCCCGATCGGCGGGGCGCTGATCGCGCTGGCCCAGATCCTGACCCTGCCGGAATGCTGGCGCGAGGCGCGCGCGGGGCACCCTCGCGCCCGCGGGCCCGGTGGGCAAGAGCACAGAGCGCATCCCGCCGGGGATGCGGTCGATAGCTCAACCGCCGCGTCCGTGGCCCTTCAGCAGAGCGGCGATCTCCGCCACCCGTTCCGGCGGCGGCAGGTCCTGATTGTGACAGACGGTGACGCGCCACGCGCCCGCCAGCTCGGTCGCGAGCATGCTCATCAGGCCATGGCGCGTCGACCACGCAGGGCCCTCCGGGTCACGGCCCGTGGCGGTCATCTCCCAGCGCACGTCGACCGCGGCGACATCGGCGCGAATGAAGCGGACGCTGGTGTCGGTCGCGGTCAGGGCGCTGTCCTTGAACAGGGTCCGGAAGATCGCCGCATGCGAGGCCTCGATCGCGGCGCGCCCGTACAGGGTGAGGCCGAAGACGTTGGTGAACTCGACGTCTTCGGCGAACGCGGCGGCGAACGCGGCGGCATCGTGCCGGTTCCAGGCGCTCACCAGCGCCTCGACGAGCCCGTCGATCGTCGATCCGGCTTCGCCGCCGACGGATCCCGCACGATCTGGTCTCGAGGCCCCGTCGTCGTCGGGTTCGGCCAGCCTGAAGGCGGCCTGACGACGATCGTCCAGGGCCGCCTGACCCATCCAGCCCGCGGCCGGCTCCAGGCGCAGACCAGCCCGATAGGGCGCCGGATCGGACTGGCCGCGCCCCGTCCCGTTGTTGCCCGGGAGCATGGCCTAAAGCAGGTCGCGGCGGCGCCGCGCCGCCTGATCGCGAGCCTCCGACCAGCCGTTCTGCCAGTCGAGATGGGTGCGCGCATCGGACGGCTGCGGATTGTCGGCAAGGCCCCTGCCCTCGCCGTAGGCTTCGTAGCCGGCATCGTAGGCGGACACCTTGGGTGCCGGCGGGGTTGCCGGCGGCCCGAGGACCATCGCGCGCTGGCCGGTCGGGCCGCGCGGCGCTTCCAGCTGCATCAGCACGCCGTCGTCGACCCCTGAGGGATGATCCGCCAGAACCTGCCGGCCGCGGGCGGTGATCTCGAACCGGCTTGCCGCCGGCCACTCGATCAGGCTTGCGCGATCGAGCTTCGCGGTGATCGCCCGCAGCGCCGCACGCACGTCGGTCTCCGGCACCCGGTGCTCGACCTCGGCGCGGTCGCGCAGCGCACGCAGATGATCGATGCAGGCATCCAGCGTGCCCGCCCGCGCGGCCGCGACCCGCAGCACCGCGAGCATCAGATCCGGCTCATGCAGGAGAACGCAATCGTCGCGCTCCATCATCCTCTCCGACCGGAGCGCGGTGATCCCATGTCTGCGCGCGCTCGAGGATCTCAACGCGATGGCGTCGCGGTCGGTTCCGTTCCACCGCGGCAGCCGGCCATGCCATGCGCGCTGCCGGCTGCCGGGCCGCTTCCGCAGCAAGGGCGATTTGGCGACGGCGGCCGGTCAGCCGCAATGCCTGCGCAAGTGTGCGTCACACCTGCGATTCCGCGGCGCCTCGTCCCCGCGCCGCCAGCGCGGCGCCTCGCGCGCCCGCTAAGGCTGCTCCCGCGCCGGTGGGGCGGGCTGGCGCCGGAGCCGGCCGGCGAGGCGGAAGTGGCGCAGCCGGCGCAGGCGCGCGGGGTCCTCCATCGTCAGGTGGAAGATGACGGCCGCGAGGAACACGAGGCCCACGACCGCGCGCACCCAGAACCCCTGCATGCCGGTCGCGACCAGGCCCGCCTCGATCATGCCGATGATGTAGGCGCCGCAGTAGGAGCCGACGATCGTGGCCTTGCCGCCGAAGATCGAGGTGCCGCCGATGAAGACCGCGGCCATGACCGTCAGCAGGAAGCCGGAGCCCTGGGTGTTGAAGAAATTCTTGTTCTCGGCGGTCAGCAGGACCGCGGCGAAGGCCGCGAGCAGGCCCATCAGCGTGAACAGCTTGACCTTCTCGCGCACGACGTTGACGCCCACCACCTGGGCGACCCCGACGTTGTCGCCGATGAACAGAAGATGCTCGCCGAACCGGTGGCGGTTGAGCACGAACCAGAGCAGCACGGCGACCGCGGTCGACCACAGCGCCTCGACCGGCAGGACCCCGATCCGGCCGACCAGGAGGGTGTGGACCCAGTAGTCGCTGACGTTGCGGATGGCGTAGGAGAGGCCGCCGGTCAGCACGGTCGTGATCCCGCCCCAGAAGAACTGGGTGGCAAGGGTCGCGATGATCGAGGGGATGCCGATCACGGCGACCAGAAAGCCGTTGACCACGCCGACCAGAGCGCCGCCGGCCAGCGCCAGCAGCAAAGCCGCCCAGGTCAGCTCGTAGGTCTTGAACGCCCAGGCGAACAGGAAGCCGGAAAAGGCGATCACCGAGGGGAAGGAGAGATCGATCTCGCCGGCCGCGATCACGAGCGTCAGGCCGAGCGCCAAGATCAGCTCGGGCGGCACGGTCGCGAGGAACGACATGTAGATCCGGTAGCCGAGGAACACCTCCGGGGCCGCGATCATGAAGGCCGCGACCATCACCAGCAGCACGCCGATGATCGGCAGGCCTTCGATCTCGAACGACGGCCGACGACGGGTCATGGCGCGCGCGCGCCCTCGCCGGCGCTCTGCAGGTCGATCAGGTGGCGGGTGAGCTCGGCCAGCGACAATTCGCCCCGGCGGATCACGCTCACGACCTCGCCCCGATCGAGGATCACCAGGCGGTCGGCGAGCTCGTGGACGTGGGCGAGGTTGTGCTCGATGTAGATGCAGGCGCGCCCGGAGTCCTTGATCCGGCGGACGAAGTCCAGGACCTTGCGGACCTCCTTCAGCGCCAGCGCCACGGTCGGCTCGTCGAGGATGATGAGATCGGCATCGAAATACATCGCGCGGCCGATCGCGATCCCCTGGCGCTCGCCGCCCGACAGATCGCCCACGGTCGAATCGGCGTCGATCCCGGCGCCGCGAAAGCCGATCTGCTCGCGCAGCAATTGGTTGGCCAGTGCTTTCTGGCGCTGGACGTCGATGAAGCCGAAGCGGTTGGTGATCTGGCGGCCGACGAACAGGTTGCGCCAGAGCGGCTGCTTGTCGGCCAGCGATTTTTCCTGATGGACCGCCTCGATCCGCAGATCGTGGGCGCGCCGCACCGAGTACCGGTCGGGGTCGATCAGCTGGTCGCGCAGCCAGAGGCGGCCGGCGGTCGGCCGGAGCACGCCGGTCACGATCTTGATCAGCGTCGACTTGCCGGCGCCATTGTCGCCGATCAGGCCGACGATCTCGTTGGCGCCGACCTCGAGGTCGATGTTCCTGAGCGCCACCACGTTGCCGAACGCCATCTGGATGCCCTCCATCCGGACGGCATTGACGTAGCCGCGCTGGCCTGTCGCCATGTCTGCCTCGGGCGCTCGCGTTGGTAGGGCGCGGATCTCCTGATAGGATCGTACAGGATGGCTTCGGGCGAACAAGGGGATCGATCGATGAGCCAGGCGCGCGCCGGGGAGGCTGCCTTCAGCGGCGTCTATCCGATGCTGTACGCGTTCTTCGACGCCGATGGGCGGCTCGATCGGGAGGCGATGCGCCGCCAGGTCGAGCACTGCGTCGCAAGCGGCGTGCACGGGATCGCGGCCCTCGGCCTCGCCACCGAGGTCAAGAAGCTGAGCCCGCAGGAGCGCCATCTGGTGATGGCGTGGGCGGCCGAGGACCTGGCCCAGCGCCTGCCGCTCGCGATCACGGTCTTCGGGGCGACGCCCGCGGAGCAGATCGACTTCGTCCGGGCGGCCGCCGGGCACGGCGCCGACTGGGTGATCCTGCAGCCGCCGCAACCCTCAGGAGATCAGGCCGGGAAGCGGATCACCGAGGCTCAGCTCGTGGACTTCTTCGGGGCCGTCGCCGACGCCTCGCCGCTGCCGATCGCGATCCAGAATGCGCCCCAATACATCGGGGTCGGGCTGTCCAGCGCCGGCCTCGACGTCTTGAGCCGGCGGCATCCGAACGTGCGGCTGCTCAAGGCCGAGGGCTCGGCGGTCGAGACCCGGGCGCTGATCGAGCTGACCGAGGGCCGCATGGGCGTCTTCCAGGGCCGGGGCGGGATGGAGTTCACCGACGTGATGCGCGCGGGCTGCATCGGCATGATCCCCTCGGTCGAATCCTGCCACGTCCAGGCCAGGATTTTCGAGCTGATGCAGACCGGCCGCGCCCGGGATGACGCCGAGGCCGAGCGCCTCTACGCCGCGCTCGCGCCCCTGATCCTGTTCCTGATGCAGTCGGTCGACCAGTTCCTCTGCTACGGCAAGCGCCTGACCGCCGCGCGCCTCGGGCTTGGCGCGGTCCACGACCGCGAGCCGGCCCAGGCGCCGACCGCCTTCGGCCTCGCCTGCCTCGCCCGCCACGGCCTGATCCTCGATCGGTTGCCCTGAGGCCGGAATCCCTCCGCGCCGGCGGCGACGGCGCTTCGCCGGTTCTCAGGTCCGGGTCGGCACGCTAGAAGGTCGGCATGGCGAAGGCGATCGAGACCGTGCCCGGCGCCCTCGCGCGCAGGCGGGACACCGAGCCGCGCTATCGCCCGATCCGCGACTACGCCGCGATCGGCGACTGCCACGGCGCGGCCCTGGTCAGCCGCGACGGCAGCATCGACTGGTGCATGCTCCAGCGCTTCGATGCCGACCCGGTGTTCTGCCGCCTCCTGGACGCCGACCGCGGCGGCTTCTGGTCGATCCAGCCGAGCGCCGCGTTCGAGGCCCGGCGCGACTATCTGCCGGGCAGCAACATCCTGCGGACGGTGTTCGCGACCGACGACGGCGAGGTGGCGCTCACCGATTTCATGCCGGTCGGCCGCCGCCTGGACGCCCGGGCGCACGACTACGTCACCCTGAACGCGCCCGGTTGGCTCGTGCGCCGGGTCGAGGGGTTGAAGGGAGCGGTCGAGCTGATCGTCCGCTACCGGCCGGCGCGCGCCTTCGCCCGCCATCCGACCGAGCTCTCGGTCCGCCATGGCGAGGTCCACGGCGACGGCGTGCCGTCCTTGTTCACCGATCTCGAGCTGCGGGCCGAAGGCGATACCGCGACCGCGAGCGTCGTCTTGCGCGCCGGCGGCTATCGCGACCTGGTGCTGGCGCGCGAGGGCGTACCCGGCCACCCGCCGAGCGAACGGGTGCCGGAGCTGTTCCGGGTCACCCGGGCGTTCTGGGAGGAGTGGATCGCCTTTTGCCGCTACCGGGGGCCCTATCGCGAGGCGGTGCGCCGGAGCGCGCTCGTGCTCAAGCTGATGAGCTACGCGCCGTCGGGGGCGCTGGTCGCGGCGCTCACCACGTCGCTGCCGGCGGGCGGCGACAGGGCGCGCGGCCGCGACGGCCGGCTCTGCTGCCTGCGCACCGCCTGCGGCGCCCTGTATGCGTTGGCGGCGCTCGGCTACGTCGGCGAGGCGCGGCGGTTCCACGACCATCTCGCCTCCGCGCTGCGCCGGAGCCTGCCGCGGCTGCAGGGCCGCTACGGCATCGAGCGCGGCCAGGAGCCGGCCGAGCGCGTGCTCGACCACCTCGAGGGCTACGCCGGCAGCCAGCCGGTGCGGGTCGGCTACGGCGCGTCCGCCCGGCCCGAGATCGACCTCAACGGCCAGGCGCTCGACCTCGCCCTGCTCTATCGCCAGCTGGGCGGCCGGCTCGGCGAGCAGGAGCGCCGCTCGCTCGCGAGCCTGGCCGAGCTGGTCGCGACCGGCTGGCAGGCGCCGGACCAGGGCCCGTGGGCGCTGCCGGGGCCGCCCCGCCAGCACGTCCACGGCAAGCTGATGAGCTGGGTCGCCATGGACCGGGCGCGCCAGCTGTTCGAGGATGGCCGCGACTGGGCGGCGCTCGCGGCGCGGATCCGGGCCGAGATCGGTGTGCGCGGCGTCGATCCGCTGCGCGGCCATCTCATGCAGGCGTTCGATGGCGGGGTCGATGCCGCGGTGCTGCTGGCGCCGTCGCGCGGCGTGCCGGCGGCGCCCGAGATGCTGCGGCAGACCATCGACACCGTCGAGCACGCCCTGGGACGGGGCGACTTCCTCGGCGCTTATGCGACCGACGCCGGCTCGTCCCCCGATCCCGGCGCCAGCCTGCTCTGCAGCTTCTGGCTGGTCGATGCCAAGCTCGCGGTCGGCGAGCCCGAGGACGCCCGGTTGCTGTTCGAGCGCCTGCTCAGATGCGCCAACGACGTCGGCCTCCTGGCCGCGGCGATCGATCCGTTGAGCGGCGCGCTGCAGGGCAACTTCCCCGACGCCGCCGCCCATCTGGCCCTGATCGAGAGCGCGCTCAACCTGCAGCTCGCCGGGCGGCGCGGCGCCGCGCGCCTGGCCGGCTCCTATGCCGAGCGCGCCCGCGCGACGGCCGGCGCGATCTTCGGCTGGCGCGGCTTCTGGACCCGCCTGCGAGCCCGCCAGCGCGCCGGCCGGCTCCGCTCCTCGCCGGCCTCCAAGCTCGCCTGGCCCTGACCCTGACGTCGCGGACCGCGCGACCGCCGCCGGCAAAGCATCCCTGATCGAGATCCGCCCGCGGCAGGATGACGTCGGGTCCGCCTGGCGGGCTGGCCGAAGCCGCCCTCGATCCCGCGCATTGACCTGCATCCGCCCGGCGAATACGCTCGCTCGATCTGGCGGCCGCGGACGGTCGCGCGCGGGGCAGGACCAGACGCTCTCCAAGGGGCTCGGGGGTCGATCATGGCGACAGTGAGCGTCAATCTCGGCCACATGGCTGCCCACTGGGCCACCGCGTGCAAGCAGGCGGTGCACGATCTCAACGCGCTGTTCCGGCGCAAGGGCATCGACGTCACCCTGGCGCTGCACGGCGGCGGCCCGAGCATCACGGTGCGGACCGATCCCGGGATCGCCGGCACCCTGGTGCACGGCCACACCACCGCCGAGACCGACGATGCGGGCCAGCTGATCCGTGCCGAGGTCCGGCTGCCGGTCAAGCTCACGATCAACACGCCGAGCGGCATGCGGGAGGCCGGGACCGGCATGGCCGAGGTGGTCGCCGCCCACGAATTCGTGCATGCCCTCGGGCAGGCCCCCCACAACTCGCACCTGATGGCGCAGACCCTGCACAAAGTGCTGGGCGACCGCCCCTCTGGCGACAAGCTGAAGGCGGGCGCGGTCGTGATGCCGCCGCTCGAGCTCGCCGACGACTCGGTCGACCTGCTCAAGGGCATCTGGAACCGCCCGGGGTCGGGGTCGTCATCGTCGGCACCTCGATCGTCGGCTCCTCGCTAGGCTTCGACATCATCGGCATGATCGAAGCCGGTAGCGCGGGGAGTCGCCTCGATCCGGAGCACGAAGTCGATGCCCTTGTCGCCCGCGTCCGAGCTCAACAGCCGGTGCAAGCGCGATCGCTACGGGCCCCTTTTTGCAACTCCCCGCTGACCGCTGGTAGCCAACGAGGGTGCCGGCATGGGCCGCGATGGTGACGATGCCCGCCATACCCAGGGCTTCACGAAGCTGCCCCTCCACATCCCGCGCTTGGCCTTTCGGGCCTCGTCCTCGGCGTCGACGTAGTCCGTCGAGTACCGCCTGTAGGCCAGCGCCCACCCGGCCGATACCAACCTGCGGCCGATGTCGACGCCGTTGGGCGAGAAGACCTTGGCAACGAGGCGGCCATGCCGATCCTGCTCGACCGCCTTGCAGCGAAGCTCGACGCCGGCCGTGAGCGCCTCGAGGGCGGCCAAGGCCATCATACCGCACCCCAATTGCTGATTCCGCCACCAGAACGTCTGGCCCAATTCGGGCGCGTCGATGCCGTGCAACCTCACGAGCTGGCCGGCCACGACGATGGTGTCACCGTCGATGACCTTGGCGGGACCGGTGAGGCGATCGGTACGCCGGCTGAACGTCAAGATAGCAACGAGACCGGTCGCGAGACGCCCGAGCATTCAGCTGCCGTACCTGCCAGACTATCAGTGGCGGAGCATAGGCGGGTCGGGTTACCGCTTCGTGTGTCAAGTCACGATGGCCCGAGGGGTTCCGGCAGCCCAACCAGGATGCAGCAGGTGCGGGCGGAGGCCGGCAAAGGTGCGAGGGCATCGGCTTTTCTGCTGACCGTGATGGCCGCAGTCTTCATCGGCGGCACCTCGATCTTCGGCGGCAAGGCGACGATCGGGGCTCCTGTCTCGGCGCCTACATCATCGCATGATCGAAGCCGGCCTGGTCGCCACCGGCATGCAAGGCTTCTGGGTCCGCGCCGTGGTCGGCCTCGTGTCCCTCGCTGTCGTCATTTTTCACCTGACGATGGACCAGCCCCAGCGCCTCACCCGGCTGCGCCAGCTGCTCCGCCTCGGCGGCCGGCTCCAGCGCCGGCCGGCGCCACAGGCGCCGGAGATACAAGCACCCCATCGCGGCGACCAAGAGACGGTAGTACATGCCAGATGATGGGTTTCCAGATCGAGCGGGTCGTGATATGTCTGGGTTCGGGATCAGTTCGGCTGGGCCTATCAATGAAATCAATGGGAGGTCAGTTAAAAATGACCAAGATCGGACTGCACGGCGCTGCCGGCCATATGGGCACCATGCTGATTAAGGCCATAACGGATAGCAACGTCTGTACGCTTGGCGGCGGTTGCGAGCGATCCGACTCGCCAAAGATTGGCGAGGATCTTGGCACGCTAGCGGGCCTGCCGCCGCTCGGACTTCAGGTCACTGATGATGCTGGCGCGCTTTGCAGTGTGGTCGATGTCATCGTCGACTACAGTGCGGCGTCGGCAACGATGTCTTTGCTGCCGGTTGCAATCAGCCAGCAGACGCCAGTTATGATCGGCACAACTGGCTTTGATGAAGCACAGCACGCCAAATTGGTTGAAGCCGGCAAATCGTTGCCGGTCATGCTGGCGGCGAACATGAGCATCTCGGTAATCGCGATGTACGAACTGGTGCGGACCGCCGCCCGGTTGCTCGGCGATGAATTCGACATTGAAATATTCGATTTCCATCCTTGGGACAAGATCGATTCGCCATCCGGCACAGCTCTGGAGTTAGCTGAATATGCTGCGAATGGGCGCGGCGTTGCTTTGCCCGACGTGATGGTGACCGCACGCCACGGCGAAACCCCTCAGCGCAAGCGTGGCAGCATCGGTTTTTCCTCAGCGCGTGGCGGCGACGTGGTCTGCGAGAACTCTGTCTTTTTCGCGGGTTCGGGCCAACGGCTTGAGATCATCAGCCGGGTCACGGATTATAAGGCCTTCGCTGCGGCTACTTTGGATGCTGCAGTGTGGATTGCCAGCCAAACCCCCGGCTTTTACGGCATGGATGACATGCTGCAGTCAAAGGGCTGAGCCGCTACCCGGCGTTGGGCCATCGGATTATGAATCGGTAGATCAGCCGAGCATCACTCATGTCCGAGAAGGGTCACGGGCGGCGGTCAGTCACTCTGTGTCTCATTTCCGCTTCTCGATTCGAAAGCGGCTGTCGCGGTCGAAACGCACGAATGGCTCAGCCCGGCGGAGCGACCGAGAGGCCGCGGATGTGGTGACGCTCGATCAGGCGGGCGACCAGGCCTGAGGCTTTGGCGTCCTCGACGAAGGCGTGGAGAAAACGGGCGCCGGCGGCGTTGGCCTTGGCGGTGCCGACCGCCTGTTGGACGGCGGTGAACTTGCCGTCCAGGATGCGGGCGCCGGGGAGCTTTTCCACGTCCTGGAGGAGGCGGGGGCGGAGGCCGGCGAGCGCGTCGAGTTTTTCCGACACGAACAGGTCGTAGGAGGCATCGAGGCTTGCGGCGCGGACCAGCTCGGCGTTCTGGAGGTGGCGGCTGAGCCAGAGGTCGTAGGCGGCCCTGGCCGCGATCGCGATCCGGATGCCCGGGCGGTCGACCTCGGCGATCCTGGTGATCTTTGAGCCTGGGGGTACGAGGTAGGTCGCCTCGATCTCGGCGTAGGCCGGCGAGAACGCGATCGCCTCGGCGCGCGCCGGCTCGGCCGCGATCAGGCCGATGTCCCAGACGTTGGCGCCGGCGGCGTCGGCGAGCTCGCCGGGCCGCGGGAAGGTCACGTAGGCGACCGGCACGCCCAGGCGCTCGGCGATCGCGCGCGCCATGTCGGGGGCGACGCCCTCGGGCTCGCCCGTGGCGCTCTTGCCGCTCACCAGCAGAAAGTTGGAAAGATTGATGCCGGCGCGCAGCACGCCGGAAGGCGCCAGCTCGGCGAGCACGTCTTGCGGCACAGTCTGAGGCATGGGACCGCTCCTGATTGATGAGGCGCGCCGATGGTAGTTTGGCCGGGCGGCGCGCGGCAAGCTTCGCGGCCGACCTGCGTCGGGCGACGAGCGGGCTTTTACCGCGCCAGCTGCGCGAGTAGGATCGCGGCAACGCTCTATTGGAGCGCCCAATCAAAGGGAGGCGAGCATGATGAGGACTTGGCGTGCTTGTGACTCTGGCGGCGGCGCTGCCGCTGCTGGGCCTGGCGATGGCGGCGCCGGCCGCGGCCGAGGAGGCGCTCGGCGCCGGCATGACGATCTACATGCAGATGGGCGGCAATCCGGGCGATGGCGCGACCCTGCCGCGCACCAATGGCGCGCGCGCCGCGGCCAAGGCGTTGGGGGTCAAGAACCTGATCGAGCAGTATTCCGGCTGGCAGCCCGAGACCATGCTGAACCATTTCCGCGAGGCGCTGGCCGCCGATCCGTCCTGCATCGTGATCATGGGCCACCCGGGCTCGGGCGCGTTCGCCGACCTGGTCGCCGAGGCCGAGGGGCGCGGCATCGTGGTCACCAGCGGCAACGCGCCGCTCACCGAGCTGCTCAAGAAGTATCAGGCCAAGGGCTTCGGCTACGCCGGGGTCGACCTCTACGCCGGCGGCTGGCTGACCGGCAAGGAGATGGTCGAGGTCGGCAAGCTCAAGAAGGGCGACCAGGCGCTCGAATACGGCCTGCTCTCCCAGGCCGAGCGCGGCCAGAGCGACCGCGGCCTGAAGGAGGCGCTCGAGGATTCCGGGCTCAAGGTCGACTACATCGAGATCAGCCCCGAG
This sequence comes from uncultured Alphaproteobacteria bacterium, assembly GCA_963756905.1. Taxonomy (GTDB): domain Bacteria; phylum Pseudomonadota; class Alphaproteobacteria; order Geminicoccales; family Geminicoccaceae; genus DATAOG01. Next base: position 83,036 of record CAVWPO010000016.1, read on the forward strand.
GTCAACAACGACTCCTCGCTCGCGGTCCCGATCCTGACCAGCTACATCGAATCCCATCCCGACGTGAAGGCGATCGGGACCCAGCACGGCAACGTCACCTCGTTCGTGCCCAAGGCGCTCGAGGCCGCGGGCAAGAAACCGGGCGACGTGGTCGTGGGCGGCATCGACCTCGTGCCGGCGACCATCGACGGCCTCAAGGACAAGTACATCACGGTCGTGCTCGACCAGCAGCTCTACCTGCAGGGCTTCCTGCCGGTGACCCAGTGCGTGCTGTCGAAGAAGTACGGCCTGACCGGGCTCTCGATCAACACGGGCTCGGGCGTGGTCACGCCGGAGACGATCAACGCGCTGGTGCCGCTGATCGACGCCGGCATCCGTTGAGGCGGCGAGCCTGCCGGCGGCGCGTTTTTTGGCCGCTCCGCGCCGCCGGCGGCCCCGCGACCCGGACCAACGGCGCGCGGGCCATGAGCCCAAGCCCGCCGCGCCTTTTGATGATCGGCCTGGATGCCGCCGAGCCGGCCCTGATCGAGCGCTGGATCGCCGATGGCACGCTGCCGCAGCTCGCAAGCCTGCGCGCCCGCGGCAGCTATCGCCGTCTGGCGTCCAGCGCTGCCTGCCTCGCGGGCTCGCCCTGGCCCACCTTCTATACCGGCACCTCGCCCGCGAGCCACGGCTTCTACCATTTCCTGCAATGGCACGCCGAACGCATGGCCATGGTCCGGCCGGGCCCCGACTGGCTGCCGGTCCAGCCCTTCTGGCGCGCGCTCGGCGCCGCGGGGCCGCGTTGCCTGGTGATCGACGCGCCCTCGACCTATCCCCCCGAGCCCTTCCCGGGGATCGAGATCAGCGGCTTTGCGACCCACGATCACCTCTATCCGGCGGCCTCGCATCCGCCCGCTGCGCTGGCCGGGCTGCGGCGCGTCTTCGGCCGCTCGCCGCTGCCCGAGGAGGTCATGGGCCTGCAGCCGATGACAAGGTTGCTGGCGCTGGGCGGCGAGCTGCAGCAGAGCATCCGCTGCGTGACCGAGATCGCGCTCGGGCTGATGCAGCAGGCGCCCTGGGACCTCTGCCTCGTCACCTTCGCCGCCATCCACCGCGGCGGCCACAAGCTCTGGGACGCGAGCGGCGCGCGCGGCCGGATCGCGCCCGCCGATCACGAGCGGACGTTCGCCGCGCTGCGCGAGGTCTACCAGGCCTGCGATGCGGCCGTGGGCCGGCTGGTCGCGGCCGCCGGCGAGCCGACGCGGCTGATGGTCTTCTCGCTCCACGGCATGGGGCCGAACACCGGCCGGGCCGAACTGCTGCCGGCGATGCTGGCAGCCGTGCTGCAGGGGCAGGCGCCCGCGGCCGCGGCGCCGCACCCGACGCTCCAAGGCCTGCGGCACCGGCTGCCGGTGGAGTTCCGGCATGCGCTCAAGCGCCGCCTGCCGCTCGCGAGCCAGGACCGGCTGACCCGCTTCTGGCGGACCCAGCCGGGCGGTCTCGCGCCGCAGCGCGCCTTTTGCCTGCAGGCCGACCAGCAGGGCTATGTGCGCATCAACCAGCGCGGCCGCGAGCGTCCGGGCCTGGTCGAGCCGGGCGCCGACACCGAGGCGCTGCTGGCCAGGATCGCGGCCGGACTCCAGACCTTTCGCGATGCCGATCGCGGCACGCCGGTGATCGCCGGCGTCGCGCGCGCCGCGGACGCGATGCCCGCCGGTCGCCGGCAAGACCTGTTGCCCGACCTGATCGTGCACTGGGCCGACACCCCGTCGGCGGGGCACCGCGCGCTCCATTCGGAGCCATTCGGCAGGGTCGCCTGGCCGGACCCGGGCCGCAACCCGGACGGCCGCGCCGGCAACCATCGGGGCCAGGGCTTCCTGATCGCCGCCGGCAGCGAGCCGCCCGCCGGCGACGACCAGGCCGCGGCCGACATCCGCGATCTGGCGCCGACCGCCTGCGCGCTGCTCGGCGTGCCGCCGCCCTGGCCGATGGAGGGGCGGCCGTTGCCGGTGCTCGCCGCTCCCTTCGACCAGGTTCGGCAGACCGGCGCCGGGGTCGCGGGGCCGAGGCGCTGACCCTCGGCCGACCGACGTGTTCCGGGTCGAAATCCTGGAGACACCTCCCGCCGGCGACTTTTCGGGCTCAGGCTGACCGTCGGGCAGCCTCGGGCCCCACGCCCGGCGGGCTTAGGGCAGCAGGAACAGCAGGGGAAGCAGGAGCAGCAGGGGCAGCAGGAGCAGCAGGAGCAGCAGGATGCCGCCGATCACCAGGACGATCCCCGCCAACCCGTCCGGGGATACGGGCACCTTTTTGGCGTTCCTGGTCTCTTCGGCTGATCCACGCGCCCCTCGGACTCTGCCGCGTCCGGTTTTGCCGGCAGGCGGATTCCCAGGATCGCATGGACCAGAGAACCTGCATGAGCTCAAATGGTTAACGAAAACTTGAGAAGTGCCAGGTAAAGTAGGGTTCGTCTGCGGGTCGAAGCTTGCGGGCTGCCGGGGGGAAAGTCGTGTCGGACAACGTCGTCAAGGACAAGCTCGCGCGCGGGGAGCTCGTGCTCGGCACCTTCGTCATGGAGTTCGCGACCCCCGGCCTCGCGAAGATCGTCGCCGCCGCGGGCTGCGATCTGATCGTGCTCGACATGGAGCACAGCGGCTGGAGCTTTGAGACGATCAAGCAGCAGATCGCCCAGGCACGTGGCGCCGGCGTGGTGCCGATCGTCAATCCCCGGGGCGGCCCGGATCGGAGCGCGGACCATCAGCTCCTGCTCGACCTTGGCGCCTTCGGTCTCATGGTGCCAAAGGTCGAGAGCCGCGCCGAGGCCGAGGCGATCGTCCGCGCCACCCGCTATCCGCCGGCCGGCCTGCGCGGGGCCGCCTTCGGCGTCGCCCACGACGGCTACCGGGCCCTCGACGTGGCGGCGACCATCCGGGCAGCCGATGCGCGCTGCCTGGTGGTCGTGAAGATCGAGACCGCCCTCGGCGTGCGCAACGCCGAGGCCATCATGAGCGTGCCCGGGGTCGATGTCGGCCTGATCGGCCATACCGACCTGTCGCTCAGCCTCGGTGTCCCCCTGCAGCTCGAGCATCCGGAGTTCCGGGCCGCGGTCGCGCAGGTCGTCGCCGCCTGCCGCCAGCATGGCAAGGCGGCAGGCTGCCTGGTCGGCGATCCCGATACCGGACGCGCCTGGATCGCGGAAGGCTTCCGGATGGTCCTCTATTCCGGCGACATCTGGCTGTTCGGCGGCGCGCTCCGGGCCGGCATCGAACGCCTGCGCGCCTGACCGGAGCGGCCGCAAGACCGGCGAACCTCCGGCGCGTGCCGCCGATGCGCTCGGTCGCGAAGGCAAGAATGCCCGAGCCCTTGACCAGGCCCGCCGGCGCTGGTCATCCGGCGCGCCTCCGGCCCTCGTGCCGAATGCAGGAAGTTCAGGGTTTCGGGACCGCGCGTTCGGGATCGCAACCCCAGGCGTGCCGGTAGGGTGGCAGGCAGCGCGCAAACAGTGGCATGCCGCTCACCGGAAGATCCGACCGCCCGTCGCGCCCGGATCCCTCGCTGCCCTGCCCTTCCCCGTCGCGAGACGGGGATCCGGTTCGCCGGTCGCAGGCCCTCCCCCGCTTGCGGGGAAGGGTCGGCGCGGGCGAGCGGCCTTGGTGGCAAAACGTCTCAGACGTGATCCTCGACCCATTCGCGCAGCTGGCGCGGCGACAGCTGGCCGAGCCGGGTCGAGGCGACGAAGCCATCCTTGAACAGCATCGTGGTCGGCAGGCCGCGCACGCCGTACTTGGCGGGTACCGTCGGATGCTCGTCGACGTCGACCACCCCGACGGTGAGGCGCGCGCCCCGCTCGGCGGCAATCCCGGCCAGCGCCTCCGCCAGGCTCTGCGACGGGCAGCACCAGCTGGCGGCAAACGCCACCACCACCAGGTCCGGGCCCCGAACCGCGTCGTCAAGGCTGCCATCGGTAAAGAATCGCATGGTCCACCTCCCCGCGCACCGAACAAATCGCCGATTTGTGCTTGTGCAGGCTGGCACGAACATTCAACCAAACTTGAGCGACCAAGTCGATCGTGATCTTATCCCCAGCGTTATCCACAAGAGTACTGGCCCGGCCCCGGTTCGGAAATTCAACGAGATCGGGACGTTTGCTCACCAGGCGCGCGATTTTCAGACGCCGCCCGCGCGCCGCTGGCGCGAAGCCGCCAAGGCCGCTACCCTCGGTCCCTGGCAAGCGGCCAAAAGGGGGGGAGGCGATGGCCAAGGCTGAGCTCGATTTCGACCCGCTGCGGCTTCAGGGCTATCTCGCGGACAGGGTGCCGGGGCTGAGCGGGCCGCCGCGGATCGAGCGGATCGGCGGCGGCCAGTCGAACCCGACCTATCGGCTCAGCTATCCGGACCGCAGCGTGATTCTGCGCAAGCAACCGGCAGGCGACCTGCTGCCCTCGGCGCATGCGGTCGATCGCGAGCACCGGGTGATGGCAGCCCTCGCCGCGACCGACGTGCCGGTGCCCAAGATGCTCCACCTCTGCGCCGACCGTTCGGTGATCGGCACGCTGTTCTATGTCATGGAAGCCCTCGACGGCCGGGTGGTCCACGATGGCGCGATCCCCGGCGCCACCGCCGCCGAGCGCGCCGCCATGTACGATTCGATGAACGACGTGCTGGCGCGCCTGCATCGGGTCGACTGGCAGGCGGTCGGGCTCGAGGGCTTCGGCAGGCCCGGCAACTACTTCGCCCGCCAGATTGCCCGCTGGACCCGCCAGTGGCAGGCCTCCAAGACCCGCGAGCTTGCCGCCATGGAGCGGCTGATCGCCTGGCTGCCCGGGCACGTCCCGGGGGACGACGAGACGACCATCGTGCACGGCGACTTCCGGCTCGGCAACCTGATGTTCGACGCGCGCGAGCCGCGGGTGATCGCGCTGCTCGACTGGGAGCTCTCGACGCTCGGCCATCCGCTCGCCGATCTCGCCTACAACTGCCTGCTCTGGCACGCGACCCAGGCGATGTACGGCGGCATCGAGGGCCTCGATCACGCCGCGCTGGGCATTCCTTCGGAGCAGGACTACGTCGCCCGCTATTGCGCCCGAACCGGCCGCAGCGACGGCATCACGACCTTCCATATGGCGTTCGCGATGTTCCGCATGGCGGTGATCTTCGAGGGCATCGCGCAACGCGCGAAGATCGGCACGGCGGCGGCCGCCGACGCCGAGCACGTCGGCCGGCTCAGCGTCGACTACGCGACGCGCGGCGAGGCGCTGATCGCTGCCTGACCGGGCGGCCTGGCCCTGATCCCCGGCCGCGGGCGCCGCCGGCGTCCGATCGCGGCGCGCTCGCGGTCGGCCGCGCCCGCTCACGCAGCGATCGGACGCTTCGCCTCCAGGCGCACGCTGTCGGGCAGCTTCAGACCCTTGGCGAACAGCGTCTCGGCAAGGTCGGTATAGACGATGCCGCCGCCGCAGGCGGCGACGAAGTCGATCGCTTCCTGAAGGCTGTCGAACAGCTCAGCGTCCACCGTGCAGGTCTCGGCCATGTAAGCTCAATCCTCCGCTGCATGACCACCACGACGATCATGCCGCTCCATCGGTTAGCAGGGCGTTAGCGGAGCTGGGGCCAAAATTCAATCACTAGTTGATGTCTGGCCGCACGGCGGGGCGCCGGTTGCCGCCCGCCGGGCGATCGATTAGATATCGGCGATCGGGGCGTGGCGCAGCCTGGTAGCGCATCTGCTTTGGGAGCAGAGGGTCGCGTGTTCGAATCACGCCGCCCCGACCAACAAAATCAAAGACTTACCAGCAGGGGCGGCGGCCGGCGAGGCTATCAGGGTAACGATCGGGGTCACGTCCGGCAGGACGTTTGCGGCGCGGACGAGCTAGGCTTACGAACAGCTGATGCGGGCGCTCGGGGCTTTGGCAGGCGCGGTGCCGCTGCCCAAAGGCGTCGAGCATGCCCCTCGATGACCTGAGGCTGCCAAACGACGATGGCAGCTGACTACAGGGGGCCAACTTGAGTTTAGCCAACCAGTGCGCATCGGCGCATTTCAACTCAACGTAGCATATAGTCTGAAAAACAAAGCGATAGCTCTGCCGACGCCAACCGCCCCTTGGTCGGGGGTGGAAGCGGCCCGCTTGCGACAATCTGTCGCTCTCCAGGGCCACCACGTCCATGGGACGCTAACCGATCACAGCCTGACCACTCGTCCCGACCGTGACTGAGGAAAACCGAATCCGCGGACGGCACGGATGCAACTTGCGCAATCGCAATGATGATCAGCGCGGCCCCGTGCGGCCGGCGGTCGTCCACCCGATCGCCCGTTCGGGGCCCAGCCAAGCGCATCATCGTCCGCAACTCGTCCGAGGAATCCCCGAGGATCGCATGGACGCCCGACGTCGGCTCTCGTGTCGGGGAGAAGAGGGACGGCGAGGTCGCCAGCATTGAGCGCCATGGTGCGCGCGGCGATCGATACTGGATGAGGCAGCACCCCGCCGAGACCTAACGTCCGCGTTGACCCAAACGCAGCGTCGATGCATCTATGAACTACGCGCTTGGGTGAAAGCGCCTATGGACGGGCCACCCGAGCAGGCAAATCAGCCGGTTCTCGCCGGCGCAGAGGAGGGGTCATGCGCAAGATTCTGGGTGTCGCCACCGCAGCCGCGTTGATGCTCGCGGCTGGCGTCGCGCTCGCGGACCAAGCTACCGGCAAGATCGAGAACATCAACCTGAAGACGAACCGCTTCCAGATCGGCGACCAGGTGTTTCAGTGGTCGCAGCACAACTCAGCCGGCGTCAAGCTCAAGGACCTCAAGAACGGCGACGACGTCCTGGTCAAGTACAACCCGGGCCAGTCAGGCACCGCTACCGTGCAGAGCATCTCGAAAGTGGAGTAACACGGGCGTCCGCGCTCGGGGCGGCGGGTCATTCCCGGGCGCATTCGGTCCAGGGCGAGCTGAGTAAGCTCGAACATCGCTGTCTTTGTGACAAAGGCGCTACTGGCCAAGGGAAACAGCGGCTCGCAAGCCGTTGTCCCAGGGGCTGCGCTGGGGTAGCCGTGGGGTGACGAACGCGCCACGGGTTCACGCGCGGCGCGTTCAACGATGTTACAGGCAAGTTACCCCAGGTGCGTTTTGCAAGGCCGGAAGTCCAGGGGTTTGCTGGCCGTGGCGGTGGCGATGTTCAGAGGTGCTCAAGCTGCGTCAGGGCTCTGAGCATCACGCCGCCCCGACCCTGCCATCGAGATCCGGCAGTCGAGGGCCATGGCCGCCCAGGCGGCAGCGCCGCACGCGGCGCATGAGCTCGGCTTGGCACGCCCGCCGAGCCGCGCGCCGAAGTCGAGGCATCGACCGCGAAGCTCCCCGACGCCCGGCCGGCGCTCCGGCGACAGCCGGTTTGCGATCTAGATCCAGCCGGCGCGGCGGAAGCGGACGAAGAGGTAGGCGCAGATGCCGGTGATCAGCGCCAGCACGGCGAAGTAGCCGTAGCGCCACTGCAGCTCGGGAATGTACGCGAAGTTCATGCCGTAGATGCCGGCGATCGCGGTCGGCACGGCCAGGATCGCAGCCCAGCCGGCGAGCCGGCGGCCGGTCGTGCCCTGGCGCGAGGATTCGAGCAGCAGGGTCGCCTCGAAGGCGAAGGTCAGCATCTCGCGCAGGGTGTCGATCTGCTCGAGGACCCGGTTCACGTGGTCGACGATGTCCCGGTAGTACGGCCGGAACGAGGGGTCGATGCCCGGCAGCTCGGCATGCTCGAGCCGGCGGCAGACCTCGGCGGTCGGCGCCACGACCTGGCGCAGCTTCTGCAGCTCGCGCCTGAGCCCGTAGATCCGGGCGATCTTGGTGTCCTCCAGCGACGGCTCCAGGATCTTCTCCTCGAGCGCCTCGACCTCGTCTGCCAGCCGGCCGACGACCGCGAGGTAGCTGTCGACGATGAAGTCGACGATCGCGTAGAGCACGTAGTCCTCGCCGTTCGCGAGCCGGTGCGGCGCCGCCTCGGCGCACTGGCGCACGCGCGCATAGGATGCCGAGGCGCCGTGCCGGATCGAGATGATGTAGCCGCGGCCGACGAAGATCTCGGTCTCGCCGAGCTGGATGTGGCCGTCGACCAGAAAGGCCGTACGCATGACCACGAAGGTCGCATCCCCGTACTGCTCGAGCTTGGGCCGCTGGTGGGCGTCGAGCGCGTCCTCGATCGCGAGCTCGTGCAGGTGGAACTGCCGCTGGAGCTCGCGCAGCTGGTGCACGTCGGGCTGGTGGATGCCGATCCAGACGAAGTGGCCGGGCCTGGCCGCCCACGCTCCGCTGTCCTCGATGGCGATGTCAGCCACCTTGCGGCCCGCGCTGTAGGCCCCCGCAGCAATCACCTGACCCATCCGACCGCCCCCCTCGGGCGCCAGGCAACGGCGCTCCATGCCCTTCGTGCCGCCACGGTAGCCGACCTCGCCCGGACTGGCCAGCGGGCCAGCCAGCCCCCACACACCGCTCGACCGCCCGGCCGAGGCCCGACTGGCTCGCGGGCGGACGCTGACCGGAGCTGCGTCTCGGAAAGGTCGGGCGACGCCTGGACCTGCTCGGGGACGTTGACGTAGGTTGCCGCCGGGTTCCCGGCACAGCCGGACATCCAGGCGGCGCGCACGCGCGGGGAGAGGACGATGCCTGAGCGTGGACCTTCGATCGGCTGGATCGGGATCGGCCGCATGGGCTATCCGATGGCCGAGCGGCTGCTGAAGGCCGGCCATGCGCTCCAGGTCTGGAACCGGACCCGCGCGAAGGCGGAACCGCTCGCAGCGCTCGGGGCCAGGCTGGTGGCCCGGCCCGTGGACCTCGCGGGCACAGACGTGCTGTTCACGATGGTCAGCACCGGCGCCGACCTCGAGCAGGTGCTGTTCGGGACCGATGGCGTCGCCGCCGGCGGTGCGGGCAGCGTGCCGCGGATCGTCGTCGACTGCTCGAGCATCGGCGTGGCGGAGGGCGGGGGCGTTCCGGGCCAGGCTGGGCGAGCTCGGCGCCGCCATGATCGCCTCGCCCGTCTCAGGCAACGCCAAATGCGTGCGCGCGGGCAAGCTCAGCGCGGTCGCCTCCGGCCCCGAGGCCGCCTTCCGGCAGGTCGAACCCTTGATCCGGGCGTTCGCGGTCCGGGGTGTGGCCTACGTCGGCGAGGGCGAGCTCGCCCGCTTCTGCAAGATCGCCCATAACGTGCTCCTCGGCGTCACGATCCAGAACCTCGCCGAGATCACGATCCTGGCCCAGAAGGCGGGCGTGCCGCGCCACGCCTTTCTGCAGTTCATCAACGACAGCGTGATGGGCTCGCTGTTCACCCGCTACAAGTCGAACGCGCTGGTCAACCTCGACTGGACCACGACCTTCACGCCCGCCCTCCTACGCAAGGACCTCGACCTCGGCCTTGCGGCGGCGCGCGATCTGGAGGTGGCGATGCCGGTCGCGGCCGCGACCCGCGAGGCCCTCCAGGCCCACTTCGGCGCCGCCCGCCTCAACCCCGACCCCGCCGCCTACCTCCGCCAGGATTTTGCCGCCCTCGTCGAGACGGTAGCCCTTGCCGCCGGCATCTCCCTGGAACCCGAAAACGTCCCGGTCCCCACCGGCCTCGAGGACGAAGGCGGCTGAACCCGGAACCGAGGCGTTGGTGAGGGACTTCGTAGGCACCGCTGACCCTGCGCCGATCCGCGAGGTCGAGGTGCGGATTACGCCGTGGCTCACTCTCTCCTGGCATCTTCGAGCTTGGCCAGCCTGCGCTCGTGCCGGTCCATGATCGCCTTGAGCCCGGCGGTCTCGACCTCACGCCCTTCCAGACGCAGGACGATCCCATTGAGCACGACCAGTTCGTCCTCGATCCGGCCGAGCCGGTCGCCGACTTCGGTGCGGAATTCGCCGAACTCGCTCCCGAAGCCGGTCGAACTTCTCGTCGAGCCGGCGCAGGTAGGCGAGCGTGTGGCTCTCAGGCTCGGTCATGGCACGTCATCCCTTCGCGCGCCTCGATCAGGGTGCGGCGGATCTTCCATCCGGACCCCTCCGATTCTAGCAGAGAATCCTTCAAACGTCACTTCGCGAGCGCCACGAATCCTTGACCTGGCACCGGCGAACGCTTCGCCAAGGCCCCCCGGCATCCGCTGGTCAACGTTGCCGCGCGTGCGTTTGATTGTGACAAACGTCTGCCGGCAACGACTGGTCTACAGCGCCAAGCAGAGGGGTTTCTTGTCAGGGATCCTTGTGAAGCTGCTGCTACGGGTTTCTAGGAACATCGTACTCGGGGGGCCAGGTGGCCTGGAAAGCGGGGTGGGCTTCGCAGCGGGTGGCAAGCGCGTCGAGGGTCGGGAAGCGGCCGGGCGGCAACAGGGAAGAATCGGCCAGCTGGACGTAGCGGAGCATGCAGGCGGTGGTGATCTGGGCCTGGTCGAGGTTTTGCGCAGCCGGCCAGGGCTCGGCGGCGAGGGCGGCGATGGCGCCGGTGCCCTGGGTCAGGCAGCGGGAGATCCAGTCCGGCCAGCGCAGTGCCGTGGGCCGGATCAGGCGCTCGTAGGTGGCGGCGCCGATCTTGTCGATCGCGCCGGTCGCGAGCGCGATCAGCTTCAGGGCATGCCGGCGCCCGGCGCCCGTGGGCGGGATCAGGGCGCGCTCGGGGCCGACCGTCTGATCGAGCCAGTCGAGGATCGCCGCGGAGTCGATCAGCACCTCGCCGTCATCGAGCACGAGCGACGGAATCCGGCCGAGCGGATTGAGCGTGCGCATGGCGTCGAAGTCGGAAAACACCGAGCGCGTGTCGTGCGTGTAGGGAAATCCGAGCACGCGGAGCGAGACCGCGACCCGGCGCACATAGGGCGAATCGTACTGACCGACCAGGATCATGGCCCGATCCTACCCGATTGCCGCGCGTGCGGCTGCGGTTTTTCGCGGCGCCGGCGCACCCGTCCGAGCCCGAGCGCGGTTGCCGTCCGGCCTGGCGGCGCCCATGTCTTGATGCCCTGAGCGGTCTCCGGCGCGCGCGGTTGCCTCGGCCGGGTCGTCTCGAACGCTGCTCCTGCACGGAACCGACCTCATGAAGCTGTTCGAGTGCCAGCATTGCGGCCAGCTGCTCTACTTCGAGAACACCCGCTGCGAGCGCTGCAAGCACGTCCTGGGCTACCTGCCCGACCGGGCGGAGCTGAGCGCGCTCGCCCCGCTCGACGGGCAGCGCTGGCGGCCGCTGATCGTGCCCGAGCAGCTGCAGCGCTTCTGCGCCAACGCCGCCCATGACGCCTGCAACTGGCTGGTGCCGGCGCAGGGCCCGAACGCGTTCTGCCCGGCCTGCCGTCTCAACCGCACGATCCCTGACCTCGGCCCGCCCGATCACCTGTTGCGCTGGCAGCGCCTGGAGGCCGCCAAGCACCGGCTGGTCTACGGCCTGCTCCGCCTCGGGCTGCCGGTCGTGAGCAGGTTCGAAAATCCCGGGACCGGGCTCGCCTTCGACTTCCTGGCCGAGCCCGACCCGACCGGGCAGCAGGCGTCGCAGGTCGTGACCGGCCATGCCGACGGCCTGATCACGATCAACATCGCCGAGGCCGACGACGCCCTGCGCGAGCGCGCCCGCCAGGCCATGGGCGAGCCCTACCGCGCGCTGCTCGGCCACTTCCGCCACGAGGTCGGCCACTACTACTGGGACCGCCTGGTCCGGGACGGCGTCTGGCTGGACGCTTTTCGCGAGATGTTCGGCGACGACCGCCAGGACTACAGGGCCCGCCTCGAGGCGCACCACGCCGAGGGGCCACCACCGGACTGGCAGGAGCGCTTCGTCAGCGGCTACGCCAGCGCCCACCCCTGGGAGGACTTCGCGGAGACCTTCGCGCACTATCTGCACATCGTCGACACGCTGGAGACCGCCGCCGCGTTCGGCCTGCGGGTCGCCCCCAAGGCCGGCCACGATCCCGCCCTCACGATGGCGATCGATTTCGACCCCTACCGTCAGGAAGATTTCGATGCCCTGCTCAAGGCCTGGCTGCCGCTGACCTACGCGGTCAACAGCCTGAACCAGAGCATGGGCCAGCCCGACCTCTACCCCTTCGTCCTGGCGCCGACCGTCATGGGCAAGCTACGCTTCGTCCACGGTCTGATCCACTGAATGCGCCTGCATCAGGCCGAAGTGCGGCGGGATCGTGCCGCGCATGCCGAGCACGCCCGCCCGGCAGTTGGCGGGATCCAGCCAGTCGCAGTAGAGCCGGTGGTGGACCGCGGCCGAGCCGAAGTCCCAGACGATCGGCTCGCCGCCGTCCGTCAGCAGGGCAAAGCGACAGAACTTGTCGCGCTCCCATTTCGCCGATCTTGGTGCCGGAGACGTAGCGGATGTTGTTGACGTCGAACAGCAGCAGGGCACCGCATTCGGAGTAGGCGAGCGCCTCCTTCGCCCGCGCCAGGCGGGTAGCGCTGCAACCTGCGAAAATCGACCCGGGTCTCGAAATCGACCGCCATCCGGCCGGGCGCCGGCAGCTCCCGCTTCCAGTTCCAGCGCGGCTCGAGGTCCTCTGCGCTGGCCCTCTCGAGCGGTGAAGCTGCCATGGCTTTGCCTCCCTCGGCTGGTCGCGGATCGCTGGCCGCCGCAGGATGACGCGGCCGCCCGCCGCGGCGCAAGTCGGGCCGGCCGGCCGGCGCCTTGCCGGAGCGTCGCCGCCGTGGTCTGATCCGAAGCTCGACGACCCTGAGCGTGAGGAGGTCGCGATGGCCACGCGGGCGGACGCCCCGAGGGTCCGGCCGGGGGCCGGGGCGGAGCCCGCCCGGAGCGGCCCCGCGACCCCGGCGATCGGCACCGCGGGCATGGCCCGGGGCGATCGGGTCCAGCGCAACTGGGTGACCGCGACGCTGGTCCTGGCCAGCATGATCTATTCGATCGACTGGACGATCGCGGCGGTCGCCCTGCCGCACATGCAGGGCACGTTCTCGGCGACCCAGGACCAGATCTCCTGGGTCTTGACCTCCTACATCGTGGCGAGCGCGGTGATGCTGCCGGCGACCGGCTGGCTGGGCGCGCGCTTCGGGCGGCGCAACCTCTTCCTGGTCGCGGTCGGCGGCTTCACCCTGTTCTCGCTGTTCTGCGGCACCGCCGGGTCGCTGCCGGCCGAGGTTCTGCTGCGGGTCGCCCAGGGCGCCTGCGGCGCGTTCCTGATCCCGCTGTCGCAGGCGATCATGCTCGATGCCTATCCGCCCGAGGAGCACGGCCGGGCGATGGCGTTCTGGGGCATGGGCGTGGTGCTCGGACCAGTCGTCGGCCCGACGCTTGGCGGCTATCTGACCGACGCCCTGACCTGGCGCTGGGTGTTCTTCATCAACATCCCGGTCGGCCTGCTGGCGCTGCTCGGCGGCCTCGCCTTCCTGCCCAGATCACTGCCCGCCCGGAACGTGCGGCCGTTCGACGTCTTCGGCTTCCTGGCGCTCGCGGCCGGGGTCGGCGCCATGCAGATGATGCTCGACCGGGGCGAGCGCCTGGACTGGTTCGATTCGCCCGAGATCGTGATCGAGGCGATCGTGATGGTGGCCGGCTTCTATGTCTTCATCGCCCACAGCCTGACCGCCCGGGCGCCGATGGTCGATCTGCGGCTGATGCGCGATCGCAACTACGCGCTCGGCATGCTGCTGGTGTTCCTCTACGGCCTGCTGACGCTGGCACCCATGGTCCTGATGCCGCCGTTTTTGCAGGACCTCCAGGACTATCCGATGGCGACCATCGGCCTCTTGCTGAGCCCGCGCGGGCTCGGCCTGTTCACGGCGATGATGATCCTCGCCCGGGTCGGCCAGGCGATCGACCTCCGGCTGCAGATCGCCGCGGGCTTCCTGATGCTGGCGGCGTCCAGCTGGTGGATGTCGCAGTGGAACCTGGAGGTCGCGTCATCGGCGGTGTTCTGGACCGGCCTCATGCAAGGCATCGGCGCGGGCTCGATCATCGGGCCCTTGGGCGTCTTGACCTTCGCGACGCTCTCGCCGGCGCACCGGACCGAGGGCGCCTCGATGTGGAACCTGATCCGCTCGATCGGCAGCAGCATCGGCATCGCGACCGCGCTCGCGATCCTGGTGCGGACCGCCGGGATCAACCGCGGCGTGCTGGTCGAGCACGTCACCGCCTACAACGAGCTGCTCCGCCACAGCGCCCTGCCGGGCGGCGGCAGCATCGCCGACCCGGGCTCGCTCACGGGCCTCGACCTCGAGATCACCCGCCAGGCGATGATGATCGGCTACGTCGACGTCTTCTATCTCTGCACCCTGACCTCGATCCTGGCCATGCCGCTGATCCTCTTGCTCGGCAAGCCCGCCCGCAGGAAATGACCGGACCTTCGCCATGGCGCCCGGCCGGAGCCGATGACGAAGAGGGGGCGTGCGGACCGGTTGATGACACAGCTGGCGTGCGTGACGACAGCAGTGGGGCGGCTTCTGAGGCGCAGCCATCCTCCCTGAGGCCGCTCGCGGCGCAGACTCGGGTGGCCCCATCCTGGTCTCGCGCCGGGATCGTTCTGCCGCCCCCTTGAGCCCGAGACGGATTCCCAGGGTCCCATGGACCATCCGAACGAACGGTTAACGCGCCACGCTTAAGGATCGGTTAACGGCCAGGTCCGCCTCGTCCTGGCGCCAGGATCGGCGCCGGGGTCGGAGGTTTCCCGACGAATCCTCTTGCCCCCCTGAGGTGAGCGGCAGCGAGCTCTTACCGCCTCTGAGCCGGATGGCGGCGAGCGCCGCCATGCCGGGCCTGACGTTGTCGCACCGGGGGGCCGCGGCTATCGTTCGGGGGCCGAGCGAAAAGGGCAACGCGAACGGGAGGCTGGGCGATGGTCTCGCTCGACGGGCAGAAAGTCGTGATCATCGGCGGCTCTTATGGGATGGGCCTGGCGACCGCCGAACTCGTGGTCGACGCCGGCGGCGAGGTGGCGATCGCGGCGCGCACGCCCGAGAAGCTGGCCGATGCCGCGCGGCGGCTGAGCGAGCGCGGCGGGCGCGCCGTGCCCTGGCGCGCGCTCCGGGTCGAGGACCGGCCGGCGGTCGCGGCGTTCCTCGCCGCCTGTGCGCCCTTCGACCACCTGGTCCTGCCCGGCTCGACCGTGAAGCCGATCCTCTATGACGATCTCACCGACGAGAGCGCGCGCGAAGCCTTCGAGAGCAAGTTCTGGGGCCCGTTCTGGGCCGCCTGGGATGCGCGGCCGCACCTGCGGCGGGGCGGCAGCGTCGTGTTCTTCACGGGCGTCGCCGCCAGGCGTCCGGTCAAGGGCTACATCATGGGGGGTGCCATCAACGGCGCGCTCAACGCCGCGACCCGCTCGCTGGCGCTCGAGTTCGCCAAGCTCGGCTGCCGGGTCAACGCGATCGCGCCGGGCTTGTGCGACACGCCCCTCAACGACCTCCTGCACGCCCACGACAAGGACGAGCGCTACCGGCAGATGGCGGCGCGCCTGCCGGTCGGGCGGGTCGGCCACGCCGAGGACTGCGCGCTGGGCGCCCTCTACCTCATGGCCAACGGCTACGTGACCGCCCAGGTGCTCGGCATCGACGGCGGCCAGGAGGTCATGGACTGAGCCCGAATAGTTGACAGAGCCAGCGCTCCGGCAGGCGACCGTCAGATGCGGCCCAGGGCCGGGCCCCGGCACCGCCTTGCGGGGACGGCGGAAGCGCCATCCTCGATGCGTCGAAAAAATCGCGACTGTTGCCGTCGGACATCAATCGAGGTTAGCGGTATCGGGTCTGCTCGCGCGAGGCCCATGCGACCGTGGGAATCCGCGCCGTGCGCTTGGCCTGGCCCGGGCGCGGATTCCAGGATCGCATGGACCTTCAAGACACGCAGGCTGCACGGCTGAGGTCTACGAAAAGTGAAAAGCCCGGCAACGTCCCGCGGAGGCGACAGGACCCGGGCGCTGGCAACGCACCATCGCGTCGCCGCCAAAAGCGAGAGGCGACGACGACCCACGGTCGGCAACCCTCGGGTCACGCGCCGACCGCGCACCAGCTCGGGCCGGTGGGGGCATGGCGTTGCGGACCGGGCGTCCGTGCGCCCGACCGACGGCGGCCTCGACAGGGCGCCGGCGACCGGCCATCCTGGCGGCGGATGCGGGAGAGCGTGGCGATCCGGTGATGCAGGTGATCGATCCGGCCGCAGCGGCCGGCCTCGTGCGCGACGGCGACGCCGTGCTGTTCGGCGGCTCGGGCGGCGGCCACGCGGTGCCGGAGGCGGTGATCGAAGCGCTCGCGGCGCGCTTTCTCGCTCAGGGAGCGCCGCGCGGGCTGACCCTGATCAGCGTCGTCTCGCTCGGCGACTGGCAGACGACCGGCTTCAACCTTCTGGCCGAGCCCGGGCTCGCCCGGCGGGTGATCAGCGGCGGCTTCAACAACTGCCCGCGCTTTGCCGACCTCGCGCTCGCCGACCGGATCGAGGCCTATACCCTGCCCCAGGGCGCGCTCTCGCAGCTGATGCGCGACATGGCGGCCGGGCGCCCCGGCCTGCTCACGACCACGGGCCTGGGAAGCTTCGTCGACCCGCGCCACGGCGGCGGCCGGCAGAGCCCGAGCGCCAAGGACGACCTGGTCGAGCTCCTGACCCTCGCGGGCGAGGAGTACCTCCTCTACAAGGCCTTCCCGGTCGACGTCGCGGTGATCCGCGCGACCACCGCGGACGAGCGCGGCAACCTCACGATGGAGCGCGAGGCGTTCTTCGGCGAGAATTTCTCGATCGCGACCGCGGCGCGCCGCCGGGGCGGGATCGTGATTGCCCAGGTCGAACGGCTCGCCGCCGCCGGCAGCCTGCCCGGCAAGCTGGTCAAGGTGCCGGGCGTGGTGGTCGACTACGTGGTGGTCGCGCCCGGCCAGCCGCAGACCTACCAGACGCCCTACAGCGCGGCCTACGCGGGCGAGCTGCGAGCCCCCGAGACGGCGATCCCCGGGCTCCCGCTCGACATCCGCAAGGTGATCGCGCGCCGCGCCGCGCTCGAGCTGGTCCCGGGCGCGGTCGTGAACCTCGGCTTCGGGGTCTCGAACGGGATCGCCAACGTCGCGGCCGAAGAGGGCCTCTGGCGCGAGCTGACCTTGACCGTCGAGCAGGGCATCATCGGCGGCGTGCCGGCGGGCGGCAAGGACGCCGGCGCCGGCGTCAACTACGACATGATGGCCGACCAGCCCTATCAGTTCGACTTCTACGACGGCGGCGGGCTCGACCTCGCGTTCCTCTCGTTCGCCGAGGTCGACCGCCACGGCAACGTCAACGTCAGCCGCTACGGCCGGAGCATCAACGGCCCTGGCGGCTTCATCAACATCAGCCAGGGCGCCCGCAAGGTCGTGTTCTCCGGCACGCTCACGACCGGCGGGCTGGAGATCGCGCCGGATGGCGAGGGCCGCCTCGTGCTCAGCCGGGAAGGCCGGACGCGCAAGTGGGTGCCCGAGGTCGAGCAGCTCACCTTCAACGGCCGCTACGCCCGGGAGCGCGGCCAGGAGGTCATGTACGTCACCGAACGCGCGGTCTTCCGGCTCGAGCCGGACGGCCTCGCGCTGACCGAGGTGGCGCCGGGGATCGATCCGCGCCGGGACGTGCTCGAGCGGATCGGCTTCGAGGTCCGGGTCGCCGAGCCGCTGGCCGCGATGGATGCGCGCCTGTTCCGCGCCGCACCCATGGACCTGCTGCCGCAGTTCCGCGCCAAGGTCGGAGCCTCGATGCGCCGGCCTTCGACGTGCCCGCCTTCCATGCGTCCGACGGGGAGCCGATGAGCGCCGATCTGATCCAGTGCCGGGTGGCGGACGGGGTCGCCGTCCTGACGCTCAACAACCCGCCGCTCAACCTCGTGACGCTCGAGCTGACCCGTGAGCTGGACCAGGCGCTCGACCACCTGGCGGGCGACCCGGCAGCGCGCGTCCTGGTGCTGACCGGGGCGGGCGAGCGCGCGTTCTGTGCCGGCTCCGACATCCGCGAGTTTCCGAACGTGGCGGATGATGTGGTCGGGAAAAAGCTCGCGGCCGAGAACCGCGCCTACGCCAAGGTCGACGACTTCCCCAAGCCCACGATCGCGGCGATTGCCGGGCTCGCCTACGGCGGCGGCCTCGAGCTCGCGGTCTGCTGCGACCTGCTGGTGGTCGAGGCGAACGCCAGGCTGGCGCTGCCCGAGATCAAGCTCGGCGTGTTCCCGGGCTCGGGCGGCACGGTCCGCGTGACGCGCCGGATCGGCGAGGGCCGCGCCAAGGAGATGATGTACTTCGGCGACCCGATCGATCCTCTGACAGCGCTTGCCTGGGGCCTGATCAACCGGGTCGTGCCGCCGGGCGAGGCGCTGGTCACCGCCTGCCGCATGGCCGCGGAGCTGGCGAGCCGCCCGAGCCAGGCGCTGCAGCTCTTGAAGCGCGCGATCGATCTCTCCTTCGATGTGACCGAGGACGAGGCGATCGAGCGCTCGCTGGCCCTCTCTGCCGAAGCGTTCGCGTCCGCCGACTGCAAGGAGGGCGTGCGCGCCTTCTTCGCCAAGGAGCCCCCGCGCTTCACGCACTCCTGACGCGATCTGTTCGGTGCCCGCCCCGCGCCAGAACCTGGAAGAACCGGCGGAATTCGGTACGTGTCCCCGGGATCGATGCAGCGGCTGGCCATGGCCTGCTCAAGGCAGATCCTGCCTTGGCAGGCCTGCAAGAACGCCAAACAGCTTGCAGACCAAACGCGCGCCGTCGATCGTGGCAGTGAGCCACCACGGCCGGCTCAGTTCAGCACACGCAGCGCGCGGAGCGTGTTCCAGTGACGGGGTTCGTTCGCGCGCTCGGCCGTGTCGAAATCGGGCAGATCGGAGCGCGCCAGACCCCGTGGTCGCTGACGCGTGATCCGACGAGTTGGTTGACCTGCATCACCGGGCGGCGCTTAATACGGCGAACCGGTCCGGCCTATCAGCTATGATCAAGCGGGTTCCTCAGTTCGCCGAGCGTGAGTTCGCCCGCCTCTGCTCCATGGACGGCGCGCGTTGCACTCATGCTGAGGAGGATGAAGGTGGGTGGGACTATCTAGTCGAGTTTCCAGAGCCATCGCTTCCAGGCCCTCCTGACACCCACCCTGGACCAAAAAGCGCCTATGTGCAGGTCAAGTCCGTCAGGGAAGGGCCCGCTCGTGTCGTGTCAAAGTGTCAAACGCTCGACTGGCCGCGGTTTCTGACCAACCACAATTTCTAGTCACAGTCACCGTCAACCCCGACAAGGAAACGCACAAAGTTTATGCGATCCACCTTTGGGCAGATCATATCCCAAAAGCACTCAAGGCCGCTCGTGATGCTTACAATAACAATATAAAACTGTATAAGCGCAAAATAACAATATCATTCGATCACAGTGATGAACATAGCCGTCCCGTCTCTTGGATGAAACAGATATTGGACGAGATAGGATCCGAATACAAAGAGCAGAAAGCCGAAATCCGTGATGCCGCTGGGTTTGAAGATGGGTTCCGTGGCAGCGCACAAGTCGAACTTACAGCTACTATGGATGAGCTTCGAAGGAACTTTTTAGGGCTTGGCAAGGGCCTTCCGAACAAGCGGTTCGTATATAGATCTGCCCGCTTTGGTATGCTGGCACCCGACCCGGATATCGATCTAAGCTCGGGGTTGCTACACATTACACCCAAGCCATACAAGCCATGTGAGATCCGCTTTCGCGCTCCAGCCAGCGCCGAATGGAAATCGCTTGCTGGCCAGGTATACGCGCTTGGGCTTCCCAATCTATCCCGGGAGAAGCAACGCCTTCGCTTCTCAACAGAATTCTTTGAGATGATCTACGCGGAGAATGGGCAAACTGAGTGCAAGGTAGAATTCGACGGTAACCAAAAGCGGACCCTGCATGCGCTTGCCATTTTTGCGAGCCTGATGGAAGGTGTCGGCGGTGCCCCGACCGATGCGCAGCTCTGGATAGATGGCGTGCGCGTCGCGGCGGGCACTATGAGCGTGGGCCAACCGAACTGGAACGGCAACTGGGAACGAGTGTCCGCGGTGATGCGGGCCTTATCCTCGATCGCAACCCCTCAGGAACAGGTCGATATACGGTTGAGCCTAGCGGATATTCAGGCCGCGGCGCCTGATCTGATCGTGCTTGAGGAGACCTTGCAACAATCGCTTCGGGTGGAATTCGATCCTCTGCCGGATATGTCCGCGCAACCATTTACCTCGTTGATATACTATTTCTATGCAGATGTGAGTGAGTACACATTCTACGCCTTGATCGAGCGCCCGGTGCGTACAGATCGAACTCTGGATAACGGGCACCGTCAGCTTACATGTGGACTGCCGACGCTCATTCAGAGATACGTCCTTATCAATGCCGAGGAGAAGACGCGCAAGATGATGCGAGATGACTACGAACAGCACCTCCAGAAACAAGAAGCGTCCGGGACGCCCGCAGGCTTGGGTGACGTCCATGATGTGCTAAAGCGGCCCAAAAGGGGAGGCTGCATAGTCTAGTAGAAGAAATATCGACACACGCTATGAGACGAATTCTTAAATAGAAATATACTTGGAGACGGGCCAGCAATAGATTGTTCTGTCATGTTCAAAACCGCCACGGTTTTTTATCCTGTTGCTGGGAAATTTCGGGGACACGTACCTAATTCCTGGACTGGGATTGCGCGACGGGCCACGGCTTCACGCCGCGCTCGGCAATGGCTTCGCGCGATCGATGCGGGCCAGTTCGCGGGGCGAATGCAGCGCCTCCCAGAGGTCGGTGCGGCGCTGCACGTTGAGCCAGAAATCCGGGCTGTTGCCGAAGACGCGCGCGAGGATCAGCGCGGTCGGAGCGGTCACGGCGCGTCGATCGTTGCAGAGCTGGTTGACGTGCTTGCGCGGCACGCCCATGGCCTCGGCCAGCGCACCTTGCGTCAGGCCCAAGGGGCGCATGAACTCCGCCACCAGGATCTCGCCGACCGTGGCCGGCTTGCGCTTGGTCGTCAGCATGGGACCGCTCACCTGTCAGTCGTGCGGCGCCTCGCGGCGACGTTTCTGGGCGTCGACGTAGGCGCCAGGACGGCTTGCATGCGGGTGATGTGGCCCTTGCCGCCGGCTTTGAAGAAATCGACCACCTCGGGGTCGAGCCGCAGGTGCACCGACTGCCTGGGCCGTGGCATGACCAGTTCGGCGCGCGTCCAGTCGGGCTCGAGGTCGCGTCGTCCTCGTCCTCGGCGATCGCCCGCTCGAGGTCCGCCTCGGTCATCGCGTCGACCTTGGCCCAGTCGGTCCGGTCCTCGCCGCGGCGCCGCATCGCCTTGAGCTCTTCAGCCGTGTAGCTTCTCGTGGAGTCGTCTTTCCGCATCGCGTGCGCTCCTCATCGAGATGATGCGGCGGTCACCGGCGCGGAGCGTGTAGACCACCGTCGCCCACCGGCCGGCCACCTTGCCGATCGCCAGAAAGCGTTCCTCGGGCTGCTGGCGCTTCGATGGGACGATGACATGCGGCCCCTCGAACAGCTGATCGGCCTGCACGAAGTCGAAGCCGTGCTTCGCGATGTTGCGAAGGCGCTTGCGTTCGTCCCATTGGAACGCCATGGCCTGCAATGATCACAGAATGTGTACACTCGTCAACCCGGCTGCCGGATTCGCCGCTGATCGGATGATCATTCGGGTCGAGCTTGGGGGCGACAAGAAGGATCGTATTGGGCATGATCAAGGCGCTGGCGGCAGGTTCTGCAAGGGGAGCGGGCGCCGCTGATGGCGAGGTCGGGGAGGCGAGGATGAGCGAGGTGACGACGCCGGTGCACGTCGTGCAGCCGGACCAAGGGGAAAGCTTCTGGCAACCGGTGCCGGCCAACGGCTACACCGAGGTCCGGGTCTCGCATCGCAAGGATCCGAGCATCCGGAGCCTGGCCACCGGCATCCAGGTGATCGCGCCCAACTCCTACATCCGCGAGCACGTCCACCCGGCCCAGGAGGAGCTGCTGTTCTTCTTCGAGGGCGAGGGCGAAGCGGTGATCGACGGCCAGAGCTACCCGCTCCAGGCCGGGACCACGGTCTACGTCGGCGCCGGCCACCGCCACAAGTTCGTCAACCCGAGCCCCGATCGGGAGCTCAAGATGTGCTGGGTGATGCTGCCGGGCGGCGACGGCGGGCTGGACGACTTCTTCGCCCGGATCGGCCGGCCGCGGCGGCCGGGCGAGCCGGCGCCGGCGCCCTTCCCGCGGCCCATCGACGTCGAGCGGATCGAGGCCGAGACCGTCTTCACCAAGCTCGACTAGGCCGCTCGGGGCAAGGGACGATCCCGGCAGCGCCGCCGGGCGACGAGCGCTCGCAGGGGTCAGTCGACGCCGACCTTCGCCTCTGGGCGGACTTGCGTCCGGCGCGAAGGTCGGCCGCAACCGGTCTCTGGACGTGAGGATTGCCCACACCCGGTCGGATCAGACGTCGGATGCCCCGGTGCCGTCGGGTTCGGGCGGGTCGCGATCGCGCAGCACGGCGTTGATCTCGGCGCCGAAGATCAGGGTGACGGCGCTCGCGTAGAGGAAGATGAGGGTCGCCACCAGGCCCGTGAAGCTGCCGTAGACGGCGGCGAGCTTGCCGGCGCTGCGCAGGGTGTAGGAGAGGATCGCCGCGGCGCCGAGCCACATGAGCGCGCCGAGCACCGCCCCCGGCAGCACGGTCCGCAGCCGCTGCGGGATGTCCGGCAGCCAGCCGTAGAGGAGCGCGTAGAGGATCACCAGAACGACCAGCGCCAGGCCGTAGCGGACGCCGGTACGCAGCCAGAGGGCGTCGGCACCGAGGCCGGCGGTCTTCTCCAGCAGGGCCCAGGCGTAGGGCAGGATCACGACCGAGCTGAACACGAGCACGGCACCGATCGTGCCGATCACGGTGAACAGGGTGACCTTGATGCGCGCCTTCCAGAACGTCAGGCCCTGCTCGACGCCATAGGCCTTGTTGAGCGCGGTGCGGATCGCCTGGGCGCCCGAGGAGGCAGCCCAGACGGTCGCGAACATGCCGATCGTGAGCAACGCCGGGCTGCGCTCACGCAGCAGCTGGTCGATCACCGGCTTCAGCGCGTCCGCGACCGCGGGCGGCGCGAAGTCCACCACCCGGCTCGCGAGCTCGGCGGCGGCGCCGGGCTGGCCGACGAAGCCCGCCGCGGCCGACAGGAACAGCAGCAGCGGGAACATCGCGAGCACCGAGGAGAAGGCGACGCTGCCCGCCTGATTGGCGCTCTGATGGCGGATGTAGTTGCCGGCCGCCCGCAGCAGCACGCTCAGCCCGGGCACGCCCGCCCGCAGCCGCCGCAGGCCCGCGCGCAGCCGCTGCCACCAGCTCCGGACTCCCATGCCCCCGGCTCACTGCATCCGTTCCGTCAATGCCCGCTCTCCTTGCCGGGCGGAGCGTAGCATCAACGTCGGACCGCGGGCCATGGCCGGCGCCTTTGCGTGGGCTGACCTGGCCCCGCGCGCAGGCTGGCGCCTGCCGCCCATGTGCCGGCCCACCTCGGCGGCGTCTGCACGGACCGGGCTCGGCGCTGTCACGATTCGGTGATTCGGCACGGCATCTACAGCTCGCGGCCCGCGATCCGGCCGCCCGGCCGGGACAAGCCGGGGGCTGCGTGCTATCTCACCGGGCAACATGGTGCGCATTGCGGGGAGCGAGGCCGATGCTGATCCGGGTTCGACGCGGTTGGGAGCTGCCGGAATCGGCGGCCACGCCCGAGGCGGTCTTCACCGAGCGCCGCCGGCTCCTGAAAGGGCTCGCGGCCGGCAGCCTGCTGGCGATCGCCCCGCCGCTGCTCGCGGGCGTAGCGCGCGCGGCCGCGGCGGACGAGGATCCGTCGGCCAAGCTCTATCCGGTGCCGCGCAATGAGCGCTACCAGGTCGACGGCGCGATCACGCCCGCCGAGCTCACCAGCAAGTTCAACAACTTCTTCGAGTTCGGCTCGAGCAAGCAGATCTCCGACGCGGCGCAGGCGCTGAAGATCCGGCCCTGGACGCTGACCGTCGACGGCATGGTCGAGAAGGAGACGACCTTCGCGATCGACGATCTTTTGGCGCGCATGCCGCTCGAGGAGCGGGTGGTCCGCCATCGCTGCGTCGAGGCCTGGTCGATGATCGTGCCCTGGAGCGGCTTCCCGCTGGCCAAGCTGGTCGAGCTCGCGCGCCCCTTGGGCTCGGCCAAGTTCGTCGAGATGCACACCTTCCTCGAGCCCGACGTCGCGCCCGGCCAGCGCCAGTTCTGGTATCCCTGGCCGTACACCGAGGGCCTGACGGTCGCCGAGGCGACCAACGAGCTCGCCTTCCTGGTCACCGGCGCCTACGGCAAGCCGCTGCCCAAGTCGAACGGCGCGCCGATCCGGCTCGCCGTGCCCTGGAAGTACGGCTTCAAGCACATCAAGTCGATCCAGAAGATCACCTTCACGGACCAGCAGCCAAAGAGCTTCTGGGAGGCGATCGGCAACGGCGAGTACGGCTTCTGGGCGAACGTCAACCCGGAGGTGCCGCATCCGCGCTGGAGCCAGGCGACCGAGAAGCGGCTCGGCACCGGCGAGCAGATCCCGACCCAATTGTTCAACGGCTACGCCGAGTTCGTCGCCAGCCTCTACCCCGACCTCAGCGACAAGAAGCTGTTCGTCTGAGCCAGCCGCGGTCCACTCTGCGAGGACAAAGGGCGCCGGCGCGGGCTTGACTGTTCGGGTCTTCACTGCCTACATTGACAGCGAAAGCTCGGCCGGAGGCAAAGATGGCGCAGCTCACGGTCCGCAAGGTCGACCCGGAAATCGTGCGCCGACTGAAGCTGCGGGCGGCGCAGCATGGCCGTTCGGCGGAAGCCGAGCACCGGGCGATTCTCGAGCGCCTGTTCGGGAGCGGCGCCGATGACTTCTGGGCGACCGCCGCGCGTTACGCGCGCGCACCCGCGGCCGGCCGCATGCCGACAGCGCCGAGTCTGATTCGCGCGGACCGGGACCGGCACGCCGATCGCGGCGAATGATCGAAGCCGCGGTCGTCGACGCCAGCATCGCCGTCAAGTGGGTGATCGGAGAAGCCGGGCGAGGACGCTGCCGCACGGCTCTCGACCCGCAGCTTGAGCGCGCCCGACATCCTGCTCGCCGAATGCGCCAGCGCGCTTTGGAGCAAGGTGCGCCGGCGTGAGATCGCCAGGATGAAGCCACGGCGGCCTTGGTCGCCCTGAGCGAGGCGCCGGTCGTCATGACGGCAGTGCCCGTCCTGGTGGCTGATGCCTTGCGCCTGGCCTTCCTGCTGGCGCACCCGGTCTACGACTGCCTCTACCTGGCGCTGAGCCTGCAGATGCGTACGCCGCTGGTCACTGCCGACCGGCGCTTCGCGGCCATGGTCGGCCGGCACGCCGAGCTCGCCACCTCTGTGCTGCTGCTGGAGGACGCTGTCTGATCGCGATCGCCCCGACCTTCCCGGTCCGGCGCCCACGGCTTGGCATCGGTTTGGCTCGAGACTTGCTCGCTGGCGGGCGTGGCCATGCTGGCCTGCCGCGGCGATCTGTGGCTGACTGACCCGGCGCCGACGCTGACGTGACCGCCGAGGGAGGATCGAGATGACGCTCAGACGGACGCTCGTGGTCGCGCTGGCGGGCCTGGCGGCGGCGTTCGCGGTTCAGGGCCCACGGCCGGCGGCGGCATCGACGCTGCGCGTGGTCATGCACTCCGATCTCAAGATCGTCGATCCGATCTGGACCACGGCCTACATCTCGCGCAACTACGGCTATATGGTCTACGACACCCTGTTCGCATTGAACGAAAAGCTTGAGATCAAGCCGCAAATGGTTGATTCGTATGAGATCAGCGACGATCAGTTGATCTACACCTTCACCCTTCGCGACGGCCTGATGTGGCACGATGGCCAGCCGGTCACCGCCGCGGACGCGATCGCCTCGATCGAGCGCTGGGGCCAGAAGGACAGCATGGGCCAGCTCCTGATGTCGTTCGTCGCCGGCATGAAGGCGCTCGATGCCAGGACCTTCCAGATGACGCTCAAGGAGCCCTACGGCCTGGTCCTCCTCTCGCTCGCCAAGCCGAGCTCGAACGTGCCGTTCATCATGCCCGAGCGGATCGCCAAGGACGCCGGCCTCGGAGCAGATCTCCGAGTACGTCGGCTCCGGCCCGTTCGTGTTCGAGCGCGACCAGTGGCAGCCCGGCGTCAAGGCCGTGTTCACCAAGTTCCAGGGCTACAGGCCGCGCAGCGAGCCGCCGTCCTGGGCCGCCGGCGGCAAGGTCGCCAAGGTCGACCGGGTCGAGTGGGACTGGATCCCGGACGCCCAGACGCAGGTCAACGCGCTGATCAACGGCGAGATCGACCTGATCGAGGCGCCGCCGCACGACTTGCTGCCGCTGCTCGAGGGCAACGACGACATCGTCACCTTCGACTACAACCCGCTCGGCAACCAGTACATGTTCCGGATGAACTGGCTGCACCCGCCGTTCGACAATCAGAAGGTCCGCGAGGCGGCGCTGGCCGCGCTCAATCAGGAGGACTTCCTGAAGGCGGCGATCGGCGATCCCCGCTACTACAAGACCTGCGCCGCGATGTTCATCTGCGGCACGCCGTTCGCGACCGATCAGGGCGGCGAGGTGCTGATGAAGTCGGATTTCGAGCGCTCCAAGCAGCTCCTGAAGGAAGCAGGCTACGACGGCACCCCGGTCGTGCTGATGCACTCGACCGACCTCGCGGTGCTGACCAACCTCGCCCCGGTCGCCAAGGAATTGCTCGAGAAGGGCGGCTTCAAGGTCGACATGCAGTCGATGGACTGGCAGACCCTGGTCTCGCGCCGGGCCAAGAAGGGGCCGCCCTCGGAGGGCGGCTGGAACGCGTTCCTCACCTCCTGGGTCGCGGCCGACGTGCTCAACCCGATCAGCACCGCCGGTCTCACGGCGTCGGGCGAGTCCGCCTGGTTCGGCTGGCCCAGCGATCCGGAGCTCGAGAAGCTGCGCGATGCCTTCGCGCGCGCGACCGACGCCAAAAAGCAGGTCGAGCTCGCCCATCAGATCCAGGCGCGCGCGCTCGAGGTCGGGACCCACGCCTACCTCGGCCAGTGGTACCAGCCGATGGTCTATCGCAACACCGTCTCGGGCGTCCTGCACGGGCCAGCACCGTTCTTCTGGAACGTCGCCAAGAGCGAGTGAGCGTGCGACCCATGAGCGCGAGGAGGTTGGCGTGGATCAGACCTACACCGCCGTGATCAAGCAGGCCGGAGCCTGGTGGATCGGCTGGATCGAAGAGATTCCCGGGGTCAATTGCCAGGAACCGACCCGGGAACAACTCCTTGAGACGCTAGAGCTCACCCTGCGCGAGGCGATTGAGGTGAACCGCCGCGAGGCTCGCGAGGCGGCAGGCGAAGGCTTCGAGGAGACGGCGATCGCGCTATGAACGCCCGCTCAGGGCGTTGAATTCATGAAGCGTGAGGCGCTGCTGCGGCATCTCAGGCGGCACGGATGCGAGCTCGCGCGCGAAGGCGGTCGGCACTCCTGGTGGCACAATCCGGCGCAGAACAAACGCTCGGCGGTCCCGCGGCACAATGAGATCGATGACGACCTCGCGCGCAAGATCTGCCGCGATCTCGGCATCGCCAAACCCAAGTGAACCGCGGCGCAGCCTCGCGGTCGAGGCGAAGCCCGGCCGTGACCGGAGCCGCATCGCGGTGCTAGGCTGACCTCGATCCCTGGGAGGGCAGCGCCGGCCATGCTCGCCTTCGTCGCCCGCCGTCTGCTCGCGACCATCCCCGTGCTCGCGATGGTGGCGGTGTTCGTCTTCCTGATGCTGCGCCTGACGCCGGGCGATCCGGCCGCGATCATCGCCGGCGACAACGCGACCGGCGCGCAGATCGCGGCGATCCGCGACCAGCTCGGCCTCAGCCAGCCGATCGCCGTGCAGTTCCTGATCTGGCTCGGCAAGCTCTTGCGCGGCGATCTCGGCCAGTCGTTCTTCTTCAAGGCCGCGGTCGCCGAGCTGATCGGTCAGCGGATCGGGCCGACGCTGGCGCTCGCGACCGTGACCATGATCATCACCATCGCCGTTGCCGTGCCGCTCGGCGTGCTCGCCGCCTGGCAGCACGGCCGCTGGATCGACCGCCTGGTGATGGGCTTCTCGGTGCTCGGCTTCTCGGTGCCGGTGTTCGTGCTCGGCTATCTTCTGATCTACCTGTTCGCGATCCAGATCAAGCTGTTCCCGGTCCAGGGCTACCGCAGCCTCGCGGCCGGCCTCTGGCCGTTCCTCCACCGTCTGATCCTGCCCGGGATCACGCTCTCCGTGATCTACATCGCCCTGATCGCAAGGATCACGCGCGCGAGCGTGCTCGAGGTCCTGGGCGAGGACTACATCCGCACCGCCTACGCCAAGGGCCTCTCCAACCGGACCGTGCTGATGCGCCACGCGCTGCGCAACGCGGCGGTGCCGATCGTGACCGTGATCGGCATCGGCGTGGCCCTGCTGATCGGCGGCGTCGTGGTCACCGAGAGCGTCTACAACATCCCGGGCCTCGGCCGCCTGACCGTCGATGCCGTGCTGGCCCGCGACTACCCGACCATCCAGGCGGTGATCCTCCTGTTCTCGCTCGCCTACGTGCTGATCAACCTCCTGATCGACCTGAGCTACACCCTGCTCGATCCGAGGATCCGCTATTGAGCGCCGCGCGCAGCGGGACCCTGCCCGACCAGGCCGCCGCGGGTGCCCGGGCGCCCGGGGCCTGGCGCCAGCTGCTCCGGCACTCGGGCGTGCTGTTCGGCGGCGGCGTCCTGGTCGCGATGATCCTGGTAGCACTGCTGGCACCGGTGCTCGGCACCCGCGACCCGGCCGCGATCGCGCCGGCCGACCGCAATCTCACCCCCGGCACCGCGAGCACGGTCGATCTCGCCGACGGGCGGCAGGTGCCCTGGGTCCATTGGATGGGCACCGACAGCCTCGGCCGCGACGTCTACAGCCGGGTGATCTACGGCGCCCGGGTGTCGCTGATCGTGGGCGTCGCGGTCGCGGCGCTGAGCGTCGCCGTCGGGCTCGCGATCGGCCTGGTCGCGGGCTACCTGCGCTGGCTCGATGCGATCGTCATGCGGGTGATGGACGGCCTCATGGCGATCCCCTCGATCCTGCTCGCGATCGGCCTCGTCTCGCTCTGGGGCGGCGGGCTCGCAACCGTGCTGATCGCGATCGCGATCCCGGAGATTCCGCGGGTCGTCCGCCTGGTCCGCTCGATCGTGCTCGGGGTCCGCGAGGAGCCTTACGTCGAGGCCGCGGTCGCCCTCGGCACGCCCACGCCCCTGATCCTGATCCGCCACGTGCTGCCGAACACGGTCGCTCCCCTGATCGTCCAGGGCACCTACGTCTGCGCGTCGGCGATCCTGGTCGAGGCGATCCTCAGCTTCCTCGGCGCCGGCATCCCGCCCGAGACCCCGACCTGGGGCAACATCATGGCCGAGGGCCGGGTGCTGTTCCAGGTCTTCCCCCACAACATCCTGTTTCCCGGCATCTTCCTGGCGCTCACCGTGCTCGCCGTGAACGTGCTGGGCGACGGCCTGCGCGATACCCTCGATCCGCGCCTGGCGAAGCGGATCTAGCGGGGTGGCGCAGGCGCGCGTGAGCGAGCCGGCGGCGGCGCCGGTCCTCCAGCTCCAGCAGCTGACGATCGCGCTGCCCGAGGGCGCCGATCGCCGCCACGCCGTGGAGGACGTGAGCCTCACCGTCGGCGCGCGGGAGATCCTCTGCCTGGTCGGCGAATCGGGCTCGGGCAAGTCGGTGACCGCGCACAGCGTCATGGGCCTCCTGCCGAAGGGCCAGCTCAGGCCGGTCGCGGGCCGGATTCTGCTCGAGGGCGAGGACCTGCTGCGGCTGAGCGGGACGCGCCTGCGCGCGCTGCGCGGCACGCGCATGGCGATGATCTTCCAGGAGCCGATGACCGCCCTCAATCCGGTCATGAGCTGCGGCGCGCAGATCGACGAGGTGCTGGCGACCCACACCCGGCTCGATCCGCCCGCACGCCGGCAGCGCATCCTCGAGGTCATGGCCGAGGTCCAGCTGCCCGACCCGGAGGCCATGATCCACGCCTATCCGCATCAGCTCTCGGGCGGCCAGCGTCAGCGCATCATGATCGCCATGGCGCTGGTCATGGAGCCCGCGCTGCTGATCGCCGACGAGCCGACCACCGCCCTCGACGTCACGACCCAGGCGCAGATCCTGCACCTGATCAGGGAGCTGCAGCGGCAGCACGCGACGGCCGTCTTGTTCATCACCCACGACTTCGGCGTGGTCGCCGAGATCGCCGACCGGGTCGCGGTCATGCAGGCGGGCCGCGTGGTCGAGCTCGGCGAGGCCCGCCAGGTGCTGGCGCAGCCCCGCCACGACTACACCCGCATGCTGATCGGCGCCGTGCCGAGCCTCGTCCCCCGTGAGCGGCCGCGCGCGGCCGACGGCCCGGACCGTGCTGCGCACCGAGGGGCTCACCAAGGTCTACCGGGGCGGCTGGTTCGGAGCTCACCGCGAGGTGCGGGCGGCCGAGCGGGTCTCGATCGCGATCCGCCGCGGCGAGACCCTGGGCCTGGTCGGGGAATCGGGCTCGGGCAAGTCGACCGTCGCCCGCTGCATCGCCCGCCTGATCGATCCGAGCGCCGGCGAGATCTTTCTCGACGAGCAGCCGATCGGCGGGCTCGGCGGGCGCCGGCTGCGCCCCTACCGGCGGCGCGTCCAGATCGTCTTCCAGGACCCCTACCGCTCGCTCAACCCGCGCCGCACGGTCGGCGCCTCGATCGTCGAGGGGCCGATGAACTACGGCGTCCCGCGCGCCGAGGCGCAGGCCCGGGCGCAGGCGCTGATGGCGCTGGTCAACCTCGATCCCGAGGCGCTCGGCCGCTTCCCGCACCAGTTCTCGGGCGGCCAGCGGCAGCGGATCTGCATCGCCCGCGCGCTCGCCATGGAGCCGGAGCTGCTGATCGCCGACGAGGCGGTCTCGGCGCTCGACGTCTCGGTCCAGGCGCAGGTGCTGGCGCTGCTCGAGCACATCCGCGAGCGCCTCGAGCTCGCGATGCTGTTCATCACCCACGACCTCCGGGTCGCGGCGCAGGTCTGCGACACCGTCGCGGTGATGCACCAGGGCCTGATCGTCGAGCAGGGGCCGGTCGCGGAGGTGTTCCGCGAGCCCAGGCATGCCTACACGCGGGCGCTGTTCGCCGCCGCGCCCGGCAAGGACTGGGACTTCGCCCGCTTCCGCCCGGTCTGAGCGCTCCGGCCGGTCCGGCCGCCGATCCGCCGGCGGCCGCAGGGTCCGCGCCGCCCGCAAAGGTTGTTGCCAGGAGCCGGCATCCGCTCTAAACCTAAGATGAAGGAAAAATAAGGGAGCCTGCAAGGGCGACGCTCACTGGGGAGGCGGCTCGGGCATAGGGAGCCCGGGCAATTGACGAGCCCACGCGACGCGTCCGCCGGTTGCGGCGGTCGGGTCGAGAAGGTGGGTCATCACGACCAATCAAGCCTGATCGTCAGTCACGATAAGCAACAGAGCCGGCGGTGGACAGCCGCGGCCGTTCGGAGGCGAACATGAATGCAGTAGGGTGGCGGGCCGTGACCTGTGGGGTCAGCGGCGTGATGTTGGCGGGAGCGATGGCGACCGCGGCCTGGGCCGCGGGCCCGGACCCGGCGGCCGATCCCGGGAACGACTGGGTGACCTACCACGGCACCTACAAGTCGTGGCACTACAGTCCGCTCGACCAGATCAACACTGACAACATCCAAAAGCTCCAGATCGCCTGGATGCATCAACCCGGGCGCTCGACCCGGGGCCTGCAGTCGATGCCGCTGGTATACGACGGCGTGCTCTACTACTCGGGCTCGTACAGCCGGCTGTTCGCGCTCGATGCCGCGACCGGCAAGGTGATCTGGTCCTACATCCCGAAGCTCAACGAGGACCTGATCGCGACCCAGACCCACACGCCCTACAACCGCGGCATCGGCCTCGGTCAGGGCCACGTCTACGTCGGCACGGTCGACGGCCGCCTGATCGCGGTCGACATGAAGACCGGCAAGCTGGCCTGGGACACCAAGCTGATCGATTCCGAGAAGCTGACGGTCGGCTTCACCGGCGCGCCCCTGGTGGTCAAGGACAAGGTGGTCATCGGCGCCCAGGGCGGTGAGTGGCCGTATCGCGGGCCGATCTTCGGCGTCGACGGCGCCAGCGGCAAGAAGGTCTGGGAGTTCTTCACCTCGGGCGGGACGCCTGAGGCCCAGAAGACCTGGGGCAACGACACCTGGAAGATCGGCGGCGGCGGCGGCTGGATGCCCGGCGCCTACGATCCCGAGACCAACACCGTGATCTGGGGCACGGCCAATCCCGACCCGCTCTACGACTGGGCCGGCCCCGACTGGAAGACCAAGGGCCCCCGCCCGGGCGACAATCTCTACACCTCCTCGGTGATCGGGCTCGATCCGGACACCGGCAAGCTCAAGACCTACTTCCAGACCCTGCCCCACGATCAGTGGGACTTCGACGATGCGCCCGGCGAGTTCGTGTTCCTCGAGAAGGACGGCCAGAAGTACATCGTGCACCCGAACAAGGGCGGCTACATCTACGTCTTCGACCGCAACCTCGGCTTCAAGAACGCCTGGAATCTGGTCGAGAACAGCAACTTCATCAAGGGCGTCGACGACAAGGGCGGCCTGATCGGCCGGCAGGACCTGGCCGCGGGCAAGCATGAGAACCTGTGCCCGGCGATCGCCGGTGGCGTCAGCTGGAACTCGGGCACCTACAATCCGAAGACCGGCTACTACTACAAGGTCGGCAACGAGTGGTGCATGAACCTCGAGGTCCTGAAGACGACCCCGGTGGTCGAGCCGAACGTGCAGCTCAACATGGGCGCCAACTTCACGATCGTGCCCCCGAAGGGCGGCAAGATCTCCGGCCATGTCGACGCGCGCGACCCGATCACCGGCAAGAAGGCGTGGCAGATCGACTTCCCCTATCCGCCGCTCTCGAGCCTGCTCTCGACCGGCGGCAACCTGCTGTTCGTGCCGGACGCGGCCGGCGTCCTGCACGCCTACGACGCCACGACCGGCAAGGAGCTGTGGAGCCACAACGACGGCATCGGCCACAACGGCGGCATCATCAGCTATGCCGTGAACGGCAAGCAGTACATCGCGCTGATGAACGGCTGGAACTCGCTGGTCGGTGAAGGCTACAAGACCCTGTTCGGCGAACCGTTCACGAGCATGCCGACCGACACCGGCACGCTGATCGTCTACTCCTTGAGCGACTGAGCCGATCGCCGCGCCGGAAAGGCTGGGTCAGGCGCTTGACCCTGCCCGGTGGCGCGCCGGTGGTCATTCGTTCTCGAAGACTGGCGTTCTGGAAGACTGGCCGGATCGCCGTATATGGAAGGTGGGCAGGGGCCTCGGCCCCTGCCCATTGATTTCCTCCAACTGGGAATCTCGGGGATTGGGATGTCTGAAGCGCGTGCCCTGGCGGCAGCCGGTCTTTGGATGATCGCATGCGCGATCCTGGCTCCCGCGCAGGCGGATGACCCGACGGTGCCCGCGAGCCCGATGGCCGGGCAGGGTCCGGCCGCGAGCGGCAACGGCGACGCGGCCGCGATCGACGGCAAGACGCTGTTCGCCACGACCTGCGGTTTTTGCCACGAGGACGGCGGCCGCAAGGCCGGGCGGGGACCGCAGCTCATGGACACCGAGCGCAGCGACGAGTTCATCATCAACCGGATCACCAACGGCAAGCCCGGCAAGATGCCGGCGTTCGGCCGGGTCTACTCGCCCGACAAGATCAAGCAGATCCTCGCCTACATCCGCAGTCTGCAACCTTGACCGCGCGACACCGCGCCACAGCTGGATCCAGAGGTCGACCATGACTACCCCGATCCCTCAAGCCTTCGCAGGCTCCGTCGTGGCGCTGGCGTTGGCCAGCACCATCAGTCTCGCCTGGGCGCCTGCCGCCAGCGCGCGGCCGCTCGAGTTGATCAAGACCCGCGGCGTCATCGAGCTGTGCGCGGCGCCCAACGCCCTGCCGTTCGCGAGCCGGCACGGCGACCGCCCGGGCTATCAGATCGAGCTCGCGCAGGCGCTCGCCGACCGGCTGGGCATCCGGCTGCAGGTCGACTGGGTGGCCCTGTCGTTCCACTTCCGCCGGGTCGACTGCGATATCGTCATGGACACGATCGCCGACGAGGAGGCGCAGCGCGAGAGCCACATCAAGTGGTCGACGCCTTACCAGCGAAGTGGCGTGGCCCTGGCCGTCCGGCCTGGAGTGGATGGCATCACCGGCTTCGACAGCCTCGACGCCCGCTACCGGGTGGGCGTGTTGCGGGGCTCGCTCGCGCACATGTACCTGGATCAGCGCGGCGCCCACGCGCTTCCCTACGGCTTCGAGAGCGACCTGCTCGAGGCGCTCGCCAACGGTGAGATCGACGCCGCCGCGATCACCGCGCTCAGCGCCGGCTACTACAATCTCCAACATCCGCAGGCGCCGCTGCACCTGATCTACGCCTACGACGCGGTGCCGGAGCTCGGCTGGGATCTCGCGGTCGGCATGCGGCTGTCGGATCAGCCCCTGATCGACGCGGTCGACGGCGCCGTCAAGGCGATGCTGGCCGACGGCACCTTCGATCGGATCTATGCCAGCTACGGCATCGAGCATCGCCAGCCATAAGCGCAGGAGGCCCGGGTTCAGAAGAACCGGGCAGCCCGAGGAGAGAAAATGCGTGCGTCTGGGCCAGTCGTGGGAGCGTGCGTCGTCGCCTTGATCGGCTTCGCCTGCTCGCCGCCAGCCGTGGCCAAGGGCACGGGCCTGGTCTTCGTCAGCAGCGAGAAGGACAACACCATCGCCGTCCTGGATGGCAAGACCGACACGCTGGTCCGGACCGTCGAGACCTGCGATCGCCCGCGCGGCATGGAATGGAACCAGGATCAGACGCAGATCTACGTTGCCTGCGGCGACTCGGATGCGATCGGGATCGTCGACATCACCAAGTTCGAGATGGTCGACGAGTTGCCCGGTATTTCGGATCCGGAGGCGTTCCAGATCGACTGGCAGCGGGGCCAGCTTTACGTATCCAACGAGGAGAGCTCCGCGCTCAGTTTCTACGACATTAAAAATCGCAAGATCGTGGCTTCGATCGAGGTCGGCGAGGAGCCCGAGGGCGTGATGATCAGCAAGGACCGCTCCAAGGTCTGGGTCACCGCCGAGGCCTCCAACCTGGTCCACGTGATCGACATCGACCAGCAGCAGGTGCTGGCCGACATCCTGGTCGACGCCCGGCCGCGGCGGTTTGCGACGCCGCCCGACGAGCACGAGGTCTGGGTGTCGTGCGAGCTCGCGGGCAAGGTCGACATCATCGACCCCAAGACCTACACCGTGACCGGCTCGATCTCGTTCCAGCCGCAGGGCATCCGGCCGGAGCAGGTGACCCCGGTCGGCCTGGTCATGACCAGGGACGGCAAGACCGCCTACGTCGGGCTCGGCCGCGCCAACCACGTCGCGGTGGTCGACGTCGCGAGCCGCGAGATCAAGAAGTACATCCTGGTGGGCGAGCGGCCGTGGGGGCTGACGCTGACCGCCGACGAGAAGAAGCTCTACGTCACCAACGGCCTCTCGGACGACGTCTCGATCATCGACACCCAGACGCTTCAGGCCACCAAGTCGGTGCGGGTCGGCCAGGTCCCCTACATCGCGCTGATCGACGACTGAGGGCCGCGGTGATGTCGCTGGCTCGCGCCGTGGTCCGGTTTGCCGCCCTCAGCCTGGCGGTTCTGGCCATCGTCAGCCTGGGCGTCGGCGGGCTCGGGCTGCCCGCGCCAGCACTCGCGCAGCAGGCGCAGAAGACCACCGTCACCTTCGGCTATCTGTCGATCAAGAACGATCCGCGCTACGCCCGGATCGAGACCTACGCCAACCTGGTCCTGCGCCCGGCGATCGACCCCTTCCAAGGCGGCCTGTTGGGGCTTCGCGACGGCCGGATCATGGGCCGCGCGCTCAAGCTCGACTTTGCGCTGGAGCGGTTCGAAGGGGCCGATGCCAAAGAGCTGATGGCCGGCCTCGAGCGCCTCTACGCCGACAAGGGCGTGCGCCTCTTCCTGGTCGACGCCCCCGGCGAGGTCGTGGCCAAGCTCGCCGAGGCGACCCGCGGGCGCGATCTTTTGCTGCTCAACGTCTCGGCCCCGGACGACGCGCTGCGCGGCGCCGGCTGCGCGCCCCAGCTGCTGCACGTGGCGCCCAGCCGCGCGATGCTGTCCGATGCCTTGGCGCAGTTCGCCGTGGTCAAGCGGTGGAGCCAGATCCTGCTCCTGCGGGGGCCGACGCCCGCGGACAAGGCGCTCGCCGCCTCCTATGCGAGTGCGTTCACCCGCTTCGGCGCCAAGGTCGTCGACACCCGTGAGTTCGTGCCGACCAAGGACCCGCGCCAGCGCGAGCAGAACAACATCGGCCTGTTGACCCAGGGCGTCGACTACGACGCGGTCGTGGTCGTCGATACCGTGGGCGACTTCGGCCGCTATTTCCCCTACCAGGTCGCCCTGCCGCGCCCGGTGATCGGCAGCGTCGGCCTCGTACCCGCCGCCTGGGACTGGGCGCTCGAACGCTACGGCGCACCCCAGCTCAACCAGCGCTTCGAGCACGAGGCCCAGCGGCAGATGACCGAGTACGATTGGGAGGCCTGGGCGGCGGTGCGGGTCATCATCGAGGCGATCGCCCGCACCCGCTCGACCGATCTCGCCGCGGTCGCGGCCTATCTCAAGGGTGATGAGCTCAGGTTCGACATGTACAAAGGCACGCCCGGCAGCTTCCGGTCCTGGGACAACCAGCTGCGCCAGCCGATCGTCCTGCACACCAGCGACGCGGTGATCGCGGTCGCGCCGTTCGAGCAGTTCCTCCACCCGGTCACCAATCTCGACTCGCTCGGGGTCGACAAACCCCAGACGGAATGCCGGTTCTAGGATCAGCGATCGGAGGAACGGGGCTGACCGGTCTGCGCCCGATCGACGAGCCCGGGTGATGGCGCCGACCCTGAAGCAGCTCCGCTACTTCGTGGCGCTCGCCGAGAGCCTGCATTTCGGCCGCGCGGCCGAGCGCTGTCAGGTGACCCAGCCGGCGATGAGCATGCAGGTGCGCGAGCTCGAGACGATGCTCGGCGTGATCCTGGTCGAGCGGACCGCGGGCGGCGTGTTGCTGACCCCTGCCGGCGCGGACGTGGCCAGGCGCGCGCGCGAGATCCTGCTCGCGGTCCAGGATCTGATCGACCTCGCGCGCCATCGCGACCGGCTGCTGACCGGGCCGCTCCGCCTGGGGGTGATCCCGACCATCGGCCCCTATCTCCTGCCCCAGGTCCTGCCCCGGCTGCATGCGAGCTACCCGGAGCTGCAGCTGTCGCTGCGCGAAAGCCAGACCGAGCATCTGCTGGATGCGCTGCTGGCGGGCGAGCTCGATCTTCTGATCCTGGCGCTGCCGGTCGGCCGCGACGACGTCGCGACCCGGCCGCTGTTCGAGGACGCCTTCACGCTCGCGGTCGCCCTGGACCATCCGCTCGCCGGGCGCGCCACGATCGAGCAGAAGGATCTGTTCGCCGAGCGGCTGCTGCTGCTCGAGGAGGGCCATTGCCTGCGCGATCAGGCGCTCAGCCTCTGCCACGCGGCGGGCGCCAACCAGGCCGACGACTTCCGGGCGAGCGGCCTTGCGACCGTGGTCCAGATGGTGGTCAACGGCTACGGTGCGACGATCCTGCCCGAGCTCGCGCTGCCGGTCGAGGCGGGCGCCCATTCGCGCCTGCGGGTGGTGCCGTTCGCCCGGCCCTCGCCCTCCCGGACGATCGGCCTCGCCTGGCGCGGCTCCTCGACCCGCCAGGCGGACTTCATCGAGTTCGGCCGGTTCATCATGGCGGCGCGTGAAGCCGCCGTGCAGCCCGACCGCGCGCCGGCGGCGCCGGCCCGGTCACCGGCCCCCGCCTGAGGATCGGCCGCGCTGGCCGGTCAATCGGTCGCCGGCACCTCGATCGTGCCCTCGCTGACCAGGACGGCGCCGCCGCCGACCCGGACCGCGGCGACTGCGCCCGCCCGCCTCTCGACCGCGATCTCGAGCCGGCTCGGCCGGCCCATCTCGAGGCCCTGGAGGACCACGTAGCGGGCCGTGCCGTCGGCCGCGGCCTCGCGCAGGCCGAGCCAGCCGCCGAGCGCGGCCGCGGCGGAGCCGGTCGCCGGATCCTCGGCGATATCCGCAGCCGGGGCGAACATGCGCGCCCGGAAGTCGGCGGCGACGCCGGTCACGTCCCGGGTCACGAGGTAGACCTCCTTCGCCCAGGCATCGGCCAGCAGACGCCGCCAGAGCGCCTGGTCGAGGCGCGCGCGGCCGAGCGCCGCGGCGTCCTCGAGCTCGATGATCAGGAACGGGAGGCCCGTGGAGGCGCTCGCGGGCAGGCCGGCATCCAGGCGCAGATCGGCCGTGGTCAGACCCAGCATGGCCGCGAGCGCTTCCGGCTCGGGCGCCGGTCGGACCGCGGGCGGCACGGGGGCGGTCAGCTCGGCGAACGCGGGCCGGCCGCCCACCGCCCGGATCGTGACCGGTACCGGCCCCGCCCCCTCCTCGAAGGTGATCCGGGTGGTCTCGCCGGCAAGCTCGAGCGCGCCGATCGTCGCCAGCACGAGCGCGGTGCCGATCGTCGGATGGCCGGCGAACGGCACCTCCCGCGCGGGCGTGAAGATCCGCAGCCGGCGGTCGTGCGCGGGCTTGTCCGGCGGCAGCACGAAGACCGTCTCGGACAGATTGAACTCGCGCGCGACCTGCTGCATGCGGGCGGGGTCGAGGGCGCTGGCGTCGGGCAGCACCGCGAGCGGGTTGCCGCCGAAGGGCCGGTCGGTGAACACGTCCGCGGTCAGGAAGCGATGGCGCATCGCGGCTTCTCCCGAGATCGCCGCCGGTGGGCTCAGGCCCGCCAGAACGGCTTGGTCGCTTCGGCCATGACGTCGACCCGGCTCAGCCCGATGTCGCGCAGCATGTGGTCGTTGAGCTCGGCCACCGGTGCCGCTGCTCGGAGCGCTCGGCCCAGAGCAGCAGC
>CAVWPO010000017.1:0-116096 GCA_963756905.1 uncultured Alphaproteobacteria bacterium
GGCAGCCTCGAGAGACCAAAAACGTTGGGCGCTCGCAATCTTGAAAAAGTGCCATTGTTTCAAGTG
Organism: uncultured Alphaproteobacteria bacterium; assembly: GCA_963756905.1. Classification (GTDB taxonomy): domain Bacteria; phylum Pseudomonadota; class Alphaproteobacteria; order Geminicoccales; family Geminicoccaceae; genus DATAOG01. The sequence continues at coordinate 67 of CAVWPO010000017.1, forward strand.
GTTGGCTAAACTTAGGAGGTTCTCAGAGGCGCAGGGCGCGCGCAGCCGAGTTTGGGCAGGCCCCCGGGGATCAGGACAGCTTGGCCGCCGCCAGGCCCGCCGCTGCCCGGAGCGCCTCGTCCTGAAGGTGGCTGTAGCGGGCGGTGGTCGCTGGCTGCGTGTGGCCCAAGAGGCCCCCGATCACGGGCAGGCTCACGCCCGCGCTCACCAGGGCTGAGGCGAAGCTATGGCGCAGGTCATGCATCCGACAGTCGGCGATGCCCGCCTGGCCCCGGATGTCCTCCCAGACGTGCTTCAGATCCCTCAGGGGCGCGCCTCGGCGGCCGCAGAAGACGAACCCGTTGTCCCGAGGCATCGCTTGCAGGAGGGCCGTTGCCGGCGGGCTGAGGGGCACTCTGTGAACCCGGTTCTGCTTGGTATGCGAGCTGGGCTTGGTCCAGGTGCCGGCCTCGAGGTCGAATTGGCCCCAGGTGGCTTTGAGCGCCTCCGACTTGCGGCAGCCGGTCAGCAGGATGAAGCGGAGCGCGTTGGCGGCCGGCCGATTGGGATACGCGCCCAGGACCTGGTTGAGCCGGGCCACCTCTTCGGGGCTCAGGTAGCGCTCGCGCCGATCCTCATGGAAGCGCTCGACCATGGCCGCGGGGTTGTCCTTGCGCCAGCCCCACCTCAGAGCCTTGCCGAACATCGGTGCGGACCAGGGCCAGGACCCGGTTGGCCTCATAGGGCGCATGGGCCAGCGATTGGTGCAGCCGCTCGACATCGGGCACCGTCACCGAGGCCACGCGCAGATCGCCGAGGGCCGGGAGCACATGCCGATCCAGGCGCCGTTGGTCCTCGCTGGCGGTCCGCTTCCGCTTGCCGTGGGTTGCCATGTACTGCTCCGCCAGCTGGCGCACGGTGGGCGACTGCTTGAACTCGGAACGGGTGCGGGCCGGGTCCTCGCCCGTGACGTGCAGCGCCCGAAGCCGAAGGGCCTCATCTCGAGCCCTTGCCGGGGTCCATTGCTCGCCCAGGCGGCCGATGGTCACCAGCTTCTGGCGCTTGTCGGGCGATCGATAGCGGAGGAACCAGGTCTTGGTGTCGCCCTGGCAGCGGAGCCCGAAGCCCGGCACCTGGCTGTCAAAGACCTGCTGCCCCGGCTTGAGCTGGCTGGCGATCTTGTCGGTGATTTTGGCGCGCATCGCGGAAGCCTCGTTGCGTCGGATCAGCCACCATGATAGCGTAGACACCGGTAGACATCAACATGCTTCATCTCCGCTGTCGACGATCGGCGACCCTCTGTGTTCGGCGGCGAAGCTGCCGGGGGCGCATAGCTCAGGTGGTAGAGCAGCTGACTCTTAATCAGCGGGTCCAAGGTTCGAGTCCTTGTGCGCCCACCAATTCCATCGATCGGTGATCGGCCGTCGCAGGAGCGCAGAAGGCGCAGGTCGCCAGCCTGTCGCCACGCGGCTCGAAATGCCCCGACCGAGCCGTCCGCCACGCCTTCCAGCAAGCGGCGGGACCACGCCGGCCGGCCCGTCCGACCGTCGTTCCCTCCCGCTATGACCGGCCCCACGCTGGCGCGAAGCGCCCGCCGCCGGGACCATTCCCATGCGGGTCTCAAACGGTCAGCCGATCGTCACGACCGGCGGCGGATGCGGAGCGACGGGTCGGCCGGTCGAGCGGGATGGGCTTGACGACGGCGCCGCCGGACGCTTCTCACTCGATCAGCCCTGGCCCGGCGTCGAGGCTGCAGGCGGCCGCCCGGCGCCCTGACCCGGGTCCGGCGACCGCCCGCGCAACCCCCGCGGAGATGCGAGCCCGATGGCCCTGCTCGATGCCCGCCGGCGCGTCCCGGAACGGCCGCTGCCGGTCGACCTCTGCATCATCGGCGCCGGCGCCGCCGGGATCGCGCTCGCGCGCGAGTTCATCGGCAGCCGCTGGCGCGTGGTCGTGCTCGAGAGCGGCGGCCTCCGCCACTCGCCCCGGGTCCAGCGGCTCTATGCCGGCGAGAACGTCGGCCTGCCGAGCTATGCGCCCGCCTATTCGAGGTTCCGGGTGTTCGGCGGCTCGACCACGCGCTGGCCCGCCCAGTGCCGCCCGCTCGACCCGCTCGACTTCGAGGCCCGGCCGGGGATCGCCCGCAGCGGCTGGCCGTTCGACCACCGCCATCTCGAGGCCTGGTACCCGCGCGCGCAGGCGGTCTGCGGTCTCAGCGTCGGCGAGGGACCGGCCTGGGCGCCCGATCCCGGGACCCGGCCGCTCGCCAGCGACGAGCTCGAGCCGATCCTCTTCCGGTTCGGCTACCCGCGCGATTTCGGCGAGGCCTACCGGCGGGAGTTCGAGCGCTCGGCCAACGTCGACGTCATCCTCGGCGCGAGCGTGGTCGAGATCGAGCCCGCTCCCGACCTGCGCTCGATCCGGGCGGTCCGGGCAAGACTCTTCGAGGGGCCGGCGTTCCAGGTCGAGGCCCGCGCCTATGTCCTGGCCTGCGGCGGCATCGAGAACGCCCGTCTGCTGCTCGCCTCCAACCGGATCGCGCCGGCCGGGGTCGGCAATCAGCAGGACCTGGTCGGCCGCTTCTTCATGGATCATCCCTATCTGACGACCGGGCATCTCGTGCCGGCGGCGCCGCAGCAGGCCGATGCTCCCTACGTGATCCGAAGCTACAAGCGGGTCGGGCTCGACCAGACATCCCACCTCGGATTCGCGCTCACCCAGCAGATCCGGCGCGCTCAGGAGCTGACCGGGTGCAGCGCCTACTTCTTCCGCTGCCTCGCGTCGGAGGCCGCGCCCGAGCAGTTCAGTCGCGCCGGCAAGGCGCGGCTGCGCCTGGCCGAGCTCCTCGAGCACCGGACCTTCGCGGGCGCGGCCGTCGGCCGGCATCTCTGGCAGGCGGCCAAGGGCTGTCGGGACGTCGGCCTGACGCTCGCGCGCCGCGCGTCCGAGGTGATCAGGCCGAGCTATCGGCTCGCGTTCCGAACCATCCTCGAGACGACCCCGCGGCCGGACAGCCGGGTCACCCTCGGCACGGCGCGCGACCGCCTGGGGATGCCGCTCGTCCGGGTCGACTGGCGGATCAGCGAGAGCGACCGCCGCGGCCTCGAGCGGCTGCGGCGGGCGATGGCCGCGGCGATCCAACGAAACGGGCTCGGGACCCTGATCGACGACCCGGGCGTCGACGAGACCGGCTGGCCGCCTTCGATGGAAGGCGGCAAGCATCACATGGGCACGACCCGCATGCACCCGGATCCCAAGCAGGGCGTGGTCGATCCCGACTGCCGGGTCCATGGGATCGCCAACCTCTACGTCGCCGGCAGCTCCGTGTTCCCGACCTCGGGCTACGCCGAACCCGACGTTCACGATCGTCGCCCTGGCGCTCCGGCTCGCCGACCACCTGAAGACCCGGCTTGGCGGCTCGCCGTGAGCCTGGCGCCAACCGGACGGCGGAAGGCATACCTGCGGGGGTCGGAAATCGTTGGTCGCCGCCCTGCGGAGATCATCTGAACCCGACGCGCCGCCCGGCTCAGCGTCGACGGATCGCGATCAGCGTGGTCCGCGCCGTCCAGGGCTCGCCGGCGTAGGCCTCGATCCGGCCGCTCGCCGGATGCCCCCACCAGAGATCGAACGGCCGCGTCCGGAACGCGTCGAGCACGGTCGCGGGGTTGCGCCCGCGGCCCGGGTGGATCTCGACGATCCAGACGCGCGCGGCCGGCAGGTCGTCGATCTGGGCCGGCACGACCTGGTACTCAGCACCTTCGATGTCGAGCTTGACGATCGCGGCGTCGGGCAGGATCGAGCGCAGGCGCCGCGCCGGACGGCGGATGCCGCCGCGGGCGACGATCCGGCCGCAGCTGTCCGGCGAGAAACCGACCTCGCCGTCGGCCATGGCGATCGCGCAGTTCTCGATCCGGCCGCGCAGGCCATTGAGCGCGAGATTGACCTCGATCACCGCCGCGTTCGCCGGCACCGGGTCGACCGCGACCACCTCGCCGCGCTCGCCGGCGGCCTTGGCGAACACGGTCGTGTAGAAGCCGTGGTACGCGCCGGCGTCGAGGATCTTCTGGCCCTCGGGCTCGATGTGCCGGACCAGCCACTCGAGCTCGCGGCGGTTCTTCTCCTTGAGCGGATCGTACCAGTCGGCCGCCTGGGCGGTGGCGTAGAAAAAGCGGATCGGGCAGCCCGTGATGTCAAGCGTCCGGATGTAGGGCTGGAAGTCGAGCAGCCGGTCGCTGAGCCGCGCCCGGAGCTTCTCGAGCCTGGTGTGCAGAAACGACATGCTCGCCCCCTGGCTGCCGCCGCGCTGGCGTCCCGATGTGCCCGAAGACCAGAATAGCCTCGTGGCGCCCGGCCGACCAGGAAGCTTCCGGTCCGCCGCCGCCCGCCCCACTGCACCCACCAGGCGCCGCGGCCGCAAGCCTTGCATTCCGGGCCCGAACCGCGGAAGCTCGCCAAAGGGTCAACCGGGACACTTCGGGCATGTCGATCCGCCACCACGCCAGCCACCCCCGGAGCCGTGCCAGGTGACGCCAGGCGAGGCGCCGGCCGCTTCGCCCGGCAATCTCTGGCAGGACAAGGTCGTGGTCCTGACGGGGGTGGCCGGCACCGTCGGCCGCGAGTGCCTGTCGCAGCTGCTCGCCCGGCAATGCCGGCGGATCATCGGCATCGACAACAACGAGAGCGCGCTGTTCTTCATCGAGCGCGAGTTCGCGGCGCAGGGCAACCTGACGGTCGCCCTGACCGACCTCAGCGACGTCAACAGCCTGACCGCGCTGATGGAAGGTGCTGCGATCGTGATCCACGCGGCGGGGCTGAAGCACGTCGGGCTGTGCGAGCGCTCGCCGGCGGCGGCGATCCGGACCAACATCCTGGGCACCCAGAACGTCATCCAGGCGGCGACCACGGCCGGCGTCGAGCGGCTGCTGTTCACCTCGTCCGACAAGGCCGTCAACCCGACCAGCGTCATGGGCACCTCGAAGCTCATGGCGGAGCGGCTGATCACCGCGGCCAACGGGCAGTCGCGCTCGATCCTGGTCTCGGGCCGCTTCGGCAACGTGCTGGGCTCGCGCGGCTCGGTCATCCCGATCTTCCGGCAGCAGATCGCGGCCGGCGGTCCGGTGACGCTCACCGACCCGCGCATGACCCGCTTCATCATGACGCTCTCCCAGGCGGTCGCTCTGGTGATGGACGTGCTGGCCATGGCGCAGGGCGGCGAGGTCTTCGTGACCAAGATGCCGGTCTGCCGGATCGAGGACCTCGCCATCACCATGATCGAGGAGCTGGCGCCCCGCCATGGCTTTGCGCCCGGGGACATCGCGATCGAGGTCGTCGGCGCCAGTCCGGGCGAGAAGCTCTACGAAGAGCTGATGAACGACGAGGAGCTTCGGCGGGCGATCGAGCTCGACGACTACTTCGTCATCATGCCGGCGCTCCATGCCGATGGCGAACGGGGCCACGGCTACCCGGGCAGCGGGGCGCGCCAGCCGGGGCGACCCTACAACTCCAGCACTGCGGAACCGATGACCCGGGACGCGCTGCGGCGGTTTCTCAAGGCCAACCTCTTCCTCGACGACTGAGGATCGACCATGCGCCTTCTCATCCTCGGCGGCGACGGCTACCTCGGCTGGCCGAGCGCCATGCATTTCGCCGCCCGCGGCCACGAGGTCTGGGTCGTCGACAACTACCTGCGCCGGCAGATCGCCCTCGAGACCTGCTCGGAAGCGCTGATCCCGACCCCGAACCTGAACGAGCGCGCGGCGATCTTCGAGCAGCTCACAGGCCATCGGATCCGGGTCACGATCGGCGACTGCACCGACCGCGCCACCATGGCTCGCCTGTTCACGGAGGCCCGCCCGGAGGCCGTCATCCACTACGCCGAGCAGCCCTCGGCGCCGTTCTCGATGATGGGCTACGAGGCTGCCCACCGCACGCTTCGCAACAACCTCGAGGCCACCTTCAACGTGATCTGGGCCTGCCTGGAGCACGCGCCCGAATGCCACATCGTCAAGCTCGGCACGATGGGCGAGTACGGCACCCCGGCGATCGACATCGAGGAGGGCTGGATCGAGATCGAGCACAAGGGGCGCAAGGACAAATTCCTGTTCCCGCGCGCGGCCGGCTCGCTCTACCACACGACCAAGGTGCTCGACACCGACCTGCTGTGGTTCTACGTCCGCCTGTACCAGATCCGGGTGACCGACCTCATGCAGGGCCCGGTCTACGGTCTCGACACGCAAGAGAGCGCGATCGACGAGCGCCTGGTGCCGAACTTCCACTACGACGACATCTTCGGGACCGTGGTCAACCGCTTCCTCGCCGAGGCCGTGGCCGGCATTCCGCTGACCGTCTACGGCGCCGGCGGCCAGACCCGCGGCTACCTCAACCTGATCGACACGCTGCAGTGCGTCGAGCTCGCGATCGCCAATCCGCCGGCTCGGGGCGAATTGCGCATCCTCAACCAGTTCACCGAGGTGTTCTCGGTCAACGACCTCGCGCGGCGGGTCGCGGACGCCGGCGCGGCGCTTGGGCTGGCGGTCGAGATCAGGTCGATCCCGAACCCGCGCCGGGAGCGCGAGCAGCACCGCTACAACCCGGCGCATTCGGGGCTCCTCGAGCTCGGCCTGCAGCCGCATCCGATGACCGAGGACGTGCTGGTCCGGATGCTCACGAGGCTGCAGCCCTATCGCGAGCGGATCGACCCTGCGCGCGTGAGCCCGCGCGTCCGGTGGAACCCCGAAGCCTTGCCGCAGCCATGATCCGCCGGCCGGTCATCGGCGCACGGCCGGCCTTGGCAAACCGGATCACCGAACCGGGGCGTCGTCGCAAGTTGTGGATTCGCTCCGACCGGCCATGACGGTCCAGACCGCCGCCCGGGCGCCGCTCAAGGTCCTCTACATCCGCGATCATCTGATCCCGGCCGGCGGGACCACGGCGCTTCTGGACACCCTGCCCCGGTTCGACCCGGCCCGGATCGCGCCATCCTTGTGCGTCCTGCAGCCGCGGGACGAGATCGCGAGCGTCTTCGAGGCCGCGGGCGTGCCGACGCTTTGCATCGCGCACCGCAAGCCGGACCCCCGCTGCCTGCTCGAGACCAGAGCCTGGGCGCGCGGCCGCGACCCCTGCCTGCTCGTGCTGTCCGGGCCGAAGAGCCTGATCATCGGCGGGCTCGTGGCGCGCTCGCTCGGTCTGCCCACCAGCCCCTTCTTCAATCACATGATCGCGAACTCGAAGCTCGTGACGCTGGCGCAGCGCCGCCTCGCGTCGACCACCGCGATCGGGGTCGCATCCTCGCGCGCGGTCCAGGACTGGGCCTGCGCCCGCTATCGCCTGCCGCCTGAGCGGGTCCAGGTCGTCTACCCCGGCCACGACGGCGGCCGGTTCGCGGCACCGCCGGCCGCGGCCCGCGACGCGCTGGGCCTGCCGCCCGGCGCCGCCGTGATTGCCATGGTCGGCCGCCTCGTGAGCGCGCAGAAGGGCCAGGACCTCCTGCTCCGTGCCATGCCGGAAATCCGGCGTCAGTGTCCCGAAGCCCTGCTCCTGATCGCGGGCGACGGGCCCGACCGGGCGGCGCCTCGAGAGCCTCGCCCAAAGCTGGGCCTCGGCGCCGCGGTTCGCTTCCTCGGTCGCCGCGACGACGTTCCCGCACTGCTCGCGGCTTCGGACGTCGTCGCCGTGCCCTCGGTGGTGGCGGAGGCGTTCGGCCTCACCGCGCTCGAGGGCATGGCCGCCGGCCGCCCGGTGGTCGCTTTTGCGAGCGGCGGACTGCCCGAGCTGGTCCGCGATGGCGAAACCGGGATCCTGGTGCCCACGGGCGACGCCGCGGGCCTCGCCAGGGCGATCCGACAGCTCCTGACCGAGCCTGCGCTCCGCGACCGCCTCGGCGCCGCCGGCCGGCGCGTGGCGGCCGGATTCACCACCGAGGCCCGCGTGGCGGCGCTGAGCGACATCTACGAGCGGATTGCCGCAACCTCGAGGAGCCCCGGGCGGTAGCCTTTCCTGGTCACGGGCCCAGCGTCGCCCTGATCACGCGAGCTTCACCCACAGGCGGGTATTCCAGAGGCCGTCGGAGGTGTTCATGGCCCGCCAGCTTCGCAGCCGTTCCGCGAGCTCGGCCCATTCCTCGTCGAGGGGCTCCGACCGCCTGTGCTGGACCGTCGTGAAGCCGTCTTCGAGCCGGTTCGGCAGGTAGCGGTTGGCGCCATCGAGGACCAGGAGCCCGCCGGGCCTGAGCTTGGCCAGCGCCTTCTGCGCGCAGCGAAGCCGCATCTGGCCGTCGATCAGGGCGAAGTCGAGGCTGCCGTCCGGGAGCGCGTCGGCGACGGCGGCGTAGGGGTGCTCCAGGGGTTCGGCCATCTGGTCGCCCGGCGCCGCGATCAGGCGGTAGTCGACCTTGGCCGCCAGCCCGCGCGCCTCGAGCCGGCCCCGGACCCGGGCGTGCCAGGCAGGATCGTGCTCGACGGTCACGAGATGGCCAACCCTGGCGGCCAGCCAGGTCGTGCTTCGCCCCGATCCCCATTCGAGGCCGCGATCGGTCGGCCGAAGCCAGTGGTCGAGGATGATCACGGCATTGGCCACGATCACCGGGACCTCGGGATGCTGTCGCAGAAACGCCTGCCGAGCCAGATAGCGCCACAGGTAGGGCGGATGGAGCTTGGCGCGGTTCAGCGGGCGACCTCGTTGATCTGTCGGCGTCGGGCGAACCAGCGCCGCTGCGGCGGGTGCGGGGCGAGCTCCTGGTAGGCGGCCCAGGTGCGATCGGCGAGCCGGCGCCAGTCCAGGGGCTCCAGATCGAGCGCCCGGCGCTCGGTGGTGCGCGCCCAGTGGCTCGCGGCCGCCAGGCCGGTCACCGTCAGATCGCCCGTGTAGAGCCGGATCCAGTCGGGGCCGAACGTCCCCTGGTGATCGCTCATGGCACCCAGGTCGGGCACCAGCACCGGCCGGCCGAAGGTCAACGCCAGCATCACCGCGCCCGAGTTCAGGACCGAGCGGTAGGGCAGCACCACGAGATCGCTGGCGAGGAAGAAGGTCTGCACGTCCTCGGGCGGCACCCAGCGGAGGTCGAGCCGCACTTTCGCGCCCTGGTCGGCGGCCTCGCGGACCTCGCGCTCGACCGTCGCGTCGAACGGCTGGCCGACGACCAGCAGGACGGCGTCGGAAGCCGGCAGAGCCTGGAACGTCCGGATCAGGTAAGGAACGTTCTTGTAGGGCCGCATCAGACCGAAATGCAGCAGCACGGTCGCGTCAGGGGGCAGATCCAGCCGCTGGCGCGCGGTCGCGCGCGTCAAGGTGCGGGGATAGGCGTCCCGATAGTGGCCATGGGGCACGATGTGCGCCGGTCGAGCGGCGAGGGCCGGGAAGCGCTTGAGCGCCATGGTCCGGCTGCGCTCGCTGAGGCAGATGAACGCGTCGACCGCCGGAATGAAGGCCCGCCAGAACCAGGCTTCGAGCCGCGGATGCAGGGCATCGTTGCTGCCGAGGTCGTGGATCGTCCAGATCACCCGCAGACCGCGCAGCCGCGCGAGCCAGAGGAGGCTGATGAAGGCGATCGTCTCGCAGGCGCTGCTGGTGACGCTCCGGCGGTAAAGGACGGTCTCGGGATGGTGCAGGTGCCACAGGTCGCCCGGTCGCAGCAACGCTCGCCACGGCGTCCAGTCCACCAGCTGGACGCCGAGCGCGATCAGTTCCCGGGCCAAAAGCGCCCCGTGCGGGTTGGCCGCCTGCTTGCGAAACGCGGGCCAGGCGAGCACCCGGAGGTCCGCATGGCTTGGTTTGGTGCCGGGCACGGGCGTCAACGGTAGGTACCGGCAGTTCCGATCCAGCCGCCGCGGAGCGCCAGCAGGATCCCGGGAATTTCCAACGCGTGCGCCGGCACCGCCACCGCGAGTGCCACCGGCACCTCGAACCATCGGATGCCGTAGTGCGACGCGTACCTGAGGCAGCGCTTCCAGCTTCCGGCGATCGCCATGGCCATCACCAGCGGCACGCCGGGAAGGCCGAGCCTGAACATCCACGCATGGCTGGAATCGCCGTTCAGCTGGCGGTAGCGCGTCATCGCAAATCCGATCTGGCGGCGGTCGGCCTGCTGCATCGGCCAGCCGCCGTAGCGATGCTCGGCGACCATGCCCGGCTCGAACCGGAGCTCGCCGCCGGCCGCCTGGATCTGCTCGGCGTGCGCCTTCGACCCGAACGGCCCGAGATCGTTCTGTAACGGAAATCTGAGGAAAACGTCCCGCCGGATGGCGCCATTGTTGTTGGAGATGGCGTGGGTCCGGCCGGGTCCGCCGCAGTCGACGTAGCTGCGGTCGAGCAGCGCGAAGATCCGGGGCAGGAGGCCTTGGGCCCGGTAGAACGTCTTGCCGCTGATCGCCGCCGCCTCGGGGTGCTGGCGGCGATGCTCGATCAGGGCGCGCCACCAGCCCGCAGCCGGCACGCAGTCGGCATCGAGCAGCACGACGAAGTCGGATGCCGCCGCCTGCGCGCCGGCGTTCTTCAGATCGTACGAGGTCTTGCCGGCCGTGTGGACGACCCTGAGGCCGGGCAGGAACCGCTGCAGATCGTCGGGCACCTGATGGCCGTCGCCGGGCTCGACGAGCAGGAACTCGACCGGCTCCCGATAGTCCTGCCGTGCCAGACCGTTCAGGGTGAGCCGGAGATTGTCCCAGGCCTCGCTGCCACCCGCCTTGTAGTCGACGACAACGACGATCGAGGCAACCGGCCGATCCGCAGGCGTCATCGCGACGAGCCATCCTTCCCTGCCCGGATAATCGCCGGGCGATTGTTGTTGTGGAGCGGCGGACGCGGGGCAGACCGTGGAGATCGCATAGGATTCCGGTGCCGAATCAGGATCGTCACGGCCAAAGAGTTCGCGTCCTCCGTTCAGCAGTATGCACCGTTTCGACCTGGTTTGCCACCCGGTCGGCATCCAGCCGGTGCAACTTAGGTCGGGCAACCGCCGGCTGACCCGCCTCTTGACGGGCGGCCGGGCGGCTGACGGCCGGCGCGCATCATCAACCGCCCGATCCGTTCGCGCGTTCCCATCCTGCCCGTCCGGCCGGTATCGGGGCCAAGCGAAGGTCGACCTCGCCGGCTTCGTCCAAAGGTCATGGTCCGGCTGCCGGAATGCGTGGCGGGGTCAGGGGATTGGGCGGCGGCCGCCGCAGCAGCAGGACGAGCAGGATACCCAGGAGCGACACCCAGGCGATCAGCCAGAAGGCGTCGATATAGGCCAGCACGTAGGCCTCGCGGCGCACGAGGTTGGCGAGCACCCCCAGGCCCTGCACGGTGGCCTCGCCAAGCCCGGTCGGGCGGTTGTCGAACGGAGCCGCGAACTGCGTCGTCACCTGCCCGGCCGCCGCCGACCCCTCGGTCACATGGAGACCGATCAGGTTCGAATGGACCTGCTCGCGCACGCGCACGAAGGTCTGGATCATCGCATTGCCGAACTCGTTGCCGATCAGCCGCGCGATCTGGACCGTCGCGGCGATCGCCGCCGCCTGCGGCGGCGTGATGTTGGCGACCGCGAAGGTGACGAGCGCGGTCAGCGCAAAGGCCAGCCCGACCGCCTCGATCGAGGCCGAAGGGGCGAAATTGTCGCCGACCCAGTCATGGGTCAGCCCGGTATTGAGCCAGCTGCCGACCGCGATCATCGCGAACCCGAACACCAGCAGCAGGCGCGCATCGATCCAGCGCAACAGCAACGCCACGAGCGGTATCAGCACGAATTGCGGCAACGCGATCCAGTAGAGCGCGTCGTTGATCTGCAAGGCGCGCAGCCCCTGCACCCGGGTCAGGTAGTCGGGCAGGATGAAGGATGTCGCCGCGACCCCGAACCCGTAGACCGCGATCAGCAGGGACGGCACCGCGGCATTGGGCTGGGCGAGCACCCGCAGGTGGATCAGCGGAAACTCGGCCCGGCTCTCGTGGACCAGAAAGGCCGTGATCAGCAGCGCGCCGGCGAGCAGGAGACCGGTGACGACGCCGGAATTGAACCAGTCGAGCCGATTGCCCTGATCCAGCCCGGCATAGAGCAGGCCAAAGCCGATGCCCGCGTAGACGATGCCGCCCCAATCGGTCCGGCGCAAGAGCTCGCGATCGACCGGGCGCCTCGGCATCGAGAATGCGGCGAGACCGGTCATGACCGGCGTCAGCACCACGTTCTGCCAGAAGATCCACTGCCAATGGCCGGTGTCGGCATACCACCCCTCGATCGCGCCGCCGATGTTCTGCGAAAACACGAAGCGGAACGCGTAGGCGGCGATGCCCCAGATCCACCATTGCGGCGCCAGGCTGCGCAGGATGAAGCCGAGCGCCGCCGGGATGAAGGCGCCGACCGCGAGCCCGCGGATGAATTGCAGCGCGATCAGCGTGTCGTAATCGTGCGCGAAGGGCGGCAGCAACGAGGTCGCGGCAAAGACCGTGCCGGTCCACAGCAGGACCCGCCTGGCGCTGAGCACGGTGCTCATCCACGCCGCGGCCGGCGTCACCACCATCTGCGCGGCCGAGAAGACGGTGCTGACCCAGGACGCCTCGTCGAAGCCGAGGCCGAGCGCGCCGCGGATGTCGGCCAGGCCCGAGACCGTGATGCGCACGTTCAGGGTCGAGATGAACGCGCCGAGCAGCACCGCCATGACGCCGATGAGCGGCCGCTCGCAGCGTCCCCACCCGGCGAACGGCAGCGCCGGGGCGGCCGCCAAGCTCGCCGGCATGGTCAAGGCGGCGGCGCCTTGCCGGTCAGGATGGTCGCGATCACCGACATCCCCGGGCGCAGCCTGCCCTTGAGGGGGTTGTCCGGGTCGAGCCGCAGCTTGACCGGGATCCGCTGTACGACCTTGGTAAAATTGCCGGTCGCGTTGTCGGGCGGCAGCAGGCTGAACTGCGAGCCGCTCGCCGGCGCGATGCTGTCGACGCGAGCCTTGACGACGACGCCCGGGAAGGTGTCGACGCGGACCTCGGCCGCCTGACCGACCGCGACATGGGTGAGCTGGGTTTCCTTGTAGTTCGCGATCACCCAGACATTGTCGAGCGGCACCACCGAGATCACCTGGGTCCCGGCATGCACGTACTGCCCGTCGCGCACGCCGCGCTCGCTGACCTCCCCGGCGACCGGCGCTGCGATCCGGGTGTAGCCGAGGTTGATCCTCGCGAGCTCGAGCGCCGCGGCCTTGGCCTTGTAGTCGGCGCGCAGCTGGGATTCCTCGGTGTCGAGCACCGCCAACTCGCGGCGCTGGGCGTCGAGCACGGCCTGGTCGCGCACGAGCGTCGCGGCCGCGCGTTTTTCGGCGGCGATCGCCTGCTCGACCTTCTGCGCGGTGCCGAAGGTCGTGGCGAGCAGCTCGCGCTGCCGCTCCGCCTCGTCCTTGGTCCGCTCGACATCGGCGTTGGTCGCGGCAATCCCGGCTTCCGCCTCGGCCACCTGGGCCTTCTGCGTCGCCTTGCGCGACTTGATGTTGGCGATCGCGGCCTCCGCCCCCAGAAGCGCCGCCTCGGCCTGCGCGACCTCTGCCTGGTAGTCGGCGTCGTCGATCTCGACCAGAAGCTCGCCCTTCTGGACGCGCTGGAAGTCGTCGACCGCGACGTGGCGCACATAGCCGTCGACCTGGGCGCTGAGCGGGGTCACATCGCCCCGGACGTAGGCATCGTCGGTGACCTGCCGCGTGGCGTCGCCGACCCAGCGATCCCATTGGGTCGTCAACAGCACGACGATGGCGCCGGCGGCAGCGAGGACGGCGACCCGGACGAGGACATCGACGGACCAGAGCCGCCGCCGGGCCGGCGACGGGGTCGCAGGCGGCGCCGTGGCCGCAGCCGGCGGCGCGAGAGCGGACGGCTGTGTCGGCGATGCTTCGGCCGCGTCGTCACGTTCGGGCAGCAATCGGGGCTCAGCCATGCGATTTGCTCCCTGTTCTCGCGCCGTCTCGCGTCCCCCGCACCCGCCGTCAGGATGCGCTCATCGCAGCCGGAGGTCGAACGGCGCCGGCTGGTCCCAGGTCCAGGTCTCTCCGACCTTGCGCATCTCGACGAAGTGGCCGGGCACGATCCGGTCGGCCTGCGCCAGGATCGCCGCGATCGAGGCCCGGCTGGCTTCGATCGTATCGAGCACCAGGTCGCCCACCCCGATCATCACCTCCTTGGGGTACTTGATCGCATCGCTCGCCAGCACCACCCGGCCGCGCTCCGCGGTCTCAAGGGCGAGCGCGTAGAGGCCGGGCGTGTGGCCGGGCGCCGGAAACGCGGCAAGGCCGGGGCCGAGCTCGGTCGGGCCCTCGAGCAGGGTGACCCGATGGCGCCCGAGCTGCTCGAGGATGCCCCAGGGCAGATGGCTGTCGTCTCGATGCGGGGCGCTTGCGTAGTCGAGCTCGCGGCGGCTCACCAGGATCTCGGCATCCGGAAAGAGATCGACGTTCAGGCTGTGGTCCCAGTGCAGATGCGAGAGCATGACCCGCGGCACGTCCTCGGGCTTGAGGCCGTGGCGGGCGAGGCCGCGCAGCAGCGCCGGCCGGTTGCCGTAGTGGCCGGTATCGAACAGGAGCGGCCCCGCGCCGGTGGTCACCAGGACGACGCTGCTGATGCCGAGCGCGCCGTCGGCATAGGCGAGGTTGTTGCCGGTGATCAGGACGTCGTAGCCGGTCATGATGCCGCCTCCTGGCTCGGGATGTCTTTGCGCGCGTCGGGGCAGCGGTCACGGATCGCGTCGATGCGCATGCCGCCGCGCGGCGCTCGCTCGCCGTCCCCGAACCGGTACTTAGGTCGCCGAAAGCTCCTTGGCGATGGCCCGCGCGAGCGTCGTCTTACCGGTCCCGGAAAGCCCGGCGGACACGATCGCCGCCGGAGTGAGCCTCCCGCCAGGCGCGACCGAGAAATATTGACAAAACGACGTGCAGCGCAACCGCCGGCCAGAGCAGGACGCCCGCCAACCCACCCGCGAAACCGAGATAGGCCAGATACAGCGCGACGGCCGTGCTGTACGTCAACATGCCGAGCAGGGGCGGGCCCGGCCAGCAGGCGATCGCCAAAGCCACCAGGGCGATGCCCGCGACGCGCGCAACCGGAATGGCGACGCCGGCAAGTCCCTCGCCCAGCAACAACTGCGCGACGAGCGCGGGCGCGATCAGCAACGCCAGTCCGGTCGCGGCTTCGCCGACGGCCGCAAGAACGAGCGCCGTCCTCATCATCCGTTGGAGCCCGGCGCTGCCCGCTCGCGGACCGCGGAGCGGCTATTGTTTCGCTGCTGACTGCGCCTCGCCGAGTTCGAAGGTCAGCTTGTCGATCTTGCCGGTGAACTTGAACGGCACATCGTAGCGATACTCCAAGAGCGCCAGCGGCGTGCGGGTGTCCTGGCCGATGTCGAAGGTCTCGTCTTCCGGAAAGGTGATCGGGGTGCTGTGGTCCATGGAATTCCTGGCGACTTCCTGACCGTCCACGGAAAGCACGCCCGTGCCGCCCTTGCCCAACCCGGGACCATCCGGCTTGAAGTCGAACACGATCGTGTGCTTGCCCGCTGCCAGCTCAGGCCCCTCCCACGCGGTGCGCTTGAGGTCGAGCAGGTTGTACAGGAACACGACCTTGCCCCGATTAAAGCCGAATTCGCCTTTGCTCAAGAACAGGCCGTAGCCACCGAAGCGCCCGCCTTGGGTCACGATCATGCCTTCGGCGCCACCCTCGGGAATTTCGACCTCGGCCGTGATGGTGTACGGCTTGTTCAGAATGTCCGGGGCCGTGCTGGCCGGCACGCCGGTCAGCTCGCCGGAATAGGTGAAGACCGTCCGCCCGGCCGTCAGGCTCGGGCGTGGCGTATTCCAGCGCGCGAGCGTCGAGTTGTCGAGCGGCAGCACGTTGTACTTCTTCGCCTCGGAATAGAAG
Organism: uncultured Alphaproteobacteria bacterium; assembly: GCA_963756905.1. GTDB lineage: Bacteria > Pseudomonadota > Alphaproteobacteria > Geminicoccales > Geminicoccaceae > DATAOG01. The sequence goes on from CAVWPO010000017.1 coordinate 15,904, forward strand.
AGATCCTGCATCTGCTTGAGCTTGTCCGGCATGTTGGCGGCCAGGTCGTCGGCCTCGGTCGGATCTTTCTGGACGTCATAAAGCTCCCAGTTGTACCCGGTGATCACGTCGGGCGGCGTCTTCGTGCTCAGCTCCCACGGCAGTGTCACCGGGGTCGTGGCCGCCACCCACCCGTCATGATAGATGGCGCGATTGCCGAGCATCTCGAAGTATTGCGTCGTGTGCCGGGTCGGGGCGTCGGCGTTCGCCTTGTCCCAGGTATAAACCATGCTGACGCCTTCGATCGGGCGCTGCTTGATGCCGTTGATCATCTCGGGTTGCGGAATGCCGCTCGCTTCCAGGATGGTCGGCACGATATCGATGATGTGGTGGAACTGGCGGCGGACGCCGCCCGCATCATTGATGTGACCGGGCCAGGACATGGCCACGCCCTGGGCCGTGCCGCCGAAGTGCGATGCCACCTGCTTCACCCACTTGAACGGCGTGTCGAACGCCCACGCCCAGGGCGCCGCAAAGTGCGGATAGGTCCGGGCGGACCCCCAGAACTCGTACCAGAGGAACTGGTCCTTGACCGGCACCTCAACGCCATTGAAGGTCGTGAACTCGTTCGGCGTGCCGTTCAGCATCCCTTCGGCGCTCGCGCCATTGTCGCCGCTGATGTAGATGATCAGGGTGTTGTCGAGCTCACCGAGGTCTTCGACGGCCTGGATGACCCGGCCGATCTCGTGGTCGGTGTAGGCCTGGTAGGCGCCATAGACCTCCGCTTGCTTGATGAACAGCTTCTTCTGCTCGAAGCTGAGCAAATCCCACTGCGGCAGCTCTTTCGGCCAGGGCGTCAGCTTGGCGTAGTCGGGCATGATGCCCAATCGCTTCTGGTTGGCGAAAATCGTGTCCCGCAGCTTGTTCCAGCCGTCATCGAACAGGTGCATGTCGCCGATCTTCTTGATCCACTCCGGCGTCGGATGATGCGGGGCGTGGGTGCCGCCCGGCACGTAATAGACAAAGAACGGCTTGTCGGGCGCAAGCTCCTTGAGCTGCCTCATGTACTGGATCGCGTCATCGGCCATGGCCGTGGTCAGGTTCCAGCTGGGATTGCCCTGGAAGGGGTAGATGGCCGTCGTGTTGCGGAACAGGTTCGGCTGCCACTGGCTGGCGTCGCCGCCGACGAACCCGTAGAAATAATCGAAGCCCATGCCGATCGGCCATTGGGCGAACGGCCCGGCCTGGCTCGCCTGATAGGACGGCGTGTTGTGGTCCTTGCCGAACCAGGCGGTGGCGTAGCCGTTCTCCTTCAGGATGGTGCCGATGGTGCCGTTCGCCTTCAAAATGATCAAATCGTAGCCCGGATAGCCGGTGCCGATCTCATCCACGACCCCGAAGCCGGCGACGTGGTGGTTGCGGCCCGTGATCAGCGCCGCCCGGGTCGGCGAGCAGAGCGAGGTGGAGTGAAAGTTCGTGTAGCGCAGCCCGGCCTTGGCGATGCGATCGAGCGCCGGGGTCGGGATGACGCCGCCGAAGGTGCTGGGCGCGCCGTAGCCGTCGTCGTCGGTCATGATCAGCAGCACGTTGGGCGCGCCCTTCGGCGGCACGACGCGGGGCGCCCACCACGGCGTCGACTCCGAGGCCCGCTCCTTGATCACCCCGCCGAATTTCGGATCGGGCGGCGGCAGTTGCCCTCCCTCGATCGTGGTGGTGGCGGCGGGTGAGCCCGGCACGCCTGTGATCTGCTGAGCCAACGCCGAGACGCAACTGGCCGCGAGAAAGCCTGCGGCCGCAAGCACGCTGCCGATTTTCATGCGGAATCCTCCAGTTGAGATGCTGTGCCTTAGTGGAGGGTGCCATGCCCCAGGGCTGCCCGACTGTGCCAACCGAGCCGTTTAGGCTGCTGACCAGCGATCCCCGGGTGAGTCAGGTGGCCAACCCTAGATCCAACCCTCCTTCTGGGCTGCCACCTTCAATTGCGCGGCGATCGCGTCGGCGGTCGCTTTGGCTCGACCTTCGATCGTCGAGGACCCCGACACCTCCCCGTACGCTTTCATCCCTCCGACCACGATCAGTCCGATCGGGTTTGCGGTCGCGGCGGCCACCACAAGTGGGGCGACCATGCCCGGCGTCTTGTTGCCCCCCGAATTGAGTTCCCCGCCTCCGAGTTTGCGGAGACCCTGAGCCGTCATCTGGTAGCCTTCGACCACCGTCCTGAGGTCGGAAGCGCCGGAGCCGAAGCCGAGCAGGACGCGCTTGCCGGCGCTGCCCTCTTCGACGGATACGAACGAGCCCTTGATCGCGATGTCGCCGACCCGGGGTGGTGGCTGCCCCACCGCCTGCACGGCCGGCAGCCCCATGTTCTGGAGATCCACGACCAGCTGCCTTGCCACTTCGGCGCCGAGCTTGCGACCCTCCTCGATGTCCTTCGGCGTCTGCGGCGTCGCGGCGCCAGCAGTTGCGGCGGGGAGAGCGGACTCAGCATGGACCTCGTCAGGGGTCGCGGCGAAGTCATAGACGATGATGCGATCGGGCCGCGCGAGCTTCTCGCCCGTGTACGCCTGACGCTCGGTGACCTTGGTTGACGCGCACCCGGCCAGTACGAGCAGGGCGAACACCCATGGGGCGGCACGGCTAAGCGCTCTCATGGCATCCTCCCCGACGGCCCATCGATGTTGATGGATCCTATGGCTTGGCAAAGGAGCAAGCGCGAGAGTGGTCGCATGGGGCCAGCCACACTTTGACCCACATCAACCCGATGACCGGTTTGCTGACAGCGGGTTTTGCACGATCCGAGCCCGGTCATCGGGGATCAAGCTTTATCTTGCCACAGGGTCGGGGTAAGCGCCGTCAAGCAGGCGGGCGTCGGGCCGGCCGCTGCGAAAGCGCTCGCGGTAGTCCGAGGGCGTGACCCCGACCCAGCGCAGGAAGCTGCGGCGCATCCGCTCGTCGTCGCCGAACCCGCACTGGCGGCGCGACCCAGCCGATCGACCTCGCGGTGTCCTCGAGCAGCCGTCTGGCCGCCTCGACCCGGATCGCCTCGACCGCCTTCGCGGGCGTGGCCCCGGTCGCGGCCGCGTAGGCGCGGGCAAAGTTGCGCGGGCTCATGGCCATCCGCTCGGCCAGGCGCTCGACCCGGAGGTCGCGCCCGAGATTGGCCGCGATCCAGGCGTCCAGATCGCCGAAGCGGCCGTTGCCCCCGGCCCGCCCCGCGAGCTTGGCCGTGAACTGGGCCTGGCTGCCCGGCCGCTTCAGGAACACCACGAGGTAGCGCGCGACCTCGAGCGCCACCGCATGGCCGAGGTCCGCCTCGATCAGGGCCAGCGCCAGATCGATCCCGGCGCTGACGCCCGCCGAGGTCCAGATCGCGCCGTCCTGCACGTAGATCGGATCGGCCTCGACCCGCACCTTGGGATACTGCGCCTGGAGCGCGCTCGCCCAGCGCCAGTGGGTGGTCGCGCGCCGGCCGTCGAGCAGCCCGGCGGCGGCCAGCAGGAACGCCCCGGTGCAGACCGAGCAGGTGCGGCGCGCCAGGGTCGCCCGGCCGGCGATCCAGGCGACCAGCTCCGGATCGTGCCGGAGCGCGTGGACGCCGGGGCCGCCGGCCACGATCAGGGTGTCGATCGGCCGGTCCGCGAGGTCCGCGAGCGCCGCCGTCACGATCGCGATGCCGGTCGCGGTCGCGGCCGGGCCGCCCGACTTCGTGACCAGGGTCAGCCGATAGGGCGGTGCCGCAGCCTTGGGCGCCCGGGCCGCCGCGGTCGCGAACGCCTGCGCCGGCCCGGCGACGTCGAGCAGGTTGACGCCCTCGTAGGCCAGGATGACGACCTCGCGGCTCGGCGCAGGCGGGGCGGGCATGGCAGGAATCGTGGTCATATTGTCCTTTATGCCATAACCGGGCGCCGCTACAAGCCGGTGATCGCCGCCTGGCGGCGCGAATCGCGGTCAAGGGGGGATGATGACCGGGGAACCAGGCCTGTCGCGGACGGCCATGCTCGCGATCGGCTGCGGCTCGGCGATGGTGCTGCTCTCGTTCGGCATCCGCTCGAGCTTCGGCCTGTTCCTGCAGCCGATGAGCATCGATCTCGGCTGGGGCCGCGAGGTGTTCGCCTTCGCGCTGGCGCTCCAGAACCTGGTCTGGGGCCTCTCGCAACCGTTCGTCGGCATGCTCGCCGACCGCTACGGCAGCGGCCGCACCCTCGCGGCCGGCGGCCTCCTCTACGCGCTCGGCGTCTACCTGATGTCGGCGACCAGCACCCCGCTCGGGCTGCATCTGAGCGCCGGCGTCCTGCTCGGCCTCGCGCTCGGCGGCACGGGCTTCGGGGTCGTGCTCGCCGCGGTCGGCCGCAGCGTCGCGCCCGAGCGGCGCTCGATGGCGCTCGGCATCACCACCGCCCTCGGCTCGCTCGGCCAGTTCCTGATGCCGCCGATCGGCCAGGCGTTCCTTGCCGCCTACGGCTGGCAGACCGCCCTCATGCTGCATGGCCGCGGGCTCGCTCGCCATGGTGGCGCTGGCAGCCGGCATCCAGGGCCGGCCGCAGGCCGCAGCCGGCGACACCCAGACGCTCCGCCAGGCGCTGACCGAAGCCCGCCGGCACCCGGGCTATCTCTACCTGACCGCGGGCTTCTTCGTCTGCGGCTGGCACGTGGCCTTCATCGCCGTCCATCTGCCGGCCTACCTCGCCGACCACGGCCTCTCGACCCAGACCGCGGCCTGGTGCCTGGCCCTGATCGGCCTCTTCAACGTCATCGGCTCCTACGTCTCGGGCCTGCTCGGCGGCCGCCTCAGCAAGAAATACTGCCTGAGCTTCCTCTACACCGCGCGCGCGATCCTGATCGCGGTCTTCATCGCGGTGCCGCTCTCCGCCGCATCGGCGCTGATCTTCAGCGCGATCATGGGCCTGCTCTGGCTCTCGACCGTGCCCTTGACCTCGGGCCTGGTCGCCCAGATCTTCGGCCCCCGCTACATGGCGACCCTCTTCGGCTTCGTCTTCCTCGGCCACCAGCTCGGCAGCTTTCTTGGGCGTCTGGCTCGGCGGCTGGCTCTACGACCGCTACGGCAGCTACGACCTCGTCTGGTGGCTCTCGATCGCGCTCGGCCTGATCGCAGCCCTCCTCCACTGGCCGATCGACGAACGCGCGGTCGCCCGCCTGCGCACCCAGAGCTGAGCGCTTGCCCTCAGGCAGCCGGCGCCATCGATCTACCTGAGCCAACTATGTTCCGTAAATGCCGCTCCAGATCGACCTCGACATCGCGCTTGCCGCGTATAGTATCGTCGTAAAAAATGCATCGATAACTGCTGATATCGAACGGTAGCTGCGTGTTTCGATTCGCCAACAAGATCGTTGGTTTGCTAAGCGCATGGGCGTAGCCCAGTTCATAAAAGACATTACCATTGACCGGGGTGATTTCAGCGATAATGACATCAGATTCGATGATCCCACGTACAATATCGTGCAGAATGATTCCGGGTTTGAAGACGTCGTCTGCTCGGATAACTTCGAAACCTGAGCGATCGGCAATTGGTTTGATGACCTCGCGGTAGAGACTGTCGTACGGCTCCGAAAACTGCATGACGACGAAGGCGCGGGGCTTGTCGGTCGTGAAGCGTAGATCCTCGAAGCGAACTGGTTTCTTACCCCAGGCCATGAGCCCGATCTGATCACCAGACATCGGATAAGGCAGGGTGGCCTCCATGACCAGAATGTCGTCGACAGTGAGGCCGACGCTCTGGCCTTGCAGGGTCACGCTGACCCGATAGGGTCTCTTGGGCTCAAGATTGGCAACGTCGCCGCCGGTTTTCAGGCCCTTCCAGCCTCTTCCCTCGCGGTACTCGTCAATCACATACGCAAAGCCGTAGCCGCCGAGCCCGATCGAGAAATAGGCACCCGTTGCGGGATTGTAACCGATGACCAGGCGAGCCGCTGCTTCGTTGGGGTCCTCGAAGGTGACAACCACGGAGATGGTGCCTGCCCGGAATTTTCCCCGTGCCAGAGCAATGCCGACAGGAGACCGCGAGTCCTGCGGTTTCAGAAAGACGGCCTCAGGGCCATCGAACTTCCACGTGCCCGTCAGCGCAGCCCAGTTCAACGCGTCCTCCTGATCGGAGCCTTGTCTGCCCAGGGAAGTGCCGTGTCTCCTATCAGGATCGGCTGCATTGTTCAATTGTCGTGGACGGCGACTTACGCGCGGCGCCGCCATCAGAAGATCTCGACCGCATCCCGAAGCACGATCTCGCGCAGCCGCGGGCGCATGGCGTCGGGAAAGGCGAGGTCGACCGGACGGCCGAGCAGGCCAGCGAGATCGTTCTTGAGATCCAGGAAGGCGAACAGGCCGAAGGGACGCGCGGGATCGACCTCGATCAAGAGATCGACATCGCTCGAAGGCCCCGGGTCGCCGCGCGCCGTGGACCCGAACAGCGCGAGCCGGGTGAGGCCCCGCGCGCGCAGCTCCCGCTGGTGCCGCCGCAACACGCGCACGACGCGCGCGCTCTCCTCGTGCCCGGCCGTGATCGTTTCGACAGAAGCCGCCATGGCCACCTCATGCTGCCACGCGAGCGGCGCGTTCGTCGAGTCGCGCGCTGAGGAAGCGCCCGCCATGGCGCCCGCAGCCATGCGCGCGCGCCGGCACGGCGGCTTCAGCGCACAACGTTCCCCGAGCCGGCGATCTGCGTCGCGACGTGCTGATGCCGGTCACGTTGGCGATCAGCTTGGTGAGCGCGACGCCGCCCATGGCCTGGAGCTCCCCGACCAGCTTTTCCAGCTCCGCCCGGAACGCCGGATCGGCCTCCAGCGCCTTCTCAGCACCATGGCGAAGCGTCGCCTGTTTCCGGACCCCGGGCGCCGGCTCGAAGTCGGCCACCCCTGGCAGCTCTCGGCCCGGCGGGCGACGATTTGAGCTTGTCGAACAGCCGAGGTATCCGCTCAAGGGCCTCGTCGCGACCTTCTTGGCCAGCTCCTTGCCGCCCTCGACCGGATACGGCGCCACCGGCGCCACCGCCGAACCTGCCAACGTCACCGGGTCCATTCTCCAGCCCTCCTGTACTCGATTCGCGCGCTCGCGACGCCTCACCTCGCCATCACCGGCCCGCCTCGTTCGGCGGCGATTGCTGCACGCGCGCAAGTCATCGACGACGGTCCGAGCAACCGCCAGTGGGCCGAGGTCGAGCCTCGCACTGTCGCCGATGACAGCGTGCACATCCACCAGCCAATGCCGCGAAGTCTACGGCGGGCCCGGAAACGCGATCATCGGCACCTCGATCGCTTCGCAGAAATTCGCTCAAGTCGCCGCCTCGATCTGACCGTTCTCTTCGAAGCATTGGCCGGGTGGCCAGTGCGCCGAGCCAGAGCGGGCCGATAGGTCGGGCGCCAAGGACGCCAGCTCGCGGTAGAGAGCCGCCGCCTCCTACGCCGGCGCGAGCGCCGCCTCGCGCTGGCCGACCTCGCTCAAGCGCACCCCAAGATTGTTCAGCGCTGCGGCAAGAAGTGGCAGCCGATGCGCGTCCCCCTGCTCGACGGCCTCCCGCAGGCGATCGGCGATCTTTCGGTGAGCCGGGCGCGTGCCCCAGGAGCGCGAACCGAAGCTGCGGCAGGTATCGCCAAGCAGCATCAGCTGGTCGAGACCGACCTCTTCGCGAACGATGAGAACGCATCGAGCCAGGCGAGCGGCGCCTGATGGCCGGCGCCGGCAAAATCCTGCGCGGTGCGGATGATCGTGGCCCCGACCGGCTGGCCGGCTTGTCCGAAGGCGCGCAGGACGAGGGCGGCACTTTTCCCATCGAGCGGCTCGAACGCCTTCAGGATCGCCGCCTCGCCAATCATGTCGGGCAAAATCGGCTCGATCCGGCCCTCGCCGCCGGAGAGCGCCGTGGCCAGAAGGTCCGTCAGCTCCGCGGGGTCGCCGGCCGAGGCCCGGCCGATCGCCTCCTTTTCCTGCGCCGCTGCCATCTCGACCTGCTCGCGGTCGAGCCCGCGGCACAGCGTGACATAAGCTGCCAGGTGCCGCAGCACGGCTTGACGGTTCTGGTCGTCTCCGGCGAATCGCGCCACGCGGCGAAGCTCGCGCGTGGCCAGCTCGAGCGCGAGGCCGGTGCGCCCGAGCGAGAGGGCATTCGCCATGCCGGCCTCCGCGGCCACCATGGCCGCCATCATCAGGAACAACGGCTCGCCATTCCTTGTCAGCTCGGCCACCTGCTGCTCGGAGGCCGCTGGTCCAGCCGCGCCGTCGGACGTCGCCTTCTGGTTCAGGACCCGCTCGACGATCTCGCGTCCATCGCCGCGCGCCGATCGGCTCGATCGGGACCGGCTTGGCCGGGTCGAGCAGGCTTCGAAGCCGCGCTCGCCGAAACCGCCAGGGTTGAAGACGGTCTGCCACCAGCCTGAGCCCGCATCCGCCTGCCGCTCGAGCAGAAGCAGGCGAAGCCGGCTCGCTTGCCGGGCCCGAATAGTCCGAGAGCTCGCCAAGCCAGCCGCAAAGCGGTTCGGCGTGGCTCGCCGCATAGTCGATCACGACCAGCGTCGGTCTCTGCCAGCCCCAGCTCGAGAGGTTCTGCGCGCCGAGAAACCGGCGCAGCTCGCGGTCGCGCACGAAGCCCGCATCCCAGTCCTTTCGGATCTTCGCAGAGCTCGAGCGCCAGGCGCGTCTTGCCGCTGCCGGCGCGCCCCGTCAGCACGCGCGCCGAGATCGCCTGGTCCGAGTCGAGCCAGGCCCGAAGATCGGCGAGCTCCCGTTCCCGTCCGATCAGCGGGATCCACAAGGCATAGGGGCTCGAGCCGGTCAGCGTCGCTGCGGGCTTCACGCAGCTGCAGGAAGCGGGTCAGGGTGAGGTGGGCCAGGCCTTTGAGGTTGACCGTGTTCCGGTCGCCCTCGATCTGCACGACGACGTTGCCGGAGCCGTCAACCTCTGCCCGCTGTTCCATCGGAAGGCGCCATTTCGCTCAAATCACCTCCACGCACGGTTCCATCCTACCCCGGATTGCCGCCCGACGCGAGCGCTTCCCGATCCTTCGCGGCAAACTGTCAAAACCAGCGGAGGGTCCCCACCCGTCTCCGCGCCCGCACCCCTCGCCGAATGCGCCACGAAGCACACTTCTGTACCGCCCTGTCACCTGGAGACTCGCATCAACCGCCCCTCAATTGGTCGCCTTTACTTATCGCTACGGCCCGATGAGAAAGTGATGCCAAAATCCACGATTTAATAAAATCAACAAAAAACAAGTATAAAGATCTATTACTTGACCTGATCCGGATTGATGCCCGCTTTATGCGATGGATTTCGCGGTTTGACTTGCCGGCAGTTGCGCCACATGTGTATCACACGTGGCACACTTGTGCGCCACCGCATGCAAAACATGCGACAGTTCCGTTCTACCGAAATCAACCCGCACAAGCCGCCCTGCCCGTCATCCAATGCCTGTGACGATCTTGCCCTTGGCCGACTGTGCGAAATCACGATCCGGCCGTCCTGTCGTCTACATGCGAGCTGTCGAAGATCGACGTTGATGCCAGATCATCTGTCGTTGATCTGCGACCACATCACGCCCGTCGCCCGATCTGGCGCCAAGTCGAGGCCCAACGAATACTTTCCAGATCAAGCGGATGGAGCCTGTTGACCCGCTTCAGGCGCACAACCGTGGGTTGTGCGGGTCGTAGGGCGATTCGGGAATCACGGTCACCCGGCGGGCCTCGCCGAGGACGGTCATCGTCAGCCCGGTCCCGGCCGCGGCGTGCTCGGGCCGGACCATGGCCAGCGCCAGCGACTTGCCCAGGCGGAAGCCGTAGTTGCCGCCGGTTGTCAGCTGGCCGCGGTCTGGCGGGCGGCTTCGGTCGCGATCAGGATCTGGCGCCCGTCACGATCCGGGCGCGGCAGCTGACCACGGTCCCGGGCTCGAATTGCCATCTTTCGATCGCCCGGTCGTAGTCCTGGTCCAGGATCAGATAGCGGCCGGACGAGAGCCTGCGCGCCGCGACCGGTCGCCAGACGTCGACGCCCTCGTCGAGAAGCGCGACGTAGATGGTGTCCTGCTCGTTCATGGATATTCGAACCCGTCGCCGCCGACGTGGAAGACCTCGCCGGTCGCGTCGTCGATGACCACCGAGCGACCGGTCCTCGGATGCACATATCGGGTCGCGGGCCCTTTCTTTCCACGGGTCGGGATCGGCTGCGTCTGCAGGGCCTCCACGATCTGCGCCTCGGTCCATCCGCGCTTTCTCATCTGCGCCCGCACCTTCGCCGCATTGGCGTATCGGACCCGCATCGCGCTTCGCGAATGTCGGAACCCGTCAGCTCCGCAGCCTCAGGTTGTGCGGGTCGTAGGGCGATTCCGGGATCACGGTCACCCGGCGCGTCTCGCCGAGGATGTCCATCGAGAGCTCGGTGCCGGGTTCGGAGAAATCGGGCCCGACCATCGCCAGCGCCAGCGACTTGCCCAGCCGGAAGCCGTAGTTGCCGCCGGTCGCGCGCCCGACCAGGTTTTTCCCACGGTAGATCGGATTGTTGCCAAGCGCGTCGGCGTCGGCGACGTCGTGGACCTCCAGGGTCACGAACGCGTTCGAGAAACCCCGCTCGCGCCAGCGGACCAGCGCGTCGCGGCCGAGGAAGTCGCCCTTGTTCGGATGCACGAAGCGATCGAGGCCCGGATTCGTAGGCCGCGTACTCGATCGAGAGCTCGGTGCCGATCAGGCGGTAGGATTTTTCGATGCGTAAGGAATCCATGGCGCGGATGCCGAAGGGCTTGAGGCCGAGGTCGGCGCCGGCGGCCATCAGGGCATCGAAGATGTGGTTCTGGTACTCGAGCCCGTGGTGCAGCTCCCACCCGAGCTCACCGACGAAGTTGACCCGGAGCGCCTTGGTCGGTGCCTGGCCGACCGTGATCTCCTGAGCCGTCAGCCAGGGGAAGGCGGCGCTCGAGAAGTCGGCCTCGCTCACGCGCGCCAGCAGCTCGCGCGACTTCGGCCCGGCCAGCACCAGCACGCCGATCGCATTGGTGAGGTTCTGGAACTGGACCGAGCCGTCCCGCGGCATGTGCTTGATGAGCCAGTCGTGGTCGAGCCGCTGCCAGGCGCCGGCCGAGACGAGATAGAAGCTCTCCTCCCCCTCCCGCAGGACCGTGAACTCGGAGTGCACGCCGCCGCGGCTGTTGAGCGCGTGGCAAAGGTGCACCCGGCCGATCTTTCCCGGGATCCGGTTGGCGACCAGGTGGTCCAGAAAGGCCTCGGCGCCGGGGCCAAAGACGCGCGCCTTGGCGAACGCGGTCATGTCCAGCAGGCCCACGTTCTCCTGGACGTTCCAGCACTCGGCGCCGACGTGCTCGAACCACTTCGAGCGGCGGAACGACCAGTGGTCGACCGGCGGCGTGCCCGCGGGCGCGAACCAGTTCGGGCGCTCCCAGCCGGACTTCTGGCCGAACACGGCGCCCAAAGCCTTCAGCCGCTCGTAGCAGGGGGCGGTGCGCAAAGGCCGGCCGGCCGGGCGTTCCTCGTCCGGGTAGTGGATGACGAAGACGTGGGCGTAGGCCTCCTCGTTCTTGGCCTTGAGGTAGCCCTTGGTCGCGTAGTCGCCGAACCGGCGGGGGTCGACCCCGAGCATGTCGATCGTGGGCTCGCCCTCGGTGATCCACTCGGCGAGCTGCCAGCCGGCGCCGCCGGCCGCGGTGATGCCGAAGCTGTGGCCCTCGTTCAACCAGAAGTTGCGAAGGCCCCAGGCCGGGCCGATGATCGGGCTGCCGTCCGGCGTATAAGGAATCGCACCGTTGTAAACCCGCTTCACCCCGACCTCGCCGAACGCCGGCACCCGGTGGATCGCAGCCTCGATATGCGGCGTCAGGCGCTCGAGGTCGTCTGCGAACAGCTCGTATTCGGCATCTTCGCGCGGGCCGTCCGGGTAGCAGCAGGGCGCGCCCTTCTCGTACGGCCCGAGCAGCAGGCCGCCCGCCTCCTCGCGCAGGTACCAGGAGCCGTCGCTCTCGCGCAGCACCCCCATCTCGGGCAGGCCGCGCTCGTGACGCGCAACGATCTCCGGATGCGGCTCGGTCACGATGTACTGGTGCTCGACCGGCATCACCGGCACGTCGAGGCCGACCATGGCGCCGGTCCGGCGCGCGAAATTGCCGGTGGCGCTGACCACATGCTCGGCCAGGATGTCACCCTGGTCGGTCCGGACCAGCCACTCGCCGGAGGGCTTCTGGCTGATGCCGGTGACCCGGGTCTGGCGGTAGATCTCGGCGCCGCCCTGGCGCGCTCCTTTGGCCAGCGCCTGGGTGACGTCGGCCGGCTGGATGTAGCCATCCTCCGGGTGGCGGATCGCGCCGACGATGCCGTCGATGTTGCAGAGCGGCCAGATCTCCTTGACCTGCCCGGCCGTCAGGAACTCGACCTCAACGCCGATCGTCGCGGCCACGCCCGCGTATTGGTGATACTCGTCCATGCGGTCCCGGTTGAGGGCGAGACGGATGTTCGAGACCTTGGCGAAGCCGACGTTCTGGCCGGTCTCCGCCTCGAGGGTCTGGTAGAGGGCGACCGAGTATTTGTGGATCTGGCCGACCGAGTAGCTCATGTTGAAGAGCGGCAGAAGGCCCGCCGCGTGCCAGGTCGAGCCGGAGGTCAGCTCCTTGCGCTCGACCAGGACCACGTCCGACCAGCCCTTTTTCGTAAGGTGATAAAGCGTCGCGACCCCGACCGCCCCACCGCCGATCACCACCACCCGCGCCTGCGTTTTCATGACCCGCCCCCCGCGCTACCGCCTCGTCCGGCGCTCCCTGGCCTTCCTAGCGCCGAACCATACCGCCGCCTTGGGCCAGGCGTCCAACCCTTGCCCCAGAGCGGCACGGGCAGCGCACACCAGCTCATGGCGATGGTCGCGCGGCTGCGACAGGCTGGACCGGCAGGCCGAGGTCGTGGCCACGCTGCCGCATCACCATAAGCACATAGCGACCCTTTCGGTCGCATGCTCGTGGCGCAGGCGCCAAGCGAACATCGGACCCTGGCCACCCACGACCGGCGTCCGGTCCCCTATGGCATCGATCTGGTCTGGACGTAGGCGCGCGGCCGGCAGCCCTCGCGGGACGGCGACGGCGCGATCGCGCCGGGGCAGCTATTCGTTGGCGATCGCGTAGACCTTGCCCTTGTAGGGGGCGTCCTTCTTGTCGTCGACCGCCATCACGTAGACGGTCTTGCCGTCGGGGCTGAAGGCGAGGTTGGGCGCGGCCGGCGATGGCACCTCGAGCTTGCGCACGAGCTTGCCCTCGGTGGTGACGACGAGGATCCGCCCGGCGCTGTACTGGCCGATGTAGAGATTGCCGTCGGGGCCGAGCTTGATGCCGTCGGGATAGGCGCCCTCCGGCTCGCCCAACGCCGTCAGCCGGACGAACAGCCGCCGGTCGGTGAGACTGCCGTCCGGCTGGACCGCGAAGGTGATCACGCGCCCGGCCTCGGATTCGTTGACGTAGAGCAGCTTGCCGTCGGCCGCGAGCTGGATGCCGTTGGCATAGTGCAGGTCATCCGCGACCGGCGTCAGCGTGCCGTCGGCCGTCAGGTGGTAGACTTTGCCGACGATCGGGGCGCTTTCCCACGGACCGGACGCGGTCACATAGGCGCCGCCGTGGCCGTCCGAGGTCTCGTCGTTCGGGCCCTGCAGCGGCGCACCCGTCGAATCCTTGTCCCAGACCCGCTCCGTCTTGCCGTCGGCGTCGAGCTTCACATAGCTGCCATTGTCGTAGCAGGTGACCAGCATGCCATCCCCGAGCGGCATCACCGCGGACGGGCCGCATCCATCCTGGGTCCAGAGCGCGCGGTTCGACGTGCCGTCCCAGACGCTCACCCGGTTGCCGCCATACTCGGCATAGGTGAGCTTGCCATCGGCCCAGAACGGGCCTTCGGGAAAGGCCGCATCGCCATTGATGACCTTGACCTCGCCGGCCCGGAGCGGGGCGGAAAAGCTCACCAAGCAGGCTAGCATCAAAGCTGCACGACGAAGGTGGCCGCGACCCTCATGGTTCCGATCGCTCCAAGATCCTGACGCCACGCCGCCAGCGATCCCCACTCGCGCCTGATTCTTCATGACCGCCTCCCGCTTCGCCGCCGCAAACCTTCCTAGCGTCTCACCATACCTCTGCCTTGCCCGGAGCGTCCAACCCTCGTCGGAAAGCGGCACCGTCGGAGGCACCCACCACATTCCCACAGAGCGACGATCCCGGACCCCGCAGCGCCCCAGGAGCGGACCAGGTTCGGCAGCCTCCGACCGACCGCCGGCGCTTCATTCGAACCTGGCCGGCGAAGAGAACGGCTTGGTGGCATCCACCACGAACATGACAAGTGCGCTCAGATCGCTCGTGCCGCTGCTGGAGACTTCCATCGCCATGCCGGCGCCATGCCCCGGCATCGCCTGGCCAGCCTCGACATGGATCACGCCGGACGGCGTCTTCTGGCCCAGCTGGCCGGTCAGCACGTAGAAGGTTTCGGAGCCCGGATGGCTATGCACCGGCGTCTTGACCCCGGGTGGTCCGCCCGCGTGATTGATGCGCAGCAGATACTCGGGCGCGCTGATCGTGGGCACGGGCCCGATCTCGGCGACCTCGGCGGCGCCGGGCGTCGAGCCGCCTTTCGGACCGAGCGTGAACAGCCAGACCTTGCCCGCGACGTCCGCGGCCAGGGACGCCGGACCCGCGGCGGCCTGCGCCTTTGCAAGCGTGGGAAAATTCTCGATCCGCCAGTACAGCGGTCCGGCCGGCAGTTGCTTGAGCTTCTTCTCGGCGACCTTCTTGATGACGAATTTCGGTTGCGCCGTGGCGGTGGCCGGCGCCAGCCACAGGCCCATCACAGATAGCGACAGCGCCAGGACGATGATGCGCCGGGCGCTGGGCATTCGCAGGGTCATCGCTGTCCTCCTGGAATTGATCGTCCGAACTCGCCGCTGCGAGCCCGGCCATGCCGCTGCTTCGTCGGTCTCCCGACGTGGAACAGACGCAACCTCGATCGCCTGGCCGGCGGTTGCCGCAATAGAGAAACTCGCTGCCATTCTTTCCAAGTGAATTTCGCTATGATTGAAGCGCTGGGGTCAAATGTCGCGGGCCATCGCAGCGACCACCTCGAGCGAGGCTGGCACCGGAAACACCGGGCGGCTCGCGTTGACGGCCGGGGCGACTGGTATAGGATGGCGCGAAACGGCGCCCGCGGGCGGCCAGGGGGAAGGATGGCATGAAGATCACCGCCGTCGAGGCGCTCTATCTGCGGCTGCCCGAGATCCAGGCCCGCACCGACAGCTCCCAGGACGCGCTCCTGATCCGGATCGAGACCGACGCCGGCATCACCGGTTGGGGCGAGGTCGACGGCTGCCCCTGGGTCGTGAAGGCGATCGTCGAGGCGCCGATGTCGCACACGCTGGTGACCGGCCTGCGTGCGCTGCTGATCGGCGAGGACCCGCTCGAGACCGCGCGCCTCTGGCAGAAGATGTACGAGCGCACGCTCTACTACGGGCGCGAGGGCGCCGTGATTCAGGCCATGGCCGGGATCGATCTCGCGCTCTGGGACATCAAGGGCAAGGCGCTCGGGCAGCCGGTCTGGAAGCTGCTCGGCGGCCGCCATCGGGACCGGCTGCGGGTCTATGCCTCCAACATGTTCCAGTTCACCGCCGAGGCGACCGCCGATCGGGTGCGCAAGGCCAGGGACGAGGGCTTCACCGCCGCCAAGTTCGGCTGGGAGCCGTTCGGGCGCGACCCGAAGACCGACTGCGCCTATCTGGAGGCGATGCGCAAGGCGGCCGGCGACGATTTCGACCTGATGCTCGATGTCGGCCTGGTGTGGGACGCGACCACGACGATCCAGCGCGCCAAGCTGTTCGAGCCCTACGGCCTCTTCTGGATCGAGGAGCCCTTGCCGCCGGACGATCTCGAGGGCTACGGCCGGGTCAGCCGGGCGATCCGCCAGCGGCTCGCCGCCGGCGAGGAGGAGTGCACGCTGCGCGGCTTTGCGCGCCTGATCGATCAGGGCGGCATCGGCCTTGCCCAGATCGACATGACCCGCTGCGGCCTCACGCAGTCGATGCAGATCGCGGCCCATGCCGCGAGCCCGGGGGGTGCCGGTCGCCAACCACAACTTCACCACCGACATCAACACCGCGGCCTCGCTGCATTTCCTGGCGGCGGTGCCGAACGCGCTGGTGCTGGAATACTGCGTCGAGCCGTCGGAGATCTCGCGCCGCCTGATCCGCAACCCGATCCGCCTCGAGGACGGCCACATGCGGGTGCCCGAGGAGCCGGGGCTCGGCGTCGAGCCCGACATGGCGGTGATCGAAAAATACCTCGTGCGCGATTGACGCCGCGACGGAATCAAACCCGGACGCGCGCATGGCTGAAGGTCAGCCGCCGCGGCGCCGGACGCCAGAGGAGGAAAGGCCCATGCGTTGTCTGATCCTTGGTCTCGCCGGTCTCGCGGTCGCGCTCGGTGCTGCCGGCGTCGCCCCCGCCCAGGCGGAGGAGTTCTATCAAGAGACCAAGCCGATGTTCGAGAACTGCGCCGACGGCTCGCTCGACCGGGTGCGCAAGGACGGCATCGTGCTCGGCAAATCGGCGATCGCGCCGCATTCGATCCTCGACCCCAAGACCAAGGAGGCGAGCGGCATTGATGTCGAGATCAACTACGCCGTGCTCGACTGGCTGGGGGTCAACAAGCGCACGATCGAGTGGATGCCCTGGGAGTCCGAGATCCCCTCGCTCCTGTCCAAGCGCACCGACGTGATCGCCCAGAACATCCACGTCAACCCCGAGCGCGTCAAGGTCATCAGCTTCACCGGCCCGGCCTGGTGGTACGGCCCGATCGTCCTGGTCCAGAAGGGCAACCCCAAGGGCGTCAAGTCCTACGACGACTTCAAGGGCAAGACCGTGGGCGCGATCTCGGGCTCGGCCGCCGAGAACTATCTGCGCCGGATCGGCGCCAACACCCAGCCGTTCAAGGCGCCGGCCGAAGAGCTCGAGAGCCTGGACCAGGGCCGGATCGACTACGTGGTCGAGGACGACGTCATCTATACCGTGTTCGCCAAGGAGAACCCGAACAGCAACATCGAGGCCCTGACCACGATCCCGACGCCGCAGGACATCATCTTCGGCGGCGGCTACGGCAACGCCCGCTACGGCATCCGCAAGGAGGACTGCCAGCTACGGGTCGCCTACACGGCGGCGCTGGCCGAGCTGCGCGCCAACGGCTTCGTCAGCGCGGTGCTCAAGAAATACGGGCTCTCCGACCGCAACCTGTTCTGGTTCAAGCTGAACCCCTGATCGAGCGCCGTCCCGGGGCGGGCTGCGGCCGGTCCCGGGACCGCCGCCGCCCGCACTGACGCGCTCACGGCATGGAGCTGTTCGACCCCGCGGTCGCGATCGAGAGCCTGGGCCCTCTGCTCGCCGGCCTCCTGATCACCTGCGAGCTGACGGTCGTCGTCATCTGCCTGAGCCTGATCCTCGGCCTGCTGGCGGCGCTCGCCCGGATGTTCGGCCCGCGCCCGCTGGTCTGGCTGGTGGTCAGCTACGTCGAGGTGATGCGCAACACGCCTTTGCTCCTGCAGCTGATCTACGTCTATTACGTCCTGCCCGAGGTCGGGATCCGGCTGGACAGCTTCACGGCCTCGGTGATCGCGCTGACCCTGAACTACTCGGCCTATATTTCCGAGGTCTACCGCTCGGGCATCCAGGGCATCGGCAAGGGCCAGGGCGATGCCGCCGCCGCGCTCGGCATGACCCGGGCGCTCTCGCTCCGGCGGATCATCCTGCCGCAGGCGGTCCGCCTCGTGGTCCCCGCGCTCGGCAACTATCTGATCTCGCTGTTCAAGGACACGGCACTCTGCTCGGTCGTGAGCGTGCAGGAGGTGCTGTTCAGCGCCCAGCTGATCGCCGCCCGCAACTACCAGTACTTCACGCTCTACACGGTCGTCGGCATCCTCTACTTCATCGTCGGGTTCGCGGCCGCGCGCTTCGTCAACCACCTCGAGGCGCGCTCGCGCCAGGGCTATCGCCGCCGGAGGCG
Organism: uncultured Alphaproteobacteria bacterium; assembly: GCA_963756905.1. Classification (GTDB taxonomy): domain Bacteria; phylum Pseudomonadota; class Alphaproteobacteria; order Geminicoccales; family Geminicoccaceae; genus DATAOG01. Next base: position 33,896 of record CAVWPO010000017.1, read on the forward strand.
GCCGGCGTGAGCGAGGCCAAGGGTCGCGAGGCCCCGGCCCCGCCGCCCGCCTCGGCGCCGGCCGCAGTGCCGCCCCCGGCCCCGCCGATGATCGAGGCCCTGGACCTGCACAAGTCCTTCGGCCACATCGAGGTCCTGAAGGGCTTGAGCCTTTCGGTCGCGCGCGGCGAGGTGATCTGCGTGATCGGCCCCTCGGGCTCCGGCAAGTCGACGCTCCTGCGCTGCCTCAACTGGCTGGAGGTGCCCGAGCGCGGCCTGATCCGGATCGACGGCGAGCCCGCCTACCGGGAGCAGGCGGGCGCGCACCTCCGGCTGCAGGCGCCCAAGCGGATCGCCGCGATCCGGGCAAGGGTCGGCATGGTGTTCCAGGCCTTCAACCTGTTCCCGCACCTGACCGCGCTCGAGAACGTCATGGAAGCGCCGGTGCACGTGCTGAGGCGCCCGAAGGCCGAGGCGCGGCAGGCGGCCCAGGGGCTGCTCGCCCAGGTCGGCCTCGCCGATCGCGCCGACCACTATCCCGAGGAGCTCTCGGGCGGCCAGCAGCAGCGGGTCGCGATCGCGCGCGCGCTGGCCATGGGCCCCAAGGCCATGCTGTTCGACGAGGTCACGAGCGCGCTCGACCCGGAGCTGGTGGGCGAGGTCCTGAACGTGATGCGCGATCTCGCCGGCCGCGGCATGACCATGATCGTCGTCACCCACGAGATGAACTTCGCCCGCCAGGTCTGCGACCGGGTGATCTTCATGGACCATGGCGTGATCGCCGAGGAAGGCATCCCGGCCGAGATCTTCACCCGCCCGACCGAGCCCCGCACCCGCGCCTTCCTGCGCGAGATCCTCGAGCGCTGATTTTTCCGAACCCGTCCGGGGAGCGGGAACGGCCTCCATCGCCTCCATCGGCGCTGGAGATTGATCCGGATTGATCCGGAATCTCCATCCGGATCACTGGCGGCGGTTCCCTCTTTCATCTTCGGTAATGCTTGGACAAGTTGAAATCACGTTCCCAACATCGCCAGCAATACCCGTCGGATTGACAGATGACAGGCTGAGCGCGCAGTACCCACCGACGACTTGGAAAGTTCTAAAGCCGACAGTCGCTCACATGTGGTGCATCTTATACCAGGTAGCGAGCAAAACTGTCGCATGGTGGTACACTTGTGACGCATCCATGACTTGCGTCATCGGCAGACTCAAGAATCCTCCATGCCATCAATCTCCAGCGAGCCGGTTTGGTTGATCGACGAAGCTCAATGTCGAGGATTTCCGCGGGCCGGGTTTCTCCAGCCGGGCGGTCCCGGATTGACATGGAGGCGGCGAGGCTGGCGATTGATGCGCCTCGCTGGTACAGATGTGACGCATCGGTGCCCTACGATCGGGTCCCCGCCCCACGACCTCGCTTCCGATCCACCGACGTGCCTCTGAGATGACACCGGGATCGAAACCCCGATACGAGCGAGGCGCTACGACGAACCGAGATGTCGCGCTCTGGGCCGCGTCGGCGAGCAGTCCTACGTCGTCGCCTGCACGTGGCGGAGCGGCAACCGCCGCCTGATCAGCGCATCGAAGGTCGGATCGGATGGCAGAAGGAGATAGGAAGCATCACTCGGCCGAGGAGCTCGAGGGCATGGCCGCCGGCGGTGACCATGTGGCGACGCGCGCCGAAGCGCCGGAGATCGAGCCAGAAGCCCGCCGCTAAAGCCGGGTAGCAAACCCGTCGCAGAGATGCATATTGTGTCCCCTTAACCCCGTCGGCCATATTGGAGTCCCCTTAACCCCGCGCTTTCGACCTATGATTACGTCTCTGGAATGCCACACGGATCGGCATTCTGGAAACGTCGCATCACGACCGAACTGCGGATCGCTGGTAACTTCCAATCGAAGTACTAAGCCGAAAGTCGAGCTGCGACTTGCTTATTCGCGACTTGCAACCGTCACTTTGCATTACCTTCGGCATATTGGCACCAGCGTCTCATCGGATCAGGACGGCGGGCAATCACGTAAATCTGTCCGGATGAGGTTAGCATTGGGAGAGCGATGCAGCCATCTCGCGTGAGACTCACTCGATCAGCTTGCGATAAATAGCAGCTAGAGCCTGAGGTATTGACTGCAGTATCCGTTGGATCGGCCAAGTCAGTATCGCATATGAGTCCAAATACACGCGTCGCAGAATTGCGAGCTGAATACTATTGGCTGGGGACCTCCGAAGGCATGTCGCGTTGGCTCATGGATAAGGCTTGGGCCATAATCAACACTCTTGGTATCGTGCGGATATGAAGCAAAACTGGTAGATTGCATCGATGGCTTGCATCACTATTTTTCCTGAAGCTGATTGTCCAAGTAGATCAGCGAATGATACCCGCAGGTTTGATCGCATGGCAGCGGTCTCCGAATTGCCAGCGTAGAACACAGCGAAAGTGTTCCATCATGCATGAACGGTTCGTGGACATTGCTAGATCAGCTTAACCTGCGCGAGTTTGTTGGTCCGGAGTTGGCGGCACAAGCGTGACCAAGGTCTTCGATCGCACTGAGGCATTCTGTCGAACAGGCTTCCGAGGCCTTCGCTGTCCGGAGTGCGACCGTCCTGACGCTCCGAGGGCCAGGTTCGTGATTCGTGATCTTGCAGTTCAAGCATGCCAGAAAACGACCGTGCGCGTCAGACCCAGATCAGGTCGAGGGCGTAGGGCGCCAGGCGGCGGTCGTGGGTGACCAGGGTCAGGCGCTCGCAGATGGCCTGGGCGACCAGCATGCGATCGAAGGGGTCGTTGTGGTGGTGCGGCAGGGTCGCGACGATCTCGGTGTGCTGGAATGCGATCGGCAGCTTGTCGAAGCGGCTGGCGACGACGCCGGCCTCGAAGCTCTCGGGCAGCTTCAGCTTGCCGAGTGCGACCTTGATCGCCGCTTCCCAGGCGCTTGCGACGCTGACGAAGACGAGGCTCGCCGAGGCGATGCGGCGGCGGGCATCGGCGCCCAGGCGCGGGCTGTTCTCGCGCCACCAGATGAAGGCGTGGGTGTCGAGGAGCAACTGGTCCGCCAAGGATCAGTCCTTGCCCTCGAAAGCTGCGAGGATGTCGGCCGGCAAGGGCTCGTCGAAGTCGTCGGCGACCCAGACCTTGCCTTCCCAGCCACCGGGCTGGCGCGGCGCCGCGCGGTCGGCCAACGGTACGAGGCGCGCCTTGGGCTTGCCGGCCTTGGCGATGATGATCTCCTCGCCCGCCGCCGCACGCTCGACCAGCTGCGAGAGCGACGTCTTGGCCTCGTAGAGATTGACGATCGCGTTGGTCATCGAGGGGGTCCTTGGTCAACTCGACCAACATGGGGTCGATGCGGCACCAAAGTCAATCGCAGGCTCGCGGTCGATGACCGTGAGGAACGCGCAGGCGGCGACCTTCGGGGCGGCGACGGCCCTGCTCCCGGTTCTGCGCCGCGTCGAGGCCGAAGCGGAAGCTCTTCGCGAACTCGGCCTGGGGTCAGGCGGAGCTTGCAGCGGATCGCCTTGACGTCGACCTCGGCCCGGACATGGACGCGCCAGGTCGAGGGATTGGCCTCGCCCCGGGCCATCGCGATCGGTATTCTCGAGCCCTGCCTTGATCTTGTCGAATGCGTGCTTGCGAGATGAGACCTGGCAGCCGGCGGGACCAGGCGCTCGAGGCCCCCGTCAGCGGCGGAACCAGCGACCGAGCAAGGCTGCGGCCGAGCTCCAGACGAAGCCGGCGATCTCGGCCTTGGCGCCGAGCCAGTACCAGACGAACAGCCGAAGCGATGGGAACGCGCGACGATCGAACGGGCCGAGAAGCTTGGCCAGGACGATCGCGGCCAGGCGCTGCGCCGCCGCCCGATCGCGGCCCCAGAGCCGGCTCGGCTGCAGCCGCGTCTGCAACCGGCGTTGCCGGATCGACTGGCGCAGACGGGCGATCGAGCGCCCGCGATCGAACTGCCAGGCCAGGTAGGGGCCGAGGCGGTCGGCGCGGCGCAGATGGGTCACGTGCACCGGGACGTAGACGAAGCGGGCGCCAAGCGCTGCGATCCGGGCGTTCAGATCCCAGTCGCCGGCGCTCGGGCGGCGCTCGTCGAACACGAACCCGTCGCGCTGCCGGACCGTCTCGAGGACGGCGCGGCGGTAGACGACGTTGGCCGAGTTGCCGACCAGACCGCCAGGATCGAGGGTGACGCCCTCGGGCAGGCGCCCGCGCAGCCGCCGCGCCGCCTGAAGCAGCGGGTCGGTCTCGACCATCGAGCCGCCGGCGCCGGCGGCACCGTGGCCATCAAGCGCCGCCACCAGCCTGGCGAGCCACTCGGGCGGCGGCAGGCAGTCGTCGTCGGTGAATGCGACGAGATCGCCCCGCGCGCGACCGATGGCCTGGTTGCGCGCCCATCCCGTGCCGCGACGCTCGTGATCGACGACCGTGATGACCTCGTCGGCCGGCCGGGTCTGGGCGGCAATCGCGGCCAGGCACCGATCCAGGGTGCCCCGACCCAAGGTTGGAATCAGCACGGAGATGACGTGACCGTCGGTCGACAACGGCCGCTCCTTCCTCGGACCGCGGGCGCAGTCCGGGTCCATAGCGTGGTTCGCGGGCGTGGGCCAGCCGAAAGCGGTCCTGCCAAGACGACATCCTCAACCGAAGCCCTGAGATCCCCGGCGAGCCGCACACCCGGCACCTCCTCCGCGCGTCACCTCCCGGCTCGAAAAGCTGCAAGGCGACGGCGGTCGGGGCCTTCGGTGCGAACCGACGGCCGCTTCAATAGAGCCCCGGAATCAACCGTGACGTGCGGGCGCGGTAGGCGTCGTACGCGGCGCCGAACTGGGTGCGCAGCAGGGTCTCCTCGGCCCGGATGCGGGCGAGGATCGGCGGGAGCAGGAGGGCTGCGAGCAGGACGCCGAGCGCGGAGCGGAAGGCGAGGCCCCAGCCCAGCGTGTTGACGAGCAGGCCGAGGTAGCTCGGGTGGCGGATCAGGGCGTAGATGCCGCCGGTGGCCAGGGTGTGGCCGGGCTGGATCGCGACCAGGCCGCTGAAGCGGTGGCCGAGCACGTAGACCGGCCAGAGGCGGAGGCCGCCGCCGGCGGCGAACAGCGCGACGCCGAGCCAGCGCAGGGCGTCGCCATCCAGGGTCCAGAGGTCCCTGCGGTCGGTCAGGGCCGGCAGCCAGGCGGCGAGCGCCCCGATCACGCCGATCGCGACGATCACCCAGCGGTTGGCGCGATCCTCGCGCACGCCCGGGCTGAGATTGCCGCCGGCGAACAGGGCGGCGACGGTCAGCGCCAGGGTCACGACCCCGAGCGCGGTCCGCGCCGGGTTGGCGAAGAAGGCCGCGAACCCGCCCCAGCCGAGGATCGCGAGGCCGAAGTAGAAAGCGGTGCCGGCCACGATGAGGATCGGTCTGACGATCGGGATCACGGGTGGCGGCCTCGACGGTTCCGTTCCTGACGCTGCGATTCAGGCCTGAGCGTAGGGCACCAGCAGGTCCTTCAGCATCGGAAAATGACGGGCGTTGCGGGTCACGAGGCGGGCGCCGTGGACCTCGGCGGTCGCGGCGATCAGGGCGTCCAACAATCCGGTGCCGTGGCTGCCTGCGAATTGGCGCCGAAATCTGCCGCCCCGGCGAGCGATCTCGCCGTCGACCGCAAGGACGATGAAGGGATCAAGCAGTCCCTCGACGCGTCTCGCCTCGGCCTGATCGCGGACACCGACGTAGACTTCGGCGATCGTCACCGCCGAGAGGAGGGGTTCGCCCGGCAGACCTAGGATGTAGTCGACCGCGGGCGGATGCTCGCGGAGATGGTCGATGAGAATGCAGGTGTCGAGCAGCAACCGGCTCATCGCCGCTTGACGCACCCGCTCAGTCGGTCGACCCGGTCTTCGACTTCGGCGCGCAGGTCGGCGTAGAGCTCGTCGAGGTCGTCGCGGTCGGCCCACATGCCGCGCACGCCCTCGAGCGCTGCGCGCCAGTCCTTGGGGCGATGCTCGGCGAGCAGGCGGTCGACCGCCTCGCGGATCAGCTCGCTCTGCCTGCGGCCGCTGCTTTCCGCGAGGCCTTTGAGGCCGCGGTCCTGCTCTTCGGTGAGGTAGACCTGGGTGCGCACCATGGCTCGTGCCTTCACAACATATATGCCAGACATATATGTCAACGCGCGCCGCGGCAAGCAAGGCCTCAGGCCGGTGGTTGCACCTGCACGCCATACTCCAGGCCGGCGTCTTCCAGCCAGCTCCAGAGGTAGGGGGCGAAGGAGCGGGCGACGTAGAGGTCGAAGGTCGGGTCGGCCGGCGGGTCGGCCGCGCGCAGGTGGAGCAGGACGTTCGCCTTGGCGAGCAGGGTCTGGGCGCAGTCGCCGGGCTTGAACGTGCGCGGGTGGAGGTCGAGCGGGCAGCCTTTGGCGAGGACATCGCGGGCGCTGGGGCCGGCGAGCGCGAGCGCGATGCGGCCGTCGGTCACCTCGGTCAGGGCAAAGTGGCTGCCCGCGAGGGCCTGGCGCAGCGTGTTGAGGAAGAAGGCGAGGTCGTCCGCCGGGCAGGTCAGGAGCCATTGGTCGGGGCCCTGCCAGAGGGCGGTGATCGCGTTCTTGGCGGCGGACGTGTTGGGCTCGGTCGGCAGCAGCAGGTCGAGGACGCGGCCGACCCCGGTCATGAAGGCGCGCTCCGACGGATCGCCGCGCAGGTCGATCTTGCCGAGGCCCGTGCGCTCGGCAAGCCGGATGCCGCGCGGCTGCAGCCGGGCGCGCGGCAGGGCCGTCTCGCGCTGGAGCCGCTCAGCCATGCAGCCTGGCTCCGTCCTTGTCGAAAAAGACGGGCTCGGTGACGGTCACGGTAAGCGTGCGGTCGGGCAGCGGCAGGTAGAGCTTCTGGCCGATCCGGGCGCGGCCGTCCTTGAGCAGGGCGAGCGCGAAGCTGCGGCCGAGGTTGGGGCTCAGATAGGCGGACGTGACGTGGCCGAGCATGGTCATCGGGACCCCCTCGGCGGGCGCCGCCACCAGCTGGGCGCCCTCGTCCAGGAGGGCCTGCGGGTCGTCGGGCAGGAGGCCCACCAGCTGCCTGCGGCCGGGCTCGAGAAGGTCGGCGCGGGCGAGCGAGCGCTGGCCGATGAAGTCCGGCTTCTGCCGGCCGATGATCCAGGCCATGCCGAGGTCGGCAGGCGTGACCGTGCCGTCGGTCTCCTGGCCCGCGATGATGTAGCCCTTCTCGGCGCGCAGCACGTGCATCGCCTCGGTGCCGTAAGCGGTGATGCCGTGCTTTTGGCCGGCGGCGATGCAGGCCTGCCAGAGGGCAAGGCCGTAGCTCGCCGGGATCTGGATCTCGTAGCCCAATTCGCCCGTGAAGCTGATCCGGAAGACCCGCGCCGGCACGCCCAGGACGTCCGCCTCGCGGACGCTCATGTGGGGGAAGGTTGCCGGGTCGAGGTCGAGGTCCGGGACCAGCTCGGCCATGAGTTTCCGGGACGAGGGGCCCGAGAGGCCGACCGTCGCCCACTGCTCGGTGACCGAGGTGCAGAAGACCCGCAGCTCCGGCCATTCGGTCTGCAGCCACTCCTCGAGCCAGGCGAGCACGCGGGCCGCCCCGCCGGTGGTCGTGCTCATCAGCCAGTGCTGCTCGCCGAGCCGCGAGGTGACGCCGTCGTCGAACACCATGCCGTCCTCGCCCAGCATCAGGCCGTAGCGGCAGCGGCCGATCGCGAGCTTGCTCCAGGCGTTGGTGTAGATGCGGTTGAGCAGTTCGGGCACGTCCGGGCCCTGGAGGTCGATCTTGCCGAGGGTCGAGGCATCGAGGATGCCGACCGTGGTGCGGGCCGCCTTCACCTCGCGCGCGACCGCTGCCGCCATGTCCTCGCCGGGTCGGGGATAGTACCGGGCGCGCTGCCACTGGCCGACGGGCTCGAACACGGCGCCCTGGGCCGCGTGCCAGGCGTGCATCGGCGTGCGCCGGACCGGGTCGAACAACGGGCCGGCGTTGCGGCCGACGATCGCGCCGAAGCTGACCGGGGTATAGGGCGGGCGGAAGGTGGTGACGCCGAGCTCGGCGATGCTCTGGCCGGTGATCTGTGCGACGATGCCGAGCGCGTTGACGTTGCCGGTCTTGCCCTGGTCGGTGCCCATGCCGGTCGTGGTATAGCGCTTGACGTGCTCGATCGAGCGGTAGCCTTCGCGGAGCGCGAGCGCGAGGTCGGCGGCGGTGACGTCGTTCTGCAGATCGACGAACGCTTTCTCCCGATGGGGCGGCCGGCCTGACGGCACCTGCCAGAGCAGCCGCACCGGCGCTTCTTCCGGCTCCACGAACCGCGGCAGCTGCGGCATCCTGCCGGCGAACCCGGCGGCCTGCGCGGCGGCGAGCCCGGCGCGCGCCCCCTCCTCGAGGCAGGCATCGAGGCGGACGGTGCCGCTGCAGGCGCCGGCCGAGCGCTCCGCCTGGACCGGCTCTCCCGGCAGGAAGATGCCGCGCCCGGGGTCGTAGCGGGGCCGGGCGCGCGATTGCGATTGCAGGTGGATGGTCGGGTTCCAGCCGCCGGAGACGCAGACCAGATCGCAGGCGAGCTTTTCCGGGCTGCCCTGGACGCCGTCGCCGGCCTCGTTCAGGGCCTGGATCTGGACCGCGCTCACCCGCCGGTGGCCCTCGGTGCCGGTGATCGCATGGCCGGCCCGGACCGCGATACCGGCGGTGGTGGCCTGCCGCGGCAGCGACCCGGCCGGCTTCGGGCGCAGGTCGATCACGGTCACCGTGGCGCCCGCGGCGCGCAGGTCGAGCGCGGTCCGGTAGGCGTCGTCGTTGCTGGTGAGCAGCACGGCGCGCTGGCCGGCGAGCACGGCGTGGCGGTTCAGGTAGCTGCGGACGGCGCCGGCCAGCATGATCCCCGGCCGGTCGTTGTCGGCGAACACCAGCGGGCGCTCGAGCGCGCCGGTCGCCAGCACCACCTGCCTCGCCCGCACCTTCCAGAGCCGCTGGCGGGGCAGGTGCGGCGGCGCGCCGGCTCCGAGATGGTCGGTCACCCGCTCGACCAGGCCCAGATAATTGTGGTCGTAGTAGGCGAACGCCGTGGTCCGGGTGAGGACGGAGACCTCCGGCAGCGCGGCGAGCTCGGCCTGAACCTCCGCGAGCCAGGCGGTGGCCGGATGATCGGCGGGCTCGACCAGCAGCGCGCCGCCGGGCTCCGCATCCTGCTCGGCCAGGATCACGCGCGCCCCGCTCCGGCCGGCCGCGAGCGCGGCTGCGAGCCCTGCCGGCCCGGCGCCGACGACCAGAACGTCCGCATGCGCGAAGCGGTGCTCGTAGCGATCGGGATCGGGCTCGCTCGGCGCCTGGCCCAGGCCCGCGGCCCGCCGGATCGCGCCCTCGTAGACGCTTTGCCACCAGGACGGCGGCCACATGAAGGTCTTGTAGTAGAAGCCGGCCGGGAACATCGGGCTCAGAAGGTTGCTGATCGCGCCGATGTCGAACTCGACCGAGGGCCAGCAGTTCTGGCTGCGGGCGACGAGACCCTCGTAGAGCTCGACCTGGGTCGCCTTGACGTTCGGCTCGGTGCGGTCACCCTCGCCGAGCTGGACCAGCGCGTTCGGCTCCTCGGCGCCGGCCGCCACGATGCCGCGCGGGCGATGATACTTGAAGCTCCGGCCGACCAGATGGATGCCGTTCGCGAGCAGGGCGGATGCCAGCGTATCGCCGGCGAGGCCCTGATAACCAACGCCGTTGAAGGTGAAGCCGAGCGGGCGCGAGCGGTCGACCCGGCCGCCTTTCGCCAGCCGATGGCCCGGCCGGTCCTGGTCGTGCCCGCTCATGATGCTGAATCGTCCGATGCGGCGGACGCTGGCGGCGGGGCCGAATCGAGCTCCGGGCGGGGCTCGCCCATCCGATAAGCCGCGACGACCTGGTCGCTCACGGTGTCGCGGGCGAGGTTGAACCAGCGCCCGCAACCGTTGATGTGCCGCCAGCGCTCGAAGTGCCGGCCTTTGGGGTTGCTGCGCATGAACAGGTAGTCGGCCCACTGCGGGTCGGTGAGCTCGGCCGGGCGCCGCGGCCGGACGATGTGCGCCTCGCCGCCGCAGCGGAACTCGGTCTCCTCGCGCTCGCCGCACCAGGGGCAGGGGATCAGGAGCATGGCGCGATCACAGCGGCGGATCCTCGAGGCCATGGATGTTGGTCGGGTACCAGTCGGGATCGAGGACCTGGTCGAGGCTGAAGGGGCAGTCCAGGGGAAAGGCATCGCTCCGCACGCGGTCCTTCTCCAGCTGACGCGCGACCGGGCGCCGGAGCCTGGCGTAGAGCGCCGGCAGCTCCGCCTCGAGATGGTTGCGCAGGGTCGTCGTCAGCTTGCGCGCAAGCTTCGCCCGTTGCTTGTCGACGGTGACCAGCCAGCCACGTCTCGGTCGATCGGCCGGAGAGAACGCCAGCTTCATGAAATGCTCGACCAGCGTCTCGACGAGGCTTTCGACGGCATCCCGCTCGCGCCGGCTCAAATCCTCCACCTCCTCGATCAGGTTGTCGAGATCGAGTTCGCCGAACCGGCCTGCGCGCAGCAACGCGGCCTGGCGCTCCGCCCACAGCGGAAAGTCCTCCTCGTAGAGGGCGGCGTCGGGCGGACGCGTGATGGCTTTGGCCATGGCAGGTCTCAAGCTGGCTCGGGGCTGTGGTCGTCGATGCCGTGGCGGTTCTTGGGCAGCCAATCCGCATCGAGGATCTGGTCGAGCGAGTAGGGACACGTGTCCGGCAACTGATCCGCGCGCACTTTGTCCACTTCCAGCCCGATGGCGGCCGCGCGGCGCGCGTCATGGTAGAGGTTGCCGAGCGAAGCTTCGAGGCGCTTGCGCAGGCTCGCCGTCAGGCGCTTGGCGAGCCGGCCGCGATGTCGCACCACGGTCAGACGCCAACCGCGGCGCGGGCGCTCCGCCGGCGAATGTTCGAGCTTCAGGAGATGCTCGACCACCGTCGCGGCGTGGCTCTCGACGGATGCCCGCTCGCCCATGGCCAGTTCCTCGAACTCCTCGACGAGATTTTCGGCATCGAGGTCCTCGATCCGGCCTTCGCGGAGAAGTTGGGCCTGCTGCTCGAGCCACGCGTAGTAGTCCGTCTCGTAGAGCTCGGGCGCGGGCATTTTGGTCAGGGTCTTGGCCATGGCTTGGCTCCTCAGTGGGCCACCGCGGCGGCACCGTGCTCGTCGACCAGATTGCCGCCCGAGAAGCGCTGGAGCGTGAACGGGGCGGCGATCGGGTGCGGCTCGCCTTTGGCGATCGTGTGCGCGAACACGTGGCCCGAGCCCGGGGTCGCCTTGAAGCCACCCGTGCCCCAGCCGCAGTTGATGAAGAGGTTCTGGACCGGGGTCGTGCCGATGATCGGGCTGCGATCGGGCGTGACGTCGACGACCCCGCCCCACTGGCGGAGCATCGTCATGCGCGAGAAGCTCGGAAAGAGCTCGACGATCGCCTGGAGCGTGTGCTCGATGATGTGGAAGCTGCCGCGCTGGCTGTAGGAGACGAACTGGTCGGTGCCGGCGCCGATCACGAGCTCGCCCTTGTCCGACTGGCTGATGTAGCCGTGGACCGCGTTCGACATGATCACGGTGTTGACGCAGGGCTTGACCGGCTCCGAGACCAGCGCCTGGAGCGGAAAACTCTCGATCGGCAGGCGAAAGCCCGCCATGTTCGCGAGCACGCTCGAATGGCCGGCCGCGACCAGGGCGAGCTTCTCGCACGCGATCTCGCCGCGCGTGGTCTCGACGCCTTCGACCTTGCCGGCGCGGGTGCGGATGCCGGTCACCTCGCAGTTCTGGATGATGTCGACCCCCATGGCGTCGGCGGCGCGGGCGTAGCCCCAGGCGACCGCGTCGTGGCGGGCGGTGCCGCCGCGCCGCTGGAGCGATGCGCCCATGATCGGGTAGCGGGCGGTCTTCGAGACGTTGAGCAGCGGCTCGAGGTCCTGGATCTGCGCGGGCGTCAGGAACTCGCTGTCGATCCCGTTCAGCCGGTTGGCGTGCAGGCGGCGCTTGACCTCCTGGAGGTCGTGCACCGAGTGGGCGAGATGCAGGACGCCGCGCTGGCTGAACATCACGTTGTAGTTCAGCGCCTGCGACAGGCCCTCCCAGAGCTTGACCGCGTGGTCGTAGATCGCAGCGCTCGCGTCCTGGAGGTAGTTGGAGCGGATGATCGTGGTGTTGCGCCCGGTGTTGCCGCCGCCGAGCCAGCCTTTCTCCAGCACCGCGACATCGGTGATCCCGCACTCCCTGGCGAGATAGCAGGCGGTCGCGAGCCCATGGCCGCCGGCGCCGACGATGATCACGGCGTAGCGCGGCTTCGGCTCCGGGCTCCGCCACACCGGCGCCCAGTCCTGATGGCCGCGGAACGCGTTCCGGGCGAGCGACCAGATCGAGTACCGACTGGTGCGCGTTCGTGCTCGAAGATCTGTGCTGCTCATCTGATCATTCATGGCTGCCGATGAACTCCTGGCAGAAATCCAGGAAGCCGCTCAGATGATGCAGTAGCTCGATAGCGTCGCTCGCGAGATTTCGTTGTGCCCGGCCATAATCCGATACGATGCGCAAATCGTAGGCGGCCCGAAGGGTACGGCTGTGGAGCGGGCCGCGCGCGGGGTCGTGCCGCCGCGCCAGCCTGGCAAAGCTCGCGGCAACCCGTCCATGATTGGTCGGTGCCGTTCCATTTGCGGCCAGCAGCGCCGCCCGCGCTGCGTGGTGCATCGAATAAGTAAGCGGTGTGAATGACCACCTCAAAATCAATCGGGTCGTGTTTTCGGGCGAGAGTCGCGAAACGCAGCGCAACCGCCATACTGTCAGCGGCATCACTCATAGATCGGCACGCCGTCACGGCGGATGCTGCGGATGAACTCGTCATCGGCCTGCCAGCGCGCGGCCGGCAGGGCCATCGACTGGATCATGGCGCCGGTCTGACACATGACATCATGTCCGATCTCGGACACGCCGCGTTGGTCGGCAGCGGTGATCGCGCGCTTCAGAAAGACGGCGACGTCCCAATCGCTGTCTTCGTGCGCCTCCCCACGTGCTCGTGACCCGAACAGGACCACCCGATCGAGGTCACGGCCAAACCGTTGCAGAACGAGCTCGCGATACAAGGCGAACACGCGCTCCGTCCCGGTTTGATCGGCGCCATCAACGCTGGCAGGGCTTCGCATGACGTGGCTCCATGATCGCTGCGCGCTTCTCCGAACGAAAGCGGCCGATCTCCCTCACGCATCATACCAGCGATTCAATCGACCTAGAACAACCCCTCGACCAGGCCCTGGGCGTCGATCCGGATGCTGTTGGCGGCGGGCACGCGCGGCAGGCCGGGCATGGTCATGATGTCGCCGCAGATCGCGACCACGAACTCGGCGCCGTTCGCGAGCCGCACCTCGCGGATCGGGACCACGTGGTGCGAGGGCGCACCCTTCAGGTTCGGGTCGGTCGAGAAGCTGTATTGGGTTTTGGCCACGCAGATCGGATAGTGGCCGTAGCCCTGGTCCTGGAGCTCGGCGAAGCGGGCGCGGATGGTCTTGTCGGCGATGATGTCGTCGGCGCCATAGATCTTGGTCGCGATGGTCTTCATCTTGTCCCAGAGCGGCATGTCGTCCGGGTAGAGCAGCTGGAAGCCGAGGCCGTCGAGCCGGTGGCCGCTCTCGCACAAGGCGACGACGTGCTCGGCCAGGCGCAGGGTGCCGGCGCCACCCTCGGCCCAATGGCTGCAGACGATCGCCTCGACCCCCTGGGCGCGGCAGAGCTCCTGGACCAGGGCGGTCTCGGCCGCCGTGTCGCTGGTGAAGTGGTTGATCGCGACCACCGCCGGCACGCCGAAGCGGCGGACGTTCTGGACGTGGCGGGCGAGATTGGCCATGCCGCGCCGGAGCGCGTCCAGGTTCTCCTCACCGAGCCGGTCGCGGGCGACGCCGCCGTGCATCTTGAGCGCGCGCACGGTCGCGACGACCACCGCCGCGTCGGGGGTCAGGCCCGCCTTGCGGCATTTGATGTCGAAGAACTTCTCCGCGCCCAGGTCGGCGCCGAAGCCCGCTTCGGTGACCACGTAGTCGGCGAGCTTGAGGGCTGCCTTGGTCGCGATCGCGGAATTGCAGCCATGGGCGATGTTGGCGAACGGGCCGCCGTGGATGAAGGCGGGGTTGTGCTCGAGCGTCTGCACGAGGTTCGGCATCAGCGCGTCCTTGAGCAGGACCGCCATCGGCCCTTCGGCCTTGAGGTCGGCCGCGGTCACCGGGCGGCGCTCGCGGGTCTGGCCGACGATGATGTTGCCGAGCCGGCGCTCGAGGTCGTGGATGTCCTGCGCGAGGCAGAAGATCGCCATGACCTCGGAGGCGACCGTGATGTCGAAGCCGTCCTCGCGCGGATAGCCGTTGGCGACCCCGCCGAGCGAGCTCACGACCGAACGCAGCGCCCGGTCGTTCATGTCCATCACGCGGCGCCAGGTGATCCGGCGCGCGTCGAGCCCGAGCTCGTTGCCCCAGTAGAGGTGGTTGTCGATCAGCGCGGCCAGCAGGTTGTTGGCGGCCCCGATCGCGTGGAAGTCGCCGGTGAAGTGGAGGTTGATGTCCTCCATCGGCACGACCTGCGCGTAGCCGCCGCCGGCCGCCCCGCCCTTCATGCCGAAGCAGGGGCCGAGCGACGGCTCGCGCAGGCAGATCGCGGCGCGCACGCCGATCCGGTTGAGGCCGTCGCCCAAGCCCACGGTCGTCGTGGTCTTGCCCTCGCCGGCCGGGGTCGGGTTGATCGCGGTCACCAGCACCAGCTTGCCGTCCGGCCGGTCGCCGAGCCGTTCGAGAAAGCCGAAGCCGATCTTGGCCTTGTCGGGCCCGTACTGATAGAGCGCCTCGCCCGGAATGCCGAGCCGCGAGGCGACCTCGCCGATCGGCAGCAGGCTCGCCGCCCGGGCGATCTCGATGTCGCTCTTGATCGTGGTCGTGGCCATGCGCGCTCGGGCCTCCCCTGCCGCGGATGCTGATGCCAGGAGCGGTGTAGCACCGCATCGCCCGCGGCGACATCGGCTATCTCGGTCGCGACATGGGCTGCCCGGTTGTCCTGAACGGTGGATCGGTCGATATTGGCTCTCGAATGTCGGCTTTGCGACATGGCGAGTAGCAAGGCCAGGGCGAGTAGCAAGGCCAACGAGGAGCTGGCGGGGTGAGCCGAGGCAACGGGCATCAGGAGTCGCAGGCGTCCGCTCGACCGGAGCGGAGGCCGGCGCCCGAGCGCTTCGCTTTCGTGCTGGTGCCGAACTTCTCGATGATGGCGTTCGTCTCGGCGCTCGAGGCGCTCCGGATCGCCAATCGCATGGCCGGGCAGACCCTTTACAGCTGGCAGGTGGTCGCCAAGGCCGCCGGCACGGTCCAGGCCAGCAACGGCTGCCTGGTGACCGCCGACCACGGCCTCGCGGAGGTCCATATCGGGCCCGGGCGCGACCAGCCGACGATCATCCTCTGCAGCGGTCTCGGCGCCGAGCGGATCACCGATCGCGAGCTGTTCGCCTGGCTGCGGCGCGCCGACCGCTCGGGTGCGGTGGTGGGCGCGCTCTGCACCGGCGCGCATCTTCTGGCCAAAGCCGGGCTTTTGCACAACCACCGCTGCACGATCCACTGGGAGAACCTGCCGGGCTTCATGGAGGCGTTCCCGGAGATCGAGGTCAGCGCCGATCTGTTCGAGGTCGACGGCAAGCGCCTGACCTGCTCGGGCGGCACCGCCGCGCTCGACCTGATGCTGCACCTGATCGCGCGCGACCACGGCCAGGAGCTGGCGGTCAAGGTCTCCGAGCAGTGCCTGCTCGATCGCATCCGCCAGCCCCACGACCACCAGCGCATGCCCTACCGGGTCCGGCTCGGAATCCATCACGCCAAGCTGATCGGCGCGATCGAGATGATGGAGAGCAACGTCGAGGAGCCGCTCGACCAGGAGATGCTGGCGCGCTACGTCGGCCTCTCACGCCGCCAGCTCGAGCGCCTGTTCAAGAAGCACCTCGGGCGCACGCCCGCGCAATACTATCTCGAGCTGCGCCTCGAGCGCGCCCGCCACCTGCTCTACCAGACCACGATGCCGGTGATGAACGTCGCGTTCGCCACCGGCTTCGTCTCCGCCTCGCACTTCTCGACCTGCTACCGGCAGATGTACGGCAAGACGCCGCGCGCCGAGCGGGTCGGCCTCGCCTGACGACGAGAGCCGACCCTGATAGCGATCGATTGTGCCCGAGCTTGCCTATGGGCTCAGATCACCTTCGCCACCGGTCTCACTGCGGCAGTCCCGCCTTGGCCGCGTTGTCGCGTATGCGCTGGTCGACCGCCGGGTCCTTGAACTGGTGTAGCACGGAGTAACCTTCGATTGTGAAATCGGGGTGTTTCTCGAGCAGCTCGGCGACCATGGCCTTTGCTGCATCCAGCCGGTCGGCCGTCGCCGAGCTGTAGATGATCTCGACATAACCATCCGTGTCGTCGGGATTACGCTTGTGGTATTCCTGGAATGCAGCAAGCGCTGCGTCATAGTCGCCGAGCGAGTAGTTCGCCTAACCGGCTGCTTCCAGAAACCAATCGGGGTAAGCGCGATTGAGGCGCATCGCTTTGGTGATCAATTCCAGCCCTTCCTTTGGCTTCGCTGCGATCAGGGTCAAACGCATACCCAGAACAGCATTCATGTCGGCGTCACTAGGAGCAAGGGCGGCGGCCTTCTCCGCCAGGGCAACCGCCTTTGCGGGATCGCCCCGAGATGCTTCGATAAGTCCCAACTGCGGAGAAGGCATACGGATTGGACTCATCAGCGGCCAGCGCTTTCTGGGCTGCTTCGGTGGCGCGCGTCCAGGCCGCGTCGGTATCCTCGACCCATTGAGTATTGGGCTTCCAGCCAGTAGGTTTCTGCTAGAGATGCCCAGACCATCGCAAAATCCGGGTCCAGTGCAGAGCGCCTTGTCGTAGAGCTTCTGGGCTTCGGCATTGTCGTCCTTTGTCGAATGTGCAAGTGATGCTCGCGGCCCTGGAGGTACGCTTGGTACGCTTCCAGATCGTTCGTCTGCCGGTGCCAGATCCGCTGTTGCTCCTCCGGGGTGAGCTGGACCTCCAGTGAGGTCACGACTTGACGGGTGATCTCATCCTGGAGGTCGAAGACCGCTTTCAGCTCGCGCTCGTAGTTTTCGGACCACAGGGTCTTGTCGCCAGTGACATCGCTCAGGGTGGCGGTCATGTGGACGCGATCGCCGGACTGCTGCACGCCGCCTTGCAAGACATAGCGCACGTCCAGCTCTTTGGCGACCTCGGCCAGCGGCTTGTCCTGGCCGGCGGTGGGCGCGCCACCCGTGACGACGAGCAGGCCGCCGACCTTGGAGAGGATCTTGACGGTATTGTCGGTCACGACCTGGCTCAGATCGTCCTGCGCGGCGTCGCCGCTCAGGTTGGCGAACGGCAGCACGCCGAGGGCCGGTGGCTCCGCGGCCGCAGGCGTCAGGGTGGCTGTGCTGAACGTCAGGACGAGCAAAGCGGCGCTGAGGAGCGAGCGCCTCAGAAGATGGGTCTGCATGGGTAATCTCCCGCTTCGTATTGAAGTGTCGCCGCGGTCTTCGCCAGTCGGCGATCAACGAGGTCGGCCGCGAGACCCGAGCGGAAAACTGCTATTTGATCTTATCTAATCTACCGTAGCGAAGGTGGATTTGCAGGTCAAGCGAGACGCCGGGTTGGACGGACAAAGGCCTCCAAGGGCGGGGAAGGGCGAGCCGTTCGTGGCGCGTTGAAGGCCGGGCGCGGATCGAGCCCTGGACGCTACCGCTGAGAGGGGCGCGCCTTGGCCATCGCGCAGGCCGTACGATAGGCCTGGATCAGCCCGTCGGCCCTGGCGATGCCGCGGCCGGCGATGTCGAACGCGGTGCCGTGCGCGGGCGTCGTGATCGGGAACGGCAGGCCGGCGTGGATCGTGATGCCGCGCTCGAAGCCCAGGAGCTTCATCGCGATCTGGCCCTGGTCGTGGTACATGGTGACGACCGCATCGAAGGCGCCATCGCGCGCCCGCACGAACACGGTATCGGAGGGATAGGGCCCGGAGGCCGCGATCTGCAGGGCCCGCGCGCGCTCGACCGCGGGCGCGATGATCTCGATCTCCTCGCGGCCGAAGAGGCCGCCGTCGCCGGCGTGCGGGTTGAGGCCCGCGACCGCGATCCTGGGATGCGGCTTGCCGGCGGCGATCAGCGTCGCGTGGGCGAGGCGGATCGCCTGCAGCACGCCCTCCCCGGTGATCAGGCCGGCCACCGCGCTCAGCGGCACGTGCGAGGTGACGCGCGTGGTCGCGAGCTGGTCGGTGGCGTTGACCTCGCCGACATAGCCTTTGAAATCCAGGACTTGGACGAAGAACCTGAGCTCGTCCTCGAGCTCGAGGCCGCCCTCGTGCATCGCCTGCTTGTTGCAGGGCGCAAAGCAGATCGCGTCCAGCTCGCCGGCGGCCGCGAGGCCGAGCGCCATGCGGAAGCCATCCAGCACGGCCTTGCCGGCGCGCGCGCTCGCCCGGCCGAGCGGCACCGCTTCCGGATCGACCGGCGGACCCGGCAGCAGCGCCGCAGCGCCGGCCGGGGCGTCGCCCGCGCGGGCGATCCTCGGGCAGCTCAAGCTCGACCCCGGCGGCCGCGGCGCCGCGTTGCAAGATCCGCGCATCGCCGATCACCACGGTCGCGAGGTCCGGGTCAAGCGCATCGGAGGCCAGCAGCCTGGTCGCGATCTCCGGGCCGATGCCGGCGGCGTCACCCAGCAGCAGGCCGATCCGGACAGACATGAGCACCCCTTCCGGTCTGCGAAGTTCGGCGCCAAGCTACCGGCACCCATGTTGCCCTGAGAAGGGCGGCGGATCAGTTGCTGGGCGCCCCGCCCTCTTCCTTGCGTTTGGCGACGAAGGCCGCGAGTTCCTCGGCGACCGCGGGCTCGATCGGCGGCGGCTCGTAGGCCGCGAGCAGCGCCTTCCAGATCCGGTTGGCGCGCTGGGTGGCGTCGATCGAGCCAGCCTCCTGCCAGGTCTCGAAGTTGCGCCAGTCGGAGAGCATGGGCGCGTAGAAGGCGTGCTCGTAGCGCGCCATCGTGTGCGCCGCCTGAAAATAATGGCTGCCGGGGCCGACCTCGCGGATCGCATCGAGCGCCAGCGCGTCCGCGCCGGTGTCCAGCGGTTCGAGAAACGCCGCGATCAGCTGCAGCATCTCGGCGTCCAGGATGATCTTCTCGTACGAGGTCGTGAGCCCGCCCTCGAGCCAGCCCAGGCTGTGCTTGACGATGTTGGTGTGCGCCAGCACGCAGGGCCAGATCGACATCTCGGATTCGTAGACCGACTGGGCGTCGGGCGCGTTCGAGGCGTTGGCGTTCGAGGCCCGGTACGGCAGCCGGTAGCGGCGCGCGAGCTGGCCGGAGGCGATCGTGGCCTTGGCGTATTCGGGCGTGCCGAACGCGGGCGCCCCGCTCTTCATGTCGACGTTGGAGGTGAAGCTGCCGTAGACCACCGGGCAGCCCGGGCGCACGCACTGGGCAAACGCGATGCCGGCCAGCGCCTCGGCGTTCTGCTGGACGAGCGCGCCCGCGACCGTGATCGGCGCCATGGCGCCAGCGAGCGTGAAGGGCGTGAAGATGACCGGCTGGTTGTGGCGCGCCATCTCGATCACGCCCTCCAGCATCGGGCCGTCGTACTGCAAGGGCGAATTGGCGTTGACGACCGTGGTCATCGAGGGCTCGGCCAGCAGTTGCGCCGGGGTCGCCTGGCGGGCGATGCGGGTGATCTCGAGCGAATCGCGGATGCGCACGGTGCCCAGCGCATAGCCGTAGAGGGTCCGGTCGGTGAGCGTCGCCATGGCCGCGACCGCGTCCAGGTGGCGGGTCGCGGGCGGCAGGTCGACCGGCTCGACCGGGTAGCCGGCCAGCATGTGGCAGATGTTGAGGCTCTGGCCGAGCTTCAGAAGGTTGCAGTAGTCGGCGAAGTTGCCGGTCCGCCGGCCGCCCT
This sequence comes from uncultured Alphaproteobacteria bacterium, assembly GCA_963756905.1. Classification (GTDB taxonomy): domain Bacteria; phylum Pseudomonadota; class Alphaproteobacteria; order Geminicoccales; family Geminicoccaceae; genus DATAOG01. The sequence continues at coordinate 53,825 of CAVWPO010000017.1, forward strand.
CGAGGTCGGAGACGTGGGGCGCGCTCGCAACGAGGGAGAAGTTGATCGCATTGTCGCCGACATGCACGCTGCGCTCCGGGTTGCGCGCGTGCAGGGTGAAGGCGGCGGGCGCCATTGCGACCTGGGCCTCGATCCAGGCCGGATCGAAGCGCACCCGGGTGCCCGCCGGATCGACCGCGCAGCCGGCGTCCTTGAGGATCTGGCGCGCGTCCTCGAGCAGGAAGTTCATGCCGATCTCGGCCAGGACACTGAGGGAAGCGTGGTGGATCGCCTCGATCTGGTCGGCCGAGAGGATCTCGAACGGCGGATAGGGGTTGCGCAGCGGCCGGAACGGCGCCTGCGCCGGACCCGCTTCCTTGTCCCGCCGTGGTCGCCGCCCTTCCCGCGCCATCTCGCCCTCGCTGCAGCAGGCACCGTCGGCGATCCTTAGGCGCTCCGGCGCGCGTCGGGAAGGGCCAAGCGCGCCGGCTCGGTCTGACAACCAATAACGCGTGGGTCATGCGTCGCCCCCGGCTCACGAGCGCGACGAGGTGGCGCGACCGGTCCGGTCGCCTCGAAACCCTGTCGAACGGGATGGCCCGATGACCGGACCGGCCGGACCCGCCACCCACCACTGCTCCCTCGTCCCCGAGCGCGGGATGCCGCAGCCGCCGGTACCGACCAGAGCCTTGCCAATCGGTCCGGAACGCCGGATCATCGGCCGCCAAAGCGGTCGACTGGGGAATCCCGGATGAAATCGCAATTGGAAGACGAGCTCCTGCAGCGCTTCAACCGGTACATCCGCATCGACACCCAGGCCGATGCGTCGTCGCCCACGTCGCCCAGCACCGGGAAGCAGTACGATCTGCTCAACCTTCTGGTCGAGGAGCTGAAGGAGATTGGGGTGCAGGACGTGCGCCTGACGGATTACGGTGCGGTGCTGGCGACGATTCCGGCGACCCTCGAGACGGACGCGCCGACGATCGCCCTGCTGGCGCATGTGGACACGGCACCGCAATTCAGTGGCACGGGCGTAAAGCCGATCGTCCACCGCAATTACCAGGGCGGCGACATCGTCCTGCCCGACGACCCGGAGATGGTGCTCTCGCCTGCCGCCCTGCCCTATCTTGCGGCAAAGGTGGGCGACGACATCATCACCGGCAGCGGGACGACGCTGCTCGGCGCCGACGACAAGGCCGGCGTGGCGATCATCATGGTCGTGGCGCGCAGCCTGATGAACAACCGCGACATCGCGCACGGCCCGCTCCGGATCTGCTTCACGCCGGATGAGGAGATCGGCCGCGGCGTCCATGCCAACCTGCCCGGCGACCTTGCCGCCGAGTTCGGCTACACGCTGGACGGCGCGCATCTGGGCGAGATCGTGTATGAGACGTTTTCGGCCGACGCGGCGGTGGTGGACGTCCAGGGGGTCTCGATTCATCCCGGCTGGGCCAAAGACAAACTGGTGAACGCGCTGCACCTGGCGGCCAAAATCGTCGACACTCTACCCCAGGTCACGCTGACGCCCGAGACCACCGACGGCCGCCAGGGCTTCATCCATATCCACCAGATCAGCGGCAGCGCGGCCGCGGCCAAGCTGCACTTCATCCTGCGCGACTTCGAGATGGACGGCCTGCGCGCTCAGGGCGATCTGCTCCGGCAGGTCTGCGCCACGATCCAGGCCACCGAGCCGCGCGCCCAGATCAGCTGCACGATCACCCAGCAGTATCGCAACATGCGCTACTGGCTGAAGGACGATATGCGCCCGGTCGAGCTGGCGCGCGAGGCTTGCCGGCAGACCGGTGTCGAGCCCTTCTCGGTGCCCATCCGCGGCGGCACCGATGGCTCGCGCCTGACCGAGCTTGGCATACCGACGCCGAACCTCTTCACTGGCATGCAAGAGATCCATGGGCCGCTGGAATGGGTCAGCCTCCAGGATATGGCGCGCGCCACCAAGATGTGCATCAAATTGGTTCAGCTGTGGAGCGGCGTTACAAAACCGGCGGCAAGCCAAGTCGGCCAACGACATGCGCTGGCTGACCCAGGTGACGCGGTGGACTGGGTGGGCTGATATTTGTATCTGGGTTGACATTTTGGCGCCCATGGCGCAGCCGAAGCGAACAATCGCTCTTTTGGATTTGGTGCGGTCAGACCACGTCTGGGTGCCCTTTGAGACGTCTCGGCGAGCGACCGGTCGGTAACGGCCCCGGATGCTGAGGAGCATGCTCGGTCAGAAGGACTTAAGGGTTTGGAGACCCTCAACGGGAAGATCCACGTAGGGCAGGAGCCGGCATGAACGGGGAGAGGCGCGTTTCAGCGGCGGTTGCTCTGGCTCAACCTCGTCCTGCTCGGGGTGATCGGCGCGTTCGTCGTCTGGGCCTTCTGGACGCTGGTGCCGAAGCCCTGGCGCGATCTCAACCCGGCCGCGCTCGAGCGGCCGGTGGCCGCGCGCGGCGATCTCGCCGAGATCGAGAAGACCACGATCGAGATCTTCCATCGGGCGTCGCCCTCGGTCGTGCACATCACGACGCTGGTCAACGCCACCCAGCCGTACAGCTTCGACGTCCAGCAGGTCCCCGAGGGCACCGGCTCCGGCTTCGTCTGGGACCAGGACGGCCATGTGGTGACCAATTTCCACGTGATCCGCGGCGCCGACGCGGCGGTGGTCGTGCTCGCCGACGGCTCGACCTGGCAGGGCCGGCTGGTCGGCGCCTATCCGGACAAGGACCTGGCCGTGCTGGCGATCGACACGCCGGGAGCGAAGCTGCAGCCGATCACGGTCGGCAGGTCGGCCAACCTGCAGGTCGGGCAGATGGTGTTCGCGATCGGCAATCCGTTCGGGCTCGACCAGACGCTGACCACGGGCGTCGTCAGCGCGCTCGGGCGCGAGATCGAATCGGTGCCCGGCCACAAGATCCGCAACGTCATCCAGACCGACGCCGCGATCAATCCCGGCAATTCCGGCGGCCCGCTGCTCGACAGCGCCGGCCGCCTGATCGGCATCAACTCCTCGATCCTGAGCCCGTCCGGCGCGTTTGCCGGCGTCGGCTTCGCGATCCCGGTCGACGAGGTCAACCAGGTCGTGACCGAGCTGATCCGGAACGGCAAGGTGGTCCGGGCCGGGCTCGGCATCGCGCTCGCGCCGGACCAGCTGACCCAGCGCTGGGGGCTGGATGGCGCGCTGGTGATGGCGGTCGACCCGGGCGGCCCGGGCGCGGCCGCCGGCCTGCGCCCGACCGAGCGCGATCTCGGCGGCAACATCGTGCTGGGCGATCTGATCACCGCGATCGATGGCGACCGGGTGACGTCGACCGAGGACTATTTCAGCGCGCTCGAGCGCCACAAGCCGGGCGAGCAGGTCACGCTCACGGTCCAACGCGCGGGCCAGGCGCAGAAGGTCGCGGTCACGCTCGGCCAGGAGGCCTGAAGGCCCGCGCTGCACCCGAGCCCGATTGTCGCAGCGCAATATCGTGGGGCGGGCTTGACTCGGCCCGTGGTCGCCCCAGTGTTGCACGAGCTCAAAGAGTGTGTGCCCGACAGCCCGCCCGGTCCGCCGCGGCGGGCTGTTTTGCCCTGCGGGACGGTGGCGGCGCGGCTCAAGGTCCGGAGAGCGGCGCGAAGCCCCAGGAGAACAGCGGCCGGCCGCCGTCCGGGGTGACCCTGATCACCTCCTCCAGCCACAGCCGCTCGTGCTCGCCGCCGGGGTAGAGGAGGTGCACGGGTGCCACCATGCCATCCTCGAGCGCCCAGTCGGTGTTCGGCCGGCCGTCGGGGAGCGTCTGCTCGACGTCCATGTGCGAGAGCCCGAGGCCGTGGAAGAAGATCACGGCGGCCGCCGGATCGGGCACGCCTTCCCGCCGGTAGACCTCGCGCGCCCGCGCCTGCAGCTGGCTGACCCGGACGCCCGGCCGCATCGCCTCGAGCAGGGCGTCCGCGACCGCCACGGTCGCGCTTGCGAAGCGCCTGGCACCGCCTTCCGGCTCGCCCTCGACCACCCAGGTCTTGCCGCCGTCCCAGCAGTAGAGGTCGAGGGTGCCGTGGCAGTCGAACATGACATGCGTGCCGGGCGCGACCTCGTCATCCTCGAGCGCGGTCGAGAGCATGAGCGCCGGGTCGGCGCCGCGCGGGTGGCCCCAGACCATGGCGCCGGGATCGCGCACGAAGCCGCCGAGCCCGGCGACCGCGCGGGCGTAGGCGCGGTTCAGATCGCGCCAGGTGGCGCCCTTGTCCCAGGCGGCGACGGTCTGCCGGATGGCGGTCTCGTTGAGCGCCGTCGCGCGCTCGAGCAGGCGCATCTCGGCCCCGGTCTTGACCGCGCGCGCGAACATCAGCGGGTCGTAGCCGTCGGCGACCTCGAGCCCCTCGACGCCGAGCCGGAAGCCAAAGCCCATGTCGTCGAAGCCGACCCGGGCGCGGTCCAGCTTGAGATCCCGGAGCGCGCCCCGGACCGCGCCCGCCATGTCGAAGGCGTAGCGATTTCTCGCGCGCTCGACCCAGGCGACGTTCTTGCCGTGCTGCGGGATGAAGCGGTCGATGTCGGCGCGCGCGGGCGCCAGATCGAGCGGCATCATGACCGCGCGGAACGGGCGGATGTCCTCAACCCAGGTCGGCTGGGTGAGGAAGGTCGCCAGATAATAGTCGGCCACCACCAGGACCGGGTGCTCGGGCGCGTGGCGCGAGAGCAGGACCGCGTAGGGCCTGGGCTCGTCCGCCTTGTGGGCGATGCCGTTGAAGCTCGTGAGGTAGAAGACGTTCCAGGGCAGCGAGGCGACGATCCCGTCCAGCCCGCGCGCCTCGAGCGCGAACAGCAGCCGGTCGAGGTTGCAAAGGCGCGGCGGCAAGGGCGCGCGTTCGAACGCAAGCACAGACGGCGATGCCTCTCGGTCGGTCATGATCCTGCCTCCGTCGCGAAACGCCAGGGTGACGTGGTTCCAAGGAGCCTACGGTCGTTGCGGGCTCAAAACTCGTGGCCTTCGGGATGATTCCAGGTAGATCGCGGCGGCGCCGTAGAGGAGCACCAGCGCGCAGAGCGTCAGAAACTGGGTGCGCACGTCGGCGAGCGTGGCGCCCATCTGGGTGATGCGCACGAAACCGTCGATCGCCGCGGTGCTGGGCACGAAGCTCGCCACGAGCGCGATCGGCCTCGGGATCGCGACGGTCGGCCAGGACGCGCCCGAGAGGAAGAACAGCGGCAGCCCGAGTGCCACGAAGGCCAGCTGCACGGTCTCGGGCGTGCGCATCAGCGCGCTCACGGAGAGCCCGAGAAGGCTCACCGCGAGCACGAAGGGCACCGCGAACACAAGGATCGTGGTCACGTCGCCGAGCCGCGGCAGGCCGTAGAGCCAGGGCAGGGTGATCCGGAAGGAGGGCAGCAGGACCGCCTGCAGCGTCAGATAGGCCAGCGCCTTGCCGAGGACGGTGGCGGCAGCGCCGGCCGGCACGCCCCGCTCGACCGCGGTGCTCTCGTCCTTCGAGGTGGCCAGGAGGCCGATGCCCATCAGCAGGGTCTGCTGCAGGATCAGGACGAAGGCGGCCGGCAGGACGTAGGTCGCATAGCCGGCCTGCGGGTTGAACAAGGTCACCGCGGTCAGCGGCAGCGGATCGGCGGCGGCCGCGGCGATCCCGGGATCGACCCCGGCGCGCACCAGGCGGGCCGCCTCGATCTTGGCGCCGAAGTCGTGCACGGTGGCCGCGACCGCGCCGGAGATCCGCGAGTTCATCAGGAAGTAGCCGGCATCGCTGTACAGCGCCACCGGCGAGGGCCTGCCATGCAGCAGGTCGCGCTCGAAATTGGTCGGAATCAGCAGGATGCCGTCGACCTCGCGCGCGTAGACCGCGCGCTCGGCGGTCACCATGTCCGGCAGGGCCTGTGCGACCCGGACCGAGTCCGTGGCGTCGATGCGGCGCACGAGCTCCCGGCTGCTGGTGCTGCCGTCGCGGTCGACGACGGCGATCGGCACATCGCGCAGCGTCTCGGTCAGATAGGGCTGCGGATAGAGCGCGGCATAGACGAACAGCGCCAGGACCAGCACCGCGAACGCCGGCCGCACGGTGAAGATCCGCACGAGCTCGCGCCGGTAGACCGCGAGCGTCGCGCTCATGCGCCGCCCGCCAGCGCCGGCTCCGGGCGCTCGAGACGGTGCAGCCGCCGGCGGCGCAGGGTGTCGAAGCGCAGCGCGCACAGGCACGCGAGGACGACCACGTAGGCCGCCAGGATCACGATCGGCGGCAGGCTCAGATCGAGCGGCGTGCCGCGCAGCGTCTGGTCGACGCGCGCCTGCAGATACCAGGTGCCGGGCAGCAGCGCCCCCCAGGCGTGGGCGAAGGCGTTCATGCCCAGGCGCGGAAAGCTGATGCCCATGAAGCCGAAGGCCGGCGCGGTGAGGAGCGCCGCCATGCTGAGTGCTGTGCCCATGCGCAGCGTGACCGCGACCAGCAGCGTGCCGAGCAGCTGGCAGGCGAAGATGAAGAGGATGGCCGCCAGCACCAGGAGCCACGCGTGGCCGCGCAGCGGCATCTCCAGATAGTCGAAGAGCACGCTCTCGCCGAGCACGTAGATCACCAGGTAGACGAGCGTGTGCGGCAGGAGCTTGCCGAACAGCGCCGGCCAGAGGCCGCCGCCGAGCCGGCGCAGGGTCCCGAGACGATAGCGGCCCTCGATGTCGAGACCGACGGAATAGGCCGAGGTCGTGACGACGATGATCTGGAGCACGGCGGGCAGGAGCGCTGCCAGCAGGAAATGGGCGTAGTTGAGGGCCGGATTGAACAGGGCGTTGAGCTGGATCGGGATCGGCGCGATCGCGCCTTGTGCAATCTCGACCGGCTCCCCCTTGGAGCTGCGCAAGGCCACCTGGACGGCAGCACCAGCGGCGCCGACCGCGTTGGCGGCCCCGCGCGCGAGGATGCCACCGACGGTCATGTGCTGGTTGTCGTAGAAGAACACGACCTCGGGCCGACGACCGGCGAAGGCGTCGCGCTGCAGGTTGAGCGGCAGCATCAGGACGCCGTAGACCCTGCCGGAGAGGATCAGGTGCCGGCCTTGCGCCAGATCGTCGACCTGCTCGACGATCGCGATCTCCGAGGTCGCATCGACCGCCCTGATCACGGCGCGCGACAGGTCGGTCGTGTCGCGGTCGAGCACGGCGACCGGCAGCTCGGTCGGCAGGCCGGCGCTGAAGACCACGGTCAAGAGCGACATCAGGAAGAACGGCAGGCCGGTCGTGAAGAACAGGAGGAGCGGCCGGCGCCGCAGCCAGCGGAACTCGCGCCGGCAGACCAGCGCGAAGCCGGGCCGGAGCGCGCGCCGGCGGCGCTCAGCGGGAGCGGGCGCCACGACGGTCCCAGGCAGCGATGCCGCTCATGCCCGGACGCAGGCCGTCCTGCGGCGTGATCGGCTTGGCGCGCACCTCGAAGGTCCGCAGATCGAAATCGCCGGTCGCGCGCGTCGCCCGCCAGGTCGCGAACTGGCCCTGGGCGTTGATCACCGTGACCCGCAGCGGGATCTCGGCGTTGCGCATCGCCGGCACGGTCACCGTGAACTGGTCGCCGACCTTGAGCCCGCCCAGGAGGTCTTCGCGCAGGTTGAAGGTGAACCATTCGTCATCGAGGTCGACGATCGAGAACAGCGGCGCGCCGACGCCGAAGTTCTCGCCGAGCTCCGCGATCCTGGTGGTGACCTGGCCATGGATCGGCGCATGGATCTCGAGCTCGGCCTGGTCGGTCCGCCACTGCTCGACGGTCGCTTCCGCCTGCTTGACGTTGGCGGTGGCGACCGCGGTCTGGGCGGTCGAGTTGCGGATCGCCAGCTGCAGCTCGGCGTCCGCGGAGTCGCGCTGGCGGAGCGCGGTCTGCAGATCGCGGGTCGCCTCGTCGAGGCGGGACTGTGGCGTGTCGTGGAGGCGCACGAGCTGGACCTGACGCTCGTGGGTCTCGCCGGCGAGCGTGACGTCGGCGTCGGCCTCCGCGAGCTCGGCCTTGCGCGCGGCGATGACCTGGGGCTGGGTGTTGTTGATCCGGTCCAGATCGGCCTGCGCGGTCACGAGCGCCGCCTCCGCGACCGCGAGCGCCGCCTCGAGCTGCGGGCTCTCGAGCCGGGCGATGACCGCGCCGGGCTCGACCGTGTCGCCGACATCCACCATGTACGCGTGGACGCGACCGGAGACCCTGGCGCTGACATCCGCGCGGTTGGCGTCGACCTCGCCCTGGACCGTCAGCGGCGGCGGCCGGGTCGCGAACCAGAGCGCCGCGCCGAGAGCGGCCACGATCGCGACGAAGGCAAGTGGTCGAGCGAGCCTGCGAGCGATCATCGCCTGTCTCGATGCCTGATGCCGACGGTCCGCGGAGGATGCTGCGCGCCAGCGATCTTGTCCACCCGCCACCGGGCGATATTGTGAACCGGTTCCTGCAGAGCGTCTCCCGAGCGGGTCTGGAGTGGGCGGGTTCGCCGGAAAGGTCGTGGAACGGGGGCCAGCATGGCCGAGGATCGCGCTATTCGACCGCCAGCGACCGCAGCGCGGTGCATGATTCCCCTTGCGGCGCTGGCCATCATGTTTGGCTCGATGACCGCCAGCCTCGCCGCGGACTCCAATCGAAATCCTTTGGAGCCCGTCGACACATCCAGTCCCCGCGCGACGTTTCTGGCGTTTCGCGACAATACGGAGATCGCGTATCGCTCCTGGCTGGCGCGCGCGGGCGCCGCTCAGACCGACGCGCAGGCGAGACGGGCCTTGCGCACGCTCGATTTGCCCGACGTCGGCGAAGCGCTCTTGTTTGAAATCGGGATTGCCGATGCTCTTTATCTTTACGAAACGCTCAGTCGGATCGATCTGCCACCACTCGATTCGATCCCCGATGCGACGGCGGTGGCGGCTCAGCACCTGACACGCTGGTCGATACCGGGCACCGAGATCACGATCGCCAAGGTGGCGGACGGCGAGCGGGCCGGCGAGTTCCTGTTCACCCCGGACAGCGTCGCGAGGGCGCACCGGTTCTACGACCTGGTCAAGGACCGTCCCGTGCAGCGCGGGCCGGCCAACGTGATCGGGACCTGGCGAGCTGCCCCCGGCGACGCCATGCCGGACGTCCTGGCGGCGAAGATCTGGGGTCTGCCGCGATGGGCTTTCCTGCCGATTTCCGGACAGCCGGTCTGGAAGTGGCTGGCCGTGCTCCTGGGCGGTCTCGCGGCCGTCGGCATCGCCTCGCTGGCTTGGTGGCTCGGGTGGATGTTGGACCGGCGCAGCCAAAGAGCGGGCATCGACTGGCGGTTAGGTCGGCCTGCGGCGGTGCTCTGCGCGATCGCGGCTGCGGTCGGCCTGCAGGCCTTCGTGGAACGGGCGGTGTTGTTTCACGAGCAGCCAGGCGTCGTCGCGTCGGCGACGATCACGGCCGTCCGCTACCTCCTGCTCGCGTGGCTGGTGGCCGTTCTGATCGGCGGCATCGGCAACTTCGTCATGCATTGGTTCGCATCCGGCAAGGGCAGCCTGGACGCGGCCCTGATCCGCCTCTGCTTTCGCATCTTGAGCATCATCGGGGCCCTGCTCGTGATCCTCCAGGCCGCCAGCGAGTTCGGCCTCAGCATCACGCCGATCATCGCGGGCCTCGGCATCGGCGGCCTCGCCGTGGCGCTGGCGATCAGGCCCACGCTCGAGAACATCATCGGCGGCTTCGTGCTGTTCGCCGACAAACCGGTCAGGGTCGGGGAGTTCTGCAGCTTTGGCGACAAGCTGGGCACCGTCGAGGAGATCGGGCTGCGCTCGACCCGGGTCCGCGGGCTCGACCGCACCGTGATCACGGTGCCGAACGCCGATTTCGCGCAGCTCCAGATCGTCAACTATACCCGCCGCGACATGAACCTGTTCCAAGCCTCGATCGGCCTGCGCTACGAGACCACGCCGGACCAGCTGCGGCATGTCGCGGCCAGGATCCGCAAGCTTCTCATCCAGCACAGCAAGGTGCTGCCAGACCCGGCGCGGGTGCGCCTCAGCGCGTTCGGCGATTCGGCCTTCGTGCTCGACGTCTTCGCCTTCGTCCGCGCCACCGACTGGGACGAGTTCCTCGCCATCAGGGAGGATCTGAACCTGCGGATCGCGGAGATCGTCCGCCAGTCCGGGACGGGCTTCGCCTTCCCGTCGCGCACGGTCTATTTCAGCCGCGATGGCGGGGTCGACGGTGCGCGAACCGAGGCAGCCGAGGCCGAAGTCCGCCGCTGGCGCGAGGAGAAGCGGTTGCCGTTTCCGGAATTCGATTTCGCCGAGCGCGCCGAGATGACCGACACCCTCCCTTTCCCGCCCGAAGGCTCGCCCGACTTTCAGCCCAGCCCGGAGCCGAGCCCGCCCCCGCGTGACGCCGGCGATAGGCTCAAGCGCCACTCCGGCTGGCGCAAGCTGTTGCGTCGACGCAAGGATGCGCTGACCTGAGCGAGCGACGGCGGTCATCGCCGGTCGGGCCGATCGGGAATGAGTTGACCGCTATCGGCACCCCGTGGTTTGACCTTGCCAGTCCAAGGCGAGCGCCACGGAGCGGCGCCAGGGGAGGAAGGCGTGAGGATGACCCGAGATGACGCCTCGAGCGGCGCGTGGCGCGCGCCGGTGCGCTATCCCGATCCGGCGGTCGAGGTGCTGGATGAGCGGTTCGCGAAGTACCGGATCTTCAGCGCCGCGGTCGAGAAGCTCTATACCGGCTGCCGGTGGGCGGAGGGGCCGGTCTGGTTCGGCGACGGGCGGTATCTTTTGTGGAGCGACATCCCGAACGACCGGATCCTGAAGTGGGAGGAGGAGACCGGCCGGGTCAGCGTCTTCCGCCGGCCCTCGAACTTCGCCAACGGCAACACCCGCGACCGCCAGGGGCGGCTGATCACCTGCGAGCACGGGCGGCGGGTGACGCGGACCGAATACGACGGGACGGTGACGCGTGCTGATGGACCGCTGGCAGGGCAAGCGGCTCAACTCGCCGAACGACGTGGTCGTGAAGTCGGACGGCTCGATCTGGTTCACCGACCCGCCGTTCGGGATCCTCGGGCATTACGAGGGCCACAAGGCCGAGTCGGAGGTGGCGCAGGCGATCTACCGGATCGATGGCCAGAGCGGCGAGGCCTGCGTGCTCGCCGACGACGTGCTGGGCCCGAACGGGCTCTGCTTCTCCCCGGACGAGCGGCTGCTCTACGTGGTCGAATCAAGGGGGCTGCCCCACCGCAAGATCCTGGCCTTCGATGTCGCCGCGAACGGCCGCGAGATCACGGGCAAGCGGGTGCTGATCGACGCCGAGGGCGGCACCCCGGACGGCATGCGCTGCGATGTCGACGGCAATCTCTGGTGCGGCTGGGGGATGGGCAGCGAGGCGCTCGACGGCGTCCTGATCTTCGCGCCCGACGGCAAGAGGATCGGCCGGATCGCGCTGCCCGAGCGCTGCGCCAACGTCTGCTTCGGCGGGCTCAAGCGCAACCGTCTGTTCATGGCCGCGAGCCAGTCGGTCTATGCGCTTTACGTCAACACCCAGGGCGCCTTTGGGGGCTGAGAACCGCCATGCGCTTTCGGGACAAGGTCGCGCTGGTGCTGGGCGCCGGCAGCGTCGGGCCGGGCTTCGGCAACGGCAAGGCCACGGCAACGCTGTTCGCGCGCGAAGGCGCGGCCGTGTTCGGGGTCGATCAGAGCGCCGAGGCGGTAGCCGAGACCGGCAGCGTGATCGAGGGCGAAGGCGGGGTGTTTCACGGGCAGGTCGCCGACGTCACCCGATCCGAAGACCTCGACGCCACGGTCGCCGCCTGCCTGGAGCGCTTCGGCCGGATCGACGTCCTGGTCAACAACGTCGGCGGCTCGGCGCCGGGCGACCCGGTCAGCATGCCCGAGCAGGTCTGGGCAAAGCAGCTCGACATCAACCTCACCTACGTGTTCCAGAGCTGCAAGCGGGTGATCCCGATCATGGTCGGCCAGGGCGGCGGTGCGATCGTCAACCTCGCCTCGATCGCGGCGCTCCGGTTCTTCGGCCCGGACGTGGTCGCCTACGCGGCCGCCAAGGCGGCGCTGATCCAGTTCTCGCGCGTGACCGCGGTCAGATACGCGCCGCAGAACCTGCGCATCAACACGGTGATTCCGGGGCTGATGAACACGCCGCTGGTCAAGGCGCGCCTCGTCCACGAGCGCGCCGGCGGCGATGCCGAGAAGCTGATCGCGGCGCGCCACCGCCAGGTGCCGATGGGCCGGATGGGCGACGGCTTCGACGTCGCGGAGGCGGTGCTGTTCCTCGCCTCCGACGCCGCCAAATACATCACCGCGACCGAGCTGATCGTCGACGGCGGCCTGTCCGCGACCTGCGTCGCGCCCCATCCCGACGCCGGTTGAGCCTCAGTCCGCGAACGCGCGCGAGCCGTCCGGGGTCGGCACGTCGAACGCGTTGAGCGTCATCGAGACCAGCGTGTAGTAGCCGAGGATGCCGACCAGGTCGACCAGGCCCTCGCGCCCGAGCGCCGCTTCGGCCTTGGCGTAGGTCGCATCCGAGAGCGCCCGCGTGCTGTGCAGCTCGCGCGCGACCGCGTAGACCGCGCGGGCTTTCGGATCGGCGAGCGCGGGCTCGGCGCCGGTCCGGATCGCCTCGATCACGGCCTCCGGAATGCCGGCCGTGCGCGCGAGCCTCGCGTGCGCGTACCACTCGAACTCGGCCTTCCAGGCGCTGCCGGTGACCAGGATCGCGAGCTCAAGGAGCGCGGGCGGCAGCGAGCTCTCGAAGCGGGCATAGGCGCCGAGCTTCTGGGCGCGATCGGCCAGCCCCGGCGCGTGCAGCCAGACCTTGAGCGGGCCCACGACGTGGCCGCGCGGACCGGCCGCGATCTCATCGTGGACGCGGCGCTGTTCGGCGCTCATCTGCTCGTAGGGAAGCTCGGGCAGGCGGCTCATGGACGGTCTCCCGGATCGCAGGCTTGCAGCCGGTAGTGGACCAGCGGCCCGGCCCTGGCAAGGCCGCCCGCTTGCCAGAGCCGGTCCGCTGTCGGATGCTGAGGACCGAATGAGGGAGGCCCGGCCATGACGATCGCGATCCGCCAGCTCCACCCGCTGTTCGTCGGCGAGGTCGAGGGGGTCGATCTCTGCCGGCCGCTCGGCGCCGACGAGGTCCTGGCGATCGAGGCCGGGATGGACCGCTTTGCGGTGCTGGTGTTCCACGACCAGCCGCTCAGCGATGAGCAGCAGGTCGCGTTCAGCCGCAATTTCGGCGCGATCGAGCTCGCGGTCGGCAGCAACGTGACCAGCGTCGAGGACCGGCGGCTGCCGGTCGAGCTCGCGGACATCTCGAACCTCGATCGCGACCATCGCCTGTTCGCGCGCGACGATCGCCGGCGCATGTTCAATCTCGGCAACCGGCTCTGGCACTCCGACAGCTCGTTCCGGGCGATCCCGGCCAAATATTCGCTGCTTTCGGCGCGCGCCGTGCCGTCCAGCGGCGGCGATACCGAGTTCGCCGACATGCGCGCCGCCTACGACGCCCTCGACGCGGCGACCAAGGCCGAGATCGAGGACCTGATCTGCGAGCACTCGCTGATGTATTCGCGCGGCCTGCTCGGCTTCACCGAGTTCACCGACGAGGAGAAGGTCACCTTCGCGCCGGTCCGCCAGCGTCTGGTGCGCACCCACCCGGTCACCGGCCGCAGGTCGCTGTTCCTTGCCTCGCACGCCGGCACGATCGTCGGCTGGCCGATGCCGGAGGCGCGCGCGCTGCTGCGCGATCTGATCGAGCACGCGACCCAGCGCGAGTTCGTCCACGCCCACCACTGGCGGCGGCACGACCTCGTGATCTGGGACAACCGCCAGACCATGCACCGGGCCCGCCGCTATCCGGAGACCCTGGAGGTGCGGGACATGCGGCGGACCACGATCGCAGGCGACGGGCCGACCGCGCCCCAGCTGAGCATGGCGGTCTAGGCAAGGACCGCCGCAGACGGTGCCCGGCGTCCCGCGCAGCCGGCGGACGGCGGGTCGCCGAGCGCGGCTCTTGCGCCCGATTGCAGCACCAGACGAAGCAGCAATGCCGCTACCCTGCCCTGCTCGAGGCGTCATGGAGATGCATCCTTGACCATCATCGACGGGCGGACGCTCGATGATGGGGCGCGCCTCGAGGCCGGGATCTGCATCGTCGGCGCGGGCGCCGCCGGCATCACGCTCGCCCTCGGGCTCGAGGCCGCGGGCCGCAGCGTCCTCTTGGTCGAGAGCGGCGGGTTCGAGCCGGAGGCGGCGGTCCAGTCGCTCTACGACCTCGAGACGGTCGGCTACCCCCCGCGGCCGAACTACATGTCGCGGGCGCGCTATTTCGGCGGCAGCTGCAACCTCTGGGCCGGTCGCTGCATGCGCCTGCAGGCGCAGGACTTCGCCGCGCGCCCCTGGGTCCCGGACAGCGGCTGGCCGATCGCCGCCGACGAGGTCTTCGGCTACTACCCGAGGGCTGCGGCGATCCTCGGGCTCGGCAGCCTCGCGCAGTTCGAGCTCGCGACCCACGACCGCCGGCTGAGCGAGGCCGAGCGCGGCCTCCTGGCCAACCCGGACGCGATGCCGACCGTCTCGCTCTGGGCGCCGAGGCCGAAGCGCTTCGGCGGCAGCGAGCGCCGCCGCCTGAAGCACGCTGCCGGCGTCCGGCTGCTGCTGCACGCGAGCGTGACCCGGATCGAGCTCGACGACGACGGCGCCGCGGTCCGCGCGCTGAGCGCGCAGACGCTCGCCGGCAAGGTCTTCCGGCTCGAGGCGCAGACCTTCGTCCTGGCGGCGGGCGGGCTCGAGACCCCGCGCCTGCTGCTCGCATCCCGCGATCGCCAGGGCCAGGGCATCGGCAACGGCGGCGATCTGGTCGGGCGCTATTTCATGGACCACCCGCGGGCGGTGTTCGGCGCCGTGCGCCTCGCGCCTGGGCGACGCCTGACGCTGATGCGGGGCTGGCCGCTCAGCGACGGCAAGGTCCAGCTCGGCATCGGCCTCGCGCCCGAGGCCCAGGCGCAAGACGGCCTCCTGAACCACTACCTGACCCTCGAGGAGGAGGCCTCCGGCTACGCCGCGCAGCACTATCAGGCAGCGGTCGAGGTCGGCAAGGTCCTGCTCCGGCGCGGGCATGCGGGCGGGCGTCTCGAGCTCGGCAAGGCCCGCCTTGCGCCCGCCGTGCAGGACTTCATCTATCTGCTGTCGCCCAAGGAGATCCTGCCGCACCGGCTCTGGCGCCTGGTCACGCTGGCGCGCTACCGGCTGGCGCCCGAGCGCAGGGCCAGGCGCTACATCGTGGTCTATTTCTGCGAGCAGCCGCCGCAGCCAGAAAGCCGGGTCACGCTGAGCCGGGACACCGACCGCCTGGGGCTGAACCGGCTGGTCCTCGACTGGCGGATTCCGGACAGCGTCCACCAGAGCGTGCTCCGGCTCCAGGCGGTCCTCGGCCGGGCGGTCGAGCAGCGCGGGCTCGGCACCCTGGAGCCGGGCAGCGGGCGAGCCGCGCTACACCGACGCCTCGCACCACATGGGCACCACCCGGATGAGTGCCAGCCCCCGGACCGGCGTGGTCGACCGCGACTGCCGGGTGTTCGGCGTGCGCAACCTCTACGTCGCCGGCAGCGCGGTGTTCCCGAGCGCCGGTCACGCCAATCCGACGCTGACGATCGTGGCGCTGGCGCTCCGCCTGGCCGACCATCTCGGGGCCGGAAGGTCCTGAGCCGTCAGGACCCCGGTCCGAACCTGATCCCGAGCTTGGCCGGCAGAAAGGGCGCAAGGTCCGCCTTGGTGATCAGCCCGAGCAGGCTCGCGAGGCCGAGGAAGGCGAGGCCAAGCCCGGCCAGCTCGACCAGCGTCATCAGGCCCTCGCTCGGGATCAGCGCCGCCGCAAGACCGACCGCGGCGGTCGCCAGCAGCGTCTTCGCGAGGACCAGGGGCTCGAGGATCGGGCCGACCCGCCGCCAGACCACGATCGTCGCGGCCGCCGCCGCGGCCATCATCGCCAGCAGCGCGGCGAGCGCGGCGCCCGGAGCTCCGAGGAGCGGGATCAGCAACCAGTTGCCGAGCAGGGCCACCGGCAGGACGGCGAGCGCGATCACCGCCCCCCGGCGCGGCTCGTTGACCGCGACCAGGATCGCGATCAGGGTCAGGAAGGTCGTGTTGAACAGGCCATGGGCGAAGACCAGGATCTGCAGCAGCGACGCGCCCTGGCCGTACTCGGGCGAGAACAGGAGCGCCATGACCGGCTTCGCCTCGATCGCGAGCAGGGCGCAGCCCGGGATCAGCGTGATCGCGAGAAAGCGGATGGCGCCCCGGATCGTGGCCTGGACCAGCGCCAGATCGCCCATCCCGGTGGCGCGGCCCACGGACGGGATCAGCACCGCGGTCATGACGATGGCGCTCAGGTTCGGGATCCGCGCCAGCATGGTCGCGGCGACGTAAAAGCCCTTGACGTCGTCGGCGACCTCGGTGCCGATCGCATTCAGCGACCACAGGTCGATGGCGCTCAGGAGCTGGGTCCCGATCGGCGCCGAGTGCCACCGGGATCGCCAGCCGGATGATCGGCGCGCGATAAGCCAGATCGAGCCTGAAGCTGCGCCGCCCGACCCGCCATACGAGACAGGCAAGGCCGGCGATCGAGGCCGCGACGTTGAGCAGGAGCCCGCCCGTGATGGTCGGGCCGACCGCCACCAGGACCGCCACGCCGGCCACCTTGGCGAGGCTGTAGACCGCGACGCCGAGGCTCTCGGAGAGGAAATCGCGCCGCCCGCCCAGGATCTCGAGCAGGATGAAGTAGACGCCGTAGAACGGGATGTCGAGCGCTGCGACCCGAAACAGGAAGCGGCCGTTCTCCGGGATGTTGAAGAGCTCGGCGAGCCAGCCCGCGCTGGCCAGGAAGGCCGCGAAGATCGTGATGTTGACCAGCAGGACCAGGGTCAGGCCGCTGGCCTCGAGCCGGGGCTCGAGCACGCCGCGCTCGGCGATCAGCCGGGCCACCGCCTGGGTGATGCCGAGCCGGCCGATCAGCTCGATCGAGAGCAGCACCGAGTAGATGATGCCGTAGACCCCGTAGTCGGCCGGGCCGAGGGCGCGCGCCAGGACCACCGCGACCACGTAGCTGGACGCGGTGAGCAGCAGCAGGGCGGCCGACATCAAGGCCGTGCCGCGCACGGCTTGCCCGGTCAGGGTTGGCATGGCTCAGGCGGTTTTCGGCATCTGCTGGCGCTCGACCCGGCAGACTGCTCGCGGTCAGGTCGAGGCTGGCGAGGTCGGAGCGACGCAGACCCGGCCCTGCCAGGCGCGACCAGCCGGCGGTCGGCCGTCGCCGGATTGCGGTCGCCGGATTGTCTCGCGGAGGCCGACGCACAGCCGCTCGATCGACCCGTCGCGGCCCCGCCAACTCGGCCGACGCACCGATCCTGGTCCTTGCGTCCACCCCGCCCCGTCAACTCGCATTTTTGACAAAGTAGTATTTGCCAGCGACCGCATCTCGTCGAATTTCGCTGCGCCGTTCGCCAAAAAAATCATCGATCGCCCGTTGCGCCCCAGGAAAGTAGCGCATGCTCATTGGTGCCCATGTACTCATTGAACATGATCACACCGCCGGTTGCGACTTGCGGATACAATTCATCCAAACACATTTGCAGGAATCGTACAGATCGACATCGACGATGAAGCAGGGCGATCTTCTTGCCAGTGAATTTTTTCAAGGTATCCTCGAAAATATCCTTTAACGAGAGTGACTTGTGACATGACAAAATCTTGACCAAGCCCGGCGTCAATCAGCAGCTTCTCGACCGAGGCAGTGCTGATTTCAATGCCGGTCAATTCTCTCAGCTGACGCGGCGTGTTTGCTTTGTCTTTGGTCGTGCCGGGCGGCAACGGATCGAACGAGTCGAAGCCCCAGACTTTCCGCTTCTTGGCTTCGTCCTTGGCGAGAAAGCTGAGAAAGAGAAAGCTTTCGCCATAGAGAACCCCGCATTCGACCACGTCGCCCTCGATGTTCCTGATGCGGTCGAACATTCTCCTGAAGTACAGCAAGCGACGAACCTTGCTCTCGATCATGGGAATCAGCGTCGACCGGCGGATCTCAAACCCAATCGTCGACATTGGTATGTCAATTCTGACCTCGGAGCTCCGAAGGATCGACTTCACGGCATTTTTCAGCATGGTCTTCATCGGCACGCCCTTCGAGAGGTCTGTCCGTGTTGAGGAAGGCTTGGGTCGGCAGCTTGGCACTACTGCGCCCTCGGGTCGTCTTAGTACGAAAGGGGGCTTGGCCGCAAGCGACCAGAGGCGCCCCTCGGCATGGCGCGCGCTCCTGAAGTCCGGATCTGCTCTTCGACCGCCTCGACCGACTGGTTGCGGAAGTGCAGCCGTCCCCAGATCTCGAGGGTGACGAGGCCGAAGAAGGCATAGACCCAGCGCTCCCAGCCGTCGAGCAGCCGCTCGAGCCCACGGCGTTTGAGGCCGAGCTCGTCCTCGCAGAACCCGCCGGCGAAGAAGCTGGTCGACGCCAGCGGCCGCACGTAGTCCGCGAGCGGTATGGGGAACCCCATCTTCTTGCGCTCGACCAGGCCCGCCGGCAGGTAGCGCTCGGCGACCCGCTTCAGCACCCACTTGTTCGCCCGCGCGCCGACCCGGTAGCGCATCGGCAGGTTGATGCATTCGTGCACCAGCCGGTGGTCGAGGAACGGCACGCGGCACTCGACCGAGGCGCCCATGCTGGTCCGGTCCAGGCGCCGCAGCAGGGGTGTGAGAAAATCGCTGAGGTCGGCCAGCATGGTCCCGAGCACCGCGCGCTGCGCGGGACGCCTCGACGAAGCCATAGGCGGCGGCGCACTGCTCGCGCCAGTCGTAGCGCGCGTAGCGATCGAGGAGGTCGATCGTCGGCGGCAGCAGGTCACGAAAGAGGGGGGAGGTCACCGGCATGCCGGCCTCGGCGTAGACCGACGAGCTGGGCGAGATCGTAGAGCCGCTTCGGCAACCGGCGCAGGATCGGTTGCAGCCGGTGCAGCCAGAGAGTCCGGCGATAGGCCCAGCTGTAGCCGCCGAACAGCTCGTCGGCGCCCTCGCCGGACAAAAGCACGATCACGCCGTGATCGCGCGCGACCTTGCTGATCAGATAATAGGCGATCGAGTTCGCGTGGGTCAGCGGCAGGTCGGACAGATCGACCACCCGCGGCAGGGCGCGGCGGAAGTTTTCGCCGTTGAGCTCGAAGGGCACGAAGGGAATTTCGAGCTTGTCGGACAGCTGCTCGGCGAACCGCCGCTCGTCGAGGTCGGGGTGGCCCGCGACCGAGACGTGGAAGGCGGTGAGATCGCGGCTGTGGCGCGCCGCCATCGCGGTGATCAGGCTCGAGTCGAGGCCGCCGCTGAGCAGCGTGCCGACCGGGAACGTCGCTGACCAGCCGGAGCCGGGTCGCGTCCTCGAGGAGGCGGTCGATCTCGTCCACGATCGCCTCGGGACTGGCGGCCTCGTAGCGCGCATAGGCGCTCTGGTCGACGTGCCGGAGCGGCGCATACCATTGCTGCACGGTCGTCTCGCCGCCCGCGATGATGACCGCCTGTCCCGGCAGCACCGCGCGCACGCCCTCGATCAGGGTCTCAGGCGTCAGCACGTCGACGTTCCGGTAGAGGAACCACTCGAGCAGGCTCCACTTGTCCACGCGCGGCTCCGGGAGCGCCACGAGCAGCGCCTTGATCTCGGAGCCGAACAGGATGAAGCGCTCGGTCCTGGCGTAGTAGAGCGGCTTGATGCCGAAGCGGTCGCGGACCAGCGTCACCGTCCCGGTCTCGGCGTCGTGGATCGCGAACGCGAACATGCCGATGAAGCGGTGCACGCCCTCGAGCCCCCACTCCATGAAGGCGTGCAGCACCACCTCGGTGTCGGTGCGCGAGTGGAACTCGTGGCCGAGCCGGGCGAGCTCGTCGCGGACCTCCTCGAAGTTGTAGGCCTCGCCGTTGTAGACGATCGACCAGCGCCCCGAGGCGTCGTGCATCGGCATGTGGCCGGCCGCCGACAGGTCGATGATGCTGAGGCGGAGCGAGCCCAGGCACACCCGCTCCCGGCTCTCGACGCCCCGGTCGTCGGGACCGCGGTAGGCGATCCGCTCGTTCATGCGCTGGACGATCGTCTCGCATTCCGCCCGATCGTAGTCGGGCGCTATGCAGACGAGACCGGTGAGCCCACACATCGCAATTGCTTCCGCGCTGTCTCAGACCAATGCCGCCAGGGCTCGCCCTTCGAAGTGGGCCGGAGGATCGACGCCGAGCGCCACGAGGATGGTGGGCGCGAGGTCGACGATGTGCCCGCCATCGAGGCTGGCGCCGCTGGCGATGCCGGCACCATAGCCGAGAACGAACGCGTTCGGGCGGTGATTGCCGGAATAATACGCCGGAACCTGGTAGCCGCACTTGCCGGTGACGAGCCCGGAGGCCGGCCCCTGGACCCGGTCCAAAAGCTTTGCATCGAAGTCCCAGCTGATCACCACGTCCGGCAGATGCTGCCGCTCCGGGCCGGCGAAGGTGTCGTCCATCACGTGCACGGCGTGGGCGCAGCGCCGGCCGGTGGTCGGGTTGACCAGGGCGTCCAGCTCGGTCTTGAGGGAGTGCACGAGCTGCCGGCTCGCCTCGCCGGCCGCGACGATGCCCTGCGGCTCGCGGCCCGCGAGGTTGAGCCTGAAGTAGCCCTCGTTGGCGTTGGGGATGCAGAAGGCCTGGGTCCGCGGCCACTCGATGTCGGCGCTCATCCACTTGGTGCTGAGCCGGTAGCGGACGCTGCGCGGCAGGCAGCGCGTGATCGACTGGCGGACGCTCATCGGCAGCATCCCGCGCAGCGCCGCGGCGAGGCTCTGCCTGGGCGCCGGCGCCCGCTCGGTCTGGCTCCGGCTCTGGCCGACCGAGGGCGCGAAGAACAGGCCGAGGCGATGCAAAAGCTCCGGCATCAGGTGCGAGCCCGAATAGTTGGGCCCCATGCCGTCGCCCGAGACGATCAGCAACAGCGTCCGGTCATCGAGGGTCGCCACGATCTCGCCGATCGCCTGATCGACCGCGGCGTAGACCTCGCGCAAGGGGTGGGGCGCGCCGCCAAGGCCGCCTTGCGGATAGAGCGGATAGTCCGGATCGCCGGAATGCCAGAGGTAGTGGCCGGCGCCGTGCGGCTCGCCGAAGGTGACGAAGGCGAGATCCCAGGGGTGCTCGGCGAGCAGCCAGCGGGCCGCCTTTGACTTGACCGCCGCCGCCTTGATCAGCTGGTCGCGGAACCAGATCTGCTCGGGGATGGTCACCTGGTTGCTGTGCTCGGGCGCCGGATAGGGGCCGAACCGTCTCACGACCTCGTCGTACAGCCCGGGGCGCGAGCTGCCCGGCTCCGAGAACCAGGTCCAGGTGCCGTAATCGAGGATCTGCACGCCCTTGAAGCCCGGCAGGCGGGCATCCATGAAGGCATCCATCACGACGCAGCGGCGGCCGGCGTCGTCGAGGAATTTCCAGAACGGCGGCCGGGCGCACCACTCGGGCAGGGTGCGATGGATGCGCTGGTCGCCGGCGCGGACCTGGTAGGCGTGGTAGAGGCCGTGCTGGCCGGGCGTGGTGCCGGTGTAGATCGAGGGCCAGGCCGAGACGTGCATGACCTCGGCGGTGGTGCGGAGCCGGCTCCACAGGCCGTCCTGGCGCAGCCGGGCGAGCGTCGGCAGGTAGCCCTCATCGGACCAGCGCTCGATCAGGTCCGCATCGGCGCTGTCGAGGCCGAGCAGGAGAACCTTGGTTGGCTTGGGGCGGGCCGCCAGGCTCATGGCCTCAGCCGGCCCCGCCGGCATAGACCTCGGCGATCTCGACCGTCCGGCCCTCCCGGTCCGAGAGCTTGGCGGCCTCGACCATGGCCACGGTCCAGATGTTGTCCTCGCCGCGGGTCTCCGCCCCGGTGCCGTTCCGGACGGCATCCCGGAGGCTGTTCAGGAGCGAGGTGGTGCCGCCTTGCGGGTATTTCTTCTCATCCCCGGGCGGCACCTTGAGGTTGCGGATCGGCCGGAACCATCGGCTGCCGTTCGGACGCCAGGCGACGTATTTGCGGTTGCTCCAGAGCACTCCCTTCTCGCCCTCGATCCACAACGAGAAGCCGAAGCGGTGGGAGAGCATGGTGCCGAGGTACTGCGCCCGCAGGTCGCCGAAGTCGATCAGCGCCTCGGTGCTGGCGCCCTGCCGGTAGTCGCTCCAGGGCGGGTTCCAGGCCTTGGCGACGATCCGGGTCGGGGGCGTCTCGAAGAAGAAGCTCCGCAGGCTGTCGAAATGGTGGATCGCGACCTCCTGCAGCTGCGGATAGTCGAGGGCCGCGAGCCAGGGTCCCTCGGTGTGGCTCGGCATGTGGCGCCGGTCGACCATCGTCGCGTGGTCGAGCGCGCCGAGAAAGCCGTCCTGGAGCAGCTTGCGGACCGTCCGCTCGGCCGGGAAGAACCGGTAGTTCTCGGCGACGATCACCTGCTTGCCGAGCTGCCGGGCGCGCTCCAGGATGCCTTGCGCCTCGGCGACGCTGGTGCCGAACGGCTTCTCGACCATGACCGTGAGCCCGGCCTCCATGCAGCGGATCGCCTGGCGGGCGTGCAGTTCCGACGGGCTGACGATCAGCGCCGCATCGGCGGTGGTGTTCGCGAGCGCCGCGTCGAGATCCTCGAAATAGGCGCAGGCCTCGTTCTGGACCTTGGGCTTGATCCGGTCGAGGGCGGCGCGATCGACGTCGACCACGGCGACGCACTCGCTGTCCGGGTGCGCGCGGATGAAGTCCGCCCAATGGTTGCCGCGCAGCCCGGCGCCGCTCTGCAGGATCCTGATCGTCACGGCCTGAGGCTCCCCAATCCGCGCCTGCTCGCTCCGGGCTTGCTCAGTCCGGGCATCGTCACTTCCAGGGCCCCTCCTCCTCGGTTTCTCTCGCTCCGGGTCGGCTCATCGGGTGACCGCGGCCTCGTGCCAGAGGCGGCCCGTCATGTACTCGGGCGGCGCGACGCCGAGGCGGTCGAGGATGGTCGGCGCGAGGTCGAAAATGTGGGCGCGCTCCAGGGTCTCGCCCGCCCTGACGCCCGGCCCGTGCATGAGGACGAAGCCGGGCCCGGCGTGGGTCCCGGGCCGGGGATCGGGCGAGGCGCCGCTGACCACCCCGATCCGGGCGGAGGCCAGCGCCGTGATCGCCGTGGCGGGGTCCCAGAGGACGACGAGGTCGGGCAGCCAGGCACGCCTGGGTCCGGGAAACGCCTGGTCGGCGATCAGCACCTCGCGCACCGCGCGCCGGCCCGTGGCCGGGTCGGTCAGCTCCTCGAGCGCGGCCGCGAGGTCCTGGCAGAGCGCCTCGTACTCGGCGCCCGGCTCGACCGTGCCGGCCGGCTCGCGGCCCTTGAGGTTGATCCGGATGCAGCCCTCGAGGTCGGTGGGCAGGCAGTAGGCCCGGGTGCGCGCCCAGTCGAAGGTCGCGGTGTCGACCCGCTGGGCGAGCCTGTCGCGCAGCGCGGTCGGCAGCTGGCGGGCCAGCGCCTTGCGGAAATCCTTGGGCAAAAGATCGCGGAGCACGCGGACCGGGTCGAGCTTGCGCCTGGCCTCCGGCGCATTCGTCTGGGGGGCGGCGGTCTCGGCGGAGGCGAAGTGCCCGAGCCGCGCCAGCACCTCGGGCAGCAGATACCAGCCGGCGTGGTTCGGGGCCACGGCATCGCCCGAGACGACCAGGACCGTGGCCCCGGGGCCGGCCGCCTCGATCAGCCTCGCCAGCGCGCGGTCGAGCTCGACGTAGATCGGCAGCAGGAGGCTCTGGTCGCCGCTCGGGTTCCAGCAGTAGTGGGCGGCGACGTGGGTCTCGCCGAAGACCGCGAGGTAGAGGTCGAACTCCTGGCGGCCCATGAGCCAGCAGGCGGCCTCGGCCTTGCGCCGGACCGCGGCGACCAGGCGCTGTTGCGTGTCGGCCGGATCGAGGGGCTGGAAGCCCAGATCGTGCGCTTCGAGGCCGAGCGGATATTTGCCGCAGGCGCGCTCGAGCTCGCCGAGGACGGCCTTGGGCATCGCCTGCGGCGCCAGGTAATGCGCCCAGGTCCCCCAATCGAACAGCTGGGTCCCGGCAAAGCCCGGCTCCGGGTGCGTGTAGGGGGCATCGAACACGGTGCAGCGGCGCCCCGCCTGGTCGAGCAGGCGCCAGAACGTCGGCCGGCCGTAGAGGCCCTCGTGGAAGCGCTGGTAGCCCTGCAGTCCCGGGGCGGGCTGAAAGGTGAAGTAGACGCCGTGCTCGCCCGGGCCGACGCCGGTGTAGATCGAGGGCCAGGCCGAGACGTGCAGCTGGCCGGCGGTGGTCTCCAGCCAGCCCCAGGTGCCGCCCTCGATCAGCGCGCCGAGCGTCGGCAGCCGGCCCGCCTGGGCCCACTCGCGCAGCAGGCGCCCGTCGCCGAGCTCGAGGCCGATCACGAGCAGCCTGTCGCCCGCGGTCATCCGCTCCAGCCCCGCGCCAGGACCACCGACGCGCCGAGGATGATCAGGGCGGCCAGCATGTTGCCGTAGATCGCGATCGGCGCCCGGTGGTGCCCCCAGATGGCCTGGTAGAGGATCATCCAGAGCACCAGGAGCAGCTTGACCGCGAGCACGCCGCCGCCGGCCGCGAACGCCCTGCCGGTCACGAGATCGAGCGGGGCGATGCCGCGCGCGCTGAGCAGGTAGAGGCCGGTCAGGATCAGGACCGTGAGCGCCGGCCAGCCGAGCGCGCCCATGAACAGGCTGCGCTCGCGCAGGAGCTCGGCGGTGGCCGGCGGCTCGACCCGCTTGATCGCGGGGCCGACCACCAGCGACCAGACGAACATGTGCCCGAGCCAGAGCGTCGCGGCCAGCAGGTGGAGGCTGATGCAGATCCAATAGAGCACGCCCGATCGACCTTTGCGCCTAGACCCGCGCCAGCCATCCGGACAGGACGACGATGACCAGCGCCAGGCCGAAGCTGGCGAAGATCAGCGCCGGCACCGGCCGGCGGGTCAGGACCAGCTGGATGATCGCGAAGGCCGCCACGAGTGCCAGCTTGACCATCAGGAGCGGCGACCAGCCGTGATCGGATGCCAGCACGAAGCCGCTCACCAGCAGGATCAAAAGAAACGCCCAGCCCATGAACGGCAGCGGCACGCGCATCGCCCAGGGCACCACGACATGCGGCCAGCGGGCGCGGCTCGCGACCGCCAGCAGGCGCAGAGTCTCGGCCGGCTCGCAGCCGCGGCGGAGCGCTGTGACCATGACCGCCCAGTAGAGGACGTAGCCGACCAGAAAGACGGTCAGCACCAGGTGGACGTAGGCGGCCACGAAACTGCCGGTCATGCCGCCAGCTCGCGCCGCTGGTCCGCGAGTTGCCGCTCGCAGAGCGCCAGGTAGGCGCTCGCGGTATCGTCCCAGGTCATCAGCTCGACCTTGGCTGCCGCCTCGCCCATCGCCCGGAGCTGCGCCCGGCCCGGGCATTGGCGCAAGAATCGCATCCAGGCGTCGACCGTGTTCGTAACCAGAAAGCCGGTCTGGCCGTCCTGGATGAGGTCCGTGAGCCGGCCGCTCGGCACGGTCACGACCGGTCGCCCGGCGCTCAGATATTCGGGTACTTTCATGGTCGAGTAGCCGAGCTCCCCGCTCTGGAACGCGGTCAGATCGTAGGGTGCCAGGCAGAGGTCGGCGGCGGCAATGTAGACGGGCACCTGCTCATGCGCCACCCGGCCCTGGAAAATCACCCGGGCGCCGGCGCCGCGCGCCGCCCGCTCGTGCCGCGCGCGCAGGCTGCCGTCGCCGACCACGTGCAGCTCGATGTCCCGATCCTGAAGCCGGGCGAGCGCGCCGAGCACGGGGCCGAGATCGTGGGTGGCGTCGACCACCCCGGCATAGAGCAGGACGAGCGGCCCGGGCGCGATGTTGAGCTGCCGCCTGGCCTCGGCCTGATCGCAAGGGGCGAACAGGGCCCGGTCGACGCCGAGCCCGACGACCGCGATCCGGTCCTCCCGGACCCGCCAGTGCTGCGCGATGCCGCGCTTCAGATGCGTGGTCTCGGCAATGATCAGAGGCGCCTGGCGCAGGTGATGGCCGGCGATCCTCTGCCCGATCTCGAGCCGCAGCCGCTTGGCGAGGCCGCCGGCCGCGTTCTGCACCGGGTTGGGGACGAAGTTCTCGACCGGCACGCCTGGCCGGCCCTGGCGGCGGCAGAGCGTCGAGAGATAGCCGGACAAGAGCCAGCTCTTCTCGAGCACGACGTCGAAGGGCTGGAGCCGCTCGGTCACGAACCGCCGCAGATCGCGCAGGCAGGCAAGGAACTCCCCATAGCTCAGGCCGCGCATGGCGGCATCGTCAAGCACGCCGGCCTCGGGCCGGGTGCCGGGCTGCAGCTCGAGCACGCGCAGGTCCGCGGGGGCCTGCTCGTCGAGCACCCGCCGGAACGCGACCGTGACGTCGGCGTAGCGCCCGAGTGCGCGGGCGAGGCTCAGGACGTTGCGCGTCGGCCCGACGGTCGAGAGCAGATTGTGCCCGGGCACCAGGTAACAGACCGAGAGCCGCCCGGAGAACGCCATCGGTCGCCTCAGCCGGGCGCCCGCGGGCGCAGCCGATCCCCGCCCGTGGGCCTCCGGGTCCGCCGCCAGGATCCGCCGGCGGGCAAGCCATCGCCTGCCGCCGGCGCGCCCATCCTCGCGGCGCAACCGGCCGGAGGGCGTCGACGCAGCCAGGGCGAGCTCACGCCGCCTCGTCCTTCAGATGGTCGGCGAGGCGCAGGGCGAGGGCGATGATCATCATCGTCGGGGTGCCGATGCCCGGGGTCGGGAACACCGAGCTGCCCGCCACGTAGAGGTTGTCGATCCCATGCACCTTACAGTCTCGGTCGACCACGCCCTTGCTGGGATCGTCGTGCATGCGCGTCGTGCCGAGGTGATGATTGGCCCCCTCGAGGTCGTCCGGCCAGCTGGTGTCGTCGTCGCTGAGGAGGATCTTCATCCGGCCGATCCCGAGCCGGCCAAACTCGGCCGCGAGGATTTCGAGCCCGCGTCGGACGCTCCGCTTGTCGAGCTCGGTCAGGCGCCAGTCGAGCTTGACGCGACGGAGGCCGAGCGCGTCCGTCTCGTCCCCCAGGAGCACCCGGCTGTCCGGATTGGGCAACGGGATCATCGCGGGCATGACGTCGATCCGATCGATCGGCGTCTGACCATACCGGATCCGATCATAGGCGAGCCCGGCGAGGAGGTCGAGGTCGCCCAGAACATTGCCGATATGGCTCATCAGGTCATCGGGTATCTGGCCGTTGGCAAGGTCACTTTTCAGCTCCTGCAGCGACTGCGCGCCATCGGATTCGTAGGCAGCGTCGCGAACCGGTAAGAGCTGGAGGATGACAGGGGTGATCCGCTCGGATTGGCGCACCTTGGGCGCCAGCATGACCGCCGGATGAATGGCGTAGTCACCCCCATCAAACCATACCTTGCGATAGAAGCCGACGGGGACGCCGGGACTGGTGGGCTCGACGACACCGCCCCGGAACACCGGGTGCTCGCTGAAATAGCGGCCGACCAGGTCGTGGCCGTTGGCGAGACCCTCCTTCTGAACCTGGTTCGAGAGCAGCAGCAGGCGCGGGTTCTCGATCCCGCCAAGGGCGAGCACGACGAGGTCGCCGACCAGGGTCAGCTGGTTGCCCGCCAGGGTCTGCACCCGCACGCCGGTCACGTGGGTCGCATCGGCGTTGGTCTCGACCTCGACCGCGTTGCCGTGGAGATAGACCTGGACGTTCGGTGCCTGCTCCACATCCTGGCGCAGCACCTCGCCCATCCGCACCGGCTTGATGACCAGGACCTCGTCGACCAGCTTGCCCGGATCGAAGGCGAGGGCAGCCTCGCCCGTCTGTTCTTCCCAATGGCGGACGTTCCAGCCCGCCGCCGGCAGCCCGAGGAGCCCGGCCGCGCGCCCGATGTAGGGCCGCACGTCCTCCAGGCCGATCGGCCAGCCGCTGTGGGGCAGCCAGGGCTGCGCCTGGAAGTCCTCCGGCGTGTACGGCAGACAGTAGCCAGCCCAATGATTGGTCGTGCCACCGAACTGGCGCAGCCGGCAGGCGTCCAGCGCGAAGTAGGGCAAGCCGACGTTATCGCCCTGGTAGAGCGCCTGGGTGTCCGGCTCAAGCTCGAGGCCGCCGCTCTCGGCGACGCAGATCTTGGTGTCGCTGCCGATGAACTGCTGGATGATGCTCAACCCGGCGGCGCCCGTGCCGACAAGGCAAATGTCACATTCGAACCTCGCGCCGTCCGGCACCGTCCGCGCGTCAATCAGCATGCCGCCGCCCTTCCCCTTCTTGCCCCTCGTTGCGCGCGAATGTTAGAGGCGGTGCTGCGGCACGACAAGCCATCAGAGGCGCAGCGACAAGCCGCCGCGCGCGGCTCGCTGCGGTCCCCCCGCCGGGCAGCGACCGCGCTGCCCGGCCCGGATTCCGGCGAGCCCTGCGGGTCGGCGGGGCCGGTTCGCGCCGCGCCACCTCGTCGTGGACCTGCCCCAAAAGCAGCGACCCCACCCGGTCGGCCGGAGACCGGTCACGGAGCCAACTCGGCGGGCGGCCTCGGCGCATCAGCTGCCGAGCAGGTGCTGGAAGTAGCTCACGGTCTCGCGCAGGCCGTCCGCGAGACCGACCTTGGGCGCCCAACCGAGCAGCGATTGCGCTTTGCCGATGTCCGGGCGTCGTTGGCGGGGATCGTCCTCGGGCAGCGGTCGCGCCACGATCTGCGAGCGCGACCCGGTCAGGCCGAGGATCATCTCGGCGAGATCACGCATCGCGATCTCGTCGGGGTTGCCGAGGTTGATCGGGCCGGTCACCTGGGCGTCCGTGGCCATCAGCCGCACGAGCCCGTCGACGAGATCGTCGCAGTAGCAGAACGAGCGGGTCTGCCGGCCGTCGCCGTAGACCGTGATCTCATTGCCGGTGAGCGCCTGGATGATGAAGTTCGAGACCACGCGGCCGTCGTTCGGATGCATGCGCGGGCCGTAGGTGTTGAAGATCCGCGCGACCTTGATCGGCAGTCCGTGCTGCCGGTGATAGTCGAAGAACAGGGTCTCGGCGCAGCGCTTGCCCTCGTCGTAGCAGGAGCGAGGACCGATCGGATTGACGTGGCCCCAGTAGTCTTCGCGCTGCGGGTGCTCGCGCGGATCGCCGTAGATCTCGCTGGTCGAGGCCTGGAGGATCCTGGCCCCCACCCGCTTGGCCAGGCCGAGCATGTTGATCGCGCCGTGCACGCTCGTCTTGGTCGTCTGCACGGGGTCGTGCTGGTAGTGAATCGGCGATGCGGGACAGGCAAGATTGTAGATCTCGTCAACCTCGACGTACAGGGGAAAGGTAATGTCGTGGCGCACCGCCTCGAAGCTGGGATGATTCAAGACCCCGGCGATGTTGGCGCGCGTCCCGGTGAAGTAGTTGTCGACGGACACGACCTCGCAGTCGGCCGCCACCAGGCGCTCGCACAGATGGCTGCCGAGAAAGCCGGCGCCGCCGGTGACGAGGGCGCGCGTGGGTCGATGGGGAAGACCAGTCATCCGTCCGTGTCGCTCCACCGCAGCCGGCGCTGCTCGAGCACCGCGTCAAACGCCCCGGGCGGCCGGTTCGCCAGCCGCCGCAGATCCGGCACGGAGGTCTCGGGCGCGCGTTGCGAGGTCACGCATCGTGGCATCGCGGATCCATCTCGGCCGCGCGCGACCGGTGTGGCGCCGGCAGGGATTGTCGAGGCCCCGGCATCCGCCCGCTGCCCGACGCGATCGGCGCGTCAGCGGCCATCCCGACGCTCCACCGGCGCGCCCTCGGCCACCGGCGCGAACGTTCTCTCAACCACTTCACCGGCTGGGCAACCTGCATATCACCACACAATGCCACGAGCGGCTAGCTTGAATCAGACCACCGACATGTCGATGTTGGTCGTTTGGTTCGGAACTCTCGTTGCATCAGTTCGATGGCCGCAGGGTTGGTCGACATTCGCTGGCGCTCGCTAGCATAAGTCGGCGCGTCATGCTAGAGCGTCGACATGGCGAAAGGAGATCGGACCGCCGATCATTGTGAGGGCGCAGAAACGGTGGGCGCTGAGGGGCTGCGAAATCTTGGGGCGCCCGTCAGGACCAGGGTGCGCCACAACCAGCCAGCCGGACGCACCCGGCGACATCCGATCGGTTCCGGGTTCCCCGGCGCCGTTCCGGGCGGGCCTTCCCGGTGACCGAGGGGCCGCCGGGCAGCCGTGCCGAGCCGGGGGAAGGGGCGCCACCCGGGCGATCCCCGTCGGATCTGAGGCCGTCGGTCACGGGCGTGATCGTCAATCACAACGGCGGCGAGAAAATCCTCCACTGCATCGAGGCGCTGAAGTCGCAGACGGTGCCGTTTTCGGGCATCATGGTCGTCGACAGCGGCTCCACGGACGGCAGCCCGGAACGCGTTCGGGACGGCCATCCGGACGTTCAGATCGTGCTCCTGGGCGCCAATCTCGGGCCGGCGGCCGCGCGCAACGCCGCCATCGAGCGGGCCGCGGGCGAGCTCGTGTTCTGGATCGACCACGACATCTATGCCGCTCCGGACTGCCTCGAGCGGCTGCTCGCGGCCCGGGCCGCCGAGCCGGCCGCGATCGTCGTGCCGCGGATCATCCTTTATCCCCAGAAGGACGTGGTCCAGGCCGACGGCGGCGAAGCGCATTTTCTCGGGACCCTCACGCTCCGCAATGGCTTCACCTCGCTCACCGAAGCGGCCGGCGCGGTCCGCGCCGACGTCGGCGCCTCCCCCTCGGGCTGCCTCCTGATGGACCGCCGGGTCGCCCGGGAGGTCGGCGGCTTCAACGAGAGCTACTTCTTCTATCTGGAGGACTACGAGTTCAGCCTGCGGGTGCGGATCCTCGGGTACAGGATCGTTTCCGAGCCGGCCGCCGTCACCTTCCACGACTGGGGCGAGGGCACGCAGCTGTCCTTCCGGGGCAAGGGCCGCTACCCGACCGAGCGGGCCCATCTGCTGATGCGCAACCGGCTGCGTACGCTGCTGACCCATTACGCGCTGCGCACCCTCATCGTCCTGGCCCCCGGCCTGCTGCTCTACGAGCTCATGAGCCTCGTCTTCGCGCTGCTGCGCGGGTGGGGGGGCGCCTGGTTGCGGGCGTGGCGCTGGCAGTTCGCCCACCTCCGGCAGCTGCGTCACGAGCGGCAGGCGATCCAGGCCCGACGGGTCACCCGGGATCGCGACATCCTGAGCGGCGGGGACCTGCCGCTGGCGCCGGGGCTGCTGCGCTCCCCGGTTCTGCGGGCGCTTGCCTGGGCGTTGTCGCGGGTTTTGAATGCCTACTGGTCGATCGCCCGGCTGGCGATCGGGTGAGGTGCTGATGGCGGCGCTCTGGATCTTCGGGACGATCGGGGCGACCGCGATCGGCCTCTACTTCGTGATCCCCTGGCTCGCCAAGGATCTCCTGACGCGACGGCTCGCCAGGCGCGTGCTCGAAAGCGGCAGCGCCTGCCTCACCTTCGACGACGGGCCGGACCCGGTCACGACCTCGCTGATCCTGGACGAGCTCGACCGGGCCGGCGTCAAGGCGACCTTCTTCACCCTCGGCCGGAACGTCGAGCGTCACCCGGACCTCGCCCGCCGGATCCTTCGGAGCGGCCACGAGCTCGGCGAGCATGGCTACGATCACCTGCACGCCTGGAAGACGACGCCCTGGCGTTATGGGCGCGACCTTTGGCGGGGCGGAGCGGCGGTCGCCCGGCACCTGCCGCCCGACCGGCGGCCGCCCTTCCGGCCCCCCTACGGCGAGCTCAACCTGCTCACCCTCCTCTATGTCTGGCTGACCGGCCGGCAGCTGGTGATGTGGAACGTGAACCCGCGCGACTTCGAGGCCATCTCGGCGGCTTCGGTCGCGGCCACGGTCGGCGACCGCCTGGCGGCGGGCAGCATCGTCTTGCTCCACGACGCCCGGGCGGACGTCGCCACCGACGCTCACGTGACCGTCGACGCGGTCCGCCTTCTGCTCCCCGAGGTCAGCGCCCGCGGCCTCCACCTGACGACGATCGGCGGCAGCCTGCGCCGGGCCTGACCGAAACGGGGGCGTCCCTACGGTCACGCGCAGGCGAGCACGGCCCGGTAGACGCGCTCGATCTGTTCCGCCACGACCGGCCAGCGGTAGTGCTGCTCGACGAAGCGCCGCGCGCGGCGCCCGAGCTCCTTGGCACCCTCGGGATCGTCGAGCAGCGCCTGGATGCCTTGCGCGAACTCGGCCGGGCGACCGGTCGTCGCCAGCCAGGCGGTCTCGCCGTGGGCGAGGCCGGGCGCCGAGCCCTTGAACGAGACGATCGGCTTGCCGGCGGCCATGTAGTTGAGCAGCTTGACCGGCATCCCTTCGGCCTCGACGCGCGGGTTGACGGCGATGTGCGCGGTCTCGAGCAGGGCCGGCAGCCGGTCGAAGCCGGGCGCCGCCAGGACGTCGATGCGATCGTCGATCGCGAGCCGGCGGGCGGTCGGCGCATAGGCCGCAAAGTCCGCGTCGGTGGCGATCACGAGCTGCACGTCGGACCGGCGCCGCGCCACTTCGGCAAACGCTTCGAGCAGAACGTCGATGCCCTGATAGGCTGCAAGGTTGCCGGTGAAGATGATGCGCTTGGGCGTGTCCGCAGCCCAGGACGGCTGCGCGGCCGGGCGAAAGCATTCGGCTTCGACGCCGTTGCCGATCACGGTCACCTGCGCCGGATCGAAGGCGTGGTCCCGGATCAGGTGATCGCGAATCGTCTCGGTGACGCTGATGACGTGATCGGCGAGCTTGGGCAGCCGGCCGTCCAGGCGCCCGCCGAGCCAGGCGACCAGCCCGCGCGGCAGGCCCATCCTGAAGAACGGCAGCTCCGAGCCCAAGGTGGTATGGGCGTCGTAGACCAGCGGCACCCTGGCGAAGGGCCGGGTCGCGAGGGCCACGAGCAGGCCCTCGTAGTGGTGGGCATGGATGACGTCGATCCGCTCGCGCTGGACCACCCGGATCAGCTGCGCGGCGAGCAGGGGGTCGAGCATCAGGAGCTTGCCGTAGGTCGGGCCCGGCGAGGTCGTGCGGTAGAACCGCAATCTCGCCGTCCGGTGCACGGTCACCCGCTCGACCGGATCGGGGGTGCCCAGGAAGTAGGTCACGACGTGCACCTCGTGGCCGCGCGCCGCCAGCGCCTCCGCCTGGCGCTGGATCCGGATCGGCGTGCCCCGTCCGAACGGGAACGGGCAGGCCGCGACCACCGCGATTCTCAGGCTCGACTGCGGGCGCCGGGCCTGGCCGGCGTTCGCGATCCTCGGATTGCCGGCACCGGCTTCGGGCGCCCGGCTGACGAGCGCGCCGATGCGCCTCAGGAAATGCTCCTGCTTCCCGATCACCGGCTCCGCCTGACGCCTTGCCGAGGGCGCGGGCTGATCGCCTCGAAGATCCCGCCCGGGTGCGCCGATCCCGCCTCGCGCCCGATGAAGGCGGCGACGTCGCCAGCCAAGCGCGCCGGCCACCCATGGGATCTCGCTCAAATCCGCCACCCGTTTGACCGCCGCCGGCAGAGAGGTGGCAAAGATATCGCCTCGCCGTTGTGGGCGATCATGCCGCCACGAGAGCGCACGACCGCGCGCATCGGGCCGGCTCCGATCGCAGCGTCGAAATCTCCCAGCTCCGCCGTTCGTTGTCAAGGAACCCTCCCCTGGGATGGCGCACAAGGCCTTGTGGCCGCGCGGCCGCGGACCTCCATATCCTGCGTTCCGCCGCCACAAGGATGCGATCCCCGACGGCTCGTCCAGCCGGCGCCGGTGGCTCGAGCCGCATCGGCGCGATCTCGCGGGTTGCCATCGACCACCGCCCGCGCTAGGGAAGGGAGCCCGCCCGGCTCTGGATCGGCAGCGCATGGCCCGGTTCCGGGCCACCCTCGGGCACCGATCGGCGGGCCGTCGGCAGGGCCCGGCGGACCGAAATCCGGAACCAGCAGAGGCCCTGTCGCATGCCAGACCGGAGAGCCTCGCCCTTCCCGCCGGACTTTCTCTGGGGTGCGGGCACGGCCGCGCATCAGGTCGAGGGCGACAACCGAGCCAACGACTGGTGGGCCATCGAGCAGGCGGGCCAGCTGCCGTTCGCGTCCGGCGACGCCTGCCGGCACTATCAGCTGTTCGAGCAGGACTTCGATCTCGCCCGGGCCTGCGGCCATAACGCGCATCGCTTCTCGATCGAATGGAGCCGGATCGAGCCGCGGCCGGGCGAATGGGACCGGGGCGCCCTCGAGCACTACCGAAAGGTGGTGCAGGCGTTGCGCGCGCGCGGCATGGAACCCCTGGTCACCCTGCACCACTTTACCAATCCAGCCTGGTTCGCCGCCGCCGGCGGCTGGCAGGCCCGGCGCAACGTGGCGCGCTTCGGGCGCTATGTCGAGACGGTCGCCGATCACCTCAAGGACCTGGTGCGCTGGTGGATCACGATCAACGAGCCCACGGTCTATGCCAAGAACGGCTTCGTAGCCGGCGCCTGGCCGCCCTGCCGGCGCCACGACTGGCGCGCGGCCTGGCGGGTCGTGCGCAACATGGGGCGCGCGCACCGGCTCGCCCGGGACATCCTGCGCCGCCATCGGCCGGACGCCATGGTCGGGTTCGCGCACAGCGCCCCGTTCGTCGACGCGCGCGCGCCGGCGCGACCGCTCGACCGCGCGGCCGCGGCCCTGCGCGACCTCGTCCTCAATCGGCTGCCGGTCCGCCTCATGGCCGGGGCTTTCGGGCGCCCCTTCGATTTCATCGGCCTGAACTACTATTGCCGAAGCCTGGTGTATTGGCGGGCGAGCGGCGCTGCCGCGCTGTTCGGGCGCGAGTGGCTCCAGGACGATCAGGGCGCGCCGCGCGCCTTCAGCGACATGGGCTGGGAGATCTATCCCGCGGGTCTGAAGCGGCAGCTGGGGCGCTTCGCGCGCTATGGCGTACCGCTGCTGATCACCGAGAACGGCATCGCGACCGAGGACGAGCAGCAGCGTACGGGATTCCTGCGCGCCCACCTCCGCTCGCTCGCCGACGCGCTGGCGGCCGGCCTGCCCGTCGCCGGTTACTGCTACTGGTCGCTGATGGACAATTACGAGTGGTCGCTCGGCACCGGTCCGCGGTTCGGCCTGTACGCCACCGACTTCGCCACCCAGCAACGCTCGCCGCGGCCGGTGGCCGCCTATTTCGCCGACGTCTGTCGCCACAACGCTCTGCCGGACGAGACCGGCGTTGCCCCCGACCCCCGCCCGATCTCCGGCGCGCCAGCGATCGGGGCGGCATGAGCCGGCCGCTGCTCGAACGCCCTCGCCGCGCAGCCAGCTTGCGGGCCGACCGTGGAGGGCACCGGCGATGACCCGATCGATCCTGCAGAACCTGGCCCTGGTCGCCATCGCCCTGGCGATCTGTCTGGGCGGCGCCGAGGTGTTCTTCCGGGTGTTCCCCCAGTTCCTGCCCGAGGAGGCGCTCCTCCGGCTGCACTGGCAGCAGCTCGACCAGTCCGGGCGGGATCAGGCGATGACGGTGCCGGATCGTCGTTTCGGCTATCTCTACCGGCCGAATTTCACGGGCCGCCTCAGCCGGGGCGCGCTCGATTTCACCTTCACGACCGACGAGCACGGCTTCCGCAACCCGTCGCCCTGGCCCGCGCGCGCCGACGTCGTCGTGGTCGGGGATTCGCTGGCGTTCAGCTACGGCGTCGATGATGCGCAGGCCTGGTCCCGCCTCGTGGCCGATGCCTTGCCGAATCTCAAGATCATCAATCTCGGGCTGATCGGCGCCTCGCCACAGCAATATCTTCGAGTGCTCGAGACCTTTGGTCTCGGACTTCACCCCAAGCTCGTCCTGTTCATGCTGTTTTCCGGCAACGACCTGTATGATGCCAAGTGGTTCCAGCAGTGGCTCGACGCGCAGACCGACCAGACCTACCAGGAATGGGAGATGGCCTTGGGCGTGCCCTCCGATCTGAGCTGGTTGCAGCAGCTGCTCGCGCACAGCCGTCTCGTGACCTTCCTCCGCGGCGCCCGAAGGGCTTTGTCCGCACGGGTCGCCAGCACCGAGGTCGACTTCGAGGATGGCCAGCGCGTGCGGCTGGCGCCGGGCATGCTCCAGTCGAGCATCGACATGGCTCATCCCGGGGACCCCGTGTTCAAGCTCGTCATGACGACGATCGAGCGGGCGCGGGCGCTCACCGAGCAGCAGGGTGGCCATTTCCTGGTGCTGCTGATGCCGTCCAAGGAGGAAGTGTATCTGCCGCGGGCCGGCCAGCCGGCGCCGCCGCTGGCCGCAAGTCTCAAGGAGGGGCTCGCCGAGCGCGGCATCGACACGCTCGATCTCACTCCGGATCTCCAGGCGCATGCGCGCGATGCGGCGCCACTGTTCTACGAGATCGATGGTCACCCCAACGCGAACGGCTATCGTCTGATCGCCCGGCTGGTCGCGGACCGTCTCAAGCAACTCGAACTGAGCTACGGCCTGCCCGATGAGCCGGCGCCGAAGGCGAGCGGCGCCGGCTGATCGATCGGCGTCGACACGCTCGCTACTGGTCGCCGGTCGCGACGATCTCCCAGGCGCCGTCGGGTTGCTGGCAGGCGGTGCCGTAGGCCTGCTCGGTGTGACCGCCGATGGTCACCGCCTGCTGGAACTCGCGGCAGTAGCGGCCGAGCGTGCTGGTGCCCTCGCGCACCGCGGTCACCGAGCCGGAGGCGCCACCATCCTGCCAACGGATGGTCTCGCCGATCGGGGCGCTGCTCGCCTGCACCTGCGCCGCCTCGTGGGCGCGCTCCTGCGCCTCGTTGAGCACGTCCAGGGCCTTGAGCGTGATCGCGGTGAACGCGAGCCATTGGTAGGCGTCGTTGTCGGTCTGGAAGCGGCCGTAGCCCGGATAGAGGTGGCCGTAGGGCCGGACCACCACGACGTCGCGGTACTGTCGGATCCGGGGCGCGGGCACGACCACGACCCGCGGCCCGCGCTGGATCGGGACCATGCCCCGGCCCGGCCCGCCCTCGTGCCAGCGGTCGGGGCCGCCTTGGCCGGAGCCGCCCCACCCTGAGCCGCCGCCCTGCCCGCGGCCGTCCTGCCCCCAGCCGTTCTGCCAGGGCGCATCGGCCGGGATCGGGGCCACGCCCCGCCCGGGGAACGCGTACGGCGCACGGTCGGGGCCGCCCTGCCAGGGTGACTGGGCGGTCGCCGGCAGCGCGACGCTCACCAGCGGCAGCGCGGCCAGCACCGCGGCAACGAGTCGCGAACGATTGCGCGTCATGCTTGTCTCCTCGGGATCGCCGGCAGCTCGCGGGCATCCCGCGCCCTGCCTGCACCGGCGCCGATTAGAACCGCCAAATGTCCCCTGAGTTCGTCGGCCGGAGGGCGAAAGTGTCAGGAAGTGTCGCGGGCCTTGGCGCTGACATGGTTTGATACAAAATTGCCGGTGCGGCCGCGGCCCGAGGCGCCATAATTCCGGCTCATCAACGGCTCGAGGTTCGGCATGGAGTCGTCTGCGCACATCCTGGTGGTCGACGATCATCGCGAGATCCGCGATCTGCTGGCGAAATACCTCGCCAAGCACGACTTCCGGGTCAGCACCGCCGAGAGCGCGGCCAAGGCGCGCAAGCTGCTCGAGGCGAGCGCCATCGACCTCGTGGTGCTCGACATCATGATGCCGGGCGAGGACGGGCTCTCGCTCTGCCGGCATCTGCGCGCGACCAGCGACCGGCCGGTGATCATGCTGACCGCCATGGCCGAGGACACCGACCGGGTGATCGGCCTCGAGATGGGCGCCGACGACTACGTGGTGAAGCCGTTCAACCCGCGCGAGCTGCTGGCGCGGGTCAAAGCCGTGCTCCGGCGCACCAACAGCCTGCCGCGGCAACGCCAGCCGGTCGACGCCGAGGCCGTGCGCTTCGACCGCTGGGTCCTGCAGGTCGCGCGCCGCGAGCTGGTCGGCGAAGACGGCGTCGCGATCCCGCTCAGCACCGCGGAGTTCCAGCTGCTGAGCGCGCTGCTCAACCATCCGCGCATGGTCCTGAGCCGCGACCAGCTCCTGGATCTGACCCGCGGGCGCGCCGCCAACGTGTTCGACCGCAGCATCGACAACCAGGTCAGCCGGCTGCGCAAGAAGATCGAGGCCGATCCCAAGGAGCCCTGCCTGATCAAGACCGTCTGGGGCGGCGGCTACATGCTGACCGCCGAGGTCGCGCGCGGATGAGACGCGTGCCCGGCTGGCTCAGGCGGCTCTGGCCCCGGCGCCTCGCCGGCCAGATGATAGCACTGCTGCTGCTGGCTTTGGTGCTCGCCCAGTCGGCAAGCTATCTGATCTTCGCCGACGAGCGCTGGGCGGCGCTCCAGACCGCCGAGCGCGGGCATATCCTGGCGCGGACCGCCTCGATCGTACGCCTGATCGAGAATACGCCGGCGTCCCTGCACGACCAGATCCTGCGGACCGCGAGCAGCCGCCAGCTGCGCTTCTGGCTGAGCGACCAGAGCGCGGTGGCGCTGGCCGACGCCGACGGCGACAGCTGGCTGCGCCAGCGCCTGATGAGCCTGCTCGACGACGGCCTCTCCCGCGATGTGCTGATCGATCTCGGCAAGGACGACCAGCATTTCTGGTCCCAGGACGACGACGCCCGGCGCGACCAGCGGATCGCGGCGGTCGGCGAGATCGCGCGGGCCGGCGAGGTCGCGCCCGAGGGCGGCGCCCGCGGGGGGGCGCGCTGGCATCACCGCCGGCCGCCGGCCGACCTCATGATCTCGACCCGGCTGCACGACGGCCGCTGGCTGAACGCGGGCTTCGCGGTGCCCGACCCGCCGCCGCAGTGGACGCCTGCGTCGCTCGCGGCCATGGTGGTGACGGCGGCGGCGCTGTCGCTGATCGTGACCTTGATGGTCCGGCGGATCACCCGGCCGATGGCCGAGCTGGCGGCGGCGGCCGAGCGGCTCGGGCGCGGCGAGGCCGTGCCGGCGATCGCCGAGCATGGCTCGCTCGACGTCCGCCAGACCATGCGCGCCTTCAACCGCATGCGCGGCCGGCTGCAGCGCTTCGTCCAGGACCGGACCCGCATGCTGGCGGCGATCAGCCATGATCTGCGCACGCCGATCACGACCCTTCGCCTGCGCGCCGAGTTCGTCGAGGACGAGGAGACCCGCGCCAAGATCCTCGAGACCCTGGACGAGATGCAGCGGATGACCGAGGCGACGCTCGCCTTTGCCCGCGAGGAGGCGACCGTCGAGGACACCCGGACGGTCGATCTCGCGGCCCTGGTCGAGAGCGTCGCGGCCGATCTCGCCGACCTCGGCCAGGACGTGACCTTCACCGGCCCCGAGCGCCTGACCTACGCCTGCCGCCCGACCGGCCTCAGGCGGGCGGTGCGCAACCTCATCGAGAATGCGGTCGCTTACGGCAAGTGCGCGCGGGTCGGCCTCGAGGCCGGCGCGGCAGCGCTCCGGATCGTGATCGACGACGACGGCCCCGGCATCCCGGAGGCGGACATGGAGCGCGTGTTCGCGCCCTTCGTCCGGCTCGAGGAGTCGCGCTCGCGCGAGACCGGCGGCATTGGCCTCGGCATGGCGATCGCGCGCTCGATCGTGCGCGGCCACGGCGGCGACATCGAGCTCGCCAACCGGGCGGAGGGCGGCCTCCGGGCCGTCATCCGCCTGCCGGCCGCGGCCGGGCTGATCGGATCGATCTCGGACGCCTGACGAGCGGGCTTGCGCTCCTCGCTCGCGGCGGCAGACTGGACCGTCGCCCGCGCTTAGGGGGTCGGGAGATCCGGATGACCGCCAATCTGTATGAGAAGATCCGCAACAGCGCGCCCGCCGACCCGGCGGCGCTCGTGCTCGAGACGCCGGATGGCCGGCGTTACGCCTGGGGCGAACTCGACCGGCTCACCGGCCGGATCGCGAACGCCTTGCAGGGCCAGGGCGTCGTTCCCGGGGACCGGGTCGCGGTCCAGGTGGAAAAAAGCCCGGAGGCGGTCTTCCTCTATCTCGCCTGCCTGCGCATGGGTGCTGTCTATCTGCCGCTCAATACCGGCTACACGCTGGCCGAGCTCGACTATTTCTTCGCCGACGCCGAGCCGGCGGTGATCGTCTGCGATCCGGCGCGGGCGGCCGGGATCGCGGGCCTCGCCGGCGCCGCGGCCGCCCGGGTGCTGACCCTGGATGCCGGGGGGAAGGGCTCGCTCGGCGCCGCGGCCGAGGCGAGCGGCAGCGATTTCGAGACCGTCGTCCGGAGCCCGGACGACCTGGCCGCGATCCTCTACACCTCGGGCACCACCGGGCGCGCCAAGGGGGCGATGCTGAGCCACGGCAACCTTGCCTCGAACGCGCTGACCCTGCGCGACGCCTGGGGGTTCAGCGCAGCCGACGTGCTGCTGCACATGCTGCCGGTCTATCACACCCATGGCCTGTTCGTGGCGATCAACACGACGCTTCTGGCCGGTGCTGGGATGATCTTTCTGAAGCACTTCGAGCCTGGTGCTGTGATCGCCGCCCTGCCCCGGGCGACCGTGACGATGGGGGTGCCGACCTACTACGTCCGCCTGCTGGCGCGCCCCGACTTCACGGCTGCGGCCTGCGCGCACATGCGGCTCTTCACCTCGGGCTCGGCGCCTCTGCTCGAGGAGACCTTCCACGCCTTCGAGGCGCGCACCGGCCAGCGCATCCTCGAGCGCTACGGCATGACCGAGACCGGCATGAACACCTCCAACCCGCTCCATGGCGAGCGGCGCGCGGGCACCGTCGGGCCGGCCCTGCCGGGGGTCGAGGTCCGGGTCGCGGACGAGGCCGGCCGCGTGCTGGAGGCGGGCGAGACCGGCGTGCTCGAGGTCCGCGGCCCGAACGTGTTCTCCGGCTACTGGCGCCTGCCCGAGAAGACCCGCGAGGAGTTCCGCGCGGACGGCTTCTTCATCACCGGCGACATCGCGAGGATCGATCCGGACGGCTATGTCGCGATCGTCGGCCGGGCCAAGGATCTGATCATCTCGGGCGGCCTCAACATCTATCCCAAGGAGATCGAGAGCGTGATCGACGCCCTGGACGGGGTCCAGGAGTCGGCGGTGATCGGCGTGCCGCACCCGGATTTCGGCGAGGGCGTGCTGGCGGTGGTCAAGCGCCGGGAGGGCGCCGGCGCGCTCGATGCCGAGGCGGTCATCGCCCACGCGCGCGCGCAGCTCGCGGGCTTCAAGACCCCCAAGCGGGTGGTGTTCGTCGACGAGCTGCCGCGCAACAGCATGGGCAAGGTCCAGAAGAACCAGCTGCGCGACGCCTACCGCGACGCCTTTCGCGCCCAAGGCGGCTGATCCCGGCCGGCGCGCCTCACGCTGCCGCGCGGTCTTGCCCGCGACGGGCGCGCCCTCAGATCGGGTTCTGGCGGAACAGCTCGGCCACCTTCGCGGAATCGAGGTAGGCGCGGACCTCGACGATCGTGCCCCCCGCGAAACGGACGACCCAGCAATAGCGGTTGTCGAAGCGCATGCCGTTGCGCGCCGTGGCGTCGGAGACGAGCTCGACCACCGCCATCTCGCCGGCCGTGATGACGTTGACGACCCGCAGCTGCGCGCCGTCGGGGAGCACCTTGCCGAGCTTGCTGAACGTGCCCGCCTGGAAGGCGGCTTTGGAGGGGTAGTGACCGGCAAGCGGGTGGGTCCCCATCACCGTCCAATCGACCTCGTCGGCGACATGCGCGAAGAAGGCGTCGCCGTCGCCATGCTCGAGGCCGGCGAAGATCGACCGGACCGTCTGCTCATCGACGCTCATATCGTGGCTCCTGTCGAGGGGATCAGCGGCGGTCGCCCTGCCAGTCGGGATCCGGGTCGGCGGGCTCGGGCATGAGGCCCGCGGCCCGGATGCCCTCGATCGCGCAGTACTCGTCCTTCTCCGAGGTGTCGCCGCTGATCCCGACCGCGCCGATCACGGCACCCGCGGCGTCCCGGATCAGGACGCCGCCCGGCACGGCGACGAAGCGGCCGCCCGACGCCGCCGCGAGCGCTGCCTGGAACGCCACCCGCTCGCGCAGGCGGGCGCCGAGCGCCCGGCTGGATTGGCCCATGCCGAGCGCGCCCCACGCCTTGCCGGTCGCGATCTCGGACCGGAGGATGCCCGAGCCGTCTTCCCGCTGAAGGGCAACCGGATGACCGCCGGCATCCAAGACCGCGACCGTGAGCGGCGCCATGCCGGCCGCGCGCCCGGCCTCGAGCGCGCGCTCGATGATCCGGTTGGCGGCCGCAAGCGGCAGATCGGTCTTGAGCTTCATCGCCCTTCCTCCTGGCTTGGCTGCGAATGGCTTGGCAGAGTGTCCCGATCAAATCCACCCAAGGGAGAGAGGAGACCCCGGCCATGCTGCGCCACGTCGTGCTGATCCGCTTCAAGCCCGGGACGCCGGATGCGACCATCCGCGAGGTCGAGGCCGCGTTCGCCGGGCTGCCGGCGAGCATTCCGGCGATCGAGGCGCTCGAGTGGGGCACCAACTGCAGCCCGGAAGGCAAGGATCAGGGTTTTTCCCACTGTTTTCTCCTCACTTTCGCGAGCGCCGCCGGACGCGACGCCTATCTGCCCCATCCGGCGCACCAGGCCTTCTCGGACCTGCTGCGCCCGCACCGCGATCAGGTGTTGGTGATCGACTACGAGCCCGCCGACTGACTTTTGCCGGTCGCTAAGCTGCCAGCGGCTCGGCGCGGTTGCCCTTGATCAGGTCGGCCCCCTTCTCGCCGATCATGATCGAGGCGGCGTTGGTGTTCGAGCTGATCAGCCGCGGCATGATCGAGGAATCGATCACCCGCAGCCGCTCGATGCCGTGGACGCGCAGCTCGGGGTCGACCACGGCCTGCGCATCCGACACCCATCTTGCAGCTGCCGACCGGGTGGTAGTCGGTCTTGCCGAAGCCGCGCGCGTAGGCCTCGAGGTCCTGGCGGGTTTTGACCGCGGCGCCCGGCAGATGCTCGCGCTTGAGGTAGCTCCGGAACGCGGGCTGG
Organism: uncultured Alphaproteobacteria bacterium; assembly: GCA_963756905.1. GTDB lineage: Bacteria > Pseudomonadota > Alphaproteobacteria > Geminicoccales > Geminicoccaceae > DATAOG01. The sequence continues at coordinate 96,707 of CAVWPO010000017.1, forward strand.
GCCATGATCTCGCGGGCGAGCTCGAAGCCGCGCAGCGACATCTCGAGGTCGTAGGGCTCGGCCCAGTAGTTCGGATCGATCACGGGCGGCGCCTTGGGGTCGGCGCTCTGCAGCTTGACGCTGCCGCGGCTCTTCGGGCGCAGATGGCAGGAGTTGAGGGTGCAGCCGTAGCCATCCAGCGGCGGCACGCCCGCCTCGAGGCCGGCCCCCGGCAGGAAATGGCACTGGATGTCGGGCGAGCGCTGGTCCCGGTCCACGTACCAGAACGCGCCGCCCTCGGCGAGGTTCGAGGTCACCGGCCCGTTGCGGAACAGGGCGTACTGGAGCCCGGCCCAGAGCATCCGGTGCGGCCGGGTATGGCGGTCGAGGCTGTGCGGCCCGGCGAGCTCGTTGATCACGTAGACGTCGATGTGGTCCTGCAGGTTCTTGCCGACCCCCGGCAGATCGTGCACCGGCGTCACTCCGGCCGCCTGCAGCTCGGCCGCCGGCCCGATCCCGGACAGCAGCAAAAGCCTGGGCGAGCCGATCGCACCACTCGCGACCAGGACCTCCTGCCCGGCGCGCACGGTCTCGAGCCCGCCGCCATCGCCCCGGGCATATTCGACGCCGACCGCGCGCCCGCGCTCGATCAGCACCCGGGTCGCCTGCGCGCCGGTCAGCACGGTCACCATGCCGCCCCGCATGGCCGGCCGCAGGTAGCCCACGGCCGCGCTGCAGCGCCTGGCGCCCCGCTGGGTCACCTGATAGAGGCCGCAGCCCTCCTGGCGCTCGCCGTTGAAGTCCGGGTTGTAGGGCAGCCCCGCCTCCTGCGCCGCCCGGACGAAGACCTTGCTCAGCTCGTGCGGGCTGATCGGATCGGACACCCCGAGCGGGCCGCCGCTGCCGTGCCAGCGGTCGACCAGGCGCTCGTTGTCCTCGGCGCGGCGGAAGTAGGGCAGGACCTCGGCGTAGGACCAGCCGGCGCAGCCCTCGTCCCGGGCCCATTCGTCATAGTCCAGCGCATGGCCGCGGGTATAGACCATGGCGTTGATCGAGCTGCCGCCGCCCAGCACGCGCCCTTGCGGGAAGATCATCTCGCGGTTCCCCGCCTGGCCGAGCGGCGCCGTCCGGTAGCCCCAGGTGAGCGGCCCGGTGGTCATCCTGTAGAAGCCGACCGGCAGATGGATGAACCGGTCGCGATCGGGCGGCCCGGCCTCGAGCAAAAGGATCCTGGCATCGCCCAGCTCGCTCAGGCGGCGCGCGAGCACGCAGCCGGCCGAGCCGCCGCCGACGATGACGTAGTCGTACATCGAGATCCTCCCCCGCGGCCCGCGCCGCCGCTGCCCATCGATCCGGTTATAGCGGTCGGAACGCCGGGCAACAGCCCGGATCTGGCGCCGCCTCAGGCGCCGGGCCGGGGATGCCCGGTCGATGCCTGGCCAGGGATGCGATCGCACGCCCGGGTCCGCAAGCCCCCTGGAAGTTTCCGGCCGACGCGGGCATAAAGGGCGCGCGCAGGATCGAGGAGGAGGCTCGCCATGCAGCCGTTCACGACGCTCGAGGGGATCGCGGCGCCGTTGCCGGTGGTGAACATCGACACCGACAAGATCATCCCGGCGCGCCATCTCAAGACCATCAAGCGGACCGGGCTCGGGGTCCATCTGTTCGAGACGCTGCGCTTTCACGACGACGGCAGCGAGCGGCCCGAGTTCGTCCTCAACCGCGAGCCCTTCCGGCACGCGGAAATTTTGATCGCGGGCGAGAACTTCGGCTGCGGCTCCTCGCGCGAGCACGCCCCTTGGGCGCTCCTGGACTTTGGCATCCGCTCGGTGATCGCGCCGTCGTTCGCCGACATTTTCTTCAACAACTGCTTTAAGAACGGCGTGCTGCCGATTGTCTTGCCTAAGGAACAGGTCGAGATCCTCCTCCGCGAGGCGAGCGAGGCCAAGGACCCGACGTTCACGATCGATCTGGAGAAGCAGGAGATCCACCGGCCGACCGGCAACGAGGTGTTCCGCTTCGAGGTCGACGCCTTCCGCAGGCATTGCCTCCTGAACGGCCTCGACGACGTCGGCCTGACCATGCAGAAGGCCAAGCACATCGACGACTTCGAGGCGCGGCAGCGGGCGAGCGAGCCCTGGCTCTATCGCGGGGCTGCCTGAGATGGCCGGCAACGGGGCTGAGAGCGGGGCTCGCACGGGATCTAAGACCGGCGCCCGGATCCGCAACGCGCCCGGGCGCATCGGCAAGGTCTTGCTGCTGCCGGGCGATGGCATCGGCCCGGAGGTGATGCGCGAGGTCCGTCGCATCATGGACTGGTTCGCGCGCCGCCAGGGCATCGAGTTCGAGCTCGACGAGGGCCTGGTCGGCGGCTGCTCCTACGACCGGCACGGCACGCCCGTGACCGATGCGGTGATGGACCAGGCGCAGGCCGCCGATGCGGTGCTGTTCGGCGCGGTCGGCGGGCCCAAGTACGACGCGCTGCCGTTCGACCAGAAGCCCGAGCGCGGCCTGCTGCGCCTGCGCAAGGAGCTGGGCCTGTTCGCCAATCTCCGGCCGGCCAAGGTGTTCGACGCGCTGGCCGACAGCTCCTCGCTCAAGCCCGAGCTGGTCCGGGGCCTCGACCTCATGATCCTGCGCGAGCTCACGGGCGGCATCTACTTCGGCGAGCCGCGCGGCATCGAGACCCTCAAGGACGGCCAGCGCCGCGGCGTCAACACCCAGGTCTATACGACCTCGGAGATCGTCCGGGTCGCCCGCGTCGGCTTCGAGCTCGCAAGGAAGCGGGGCGGCCGGGTCTGCTCGGTCGAGAAGGCGAACGTCATGGAGAGTGGCGTGCTCTGGCGCGAGGAGGTGCAGAAGCTGCACGACGCCGACTATCAAGACGTCGAGCTCAGCCACATGTACGCCGACAACTGCGCCATGCAGCTGGTCCGCCAGCCCAAGCAGTTCGACGTGATCGTGACCGACAACCTGTTCGGCGACCTGCTCTCCGATGTCGCCGCGATGCTGACCGGCTCGCTCGGCATGCTGCCCTCGGCCTCGCTCGGCGCGCCCGGGCCCGACGGCCAGCGCAAGGCGCTCTACGAGCCGGTCCACGGCTCGGCGCCGGACATCGCCGGCAAGGGCGTCGCCAACCCGATCGCGATGCTCCAGAGCTTCTCGATGATGCTCCGCTACTCGTTCGACCAGGACGCCGCCGCCGACCTGCTCGATGGCGCGATCGCCAAGGTGCTGGCGGGCGGCCTCAGGACCGCCGACATCATGCAGGAGGGCAAGGCCAAGGTCTCGACCTCGACCATGGGCGAGGCGATCGTCCGCGAGCTCGACAAGGCCGCGGCCTGAGGGACCGCCAGAATCAGGCGTCAGGCGCCGGGGTGGGCGCCCTGATCGCTCGAGCGCGGGCGCCGACTGGGCGCCCGCAGCAGCAACCACGGAGACTTCGATGAGCATGCCGATGTCGACTGAGCAGCGGATGCTGACCGCGGCCGAGTTCGAGGTCGTCAAGAGGACCCACTATCCGGACATCGCGGCGCTCTCCACGGGGGAGCTCGCAGATGCCGCGAAGCGCCTGCGCGACTTCCGCGACAAGGCGCGCGACGTCGCGCACCAGCAACGCCGCGAGATGCGGGGCAAGGCCGACCCGCGCGGCGCGCGCGCGGCCAGGGACAACACCGGCACCACGGTCAAGCGGCAGATCTTCGCAAGCGCGCTCCGGCGCGTGAACCGCGAGCGCACGCGGATCGGCAAGGACCACGAGCGGGCCAGCCAGAGCGAGCTCGCGCGCCGGGCGCTCGAGCTCAAGCGGGCCAATCGGATGCGCCATCATCCGAGCGCCGGGCGCACGGCCGCGCATGGCATGCGGTCGATCCCCAACCCGGGCCGGACGGTCGAGGTCGATCCGCGCGAGATCGGCCGCGTGTCGCAGTCCGTCAAGGTGGGCCAGGCGCGCCGCGACGGCTGACGCGCGATGCGCCGGGACCGGACCGAGGCGAGCGGACCCGACGCGGGGCCGGCGCGGCGGTTGCGTAGCCGGGCGCCGCGAGCCGCAAGCTCACATGACCGGCCGATCCGCAAGCTGGCCGCGCTCTTAGGCGCGCCTGATCGGGGAGATGCGCCGGCGCATGGACAGCCTGCTCGCTCTCGCGACCGATCCCAGCGCCTGGGCGGCGCTCGCGACCTTGATCGCGATGGAGGTGGTGCTCGGGATCGACAACCTGATCTTCATCTCGATCCTCTCGAACAAGCTGCCCGAGCATCAGCGCGTCAGGGCCCGGCGGATCGGCATCGGCCTCGCCCTGATCCTGCGCCTGGCCCTGCTCGGCACGGTCGCGATCATCGTCCGCCTGACCGAGCCGATCTTCGAGGCGCTCGGCCACGGCTTCTCCTGGCGCGACCTGATCCTGATCGCGGGCGGCCTGTTCCTGGTCTGGAAGGCGACCAAGGAGATCCATCACAGCGTCGATCCCGACCCGGGCCCGGACCTGTTCGAGCCGGCCGCAAAGATCGGGATGGCGGCCGCGATCGCGCAGATTCTGCTGCTCGACCTGGTGTTCTCGATCGACAGCATCGTCACGGCGGTCGGCATGACGCCGCACATCCCGATCATGGTGATCGCGGTGATCGTCGCGGTCGGCGTGATGCTGCTGGCGGCGACCCCGCTTGCGAACTTCATCCACGCCAATCCGACGATCGTGATGCTGGCGCTCGGTTTCCTTTTGATGATCGGGACGATGCTGATCGCCGACGGCTTCGGCATCCATGTCCCGCGGGGCTACATCTACGCCGCGATGGCGTTCGCCGCCCTGATCGAGGGCCTCAACATGCTCTCCCGCCGCGCCCGCCGCCGACGCGCCGCAGCCACGGCGTCTCGAAGGCCGGAGGCCTGAAGGCGCGGTCATCCGCCATGACCGGCCCAGTTCAACACGCGCAGCGCACGGAGCGTGTTCCAGCGGCTGGGCTCGTCCGCTCGCTCGGCCAGGTCGAAGTCGAGCACATCGGCATGGGGGTGCGAGAGCCAGCGCCCGTCGCTGCGCCGGTTTTTCTCCACGAGTTCCACGGCCTCGGCGACCCGAGCGTCGGGTTCGACGCCGGCGCTTCTCAGATAGTCCAGCCCGCGCAGCACGTCGTAGTGATACCCCGGAGGGAACGAGAACCGGGTCCAGTCGCGATTGATCATCTTGCCGGACGAGCGCGACCGCAACAGGCGGCGCTCCAGGAGATACGCCTCGCCGCGGGCGCGCGCCGCGGTCACCGCAGGCGTGGCCCCGTGGGCCCGCTCGTACTCCAAGAGCCCCTCCAGGACGCAGATCGTGCTGTGGAACGAGGAGCGCACGCTCGGCGGCGCCTCGCAGTTCCAGCCACCATCTTCGAGCTGCTCGCCGAGCAGCCGCTCCAGCACCGCCGGGCAGGACTCGCCGAAATAGGCGCCGACGTTCAGCACGCGGCCGTTGATGCAGGGCTCGATCTCGCCTTCGAAGAACGGCTGGCCGCCCTCGTAGTGGGTGATGTGGTCGCGCACCCGGCCCACCGCGCGCCGCGCCTGCCCGCTCGCCGGGTCCAGCCCCATGTCCCGCAACAGCATCAGCGCGTGGCAGGCCTTGCCGTCGGGGGTATCGATATAGCGCGTATAGCCGCTCTCGCCCCATTGCCCGTCGGGTGTCTGGCGCTCGAGCAGCCGGGCGCCCCAGCCTTCGCAGGCGACCCGCGCGCGCTCGGCGGCGACGACGTTCTCGGGCTCGAGGGTCAGATCACGCATCACCTGCCAACGGATCGAGGGGTCGGACTCCAGCAACCACTCCACGACAGTCATGCTGCCCCCCTCACTTGCAGCGTCTGACGACGCCAGCTCGCTCTCGCGCTGGCCTTGGTCTTGACCCGGTCCGTCTACGGCGTCTGCTCAACCCGGTGCAGGAAGGCGAGCGTGCGCTCCTTGAGCAGACCGGCGGCCTCTTCCTGGTAGTCGCCCAGGCTCGGGTCGGCGAACAGGTGGGCAGAACCCGGGTAGAGGAACAGGTCTGCGGTTGGAATGATCTCAACCAGCGCCTTGGCTGCGGCTCGGTCTTCCCCGGCCCATTCGTCGGCGTCCATGATATGGATCTGGAGAGGGACGGCCTCGGGCCAGGACGTCCCGAACTCGGAGGGCGACACGCAGCTGTGGAAGAGAAGCGCCCCTCTCGCCCCTGGCCGCGTCTGCGCCAGAGCCTGCGCCGGCATGACGCCCAGGGAGAAGCCCGCATAGACGATGCCGGCGGGCAGGCCTTGGGCTGCCTGCGAGCCGCGGCGGATGATCTCCGGAAAACCGACCCGCTGGGCGTAGGCGACACCCTCCCTGAGGTCGTCGAACGTGCGGCCGTCGTAGAGGTCCGGCACATGGACCGTGTGGCCGGCTGCCCGCAGATCGTCGGCAAAGGTCAGAAACCCAGGCGTCTGCCCTTGCGCGTGATGAAAGAGGAGCACGGTTGCCATCACGACACCCTAGGCAGCCTGCGCCCTGCGGTCAAAGCCGGGAGGCGCGGCGCGGATCGGCGGTCCAGGATCAAATCCGCTGCCCTGGCGCATCACCTTCGAGCGCCGCGTCGGCGAACTGGACGCTGTCGGCGCCGATGAAGCGGCGGATGCGGTCGAGCTCCGCCTCGAGGCGGCCGCGGCGGCCGCGGGTGAGGCGCAGCCCCGGCTCCAGCCAGAGCGCCTTGACGTCGAGCGCCGCGCGCTGGCGGTCGGCCTTGATGTCGATCCGGCCGATCAGGCGCTCACCCTCGAGCAGCGGGAAGACGTAGTAGCCGTATTTTCGCCGCGCCGCCGGCACGAACACCTCGATCCGGTAGTCGAAGCCGAACAGGCGGGCGAGGCGCTCGCGATCGCGCAGCAGCGGGTCGAACGGGTTGAGGACGCGCAGGCGCCCGAGCGGCTCCGGCAGGTCGCGGAGCAGCGCCTCGATGTCCGGACGCGCGAGCAGCTTTTTCGGCGGCGCGCCGTTCGCCGAGCCGAGGGTCGCCGGCAGAGCCGCAGCGCCGAGGTTGCGCCCGCACCAGGCCTTGGCCTCGTCGATCGAGATCAGGCCGAAGAAGCGCGCGAGCTCGCTCGGGCTCGCGACGCCCAGGCGCTCGAGCGCCGCCCGGCAGGCCCAGTCGATCAGCTCGGGCTCGTCCGGCTGGTGCCGGCGCGCCGCCTCCGGGATCACCCGCTCAGGCAGATCGTAGACCTTCTGGAAGCCGTCCCGGCGCGCGACCGCCAGCTGGCCCGAGTGCCAGAGATACTCGAGCGCGGTCTTGCCCGCGTGCCAGTCCCACCAGCCGCCTGACGGGCGGGCGCGCTCGATCTCGAGATCGCGCGCCCGGATCGCGCCCTCGGCGCGGATCCGCTCGAGCAGCCGGCCCAGCTCGAGCGCGAAGCCACCGCCGAACCAGCGCTTGAAGCGCGCCTCGATCCCCGCCCCCTCGCGGGCGAAGCGCAGGCGCCAGTAGGGATAGAAAGCGACCGGCAGCAGGCTCGCGATCCGATGGGTCCAGTGCTCGAACAGGAGCGCCTCGTCCTGCGCCTGACGCAGCAGCTCCGGCCGATAGCCGGGGTGGCGCGCGAACAGGATCATGTGGTGGGCGCGCGCGACCGTGTTGATGCTGTCGAGCTGGAGGAAGCCCTGGCGCTCGATCAGCAGGGCCACGCCCGCCGCCGACAGGGGTCCGCGCGGCGCCGCGGCCAGGCCCTGCAGGCTCAGGACCAGCCGGCGCGCCTGGTCGGCGGCGATCATGATCGACATGCGGCGACCATAGCGCCGATCGCGCCCGGTGGCACCCGCGCGCGGCCGCTGCCGGCGCCGGGCGGCGCCCGCCTCGACGATCGGCCTTGACCCGCCGCCCGGCGCGCCCGAAATGTGGGGCGCGAGTATCCGCCGGGGAGGCAGCCGATGGCGTTCGAGCGTGGCTACAAGGTGGCGGTGGTCGGGGCGACCGGTGCGGTCGGCCGCGAGATGCTGCAGATCCTAGCCGAGCGGGAGTTCCCGGCGGACGAGGTCGTGGCGCTCGCCTCCAAGGGCTCCGAGGGCAAGGAGGTGGCCTACGGCGACGACCGCGTGCTCAGGGTGCGGCCGCTCGAGAGCTTCGACTTCGAGGGCACCGATCTCGGCCTGTTCTCGCCCGGCGCCGCGGTCTCCAAGGTGCATGCGCCGCGCGCCGCCAAGGCGGGCTGCGTGGTGATCGACAACACCTCGCAGTTCCGCATGGACGAGGACGTGCCGCTGATCGTGCCCGAGGTCAATCCCGAGGCGCTCGAAGGCTTTCGCGAGCGCAACATCATCGCCAACCCGAACTGCTCGACGATCCAGATGGTGATGGCGCTCAAGCCCCTGCACGATCTCGCGATCGTCAAGCGGGTCGTGGTCGCGACCTACCAGTCGGTCTCGGGCGCCGGGCGCGAGGCGATGGACGAGCTGTTCGACCAGACCAAGGGCATCTACGAGACGAGGGTGCCCGAGCCGAACCTGTTCCCCAAGCAGATCGCGTTCAACGTGATCCCGCAGATCGACGTCTTCCTGCAGGGCGGCGCGACCAAGGAAGAGTGGAAGATGGCGGTCGAGACCAGGAAGATCCTGGACCCGGCGATCGAGGTCGCGGCGACCTGCGTGCGCGTGCCGGTGTTCGTGGGCCACGCCCTGGCGGTCACGGTCGAGTTCGAGCACGAGATCAGCGTCGACGAGGCGCGCTCGGCGCTCGCCGACTTCGAGGGCGTGGTGCTGCTCGACCGGCCCGATGCGGGCGAGTACGTGACCCCGGTCGAATGCGTCGGCGAATACGCGGTCTTCGTCTCCCGCCTGCGCCAGGACCCGACCGTGCCGCACGGCCTCCAGATGTGGGTGGTCGCCGACAACCTCCGCAAAGGCGCCGCCCTCAACGCGGTCCAGATCGCCGAGAAGCTGGTCGAGCAGGGGTATTTGTAAAGGCGGAGCAATTGATCCCCCTGACCAGCGAAGGATGTCGCCATGGCCCATGAGAACCGGCCGCCCAAGCCGGTGGTCAGCCGAGTTTCGCTCACGAGGGCCCGCGCCCAACTTGCCGACCTCGTCACGCGCGTGGCTCGGGGCAACGAGTCCTTTGTTCTCGAGAAGGACGGTCAGCCAGTGGCAGCCCTCATCGACATCGATGAGTTCGAAGATTACCTCGAGCTGAACGATCCTGATGTCATCAGGGCGATTGAAGAGAGCCGAGAAGAGCACCTCGTTGGCAAGAGCCGGCCGGCCGAGGAGTTGCTTCGTGAACTTGAGGAAGAAGAGGAGAGGGAGCGTCAGGCAGAGTCCGCTGCGCGCTAGGAGGCGTGCGGTATGGCCGCACCTTTCCGGGTTCGCACGACACCGCGGTTCGATCGGCTGGCCAAGGCGCTCCTTAGACGGAACCGCGAGTTCACCGCCCGGTATCGTGAAGCCGTCGCGACCCTGGCCGATGACCCCTACAATCGCAAGCGCGGCCGTCAGATCAAGAAGCTGGTCGCCGTCAAGCCTGGTGAAGGCCAGTGGCGGCTACGGCTGGGCCGATGGCGCTTTCGCTACGACATCGAGAACTCTGAAGTGGTGCTCCACGCCTGCGCGCTGCGTGATGAGAGCACGTATCGCTAGGAGCCTGGGGCGGCGGCGCCTACGTTGGCGCGAGCGCGAGAGCACGATCCAGGCCGCGTCGGGCTTGACGGCGCGATCCGCCGCGTGAGGATCGGTTCAATTCGGTGGTCGACCCGAGAGTCGTGATCTTGGACCCCAACTATGCCGAGCTCGACAACGCGGCCGAGTTCACGGTCAGCGAGCTGTCGGGCGCGCTCAAGCGGACGCTCGAGGATGCCTACGGCTACGTGCGGGTGCGCGGCGAGCTGTCGGGGCTGCGGCGGGCGGCCTCGGGGCATCTCTATTTCGTGCTCAAGGACGCGGCCGCCTGCCTGGATGCGGTCTGCTGGCGGCTGACCGCGCAGCGGCTCGCGTTCAAGCCCGAGGACGGGCTCGAGGTGGTGGCGAGCGGGCGGATCACGACCTTCCAGAGCCGCTCCAAATACCAGCTGATCGTCGATCGCCTGGCACCGGCCGGCGTCGGTGCCCTGATGGCGCTGCTCGAGGAGCGGCGCAAGCAGCTGGCCGCCGAGGGACTCTTCGCGAGTGAGAGAAAACGCCCCCTGCCCTTCCTGCCCGAGGTGATCGGGGTCGTGACCTCGCCGACGGGTGCCGTGATCCGCGACATCCTGCATCGTCTGGCCGAGCGCTTCCCGCGCCGGGTGCTGGTCTGGCCGGTGCTGGTCCAGGGCGAGCTCGCGGCCGGCCAGGTCGCCGCGGCGATCGAAGGCTTCAACCGCCTGCCGCCCTTCGGCCCGGTGCCGCGGCCGGACGTCCTGATCGTCGCCCGCGGCGGCGGCTCGCTCGAGGACCTCTGGCCGTTCAACGAGGAAGCCGTGGTCCGGGCGGCGGCGGCGAGTGCCATCCCGTTGATCTCGGCGATCGGCCACGAGACCGACACCACGCTGATCGACCATGCCGCGGACCAGCGGGCGCCGACCCCGACCGCCGCCGCCGAGCTCGCCGTGCCGGTGCGCGCGGAGCTTGGCCAGCGGCTGGGCCAGCTCGATCATCGCCTGTTCCACGGCACCGAGCGCGAGCTGCGCCAGCTCCGCCAGCGGGTGACCGGGCTCGGGCGCGGCCTGCCCGATCCCGCCGCCCTGCTCGGCCAGGCGACCCAGCGGCTCGACGATCTGGCCGAGCGCCTGCCGCACGGGCTGCGGGCGCGCGGCGAGCGGGCGCGGCGCGAGCTGCTCGGGCTCGGCGCCCGCATCGGTCCACCGACCCAGGCGCTGCTGCGCCAGCGCCGGGCCGAGCTCGGCCGCCTGCTCGCGCGCCTCACCCTCGACGAGGTCGGCGCGCGGCTGCCCCGGCACCGGCGCGGCCTCGCGGAGCTCGTAGCCCGCCAGAGCCACGCCCTCGCCCGCCGGCTCGCCGACGGCCAGGCGCGGCTGCAGGCGCAGGCGAGCCTGCTCGCCTCGCTCAGCTACCGGGGCGTGCTCGAGCGGGGCTTTGCCCTGGTCCGCGACGAGCGCGGCCAGCTGGTCGCCGGCGCCGCCCAAGCACGGGCGCAGATGGCACTCGAGCTCGAGTTCCACGACGGCCGGGTGCCGACGGTGGTCGCCCGCGGCCCCCGCTCCGGCCGCCCGGCGCCGCCCGCGGGCGAGCAGGGACGGCTCCTGTGACCGCCGCCCGGGCAGCCTGACCGTTGGCGGCGATCGAGCGCCTGCTCTGGGTCATGGCGCGCCTGCGCGACCCCGCGGGCGGCTGTCCCTGGGACCTCGAGCAGGATTTTTCGACCATCGCGCCCTATACGATCGAGGAGGCCTACGAGGTCGCCGACGCGATCGCGCGGGGCGACATGGCCGACCTCGAGGACGAGCTCGGCGACCTGCTGCTGCAGGTCGTCTACCACGCCCAGATGGCCAAGGAGGCGGGGCACTTCGACTTCGATGCGGTCGCGGGCCGGATCGCGGCCAAGATGGTCCGCCGGCATCCGCACGTGTTCGGCGATGCCGAGGTCGCGGATGCGGCCGCGCAGAGCCTCGCCTGGGAGGCGACCAAGGCGCTCGAGCGCCGGGACAAGGCGCGCGCGCAGGGCGAAGCAGGCGAGCCTGCTCGACGGCATCCCGCTGGCGCTGCCGGCGCTGACCCGGGCCGTGAAGCTGCAGCGGCGCGCCGCCCGGGTCGGCTTCGACTGGCCGGACGCCGCTCCGGTGCTGGCCAAGATCGAGGAGGAGCTGGGCGAGCTCCGGCTCGAGATCGCCGCCGCGGCGCCGTCCGCGCGCCTCGCCGACGAGCTCGGTGACCTCTTGTTCGCGGTGGTCAACCTCGGGCGCCATCTGGGGGTCGACGGCGAGGCCGCATTGCGCCAGACCAACGCCAAGTTCGAGCGCCGCTTCCGGGCGATCGAGGCGGCGCTCGCCGCCGCCGGCCGGACCCTCGAGGACGCCTCGCCGGGCGAGCTGGAAGCCCTCTGGCAGCAGGCCAAGACCAGCGAGTGAGCCATCCGCATGCGGTCGGCGACCGGCACCGCCAGGCGGTCGCTGCGGACCGGCACCAAAAAGAAGGCCCCGGACGATGCCGGGGCCGAGTTGCGCTGGGAGGGGATCACTAGGGAGGCAGGAGGCGGGACGCGGTGCCGGGTGACTCCACCAGAGGAAAGCCGCGTCGACCACCTGTTGTCGGCTTCGGGATAGAACGCGGGCCCGCCGGTCGCGTTCAGCGGCGCGGCGCCGAAAAAAATCGTCGCGCGGGCGTTCTGAACGTGGAGCCGGCGCGAGGTCATGGCAAAGGGTCTCGTCCGGGGCCAAAGGGTGGCGAAGCCCCGGTTGCCGGCGGCCGCTCCGCTATCTAGGCTGCGGTCCAGGGGAGGTTCGCATGGCTCAGGCGCTCGCGCGGACATGGTGCTCGTGCGTCCTGGCCCTGGGGCTTTCCGGCTGCGGCTTCGACCTGTCCGCGGCCGGTTCTGACCATGTCCGCAGCTCCGCGGGCGGTTACGTTCTGGCCGCTCCGCCGCCGGGCATGACGGTCCGGATCGGGTCGAAGCAGCTGATGAGCGAGGCGGACGCTGCCGCGGCGGGCCGCCCGTGCGTCGGCTGACGGCGCGCGGGTCCGGCGCGGCTCGCCGAGCGCCCGGCCGCTCCAACCAAGGGAGACTCGGAGACCAGATGGCCACGATCCGCATCATGTTCTCGCGCTTCTCGGCGTTCTACAGTCCGTTGATCGCGACCGAGGCCGGCGGCTTCCTCGAGGCCGAGGGGCTGAGCGCCGAATTCTCGGTCGCGGGTCCGGGCCGGGTGCCGCGCGCCGGCCTCGCCGACGGCAGCCTCGATCTGATCCAGTCGGCGCCGTCGGCCAGCTGGGGGCCGCTCGAGCGCGGCGAAGCGTCCGACCTCGTCCATTTCGCCCAGATCAACCAGCGGGATGGCTTCTTCATCGCCGGCCGGCGCGCGGACCCGGATTTCGCCTGGGGCAGGCTCGCGGGCGCCCGCGTGCTGGCGGACCATGGCGGCCAGCCGCTCGCGATGCTGAAGTACGCCTTGCACAGGCAGGGGGTCGATTTTGCCAGCCTGCAGGCGATCGATGCCGGCGGGCCGGACGCGATGATCGACGCCTTCCGCCGCGGCCAGGCTGACTACGTGCACCTCCAGGGGCCGGCGCCGCAGCAGCTGGAGCACGAGGGCGCGGGTCACGTGCTGGCCTCGGTCGGCGAGGCGATCGGCCCGGTCGCGTTCAGCAGCCTGTGCGCGACCCGCCGCTGGCTCGAGACGGACCTGGCGCGCGCCTTCGTCCGCGCCTTCCGGAACTCCAGGAAATGGGTCGCGACCGGCCCGGCGGACGCGATCGCCAAGGCCGAGGCGCACCTGTTCCCGACCCTCGACGAGGCGGTCCTGGCGCGCACGATCCAGGCGTATCAGCGGCTCGGCTGCTGGCAGGGCGGGCTCGAGATCCCACGCGATGCCTATGAGGTGGCGCTGGATGTGTTCCTGCACAGCGGCCTGATCACCCGCCGCCATCCCTACGAGGCGGCGATCGTCCCGCCCCCGACCGACTAGCCGCTGACCCGCCCCCGGCCGGATAGCCGCTGACCCGCCCCGGGCCCGCCCCGGGCCGGATAGCCGCTGAGCCGCCGTCGGCCGGATAGCCGCCGGCCCGTGACCGGTGGTCCTGCGCCGATCCGCGTGGCTGCCGTCGGGCGGTTCCCGCTGTCTGCCCCGGTTGTCGTTTCGACCTTGCCCGACTACGCGGCGCCCGCAACCGGCAGGGCCGCACCGCCTGATCGATCTTGCGCAGGGTCCCGGACAAACCGCGCTTGACCGGGCGAGCCGTCAGCTGCCAGACGACCGTCGGCGCGAAACGGAGATCCCTGGATCAGGCAGCCGTTGACGCTTTAACCGAATGTTATCTAACTGCGCCCTTGCAACCCCTACCATGCCGTTACGCTAACAAGCTTCACCTGAGGAATTCCCTGGCTTTTAGGTTGCATCTCGGTTAAACCCTGGCACAGGCCGACAGCGCGGTTGCTGTTAGCTCACCTGTTATAACGGTCCCAGGAGGCAACCCATGAAGCGCGAGCTGACCGATGCCTACCTACGATCGGTTAAGCCCCGAGACAAGCCGTTCCGTGTGTGGGACACCCGCCAGCTTGCCTTGTGCGCCAGGGTGCAGCCGACCGGCTCGATCAGCTTTCTCGTGTGGTACAGGAGCCGTGGCAAGCTGAGATGGTTCACGGTCGGGCGATACGGCAAGATCGGGGTGCGCCAGGCTCGCCAGATCGCCGCTACGGTGCTCGCCAAGGCGCAGCTGGGCAAAGACCCGCAAGCCCGCAAGATGCGCCAGCGCGAGGGCGACAGCCTCGCCACGGTGCATGACGCCTACCTCGCCACCATCAAGGACAAAAACAAATCCTGGCCACAAGCCGACAAGCTGATGCGGACCTATGTGTTGCCAACCTTAGGCAAGCGCAAGGTCAAGGACATAACCCGAGCCGATGTGTGGAAGCTCTTTGACAGCTTGAGCGACCGCAAGAGCCTTGCCAATCAGGTGTTGGCGGCAGCGAGCGCCCGCTTCAGCTGGGCAGTGCAAAGGGATTTGATCGCGGTCAATCCCTGCCAAGGCATCGAGCGTAACGTTACCGCAAGCGCCACCCGTTTCCTTAGCAACGATGAGATCAGGCAAATATGGCCGCTGTTGGATGACCTTGGGCTCTATCAAGGCACGATGCTGAAGATCGTCCTCTTGACTGGTCAACGTCCGGGTGAAGTGTGCGCCATGCGACACGAGCATATCAAGGACCATCACGGACGGTGGTGGCAGATGCCAGGTGCCAAAACCGATACCTGGCCAGGAACCAAGAACGGTCGGGACCATGAGATCTTTCTGACCGAGCCGGTGCTTGAGCTACTTCGGGAACTAGAGCCCCACAAGAGCCCCTACATCTTTCCATCACGAGCCGGCTACATCAAGATCCCGGTAACACAGCCGATCTGGACGAAGGCAGGTATCTCGAGATTTCGTCCACATGATCTTAGAGCGACCTGTGCAACTCAGATGGATGCTCTTGGCATCAACCGCCAGCACATTTCTTTGATCCTCAACCATGTCGAGGGAGGCGTCACAGCTTCCTACGTTCGGCACGATCAGAGGGACCACAAGCGGGCAGCGTTGGAGGCGTGGGCTAAGGAATTGCTGGCGATCCTCGCCGGCGAGGGTGCGACCGATCACAAGGCGGACGTCATCGCGCTCAGGGCTTAGTCGGCGAAAGCGGGATTGTCGACCCTTGACGCCGACGGGGTTGCCCCGCCATTGTGGCGGGCGGGTCGTGTTTAAAATTTGCGTCGGAGGCGAGAGTGGCGAAAATTAGGCGGGAACAGCTGGAAGACGAAAAAAAGCTCTTTAAGCGGTTAGTCATCTCGCGCTGGGACCTAGAGCAAGCCCGGCGGTTTGCCCAATTGATCCTCCTCAAGCAAGATCTGAGCAAGGACATGCTTAGTGCACTTAATACGGCTCTAATTATCGCGTACTGGCGGCCATTTTCGGGTAATGTGCCTACATCTGATACCACGGCTATGCTACCAAATCGCTACCTCAACAGCTTTTCACCTTCCGAGAAAACCCTACATGGGCATCTCCGTAATCTTCGCAACAAAGCTATTGCTCACTCAGATTCGGAAGCCCATGGGATACACGTCTGTGTGCACAATGACGCAGGGATCAAGACTTGTAGTCCGACTGGAAGGAACCCGCTGCTGCTGTCAACGACGAAGGTGGAAAGACTTCTGGGAATGACTGAAAAGTTGTTGGAGGAAGTTTCAAATGAGTGGCAGCGTATATGCAACCTTCTTCCGCTTGGTGGGTTCTAAACCAACAGGACCCGTCCCGGACGCGTCCTAGTGCAGCGATTCAGACGGAAGAGTCCCCCGTATGAGCCCTGCCTGGTTTCGAGCGAGGCATCGATCGCGAAGCCAGGTGCGGGCCTCCGGCGGATCGCCCGAGCCTGGCCCGGCGAACGAGGAGGGATTTGACGTTTGCATCGCTGCACTAGGGCCTCCCCCATGGCCAGGCCGATCAGGAATGCCTCGCGCTGGCGCTCCAGAGCCTCGCCAGGCGTAGCTGATGGCTCAAGAGCTACCATCCCTGATAGCCTCGATGCCCATCGGCCCTTGGTGAGGCTCGCGCTTGCGACCTGTGGCAAGCCCGCTCAGAATGCCCTTGGATCGGCCTCAGAGGCTCGTAGGCGAGCGATGAGCCCTTGGCCGGCATGATCTCCCGGCCATGGTGAGCCTTGCCGCTGCCCCTGGAGCCCTTGACCAACCCGGTTTGCCGGTTGCATGATCCCCTACCACAAACAGGGAGGGCGACTTCATGGCCAAGATTGAGGACGACGTCCAAGCACTGGTCGCTGCCGACGACATCGAGTGGCCAGTTCAGGAAGCTCTGGACTCGGGTGTGTCGGTAGAGGAGCTGAAGCTTCGCCTCGGTGCTGCTGCCAGCTGGTGCAAGGACCTGGCACACCATTGTGTGAAGAAAGAGGGTCGAGCCCCTGATTCAGCGATCGTTGAACGGCTGGAGCGTCATGCTGCCCGATGCCTGATATGGGCGACAGATCCGTTGAAGCACCTGAAAGCCGCTTGGCGAGAAAGCCATATCGAGGATCTGTACAAGGCAGGCACTGGTGAGGGATTTGATGAGGGGTTGGAACCTGCGATCAACCGGCTCTTGAAGCGTGGATATCAACCAGCGAACCTGGCCGAGATGTTGCTGCAAGCCGCCAAGCAAGCCGAGGACTACGCAGATCGGCTCCCAGAGGATGGGCCAGTAGCGTTTTGGCGAGAGCACGCTGCGGCCTGTCAAGCACGAGCACAGCAGCTAGCACCCTGGGTCGGCAACCCCACCAAGCAATAAAACCAGCAACCGAAGTCTAAAGGAGCAAACCAATGGCCAAGGAAAAGCTGTCGAGCGTTCTGAAGCGACGAATGCAAGAGATCATCGCTGAGGCTATGGAACACAAGCCCGCAATGGTGTTCCCGTGGTTTATGGTAATACTGGATGGTAATGGCACTTGCTCGATTACACGATGGGAAGATCTTGAGAACGTGGAGGTGCTCCAAGAGCGTCCCAATGTTGAGGGAACCTACCCCGTAAACATCATGGTGCTGGACGCAGCAGGCAAGCTGTTGTGGTCTCAAATTACTGAAGGTCGCAACTTGATAGGTGTCATGCGGCTGGAGGATTTTGTATCGTACAACCGTATCATGTAGGTTACTGGAGGCAACCCTATGAACATCACCGGCGATCTACCTGTCTGTTTCGGCATGATCCACAGACCACCGGAGCAACCCGAGCCATGTCAGTTCAGCGTTGGGCAGTCGGGCTACAGGGTCTCGCTGAGCTGTCTCGTGCGACCGTATGATGTCATCGCTAGCGAGGGGAAGGTGTTTGATCAGGATAAATACATCGGCTTTGTACTGAATGCGGACGAGGCTGAGCACCTGGCCAAGTTGCTGCTTAGCACGGTTCGGAACATTCGCTCAGAGCAAACATAATATCAGGTTTGCTTTAACGCTTCCTGCAATGCTTCCCAAATCTCTAACAGTTGTTCCCAATCACTATCTCGCAAATTTGGATATTGTGACTTCAACTCATGCTTCGGAAGATGCATCGAATTGAGACTTGGCCACCACGGCCTCCATCCAAGCATTGGCAAGACTGTGTCCATATCATTTGCGCGATAGGCTCGCACCGCAGCATCGGGGATCTGCCTGGATTGTCTTAGGAACGGTCTGCGTTTTGTTGGCATAATTACAATCTCTTTGTGGGAGGACTATAACCAGCCGGTCTGCCTTTGGTAGCTCTGAGAGGTTCCCAGTCCAAGTGAAGCTCGCGTAGCGATCTGATCAAGGTCGACCTTGCGGCTTTCTCGATGGCGACTGCCGGATGCGGCTTGCCGCCAACGATGAGGCCGTCCTCGTCGACAATGTCTCGGCACTGCTCAGCACGATCGACGAACTCGCACGCATTCTGGAGCAGTTGGCGACCCACAGGATCTTCGATGCTAAAGGCTTCCTGCACATCTCGCCAGAGTTGTTCTCCAGCTACGCCGAGATGTTCAGGACAATCGTCTTTTTTCTTGGTGGTCGAGGAGCCACCTTGGATGATCTTTAGTCGGGAAGACTTCATGGTGAGGTTGTTCCTACTTCGGGATTAGGTTGCGATGGCTAAACTCATTAAGAATTAATGCTTTTGTTTGTTGAGAAAACGCACTATTAAATAGTGAGTTTGTTGCTTAGTAAAAGGTCTATTTACTATACCTTTTTTCTGTCCATCCACCATACCGGATCAGAAACTCAATATACGCGCAAGAAAGCGGACCTGCGGTTTCTGCGATTACAGTCGAACGGCATCGACACCTCCCCCCTCCCCCTCTAGGTCTGTATTCCGAAGGTACCAGGTAAGAAGTTATGTGGCTCCAGCACTCTGTCCAAAGGTCACTGAACGCGCGCCCCTGAAGTCTCGAGGGTGCTGGCCTTGATCGCCTCGATCAGATCGTTGCTGAACTTCAACACGTACTGTTGGGTCTCCCCATGGGACCAGCCTTTCCCGCGGATGCTGCTGTAGAGCTGGTCCAGCGTCCGCGCGAATGCGCCACCGATCTTGTCTGAGGGCACTTCAGCCAGCACGAGGGCGATCGTGGCAACCACCTTGGGGTCGGGTGGTGGCAGATGATCCGCAGTCTCAGCGACCCGGGTCTCTCCTGCTATGCAGCTGCGGGTAATCAGTGGCCTTGGCGGCCATGCCTAGGACCTCGGCCCCTGGCGTGGTGCAACACCGCTCTGAGCTGGCGGTCCGGGTGGTTGGCAGCGCCCTCGTCGACCAGGGTCTCGATCAGCTCGGGGCGGGCATCCGGGTCGACCTCCCGCGCTCGCCTGGCGACCTCGATCAGGAAGCTGGCCAAAGAGCCGCTCACCGCTATCCCTTGCCTTGCTGCTGGCTGCTGACCTCAGGATCGAGCTTATCCTCGAGCGCCTCCTCGCGCTCGGCCTTCAGCCGATGCTTCCGCCGGCGATGCCGTAGGCGGCGCTGGTCCAGCGCCTCCTGCCCGCGCCGGTCAGCACGCCGGCGATCACGATCCAGGGCTTGCATCAGGTCGCGCCTCCGCTCTTGGAAATCATTCTCCAAGCAATGGCGGCGGTGCCAGGGCGCACCGACTTCGACCCGATCAGGGCGAGCCATAAGGAGCCACCGTGCGAGACAAGCGAGTTAGCCTGATACTCGTTCGGCGCCCGCCAAACCCCGGAATAGCGCAGCGCACCGAACGTCTCGAGTTCCTCGCTGACCATCTTTCGGACCATGGTGTTGGCGGCGGTCTGGTCCCGGCGGCGG
>CAVWPO010000018.1:0-103290 GCA_963756905.1 uncultured Alphaproteobacteria bacterium
CTAGGCGTCGGCGTCGGCCATGGTCTTGAACAAATCGGACATCGCAAGCGTGCTGCCGGGGTTGGCGAGCAGCGCCCTCGGCACGCGACCGGTGAGCGCGCCGAGCTCGCGGGTCATGTGCGCCTGATCGGCATAGCCCACCTCGGCGGCGAGCGCAGCCAGCCGGAGCGGTCCGGCGCCGCGGCCGGCGAGCGTCAGCACCCGCTGCAGGCGCAGCACGCGCTGCAGGGTCTTCGGGCCGTAGCCGACGCTTGCCCGCAAGCGCCGGCGCAGCTGCCGGCCGCCGATGTCCAGGAGCTCGCCCAGCCGCTCGACCGGGCCGCCCGGATGGCGCGCGAGCCAGCCCACGGCGGCGGCGACCAGAGGATCCCCCGGCCGGGCATGGGTCGCGCGGGCGGCGAGCACAGCCTGGGCGATCGCGAGCTTGCCGGCGACCGTCGCTTCGGCGCCGACCCGCGCCGCGACCGCATCGGCGCCCCGGCCCCAGATCTCGTCAAGCGGGACCTCGCGGTCGAGGAGCTCGACCGCCGGCAGGCCGAGCAGAGCGGGCGCCGTGCCGGGATGGAAGCGGACGCCGACCACGGTCGTGCGCGCGGCAGCTCGACGATGACGGCGCGCGTCGCGGGACCGGCCACGACCGGCGGCGCCCCGCCGATCCAGACGATATCGACGCAGGCATCGGGCAGGACCCGGTGCGGATGCGCGCTGCGGCCGTCGCCGATCGCCTGCGCCCAGACGCACAGCACATGCGCCGCGACCGCCGGCGCCGGCCGGAACTCGCGGTAGCTCGACCGCGGGAACCTCGGCCCCGGCCGCCGCCCTTGCGTCGCCCATGAGACCGATATGGCCCGGTCCGGACGCGGTGGCCACCGCCTGGCACCGGGCGCGTGCCCGGGTCCGGACCGGGTCAGGCGCTGGCGGCCTGCGCGGGCTGGCCGGCGGCGCCGTAGCCGAACACCGGATCGAGCTCGGCCTGGACCAGCGCGTCGATCCGGCGGCTCTCGGCCGCGGTGAAGTCGTCGCGATAGCCGCCGACCTTGCCGCGGCGGACCTTGAAGGACTGGGGATTGTTCGGGTCGCGGGGCAGCATACGACGGCTCGACCAGAAAGTCCGCCCGGCCTCCATCTTCTGCATGTTCTCGAACGAGGCGAACGCGACCGCCGCCCGGATCTCGTCCTCGGTCCCCGGCGTGCCCATGAACGCCAGGAGCTCGCCAAGCGTCGCCTCGGGCCGGGCGCGCAGGTCCTCGTAGCGGACCACCAGCAGCTGTGGCAGACGCGGCATCTCGCGCGCCCAGCCGTTCATGAAGTCGATCACCTTGCGCAGGCCCGCCGGCCGCTCGATCACGAACTCGGCGAGCGAGACCGCCTCGTCGTGCCCGGGATAGGCGTTCAGCGCCTTCTTGTTCGGCCGCATGCGGTGCCGCCACTGCTGATATTGCGAGACCGCGACGTCGGCCGGGTGGCGGACCAGCAGGACGACCTTCTTGTCGTAGTAGTCGGCCTTGCTGTCCGCGTGGCCGGTGTAGTCCTTGGTATAGTTGTCGTGGGTGAAGAAGATCCGGGGGATCGCGCGGTTGCGCAGGTGCAGATTGTCGAAGCCCAGCAGATGGCGCTCGGCGAGCCCATGCCGGAGCTGGTAGAAGCGCGACAGCATGACGCGCAGCCAGGTCCGCCCGCTCTTGCCGAACGACACGACCACGCAGTCGGCCCGGGCGAGCTTTCGCGCCTGCTCGCGGCCGCGCAGCCACCGCTCGGCCCGGATCCTCCGGTCCTGCGGCAGGAAGAACAGGGGCTTGAGGACGACGAACCGGATGAGCTTCTTGCGCACGCTGTCGAGCGCCGGGACGAGCAGGGCCTGCATCGGTTAAGGAACCCTCCAGAGAAAACGCGGGCTTGGCTATAGCAAGCCGCGGACGCCCGAGGCAATGCCGGATGCCGGAACGTCGGCCGCTACACCGGCCAGGTCTCGCGCCGCCAGGCGCTGTCCCAGAACATCCATTCGAGCCGGGAGGCGCGCACGAACGCCTCGAGCATCGCCGCCCGCACGCCGGGCGTGGCCGCCTCGGCCAGCTGGTCGGTGATCGCGATCACTTTGCGCACACCTTCGGCGAAGGCCTCGTCGGCATAGGTGTCGATCCAGGCCTGGTACGGGTTGTCGGGCCTCGCGATCTGGAGCAGATGCTTGCCGACCTCCCCATAGATCCAAAAGCAGGGCAAAAGCGCCGCGACCGCGACCTCGTAGGGCGCGTTGTAGGCCTGCGCCAGGAGGTAGTGGGTATAGTGCGCGCAGGTCGGTGACGGCTCGGTCGCCGCCGCCTCCGCCGGCCTGATGCCGAAGTCCTTGAAGAAGCCCTCGTGCAGGGCGCGCTCGACGACCACCGCCGCCCGCGCGCTGCCGGCGAACTGGATCAAGGCCTCGGCGTCCGGGGCGCGCGCCGCCGTGACCGCGAGCGCGCGCGCGAACCAGGTCAGATAGTGCGCGTCCTGGAGCATGTAGAAGATGAAGCGCTCGCGCGCGAGCGTGCCGGCCGCGAGCTCTCGGTTGAACGGCAGCTCCAGGATCTGGGCATAGAGCGGCCCGATCCGCGACCAGGCCTCGTCGCTAAAGCTCATGGCGATCGCTCCCTCAAAGGACCCTCGGAGCGGGTCCGTCGGCGGGCTCCAAGGCTCAGCCGCCGCTCGCCCACCTGGCCTCGAGCCGGCGCTGGAAGTCCTCGAGCTCGGTCGGATTGAGATCCGAGACCGCCCACAAGGTCAGCCCCGGCCGGGTCCAGTGCAGGACGTTGTAGCCCTGGCGCTCGGTCAGCCGGGGCGACGTGGCTCCGGCGCCGGGCTCGGGCCAGACGAACAGATTGATGACGTGCTGGCGGTGCTTGTAGACGAGGGCCGCGACCGGCCGCTGGTCGAGGTAGTCGAGCCGGCCGCCGATCAGCGGATAGCCGTCCGCCGCGAGGTCGGCGACCGGCGGCGACAGATCCAGCCGGCCGTTGAACCAGGGCTTGACCGTATGCCGGTCGGACGAGGCGACATCGGCCAGATGGTCGACCATGAGCGAGCGGATGTGGGCGGCGACGATCTCCTGGCCGAGGCGATCCTGCGCGCCCGGCGCCGCCAGAAACAGCGCGAGGCTCGCGGCCAGCATGGCCGCCCCGGCCGCCGCCGAGCCGGCGCCGAGCCAGGTCCAGAACCGGCGCCCGAGACGCGACGGCGGGGGCGTCGCCGCTTCGGCGAGCGCCGTCCGGACCCGTGAGCGCAGCGCCTGCGAAGCCCTGAAGCGATCGGCCGAGGCGCGCACGGCGGCACTGAGCGCGGCTTGCGCCTCGTGCGCCGCCTGGCAGGCCGGGCAGCTCTGCAGGTGATGCTCGAACGCCTGGCGACGGGCCGGATCGAGCTCGCCGTCGATCGCCGCACCGACCAGGCCCTGCAGCTCGGCGCAGTCCAAGCTCAAATCCCCCTCGTCGCGTGTGCGGCACAGGCCCGCTGCAGCAGGCGCCGCGCGCGCGAGAGCCGCGACATCACCGTGCCGATCGGCACCGCCGTCACCTCGGCGATCTCCTTGTAGGACAGATCCTCCAGCTCGCGCAGCACCAGAACCTCGCGAAAGGGCAGCGGCAGCTCGCCGATCAGCCGGTTGAGCAAAGCGCGATCGGCGCTCTGGATGGCGATCGTCTCCGGATCGTCGCCGCCGCTGCCGGCAGCGCCGCCCTCCACCTCGTCGGCGTGCTGGTCGTCCTCGAGAAGCGGGACCTCCTGCCGCCCGCGCTTATTCCGGAGCCAGGTGAAGCAGGTATGGCGGACGATGGTCAGCAGCCAGGTGCGCGCGTTCTCGCCCTGGAAGCCGCGGTAGTATCGAAACGCGCGCAGGCAGGCCTCCTGCACCACGTCCTCGGCATCGTCGTGGCTGCGCGCCAGCCAGCGCGCCAGGTTGTAGGCGGCATCGAGGTGCGGCAACACCGTCGTCTCGAAGCTGCGCAGGAGCTCGGGGTCGGTCAAGCAGGCAGCCCGATCGTGGTGCGGTGGCGGCGTCACCCGTCTCAAGACTCAGGACGACGGACCATTCATTCCCGCCGCCGGACAAGATGCCCCGCCGCCGGCTGCCGGCAAGCTCGGCCCGGGCACCCTCATGCCCACGGCGGGAATAAAGTCGAGCGCGGCCCGGTAGGGCAGGGGGTCAGACAACCTCCAGACCGGAGCCCGAACATGGCGAACGAGACCCCGACCCTGCAGCAGGACGAGGGCGTGGCCCGCCGGAGCCTGCTCAAGTGCATGCTCTGGGCCGGCAGCGGCGTGCTTTGGACGATCGCCGGCGGCGTACCCCGATCGTTCCGGATCGAGACCGCCGAGGCGGCGACCGCGGCTGCCACCTCGAGCCTGAGCTTCCTCCAGATCAGCGACAGCCACATCGGCTTTGCCAAGGAGGCCAATCCCGACGTCACCGCGACCCTGCGCCAGGCGGTCGAGCGCATCAACAAGATGCCCGTGCGCCCCGCTTTCGTGCTGCACACGGGCGATGTCACCCACCTCTCGAAGCCCGACCAGTTCGACCTCGCGGCATCGGTGCTCCAGGACATCAGGACCGATCGGGTCCACTTCGTCCCGGGCGAGCACGACGTGCTGGAGGACGACGGCAAGAGCTTCCTCGACCACTACGGCCAGGGCACGCAGCGGCCAGGGCTGGTACAGCTTCGATCAGAACGGCGTGCACTTCATCGGCCTGGTCAACGTCGTGAACCTCAAGGCGGGCGGCCTCGGCAACCTCGGCGACGAGCAGCTCGAGTGGCTGGAAGGCGACGTCGCCCATCTGGCCGCCAGCACGCCGATCGTGGTGTTCGCGCACATCCCCTTGTGGAGCGTCTATCCGGACTGGGGCTGGGGCACCTCGGATGCCGCCCAGGCACTGGGCTATCTCAAGCGGTTCGGGTCGGTCACGGTCCTGAACGGCCACATCCATCAGGTGATGCAGAAGGTCGAGGGCCAGGTCGCCTTCCACACCGCGATGTCGACCGCCTTCCCGCAGCCGGCACCCGGCACCGCGAAGGGCCCCGGCCCGCTCAAGGTGCCCGCCGACCAGCTCCGCCATCTGCTCGGCATCACCGATGTCAGCTTCGTGCGGGGCCAGGGCCGGCTCGCGATCGTCGACCACCCGCTCGACCAGCCTTCGGCCTGATCGCTCGCCCTTCCGGAATATCCCGCGTGGCGGCCGCCGGATGCGGCCGTCACCACAGCTTGCACAGGCGGCCGCCGGATGCGGCCGCCGGGGAGGCTCCGCATGTCCGATCCGACCACCGCGCTTCGGCCGCTCGCGCGCCGCATGGTGCTGCGCGCCGCGCTCCGGGCCGGGACCACGCTCGTCATGATCGTCGCGGCCGGCCGCCCGGTGGCCGCCGCCGAAACCGTCAGGATTGGCATCGACAACTTCGCCTTTGCGCCGGCCGAGCTGTCGGTGGCCCCCGGCACGACCGTGATCTGGACCAATCACGACGACATACCGCACACCGTCACGAGCACCGACGGCGCGTTCCGGTCGCACGCCCTGGATACCGGCGACAGCTTCTCCTTCACCTTCGAAAAGCCGGGCAGCTACCGCTATTTCTGCTCGCTGCATCCGCACATGGTCGGGACGATCAAGGTCGGCTGAGGGCTTTCCCGGTCGCCGGCTCGGGCCAGAGACCGTGGAAGTGATGCACGGGCCCATGGCCGTGGCCGACCCGAAGCTCGTCCGCCGCCCGCAGCGCATCGGTGAGATACGCCTTGGCGGCGCACACGGCATCGCGGAGCGGCAAGCCCTTGCCGAGCAGAGCCGCGATCGCGGCGGACAGCGTGCAGCCGGTGCCATGGGTGTTGCCGGTCGCAATCCGCGGCGCGACCAGGGTCAGGGGCGCGCCGCCGTCGTCCAGGATGTCGACGCTGTCCGCGTCCTCGAGGTGGCCGCCCTTGACCAGCACCGCCTTCGGACCCAGGGCGCGCAGCGCCGCGGCCGCGGCCGATCATGCCGGCCTCGTCGCGGGGCGCCTCGATCCCGAGCAGATCGCCCGCCTCCGGCAGGTTCGGCGTGATCAGGGTGGCGAGCGGCAAGAGGCGCTCCTTGAGCGCCTCGATCGCATCGGCGCGCAGCAGGCGGGCGCCGCTCTTGGCGACCATCACCGGGTCGAGCACGACGTTCTGCGCGCGATGGCGCTCGAGGCCGGCGGCGACGACCTCGATGACCCCGCGGCTCGAGAGCATGCCGATCTTGACCGCGGCGATCTCGATGTCGTCGAACACCGCATCCAGCTGGGCGGCAACGAATTGCGGCGGCACCTCGTGGATCGCGGTCACGGCGCGCGTGTTCTGCGCGGTCAGGGCGGCGATCACCGAGCAGCCGTAGGCGCCGAGCGCTGCGAACGTCTTGAGGTCGGCCTGGATGCCGGCCCCGCCGCCGGAATCCGAGCCCGCGATGGTCAGGATGTTCGGGATGGTCATCGGCCGGCCCGCTCCCGCCTTGCCGCCTCGATCGCGCGCCGGAGCGTCCGGCTCGCCGCCTCGGGATCAGGGGCCGCGACGATCGCGCTCACGACCGCGATGCCATCGGCCCCGGCGGCCACGGCATCCCCGGCATTCCTGGCGTCGATGCCGCCGATCGCGACCAGCGGCAGCCCGGTCAACGCGCGCACCGCGGCGAGCCCCGCAGCACCGACCGGACCCCCGGCGTCGGGCTTGGTCAAGGTCGCTGCGAACGGCCCGTGCGCGACGTAGTCGACGATCTCGGGATCGATGCCGTGGATCTGGTCGACCCGGTCGAGCGACACGCCGAGGATCGCATCGGCGCCGAGCAGAGCCCGCGCCGCCGCGGCCGGCAGATCGCTCTGGCCGACGTGGCAGCCCGCCGCCCCCGCCGCGACCGCGACGTCGACCCGGTCGTTGACGATCAGCGGCACGCCCAGAGGATCGAGCAGGGCTTTCAACGCCCGGGCATCTTCCAGAAGGGCGCGGCCGCCCGCCTCCTTGTCGCGCAGCTGGACCAGGGTCACGCCGCCCTTGACCGCCGCCGTCACGACCTCGACGAGCGGCCGGCCGCGAGCGAGATCGGGGTCGGTCACGAGGTAGAGGGTCGGGTCGAAGGCGGCGCGCCGGGTCATGCGATCCGGACGCCCGCGCGCACCGTCGCCTCGTCGAGCAGGGCCAGCTGATCGACGATCCGGACGCGCAGGCTGCCGGGCCCGGGCGTCTCGGCCGCGGCGCGCTCGCCCGCGAGGCCGAAGACCGCAAGGCCGGTCGCGGCCGCCAGCAGCGGATCGGGCTCGACCGCGAGGAAGGCGCCGATGATGGCGCTCGCAGCACAGCCGAGGGCGGTCACCTTGGTCATGCGGACGTCGCCGTTGCTCACCCGCAGCCAACGCTCGCCGTCGGTGATCTGATCCACCGCGCCGGTCACCGCGACCACCGTGCCCCAGCGCCGGGCGAGGTCGGCCGCGGCCTCGACCGCCTCCTCGGAGCCATGCGTGCTGTCGACGCCGCGGGTCGGGCCGCGGGCGGCGCCGGCCAGCGCCAGGAGCTCCGAGGCGTTGCCGCGGATCACGTTCGGCTGCAGCTCGACCAGCTTCGCCGCGGTGCGGGTCCGATACGGCGTGGCGCCGCAGCCGACCGGGTCGAGCACCCAGGGCTTGGAGAGCGCCCGGGCGCGCAGCGCCGCCCGCTCCATGGCGGCGACCCAGGGCGGCGACAGGGTCCCGATGTTGACCACGAGCGCGCTCGCAATTCCGACGAAGTCCTCGACCTCGGCTTCGGCGTGGACCATCGCCGGCGCGGCGCCGATCGCCAGCAGGCAGTTGGCCACGACCTCCATCGAGACGAAGTTGGTGATGTTGTGGACGAGCGGCACGCCCTGGCGGAGCGCTTGCAGCCTCGTCCAACTTGCGGCAGCATGATCCATCGACGACGCTCCCTTTGGGAGCCGACCGCCGCATGCAGCACTTTGGGGGAAGTGGGCGTGGCGGCCGTATCGGCTCCCTTCGCTGGCATGACCCAGATCAGGTTCGACGGGTGTGCTCTCAGCCCCCGCTTGGGGCACCCCGGCGTGATACGACGCTGCCCAGACTGGGCGTTCGGAGGGCGGCTGTCAACGCCTGGTCGCGAACGGCGCCGGTCACGAACGGCCGCGCGCCGGTGGCCTGGAAGCGGAGGGAGAAAACCATGACCATCGATCGTCGAGCCGTCATCAGCGGCGCCGCCGCTTTGGGTGCGTCCGCGCTGCCCGCGCCGGCATTGGCTCAGGACCAGATCCGCTGGCGGATGGTCACCACCTGGCCCAAGAATGCGCCCGGGGTGGGCGTCAATGCCCAGCGTCTGGCCGACCGGATCGGGGCCATGAGCGGCGGCCGCCTGAGCGTCGAGCTGTTCGCCGCGGGCGAGCTGGTGCCGCCGTTCGAGGCGCTGGATGCCGTCCAGCAGGGCGTTGCCCAGCTGTCGCATTCGGCGTCCTTCTTCTGGATCGGCAAATCCGAGGCGCTCAACTACTTCGGCTCGATCCCCTACGGCCTGACCGCGAGCGAGATCGCGGGCTGGCTCTATTTCGGCGGCGGCCTCGGGTTCTGGGAGGAGGCGATGGCCGAGTTCGGGATCAAGCCCCTGTTCGCGGGCTCGAGCGGGATCTCGGCGGGCGGCTGGTTCCGCAAGGAGATCAAGAGCCTGGCCGACCTCCAGGGCCTGAAGTTCCGGATCGCGGGGCTGGGCGGCGAGGTCATGCGCCGGCTGGGGGCGACCACGGTCGTGACCCCGCCGGCCGAGGTGTTCCCGGCCATGGCCGCCGGCACCGTCGATGCGGCGGAGTTCATCGGCCCCTGGAACGATCAGACCTTCGGCCTGTTCCGGGTCGCCCGATACTACTACCAGCCGGGCTGGCACGAGATCGGCCCGACCGCCGAGCTGCTGATCAACCGGGCTGCCTGGGACGCCCTGCCGGACGAGCTGAAGGCCGTGGTCGAGGCCGCGACCATGGCGAGCGCCATGCAGTACCACGCCGACTACCAGTTCCATAACGTCGTCTCCCTGGAGCCCCTGGTGCGCGAGCACGGCGTGGAGCTGCGGCGGTTTCCGGACGAGGTCGCGGCGGCGCTCGGCCGGACCAGCCTCGAGGTGCTGGACGAGCTCGGCGCCAAGACCCCTTTGACCCGCAAGATCCACGCCTCCTACATGCCGTTCCTGCAGCAGGCCAACCGCTACAGCCAGTGGTTCGACCTGCCGATGCTGCAGATGCGCGCGGCCGCGCTGGGGCGGATCTGAGGCGCGGAGAAGCGGACGCGCCCCGGCTCGACCACGCCCGGATCGCGCGAGGTCGGCCGCAATGATCGCTCGAGAGCTATCAGCGAGCGGCCGGACCGCCGTCGCGCCAACAGCCGCTCGTGGCGCCAGTCAAGATCAAGCTCGGCGCGGGCTTTGAGCAAGCGCGGCAACGCTTGCGGGCGTGCCCGACGAGATCTCCGATGTCGCCGCGAGTATCAGGGGGTCGGACACAGGCGAGCGCATGGTCGAGGGGTCACGAGGAGCGGTGGCGCGGGCAGCCCGCGAGCAAGGGGTGTCCTTGTTCTACATGTCCCAATCGCATGCCATCCCGAGCGTCGGCAGTCCCGCCAAGCGTCGGTACGCCCGCGCCAGGGTCTCAGCTACGGCCAGTCGTCATCAGGCCGCCGCAGGCCGGGAGAAGGCCTTGCCCTCGGCGTCGAACAGGTAGCAGGCGTTGGCGGGCACGCCGACCGGCAGGAGGTCGTCGACCTTGGTCCTGGACTCGCCGGCCGACTTCACGGTCAAGGGCTCGCCCGCGGCGCGCTCCAGGTAGATGAAGGTCTCGCCGCCCAGATGCTCGACCGCGATCACGCGGCCCTTGAACTCGGCATCGCCGCCGCCGCCCTCGATCAGATGCTCGGGCCGCAGGCCGAGCGTCACCTTCTCGCCGGCCTGGGTGCCGTTGGCGCTGACCGGCGCCACGATCTGGGTGCCGTCGCCAAGATCGACGGTGATCGCATTGCCGGCGGCGCCGGCGACCGTGCCCTCGAGAAAGTTCATCCGGGGCGAGCCGATGAAGCCCGCGACGAACAGGTTCTGCGGGTGATGGTAGAGCTCGAGCGGCGAGCCGAACTGCTCGACCACGCCGGCGTTCAGGACCACGATCCGGTCGGCCAGCGTCATCGCCTCGACCTGGTCGTGGGTGACGTAGATCATGGTCGCGTCGAGCGCGTGGTGGAGCTTGGCGATCTCGATCCGCATCTGGACGCGCAGCGCCGCATCCAGGTTGGAGAGCGGCTCGTCGAACAGGAACACGCGCGGGTCGCGCACGATCGCGCGGCCGATCGCGACCCGCTGGCGCTGGCCGCCCGAGAGCGCCTTGGGCTTGCGCTCGAGCAGATGCTCGATCTGCAGGATGCGGGCGGCGTTGCGCACCCGCTGGTCGACGCCTTCCTGGTCGACCTTGGCGAGCTTGAGCCCGAAGGCCATGTTCTCGTAGACGCTCATGTGCGGGTAGAGCGCGTAGGACTGGAACACCATGGCGATGCCGCGCTCGGCCGGCGGCAGGTCGTTGACCTCCTCGCCATCGAACATCATCCGGCCGGCGGTGATGTCCTCGAGCCCGGCGACCAGGCGCAGCAGCGTGGACTTGCCGCAGCCCGACGGCCCGACGAAGACCACGAACTCCTTGTTCCGGATGTCCAGGGTCACGCCCTTGATGACCTGCGCGGCCCCGAACGACTTGCGCACCTCGCGCATGGTGATCTCGGCCATCGGTGCTCTCCCTGCTACGTCCCCGCCAACCGCCCGAAGAACGCGCCGTAGCCCGGCAGGCTGATTGTCCTCCCTTCGAGCGCGGAGGTAAAGCCGGGTTCGGCGCACGGCTCGACCGCGCCGGGCGCGACCAGGCTCGCGGGCGTGGCGCCGAGGTTGAAGGCGCAGAGCAGCGCCTCGCCGGCGTGCGCGCGCACCAGGGCCAGGATCGGCGCGGGCGCGTCCAGGAACCGCTTGCTGCCGAGGCGAAGCGCGGGCTGGGTCCTGCGCCAGGCAAGGAAACGGCGGGTGCGGCTCAGCACCGAGTCCGGGTGGGCGGCCTGCCGGTCGACCGCCAGCGCCAGATGCGCCGCCGGCACCGGCAGCCAGGGCGTGGCCGTGCTGAAGCCGCCGAACGGCGGCTCGTGCTGCCAGGGCATCGGGGTCCGGCAGCCATCGCGGCCGGTTGCCTCCGGATAGAACGCGATGCCGAGAGGGTCGCGCAGGTCCTCGAACCCAAGCTCCGCTTCGGGCAGGCCCAGCTCCTCGCCCTGGTAGAGACAGATCGTGCCGCGCAGGCTGCCGAGCAGCGCTATCTGGAGCTTGGCGAGCGCCGGCGGCGCGCCGCGGCCGCCGAACCGGGTCAGCGCCCGGACGACGTCGTGGTTGCCGAGCGACCAGCAGGGCCAGCCGTCGCCGATGCCGGCCTCGAGCGCCTCGATCACCGCGCGCACTGCCGCCGGCGTGAAGGCCGCGGTCATCAGCTCGAAGGTGTAGGTGAAATGCAGCGCCCGGCCGCCCTGGGTGTAGCTCGCGGCGCGCTCGAGCGCAGCGTCGCCGCCGATCTCGCCCAAAAGCGCGATCGCGCCGAAGCGATCGGCCAGCGCCCGCAGCGGCTCCAGCAGGCGCTCCCGGATCGCCGGGTGCGCCTTGTCGAAGATGTGGCGCTGGCGCGCGTAGGGCGCCGCCGGCGGCACGCCGCCCGGCAGCGGCTCGTCCATGGCGCGCGCCGGGTTGTCGCGCAGCGCCGGGTCGTGCATCGCGAAGTCGATCGCATCCAGGCGGAAGCCGTCGACCCCGCGCTCGAGCCAGAACGCGGCCTCAGCCAGCAGCGCGGCCACCACGGCCGGGTTGTGCAGGTTCAGATCCGGCTGCTCGATCATGAAGTTGTGGAAATAGTACTGGGCGCGCCGCGGCTCCCATTGCCAGGCCGAGCCGCCGAAGATCGAGAGCCAGTTGTTGGGCGGCGTGCCGTCCGGCCGGGCGTCGGCCCAGACGTACCAGTCCGCTTTGGGGCCGGCCTGCGCGGCGCGGCTCTCGAGAAACCAGGCATGGCGGTTCGAGGTGTGGCTGAGCACGAGGTCGACCATCACCTTGAGGCCGAGCTCGTGCGCCCGCCCGAGCAGCGCGTCGAAATCGTCGAGGTTGCCGAACAAGGGGTCGACCGCGCGATAGTCCTCGACGTCGTAGCCGTAGTCGGCCATCGGCGACTTGAAGAACGGCGAGATCCAGACCGCGTCGACACCAAGCCCGGCGATGTGCTCGAGGCGCAGGGTGATCCCCGGCAGATCGCCGATGCCGTCGCCGTTGGTGTCCTGGAAGCTGCGCGGATAGACCTGGTAGATGACCGCGCCGCGCCACCACTCGTTCATGCCGGGTCCGGTATTGATCGCGTCCCGATCATCATGGCGCAGGCCCGCCGCGCGGTCGAGAGCGAACCGCAAGGCCCCTTCAAGAAGGGCGAGGCTGCCGGGCGCGCCCGCGCGTGCTATGTTGGACCTGCGCGACCTGCCCCAGGAGTCCGCCATGGCCGTCCGGATCAAGCCGCCTCCCAAGGCGCTCTACGAGCAGGACTTCTATGCCTGGTCGAAGGCGCAGGCCGGCCTCCTGCGCGCCGGCCGATATGCCGAGCTCGACCTTGAACATCTGACCCTGGAGGTCGACGACTTGGGGGACGCGCTGAAGCGGTCGGTGCGCAACCGCATCCGCACGATCATGGAACACCTGCTGAAGCTCCAGCACTCCCCTGCCCAGGACCCCCGCTCCGCCTGGCGGGCCACGGTCCGCACGCAGCGTGTCAAGCTCCGCGACGGGCTCGAGGCCTCGATCCGGCGCGAGGTGGAGAGCGAATTGACCGAGCTGTACGCCGACGCCCGCGCTTTGGCCGAGGGCGCGCTCCGCGATCACGGCGAAGCCGCGGCCGCCGACGCGGTGCCGGCGATCTGCCCCTACAGCCTCGACCAGATCATCGGCGACTGGTTGCCGTAAGACCGAGCAAGATATGCTAGCATGCCAGGCGATGCGACCCGAGGAGCATGGAGATGGCGACCCAGATCAAGCGGCCCGCTGGCAGGCTCTATGACGAGGACTTCTACGCTTGGTCCAAGACCCAGGCCGATCTCCTGCGTGCCGGCACGCTATGCGGATCTCGATCTGGAGCATTTGATCGAGGAGGTGGACGACTTGGGCGAGTCTCTGAAGCGCTCGGTCCGAAGCCGCATCCGCACCCTCATCGAACATCTTCTGAAGCTCGAGCACTCACCAGCGCGAGATCCGCGTGGCGGCTGGTACGATACCATCATCGCCCAGCGCAGCGATCTCCTCGACGAGCTGACGCCGAGCATCCGGCGCGATGTCGAATCCACCTTGCCGGACCTTTATGGCACGGCGCGTCACAACGCTGCGACGTCGCTGCGCAAGCACGGCGAGCAGGCGGCTGCCGACGCGCTGCCCACGACCTGCCCCTATTCGCTCGACCGGATCATCGGCGACTGGCTGCCGTGAAGCCCGCGGCGGACGGCGCGGGAGGCGAGCGGGCCGCGCTTC
Organism: uncultured Alphaproteobacteria bacterium; assembly: GCA_963756905.1. Lineage (GTDB taxonomy): Bacteria > Pseudomonadota > Alphaproteobacteria > Geminicoccales > Geminicoccaceae > DATAOG01. Next base: position 13,564 of record CAVWPO010000018.1, read on the forward strand.
AAGCAAGCTCGGAAGCCGAAGCGCCGGCTCAGGCCAGCCAGTCCGTCAGATCCCGCCCGATCAGGTCCTGCAGCTCGAGGATGTCGTCGCGGTATCTCGCAATCAGGGTGGCGCGGATCTCCGGCGGCAGGGATGGCGCCGCCTGCGCGCTGCTGTCACGCCACGCCCGCTGGACCGCTTCCGCACGCCGGCGGAGCGGCCCGGGCAGGACGCGCCGCGCGGTCCGCGTGAGGATGCTCTTGTGGAGCAGCGGCCGCAGCAGCGGATTGCGCGGCTTGCCGGAGCTGTTGTGGCGGAGGCCGGTATCGGGGACGAACGCGTCCGCCACCCCGACGAAGCCGTACAGCCGGCGCATCAGACCGACCGGGTCGGCCTGCAGGTCCTCGAACCGGTGGATCGCGATCTGCGCGCGGTCAAACAGATCGAAGTAGACCCGCAGGTGCCGGGCGTAGTAGCCCGCCCCGACGTAGTGCTTCTGCCCGAAGCGCATGGCACCGTCGCAGACCCCTCGCTCCTCGTCCGCGATCGCCCGGGCGAAACTGCGGCGCTCATCTCGATCGCGCACGTACATCGCATACGACGAGTACGCCCGCTCGAGCGGGTTCCGCAGCATCACGATCAGCCTGACGGCCGGCAGATGATGCCGGATCCGTTCCGCCGCCTTGGGATCCACGAGGTACTTCGGGGAGGACTCGCCGATCGCCTTGGCGCCGGCCGCGTCCCGGAACAGGGCGCGGTAGGCCTCGAGGCTTCTGATCGGAAAGTCCGAGCTCGGCGACTGGCCCAGAACCAGCGGATTCTGACCGTCATAGACGAAGAAGTTGGTCTCCTTGATCGCGCTGACGAACACCTCGGGATGCTGCTTCAGGTACTCGTGGACCGAGGTGGTCCCCGCCTTGCCCGCGCCGATGATGAGGAAGTTCGGTAGCGTCATGTCGGCATCGATCCCGGCGCCTCGCACCGGAAGGGCGAGCCTCGAGTGGGCGGTTTGCCAGGCAGGCGGATCACGGTCAAGAGAGTTCGCATCAGCGCCGAGGGCACTTGTCTGGCGCACGTGAATCGCGCACACATTGGGGTCGCAAGCCGCCACCTCGGAATAGCGGTCAGCTGACGCATGCACGCCCTCCAAGTCACCCCCGACGTGATGGTCGCCTACGGCACACCGATGCTGCAGCGCCGGATCGAGGCCATGCTGCCGCACCATGCCGCGCTCACCGACCTGGCGCTGCGGCTGCGCGCGGCGGAGCCGGGGGCGACCGTGAGCAACGCCGGCGGCTGGCATTCCGCCGGCAACATCTTCGAGCGCGAGGAGCCGGGGATCCGTCTGCTGGCGCAGCACGTGCACGCGGCGCTCCAGCATATGAGCATGCTGGTCAAGCAGATCGCCGCGACGCGGGTCGCTTTCGAGGCGACGCTCTACGGCTGGATCAACGTCAACGGCGCGGGCGACTACAACACCCCCCACTGCCACCCCGGCGGCACCTGGTCGGGGGTCTACTACATCCGCACCGGATCGGAGGTGCCAGACAGACCGAACAGCGGCCGCATCCAGTTCATCGATCCGCGCACCCGCTGCGACCTCGGCCCCACGCCCGCCTTTGCCCATACCCGCTCGGTCGGGGTCAATCCGGTGGACAGCACGCTGCTGATCTTCCCGGCCTATCTCGAGCACTACGTGCACCCGTATTTCGGCACCGGCGAGCGCATCACGCTGGCCTTCAACAGCTTTGTCCAGAAGCTGACGCCGATGCCGTAAGCGCGACGAGCCGCTGCCGCCGGCGGGCCTGTGACGGCAATGATGTCTTCCTCCGGCGTGCACGCCAGGGGCACCGAGGGCGTCGGATCGCGTCAGGGCGACGCTCCGTAAGCACGGCGAGAATAGGCAGCCGATGCGCTACCCATGAGCTGCCCCTACTCGCTCGACCAGATCACGGGCGACTTGCTGCCGTGAGGGGCAGGTTGTGCTAAGGTCGTCGTCACGCTAGCGCTGGAGCCAGGACATGGCCACCCGGATCAAGCCTGTCGAGAAGGACCCGTACGACCAGGATTTCTACGTCTGGGCCCTGAACCAGGCGGCGCTTCTGCGTGCCAAGCGCTTCGAGGCCCTCGACCTCGCCAATCTGATCGAGGAGGTGGAAGGATTGGCCGACGTCAAGCGCAGCGCCGTGCTCAACAACGCGCGCGTGGTCATGGAGCATCTGCTCAAGCTCGCAGCACAGCCCGGCCCAGGACCCGCGCAAGGGCTGGCGGGCTCGGTCGGTCGAGCACCGCGCCCGCCTCGAGGTCGAGCTGACGCCGCGCCTACGCCAGATCCTCGACGAGGAGCGGCCGCGCCAAGTCTACGGCATCGCGCGCCGCGCCGCCGAAGTCGCGCTCCGCGACCACGGCGAGCAGGCCGCCGCCGACGCGCTCCCCGCATCATGCCCCTACACCCTCGACCAGATCACCGGCGACTGGCTGCCGTGACCGGCTGGCCTGTGCTAGGCTGACACGGCCGATATGAGCTGGAGACGCGACGTGGCGACCAGGATCAAGCCAGCGGTGGCGCATCTCTACGAAACCGACTTCTACGCTCTGGTCGAAGGCGCAGGCCGACCTGCTCCGCGCCGGGCGTTTCGGCGACCTGGACCTGGGCATCTGATCGAAGAGGTCGATGATTTGGGCGAGTCGCTCTATCGGTCCACCTGCTCCCGGGTGCGGACGATCATCGAGCATCTTCTGAAGCTGCAATTCTCACCGGCCGCCGACCCCCGGCCCGGCTGGGTCGAGACGCTCTATACCCAGCGGAGCGAGCTGGAAGGCGAGCTCACCCCAAGCTTGCGCTCGCGCGTCGAGCCGGCGCTGCCCCGCCTCTATGGCCAGGCGCGGCGCAACACCGCACGTGTCCTCGAAGCCGACGGCGAGCAGGCGGCCGCCGACGCGCTGCCCGCGACCTGCCCCTACACCCTCGACCAGATCACCAGCGACGGGCTGCTGTAAGGCTCCGTATGAGCCTCGACCCGGCTTTGTTGTATTCTTCTTCAATACCGAACACACCCTGCAGATATCTTGTCAGTATTGAGAGCGGTTGGCTTCGTCTGATTTTGGCCTATCGCCAAATAGCCAAATGATAATACCCACACACCAGCTTTTCGTTTAATGATTGTTATTTTTGTAGACCTGTTTGTCGTGTCTACTGAAAGGATGTGAATAGAGAAATCGCTATCGCTCTCATCTGAGTTACCGGTATCAACGGTGTATCCTAGCGGCGCTACGAACACTTGTGGCTTGGCTTCAAAATACTCTTTGAACGGGACTATTATAGTAGTTTCTTGGTCGCCAAAACGAACAAGAGACGACTTCGAGTAGTCGCAATGAACTAAGCCCACCTCAAATTGCATGTCAGTGCGTGCGAGTTTGGCAATCAACGAGTTCGCTTCCTTGTTGGAGTTTTGAAAGCGACCTACTAACTCTGTCAGCTGATTGTTGGCGGCGTTAGCTTGATGTTGAAAATCAATTACTTGTTTCGCTAGCTGATCGTTGGCGGCGTTAGCTTGATGTAGAATCTTGTCGAGTTCAGCTTTCTCTAGTTGTTCCTTGGCGACTTGATTGAGACCAAACCATCCTAATATAGCAAGCACCGCAACAGTCAAACCGAAAACACTCAGAGCTTGGTTGCGAGCACGATCGGCCTTTGTAGATGCTTCTGCATCCACGGTATGAATCTTTTCGCTGAGATTTTTGTCTACGGCATAAATCTTTTCTCCGAGATTCTTCTCTAGGTCCGAGAGCTGCTCTCGAATAAGCAGGCGCAAGACGGCATCCGGTTGATCGGTCATCGTGAACCCTTTTGCGATTCTACCCCTTGAGCGCGCCAGCGGGGAGGCCGGAGACGATGCGGCGTTGGAAGATCAGGACCAGGACGATCAAGGGCACGGTGACATCACCGCGAGACGGCCATGATGTTGCCCCAGACGCTCAGGCGCCATCGTCGGGCAGCCACTCGCCCACGATCTGGTCGAGCGTGTAGGGGCAGGCCTGGGGGAGCGCGTCAGCAGCCGCGTCTTCGCCATGGCGGCGAAGCGCGCGCGCAGCCGCGGCACGGGCGCGCTCGTAGTGCTTCGGCAGCTCCGCCTCCAGCCGCGCCCGCAGGCTGGCGGTCAGGTCATCCTCGAGGTCGGCCCGCTGGACCGCGATCGTGTCCTGCCAGAGGTCCCGTGCTCCCCGCGCGGGGGAATGCCCGAGTTTCAAGAGGTGCTCGATGATCGTTCTGACGTGCGAGCGCACCGACCGGTAGAGGGAAATCCCCAAGTCATCGACCTCCTCGACCAGATTCTGAAGGTCGAGTTCGTCGTAGCGCCCGGCGCGCAGCAGAGCCGCCTGTTCGCGGGCCCAAACGTAAAAGTCGGTCTCGTACAGAGGCTTGGCCGCTTCCTTGATCCGCGTCGCCATGACCGGTCCTCGATTCGACGGGCGATTGGTACCACAAGATTGGGCAGCGGCGGTCGCTTGCAAGGCGGTCACGAAGCAGCCGTCGTCGTCACCCCTTGACCGCGCCGGCGGTGAGGCCGGAGACGATGCGGCGTTGGAAGATCAGGACCAGGACGATCAGCGGCACGGTCACGATCACCGAGGCGGCCATGATGTTGCCCCAGGGCAGCTCATAGGACGAGGCGCCGGAGATCAGGGCGATCGCGACCGGCACCGTGCGCTCCTCGGCGGAAAGCGTGAAGGTCAGGGCGAAGAGGAACTCGTTCCAGGCCGCGATGAACGCCAGCAGGCCGGTGGTCGCGAGCGCAGGGCCCATCAGCGGCATGAAGACCTTGGTCACGATCGTGTAGGGCTTGGCGCCATCGACGATCGCTGCCTCCTCCAATTCCTTGGGCAGCTCGCGCATGAAGGTGGTCAGGACCCAGACCGTGAAGGGCAGGGTGAAGATCATGTAGGACAAGGTGAGCGAGAGCAGGTTGTTATAGAGGCCGAGGTAGCGGATCAGCTCGAACATGCCGCTGAGGACCGCGATCTGCGGGAACATCGAGACGCCGAGGACCACGATCAGGAGCGTCGTGCGGCCGCGGAACTGGATCCGGCCGAGGGCGTAGGCGGCGGCGACCGCGAGCGCCAGCGACAGCGCCACGGTCGAGACGGCGACGAAGATCGAGTTCAGGATGTTGCGCCCGAACGGCTGCTCGCGGAACACCGCGACGTAGTTGTCCCAGGCCGGGTGCGGCGGCCAGAAATCGACCCTGAACAGGTCGGAGCCCGCCTTGAGCGAGGACACGATCGCCCAGTAGAACGGGAAGACCGTATAGAGCACGATCACCAGCAGGAAGATGTAGAAGGCGATCCGGCCGAGCAGCTTCTTCAGCTTGCGGTTCATCACCGTGGGCCTCCCGCTCAGTCCTCGCGACCGATCCGGCCGAGGGTCAGATAAGCGACCGTGAACAGAGCGATGATCAGGAACAGCATGGTCGCGGCCGCCGAGCCGTAGCCGACGTCCTGGAAGTCGACCAGCTGCTGGCGGGCGTAGACCGACATCGACATGGTGTCCTTGGCGTTGCCGGACATGACGTAGATCAGGTCGAAGATCCGGAACGCATCCAGCACCCGGAAGATGATCGCGACCATCAGCGCCGGCTTGAGCAGCGGCAGGGTCACCTTGAGGAACACCCGGACCGGGTGGATGCCGTCGACCTTGGCGCTCTCGTAGCATTCCTGGGGCAGCATCTGCAGCCCGGCGAGCAGGAGCAGCGCCATGAACGGCGTGGTCTTCCAGACATCGACGATGATGATCGCGATCAGCGCGGTCGAAGGCGAGGCGGTCCAGGCGATCCCCTTGTCGATCAGGCCCATCATCTTGAGCACCGCGTTGATCACGCCGAACACGTCGTGGAACATCCAGCCCCACATCTGGGCCGAGACCACGGTCGGGATCGCCCAGGGGATCAGCACGGCTGCGCGCAAGAGGCCGCGGCCGCCGAAATGGGCGTTGAGCGCCAATGCGATCGCCATGCCGAGCACGGTCTCGATGGTGACCGAGACGGTCGCGAACTTGACCGTGTTCCAGACCGCGTTCCACCAGTCCGGGTCCTGCAAAAGGTAAAAATAGTTGACCAGGCCGATGAACTTGGCCGCCTCGAGGTCGGACAGGTTGGCGTCGGTCAGGCTGAACCAGATGGTGCGGGCGAGCGGCCAGCCCGCGACCAGGGCCAGCACCACGAGCATCGGCGCCATGAACAGCCAGGCGGAGCGCACCCGCTCGCGGGTCAGCCGCGAGGCCCTCTCTGGCGGCAGAGCAACCACCTCTTTGGCAGCGACGGCGGCGGTACTCATGGTGCGCTCCCTGCTCGTCTAGGCCCGGTCAACGTCCAGTGCGCCGTCCGCGAGAGCTTGGACCCGCGGCGTTCGGCTCGAGGCGGCCCGCCTCACCAGCGGCCGCCGCGCGAGAGCCGGTCGAGCTTCTTCTCGAGCGCGGCCACGCTGGTCGCGCCATCGCTCTTGCCGCTCAGGACCTCGTGGGCGGCGTTGAAGAACTCCGAGCTGACCTGATTGTACTTGGCGCCGGTGACCCGCGACGGCCGCGCCACCGCATTGACGAAGGTGTCGTAGAGGTCGCCGAAGAACGGGCTCGCCGCGAGCACGTCGGGATCCTTGTAGAGCTTGGCGATGGTCGGGTTGTAGGAACCCTCGATGGCGCGGCGCTTCTGCTCGTCGTAGCTGGTCAGATATTTGACCAGATCGGCCGCGGCGTCCGGGTTGGCGGAGTATTTGGAGACCGCCAGCTGCCAGCCGCCGAGCGTCGCCGAGTGCTTGCCGTCGGCGCCGCCCATCGGCAGCACGGTGACGCCGATCTTGCCCTTGATCGCGCTGTCGGCCGCATTGCCGAGCGCCCAGGCGTAGGGCCAGTTGCGCATGAAGACCGCGTTGCCCGACTGGAACACGCCGCGCAACTCCTCCTCGGAGTAGTTGAGCACGCCCTCGGGCGCGATCTTGCCGATCCAGGTGGCGGCCAGATCGAGGGCGGCGGCGGCCTTCGGATTGTTGATCGTGATCTTGCCCTTGGCATCGACGATCGTGCCGCCGCCGAAGCTGTCGACCCACTCGAGCGCATTGCAGGTCAGACCCTCGTAGGCCTTGGCCTGGAACACGAAGCCCAGCATCTTGTCGTTGCCGGCGGCGTGCTCGCCGTCGACCACCGCCTTGGCGGTGTCGGTCAGCTCCTGCCAGGTCGTGGGCGGCTTCTTGCCGTATTTCTCGAGCAGGTCCTTGCGGTAGTACAGGACCCCGGCGTCGGTGAACCACGGCATCGCCACGAGCTTGCCGTCGACCGTGTTGTTCTCGATGATCGCCTTGAAGTTCTGGTCGATGTCGGCCTTGTCGATGTGCTTCGACAGGTCGATGAAGTGATTGGCGAGGATGCCCGGCCAGATCACGTCGATCTGGTAGACGTCGATGTCGGCCGAGTTGGCCGCCAGCATCTGCTGGTAGAGGGCGAGGCGCTCGGTCGAGGAGTTCGGGGTCGAGATCACCTTGACCTGGTTGCCGCTCTTCTTGGCCCAGGCGTTGGCGCCATCCTGACAGAGCTTCAGCTCGAGGCCGACCGCACCGCAGGAGATCGAGATGGTCGCGGCCTGCGCGGTCGCGAGCGTGCCGCCAAGGAGCGTCGCGCCAAGGAGCGTGGCCATGCCGGCGGCGGTGATCATGCTGCGCATCGGTTGTCTCCCATTGGTCCTTGTATGGATTATTGGTACCAAGAGCCTCGCGGTCGAGCCTACCCCAGGCGGGCCCGTGGGAAAAGTCTCGATGCGCATCGCCGGGCCGGTTAATCCTGGTCGCCGGCCGGATCCCGGCCGCGCGCAAGCAACCGGCCGCGCGCCAGCACAAGGTGAGGATTAGCCGTGACCGCCAAGCTCGATCCGACCAGCCACGGGTTCGAATCCCTGCGCCTGCCGGCGAACGGCATCAGCATCCACCTCGCGCGCGCCGGCGGCGGCCGGCCGCTCCTGCTCCTGCATGGCTGGCCCGAGTTCTGGCTGACCTGGGCGCCCTGCATGCAAAGGCTCCAGGCCCGCTTCCAGCTGCTTGCCCCGGACCTGCGCGGCTTCGGCGCGACCGACAAGCCGGCCAGCGGCCCGTCCCGGGACGCCGGGCCGGAGGTCCACGCGGCCGACATGCTGGCGCTGCTCGACCACCTCGGGATCGACCGCGTGGGTCTGGTCGGCCACGACGTCGGCGCCTACGTCGCCCAGGCGCTGGCGCGCCAGGCCCCCGAGCGGATCGCGGGCCTGTTCTTCTTCAACTGCCCCTATGCCGGCATCGGTCGCCGCTGGGCCGAGGTCTCGCACCTGATCGAGATCTGGTACCAGTCGTTCCACCAGCAGACCTTTGCGGCCGAGCTGGTCGGCAGCTCGCGCGCGGCCTGCCGGATCTACATCGGCCACTTTCTGCGCCACTGGGCGCGCGACCCGCACGCTTTCGACGCCGACCTCGAGGCCTGGGTCGACAATTTCATGCGCCCCGGCAACCTGCAGGGCGGCTTCAACTGGTACCTGAGCGCCGCGGCGGCACGCGCCGCCGTGATCCGCGAAGAAGTGCCGCCCATGCCGAGGATCACGCTGCCGACCCGGGTCCTGTGGGGCCGGCACGATCCGATCCTCAAGGCCGAGTGGGTCGACCGCCTGCCCGAGTTCTTCGAGGACCCCGAGATCACCATCGCCGAGGACGCCGGCCACTTCGTGCACTACGAGACGCCCGATGCGGCCGTGGCCGCGATCGCCGCGTTCTTCGAGCGGCTGGGGTGGTGATGGCGCTCGAGCTCGCACAGGATGCCTTCGGCACGGCAGGCGCGCCGATCGTGATCCTGCACGGCCTCCTGGGCTCGGCGCGCAACTGGGCCGGGGTCGCGAAGCAGCTCGGCGCGACGCACCGGGTGTTCGTGCCCGATCTGCGCAATCACGGCCGCTCGCCCTGGGCCGTGGCCATGAGCTTCGATGACATGGCGGACGACGTTGCCGGGTTCGTCGAGCAGCGCGACCTCGCCCCGGTGACGCTGCTCGGCCACAGCCTGGGCGGCAAGGTCGCCATGCGCCTGGCGCTCACCCGGAGCGATCTGGTGGCCCGTCTGGTCGTGGTCGACGTCGCGCCGGTCACCTACCGCCACAGCCTCGTCGAATATATCGAAGCCATGCGGGCGGTCGACCTCGGCCGTGTGGCCCGCCGGACCGACGTCGACCACCAGCTGGGCAAGACCATCCCCGATCCGGTGATGCGCGCATTCCTGCTCCAGAACCTCGTGCGCAGCGGCCAGAGCTACGCCTGGCGCGCCCATCTCGATGCGATCGCGCAGAGCCTGCCGGAGCTCATGCGCTTTCCGTCGAGCGCGGGGCTGGCCTATCCGGGTCCGACCCTGGTCATCGCCGGCGGCCGCTCGAACTATGTGCGCGCGGAGCACCGGCCGGTGATCAGGCAGCTCTTCCCCAAGGTCGAGTACGCGACCATCGCCGGCGCCGGCCACCAGGTCCACGCCGATCGCCCGCAGGAGTTTCTGGCCGCGCTCCGCCCTTTCCTCGCCTGACGCTGCGCCTGAACGGCCGGTCAGGCGTCGCGCGCCGGCATCCGGTTCCAGGCGTCGAGGGCCGCGATCTTGTAGGCCTCGGCCAGCGTCGGATAGTTGAACGTGTTCTCGACGAAATAGTCGAGCGTGCCGTGCAGGTTGAGCACCGCCTGGCCGATGTGGATCAGCTCGGTCGCACCCTCGCCGACGATGTGCACGCCGAGCAGGCGCCGGCTCTCGATCGCGAACAGCATCTTCATCATGCCGCCGTGCAGGCCCATGATGTGGCCGCGCGAGGTCTCGCGGAAGCGGGCGATGCCGCACTCGTAGCCCATGCCGTCGGCGCGCACCTGCTCCTCGGTCATGCCGACCGTCGACATCTCCGGGCACGGCGTAGATGCCGTAGGGGAAGAACACCGGCGGCTCCTGGGCCGGCCGCTCGAAGGCGTGGCAGGCGGCGATCCGGCCCTGCTCCATCGAGGTCGAGGCGAGGCTCGGAAAGCCGATCACGTCGCCGGCGGCGTAGATGTGCTCAACCTTGGTCTGGAAGGTCTTGGGATCGACCTCGACCCGGCCGCGGTGGTCGACCTCGAGGCCGATGGCGTCGAGGCCGAGGTGGTCGGTGGCCCCCATGCGCCCGGCCGCGAACAGCACCGCGTCGGCGCGAACCAGCCGCCCGCCTTCGAGATGGACGAGGCAGCCGCCGTCGCCGGTCCGCTCGATCCTGCCGGCCTTGCAGCCGAGGCGGACCGCGAGGCCGCGGTCGCGCAGATCGTGGACGAAGGCCGCGACCAGCTCCTGGTCGAGGAAGTCGAGCATGCTGGCGCGCGGCTCGATCAGCGTCACCTGCACGTCCAGGGCGTTGAAGATGCTGGCGTACTCGACCCCGACCACGCCCGCACCGATCACCGCGAGGCTCTTGGGCATGAACTTGAGGTCGATGACCTCGTCGCTGTCGAGCACCCGCTCGCCGTCGAACGGCACGTAGTCGGGACGGAACGGGCGGGTGCCGACGGCGAGCACGAAGCGCTCGGCCTCGTAGGTCCTGCGCTCGCCGCTCTCGGCGGTGACCTCGACCCGGTGCGGGTCGAGGAAGCGGGCCTCGCCGCGCACCGTGGGCACCCGGTTGCGGGCGAACTGGTGCTCGAGCACCTCGACCTCGTGCTGGAGGGTCATGTGCAGGCGGCGGCGCAGATCGTCGGCCGTGATGTCGGCCTTGACCCGGTAGGCCCGCCCGTAGAAGCCGCGCTCGCGCCAGCCGGACAGGTTGAGCACGGTCTCGCGCAGCGTCTTGCTCGGGATCGTGCCGGTGTGCACGGACACGCCGCCGACCCGGCGGCCCTTCTCGACGACCAGCGCGGATTTGCCGAACTTGGCCGCCTGGATGCCCGCGCGGCGGCCGGCGGGACCGCTGCCGATCACGATCAGGTCGTAACGCTCCATCGCCGCCCCCCGGATTGCCGGCCCGGCTTCGCCGCCCTGGCCAGATTCGGCCGGCCCCACGGCCTGGCCGAGCCCATGCAGATTGCGTGCCGGTCGCGCCGACCGGAGGCGCTGCCCGCCTGGGGCCGAGAGCTATCAGACAGAAAAGTGACTATTCTGTGACCAGAGCGCCTCCCGACAACGCCGCACGCGGCGAGCCGGTGGGTCAGCGCGATCCGGCGGAGGGCTCCGCCGCCTGGGCTGACGAGGCCGGCGCGAACGTCACCCGCGCGAAGATCTCGTCGAGCCCGAGCTCGACCCCGAGCGCGTCCAGCCGCAGACGGGCGTCGAGCCCGCGATGGAGCACGCTCCGCCAGCTGCCGTCGTCGGCGCGTGAGGCGACCTCGGCCACCGGTTCGATCTGGTCGATCAGGACATAGTGCTGGAGTGACGGGATGGTCTGATACGCCGAGCGCTTCGGGCCACGGTCACGCTCGGCTGTGCTCGCCGAGAGCACCTCCACCACCACGACCGGCGTCTCGACCCAGGTCGCCTGATCCGGAACGGTGCCGCAGATGACAAGCATATCCGGGTACATGACGTCCCCAGCGGGCGTCGTCACCTTGACGTCGCTGGTGAAGATTTCGCAGTCGGAGCCCTGTAGCCGGCTGTCCAGGGCTCGGGCACAGTTCCGCGTTATGCGATTGTGAGCGATGGTGCCGCCGGTCATCATCCGGACGACGCCGTCGACGCGTTCATAGCGTTCGGGCTGCTGTTCCTCCCAGGCGAGGAAGTCGGCCAGCGACCGGAACCGAACGTCGAGCGCAGTGGCCATCACAACCTCTCCTGCGTGGCAACTGCCGATCATAGAGGATCGCCGCGCCCGGCGGAACTCCGGACTACCGCGGCAGCAAACCGGGCGGCAGGCCGCGGCCGAGGAATGGCCGGTCGCCCATCTTCTTGACCCGCTTCATCATGGTCTGCATCTGCAGGTGCTGCTTCAGGAGCTTGTTGACCTCCTGGACGTTCAGGCCCGCGCCGGCCGCGATCCGGCGCTTGCGCGAGGCGTGGATGACCTTGGGATTGCGCCGCTCGTAGGGCGTCATCGAGCTCACGATCGCGATCTGGCGGCTGATCATGCGGTCGTCGAGCCTGGCATCGGCCAGCTGCTGCTTGACCTTCTGGGCGCCGGGCAGGAGCCCCAGGATGCCGCTCATGCCGCCCATCTTGCGCATCTGCCTGAGCTGGCCCGCGAGGTCCTCGAGGTCGAAGCTGCCCTTTTGCATCTTGGCCGCGAGCTTCTCGGCCTCGGCCTGATCGACCGCCTCGCTCACCTTCTCGACCAGCGACACGACATCGCCCATGCCGAGGATGCGGGATGCCATGCGGTCGGGATGGAACGGCTCGAGCGCCTCGAGCTTCTCGCCGGTGCCGACCAGCTTGATCGGCTGGCCGGTGACCGCGCGCATGCTGAGGGCAGCGCCGCCGCGGGCATCGCCGTCGATCCGGGTGAGCACGATGCCCGAGATGCCGATCCGCTCGTGGAAGCTGCGCGCGAGGTTGACCGCGTCCTGGCCGGTCAGGGCGTCGGCGACCAGCAGGGTCTCGTGCGGCCGCACCCGGTCGCGCACCGCCTCGAGCTCGGCCATCAGCGCGTCGTCGATGTGCAGCCGGCCCGCGGTATCCAGGATCACGACATCGTAGCCCTGGCGCTGCCCGCTCTCGAGCGCGCGCGCCGCGATCGCGAGCGGCGCCTCGCCCGCGACCACCGGCAGGCTCTCGACGCCCGCCTGGCGGGCGAGCACGGCGAGCTGCTCCTGGGCCGCCGGCCGCTGGACGTCGAGCGAGGCGAGCAGCACCTTCTGGCGCTCGCGGGTCCGCAGCCGCAGCCCGAGCTTGGCGCTGGTCGTGGTCTTGCCCGAGCCCTGGAGGCCCACCATCAGCACGACCCTGGGCGGCGCGCCGGCAAGCGCCAGATCCTGCGCCTCGCCCCCCAGCAGCTCGACCAGGCGGTCGTTGACCACCTTGACCACCATCTGGCCGGGGGTGACGCTGCGCAGCACCTCCTGGCCGACCGCGCGCTCGCGGATGGAGGCGACGAAATCCTTGACCACCGGCAGCGCGACGTCGGCTTCGAGCAGCGCCACCCGGATGTCGCGCAGCGCCGCCTCGACATCGGCCGGGCTGAGCGCGCCGCGCCGGGTCAGGCGGTCGAAGACGCTGCCAAGGCGGCCGGAGAGAGTCTCGAACATGGGGATCACCGATCCGCGGGCCAAAGACGGCCCGCCTGCTTGGGGTAAATCGGGTGGCAAGGCTCCTGGGGATGGCGCGAAATGTCGTTGCCGGCGGCCGCGAAGTCAAGCCGGACCCAGGCTTCGCGCGGATTTGCCGGTTGCGCGCGCGGTTGCGATCGCCATATTGGCAGCGCCATGGACGAGCTCGACTTCCATAAGATGCAGGGCCTCGGCAACGACTTCGTGATCCTCGATCGACGGAGCGGCAAGCTGTCGCTGTCGGCCGCGCAGGTCCGGAAGGTCGCCGACCGGCGACTCGGCGTCGGCTGCGATCAGCTCCTCTGCCTCGAGGCCTCGGAGCGCGCGGATGTCTTCATGCGCGTCTACAATGCCGACGGCTCGGAGGTTGGCGCCTGCGGCAACGGCACCCGCGCGGTCGCGCGCCTGGTCATGGAGGAGCGGGGCGCCAGTCGCGCCGCGATCGAGACCGCAGCCGGCGTGCTGACCGTGACCGTGAGCGTCCAGGGCTACAGCGTCGACATGGGGAAGCCGCGCTTCGGCTGGGACGAGATCCCGCTCGCCCGGCCGATGGATACGCTGGCTCTCGACCTGGAGTTGGGCCCGCTGGCGCGGCCGGTCGGCGTCAACCTCGGCAACCCGCACGCGGTGTTCTTCGTCGACGATGCCGAAGCGGTGCCGCTCGCTGAGCTCGGGCCCGTGCTCGAGACCGATCCCCTGTTCCCCGAGCGCGCCAACATCGGGGTCGCCGAGGTCCGCAACCGGCGCTCGATCCGGCTCCGGGTCTGGGAGCGCGGCGCCGGCCTGACGATGGCCTGCGGCAGCGGCGCCTGCGCGGCCCTGGTGGCGGCGGCGCGGCGCGACCTGACCGAGCGCGCCGCCGAGGTCCGGCTCGATGGTGGCAGCCTCAAGATCGCCTGGACCGACGCCGACCGCGTGCTGATGACCGGACCCGCCGCGCACAGCTTCAAGGGGCGCCTCGACCCGGAAATGCTGGCGGTGGCGAGTTCCTCCGAGCAGGTTCGCCCATGAGCGGGCCGCAGGTGATCACCTTCGGCTGCCGCCTGAACACCCTCGAATCCGAGGTCATGCGGCGGGCGGCCGAGGCCCAGGGCCTGGACGATCTGGTGATCGTCCACACCTGCGCGGTGACCGCCGAGGCCGAGCGCCAGGCCCGCCAGGCGATCCGCCGGGCGCGGCGCGAGCGGCCCGGCGCGCGCATCCTGGTCACCGGCTGCAGCGCCCAGATCAAGCCCGACCACTATGCCGCCATGGCCGAGGTCGACCAGGTGGTCGGCAACACCCAGAAGCTTCGTCCGGAGCTCTGGCAGGCTTTGGCTGGATCCGGGGTGGCGCCCGGCGCGGAGCCCGCCCGGATCGTGGTCGACGACGTCATGGCGGCGCGCGCGACCGCGGGCCACCTGGTCGACGGCCTCGATGGCCGGACGCGGGCCTTCGTCCAGATCCAGAATGGCTGCGACCACCGCTGCACCTTCTGCATCATCCCCTACGGCCGGGGCCCGAGCCGGAGCGTCGCGGCGGGCGAGGTCGTGGCGCAGGCCCGCCTGCTGGTCGAGGCGGGCTACCGGGAGCTCGTGCTGACCGGGGTCGACCTCACCTCCTGGGGCAAGGACCTGCCCGGCGAGCCTACCCTCGGCCAGCTGGTCCGCCGCCTCCTGCGCCTGGTGCCCGAGCTCCCCCGCCTGCGCCTGTCCTCGCTCGACCCGGCCGAGCTCGATCCCGAGCTGATCGCGCTGGTGGCCGACGAGCCGCGCCTGATGCCGCACCTGCACCTCAGCGTCCAGGCCGGCGACGATCTGACGCTCAAGCGCATGAAGCGGCGCCACGATCGGGCGGACGTTGTGCGCCTGTGCGCGAGGCTGCGCGAGCTTCGCCCCGGCCTCGTCTTCGGCGCCGATCTGATCGCGGGCTTCCCGACCGAGACCGAGGCGATGTTCGCGCGCACGCTCGCGCTGATCGAGGAAGCGGACCTCACCTGGCTGCATGTTTTTCCCTACTCGGCGCGCGAGGGGACGCCGGCCGCGCGCATGCCGCCGGTGCCAAAGCCCGTGCGCAAGGAGCGCGCGGCCCGCCTGCGCGCCGCGGGTGCGCAGCGGCTCCGGCGTCATCTGCAGGCCCAGGTCGGGCTTCCGGCCCGGGTCCTGGTCGAAGCGCATGGTCGCGGCCGCACCGAGGCGTTCGCGCCGTTCCGCTTTGCCGACGCAGCGCCGCCCGCGGGCGGGGTGGTCGCCGCCCTGGCCCTGCGGGTCGAGGACGACATGCTGGTCGGGCGGCCGCTGTCATGAGCGAATCCGGCAAGGATCGCTGGTGGCGGCGCTTCGGACGGGGGGCGGATGCGGCTTCGGCGCCGGCCCCGGAAGCCCAGGTGTCGACGGCGGTCCAGGGCGAGCCCTCGAGCGAGGTTCCGCCCGAGGCGCCGCGCGCGGGCTGGCTGCAGCGGCTGCGCGCGGGTCTCAGCCGCTCCTCGAGCCGGCTGCGCGACAGCATCGCCACGGTCCTGCGCAAGCGCAGGCTCGATGCCGAGACCCTGGAGGAGCTGGAGGAGGCCCTGATCGGCGCCGACCTCGGGGTCGAGACCGCGGCGGAGCTGGTGCAGGAGCTGGCGAAGACCCGGTTCGGCAAGGAGGTCACCGACGAGGAGGTGCGGACCGCGCTTGCCCGCTCGGTCGCGGCCATCCTCGAGCCGGTCGCGCAACCGCTCCAGCTCGACCCCGCGCACCGGCCGGCGGTGATCCTGGTCTGCGGCGTCAACGGCACCGGCAAGACCACGACCATCGGCAAGCTCGCCCATCAGTTCAAGGCGGGCGGCGAGCGGGTGCTGCTGGCGGCCGGCGACACCTTCCGGGCAGCCGCGATCGAGCAGCTCGAGATCTGGGGCGAGCGCACCGGCTGCGAGGTGGTCAAGCGGCCGCCCGGCGCCGATTCTGCGGGGCTCGCCTTCGATGCGCTGAAGCTGGCCCAAGGCCAGGGCGCGGACGTGCTGCTGATCGATACCGCCGGCCGGCTGCACAACAAGCAGGCGCTGATGGACGAGCTGGCGAAGGTGGTCCGGGTGCTGAAGAAGGTCGACCCGGCGGCGCCGCACGAGATCCTGCTCGTGCTCGATGCGACCACCGGCCAGAACGCGCGGGCCCAGGTCGAGACCTTCCGCGCCATGGTGCCGGTCAGCGGCCTCGTAGTGACCAAGCTCGATGGCACCGCGCGCGGCGGCGTCGTGGTCGCGCTCGCGAAGCAGTTCGGCCTGCCGGTGCGGGCGCTCGGGGTCGGCGAGCGGGTCGACGACCTCCGCCCGTTCGAGGCCCAGGCGTTCGCCGACGCCCTGCTCGGCCTGGAGCCCGCTTAGACTCTGGCCGACGCCGGGTCCGGCTTCGTCGAGGCCTGCCCGGAACAGGTCGGGCAAGGCAGCCTGGGGCTTTCCGGCCGGCGCTTCGAGCAGGTGGCCCGAAATCGCGGTTGCGACTTGCGGAGGCGGGACGCGGTCGCTAACCATTCGAGCAAGGGTTGGACGAGGGGAGCGCCTTGCCGATGGCCGGTGCGGTCGTGAGCATCGCGCAGCAGAAGGGCGGCAGCGGCAAGACCACGCTCGCGATCCAGCTGGGGGTCGCGTGGTGGGTCCTGGGCCGGCGGGTCGCGATGCTCGACATCGACCCGCAGGCGAGCCTGTTCACCTGGTTCGGCCTGCGCCGGCGCAAGCTCGGCGACGACGAGGGCGGGCTCGTGGTGCAGGGGCTCTCGGGCTGGCGCCTTTCCGGCGAGGTTGGCCGGCTGCGCCGGGAGTTCGACCTCGTGCTGATCGACAACCCGCCGCATGCCGAGACCGACGCCCGCAGCGCGCTGCGCGCGGCCGATCTGGCGCTTTTGCCCTGCCAGCCGAACGCGCTCGACCTCTGGGCGTCGAAGACCACGCTCCAGCTCGCCGAGGCGGCCGGCACCGAAGCCCTGCTGGTCCTCAACCGGGTGCCCGCCCGCGGCCTCGCGGCCGCCGCGATCCGGACCGAGATCGAGCAGCAGCGCTGGCCGCTGGCGACCGCCAGCCTCGGCAACCGGCAGGCGTTCGCGGCCTCGATCGCGGCCGGCCAGGGGGTCGCCGAGACCGCGCCCAGGAGCGCTGCCGGCGAGGAGATCAAGGCCCTCGCCGACGAGGTGCTCGGCCGGCTCGCGCGCTGATCCTCGCGTCCGGCCCGAGGGCCGCGTCGGCCGCGCCGAGGGCGAAGAGGCCGCAACCCCGGCCAACGAGGTCTTGGGCGGCGACGCGCCGAGCCTCGCGGCTCGCCCCGGCCAAGGAGTGCCCGGAGCGCGGGAAGGTTGGGGCCGAGAGATCTCGACGCTCGGCGATGGGGTGTTCGGCGGCTGTAGGCACCCCTCCTCGCGCCTGGCCCCAGGAGCGCCCGGAGCGCGCCGAGGGAGATTGCGGTGGAGAGACCGCGACGGCCGCCGGAAAGGTCTCGCAACCACAGCTTCAACCCCATGCCTCGGATGAACAACCTTCATGCAACGACAGCTAGGTGCAGCGCGCGCGGATCGCGGCCGCGGCCAGGCACTCGTCGGCACCGCCGGCGGCGGCGCAGCTGTAGGTGGTCCAGAGGTTGTTGGCGGCCGTGCAGACGGTGCCGGAGAACACCGCGCCCGCGGCCTGGGCGAGGACCCCCTTCTCGCGCCAGATCACCAGATCGTCGAACTGGTCGCCGACGGCCTGGCTTGGCGCCTTGTCGACGAAGGGCGGGGCGCCGTCGGTGTTCTCGGCCTCGTGGGTCGGGATGCCGGCGGTGGTCTTGCGCCGACCGCTCGGCAGCCAGGCGCCGAGCCCGTTCTCACCGTGGCTGATCACGATGAAGGCGGCCGCCGCGCTGATCTGGGTCGTGCCGACCATGCTCGCGGCGCCGTCGCGGATCGAGAGGTCGCCGGGCCCCGGAGCGCCCGCGGTCGTCAGCGGTGCGCTGACCTGGTAGGTGAGCCGCTGGCGCCAGCCGTCGTACGACAGCTCCTCCTGCAGACCGAGGGTGCGCCAGGGCAGCACCCGGTTGACGGCCGCGACCCCGGTGCAGCTGCCGCTGGTCTCCGGCCGGGCGCGGCCGTAGTTCGCATCCGAGCTCGCGAGCGCCCCATCCGCGGGGCAGGGCAGGTAGGCGTGGGTCACGTAGTAGGAGGTCAGCGCGTCATACGCCATCCCGAGCCGGTCGCGGGTGGTCTTGAGCCGGCTCTGATCGAGCTGGCCACCGAGCAGCTTCATGGTGCCCGCGAGCATCAGGCCGGCGACCGCCATGACGATCGCGAGCTCGATCAGCGTGAACCCCTGCTGGCCGGGTCGGGGCAGGGGCAGGGCCAGCGCGCGGGCGCGCCGGGGCGGGGCCGAGGGTCGCCGGCGGCGGCGCCGGGCGCCCGGGATCAGGCGGCCGCGACCGGTCGCCGGCGCCGGCGACACCGGCTTCGCCCCGCCGGCGCTGCTAGTTCAGCTCGAAGTACATCAGGCACTGAGCGCCGCTTGGATTGTAGGCGCCGGCGTTGATGCAGGCCGCCGTGGTGGTGCGGACCGAGCCGCTGCCCGGCCGGCCGTCGTCGACCTTGCGGTCGATGGTTTCCGCCTCCAGCGCGCTCGCGACCCCGGTCGTGAGGTTATTGCCGTTGCCGAGCCGCATCCAGTTGGCCGTGAGGCCCCCGATGCTCTGATTCTGGACCGCGAGACCGCCGCCGATCGCCGCCGAGGGGATGCCGGCGCCGACCGAGGCGCTGGGGGCGGCGGCGACCTCGACGCCCGAGATCAGATTGCCGAGCGCCAGGTGCTGCCAGAACAGCAGGGTCTCGTTGGTGATCCCGTTGCCCTCGATCGTGCCGTCGCCGTCGCAGTGCTGATTCGAGCCGTCGCAGGCCGGCGCGCTCCAGGTGATGCCGTTCGGCGTCCCGAGCTGCGCCTGGCCGTTGACGTAGTCGCCGGGCAGCGCGCCATACTTGTCCTGAAACGTGGCGGTGGCGGCGCGCACCGCGTCGATCTCGGTCATGGTCGATTTCAGCCGGGCGCTGGCGATCAGCTCCTGGCCCTTGAGGATGCCGCCGATGATCAGGCCGATGATCACCAGCACGATCGCCAGCTCGACCAGCGTGAAACCCTGCTCCGGCCCGTGGTCGGCCGGCGCCCGGGAAAGATGCGCCTCAGGATGCGCTTGGGGACCGTTCATGCGTCTGAGTTCCTTGCTGGTCCGACCGCGGCGATCGCTCGTCCAGACACCAGGTGATCCGAGATCAGCCTGGTCTTGGCAGCAAAGCGATAACAAGCCATGAATTCCGCCCAAGATGTGCGTGCCGCGGAGACTTGGGTCTTAACCAAACATGACTAGGGCGATCCTGGTCGTGCGGCGGCGCTGGCGGGCGCTGCCGGCGCGTCGGAGCCGGCCGGCGAGCGGTCGAGCAGGCGATGCATGAAGGCGCGCTCGTCGGCGGGCAGATCGCGGTCGGTCGCAAGGATCGTGCGGAGCAGATCGCGGGCGGCCTCGCGCTCGCCGACCTGGGCCAGCACGAAGGCTGGCATCTGCTGGACCCAGAGCGGCGCTGCGGTGCCGGCGAGCCCCGCGAGATGGCGGGCGATCTCGAGCGCCAGCGGCAGATCGTGCAGGCGATGGCGGGCGAGATAGACGGCCTGCGCGAGCCAGGGCCAGTTGCGGGCCGGATCGCGCGCGCCGACCGTGGTCAGATAGGCGACGATCTGGCGCAGATCGGCGGGCTCGGAGGTCTGGCCGAAGTACCAGCCGGCGAGCGTCGGCACGTAGTGCGCCTTGGGATCGAACCCATCGAGCAGGCGGAACCAGGCGTCGAGCCGGTGATAGTCGTAGTCCGCGAGCGCCAGGATCCGGCCGCCGCCGTCGCCCATGTTCTGCAGGCCGAACGCCCCCGCCCGATAGAACAGCTGCTCGTCGCCGAGTGTCAGCAGCGGGGCGGCGGCCGCGGGCGGCGGTCCCGGCACCCCCGGCCAACCGGCCTGCACGCCCCGGTGCTCGAACGCAAAGGCGCCATGGGCCAGGACGGCGGCCAGCACGAGCCCGAGGCCGCGCCCGCGGATCACAGCGGTCGGCGGCCGAAGTCGAAGCTCGCGGCGGCGCCCAGGAGGACGATGTAGAGCCCGCTCTGGCACAGGGCCGGGCCGAGCCCGGCCGGGTCGCCGACGCCGTGCACCAGCCACTCGCTCCGGCTCAACAGATCGAGCCGCGGCAGGACCAGCGCCAGCAGGCCGACCAGCCGATCCAGGGTCCAGGCGAGCGGTCCCGGCGCGACCCCGGCCGCCGCGATGCCGCCGAGCAGGCCGATCACGCGACCGAGCGCGTAGAGCCCGAGACAGGCGAGCGCGCTGGTCACGGCGCTGCGCAGGGCCAGCGCGAAGAACAGCGCCGCCACCGCCGCGAGCGTGCCCTCGACGAACAGGCTGAGCGTCCACCAGCCGGCCGCGGCCAGGCCCGGCCGGGCGATCGCGCCGACGGTCAGGCCGGCCGGCGCCGTGATCAGGGCGGCGCAGACGGCCAGGGTCAGGATGTGGGCGAGCACGAAGCCCGGGCGCGAGATCGGCCGCGCCAGCAGCAGCTCGACCTCGCCCGCCTCGAAGGCGCGGCGGATCTGGAAGCAGGGGAGCAGGACCAGCGCCAGGACGACCACCAGCCGGGCGGCGTTGGCCGCGAGGACCGCGGCGAACTCGCGCTGCTCGACCAGCGCCGTGCTGCCGACGAAGACCGCGAGCGCGGCGCTGGCACCGAAGCCTGC
Source organism: uncultured Alphaproteobacteria bacterium (assembly GCA_963756905.1). Taxonomy (GTDB): domain Bacteria; phylum Pseudomonadota; class Alphaproteobacteria; order Geminicoccales; family Geminicoccaceae; genus DATAOG01. Next base: position 34,534 of record CAVWPO010000018.1, read on the forward strand.
GAGCAGGGTCACGAGCAGACGCTCGCCGAGCGCCGCCCGCAGCAGATAGCCGACCAGGGGCCGCAGCTCCGCCCCAACGCCCATCGTGGCGCCGATCGCTGGCCGTCTGGCCGCGATGCGTTGCCCGACGCCGATCAGGCGCAGGGCGCTCATTTGTCGCCCGGCATCGGGAACGGCCGGCGGTCGCGGCCGAATTCCCGGTAGAGGTCGGCATCGACCGGCGCGATGTCGTTCTGGTCGTCGAGGATCGTCGCCCGCAGGAACACCACGAGCTCGGTCTTCTGGGTGCTCTCGTCGCGGGCCTTGAACAGGTAGCCGATGCCCGGCAGCTGGCCGAGCAGCGGCACGCCGCTGTCGGTGGCGGTGGCGATGTCGCGCATCAGGCCGCCCATGACCACGACCTGGCCGGTCCGCATCGTGACCACCGAATCGAGCTCCTGGACCGCGACCACCGGGATCTCCGAGGCGACCGTGTTGTTCGAGGCGATCGCCACCGCCGGGTCGTCGACCACGGCCACCACCCGGGTCACGGTCGGCCGGAGCGCCAGGCTGATCTCGTCGGTCGCCCGGTTGATCGACGGCTGGACGGTCATGATCACGCCGATCGGGACGGTCCGGATCTCGCTGCTGATGTTGACGTTCTGGTCGCCATTGTCGCGCTCGACGCGCTCGAAGTTCAGGCGGAAGAACACCTGGTTCTCGGCGACCTTGAGGACCGCGGTCTGGTTCTGCAGGACCGTGAGCCTCGGGCTCGAGAGGGTGCGCACCGTGCCGAAGCGCTGGATGAAATGGGCGATCACGTCGAGATCGCTGTTGTCGAAGGCGGTCGTGACCACGCCGGCGGTGGCCTGGAGCGGGCTGTTGATCGGCGGCGGCACCACGCGGATGCCGAGCGGCGCTGCGATGGTCGCATCACCGAACACCGCGCGCCAGTTGATCCCGGAGCTGAACTCGTCCGACAGCGCGACCTCGAGGATCTTGGCCTCGATCAGGACCTGGCGACCGATCAATTCGCGCAGCTCCGACAGATAGGCGGCAACCAGCCGTTGCTGGCGCTGGGTGCCGAACACCGAGACGATGCCGGCCTGCCGATTGGTCGTGAACTGACCCTCGCTCAGGGTGGCGACGGCGACGGCCGCTGGCGTGGGCATCGCCACGATGACCGGCGGCGGCGCGGCGGATGGCTGCGCGGACGATTGGGCGGATGATTGGGCGGGTGGCTGGGCGGGAGGCGCGGCCGCGCCATTCGGCGCGGCGCCGGTGCTCGGGGCGCCGTTGCCCGGCGCACCGTTGTGCGGCCCGCCCGGGCCGGCGGTGGCGCCGCCCGGTTGGGCGGCGGCCGGCGGGCTGCTCGCGGGCGGCGCCGCGGCCGGCATCACGGTCAGCCCCTGAGGGCGGGAGTTGTTCAGGATCTGGCTCAGGCTCGCCTCGAGCTCCTGCCAGAAGTCGGCCACCGACTGGCCGGCGACCGCGCTGGTCGAGGTATTGCCGTCGGCGCCGGCCTGGTCGCTGCCCATCACGTTGACCGAGGTGTCGACCCGGCTGTTGGCCGCGCGCACCAGGTGCAGATAGTCGACCCGGTAGTTGACGTAGTAAGGCTCGTCGAGCTCGATCCTGAGGCCGCTGCCGCGGAACTGCGAAGCGCAGCCCGGCGAGATCCGCGATCCGCTCGATCACCTCGCGCAGCGGCCGGTCGCGCATGGTCAGGATGACGCCACCCTCGATCCGCGGGTCGAGCTCGAGATCGACCTCGGCCTTGCGGGCGAGCTCGATCAGGACGTCCTTGAGGGGCACGGTCTCGTCGACCGCGATCGAGACCAGCTTGCGCTCGGCCGGCGACAGGGGCGGCGGCAGCTCGACCGGGGACTGCAGATCGGGGATCGGCGGGCCGCCGGCCGCCGCCTGGGGCGCGTAGGGGGGCGCCGGCCGTGGCTCGAGCGCGGTGCGGAAATCGTCGCGCGTCAGGTGGGCGTAGCGGTCCTGATCCATGACCGGGATCTTGCCCTGGCAGGCGGCGAGCAGGCCGGCCCCGAGCAGAATCGCAAGCAGCGCCCGGTCGCGCCGGCGCCCGCGGCGGGGCCGGCACCGGTCGGCGGCGATCGATCGGCTGCGGCTCAAAAGCGGTAGCCGGAGAGGGTCGCGCCGATCCCGGGCGGGCGCGCGCCGGCGGCCAGCGCCGGTTCGCCCGCGAGCGCCAGGGCGTCCGGCGCCGGCTCGTCGCCCAGCGCCTGCAGCGCGCGCTGCGCCTCCGCCCGATCGATCCGGCCGGAGGCGACCAGCGCCGCGATCGCCTCGGGCATCAGCTGCATGCCGAAGCGGGCGCCGGTCTGGATCATCGAGTTGATCTGCGCGATCTGGTTCTCGCGGATCAGATTGGCGATCGCGGTGTTGCCGACCAGCACCTCGTAGGCGGCGACCCGCCCGGCGCCATCGGCGCGCTTGAGGAGCACCTGCGCGATCACCGCCAGCAGCGAGCCGCTGAGCATGGTCCGGACCATGGCCTTGTCTCCCGAAGGGACCGCATCGACCAGCCGGTCGATCGTCTTCGCGGCCGAGGTCGTGTGCAGGGTCGCGAGCACCAGATGGCCGGTCTCGGCCGCGGTCAGCGCGAGTGCTATGGTCTCGTAGTCGCGCAGCTCGCCGACCAGGATGACGTCGGGATCGGCGCGCAGCGCGCTGCGCAGCGCGCGGGCAAAGGAGCGGGTGTCGCGCCCGACCTCGCGCTGGTTGATCAGCGAGCGCTTGGAATCGTGCAGGAACTCGATCGGGTCCTCGATCGTCAGGATATGCCGGCTGAAGGTCGCGTTGATGTGGCCGATCAGGGCGGCGAGCGTGGTCGACTTGCCGCTGCCGGTCGGCCCGGTGACCAGCACCAGGCCCTTGGCGAGCCCCGCGATCCTTGGCAGCACCCGGGGGGCGCCGAGCTGCTCGAGGGTCGGCACCACGGACGGGATGATCCGGAACACCGCCGCCGCGCCGGCGCGATTGGTGAAGGCGTTGAGGCGAAAACGCGTGCCCGAGGCGTGCGCGATGGCGACGTCGGTCTCGAGCTCGGCGGCGAAGGCGGCCCGCTGCGGCTCGTTGAGCACGGCGTGCAGCAGACGGGCGATCTCCGCACCCGAAAGCGTCGGCGCGTCGAGCGCCCGGATGTCGCCGTCGATCCGCAGCATCGGCGGGTTGCCGCCGGAGAGATGCAGGTCGGAGGCGGCGTGATCGATCGCAAGCTGCAAAAGCCGGTCGATGTCCATGCAGTCCCCCGGCGCCGCGGGCCGGTCGCGCATCATGCAGGCCTGCGCCCGACGCGTCGCCCGCGCCTCGCGCTCAGGATCGGGGCCTTCGGAGTCAAGCGATTGTTGATGAAGATATCGTTAAGCCTGCCGCGATGGTCCGAGCGGCGCCGTTCAAGGTGTCGGGCTCGCGACGGCCGGCTGCTGCGGTTGACGCAGATGGTGCAGGCGGGCGGCGATCGCGTCGAGCTGGGTGGTCGGCGCGCCGCCCAAGGTCGCGAGCGCGAGCGCGTTTCGATACTGCTCGACCGCGGCGCTGCTCTGGCCCGCCCGATCGAGCAGGATGGCGAGATTGGTCCGATCGCCGAGACTGGCAGGAGCGCGGGCGACGGCCCGGCGCGCGGCGGCGATCGCGCCGGCGAGGTCGCCCTGGCCGGCCAGCACGATCGCGATCTGCGCCGGTGGGCGGTGGTCGTTCGGATAGTCGCGGGCGAGCTCGCGCAGCAGCCTCAAAGCCTCGTCCGGAGCGCGCTCGGCGACCATCCCGAGCAGCGCGATCTTGGCGCCGAGGTCGTCGGGATCGGCCTGGAGCAGGCTCTGATAGACCGCCCGCGCCTCGGCCGACCGGCCGAGCTGCTGGAGCGCGATCGCCTGGCCCAGGCGGGCGGCGCGCGCCGCCGGCGCCTCGCTCGACAGGCTCTCATAGAGCCGGAGCGCGCCCGCCGGGTCGCCCGCGAGCAACGCCTCCCGGGCCGCTTCGTCCAGGCGCTGCAGGCGCTGGTCGCGCTCGGCGACCGCGACCGCGGCGCGGGCCTCCGGTGGGGTCTTGGCGCCGTGGTCGACCGTGATCGGTCGCGCCTCGGAACGCCGGGCGGGCGCTTCATCAGGCGCTTCGACGGGTGCTCCGGCGGGCGGTCCGGCGGCCGGCGCGACCGCGGCCGGCGCGAACGCCAGGGGCGGTTTGAGCGGCGGGGGCCGGAGGACCCTGGGTGCCTCGACCGCCGGCGTCTCGTCAGCAGGATCGAAGGGATGATCTTCGGTGGTCGCGCCGGCGCCCCGTCCGATCGGAGGCTTCAGTTTCGGCAGCCAGGCGAGATGCGGCTCAGAGCGGCGTGGCTGTGGTTTTGCGGGCGGCGGCAGCCGGACCGCGGGCGCCGGCCGCGGCGCCAGGGCTTGCCGGAGCCCGGGCGGCGTCGGCATCGGGACCGATCGGAGATCGACGACCAGTGGCGTCGCCGGGGCCGGCGCCGCAAGCGCCTCGAGGAGCGGCCCCCCGAGCGCGAGCGGGCCGGGCGGTGGTCGGCCCGCGGTGCAGGCGGCGAGCAGCGCGAGGCCGACCACCAGACCAGCGCCGGCGAGCCGGTGGCCCGGCGCGCGGCGGCCGGGGCGGTGGCCCGGATCGGCATCGCCCGCGACCGCTTGCCCTCGGATGCCATCTGCCGCCCCGCGATCCATCCCGCACCGGTTCGATCAGGCCTGTGGCCGCGGCGCGCTCAGCGCTACGGGCGACCCGGGCCGACCGGCCAGCACGCTACCACCGGTGGACCTTTGCCGCCGAACCCGGTCTAGGAGGTTATGGTTACCGCGGGCTTAAGCTCGGGCGGCAGGCCCGCGCCCGGCGCTCAGCCGGCCCGCTGCCGCTCCTCGGCCAGGATCTCGAGGGCGATCCGCAGGAGCCGCTCCGAGGCCTCCCGGGTCGCGAACGCGGCGTGCGCGGTCAGCGTGACGTTGGCAAGGCGGGTCAGCGGATGGCCGGCCGGCAGCGGCTCCAGGGCGAACACGTCGAGCCCGGCATGGCCGATCCGGCCGGCCTCGAGGGCCGCGACCAGGGCCGCCTCGTCGACGATCGCGCCGCGCGCGGTATTGATGAAGATCGCGCCGGGCTTCATCAGCTGCAGCCTGCGGGCATCGAGGAAGCCCCGCGTCTGATCGTTCAGCACGAGGTGCAGCGAGACCACATCCGCGCTGGCGAGCAACGTTTCCAGAGCCACCGCCTCGCAGGGCAGACCGGCGGGCACGCCGCTCCGGTTCCAGGCGAGCACGCGCATGCCGATGCCGGCGCCGAGCCGGATCATGGCCTTGCCGATGCCGCCGGTGCCGATCACGCCGAGCGTCCTGCCGGCGAGCTCGATGCTGTTCAGGGTCTCCCACCGGCCGGCCCGCAGCGCCCGGTCCATCGCGGCGAGCTGGCGGGCGGAGGCGAGCATCAGGGCGAGCGCGTGCTCGGCGACGCTCTGATCGCCGTAGCCGCCGTAGGCGCGCACGCGGATCCCGAGGCGCTCGGCCGCCTTGAGGTCGATGTAGCTGGCCGCCCCGGTGCCGAGGAAGACGATCACCTTGAGCGCCGGGCAGGAGCTCAGCAGCGCCTCGTCGAACAGGGTGTGGTCGTTCATCGCGAACGGCGAGTCCGCGAGCAGGGCCACCACCTCGTCCCGCGACGGGTCGCCGAGGTTGATCTCGAGATCGGGCACGATCGCCGCCATCTCGCCGCGGTAGAGCTCGTGCAGGAACGGCGGGCAGTCGATGAACGTCGCTTTCATGGCCTCCCCTCGGCTTCGCTTTGGTCCTGCAGACTGCCATCGCTCTCCCGGTGATGCCAGGGATAGCGTCGCGCGGTCCCAGCCGGGCTCAACTCGACCTTGGCCTCTTCCTGTGGCAAGATCCCGACCGCCATGGCTGTCGATACCATCCTCGCCCCCGGACTGGCGGAGCGCGAGCGGGTGCTTGCACAGCTGCGCGCCGCAGCGCCGCGGCTGCGCGCCTGCGGCATCGCGCACATCAGCCTGTTCGGCTCGGTGGCGCGAGGCGAAGCCGGACCCAAGAGCGATATCGACCTGCTGATTGCGGTCGAGCCCGGCGCCCGCTTCGGTCTTGCGGATCTGCTCGACCTGCAAGAGGAGCTCGGCGACCTGCTGGCCCGCCCGATCAATTTCGCCTTCGGCAGCGAGATGCCCGCTTGGCTGCTCGACTGGATCGAGGAAGACCGGATCGGGATCTTCTGATGGCCGGGAAGACGCCGCGGCTCTATCTCGAGCACATTCGGGACGCCATGGCCCTGATCGCCCAATATGCCCGCGGACGACGGCGCCAGGACCTCGATCGCGAACCGATGCTGCGGCAGGCGATCGAGCGCAACATCGAGATCATCTCGGAGGCTTCCCGGCGCCTGCCACAGACGATGAAAGCCGCCCATCCCGAGGTACCGTGGCGCGACATCGCCGCGATCGGCAATATCCTCCGGCACGAATACCCGGCCGTCAATCGCGACATCATCTGGCGGGTCGCGACCGAGGACATCCGGCCGCTCGCCGCTGCGATCGAGGCGCTGCTCGCGGCGGCAGCCGCACAGCACCAGAAGAAATGAGTTCGGGATCAGGGTCGGATGCTCAGATCGCGCCGCGGGCGTCGATCGGCCAGATGTCGACCAGGGTGTCGCCCTGGACCACGTGGTAGACGTCGTAGAGGTTGACGGTCGGGTCGCAGTGCGGGACGACGCATTCGAGCGCGCTGCCGACCGGCAGGTGCCGGGGTGCGTCCTCGAGCTCGACCCGGCCGTGCTCGTCGCCGAAGAAGAAGTATTCGGCGCCCGCGGGCGCGCCGCGCGCGATCACCGGCCGCGGGCCGTCGGTCGCGAACGCCTTGAGGCCGGCATCGGTCGTGACGTGGCCCTCGGCGTTGGCGCTGATCACCGAGGTGCGGACGAACAGGGATGGCCGGAAGGGCTGGCTGCCGTCCGGACGCAGGGCGATCCGCAGGTAATCGACATCCAGGAACAGATAGCTGCCGCATTGCAGCTCGTTGAACAGGCCGCCCGCACCGTCGATCGCGTGGCTGCCGGTGCCGGCGCCGGTGACCCGCGGCACCTCGATGCCCTCCGCGGCCAGGCCGGCCAGCACCTCCCTGACGCTCGCATCCTCGAGCGCGCCCCGGCGCTGCCGCTCGGCGAGCTCCGGGATGTGCTGCAGATGGCCGGCGTAGGCCTGGACGCCGCCGAAGGCCAGGCTGTTGGCGCCGGCGATCCGGCGCGCGACCGCGAGCGCCGCCCCGGTGCTGGCACAGCCGGTGCGCCTGAGGCCTGCTGCGAGATCGACCAGGACGCCGAGCGGGCGCGCGGCGCCGGCAGCGATCCCGGCCAGCGCATCGACGCCGTCCAGGTGGTCAGCCACCACCATCAGGCCCTCGGCCCGCTCCAGGAGTGCCGCCAGGCGCTCGAGCTTGGGCGCGGTCACGATCGGCGAGGTGATCAGGAGCCGGTCGATGCCGCCGTCGGTCAGGCGCTCGGCCTCGCCGATGGTGGCGCAGCAGATCCCGGCCGCGCCCGCCTCGAGCTGCCTGCGCGCGATCTCGACCGACTTGTGGGTCTTGGCATGGGGCCGGAGCGCCACGCCCCGCTCCCGGCACCAGGCCGCCATGGCGGCGAGATTGCGCTCGAACGGCTCGAGATCGAGCAGCAGCGCCGGCGTGCACAGGCGCGCGCGCGAGCCCGGCTCGCCGATCAGGTGAGCATTGGGACCGAGCGCCGGCATCGCCTTACCTCCCCGACCTGAGTTGACCACCCTTGCCCGACTCATAGCGGCATCCGCCGGGTTGGCCAACCGGCGCTGGCGATCCTGCGCGCCGGCCGCGCCCTGCGGCGCCCTGTGCTGGCGGTCGCCGGGGACCAGCCGACGAGGCGAGCGTCAGGAGGTCAGGCGCGGTCATGCCGCCGGCGCGGCGCAGGCCGGCGGCGCGGCACAGAGCCCCGGCTCGGCGCGGAAGGACGCAGGCCGCGCGCTTTGCGAGCTGCCTCGGCCTCAGCCGCCGCCCACCCGCGGGTGGCTCGCGCTCGCCAGATGGTCCCAGTCGTGCAGGAAGATCTCCTCGAAATAGGCGGCCGCCCGCGGGTCCGAGATGATCATGCCGGCGTCGCGATTGCGCAGCGTGCCGTCGGCCGACCAGTTCTGGCTGCTGATCATCGCGACCTGCCCGTCGACCACGATGCCCTTGTTGTGCACCTTGGGCTGGATGCGCAGGACCGCCGGGTCGAGCCCGGCATCGGCCAGCTTCTCGACCCAGTCCGGGGTTTCGAACTCGCTGCAGATCAGGCGCACGTCGACCCCGGCCTCGACCCGCTCGCTCACCGCCGCGATCAACCCGTCGTGCAGCTCGTCCCCGGGACGCCCGCTCGGGTGGATGTATTGGGTCTGCATGTAGAACTTCTCCTGCGCCGAGCCGATCAGCGCCAGCACGTGCGGCTGATAGTTGTCGGGGGTCAGGAGCGGCTGGATGCGGATCCGGCCGGCGATCGTGGTCGGCTCGAACAGCCGTCGCGGCATCCGGGCGGTGGCCAGGACCGCGGCCGGCACCTCCTGCTCGTGCGGCGGCGGGAAGGCGCCCGGCAGCGCCAGCGGCGCGAGGCTCGCCTTGGCGTCACGCGCCACCTGGAAATCGTGGGCGAGGAACCGGCCGAAGGTCAGCGGCAGGCTGCCGCCGCTCGCGATCACGTGCCAGTCGCGGTCGTGGGCCTTGGCGATCCGACGGGCCGCGGGCAGATCGGAGAGGTCGATCTCCGGCTGGTTGCTGTTGTTCCAGTTGCCGCTCGACAGCCAGAGGCTGGTCTGGTCGCGGACCGCGACCTTGATGTGGTAGGCGGTCGGGTAGATCCAGGCCGGCGCCAGGGTATCGGACCGGGTCAGCGCCCAGGCGGCCTGAAAGCGGCCGCCGAGGCGCTGCTCGAGATCCTCGCGCGTCTCCTCGTCGGTCTGGTCGGCGGTCGGGTTCTTCGGCGGATGATCCAGGGTCAGCGTCATCGCCTTGCCCTCGAGCGCGCGCTCGAGCGTGCGCAGGACGTGCGCGGAGGTGAAGTCGTAAAGGCCGACCATCAGCTCCTGGTGCACGCCCAGCAGAAACGCCGACAGCTGCGCCCAGCCGGCATCGGGGCTGACGTGCAGCATCAGGGTGACGTCGTCGGTCACCTCGTCGAGGGTGGCGTCCGGGGCCGGCGTGTACTCGATCTGCTTCTTCGTGGGGCGCGCCGCGAGCAGCGGCTGCAACGGCGACTGCGGCAGCGGCCGGCCCCCGGAATCGAAGAACGTCTCGCCCTTGAACTCCGGCTCCCGCAGCTCGTGGCGGACATCGCCGAGCGCTGCGAAGCGCTGGGGATCATCGGTCCGCATCCGCTTCATCACGCCCGCCGGGCGGACGTCGACCGGGATGCCCTCGACCGCCTTGGGCAGCGCGGATGCGAGCGCCCGCAGACGTTCGGCCTGCACGTTCACGACGATCGCGGGCGTCATGGTGATCCGCCCGTCCTGCAGCAGCCGTCCAGGCCGGACCGAGAGGACGCCGGGCTTGGCGAACTGGTCGAGGTGGCGGGCCAGCGCCGGGCCGACGGCCTGGACGGCGCCGCCTGGCGAGCTCGGGCGAGGATGTGCGGACGACATGGGGTTCCCTCCTGTCAGCTCCGGAACGATTGCAGCCGATCCGGCAGGGCCGGACCTGTGAGCCAGGTCACATTCTACCCAGGATTTTGCGCGCGCGGCGTCGCAATGCCGTGGCGGTTTCGGGGTGCGCTCGCCCGCACCGCCCGGCCGGCCCGGCGGGGCGATGCCGGGCGCGTTTCCCGGATGCGGCGCGCGGGGCAGGGTGGTAATCTTTCGCGCGCAACGATCAGAGGTGAGGACTGGCATCATGACGCTCGGCACGGTCAAGCTGCCGACCCCGGCGCAGCTCGCGGAGCTCGCGCAGGAGCTCGGCTTCTCGATGAGCGACGAGGACCTCGCGATCCATCTGGAGGCGATGCGCCCGAACATCGACGCCTACAACGCGGTCGATCGCATGCCGCAGGCGCTGCCGCCGGTCACCTATCCGCGCACGCCCGGCTACCGCCCGGGGGCTGAGGAGAACCGGTTCGGCGCCTGGTACGTCAAGACCCGGATCGAGGGTGCGCCCGAGGGCAAGCTCAAGGGCAAGCTGGTCGCGATCAAGGACAACGTCTGCATCGCGGGCGTGCCGATGATGAACGGCGCCTCGACCCTCGAGGGCTACGTCCCGGACGTCGATGCGACGATCGTGACCCGCATCCTGGATGCCGGCGGCACGATCCTCGGCAAGTCGGTCTGCGAGTATTTCTGCTTCTCGGGCGGCAGCCACACCAGCTCGTCCGGGCCGGTCCACAACCCGCGCCGCCAGGGCTATTCGGCCGGCGGCTCGTCGTCGGGCAGCGCCGCCCTGATCGCGGCCGGCGAGGTCGACCTCGGGATCGGCGGCGACCAGGGCGGCTCGATCCGGATCCCGGCGGCCTACTGCGGCATCTACGGCATGAAGCCGACCCACGGCCTGGTCCCCTACACGGGCGTCATGCCGATCGAGCTGACGATCGATCACACCGGGCCGATGAGCGCCTCGGTCGCCGACAACGCGCTGATGCTCGAGGTGCTGGCGGGGCCCGACGGGCTCGACCCGCGCCAGCAGGGCGTCAAGGCCGACCGCTACACCGAGGCCCTCGGGCGGGGTGCCGCAGGCCTGCGGATCGCGGTCGTGCGCGAGGGCTTCGGCCATGCCAACTCGGAGCCCGGGGTCGATGCCAAGGTCAAGCAGGCGGCCGCGGTGCTGCGCGCCCAGGGCGCCACGGTCGACGAGGTCTCGATCCCGATGCACCTGATGGGCGTGCCGATCTGGCTGCCGATCGCGGCCGAGGGCGCGACCGTGCAGATGATGCAGGGCAACGGCTACGGCTTCAACTGGAAGGGCCTGTACGTCACCAGCCTGCTCGACTTCCACAGCGGCTGGCGCAACCGCGCCGACGAGCTCTCCGACACCCTCAAGACGACCATGCTGCTGGGCTGGCACATGGTCCGCAACTACCGCGGCCACTATTACGCCAAGGCGCAGAACCTCGCCCGCCAGCTGCGCGCCGCCTACGACGCGGTGCTCAAGGACTATGACCTTCTGGCGATGCCGACGCTGCCGGTGACCGCGACGCCCTTGCCCGAGGACAACGCGCCGATCCCGGAGATCCTGCAGCGGGCGTTCGAGATGCTGTCCAACACGGCACCCTTCGACGTCACCGGCCATCCGGCGATGAGCGTGCCCTGCGGCCTCGCGGACGATCTGCCGGTCGGTCTCATGCTGATCGGCAAGTACTACGACGAAAAGACCATCTACCGCGCCGCGCACGCCTACGAGCAGGCGGTCGACTGGCAGACCCAGTAGCCAGATGAGCAAGGCGGCGGCTCGGCGGCCAGGCCGCCACAACTCCGAGGGCTCGACGACCGCGCCGGCCGCAGGAGGCAGATCTGCCGGCCGTTCGCCTCCGATCCTGCAAAACCTGATGGCCTTCCGAGCGGGGCGCGACTGAGGGCGGGAAGCTCGGGGCGCACCCATTCCTCGGCTGATCCGCCGGCGTCCGGCGGAACAGCCGGCGCACGAAGCGGACGGCGAGCCAGCAGAACGCCGCGACGATCGCGAGCGCTGCAAGCGGCGCGAGCAACGCCAGCAGCGAGACGAGCAATGCGCCACCCGCCTCGCCCGTCGAGACGACGGCGTTGCCGAACCCGGCCGTCATCGGCGTGGATTTCGCGCGTAGCAGCGAGGTGACAGTCTGCGTGGCACCCGCCGCCCCGCCGCCCGCGATCACCGCGGTGGTCGACTTCACGATCGGCGGCAGATCGGCCATGACCGCAGCGGCCGCGATCGTTCCGGCGACGCCGGCCGCCGGTGTCGCATCCCGAAGATCACGCCGCGCCACAGCCCGATCCGGGCGGTCGTGCTGACCAATGGCGACGTCGATCACGTCGCGGGCCTGCTCTGCCTGCGCGAGAGCCAGCGGTTCGATCTGTTCGCGAGCGGCGCGATCCTCGAGGTCCTGGCCCAAAACCCGATCTTCAACGTGCTGAACCCGAGCTACGTGACCCGGCACCCTCTGACCCTGGAGCAGGCGGTCGAGGTCCTGCCGGGGCTGAGCGTGGTGCCGTTCGCCGTGCCGGGCAAGGTCGCCCTCTACCTCGAGGACGAGACGCCCGAGGTCGGCGCCGAGACCGAGGCCACGATCGGCCTCGAGCTGCATGACCGGAGGGGGGCGCGCGTCTGCTTCGTGCCGGGCTGCGCGCGGGTCACGCCGGCGCTGGCGGCGCGCCTGGATGGCGCCGACCTCTTGTTCTTCGACGGCACGCTCTGGACCGACGACGAGATGATTCTGAGCCGGACCGGGGTCAAGACCGGGGCGCGCATGGGCCACATCAGCGTCTCGGGCAGGGACGGCTCGCTCGCGGCGCTCGAAGGCCTCGCGCTCGGCCGCCGGATCTACCTGCACATCAACAACACCAACCCGATCCTGCTCGAGGACTCCCCGGAGCGCGCCCGGGTCACGGCCGCCGGCTGGGAGGTCGCCCGCGACGGCATGGAGATTGAGCTGTGAGCGAAATCCTGAGCCCGGCCGGGCTGGAGGCCGCGCTTCGTCAGATCGGCGAGGAACGCTATCACTGGAACCACCCGTTCCATATCGCGATGAAGAGCGGCGAGCTGACCAAGGCGCAGGTCCAGGCCTGGGCGCTCAACCGCTACTACTACCAGGCGCAGATCCCGATCAAGGATGCGACCCTGCTCGCCCGGATGGAAGACCCGGCCATGCGCCGCGCCTGGCGGCAGCGGATCATCGACCACGACGGTGAGCGCGATGGCGAGGGCGGCATCGAGCGCTGGCTCGCGCTCACCGACGGCCTGGGCGTGGAGCGCGCCTATGTGATCTCGACCGCGGGCCTGCTGCCGGCGACCCGTTTCGCGGTCCAGGCCTACGTCCAGTTCGTGCGCGAGCGCACGCTGCTCGAGGCGATCGCGTCGTCCTTGACCGAGATGTTCTCGCCCAGGATCATCGCCGACCGGGTCTCGGGCATGCTCGCGAGCTACGACTTCGTCAGCCGGCAGACGCTCGCCTATTTCGAGAAGCGCCTGAGCCAGGCGCCGCGGGACGCCGATTTCGCCCTCGACTACGTCAAGCGCGAGGCGAAAAGCCCGGAGCAGCAGCGGGCGGTCCAGGATGCGCTCCGCTTCAAATGCGACGTCCTCTGGGTGCAGCTCGACGCGCTCGAGCACGCCTACGTCGTCCCTGGCCGGATCCCGCCCGGCGCCTTCGATCCGGCGGCTCTGGGAGCGGGCGGATGAGTTGACGGCGCATCGCAGGGCGAGCGCGGCAGAGGAGCGGACCATCAGGCGAACGAGTGCGTCGGATGAGCGGGTTGGTCGAGTGAGCGAGCGCATCGGATGAGCGAGCGGGTCGAGGTCCGTGCCGAGCTGGTGCCGGCGCTGCCGCGGGGCGTCAAGCTGCGCTTCGATCAGGCGCGCCAGGCCTGGGTGCTGCTCGCTCCGGAGCGGGTGCTGATGCCCGACCCGATCGCGGTCGAGATCCTCAAGCGCTGCGACGGCAAGCGGAGCGTCGCCGCGGTGATCGACGATCTCGCCTCGACCTTCGCAGCCGAGCGCGCGCAGATCGCGACCGACGTGACCGCCTTCCTGCAGGACCTGGCCGACAAGGGAATGGTAGCGCTGGCCGACCCCGAAGCGCCCGGCGCCGGTCCCGCTCAAGAATAAGCCGGCCCCTCGGCCGGCGACCCGCAGGCTGCGGCGGGTGACACCTCAAAGACCCCTGCAGGGACGCCCGGACCGCTGCGCCCGCGCGGCAACGCCGACGATTTTCAACGGGCATCTTTCAAGGGCTTCGATGGATCTACAGACCGAACGGGTCTGCGACCCAGATCCGGGTGATCGGCTCAAGGTCAGGCAGCGAGAATACCCGGACCGGTGGCCGACCGCTCCGGATCACCGGGTCACCCTCGGGCACGTCCGAGAAGACCCGGCGATGACCGGTGAACACGAGCCGCTCAGATCCGACACCGCTAGCGCCGCGGGGCGGTCAACTCGAGCGGTAGCTCCAGCTGATCCTGCCGGTAGCGCTGCAGAAAGTCGCCAACCGCATAACGTACGAGCCAGGCGAGGGACACACGGTGCTCTTCCGCCAGCGCCGATAGTTGCTCGTAGTCCCGCTCGTCGACGCTGACCGTGACCCGCGTGGCCAGCTTTTTCCCCCGCCTGGCTCGCACAGCAGCCTTGTCCTCCCAAGCACTGCATCACAGTGGTGAACGGGTCTGCACACTACTGCACTCCGCTGCCGCCGTCAAGCACGACTTGCACCTTTTCCCAAATTGATTGTCATGGGCACGATCGAGCGCGCCACGGGCTGGTAAATCCGCGCGCCGCGCAGGTCCTGCACAGAACAGACCGCCGCTCAACTCAGGTGATTTTTAGACGATTTTGTCCGGCGACCGTCGATCGACCGGCGGGCCCGGATCAGGGCCGGGGAAAGCGGGCCTCGAGCGCGGCCACCTCGGGCGCCGTCAGCGGCCGGACCGCCTGTCCCCGGAGCAGCAGGAACAGTCTGGCCGTGGCCTCGAGCTCCTCGACCGCGCCGACCGCCGCATCCAGGCTGGCGCCCGCGACCACGGGGCCGTGGTTGGCGAGCAGGACCGCGGCGTGCCGGCCGGCGACCTGGCGGACCGCCGCCGCCAATGCTTCGTCGCCGGGCGGGAAGTAGGGGATCAGCGGCAGCCGGCCGACCCGCATCACGTAGTAGGCGGTGAGCGGCGGCAGCACGTCGTCGGCATCGATGCCGGCCAGGCACGAGACCGCGACCGAGTGGGTCGAATGCAGGTGCACGATCGCCCGCGCGCCCGCGCGCATCTCGTAGACGCACCGGTGCAGGAACGCCTCCTTGGACGGCGGATCGCCGGCGATCAGGCGGCCATCGCGGTCGAGCCTTGCGATCCGCGCCGGGTCGAGCCGGCCGAGGCGCGAGTTGGTCGGCGTGATCAGCCAGCCGTCGTCGAGCCGGACGCTGATGTTGCCGGTGCTGCCGTGGGCGAGGCCCTGTTCGGTCAGGAACGCCCCGAACTCGGCGATCTCCTCCCGCAGCTTCGCGTCGCTCATGGCGGTCACGGTGCGCGCTCGAACGCCTTGATGAAGAAATCGGGCGCGCCGAAATTGCCCGACTTGAGCGCCAGCAGCAGCTCCGGCGCGCCCAGGCTCAAGGTCCAGGGCACGCCCGGATCGATCGGCGGGCCGATCTTCAGCGCCTTGACGCCGAGCGCGTCGACCACCGCACCCGCGGTCTCGCCGCCCGCGACCACGAGGCGACGGACGCCCTGCGCGACCAGGCCCTTGGCGATCGCCGCCATGGCCGTCTCGATCACCGTGCCTGCGCGCCCGCGCCCGAGCCGCGCCTGGACCTTCTCGACCTCCGCGGGCGGTGCCGAGGAGCTGAACAGGATCGGACCCTGGCCCAGATGACGCCGGGCGAAGGCCAGCGCGTGCTCGATCTCGGCGCCGCCATCGGCCAGCCGGACCGGATCGAGCGCCATCGCGAGCCGGCCCGCGGCCCGGTGGCGCTGCACCTGCTCCAGCGTCGCGGCCGAGCAGCTGCCCGAGAGGATCGCGGCATGGCCCTCGACGTGGGGCAGCGCGTCCGCCGGCCGGGACTGGTCGAGCTGGCCGCGGCGCCGGAAGTTCGCCGGCAGCCCCATGGCGATCCCCGAGCCGCCGGTGATCAGGGGAAGATCGGCCGCGGCGGCGCCGAGATCGACCAGATGAGGCTCGCTGATCGCATCGGCGATCACCTGGCGGACGCCCTGCGCGCGCAGCTCCGCGAGACGCGCCCGGATCGCGTCCGGCCCCCGATCGACCACGGCGTAAGCCAGCAGCCCGACCGGCGCCCGGCTCTGCCGCCCGAGCACGCTCACCAGATTGCTGTCGGTCATGGGCGTCAGCGGGTGATGCCGCATGTGGCTGTCCGAGAGCAGCTGCTCGCCCACGAACAGGTGGCCCAGATAGACGCTCCGGCCGTTCTCGGGCAGGGCCGGGCAGGCGATCGTCAGCTCGGCGCCAAGCGCCTCCAGCAGCGCCTCGCTGACCGGCCCGATGTTGCCCTCGTCGGTGGAATCGAAGGTCGAGCAGTATTTGAACAGGATCTGCTCCGCCCCCCGGGCGCGCAGCCAGGCGAGCGCCGCCAGCGACTGCTCGATCGCGTCCTCGGCCGGGATGGTGCGTGACTTGAGCGCGATCACGACCGCCTGGGCGTCGCCCGGATCGACCTCGTCGCCGGGCACGCCGATCAGCTGCACGGTCGCCATGCCCTGGCGGACCAGCATGCTCGCGAGGTCGGTGGCCCCGGTGAAGTCGTCGGCGATGCAGCCCAAGAGGAGCGACGTTGGCGGGAGCGACATGGGCGATCTGCTGCTTTATGTGGTAACGTCGGTTCTTTCTAGCGCACCCGGACCCGGCTGCGCCAAGCCCAAATCTGCCGGCCGGCGCCGGCACCGTCGCCAGATCTGCCGGCTCGCCGCCGGCCCCATGGAAGGGAGGCCCCGCAATGCGCATCGTGATCACCGGCGGCGCCGGCTTCATCGGCAAGAAGCTCGCGCGCGCGCTCCTTGCCCGCGGCACCCTGATGGACCGGAACGGCACCGTGCAGTCGATCCGGACGATCACCCTGTTCGATGTCGTCGAGGCCGACGGCCTGCCCGACGATCCGCGCCTCGAGACGGCCGCCGGCGACATCACCGATCCGGCCGCGGTGCGCCGCCTGATCGGCGCGCGCACCGATGGCGTGTTCCATCTGGCCGCGATCGTCAGCGCCAATGCCGAGCAGGACTTCGATCTCGGCTACCGGGTCAATCTCGATGGCACCCGCCACGTCCTCGAGGCCTGCCGGGCGCTGCCCGAGCCGATCCGCCTCGTGTTCGCGAGCTCGGTCGCGGTCTATGGCGGCGCCATGCCGGAGGTCCTGGACGACGGCACGATCCTCACCCCCCAGACCTCCTACGGCGCCCAGAAGGCGGCCGGCGAGCTGCTGCTCAACGACTACGGCCGCAAGGGCTTCGTCGACGGCCGGGCGCTCCGCCTGCCGACCATCGTGGTCCGCCCCGGCAAGCCCAACAAGGCCGCCTCGACCTTCGCGAGCTCGATCATCCGCGAGCCGCTCGCCGGCCAGCAGGCGGTCTGCCCGGTCGAGCGCGACGCGAAGATGTACATCCTGTCGCCGCGCCGGGTGATCCAGGCGTTGACCCACGCCTTCGAGCTGCCGGCCGAGGCCTTCGGCATGACCCGGATGCTGACCCTGCCCGGGATCACGGTCTCGATCGGCGAGATGGTCGATGCGCTCGCCGGGATCGCGGGCGAGCGGGTGGCGCGCCGGATCCAGTGGCAGCCCGATCCGATCATCCAGAAGATCGTCGCCGGCTGGCCGGCGAGCTTCGATGCCAGGCGCGGGCGCCAGATGGGCTTCGAGGCCGATGCGGATGTCGGCGAGATCATCCAGGCCCACATCGAGGACGAGCTCGGCGGCAACATCGCGTAGCGGTGCCGGTCTCTCCGAGGTAGAGTGCGACCATGATGGAAGCAGCCACGAAACTGATGACGGTCGGTGAGTTCCTGACGTGGAACGATGGCACCGATGCGCGCTACGAGCTGATCGAGGGCAGACCCGTCGCCATGGCGCCGGTCGCGGCGAGCCACTCGATCATCGTCGTGAACCTCGGCTTCGAGCTCAAGTCCAGGCTCAAAGCCCCCTGTTACGCTGGCGGTGAAGCGGGCATCAGGCGCCCCGACCGGGATGATACCTTCTATGAAGCCGACATCGTCGTCAGCTGCACGCGGGTCGGGCCGGAGACGAGGGTAATTCCCAATCCGATTGTGGTGATCGAGGTGCTGTCACCCTCGACGATCGAACACGATCGCGGGCGCAAGGCTTACGACTACAGTCAGATCGATTCGGTCCAGGAGATCGTCCTGGTGTCGAGCGAGCAACGCCATGTCGTGATCTGGCGGCGCCGCGGTGCGAAGTGGGAGGTTGAGAATATGATCGGCGACGCGACGCTCGAGATCGAGGCCGTGGGCGTCGCGATCCCCTTTGCTGCGATCTACGCCGACAGCGGCGTCTAGGCCCGGTGCGGGGGTGGCGATGGCGGAACTCGCGACCAGGATCCTCGGCGCCGCCGCCGACGTGATCGCGCCGGACGGCTGCGAGGTGCGGATTCTGGCGGCCACCGCCCGCGGCAGCATGGCCCATTTCACCCTCGGCCCGGGGCAGACCTCGCACGCCGTCTGCCATCGCACGGTCGAGGAGGTCTGGTACTTTCTCGCCGGACAGGGCCGGATGTGGCGGCGGCTGGGCGAATCCTCCGAGATCGTCGATGCGTCGCCCGGCGTCTCGGTCGCGATCCCGACCGGCACCTGGTTCCAGTTGAGGAACGACGGCGCCGAGCCGCTCGCCGCGGTCGCGGTCACCATGCCGCCCTGGCCGGGCGAGGACGAGGCCTATTTCGTCGACGGCGCCTGGGAGCCGAACGTCGGCTAGCTGCCGACCCGCCGGCCGCGCCTTGCCGTCCTGCGGTCGCGCCGGCCGGTCGCCGACGCCGTCTGTCCGATCGGAGGCCGCCGCCAGCCGGCGGCAGCATCGCTACTCCTTGACGGCATCGGTCGGCTTCGGCGGGCGGTGGAACTCCATGCCGCTGCCGTCGGACAGGGACAGCACCAGCCGGCCAGGCGTGACCGCGAAGGTCGCGGCTTTGACGATCTCGGTCAGATACTCCTGCTCCAGCCCCATGACCGCCTCCGACGCGCAGGCCTTCCGGGTCGATCCGGCCTGGGCTATCTGGATCCGATCGTTGGTGACGGCGAGCGCGGCGAAGTAGTCGTTGCAGCCTGCGAATCCGGACAGGCGGCCGGCGCCGAGGTCGAACCTCGCGGTGATCCGGAGCGCTGCCCATTCGGCCTCGGTGTGATCGCTGGGGCTGACGTTCGCCAGCAACCACTCGCCCTGATCGATGCGCTCGGTCAGCTTCTGTTCGGACGCGCCGCCGGCCTGCTTGCTCAGGACCCGGATCAGCGTCAGCCGCAGAGGCGTCGGGGATTCCTCCTCGCTGACCTCCGAGGGCTCCTCGACCAGCAGCTGGTAGGCGAACCCCGGCTCGTAGGTGAAGCCCACGATCTCGCTGGGCCGCGTGATCCATAGGTCGCCGGTGTCGTCCGTCACCCTGACGCAGGCTCCGGGCGTGCCGTCGGCGCAGTCGACCGGGTCGGGAGCGACCGTCAGCCGCCGCTGGGCGGGTTCGTATTTGGCGCAGCCGGCCAGGACCAGGCCGGCGGCGAGCAGGATCACGCCGAGATCGATCCCGACCGCGATCCGGCCCGAAGGCGTCGATCCGCGCAGCACCCGGCTCATTCCGCCTGGTCCCCACCCTTGGGGCCCGCGACCTTGGCCCCGGTGAAGCTCTCGTAGACCTTGACCAGGCCCGCGTCGTCGATCGGCCCGAGACCCAGGGCCGCGGCCATCATCACCACCTGATAGGCGGCCGCGGCCATCGGCAGGGGCATCTTCAGCGCCTTGCCGGTGTCGAGCACGAGGCCCAGATCCTTGACCCAGATGTCGACCGCGCTGGAGGGCGTGTAGTCGTCCGCCAGCATGTGCGGCACCCGGTTCTCGAACATCCAGCTGCCGCCGGCAGCGCCGCGGATCACCTCGAAGAGCACCTTGGGATCGGCGCCCTGCGCCACCCCGAACGCCATGCCTTCGGCCGCGGTCACGAGGTTGATGCCGGCCAGCAGCTGGTTGACCGCCTTGACCGTCGAGCCGGTCCCGGGCTGGTCGCCGAGGCGATAGACCTTCTTCGCGCAGGCCTCGAGCGCGGGGCCGGCGGCGGCAAACGCCGCGTCCGGCCCCGAGGCCATGATCGTGAGCTGGCCGGCCGCGGCGCCGGTCGCGCCGCCGCTCACCGGCGCATCGAGCAGCGGCCGGCCGCGCGCCGCCAGGCGCTCGCCGAGGCCGCGCACGTAGCCGGCCGGCACGGTGCTCGAGAGCACGATCGTGGCCGCCTCGGGCAGCGTCTCCAGCGCGCCGTCCGGCCCGAACAGCACGGCCTCGACCTGAGCGTCGTTGACCACCATCAGGATCAGCACCGCGGCGCCCTCGGCGGCCGCGCGCGGGCTCGCCGCGGCCTGCCCGCCCTGCTCGACCAGCCGGCCGAGCGCCGCCTGCCTGAGGTCGAAGCCGGTCACGGCGAACCCGGCGCGGAGCAGGTTGGCGGCCATGCCGGCGCCCATGGCGCCGAGCCCGATGAAGCCGATCCGCGTGGGCTGCTGCATGCTCGCCTCCCTGGTTTGGGATTGCCGACCCGGGCCTGGCATCCGGGCGCGCGGCCCGAAGCTAGCCAAGTCGGAGCCCGGCCACAACCGAGGCGGTCGGATGCGGCGCTTCGGAGCGCCGGGTTCGCGAAGCCGGAGCCATCGTGCTACACTTCAGGATGAATCGCGGGCAGACCGACGAGGGAGGCGATCATGAGGCTCGGAACCTGCTCTGCACCGCTCGGCGCCCTGCTGCCGGGCGTGCTGGTGCTCGGCGTCCTCCAGTCCGGTCCGGCGCCGGCCGCCGCGGCCGAGGTCACGCTGTCCTGCGGCGCCCAGGCCATGGAGCTGCGTCTCTGCCAGGAGGCGGCGGCGACCTGGGCGGCCAAGAGCGGCAACAGCGTCAAGGTCGTGCCCGCGCCCGAGCGCAGCAACGAGCGCTATTTCGCCTATCTCGATCTTTTGGGCCGCCACGATTCGAGCATCGATGTCCTGCAGATCGACGTGATCTGGCCGAGCGCGCTCGCGGACGAGCTGGTCGATCTGGGCCCGCAGATCGCGCCTGAGGTGCTGGGCCAGCACCTGCCGGCGATCGTCGCCAACAATACGGTCGACGGCCGCCTGGTCGCCATGCCCTGGTACACCGATGCGGGCATGCTCTACTACCGCAAGGACCTCCTGGACCACTATGGCGCCAAGGTGCCGGACACCTGGGCCGAGCTCGCCGACACCGCGCTCATGATCCAGGAGGCCGAGCGCGCGGCCGGCCATCCCGACCTCTGGGGGCTCGTGTTTCAGGGCCAGGCCTACGAGGGGCTGACCTGCAACGCGCTCGAGTGGATCAACGCCTATGGCGGCGGCACGATCGTCGACCGCACGGGCGCGATCACGGTCGACAATCCGGCCGCGGCGCTCGCGCTCGGCGAGGCCGCCGCCTGGGTCGGGACGATAGCGCCACTGAGGGTCACCCAGTTCCTCGAGGAGGACGCGCGGATCACCTTCGAGCGCGGCAACGCGGTGTTCATGCGCAACTGGCCCTACGCCTGGTCGCTGCTGCAGGCGGCGGACAGCCCGCTCAAGGGCAAGGTCGGGATAGCACCGCTGCCCAAGGGCGGCGCCAACGGCCGCCACAGCGCCACGCTTGGCGGCTGGCAGCTGGCGGTGTCGAAGCATTCGAAGAACCAGGCCGCGGCGATCGACCTCGTGCGCTATCTGACCAGCGCGGCCGAGCAGAAGCGGCGCGCGATCCAGGGCTCGTTCGCGCCGACCATCGCCAGCCTCTACCAGGACCCCGAGGTCCTGGCCGCGAACCCGTTCTTCGCCGACCTCGCCAAGGTCCTGCAGGATGCGGTCGCCCGTCCGTCGGCGGCGACCGGCGCCCAGTATGCCCAGGTCTCGACCCTGTTCTGGGAGGCCGCGCACGCGACCTTGAATGGCTACGGCACGGCGCGCGACAACCTTGCCCGTCTCGAGAGGCGCCTGCAGCTGGTGCGCTCGCGCGCCGGCTGGTGAGCGCCGCGCGCTGCCAGGTGCGCCGCCGTGGCGTAGGCAGCCGAGCGGTTTGTTGCTACACTCCGGCGCTCGCCCCGAAGGGACCAGCGGATGGAAGTCAAGGCCGTCGAGCGCCGGCTCGCCGTGATTTTCGCGACCGACATGGTCGGCTACAGCCGGCTGATGGAGATCGACGAGGCGGGCACGCTCGCGCGCCTGCGGGCGCACCGGCTCGAGCTGATCGATCCGGCGATCGCCAAGAACCGGGGCCGGATCATCAAGACCACCGGCGATGGCATGCTGGTCGAGTTCGCCAGCGTCACCGAGGCGGTCCAGTGCGCCGCCGAGATCCAGCGCCGGATGGCCAGGCGCAACGCCGACCTGCCGCCGGCCCGCTGGATCCAGTTCCGGATCGGCATCAACCTTGGCGACATCATCTTCGAGGATAACGACGTCTTCGGGGATGGCGTGAACGTCGCCGCCCGGCTCGAAATCTCTGGCGGAGGCGGGCGGGATCTACGTCTCGCAGGCGGTCCGCGAGCAGATCGGCGACCGGCTCGACGTCGCCTTCGAGGACCTGGGCGAGCAGACGGTCAAGAACCTCGCCCGCCCGATCCGGGTCTTCCGGGTGCTGCTCGGCGAGGATGCGCGCCCGGCGCCCGAAGCGGCATCACCGGCGGGCGCGGCCGCGGCGACCACCGACAAGCCGGCGATCGCGGTCCTGCCGTTCGTCAACATGAGCGGCGATCCGGAGCAGGAATTCTTCGCCGACGGCCTGACCGAGGACCTCATCACCGCGATCTCGCGCTTTCGCGACCTGCTGGTGATCTCGCGCAACTCGGCCTTCGTGCACAAGGGCAAGGCGGTCCGGATCCAGGACGTGGCGCGCGAGTTCGGCGTGCAGTACGTGGTCGAGGGCAGCGTGCGCAAGGCCGGCAACCGGGTCCGGGTCACGGTCCAGCTGATCGACGCCGAGACCGACCGCCACGTCTGGGCCGAGCGCTACGACCGCGAGCTGGAGGACATCTTCGCGATCCAGGACGAGGTGATCGCGGCGATCGTCGCCACGCTGCCGGGGCGGGTCGAGCAGGCGACCTACGACCGGGCGGGTCGCAAGCCGACCGACAGCATGGCGGCCTACGAGCTCGTGCTGGCCGGCAAGGTCCTCCACCATCGCTCCAATCCCGAGGCCAACGCCGAGGCGCTCCAACTGCTCGAGCGGGCGCTCGCGCTCGACCCGAACTACGCCCACGCCCACGCCTGGAAAGCCTGCGTGCTGGGGCAGACATGGGTGAACGGCTGGTGCAAGGATCGGGACCTGGTCTGGAGCCGCGTGGTCGAGGAGCTGCAGGCGGCGCTCGGCCTCGACGACAACGACAGCGACGTGCATCGCATCCTGGCCGCCGTGAGCCTGACCTCCGACGACCACGGCAAGGCGATGTACCATCAGGAGCGCGGCCTCGCGCTCAATCCCAACAACGATCTGATCGTCGTCCAGCAGGGCGAGCTTTTGACCTGGCTCGGCCGGCCGGAGGAAGGGATCGAGTGGATTCGCAAGGCCATGCGCCTCAATCCCTATCATCCCGAGCGCTTCTGGAACCATCTCGGCCGTGCCTACTTCGTCGCCCGCCGCTACGCCGAGGCGATCGAGGCGTTCCGGCGGATCACCCGGCCGGATGCCAGCCATCACGCGTTTCTCGCGGCCGCCCACGCGCAGCTGGGCGACGCCGCGGCGGCGCGCGCCCACGCCACCGAGGTCTTGACGCGCGACCCGGCCTTCACCCTCGAGACCTACCTTGCGACCCTCCACTACAAGCAGCCCGAGGACCTCGAGCATCACCGGGCCGCCCTCCTCGAAGCCGGGCTCGGCTAGCCTCGAGCGCCGTCATTCGTGCCAAGCTCGCCCGATGGCACTCCCTGGAGCCTCGGCATGGCCACGCGGATCAAGGCAAGGACGCGCGATCTCTACGAGCAGGACGTTTACGCCTGGTCCAAGGCGCAGGCGGATCTCCTGCGCGCGGGCCGTCTTGCGGATCTGGATCTCGAGCATCTGATCGAGGAGATCGAGGACGTGGGCGGCAGCCTCTACCGCGAGGTCCGCTCGCGCGTGCGGACGATCATCGAGCACCTGCTCAAACTCGAGCACTCGCCTGCACAGGAGCCGCGTGGCGGCTGGGAGAGAACGATCCGAACCGAGCGCGCCGACCTGGTCGAGGACCTGACGCCGGCACTCAGACCCCGCATCGAGCGCAAGCTTCCCCAGTTCTACGAGCTGGCGCGCCTGGAGGCCGAAGCCGCGCTGCGTGCCCAAGGTGAGCATGCCGCCGTCGCCGCCCTGCCCACGACCTGCCCCTACAGCCTCGACCAGATCACCGGCGATTGGCTGCCGAAGTAGGCGCCCGCGGGCAAGGATGGTCGTCCGCCTACGTCTGCGAATTGGCCGCCAGAACTCCAGGAGTGCCCGGAGCGCGCCGAGGGCGGTTTGGGCGAAGAGATGGCAACACCGCCGACGAGGTGCGCGGCGGACTACGCGCTGATCTCTCCCGGCTGGGCCGAGTGTGCCGAGGGAGGTTTGGGCGAAGAGATGGCAACACCGCCGACGAGGTGCGCGGCGGACCACGCGCTGATCTCTCCCGGCTGGGCCGAGTGTGCTGGGGAGGTTTGGGCGAAGAGATGGCAACACCGCCGACGAGGTGCGCGGCGGACTACGCGCCGATCTCTCCCGGCCGGGCCGAGTGCGCCGAGGGAGGGTTTGGGCGAAGAGATCGCGACATCCGCGCGCGAGGCGCTCAGCCGGCCCGGCGCCGGTCCGCGCCGCCGGGCCGAGGATTGCCCGGCGGTCGTGGCCACGAACGCGGTTCAGGGCGAGCCCGGGCCTGCCGCCGGCCGGAGCACGCTCGAGCGGGCGGGCCTGACGGCTGTCGAGTGGCATCGCCTCTTGCCGGCGAGCCCCCGGGTCGCGATCCGACCCGGCAAGAATGCTCGCGAGAAGAGCCACACCGGGCCAGGGCCTGTCAGGCATGACAAGGTTCGCTATGACGACGCCTGGAGCGCCGGGGAGTTGCGGGGCGCGGTGATCGCGCCGCCGATCCCGGGCCCGGCGTGGATCGCGGGTCGAGCGCCGAATTGCGGCCCGCCCGCCAGCTGCTACAATGGCGCCCGCCCGCGGGGGCGCGAGCGATCAGTCGAGGAGGAGGCGCATGGACCCCTACCAGAGCCGCGGCGGTTCCGGCAGCGATCTCGGCCAGCAGGCGAGCGGCTTCGTCGGCAGCCTTCTCACCTATCTGCGGACCCGGACGCCGGAGCACTGGCTGTTCTTCGCGCTCGGGGTGATCGTCGGCCTCCTGTTCCGCTGATCCGGCCGCCCGGGCGGCCCACCCCGCCCGCTCGAGCGTCCTCCGACGCGGATTCCCACGGTCCCATGGACCACCCCAACATCGGCTTAACGGGCAATTCCTAAGACTTGGTTAACGCCCGCCGGTCGTCCGGCGGCGGCTGAGGCACCGTGTCGGCGCGCTTGAGGAACAACGCCCGTGATCTTCTCGTGCGGATCAAGACGGACGTTCATGCCGCGATGGATGCGCGCGCTCGGCTCGTCCCTGTCGACTGTCCGTCGCCCGATCCCCTCGACCGGCCCTCGGTCGCGATAGGCGATCGCCAGGGTATCGACCGGCACCGCGGCCCCATCAGGGGTCGCCGTGCTCCGGCATCGCCGCACCCGGTACCGTACGCAGCCGCCCCACTAAGAGCCGCTTCGCCTTGAAGAAGTATCGTGTCAATTCTTGGCACTATCATATTAGCTTTGCTACATATTTCCGAGCCCGATCAAAGCGCGGCCACCCTCGCCAGCCCCTCGTCCGCCGCGCGGGAAAGCGGATTGCGCAGCGGCGCGCCGAACGTGGGCGACGAGATCTCGAACACGTCGCCGGGCTCGGTCCGGATGCCGGCGCTGAAGCTCAGCACGGCCGCGCCGATGAAGTGCACGTGGACGTCGCCCGGCCGGCGGAACAGCGCGTATTTGAAGTGATGGTGCTCCAGATTGGCGAGGGTGTGGCTCATGTTGGCCTCGCCCGAGAGCCATTCGCCCTGCCAGAGCGGCTCGCCGCCACGCAGCACCCGGACCGTGCCGCCGACATCGTCCGGCAGCTCGCCGAGCAGCAGCTCCGGCCCGAAGGCGCACGGGCGCAGCTTGGAATGGGCAAGGTAGAGGTAGTTCTGGCGCTCGAGCACGTGATCGGCGAACTCGTTGCCGAGCGCGGAGCCGACCCGGCGCGGCCGGCCCTGATCGTCGATCACGTAGAGCACCGCGATCTCGGCCTCCTCGCCGCCGTCGAGCGCGAAGCCCGGCATCGCGAGCGGCTGCCCGGGGCCGGCGACGATGCTGCCATCGCCCTTGTAGAACCACTCGGGTGCCACCCCGATCTGGCCCTTTGCGGGCTTGCCGCCCTCGATCCCGAGCCGGAACATCTTCATCGAATCGCTGAGCTTGGCCGCGTCGGCGGCCTGCACCTGATGCATCGAATCACGCGCCTGGGCGCTGCCGATGTGGGTGAGCCCGGTGCCGGTGATCAGGCAATGCGCCGGGTCCGGATGGTCGAGCGGCGCCAGCAGACGGCCCTCGGCCAGCAGGCCCGCGAGCTCCTGCGGCCGCTCGGCCTGGGTGTCGGCCGCGAGCTCGGCGAGCCGCTGGCCGCCGGCGATCGCGCTTCGCGCCAGCTCGTAGACGCTCGCGACCCCGCGCAGCGCCTCGACCATCTGCCCGTCATCGCTGACCCGGCCGACCCGGCGCTGGCCGGCCGGCGCCACGAACTGCACCAGACGCATCGCGTTCCGCCTCCCTCAACCGACGCTGGCCCGCTTCCTTGACCTCGCCCTCAACCTGAGGCCCCGACCGTCCAGCCGTCAAGCTCGTCCAGCCGTCAAGCTCGCCCAGCCGTCAAGCTCGCCCCGTCGTCAAGCTCCCGCGCCGGTCAGAGCCGCCCCGCCGTCAGGCTCGCACGGCGGTCAGGCCTGGTCGGCCTCGTCGAACGCGGCGCTCAGGCCGGCAAACCAGCCGAGCCCCGGCTGCAGTGCCACCACCTCGCCGACGATGATCAGGCTCGGGCCGGCGAGCCGCGGATCGGGGGCCAGCGCCGGCAGGCTCGCGAGCGTGCCGGTCACCACCTGCTGGTGCGGATAGGTGCCGTGCTCGATCAGCGCCGCCGGCGTCGCGGCGGCAAGGCCATGCTCGATCAGCTTCTGGCAGAGGCTCGCCAGCGCCTTGATGCCCATGTAGACGACCAGGGTCTGGCCGGGCCGCGCGAGCACGCTCCAGTCCAGCTCGAGCTCGCCGTCCCGGGTGTGGCCGGTCACGAAGATCAGGGTCTCGGCGTGCGCGCGGTGGGTGAGCGGGATGCCGGCGTAGGCGGCGCAGCCGATCGCCGCGGTGATGCCCGGCACGACCTGGAAGGGAATCCCGGCCGCGGCCAGCGCCTCCAGCTCCTCGCCGCCGCGGCCGAAGATGAACGGATCGCCGCCCTTGAGGCGGAGCACGCGCTGCCCTGCGCTCGCCAGCTCGACCAGGAGCCGGTTGATGCCCTCCTGCGGGCAGACGTGGCGATCGCGCATCTTGCCGACGAAGATCCGCCGGGTCGCCGCGGGCACCAGATCGAGCACGTCCGGGCCGACCAGGCGGTCGTAGACCACCACGTCCGCGCGCCGGATCAGGCGCAGCGCGCGCAGGGTCAAAAGGTCGGCCGCGCCCGGCCCGGCGCCCACCAGCCAGACCTCGCCGACCGGCCCGCGCGCGCCGGGCGCCCCGTCACCCGCGGCCATCGGCGGAACGCGGCCCGCGCGCCGGTCTGCGACTTCGATCCTCAGCTCTGCGACTTCAGGATCTCGAACCGGGAGGCGTCGGTGTAGTCCCGGCCCTCCTGGCCGGCCGCCCGATACAGCTCGGTGTCCAGGATCAGCCGGCGGTCCTCGAAGGTCTTCTCGCAGCGCCGGTCGATGAACATCCCGCCGATCGGGGTCTTGCCCTCGCCGGGCTTGGCGTCGGTGCATTGCCAGCCGTCGCGGCCGTAGCGGCCCATGACCCGGATGCCGAACAGGAAGGCGCCCTTCTTCTGATAGTAGCGGGCGTCGGGGTCGGTGACGATGCGCAGGCCCTGGACCACGCCCTGATCGTCGATCAGGAGCGAGGGGATCACCGGATGGCCGGCGACCTTGGTGCCCTCCCACTGGTCGCCGAGCTTGGCCAGCGGCGAGGGCGCGAAGGCGAAGGCGACCTCGTGCAGCCCCCTGGCGTCCGCCGGGCAGCGCCCGAACTCCGCCCAGCCGCCGAGCGCCATGCCGGGCTTGGCGCCATTGTTGCCGCAGGCGAAGTCGGTGTAGCCCTCGGCCGGCAGCTCGGCGAGCTTCATCCCGACCCGCAGATCGCGCAGGTCGCCATTCAGCGGATTCTCGGCGGCGCTCGCCCCGACGCCGACCGCCAGCGCCGCGCTCAGACCCAGGATTGCGATGCGGATCCTCATCCCCTCTCCCTCTTCCGTCCGCCATGCGACCGGCTGACCCTTGCCGCCGGCCGGCGCCCGTGGTCCCTTATAGGCCGCAGAACCGCAACTGGGGAGGCGGCAATCGATGGGTTCGGCGAAGGTTCTGAGCGGGATTGCCGGCGCCGTGGCTCTGGCGGCGCTGGTGCTGACCGCAACCGGCGCGCGCTCGGCGGCCGATCTGGAGCTCGGCAAGCGCGTCTACAAGAAGGCCAACTGCGTCGGCTGCCACAAATGGCACGGCGGCGGGGGCGGCGGCTACGGCGGCGCCGCGCTGTCGCTGCGCGCGACCGAGCTCGACCGGGAGGAGCTGCTCGAGGTCGTGCGCTGCGGCCGCCCGGGCACGCGCATGCCCTATCACGACCGCAACGCCTATAAGACCGACAGCTGCTACGGCGGCACGACCAAGGCCGACCTCGGCGACGACTTCCCGGCCCAGGCGGCGATCTTCCTGCGCCCGCCGGAGATCGAGGCGGTGGTCGACTACGTCCAGACCCAGCTCCAGGGCAAAGGCGAGCCGACCAAGGCCGACTGCATCGCCTTCTGGGGCCAAGGCGAGCGCCAGTGCGACGAGATGAAGTGAAAGCGGGTATGGCCAAAAATGAGGGCGGGTCGCGAAGGACCCGCCCCAACTTATCGAAACGCCAGAGCGTTGGCGTTACAGCGAGAACACGAACAGCATCGAGCCCGGCTGCATCTTCTCGAGGCCCTTGGTGCCGTCGACGAACCACTTCGGCCAGGCGCCGCCGAGCCCGACCTCGATCGCGATGTACTGCTTGCCGTTGACGCTGTAGCTGATCGGCGGGGCGTTGACGCCGGCGCCGGTGTCGAAGCTCCACAGCTCGTTCAGGGTCTTGGCGTCGAGCGCCACGACCTTGCCCTCGGGATAGCCGACGAACACCACGCCGCCCGCGGTCGCCAGCACGCCGCCCAGCATCGGGTACTTGGTCTCGTGCTTGGCCACGATCTTGCCGGTCTTGGCGTCGATGGCGGTCACGCTGCCGGTGATCGGCACATTCTGGCGCGGACCGCCGCCGGTGAAGAACTCGCGCGGCTTGTAGGAGTCCGGCGTCGTCTCCTTGTTCTTCATCTCGTTGCAGCTCTCGATGACCGGGATGTACCAGATGTCGAGCTGGGGGTTGTACGCGGTCGGCGGCCAGTTCTTGCCGCCCATGTTGCCCGGGCAGGCGCTGCCGACCGGGTTCTCGCGGCTCGGCGCGTTGATGTAGGGCGTGACGCCCTTGCTCGGGTCGTACTCGACCGGCAGGCCGGTCATCTTGTCGAGGCCCTTGGTCCAGGTCAGCTGCTTGACGAACGGGGTGCCCCAGACGAACTTGCCGTTGGTCCGGTCGATCGCGTAGCCGAAGCCGTTGCGGTCGGCGTGCAGGGCCAGCTTGCGCGGCTGGCCGTCGACGTCGGTGTTGACCAGGATGTTCTCGCCGACGCTGTCGTAGTCGTAGGGGTCGTTCGGCGTGAACTGGTGGTACCACTTGATCTCGCCGGTGTCGGCGTCCAGCGCGATCATGCTGTCGGTGTACAGGTTGGCGCCCGGCCGGTACTCGGCGTCCCAGTCGGGGCCCGGGTTGCCGACGCCCCAGATCAGGAGGTTCTGGTCGGGGTCGTAGGAGCCGGTGACCCAGGTCGAGCCGCCGCCGTGCTTCCAGGCGTCGTGGTCATCGGTCCAGGTGTCGTGGCCGGGCTCGCCCGGACCCGGGATCGTATGCCGGCGCCAGATCTCCTTGCCGGTGTTCAGGTCGGTCGCGGCGATCCAGCCGCGGATGCCGTACTCGGCGCCCGAGGTGCCGGTGATCGCCATGTCCTTGACCACGAGCGGCGCCACGGTGATCACCTCGCCGATGCCCGGATCGGCGACCTGGCGCTCCCAGGCGACCTCGCCGCTGTCCTTGTCGGTCGCGATCAGGCGGCCGTCGAGGGTGTGGGAGATCACCTTGTCCTTCCACAGCGCCACGCCGCGGTTGTCGACGCCGCAGCAGGCGACCGCGCCCGACCAGTCCTTGTCGGTGCCGGGATCCATCTTCCAGACCAGCTTGCCCGGGCCGTTGCTGATGTCGAGCTTGTAGACCGAGCCCCAGCCGTCGGTCGTGTACATGACGCCATCTTCGACGATCGGCGTGCCCTCGAGGCCGCCGTGGGGCCAGATGCCGCCGCCCTCGACGCCGCCCATGGCATAGGTCCAGGCGACCTTCAGGTCCTTGACGTTGCCGGCGTTGATCTGGTCGAGCTTCGAGAACCGGTGGGCGGCGTAGTCCTGGTGATGGGTCAGCCAGTTCTGCGGCTCGTTGTCGGCATTGAGCAGCCGCTCCATGGTGGTCTGGCTGGCCGCGAGGGCGGGGGTCGCGACCGCCGCGGCGCACACGCCCAACAGCCACGCCGGCCTGCCGGCGCAGGTCCAAAATTTCATGTGAACACCTCCCAGGTGACGGAGAGACGGATTGATCTGCGGGCGGAAAGTAAGCGCCCACGACTTGCAGCCGAGGCCAAGTTAGAGGCTCGTCAAGCGTTGGTCAAACGACGAAGAAACCCGGCCGCCGACCCCCTGAACAACATGGCCCGGTCGGAAATCACAGAGCGAGCTTGCGCGCGGATCTTCGGTCCCGCCGGCTCGCAGCGGGTCGCGGCGCGGCCGGTCGGGTCGGGCGACTGCGGAGCGAGCGCCATCCGATGGCCGCGCGGTCGGTTGGACCGCGCGAGCGTCCAGCTGGGATTATGGCCGCGGCCGCGGCGAGCCAGAGCGCCGGGATCGACGGGGCTCGGGATCGACGGAGCTCGGGGATCGACGGAGCTCAGGGGTCGACGGAGCTCAGGGATCGACGGAGCTCAGGGGTAGATGATGATCGTGGTGCCGTCGTCGACCCGGGCCCAGAGCTCGTCCATCTCCTCGTCGGTCAGCGCGATGCAGCCGTCGGTCCAGTCGACGTAGGGATGGCCGACGCGCTCGGCCGGCACGCCGTTGGGCAGGCCGTGGATCATGATCTCGCCGCCCGGGGACACGCCCCAGCGCTCGGCGCGCAGGTCGTCCCATTCGCGCGGATAGGAGACGTGCAGCGAGCGGTGGAAATTGCTGTTCGCGTTGCGCCAGTCTAGGGTGTACACGCCTTCGGGCGTGCGTCCGTCGCCCTGCTGCCGCTTGGGGCCGTTGGGATCGCGGCCAAGCGCGATCCGGTAGGTCGCGACCACCCGACCGGCCTGGAGCAGCTCCAGGCTGCGGGCCGCCTTGTGCACGATCACGAGGTCGGCCTTGGCGGGCGTGAAGTGGGGGATCTGGGCGAGCGCCGGCGCGCCCGGCGCGAGCGCGCGCAGGAGCGTGAGCGTGACCGCGAGGGCGACCAGCGGTCGCAGGCGCGATCCGGAGGGAGTTCGTTGGCTTCGAGGCATGGCTCTTAGTTCAATCGAAACACCCGATCGTGTAAACCGATTCCGACGGTAACGGGTGTCCCTCGATGGCCGAATCTCCATGAACAGACCTAACGAAGAGTTACCACCCATGCGCCGTCACGACGTCATCGCGCTCTGTCTGGTCGGGGTCTGGTTCTCGAGCGGTTGCAACCTCGGCGCCATGCTCGACCAGGACGGCAACCTGCGCGAGGCCACCACCTATCGCGCCGCCTATCAGGATACCCTGCCCGAGGTTGCCCGCAAGTTCGGCCTCGGCTACGTCGAGATGGTCGCCGCCAATCCGGGCACCGATCCCTGGCTGCCCGGCGAAGGCGCCAACCTCGTGCTGCCGACCATCCATCTGATGCCCGACGCCAAGCCGGAGGGGATCGTCATCAATCTCTCCGACATGCGCCTCTACTACTTCGAGAAGCCGGGCGCGCCGCCCCGGTCCTACCCGATCGGGATCGGCCGCGAGGGCCTGACCACCCCGATCGGCACCACCGAGGTCGTGCGCAAGACCAAGGATCCGACGTGGCGGCCGACCGCGCGCATGCGCGCCCTGCACCCGGAGTATCCCGAGGAGGTGCCGCCCGGTCCCGACAATCCGATGGGCACCCGGGCCATGTATCTCGGCTGGCCGCAATACGCGATCCACGGCACCGACAAGCCCTGGGGAGTCGGCCGGCGCGCGAGCAGCGGCTGCATCCGGATGTATCCCGAGGACGCCGAGCAGCTCTACGATCTGGTTCAGGTCGGCACCAAGGTGACGGTGATCGATCAGCCGATCAAGCTCGGCTGGATCGATGGCGAGCTGTTCATGGAAGCGCACCCGACCCAGGCCCAGAGCGATGAGCTCGAGACGCTCGGCCGCTTCGATCCGATCCTGCCGGGCAGCGTCGTCGATCAGGTGCTGGCCGCCGCCGGCACCAAGGCGGCCAAGCTCGACTGGAGCAAGATCCGCCAGGCCGCGATCGAGCGGCGCGGCTATCCGGTGCGCATCACCCACTGAAGCCGCGGGGTGCCCCGCCTGAACGGGACACCCTCACGACGCGAGGCGCTGTGACGACCCCGCACAACCGCAGGCCGCCAGCCCGGGCATCCCGGGCCGGCCGCTCAGAACGCGTCGTCGCCCGCCCCTACTTGCGCAGGGACTGCTGCATCATGCGGTCCTGCCGCTCCATCGCCATCTTCGCGCTCGAGGCCGCGTCGGTCGCCTCGGCGGCGGCGGCGGTCGCCCGGTCGGCGGCCTGGGAGGCCCGATCGGCGGAGGCCTGAGCATTGGCGGCATCGGTCTTGGCCTGCTGCAGCGCCGCCTTGTCCGTATCGCTGAGCTCCGCGCAAGCCGACATCATGACCGCCATACCGACGACCATGGCACCGACGCGAAGACCCCGTGCAAGCATACTCATTGAACCCTCTCTTTGATCATCATCAGTTGAGCCCGCCCATGTTTAGCATCAGCAATCACAAAAGGAATGACAATTTAGCCCGATTCCCCTGCCGGTTGCCGGGCCGGTCGCCGGCAGCAGTCCGGCGGCGACGGGCCGACCGCGGGTCGGCCGCCGGATGCTGCCGGCTCACCAGGTGCGCACCGGCCCGGTGTCGACGTGGACGAAGTCGGATTCCGGATAGTAGCCGACCCCGCCCAGCCCGAGCAGGATCGCGGCGTCGCGCAGCTCCTCGAGCCGGCGCCCGGGCATCCGGATGTCGATCGCCATGCCGCGCATGTGCAGGCTGGTCTTCGAGACCCGGCTGCTGCGCGCCGCGAGCATGGCGTTGGTGGCCGGGCAGCGGTAGCCGGAGATCACGTTGATCGGGCGGTCGTAGGCCATCTGCTGCCTGAGCCGCTCGAGCAGGTCGAGCAGGCCGGGATCGATCGCGTACACGTCCCCGGTGCGGAAATCGCGCAGCGTATAGTCGATCTCGCGCAGGCTGTCGGTGACGTAGCGGCCGTTCTCCCAGTACACCGCCGTGAGCTTCTCGCCGGTGTGGATGTTGTCGAAGCTGAGCTTGCGCACCGCCGCCTGCGCGGCCGCCGGGCGCACCCGGGCGAGGATCAGCCCGCAGCCGGCGCCGAGCGACAGAGCCAGCATGCGACGGCGGGGCAAGGATCGGGATTCAGTGCGACGTGTGGGCACCCCTGCAACTCCCTCGATGTCTTTTTATGGTTGCCAGCGCCGCGCGCTCGCATCAGCTGCGATCGCGCGACCAACGCCGCCCCTGATCCTGCCACAGCGAGCGCGCGGGCGGAACATCAAACCGTCGGGCCCGCGTGGGGGAGGGGTGGCGGTCCGAGCTCGCCGGCCGGCAACCGCGGTGCGCGGCGCCACTTTCCCGGCATTCTCGACTGTGATACCTGTTGAATGCCGGCCCGGATGCTGCACGTCGGAGGTGCCGCCCGGCGACCCTGATCGATGCCGGCTGCGAGCGGGATCAAAAAATTCCTCCAACGGAGGCGACCATGGCCAGTGAAGCAGCAGGGCGGCATCCGCTACGTCGAGGTCGACGCCGACTATTTCGAGAAGCGCGGCCTGCGCCGCTACGCCGGGGTCTGGTCGCTGTGGGCGCTCGGCGTCGGCGCCGTCATCTCGGGCGATTTCTTCGGCTGGAACTTCGGCCTGATCTCGGGCGGCTTCGGCGGCCTCCTGATCGCGACCCTCGTGATCACGGTCATGTATCTGGGCTTGTGCTATTCGATCGCCGAGATGTCGCCGGCGCTGCCGCACACCGGCGGCGCCTACTCGTTCGGCCGCTCGGCGATGGGACCCTGGGGCGGTTTCCTGACCGGGCTCGGCGAGAACATCGAATACGTCCTGACCCCGGCCGTGATCGTGGTCGGCATCGGCGGCTATCTCGGCGCCATCTTCGGCACCCCCGACGGCTTCGCGCCGGTCTGGTGGGCGCTGTCCTACGTGATCTTCGTCGGCCTCAACATCTGGGGGGTCGAGGTCTCGTTCCGGTTCACGATCCTGATCACCTTCCTGGCGCTGGCGATCCTCCTGGTCTTCTACATCGGCGCCCTGCCGTACTTCGACCTCTCGAAATGGGCGCTCAACGTCGGCGTCGACGCGCAGGGCGCGCCGGTCGCGCTGCCGGACGGGGGCGGCCCGTGGCTGCCCAAGGGCTGGCTCGGCGTCGCCGCCGCTTTGCCGTTCGCGATCTGGTTCTACCTCGCGATCGAGGAACTGCCGCTCGCCGCCGAGGAATCCCACGCCCCCCAGCGCGACATGCCCAAGGGCATCCTGCTCGGCATCCTGACCCTGATCATCACCGCCTTCCTGACGCTCTTCCTCAACGCCGGCATCGCGCCCGGCTCGTTCGAGGTCGGCGGCTCCACCGAGCCCCTGTTCCTCGGCTTCAAGACGATCTTCGGCGACGGCATCGGCAGCAAGGTCCTGGCGCTGATCGCGGTCGCCGGCCTGATCGCGAGCTTCCACACGATCATCTACGCCTACGGCCGCAACATCTACTCGCTCTCGCGCGCGGGCTACCTGCCGCACTGGCTCTCGGTCACCCACGGCGGGCGCAAGACGCCGCACGTGGCCCTGATCGTCGGCGCCGTGATCGGCTTCGTGGTCGCCTGCCTGATCCAGTATTCGGGCACGCTGTTCGGGCCGGTGCCGGTCGGCGCCGTCCTGCTCAACATGGCGGTGTTCGGGGCGGTGATCTCCTATGCCATGCAGATGCTGTCCTTCATCCTGCTGCGCAAGAACCTGCCCAACATCGCGCGGCCCTACGTCAGCACGATGGGCGTGCCGGGCGCCTGGGCGGCGCTGCTGATCGCGCTGTTCACGCTGGTGTTCCTGTTCCTCAACACCGACTACCGGGTCGGCGTGGTCGGCTGCGCGATCTGGTACGGCCTCGCGGTCATCTACTTCGGGGTCTACGCGCGCCGATACATGGTCCGCTCGCCCGAGGAGGAGTTCGCGCTCGAGGAGCTGCGCAAGGAGGCGGAGCGGCGCCGCGGCGGGCGCTGAACAGCGCGTCACCGATGGAGGAGCCGGCGACCCACTCATCCATCGCGGGGAGAGGGAAGCGAGGCCGGCGTGGAGCCCATCGTCGCGCGTGCCGCGACCGCTCCTTCCAAGCGGGAGAGACGGCGATCGAGGTCGCCGATCACTGCCGCAGCCCGGAGGCGTCAACGATCCTGTCGAGCCAGCTGACGCCCTGGCTCCTCGCTCCGCCTGGCTGCGAAACAGGCCTGGGTCGCTTCGACCTCCGCAAAGGCTTTGTCGAGGGCGGCACTCGCCCTTTGCATGGCCCGGAGCGCGATCTCCGCGAGTCGTTCCAATTTCGCGATCTGGTCAGGCGACAGCCGGGGCTCCTCAGGCGGGTACGTCGGCTCATCGGCATCCGTCTCGGGCATCGCGGGGACTCACGCAGTGATCATCGATGCAACTATCCGCATGCGTAACGGCTGGCCTGGCCGGGCACAAGGCTCACCCCAGCAGAAGCCTTTGATCCCGGCACCAGGCATGGCAGAAAGGCGGTTTCACGAACCCCGTCGGGACAACGCGCCATGGCCGGCAACCTCGATCTCAAGACCCTGAAGCAGGAGGTCAAGGGCGGTGCGATCGACACCGTGCTCGCCTGCTTCGTCGACATGCAGGGCCGGCTGATCGGCAAGCGGGTCACCGGGCACTACTTCCTCGAGCAGGTGGTGCACGAGATGCACGCCTGCGACTATCTGCTCGCGCTCGACATGGACATGGAGCCGGTGCCGGGCTACGCGGCCGCGTCCTGGGACAAGGGCTACGGCGATTTCGCGATCCGCCCGGACCTCGCGACCCTGCGCAAGATCCCGTGGCTGGAGGGCACGGCGCTCGTGCTCGGCGACGTCGTCGACCACCATGGGGAAGACGTGCCGCACAGCCCGCGCGCGATCCTGAAGCGCCAGGTCGCCCGCGCAAGAGAGCAGGGCTTCAAGGTCAACATGGCGTCCGAGCTCGAGTTCTACGTGTTCGACGAGCCTTACGATGTGGCGCGCGCCAAGATCTACAAACAGCTCAAGACCGCCGGCTGGTACATCGAGGACTACCACATCTTCCAGACCACCAAGGAAGAGAGCCTGATCCGGGCGATCCGCAACGGCATGGACGCCGCCGGCATCCCGGTCGAGTTCTCCAAGGGCGAATGGGGGCCCGGGCCAGGCCGAGCTCAACCTCCGCTACGCCGAAGCGCTCGAGATGGCCGACCGCCACGCGATCTACAAGAACGGCGTCAAGGAGATCGCCTTCCTCCAGGGCAAGGCCGTGACCTTCATGGCCAAATGGGACTTCGGCCTCGCCGGCAGCAGCTGCCACATCCACAGCTCCCTGGTCGGGGTGGCGGATGGCAAGCCGGTCTTCGCCGACAAATCAGGTGCGTACAGCAATACCTTCAAGCATTACATCGCCGGCCAGCTGGCGCTCGCCCGCGAGCTCACCCTGTTCCTTGCGCCCTACATCAACTCCTACAAGCGCTTCCAGGCGGGCTCGTTCGCGCCGACCAAGGCGATCTGGAGCACCGACAACCGCACCGCGGGCTTCCGGGTGATCGGCGGCGGCCCCTCGCTGCGGGTCGAGTGCCGGATCCCGGGCGCGGACGCCAATCCCTATCTCGCCTACGCCGCGCTGCTCGCGGCCGGGCTGCACGGCATCGAGCAGAAGCTCGAGCTCGAGCCCGTCGTTCACGGGCGATGCCTATCGCGGCAAGGACATCCGGGAGATCCCGAAGACGCTGCGCGAGGCGCTCGAGTGTCTGGACAAGTCCGCGGTCCTGCGCGCGGCGTTCGGCGATGCCGTGGTCGAGCACTATCTGCACGCCGGCCGCTGGGAGCAGTTCGAATACGATCGCCGGATCACCGATCACGAGCTGATCCGCGGCTTCGAGCGGGCTTGAGGACGATGTCCGAGCGGCCGGAGTTCGCCGGCAGGACGGCGGTCGTCACGGGTGCCGGCGGCGGCATGGGCCTGCAGATCGCGCGCGACCTCATGGCCGCGGGCGCGCGGGTCGCGGGCATCGACGTCAAGCCGCGGCCCGCGGAGCTCGATGCAGCGCTCTACGCCGAGGGCGACGTCAGCGACGATGGCTTCGTCGCCGCCGCGGTCGCACGCGCCTTCGCCGCGACCGGCCGCCTCGACCTTCTGGTCAACGCCGCCGGCATTCTCTTGTTCGACCACGACAAATCCCTGGTCGAGATCGACGCTTGCTACCTGGAACCGGGTGCTGGCGATCAACCTCACCGGCTGCATGCTGACCGCCCGCCACGCGATTCCCTGCATGCTAAAGAGCGGCGGCGGCGCCATGGTGCACGTCTCCTCGATCCAGTGCCTGCGCGGCGATGACCGGCCGCAGGACGCCTACCAGGTCGCCAAGGCCGGTATTCTCGCACTGTCCAAGTCGATCGCGATCCAGTTCGCGCGGGAAAAAATCCGCTCCAACGTGATCCTGCCCGGGCCGACCGAGAGCCCGATGCAGGCGCGCTGGCAGGCCGATCCGGCGATGAAGCACCGGACCGCGGCCGCCGTGCCCCTCGGCCGGGTCGGCACGACCGCTGACATGGCCGCCGCCTGCCTTTTCCTTCTCTCCGACCGGGCCGCCTGGATCACCGGCACCGAGCTGATCGTCGACGGCGGCCTCATGGCCCGGCCCTGAGACGACCTCGCTGGTCACGCAAGGGGCCTCGACGGCACGGGCGGGCTGAGCCCCTCGCGCCATCGCCCATCCCTGATCGCCCCCGTGCTCGCCCCGCTCAGCATGGTCCCCGGCATGCGCCTGCGCCACCGGATCGACCCCGCCACCTCGATCGGCTCTGCTACGCCTTCGTGGCGCTGACCGGCTTGAAGCTGATCTACGACGGTCTGATCTGATGGAGATGCACGCGCACTCGCACACTCCCGGCGACGCTCACCGCCCGGGCCCACACCCACGCCCACGCCCCCGGCGCGGCCCACACGCACGCCTCGGCGGACAACGAGCGCCGCGTCTTCTGGACCCTCGTGCTGACCGCGGGCTTCATGGTCGCGGAGGTCGTGGGCGGGATCGCCGCCGGTTCGCTCGCCCTGCTCGCCGACGCCGGCCACATGCTGACCGACACCGCCGCCCTCGCGCTCGCCTGGATGGCGTTCCGGATCGGCCGCCGGCCGCAGGATGCCAGGCGCACCTACGGCTACCATCGCTTCCAGGTGCTGGCGGCCTTCGTCAACGGCGTGACCCTGATCGCCGTGGTCGGCTGGATCGCGATCGAGGCCGGCCGCCGCCTCCTGGCCCCGGCCCCGGTCGAAGGCGGCCTGATGCTGGTGATCGCGGGCCTCGGGCTGCTCGCCAACATCGCGGCCTTCGCCATCCTGCACGGCGGCGACCCTGACAACCTCAACATCCGGGGCGCTGCCCTCCACGTCGTCGGCGACCTGCTCGGCTCGGTCGCGGCGATCGTCGCCGGCGCCGTCATCTACGCGACCGGCTGGACCCCGATCGACCCGCTGCTCTCGCTCCTGGTCGCCCTCCTGATCCTGCGCAGCGCCTGGCTGCTGGTCCGTAGATCCGCCCACATCCTGCTCGAGGGCACCCCCGACTGGCTCGACGTCGATCAGCTCAAGACGGAGCTCGTCGCCGCGGTCCCGGCCGTCCTCGACGTCCACCACGTCCACGCCTGGATGCTGACGACCGAGCGCCCGCTGCTCACGATGCACTGCCGGGTCCAGACCGGCGCCGACCACGACCAGACCCTGCGCGCGATCCAGGAAGTCCTCGAGCACAACCACGGCATCGGCCACGCCACGATCCAGATCGAACCCGGCGACTGCCCCGACGAGGCCTGCTGAAACCTCTTCCACCCCGTCTTTGCGACTCAGCTTCGCTCCGCCAGCTCCCGGAGCAGCACGACGCGACCGGCGAGGTCCGGACGGCGCTCAGCCTTGCGCTGGAATCGCCGGTCCGCGGTCACGCAGACCGCATCGAGATGCAGCGCCAGCGCCAGATAGGCGCAGTCGTAGACGGCGTGATCGAGCTCCTTCGCCAGGCTGAGCGTGCCCGGCAACGGCTCTTCACCCTGCCACAAAATCAGCGGCGAGGTGCGCAAGCGGGCCATGAGATCCGTCGCGTCCGCTTCCGCGAGGCCACCCTGCCGCATCCGCTTCCAGAGCACGTTCGCGATCTCGACGAAGATGAATCCGGGCGCGTGCAACGGCGCGCCGCCCGTCACCAGCGCCTCGGCAAGCTCGCTGTCGTCCTCCGGCAGGACCCATTTGACCGCCACACTGGCGTCGACGACGAACGCGCTCACTCCTCCCAGCCCGAATTGCGCGAGCGACGGATGATATCGGTGTTGTCGGAGAAATCGTGCCCCTTCCAGCGCTCCCGGCTCTCGCGGGCAAGCCTCACGAACTCCTCGCGGCCGGCCCGCAGCGCCTGCTCGAGGATCAGGCGGTGCTCCGCCTCGGCCGAGCGGCCGTGCCGGGCCGCGCGCAGCTTGAGCTCGCGGATCAACTCATCATCGACCTTGCGCACCGTCAGCACGCCCATCGGAACCTCCGCGCACGCTGCCCGGCGCGGGAAACCTAATCATGCCGCCGGATGCCGTCAATGACAGCACTTACGTCCATGGCCCGCCCGATCGGCTCGAAGCCTCCGGCCGCGATCTCGATCACCCCGCGGCGCAAGACGTAGCCCCACCGGGCCTGTCGCGGATGAACGTAACCTCGGGCAGCAGGGCGGCGGATCGGCGCGCCGGGAGGCGGGTCAGCGCACCGGGTGCGCGCCGCGCACCAGGCGGACGCGGCTCGCCTGCGGGCCCATCGGCCCTTCGGCGTCGGCCATCGAGTAGAGCACCTCGCTGCCGACCTCGACGTGGTCGAAGGCGTCGTCCTCCACGACCACCCGGTGGAAGTAGACGTCGACCCCGCCCGGGGTCTCGATGAAGCCATAGCTGTGATCGGGGTAGAGCCGGACCACGCGCGCGTAGATCCGGCCGTCGTGGCTCTTGACCTCGCGCCGGGTCACCTGGGCGTGCTGCTCCAGCTTGCGCTCGGCCGCATCGAAGGCGGTGCCGATGACCAGATAGGCGTCGTCGCGCGACTCGTGGTGACGCTCCTCGCGCTTGACCACGATCTCCTTACCCGCGACGCCGATGTCGATGGTGATGCCGACGGTGCTCCGGTGCGGCTGCTTGTGCGGCGCCTCGACGGTCACCCGACAGGACACGATGCCATCGAAGAACCGCTCGAGGCGGGCGACGCGCTCGCGCACCCGGGTCTCGATCGCATCGGAGGTGGCCATGTTGTGGAAGCGGATCTGGAGAGGCACCTGCATGCTCAGCCCCCTGGCCTGGTTGACAGTGACGGCCAGCCCTCGCCCCGGACCCATCGGCTCGGCTGGCCATGGACCAACGCGCAACCCCCGTTGTAGGGTCCACGGGCGGCGGTCGCCAGCGAACCCTGATCGGAAGCCAGGGAAAATGCTACCATCCGGACCGGCCTTTTGCGGAGTCAGCTGATCCATGTCGAACATCACGTGGGTACTCATTGCCGATGGCGCCAGGGCCCGCGTCCTGGCGCAGGGGAAGCCGTTCGAGGCGCTCAAGCCCGCCTTGGCGGAGGAGGAGATCACGGGCAGCACGGCCCAGAGCAAGGAGATCGGCAGCGACCGGCCGGGGCGCAGCTTCGATAGCAGCGGCTTGGGCGGCCGCCACGCCATGGCGCCGCCGACCGACCCGCAGCGCTACGCCAAGTTCGCCTTCGCGCGCGAGCTCGCCGAGCGGCTCGAGGAGGCG
The DNA here is from genome assembly GCA_963756905.1 of uncultured Alphaproteobacteria bacterium. GTDB lineage: Bacteria > Pseudomonadota > Alphaproteobacteria > Geminicoccales > Geminicoccaceae > DATAOG01. The sequence continues at coordinate 76,080 of CAVWPO010000018.1, forward strand.
GCCCAGGGCGGCCGCTTCGACCGGCTGATCCTGGTCGCGGCGCCCAAGACGCTGGGCGATCTGCGCGAGCTGTTGCCCGGCGCGGTCAAGGCCAAGGTCGTGGCCGAGATCGACAAGGACCTGACCCACGTGCCGGCGCGCGACCTGCCCAAGCACCTGGCCGAGGTCCTCAAGCTCTAGGCCCGACCGCGCAGCTTCGCCGCGGCGGGCGGCGGTCAGGATTCGCTGGCTTCCGCCCGCGCCCGGAGCTCGGCCAGCAGGCCCTCCATGCTGCTGCGCTCGATGACCGCCGCGAACTCGGACCGCTGCGACACCAACAGGCTCGCTCCCTGGATGATCAGATCGATGATCACCGGCCGCTCGTCGCGCGCGCGCAGGCGCCAGTCGACGTCCAGGTTGTCGCCCTGCTGGGTCAACACCTTGGTGCGGACCAGCACGTCGTCCTTGCCCGCGGGCTGGCTGGCGACGATCCGGAAGTGCTGGTCGAGCGGACCCTCGGCGCCGTTGGCGTACTGATCCAGGCGGCGGGCCAGATTGCGCATCACGACCGCGTCGAACAGCTGCTCGTAGCCCGCCCGCTGCGCCTCGGTCAGCTGCTGCCAGTGGCGACCGAGCACGAGGCGGCTGAGCAACGGCACGTCGGTCTTGGACGTGAGCAGCTGGGTCAGCTGGTCGAGCCGATGGCGCTGATCGAGGTCGGTGCGATGGAGCAGCTCCCAGGCATGCCTGGCCAGATCCTGGACCACGGCTTCGGGGGTGACCGCCGGGGTCGCGGCGAAGATGGATCGGGGCGATAGCGAAAGCAGGGCCACGCCGGCGGTCATGCCAAGCAGCCGCCGGCGACCGAGACACGGCCGCGCGGGTTTCATTGTTGGTCTCCAGAACGGTGCCGCTTAAGCTTCAGGTGGTGACGACGACCCAAGATCTAACAGTCAGTCACGACCAGCGATCCCTTTCTAACACCTGGTTGGACGCGATCAACCGTCCTCGGCCGCCTGCCGATCGCCGGCGGCGCCCGCCGCGCGCCCAGGCTCGCCCCCCAAGAGGAATGGCACAGGCACGCTCGGCGCGTCCAATGCCGAAAAGCTATCACCGCGATCAGCGGCACGCATGGCCGCCGCGACCGCCACGTACCTCAGGACACCTCGTCGATCTCTTCCGGGCTCAACTGCCCCGGCACCAGCGTCACCGGCACGCGCATCTGGCTGCCCATCTGGCTGACCAGGTAGGTCACCAGGGGGCCCGGGCCCTCGCGGCCGGTGGCCGTGCCCAGCACCAGCAGCTGGATGCTCGGGTCCTCCTCGATCAGAGCCAGCAGCTGCTCGTTGCGCCAGCCCTCGCGGACGTGCAGGATCGGCAGCTTGCCGGTCTCGGCCTGGACCTTGGCCGCGAGCCCCTGCAGCGTCTGCTCGGCCTGCTGGCGCGCCTCCTCCTGCATCACCCGCTCGACCCCGAGCCAGTGCTGGAACTCCGCCGGCTCGATCACGTAGAGCAGGGCCACCCGGCCGTCGGTGCTGCGGGCGCGGCGGATCGCGAAATGCAGCGCGTTCCTCATCTCCGCGGTCTCGTCGACGACCACCAGGAACACCCGTTCGCGCCGGGCCGGGGCCGCCGCCACCGGCTCGGGCGGCGCGGGCGGCTGGTCCGAGCTCTCAGCCATGGCTCACCCTCTCCGGAAGACCACCCCGGCCAACCAGCCCAGGGTCGCGGACAAAGCGACGGCCATCAAGCCGTAAAGCACCGATTGCTGATTCGCGAAATCGAACACGTCGGCCTCGACCCCGATCTTGCTGATCACCAGCGCGCTGCGCTGGGCGTCGGTGACCTGGCCGTCATGGAGCTCGAACACCTGGACCTGGTAGATGCCGGGCGGCACGTTGGCGGGAAAGCGCAGCGTGGTCCGAAACAGCCGGGGGCCGATGAAATTGACCGGGCCCGGCTTGGCGCTGTAGAGGCCCTGACGCTGCTTGTTGCGCACCAGCGCGTCCTGGAAGGCCGCGATCTCGCCGATGTCCAGCCCGCCGGCGTCGATCGGCAGCAGCTTCAGATCATCGGTGCCGAGCTCGAGCCGGGCGCGCACGTCGGGCAGCGCGATCTTCTCGAGCGGGCCGGAGCTGGCGATCGCGTAGTAGCCGGGCACATGGTCGAAGGCGAGCCGCTCGCGGTTGATCCAGATCCCGGCCACCTGCGCCTTGCGCCGGACGATCTGGCTGACGCGCGGGCCCTGCACGGTGACCACGATGTCGTGGTCGCCATCGCTGGTGCCGAACAGGACCACGTCGGTGCCGACGAAGGCGGTGGTGATCGCGATCAGCCGCTGGGACAGATCGGCGACCAGCGTGTCGGCGCAGGCCGGGCCCACGGTCCGGAGCCCGGCCGCCAGGACCAGGACCAGGGTCAGCGCCTCGAGAGCCGGCCGCCGGCGGCGCATCAGTCGCGCCCCACCGCGCCGAGCGAGTAGAGGTCCTCCGGCCGCACGATCAGGTCGTGGCCGAGCTTGGCGCACACCAGGAGCACGATCGCCGCGAGCAGGATGCGCAGCTGCTCGCCGCGCAGGCGGGTGCCGGCGCTCGAGCCGAGCTGGGCGCCGATCACGCCGCCGACGATCAGGGCCAGCGCCAGGATCACGTCGACCGTCTGGTTGGTGACCGCGTGCAGGAAGGTGGTGACCGCGGTGACGAAGGTGATCTGGAACAAGGAGGTCCCGACCACGACCTGGGTCGGCATGCCGATCAGATAGATCATCGCCGGCACCATCAGGAAGCCGCCGCCGACCCCCATGATCGCGACCAGGATGCCGGCCACGACCCCGATCCCGAGCGGCATCAGCGCGCTGATGTACAGCCGCGAGCGATGGAAGCGGACCTTGAACGGCAGGCCGTGCAGCCAGACGTGCCGGTGCCGGCGGGTGAAGCCGGTGCCGCCGCGCCGGCGCATCTGCAGCCAGGCGCGCAGCGACTCGACCAGCATCAGGCCGCCGATCGTGCCGAGGAACAGAAGGTAGGAGAGCGTGATCGAGAGGTCGATGTGGCCGAGCCGGCGCAAAAGGCCGAACAGCCAGACGCCCAGCATCGAGCCGACCAGGCCGCCGGCGACCAGGACCCAGCCCATGCGCAGGTCGACGTTGCCGCGGCGCAGGTGCGCCATCACGCCGGACAGGGACGAGGCCAGGATCTGGCTGCCCTGGGTCCCGACCGCGACCGCCGGCGGAATGCCGAGGAAGATCAGGAACGGCGTCATCAGAAAGCCGCCGCCGACCCCGAACACACCCGACAAGAAACCGACCACGCCGCCGAGGCCGAGCAACAGGAACAGGTTGACCGAGATCTCGGCGATCGGGAGATAGATGACCATGCTCGTCTCGGGGGCGCCAGCGCGGCTGCGCGCGCACCATTGCCGAGCCGTTGCCGGTAGTCAAGGCGAGCGGCGGGAATTAATTCATTTGCCAGGGAGAATCGGGCGCCCGGGGGAATCAGGCTCGATAGCCGGAGCAAACCGGGCTATAGCTGCTGGCCCGCCGACCGCCGAGCGTTTCGCCCTTGGCTCCACCCTTCGCTCAGCGGGGCGCGCGCGAGGCCGAGGCGGGTGAGGCCGGCCTCGTCCAGACCGTAGGGGCGGCTGGTCAGCAGGATGCGGTTGCCGGTTTCCTGCCACTTGGGCAAAGCGTCCGCCAGCCCGCTCAGCAACAGCGCGCGCGGATAGACGGTCGTGCCGTCCCGGCTCTCCGAGACCGCCACCTCGTCGAGGCCATCCAGCAACAGGAAGGCGCTGCCCGCCGCCAGGTGGTCGGCGCCTGCATCAGCCATCAGGCGCCCGCGCCTGATCGGAACCGCGCTCACATCAGCATTGCGCTGCCGCCCACAGAATCGCCAATGTCGTTGGCTCGTGCGTCTACGTCGCTATCCCGACGGCGATCATGACGACGGTCACCAGGGCAATCCATGTCAGCTCGTTGCTGTTCAGCGCGACCCAGTCGGCGATCGATGAGTAGGCTGCGCTATTCAGTCTGATCTTATGTCCGTGCATGACTCGTCTCCTGAAGTTTGCCTGGCGTCGACCGGCTGTTGGCTCGACCTCGCCGCTCAGAGGGGCCCAGAAAAAGCCGTCAATCGGGGATCCGGGAGACCGCGCCGATCTCCATCTCGCGGCGGCTCGCGGCGGCGTTGTTACCGGGCTGGCGCCGTCTTCAGTTCATCAAGCCGTCGTTGCTCCGGGCGAGATAGCCGCTGTGATAGTCGGCCAGGGTGTGGAGGCCGGCATCCCGTTCCTGAGCTGCGTGCAGCTCGAGCGGATCGATGTCGACAACCTCCTCCACGACCCGTCCGGCGCATCGCGAGCGCAGGAGGATCAGGGTCGCGATCCGCCGGTAGGCGGGAAACGACAGCCCTGGCAGCTCCGCCTCGTCGGTCTCCACCGTGTAGGAACCGGCCGGTTGCACCTCGTCGATCCCACTCAAAGAAAACGGCCGCGTGAAGGTCACGGTCTTGCGGCTCGTGCGCACGGGCATCAGATGTCTCCTCATCTTGGCATGTGCCTACTCACCGGAGGGTCTGAATTCGGCGAAGACACGACTGGCTCGCCGAATTCGGAAAGACGCCCAGATAATTTCGACCGATTGGCCAGATCAGATCGGTATCCAATGATATATGGGAACCAGATTTCGTATTTACATCGAGCTGTGACGTTAAAACTTAAAAGTCAGTTGAGCTTGCCATGCCGCCCAGGTGGCTATGGCGAGATCCGAGATGGGCCCAGAGCCACATCAGGACCAACGCGCCACCGACCATGCCGAACCGGCCGACCTCGAGCATCGCGTGGGGCTCGCCCGCGGAGCGGCTCGCCCCGAACTCGGCCAGACCCTGGCCGATCGCGAGCACCGCCGCGAGGCCGAGGATGATCGTCTCGGCGACCGCCGGACGCCGCTCGGCGCCCCCTCGCCGGTAGGCGAGCGCCACGAGGATCAGGAGAACCACGATCGCGGCTGCGATCATGACGGTACCGCTGGTCTCGAGCATCTGGCCTCCGCTCGGTAAGGTTCCGCCGCCCCCGCGACCGGGTCGCGAGTTTTCAGAGAGTGCGCGACGCCGTCCGGACCCGACGGCGTCGCAGGCTGGGCAAGGGCTCCGGATGGGGATATCGAGCGGCCTGCCGGAGCGCGGCCCGGCCGTGAGCGCTGGCGGTTGACGCGGCCTTCGCTCAGAGCCTGCCCATGAGCACCAGGACGAGCAGAACGATCACGATCAGACCCAGGCCGCCGCTCGGCATGTAGCCCCAGTTTCGGCTGTGGCCCCACCTCGGCAGCGCGCCAATGACCAGCAGAACGAGCAGAACGAGCAGAACGGTCCCAAGCATCGTCGATCCCTTTCGCTAAACACCGACCGCACAGGACGGCGTTTTCCCTGGAAACTTTCGCCCAGGCGGGCCACCGCATCGGAAGGTCCACGCCTCTCGCCGCGGGCCGCTGCAAGGCCTGAACCAGTCGAACCCCCAGCGTGCCAGGCGCGGCGCGTCCCGGCTCTTCCGGGACTTCCTCAAGCCTTGCGGATCGCGTCCTTGAGCCCGCCGACCGCGTTCTGGACCTTGCCTTCCGCCTGGTCGGCCTTGCCGTCGGCCTGCAGCTTGGCATCGCCCACCACCTTGCCGACGGCCTCCTTGACGGCGCCCTTGGCCTGCTTGGCGGCGCCCGCGACCCGATCCTTGTCCATGCTAGTAGCCCTTGTTCTTTTCGGCGCTGTTCTCGATCGCGGTGCCCGCGGCCGACATGTCCTTGCCGGCACCTGCGGTCGTGTTGCAGGCGCCGAGCAGCCCGACCGATCCCACCAGGACCAGCAAGGTCAGAGACGTGATGACCAGTCGCTTATACATCGTGCGCTCCTTGCGCTTGTGTCGAACACCCCGGGAAATCCCTGGAGTGCTTCGACTTCGCAAATCTAGGCCGGCAGTGACCGCGCCCCGCTAATCTGGATCAGCGCCGTCGATGCTTATTCCTGAGATGATCTGATGGTTCCCGGACGTAGAGCAGAGGAAGATACATGGCTGTCGCCAAGCGAAACCTGGAAGACGAGCTCGACACGGTCAAAGCGGAGCTTGACACCCTGCGCCAGGGGATCAGCTCGCTGGTCAGCTCCTTCGGAGATGCCGCCACCGACGAAGTCAAGACGTCGGGGCGCCGTGTCCGCAAGGCCGTGGGCCGCGTGACCGACCGGGCGGGCGAGGTGTGGGACGACGTCGCGAACCAGGCAAGCCGACGCGGCCGCGAGGGTGTCGCCGCCGTGGGGCAGCAGATCGAGGCGCGTCCCTTCATCAGCCTGCTGGCGGCGTTCGGCATCGGCGTGGTGATCGGCAAGCTGAGCAGCCGGTAGACCGGCCCGGCTGCAACGCCGGGCCAGCAAGATGTGGATCTTCGGGTTGATCCGAAGGGCGTTGGCGCGGGCCGGGCTCAGGTGTGCGGAGACTTGTGAGGAGGGCTCCGGTCGCGCCGATCGGATGGCCGTGAGCGATGGGTCGGATCGGGGAAGAGCTTGCACGCCAGGGCGTGATCAGGCGCCCTCCTCAGAGGGCCGCACCGACGAGAGCGCCAATGCCGGCAGTCAACGCCATCGCCAGCGCGCCCCAGAACGTGACGCGCAATGTCGCCCTGAGGACGTGCGCGCCCCCGGCCCGCGCACCGATCGCGCCAAGCAGGCCAAGGAATACGAGCGACGCGATCGACACGACCGGAACCAGCATCGACGTAGGCGAGACCAGGACCACCGACAGCGGCAACACTGCCCCCGTTGCGAAGGTGCCGGCCGACGTCAGGGCCGCCTGGACAGGACGGGCGGTCGTCACCTCCGAGATCCCGAGTTCATCCCGCGCATGGGCGCCGAGCGCGTCTTTCGCCATCAATTGATCGGCGACCTGTCGCGCGAGGTCCGGTTCGACGCCGCGCTTGACGTAGATCAGGGCGAGTTCCTCGTGCTCGAAGGCGGGTTGGCTTGAGAGCTCCGATCGCTCGCGCACGAGATCGGCCTGCTCGGTGTCGGATTGCGAACTGACCGAAACGTACTCGCCTGCCGCCATCGACATGGCGCCAGCGACCAGCCCGGCGATGCCGGAGATCAGCACCTCCGAACTTGAGGCCGAGGCAGCCGCCACACCGACGATCAAGCTCGCGGTCGAGACCAGCCCGTCATTGGCGCCGAGTACCGCTGCCCGCAGCCAGCCGATGCGCGACACAAGGTGACGTTCGGTATGCCGACGGCTCACGATTTCCTCCGGATACCACCTTCGAGTTTCGTGCCCTCGGTGACCGTGTTGGAGATCATGCGTGCCGTACTTGCGCACGTTCTTGTGCGGGGGGTTGGGCCACGGGTCGCTCGGTGTCGACGATCGGCTCGCAGCCGATCGAGATCATGTTCGGCGGGCTGCCCTGCGGTACGCCGTAGACCCTTCACCCCGACTCGACGCCGCGCAGATCAAAACCTGATCATCGGCGACGACGCGCTCGGGCTGCGAACCCACCATCGTCTCTCGGCGTCTCCTTTCAAAAAGTGACGCAAGAGGGCTGCGCTGGCATATCACTCAGCGGCGCTTGCTCGGCCGGGTAGCTCGTGCGCGCGCCTTCAGCGCTTCGTCGTCGCCCGCGGCCCCGCCGCCAGATGCGCGGTGCGGACGATCGTGGCCGCGGGCCCTAGAGCCGGCCCAAGAGCAGCAGCACGATGATGATGATGATGATGATCCCGAGGCCGCCGCTCGGGTAGTAGCCCCACCCCCTGCTGTGCGGCCAGGTCGGCAAAACGCCGAGCAGCACCAGGATCAGGATGATCAGCAGGATCGTTCCGACGCTCATCGTCGTGCCCTTCTCTCGTTGCCGCCTTCAGGCAGGCTCCTTGCCCACGCCGGTTCCGCACGCCGTGCCGATCGCGCTTGGCCGCACTCTATCTCCGTCTGCCGAATGCGACAAGCAGGACACCCCCGACGGCGGCGGCAATTCCGAGGATCAGGTACCACATCGTCTGGTCGGTGAAGCGTCCGGTAATCGCGTTGGAAACCTGGTCCATCGGCGCATTCGAGGCGTGATAGGCAAGGCCCAGGAGAACCACGCCGATCACGAGAGCGACGGCACCGAGGATCTGGGTCATGCGCATGTGCGTCTCCTACTCCTTCTTAGCGAACCACCAGGTCGTTCTTGACCTCCCGCACGCCTTTGACGCTGCGGGCAAGTTCTCCGGCTCTGGCCTTGGTCTGCGCAGAGTCGACAAAGCCGCTCAATTGCACGACGTCCTGCATGGTCTCGACGCCGATTTGCATCACCTTCAACGAGGGATCGTCGAACATCGCGGCTTTGACTTTGGTCGTGATCGTCGAGTCGTCGACGTATTCGCCAGCGGTCTCGCGGCCAGACATCGCCGAGCAGGCGGCAAGGGAAGTGGTCAGTGCCAGCGCCACCAGGACGCTTCTTAGCCCGCTTGCATTACGCATGGCTCGTGCCTCCGTGCCGTTGCTGATTTCGGTTCGCCACCAAAGCCGCCCTGAACGATCATCACACCCGAAATCCCGTCGCCAATCTGCGCCGCTTCGGGCGATCTCGCCGCAGTTGCCGCTCATGCGCCACGGCGGAAGTGATCTCGAAGAACCGCCGCTGACGGGCCCCACCCTCACGAGGGCTCCTGGACGACGATGTCGACCACCCGACTGCGCTGCTGGGCGACATCGTCGGGCGTCGGCACGTCCTGCTTGCCCTCGCCGAGCCAGCTCGTGTCGATGCGGGCGGACGGTACGCCGGCGGTGATCAGCGCGTCGCGCACCAGCTCCGCCCGCCGCTCCGACAAAGCCATGTTCGCGGTTGCGGTGCCGGCGCGATCGCTCCTGCCGATGACCGTCACGCGAACCTCATCGTTGTTCGTCACGACCTCAGCCACCTTGTTCACGATCAGCTGCCCTCTCGGGCTGAGGTCAGCCTCGTCGGTGTCGAAAGCGGCTCTGCTGCCGGCTCCACCTGGGCGATAGCGGCCCTCGAGCGATCGTTTGTGATGACCGAGATGAGGCCGTTCCTCTCGAGACGGGTCGCAGGCCGCATCGTCGGTTGTGAAGCGGGCTTCAGACCGCTCCCACGGCGGACGTTCCGAGCGGGCTGACGGCCTTCCAGGATGCTTGCTTCAGCATCCCGATCAGCAGCGGCAGCCCCGTGAACAGCACGGTGCCGGCCACCACCAACCCGACATAAAGCGTGGGGCTTCCCACCGGCAGCTGCGTCGGCGGAAAGAAACCAACGAGAAAGGCGAAGGCGACGCCGGCGAACCCAAGACCAGCGATGCACCACATTCCGCCGGTCCCGCCCGGCACGCGGTAGCTGCGCTTTAACCCTGGCTGAGAATAGCGCAGCCGGATCGCCGCAGCATACATCAACATGTACATCATCAGGTAGAGCGTGATCGTCATGGCGCTGAGCAGGAAGAAGGCCACGCTGACGTCGGACATCACGAAATAGGCGAACGCGAGGACGGTGACGATCCCGCCCTGGACGATCAGGATGGCGACCTGGACGCCGTTCTTGTTGGTCTTGGCCAGGAAGGGGGGGATTTCGCCCTCCTGGGCGGTCCAGAGCAAGCCGCGGCTGGGACCACTGATCCACGACATCACCCCGCCGAGACCGCCGAAGGCCAGCAGCAGGCAGACGAGCGGGGTCGCCCAGTCGATCCCGAAGCGGGTGAAGATCTGTTGGAAGGCCTTCATCAGCCCCTCCTGCAGATTGATCTCCTGGTTGGGCAGCACGGTGGCGACCGCGAACGATCCCAGCGTGAACAGCAGGATGATCACCACCGAAGCGACCAGCATGGCGACCGGAAATTGCCGCCTCGGATTGGTCATCTCGTTGGCGTGCACGGCGTGCACCTCCACGCCTGCGAACAGCAGGATGATGCCCGCCAGGAAGGCGATGTCACCCATGCCGGTGATGAAGGGGAAATACCGCGGATGCGCATGGCCGCCGGCCATCGACATGACGGCGGCAGAGTCGCTGGCCGCGGGGTGCAGCATCGCGATCGGGTTGCCCTGGGCGATCCAGATCACCGCGAGAACCATGATCACCACGCCAGGCAGGACGGTTCCCGCCAGAAAGGCCCAGCTCGTCACCCGGGCGATGGCGGCCACGCCGCGCAACGTGATCAGCGTCGCAACCCAGTAGGCGGCGATGCAGAACGCCCCGACATACGGCCCGCTCTGCGCCAGCGCCGGCTTGCCCACCACGTAGGCGATGGCGGCCGCGGAGAACGCCAGCACCGTCGGGTACCAGACCACGTTCTGGATCCATTGCAGCCAGATGGCGACAAATCCCCAACGGGAGCCAAACGCTTCCTTCACCCAAGTATAGACGCCACCGCCCCTCTCGCCGAACGCGCCGCCGAGCTCCGCCGAGACCAGGGCCGCGGGGATCAGGAAGACGAAGGTGGCGAACGCGATATAGGCGAACAGGGTGAGCTGTTCCTTGGCCATCATCGGCAGGCCACGCAGGCTGACGACGGCTGCCGCGGTCAGCATCGCCATGCTGAAGGTGGAAACTACGGCCTTCTTGGGCAGGGTCATCTTTGCCTCCGCCATGCTTGGCGACTAGTGATGGAAGGTTGGGCTTGCGGTCGAACGCGGCACCGGGTTCGCCTGCAGGTGCTTGAGCGCGGCAGCCAGATCGTCGAGCAGCAACTGCGCGAGATCGCGGCTGACCCCGTGGCGGATCAAGATCCGCTGGATGATGGTGGCCTCGCGTTCGGCCGGCAGTGGGTAGGACGCGATCAGCCAGCCCCGCAGGCGCACTCGCTCGGACAGGTCGTACAGCGTAAAACCGTGGTCGTGGCCGTCCTTCAGCCGGTAGCAGACCAGCGGCAGTCCGCCCTGGCCGTCGTAGACCAGCTCCAGCGGACCAAGCCTGCGGATCTCGCCGGCTAGCCATTGCGCTGTGTCGGCGCAGGCCTGCTGGATCCGCGCGTAGCCGTCACGGCCCAGCCGCAGGAAATTGTAATACTGCGCGATGATCTGCCCGCCGGGCCGGCTGAAGTTCAACGCGAAGGTCGGCATCTGGCCGCCAAGGTAGTCGACGTTGAAGATCAGCTCTTCCGGCAGCTCGACCTTGTCGCGCCAGATCACCCAGCCGACACCGAGCGGTGCCAGCCCGTATTTGTGGCCCGACGCGCTGATCGACTTGACCCGCGCGACCCGGAAATCCCATTCCAGCTTCTGCTGGATGAACGGCGCAACGAAGCCGCCGCTGGCCGCGTCGACGTGGATCGGTATGTCCAGCCCGTCATCGCGCTCGATCTCATCGAGCGCCTTCGCCAGCGCCGCCACCGGTTCGTAGATGCCGGTGAAAGTCACGCCGAGGGTCGCGACCACACCGATCGTGTTCTCGTCGCAGTACTGCCGCAGGTCATTCGGACGCAGGCCGAGCGCGGCGCCGCGCAGCGGCACCTGACGGATCTCGACATCGAAATAGCGGGCGAACTTCTCCCAGCACACCTGCACCGGGCCGCAGACAAAGTTCGGCTTCGCGTACGACTTGCCGACGGCGATCCGCCGCTTGCGCCATTGCCACTTCAGCGCCAGGCCACCAAGCATGCAGGCCTCGCTCGATCCTGTGGTCGAGCAACCAACGGTCTTCCATGCGCCGGGGGCGTGCCAGAGATCGGCGATCATGTGCACGCAACGATTCTCGATCTCCGCGGTCTGCGGATACTCGTCCTTGTCGATCATGTTCTTGTCGATCGACTCATCCAGCAGCCGGCGCGCTTCCGGCTCCGACCAGGTGGTACAGAACGTCGCCAGGTTCTGACGCGAGTTGCCGTCCAGCAGCAACTCGTCATGCAGAAAGTTGTAGACGGCCTGGGGGGAAGCGGCGCGCTCCGGCAGGCGATATTTTGGCAGCCGCTGGTCGGCCGAGTCGGTAGCGTAGACGTCCTCGACCCCCGGGTCGCCAGACCGGGTCAGCTTGTGCAGCGGCATGTCAGTCTCCTGCGGATGTGTGTCGACCGGTGGCAGGCATTCATGTCGACACCGATTCGCGCCTCCCTCGCCCCGCTTTGCTTCGCGGCGAGGGAGGCTGCAGCCTCCGGGCCATTCGGGTCACGCGCGGGTGCACTGAAACGCCACGGTCCTGGACCCGTCCGTGTTGGTGCGGATGTTCGAGACCGCCCGCTGCGACCCGTTATTCATGCAGTAGGTCTGGGCATTCCACGACGCGTCCAGCAGCTCCTGGTCCGTCCGATAGCTGTAAGTGAGATTGGGATCGAACGCCTGCTGACGCGGCGCGGCCGTCCGCAGGCTCGGATCGCATTCGAACGCCACGTTGTTGGCCTCGCCGTTCGAACCGGTCGTGAACCTGGCCGGTCGCGGCGCGGATTGATACTGATTGCAGAACGTCACCGCATTCTGTTGGGCCTGAAGCAATTCCTGATCGCCGCGATACTCGTAGGTAACACTCGGATTGCTGGCCTTCACCTGCTGCAACGAGTGCGACGACGTTGTGCAGGCAGCAACCGCCACGGTCGCCAACACCACGGCAGCCCGCATCTTGATCAACGACAACCGAGAAGATCTTGCCATCGCATGCACTCCCTTGCCTCGACCACGCCAGGGTACTCCAGGTGGTTTTTGTAGAATAAGTCTAGGCCGGCGAGGACCGCGCGCCACTAATCTGCATCAGCGTTGTCAAGACTTTTATTTGGGAACTTCAGAAAGCCATGTACTATTTCTCTTCGTACTTTCGCCGGGCGACGACCAGGCCGATTGCCGACAGCTGGGCGTAGCGGCGGGCCGAAGAGCGGGCATCGCGGAAGGCCACCAGGCGCCGCCGATCCTCGTCCCAGAGCGCGAGACGCAGGCAGCGGAAGCTCTCCTCGAGCGTCAGGCGACTGACCGCGCGCAGCTCCGGGTGGTCACGCAGCGCCTCGCCGAGCCGATAGCAGGGGATCCGGCTCGCGAGGTGATGGACGTGATGGATGCCGATGTTGGCCGTGAACCAGCGCAGCACGGGCGGCAGATCGTAGTGCGAGCTGCCGTGCAGGGCGCCGGTGTGGAGGTTCCAGTCCGCGTCCCACGCCCAGTACGTGTGCTCGAACTGGTGCTGCACGTAGAACAGCCAGACCCCGGCGGACGAGGCGAGGAGCGTGATCGGCGTCTGGACCAGCAGGACGTCGCGCACCCCCAGTAGCGCCACCAGGAGACCGATCACCACCACGATCGCGAGGTTGGTCGCCATGACGCTGAGCCAGGGTTCAGCGCCCGCGCGCATCAGCCGCACCGGCAGGCGGTGCTTGAGCACGAACAGATAGAACGGCCCGAGGCCGAGCACGACGATCGGGTGGCGCTTCAGGCGGTAGAGAGCGCGGCGCCACGCCGGCAGGCTCTGGTACTCGCGCACGGTCAGCGTGTCGACGTCGCCGGTGCCGCGCCGGCCGAGGTGGCCGGAGGTGGCGTGGTGCATGGCGTGGGTACGCCGCCAGTAGCCGTAGGGCGTGAGCGTCAGCACGCCCAGCACCCGGCCGAGCCAGTCGTTGGCGCGTCGCCCGCGGAAGAACGAGCCGTGGCCGCAGTCGTGCTGGATCATGAACAGGCGCACGAGGAAGCCCGCCGTGGGCACGGCGAGCAGCAGGCAGAGCCAGTAGGAATAGCGCAGGCTGAGCAGCATCAGGAGCCACAAGGCCACGAACGGCACTACGGTCACGAACAGCTCGACCAGGCTGCGCGCGAGGCTCGGCTCGCGGTAGGGCGCCAGTGCCATCGCCCAATGCCGCGCATCCGGCTCGGCCGGTCGGTGCGCCCCGGCGTGGCGCTCGGCATGCTCGATCGTCTGCTGCATCACAGGCCCCCTCGTCGTCGTCCACGGCGATCGCTCGTGCCCCCCTTGCAGAGCGCCGGGCCGGCCTCTTGCGCGACCGACCGGGCAGCCCGACAGATCGGCGCTCTGCTTGGCGAGTGGAGATGCTCACCGAGGCACCTGTAGCAACCGAGTCGCCCGGACGGCACTAACCTCGATTAGTTGCGGCTGGCAGTGCCGCTTCGGACGCCTCCGGAGGCAAGGCCCGGGCGACGGCCTGCTGCTGGCGATCGACCGCGACCCGGTTGCGGCCGCTGCGCTTCGCCTGGTAGAGCGCCGCGTCGGCGCGTGCATACCATCGAGCGGTGCTTTCGCCTGCATGCCAGGCGGCCACCCCGATCGAGGATTTCCGCAAGTTCAGGCTTGGGCCGTTGCACGGCGCCGCGGCCCACAACAAAGGCATGGCGCTGTTCCCTCGCCGCATGGGCGGTCGCTACGCCATGTCGGGCCGCCAGGGCGGCGCCAACATGACGCTGCATGTTCTCCGACGATGTCCATTACTGGGAAGACTATGAGGTTTTGTTGGAGCCCGAGGCGCCCTGGGAGTATATTCAGATCGGCAACTGCGGCTCGCCCTTGGAAACCGAGGCTGGCTGGCTCGTCCTCACCCATGGGGTCGGCGCCATGCGCAACTATTGCATCGGCGCCGCCCTGCTCGATCGCGACGACCCGCGCCGGGTCATCGGGCGCCTGCGCCAGCCCGCTGCTGGAGCCGCTCTGGCTGGTGCTGCCCTATGCGGTCAGCGACTATGCGACGACCCACGCCTGGCTCAGCTCGAGCCGCTTTTGGAACGGCTGATTGGGTAGACTGGCGGGGAACCCTCGATAACTTCCGACATTGAGACAGCGTGCCTTGGCCCACCCCTTGGATTCCGGGCGTCATGGCTCAGGAATTTCAAGTAAAAAATCGGCGGAAGCACGCAATGCTCGATCAGCGGGCGATGCGCCACGTGACGCATCCATGCGTCTAACTTCTGCGGCCAGATCGATGCCGCGACGAAAAAGTCCGCTCGCGCAAGTGCTTATGCGAAGCGTATGAGTGCACGGAAGTGGCGCATGCCTGCGCTCGCCGGTCGCAGGAAAATTCGCCAGGGGCTTAAAAGAATACGGAAAATCGTCGAAAATCGCCCGAATTGCCTCGCACCAAACCGCTGGCGGCGCCATGCGCAGCCATTATTTCCGGATTTTATCCCCAGATGAAGCCGCGATGAGCTTGCATTTGTTCCTGTTTCGGCGTATAAGCGAGATCCACGGGCGTGGAACCGCCTGGGCCCTCACGTTCATCCGCATCGGGAAAATCCGCCATGACCTCCGAGAGCCAGGCCGGCGCGCGGGCGCTTGCGAGCCGGCAGAACGGTGCCCGCTCGCGCGGGCCGAAGACCGGGGCCGGCAAGGCCGTCGCCGCCCGCAACGCGCTGAAGCACGGGCTCACCGCCCGCAAGGTCGTCGTGCTCGATGACGAGGACGCGGCCGCGTTCCACGAGTTTCAGGCGGCGCTGCGCGTCGAGCTCGCGCCCGAAGGCGTGCTCCAGCACGACCTCGTGAGCCGGATCGCGCTCGGCCTGTGGCGCGCGCGCCGCTCCGACCGGATCGAGGCGGGTCTGTTCACGACTTACCTCGAGCCCACGCCCGGACGCGGCGGCGACGCGCCCGACCTCGGCCTGGCCGTGATCCGCGACGGCCACGGCCCGCGTGCGATCGACACGCTGCTCCGCTACCGCGGCGCTGCGTACGCCGAGCTGTTCCGGGCGCTCGGCGCCCTGAAGGCGCTGCAGGCCGAGGCGGCTGCCGGCGCCGGCAGGGACGTGGCCGTCCTGTCGCCGCCCGCAACCGAACGGGCTCGCGAGGCCGGCTGAGCGTCGCTGCCGTCGGCGCCAGGCCATCGTTCGGCAGGCATCTCCGCAACGCCGCTCCCCTACGACGAAACGAACCCGAGACCGGCCGCCAGCCTGATTTTCCTTGGGTGCCGGCAGACCACGCGGGCGCGCCGCGAGGCGGTCGCGGCAGGGTCCCGCCAGATCTGCCGCCGGCGCCGGCGGGCGCTGCGAAACGAACCCGAGAGCCCCGGCCAGCCTGGGGTTCCGCCCGTCCTGTTCGACACCCTTGCCGTGCCGTCAGGCGCGCTCGCCCCAGGCGCGCACCGGGAGCATCGACCCGCGGTGGTGACAGCTGGCGGCGGCGGCGCTATAGCAGCGCTAGGCTAAGATCCGGCCGCCAGCGAGCATGCCATGCTCAAAACCGGCCGCGAGGGGGACGGTTCTGCTCACGCGCGCGCTCGATCTGTCGCCGCCGGTCGCCGACGAGGTCAAGACCACGACCTGCTACATGTGCGCCTGCCGCTGCGGCATCAAGGTGCATCTTTTGGACGGCCGGATCCGCTACATCGAGGGCAACCGCGACCACCCGGTCAACCACGGCGTGCTGTGCGCCAAGGGCTCGGCCGGGATCATGCAGCACTATGCGCCGGCCCGCCTGACCAAGCCCTTGCTCCGGGTCGGCGAGCGCGGCGCCTGCGAGTTCCGCGAGATCGAATGGCACGAGGCGCTGGCGACCGCGACCCAGTGGCTCTCGGCGATCCGCCACGACGATCCGCGCAAGCTCGCCTTCTTCACCGGGCGCGACCAGAGCCAGGCGCTGACCGGCTGGTGGGCCTCGCAGTTCGGGACCCCCAACTACGCCGCCCACGGCGGCTTCTGCTCGGTCAACATGGCGGCCGGCGGCCTCTACACGATCGGCGGCTCGTTCTGGGAGTTCGGCGAGCCCGACTGGGAGCACACCCGCTACTTCATGCTGTTCGGCTGCGCCGAGGACCACGATTCCAACCCGCTCAAGATCGGGCTGGGCCTGCTCAAGGCGAAGGGCGTCAAGTTCGTCTCGGTCAACCCGGTGCGCACCGGCTACTCGGCGATCGCCGACGAATGGCTCGGGATCACGCCCGGGACCGACGGCCTGCTCGTGCTGGCCCTGGTCCATGAGCTTTTGCGCGCGGGCAAGGTCGACCTCGACTCGCTGGTCCGCTATACGAACGCCCCCTGGCTCGTGATCGAGCACCCGGGCGCCGCCGATGACGGGTTGTTCGCGCGCGATGCCGAGGGTGTCCCGCTGGTCTGGGACCGGGTCGCCGGGTCGCCGCGCCCGGCCGGCGATCCTGACGCGAAGCCGGCGCTCAAAGGCAGCGTCACGCTCGCGGACGGCCGGCGGGCGCGGCCGGTCTTCCACCTGCTGGCCGAGCGCTATCTGGCCGAGGACGCCAGCCCCGATGCGGTCGCCGCGCGCACCGGGATCGCGGCCGCGACCATCCGCCGGATCGCGGCCGAGCTCGCCCAGGCGGCCTTCGCCGCGCCGCTGGTCCTCGACCAGCCCTGGACCGATGCCTTCGGCCGGCGCCACGCGCAGATGATCGGCCGGCCGGTCAGCATGCACGCGATGCGCGGGATCTCGGCGCACGCCAACGGCTTCCACACCTGCCGCGCGCTCCATCTTCTGCAGATCCTGCTCGGCAGCATCGATGCCCCGGGCGGGCTGCGCTACAAGCCGCCGTTCCCGAAGCCGATCCCGCCGGCGCCCAGGCCCGCCGGCAGGCCGGATCAGGTCGCACCGGGCAAGCCCATGGCCGGACCGCCGCTGGGCTTTCCGACCGGCCCGGAGGACCTGCTGGTCGAGGCCGACGGCAGCCCGCGCCGGATCGACAAGGCGTTCTCCTGGGAGGCGCCGCTCGCCGCCCACGGCCTGATGCATCTGGTGATCACCAACGCCCACAACGCCGACCCTTACCCGATCGACACGCTCTTCCTGTACATGGCGAACATGGCCTGGAACTCGGCCATGAACACCGCCGGCACGCTCGCCATGCTGACCGCCAAAGACCCCGCGACCGGCGACTATCGCATCCCCCACATCATCTATTCCGATGCCTACTTCTCGGAGACGGTCGCCTACGCCGACCTGATCCTGCCGGACACCACCTACCTCGAGCGCTATGACTGCATCTCGCTGCTCGACCGGCCGATCTGCTCGGCCGACGGGCCGGCGGACGCGATCCGCCAGCCGGTGCTGGCACCCGACCGGGACGTGCGCCCGTTCCAGGACGTGCTGCTCGAGCTCGGCCACCGCCTGGGCCTGCCCGGCATGACCCATGACGACGGCAGCCCCAAGTTTCCAAAAGGTTACCCGGACTATCTGATCCATCACGAGCGGCAGCCCGGGATCGGCTCGCTGGCCGGCTGGCGCGGCAGCGACGGGACCAGGGAGGGCAGGGGGGAGCCCAATCCGGATCAGCTCCAACGCTATATCGAGCACGGCTGCTTCTGGCAGGGCGAGATCCCAGCCGAAGCCCGCTACTTCAAGCACGCCAACCAGGCCTATCTCGACTACGCGCTCGAGATGGGTTTCATCCCGAAGGCCGAGCCGATCACGCTCCAGCTCTACAGCGAGGTCTTGCAAAAGTTCCGCCTCGCGGCCGAAGGGCACGGGCCGGTGCAGCCGCCCGAGCGTCACCGGTCGCGCGTGCAGACCTATTTCGACCCGCTGCCGTTCTGGTATCCGCCGTTCGATGACGGGGCTGCCGATGCCGCGGGCTTTCCGCTCCACGCCGTCACCCAGCGGCCGATGGCGATGTACCATTCCTGGGGCGGGATGAACGCCTGGCTGCGCCAGATCCACGGCAGCAACCGCCTCTATCTGCACCACGCCCGGGCGGCAGCCCTCGGCCTCGAGGACGACGCCTGGGTCTGGATCAGCAGCCGGCACGGCCGCATCAAGGCGCAGATCCGCCGGGTCGACGGGGTCAACCCCGAGACCTGCTGGACCTGGAACGCGATCGGCAAGCGGGCCCGCGCCTGGAACCTCGCGGCAGACGCGCCCGAATCGCAAAAAGGCTTCCTGCTCAATCACCTGATCGACGAGCTTCTGCCCGAGCGCGAAGGCGGCTACCGGTACGCCAACGCCGATCCGGTGACCGGCCAGGCGGCCTGGTACGACCTGCGGGTCCGGATCGAGCCCGCCACCCCGGCCGAGGCCGGCACGAGCGCACCGCAGCTCGCAACGCTCTGTCCGCCACCGGGCCTGCCGCCGCCACCCCGGACGTCGCGCTACGGCCTCGAGTTCCGCAGGCGGCCATGACCAGCCTGCCGCAAACCCGCCCGGACCGGCGGCTCGGCCTCGTGATCGACCTCGATACCTGCGTCGGCTGCCAGGCCTGCGTGGTCCACTGCAAGGAATGGAACACCGGCGGCTATCCGGCGCCGCTGACCGATCAGGACCCCTACGGCGCCTCGGCGCGCGGCGCCTGGCTGAACCGCGTGCACGGCTACGAGGTGGGCGAGGGGGCGGATGGCCGGACGGTGCATTTCCCGAAGTCCTGCCTGCACTGCGAGGACGCCGCCTGCGTCACGGTCTGCCCGACCGGCGCCTCCTACAAGCGGGTCGGAGGACGGCATCGTTTTGGTCGACGAGGAGCTCTGCATCGGCTGCGGGCTGTGCGCCTGGGCCTGTCCCTATGGCGCGCGCGAGCTCGATGCCGACCAGGGCGTGATGAAGAAGTGCACCCTTTGCATCGACCGGATCTACAACCAAAACCTCGAGGAAATCGACCGGCTCCCGGCCTGCGTCCGGACCTGTCCGGCGGGGGCCCGCCATTTCGGCGACCTTGCCGATCCCGGCTCGGCCGTCTCGCGACTGGTCGCTGAGCGGGGCGGCTACGATCTGATGCCGGAGCTGGGCTACCGGCCGACCAACAAATACCTGCCGCCGCGGCCGCGCCGGACCGAGCCGGGCTATCTCGGCGCGCCCGCCGCGCTCGAGCCGGCCGAGCCCAAGGGCGGCTTTCTTTCCTGGCTGGACCGCGTGCTCTCGGATTGAGCCTCAGACGTGCATCCTGCGCCCTCGATCATCTTGTTCACCACGGCGTCCGGCGCGGGCTATGGCCTGCTATTCCTGCTCGGCCTCGGCGCCGGGTCTGGCCTGCTCCCGGCCGACCCCTGGTTCGCCCTCAGCGCGCTCGTGCTGGCGCTCGCCCTGATCACGCTTGGCCTCTTGTCCTCGACCCTGCATCTCGGCCACCCGGAGCGCGCCTGGCGGGCGGTCAGCCAGTGGCGCTCGTCCTGGCTGTCGCGCGAGGGCGCTGTGGCGCTCCTCACCTACCTGCCGGCGCTGGTCCTCGGGCTCGGCTGGCTGGTGTCCGAGCCCGACGCCGACTGGTTCGTGGTCCCGGGGCTGCTCGCGGCCCTCGGCGCGGCCGCGACCGTCTGGTGCACCGGCATGATCTACGCCTCGCTGCGCCCGATCCGGCAATGGCATCAGCCGCTGACAGCACCAGTCTACCTCGCGCTCGCGCTGATGAGCGGGGCGCTGCTGCTGCATCTTGTGCTCGCCCTGTTCCGCCTGCCGCGGCTGGCGGTCGGCAGCCTCGCCCTGATCGCGACGCTCCTCGCCTTCGGCCTCAAGGCGCTCTATTGGCGGACCGTCGCGCGGGCAGAGCCGCTCAGCACGCCCGAGACCGCGACCGGCCTCGGCGCGCTCGGCCGCGTGCGGATGGTCGAGCCGCCGCACACCCAGACCAACTATCTGCTGAGCGAGATGGGCTTCGTGGTCGCGCGCCGGCACGCCCGCAAGCTCCGCCGCCTGGCCTGTGCCCTCGGGCTCGGCGGCGGGCTCGTCCTCACGCTGCTGGCGCTGCTCGCATCCGGCATCCTGGCCGGCGTGCTGGCGGCGCTCGCGGCGCTCGCGGGGCTTGCCGGGATCGCGCTCGAGCGCTGGCTGTTCTTTGCCGAGGCGACCCACACGGTGATGTTGTACTATGGTCGACGGCCGTCCGCATCAAAGGCCGCCGGCTGAGATCGGCGCTAGAACGTGAGCACCGGCGCCTCGGCCGTTGCCAGGGTCGGGGCCTCGGCCGGCTCGCGGCCGCAGTAGAGCCCGTGCAGGGTCTGGAGCAGGGCGCGGACCTCGGCACCCTCGATGGTATAGTAGATGGTCTGCGCCGAGCGCCGCGTGCTCACCAGGCGATCCCGGCGCAGCCGGGCCAGATGCTGCGAGAGCGCCGACTGGCTGAGGCCGATCAGGCGGACCAGCTCACCGACCGACTTCTCGCCTTCCAGCAGCTGGCAGAGGATCATCAGCCGGCGCGCGTTGCCGAGCGCCTTCAGGAGTTCGGAGGCCTCGTGCGCCCGCCGCTGCAGCTGATTTGGATCCATCCCCAAGCGTCCCCTTGGCTGGTGGGCAGAGCTCAGGCCGCCTGGGCATCGGACCGGCTCCGATGGCGCCGGATGTCGCTCCACCGTTGGCCGCGGCGGCCGGCTCGCCGCGGGACGGCGGCGACGCAACGTTCGTCGCGGCAGTGTCCTGAGATAGTCGCGGGCAGCGGCGCTTTCCATAGCCGCGAGCGGATTCGCTCTCAGTCGCTCGACGGCGTGTCGGCGACCTCCTCGACCGGGTTGCCGCCGGCGTTGGCGAAGATGCCGACCAGGAAGCGGCCCGCATTCAGGAAGCGGGCCGGGTCGTAGGCGGTGTCGTCGACCCGGATCTCGTAGTGGAGATGAAGGGCCGTGCTCCGGCCGGTGTTGCCGATCACGCCGACCGGCTGCCGGAACCGGACATCGTCGCCGACCGACACGCTGATCGATTTCAGATGCCCGTAGCGGGTGACGATCCCCATGCCGTGGTCGATCTCGACCATGTTGCCGTACGGCCCGCCGGGCCCGGCATGGATCACGTGGCCCGGCGCGGTCGCCAGGACCTTGGAGCCCACGGCGCCGCCGAAGTCGAGCCCGGCATGGAACGCCCACTGGTTGGTGAACGGATCGCGCCGCTTGCCGTAGGGACTGGTCAGGTAGAAGTGGTCGAGGGGCGGGGCGAGCGGCAGGGTGCGCGCAAGTTTTTGCAGCGCCGCCAGCCGCTGGATGTCGTTCTGCATGGGGTCGCGCGGCGCCTGCGGTCCTGCCTGCTCGCCAGGCAGATCGACGCCCGGAGCCGCCACCTGGAGGGGGCCGCCCTGGCCCAGCTCGCTGGTGCCGGCGCGGCTGATCAGCGTCTCCACGTCGACGCCGGTCTCCCCGAACAGCTGCTCGAGCGCTTCGGTGCTGCCGAGCACCCAGTCCTTGAGCCAGATCCGCGAGGTCTCGCTGCGGCTCCGCAGCTGCTGGATGTCGCCTTCGAGCCGCGCGACGTGCCAACGCAGGCCGACCTCCACCTGACGCTCCGCGTCGCGCTGCTGGCTGATCTCGGCGAGCCGCCGCTCGCTGCTGTCCAGGCGCTCCTTCAAGGCGGCCTTTTCGACCTCGAGGCTGGTCAGCCGCTCTTCGACCCCGGACACCGACTGCTCGAGGCCGGTGGCGAGGTCGCGGGCGTGATTGCGCTGCTCGGCGATGGTGGCGAGCTGCCGCTCGCGGGAGTTGAGCTGACGCTTCAGGCTATCGCGGATTTCGGTCAGCTCGCGCAACGCGCCGCGCTGGCGCTCGTTGGTCGCCTGGAGCTGATTGACCTGTTGCATGAAGCTGCTGGTCGACAGCTGCGACTCGGACAGAAGATCGGCGTAGGCATGCTCGAGGTTCTTGATGTGCGCGACCGTGTCGCTCAAGAGGTGCCGGCTGCCGACGTAGCTGACCGAAGTGACGGTCACCCAGGCCGAAAGTGCGAAGATGATGGCGCCGGTGGCGAGCTGCGCCTTCACCGAGACATGGCTACCCGTGCAAAAGCGCGCGATCACGTTGCGGGCGGCGAGCCATCGATCCCCTGCCGGCCTCACACCGGCCATAACCGTCCCCTGAGCATCTGGTCACTCCTGCTCGCGGTCGCGAAGATGCCGTGGGTGAGGGAAGCCCCCGCCCTCGCCCTGACACTGCTTGGTTGGTTGCAGGCTCCACTCGCCATTATTCAACGCTCTGATTATGTGAAGGTTCCTCGGCCTGGGCAAGGCCGAATGCAGGGCTCCGCCGAGAACAGCCGGCCAACACGCGCGATTTTTTGCCGTCGGTCGTCCGATTGTCAGACCGGGTCGCGCCGGGACCCGCCGGGCGCCCCTCAGCCAGCCGCTCGCACGCCAGGGCGCCGGCCGCATATCGCAGTGAACCGGTGCGCCGGGCCGTAGTCTGACACCAAGGGCAGACATTGGCGCCGCGGCGGCCGCCCGGCGCGCGCGGGTATCGGGTCTCGGAGGACGTGACGGCCGGCTGGCGGAGACGTGCCGGAGGGCGCCGTTCGGCAGCGCCGCGAGGGCAGCGCGACCCGGCAGCCCCGGGGCATCGATCCGGACGGACGCCGCTCGGAACCTGCCCGGCGGACGAGGCGGCGGGACCGAGGGTGCCCTCAATCGCGAAAGCGCGCCCGGAACGCCTCGGTCGCGTTGACGTGCGGGAACGGCTCGTCCGGCACGGCCAAGCCGAGGAACCGGCAGAGCGGCTCCCAGCCGTCCCTGACCTCGTAGACCAGCAGCCGCTCCGGCGGCACGCGCTGCTTCACGTCCTCGATGTGGCGCAGGTATACGGCCTGGGCGTGCTCGGGGCTCTCGATGTCGCCGCCGAAGGTCTGCCCGACGATCAGCTGGCGCTGCATCCGCCCGCGCCGCCGCCCGACCTCGTCGTCCGCGGCGACCGGCCGCGTGATCCGCGGAAAGATCGTGCTCCAGGCGCTCTCGAACCAGCGCGCCGGATCGCGCACCGTGAGGATCACCTTGGCCTCCGGATAGCGCGCCGCGAGCTCGGCCCAGAAGCTGCAGACCGGCCAGTCGACCGCCGAGCGATAGCTCCCCAGGAGCTCCTCCCAGTCGACCGCCAGGCCATCCGCCGCCCGCTGCCAGAAATCGACGTGCGCCGGGTTCTGGACCACCTCATACATGTGATAGCAGGGCCCGAGCCCCAGCCGCTCCAGAGCGTCCCGCAACGACAACGTCCCGGTCCGCCCGAACCCCGCCCCGATCACCGCCAGCGCCATGTTTTTCCACGTTTCCGGACCCGGACATCGCGAACCTAGCCGGCGGCCGACGACTTTTGAAGGACCGCTTTTTGCCGCATCACGGGTCAGTCGTTCTGGCCGACAGCCGTTGATGGGCGAGCCCCTGTGCGGGGGCCTGGTGATCGGCCGCTCAGGCGATCCATTCGGAAACCGGCGCGCGGGCTTCGTGCAGCGGCTGGGTCAGGACCTCCACCAGCGTCGGGCCCTCGCTCGCCAGGGCCTGCGCCAGCGCCGGCCGGAGATCCGCAGGCTCGGCCACGCGCCAGCTCCTGACGCCATAGGCCTCGGCGATCCTGGCGTGCTGGCCGGGCGAGAAATCGACCGCGAAGTAGCGGCCGCCAAAGCCGCTCTTTTGCCCGGCCTTGATCCAGCCGAAGGTGGCGTTGGCGATCACCACCATGGTGACCGGCAGGCCCAGCCGGACGACGGTCTCGAGCTCGCCCGATGCAAAACCGAAGCTGCCATCGCCCATCACCGCGACACATCTGGCGCCCGGCCGGCCGATCTGGGCGCCGATCACCGCCGGCAGGGCGTAGCCGAGCGCGCCGTGCGCGCGGTTGGCGATGAAGCGCCGGCCGGCCTGCCGCAGCCGGTAGTAGGCGGAGACATACGGGCAGGGCGTGCCCGCGTCGGCGACGATCACGGCATCCGGCGGCAGCAGCGCCTGCAGCGTGGCGACGATCCGCTCCGGGCGGATCGGCAGCTCGTCCGAGCGTGCGAGCGCCTCGAATGCCGCCTCTTTCGCCACCCTGGCCTTTGCGACGGCCGCGCGCGCGAGCCCTCGCGACCGGTCGGCCGGACCCTCGAGCCGGGCTGCGACCTCGTCCCGGAGCGCCGCCAGCGCGAGCCTGGCATCGCCGACCACGGCGACCGCGGTCGGGTAGTTGGCGCCGATCACCGCCGGGTCGACGTCGATGTGCACGACCCGGACCGCGCCCGGCGCCGGGTGGCGCCAGCGCTCGGTCGTGACCGAGCCCGCCCGGCAGCCGACGAACACCACCAGGTCCGCCCGGTCGACCAGGGCCCGGGTCGCGGGCGTGCCGCCGTTGCTGCCGACCACGCCGAGGGCGAGCGGATGGTCTTCGGGGATGCAGCCCTTGCCGCTGATCGTGGTCGCGACCGGCAGCTCCAGGAGCTCCGCGAGCTCTTGCAGCTCGGCCTCGGCGCCGGCGATGAGCGGCCCGCCGCCGCAGATGATCAGCGGGGTCGCGGCCGCGAGGATCGCCTCGGCCGCCGCCCCGATCGCGCCCGGCGTCGGGTGCTGTGCGCCTGGCCGGAAAAAGCCCGAGGCTCGGATCGGCATGGACCTCGGCCTCGTCGACCGGCTCGCGCTGGACGTCGAACGGCAGGCCGAGATGGGCCGCCCCGGGCCGGCCCGTGGTCATGTGGCGAAAGGCCGCGCGCACGCTCGCCGGGATCTCGGCCGCCCGATCGATCACCCGGTTCCACTTGGTCAGCGGCCGGAACAGCGCCTCCTGGTCGAGCTCGGTCAGCACGTAGCGGCCGCGCGCGCCGACCGCGATGTCCGTGGTCACGGCGAGCACCGGGATCGAGGACAGGTTGGCCTCGACCACGCCCGGCAGGATGTAGGTGGCGCCGCCGCCCGACGGCCCCTCGCAGACGCCGACCCGGCCGGTGACCCGGGCGTAGGCGTCGGCCATGTAGGCGGCGGACCGTTCGTCGCGCGCCAGGATGTGGGTGATGCCGTGATCCAGGCGGTAGAGCGCGTCGTAGAGCGGCAGGCTGGTGTCGCCGCACAGGCCGAAGATGTGGCGCACGCCGTGCAGCTGCAGCATGCGCACGAACGCCTCGGCGCCCGAGAGCTGGTTCATCAAGGCTTCTCCCTCGCTCGTCCGGGAAGCTAGCGCCGGCCACCGGCCGGGCGCAAACGCCGCGTCGCGGGCGAGCCCCGTGGAGCTCGGCAGCGTTGAAGCCAAGGAACAAAAACACTTGTCGAGCTGTTCATAAGGCCGGTAGGTTGGCCGCAAAAGGGGTGGCAAATCGCGGCGCCGCCGGCGGTGGGCGTGGCGTTTGCTCCGAATCGCCGGGTCGTGGCCAACGAAAATCTCTGGGACGGTTCCGTCGGATGTCGTTGCGGCAACCTGGGTGGTGCGTGAGTCTCTGCGCCCTGGCGCTGGTGCCGGCGGCGGCGACCATGGCGCTGGCCGGGCCGACCGCGTCCGGCGGGCAGTCCGGGCCGATCCAGCTCGTGGCGTTGACCGCTGGGATCGGCGGCGATCCAGGCATCCCGGCGGACGTCAGCGAGCTCGACTGCCTGGCCCTGAACATCTACTGGGAGGCGCGCTCGGAGCCGCGCCTGGGCCAGATCGCGGTCGCCGCCGTCACCTTGAACCGGGTCGCCGATCCCGGCTTCCCGGACACGGTCTGCGGCGTGGTCCGCCAGGGCGAGGAGCGCGGCCGCAATCTCTGCCAGTTCTCGTGGCACTGCGACGGGCTGGACGACCGGCCGCGCAACCCGGCAGCCTGGCAGCACGCCCAGCGGCTCGCCCGCCTGGCGCTCGCCGGGCAACTCCCCGATCCGACCGGCGGCGCGCTCTGGTTCCACTCCGATCAGGTTCACCCGGACTGGATCGGGGACATGAGGCGGATCGGGCAGATCGGCACCCACATCTTCTACCGGCTGGCGGCGGCAACTCCAGGCCAGATTGCGAGCATCGGCCCTCCCGATCTGAAGCCGTCCATGTCCGCCGGCGCGGCCGATCAGCCTCGCGACCGGGCGGTCGACGCGCCGCCGGCGGCCCGCCAACCGCCCGCTGCCACGCCTGCGGCTGCGGTCCCGCCCGGCGGGGCCGGCTACGGCCTGCGATCGGGAGCCTGAGGGCGGCCCCGGACAGCCCGGCCTGGCGATGGCGGTCGCGACCTCGAGCGAGCAGGATTTCCTCTCGCTGATCCAGGATCTGCGGATCGATCGGTTGCCATGTCCGGACGAGGTGATGGGTGACCCGCCGACGCCCAAGTTCGTGCTGGCATCTGATCGCCCGGAGCGGCGGCTCGACAGGGCTCCCTTCGTGGCGACGTTGACGACCTGGTTCGCCGACCCCGGCACGCCGATCGCCGGCCTGCGTTGGGTGAGCGGGTCGTTCGACCCGGCCAGCGGGCGGGGCGGGGCACTCGCTCCACTGACGCGCCCGGACCTGGCTTGGATCCCGGGCATGACCGGGGAGGCCCAGCCGGCGGCACCCTCGGCCGCCGACGCAGCGATCGTCCCGCCCGCTCCTCGCGCCGTGCCGGGGGACCGGGATGAGGCGCCGGAACGCGCCGTCCTGCCGGAGGGCATCAGGGTCGCCCAGACGGTGTCGCCGCCCCTGCCGGCGCTGACGCCCGCGGCGCTGCTCGGCCCCTTCGAGCCGCCGGCCCTGCCCGACCGGCGCTCGTCCCGCGTCTTCTAGATCAGGC
>CAVWPO010000019.1:0-144132 GCA_963756905.1 uncultured Alphaproteobacteria bacterium
GGGCCTCGAGGTGACCCTGGTGAGCGGCGGGCCGGCCGCCCCCTGGCTCGTCCCGGCGGGCGTCGAGCTGGTCCAGCTGCCCGCGGTGCGCGCCCGCGACCTCGCCTTCTCGGCGCTGGTCGATGAGGGCGACCGCCCGCTCGACGACGCGCTCCGGGCCGCCCGGCGCGAGAAGCTGCTGGCGGTGTTCGCCGCGCGCGCGCCCCAGGTCGTGATCACCGAGATGTTCCCGTTCGGGCGGCGCGCCTTCCGCTTCGAGCTCCTGCCCCTCTTGGATGCGATCGCGCTCAGCCGCCCGCGGCCCTGGCTGGTTGGCTCGGTCCGCGACATCCTGGTCCAAAAGACCGGGGCCGAAAGCTACGCCTGGATGCGCGACCTGGCGCAGGCCCGCTACGACCGCGTGTTCGTGCATACCGACCCCGCGCTGATCCCCTTCGGCCTTACTTTCCCACATGCCGATGCGCTCGGGCCGCGGCTGGTGAGCACCGGCTACGTGGTCGAGCCCGGACCCGATGCGAGCCCCGGCGACGAGGTTCTGGTCTCGGCGGGCGGCGGCCGGGTCGGCCAGGCGCTGCTGGCGGCTGCGATCCGGGCCCGCGCCCTGTCCGGGCAGAAGGAGCGGGCCTGGCGGCTGATCGCCGGCGGCGAGGTCGACCCCGCGGGCCTGGACCGGCTGCGCGCCGAGCTGCCGCCCGGTATGCTCCTGGAGCGCCAGCGCGACGATTTCCAGAGCCTGTTGGCGAAGTGCCTTCTCTCGGTCTCACAAGCGGGCTACAACACCGTGGTGGAGGCGCTCCGGCTCGGCAAGCCGATGGTTCTCGTCCCGTTCGAAACGGCTTCCGAGACCGAACAACGGATCCGAGCGCAACGACTGACCGGTCTCGGGCTCGCCGAGACGGTTTGGGGGACAGAGTTGACGCCGAGCAGCCTGGCCCGGGCGATCGATCGGGTGGTCAGCCGACCACGGGCGCGGCGGCCGGCGCTCGACCTCGACGGCGCGGCGACCACGGCGCGGCTGATCGCGGCTCTGGCCGCGCGCCCGGCCGCCGCGGAGCCGGCCGGATGACCAGCTGGCGGGAGCTCGAGGCGACCCTCGATGCCTGCGCCGCCCGCGGCGAGGCGATCCGCCTGTGGTGGCGGGACGACGATGCCGGCCGCGACCATCCGGCGCTCGAGCGTCTGCTCGAGCTCGCCGAGCGGCAGGGCCTGCCGCTGGCGCTGGCGGTCGTGCCGCTCTGGCTGGAGCCGCCGGCCCACGCGCTGATCGCGGCCAGCGGCCAGGCCACGGTCCTGCAGCACGGTTTCGCCCATGCCAATCACGCGGCCGCGGGCAGGAGGTCGATCGAGCTCGGCGGCCGCGACCTCGCCACCATCACCGCCGAGCTGAGCGCCGGTCGCGCGGCGCTGATCGACGCCTTCGGCGCCACCTGTCTCGCGGTCCTGGTGCCGCCCTGGAACCGGCTCGACCCGCGGCTGACCGAGCGGCTGACCGCCTGCGGCTTCACGGGCCTCTCGACCTTCGGGCGGCGGCCGGCTGGCGAGCCGGCGCCGGGGCTGGCCCAGGTCAACGTCCATCTCGATCCGATCGAGTGGCGCGGCTCGCGCCTGTTCGTCGGCGAGGCGGTGGCGCTCGAGCGCCTGTGCGCGCTGCTGGGTCCGGACGAGCCGATCGGCATCCTCAGCCATCACCTGGCCATGGACGAGCCCGGCTGGGCTTTCCTCGAACGGCTGCTCGAGGTGCTCGGCAGCCATCCCGCGGCCCGGGTCTGCCCGGCCGGCGATCTGTTCGGCGGCGCGCCATGACCGCGCCGCTCCTGGAGGTCGAGGACCTGGCGGTCGACTTCCTCGCCGACGAGGGCGTGATCGAGGCGGTCCGGGGCGTGAGCTTCACGGTCCAGTCGGGCCAGACGGTCGCTCTGGTCGGCGAGAGCGGCTCCGGCAAGACCGTGATCTCGCAGTCGATCCTCGGCATCCTGCCGCAGGCCGCGCGGATCAGGCGCGGCAAGATCATCCTGCGCGACCCGCGCCGGAACCACGAGCCGCTCGACCTCGCGGGCTACGCCGACGACGACCCGGTCCGGCGCTCGATCCGGGGCGGCCGGATCTCGATCATCTTCCAGGAGCCGATGAGCTCGCTCTCGCCCCTGCACACGATCGGCGACCAGATCTGCGAGGCGCTGCTGCTGCACACCCAGGCGAGCGGCGCCCAGGGTCGGCTGCGCACCATCGAGATGCTGGCGCGGGTCGGCTTCCCCGATCCCGAGCAGGCGTTCCGGACCTATCCCTTCGAGCTGTCGGGCGGGCTGCGCCAGCGCGCGATGATCGCGATGGCCCTGGTCTGCGATCCGGCGCTGCTGATCGCCGACGAGCCGACCACAGCGCTCGACGTCACGATCCAGGCGCAGATCCTGCAGCTGATGAAGGATCTCCAGAACGAGCTGCACATGGCGATCCTGTACATCACCCACGACCTCGGCGTGGTCGCCAACATGGCCGACGACGTGGTCGTGCTCTATCGCGGCCGGATCATGGAGAGCGGCAGCTGCACGAGCCTGCTGACCCGGCCGCAGCACCCCTATCTCCGGGCGCTGCTGCACGCCGTGCCGCGGCTGAACATGCCCGCCGGCGAGCGCCTGACGCCGCTGCGCGAAGTCTCGCCGGCCGGCCGCGCCCTGCTGCTCAAGGGCGACCTGCGGGGCGGCGCCAACGGGGCCGGCGATGCTCACGCGGACCGGACCGGGCCGCTGCTCGAGGTCGCAGACGTCAGCAAGACCTACCGGATCCGCAAGGGCGGCTGGTTCGGCGGCCACGCCAAGGCCGTGCTCGCGGTCGACGACGTCAGCTTCACGGTCGCGCGCGGCGAATCGTTCGGCCTGGTCGGCGAGAGCGGCTGCGGCAAGACCACCGTTTCCAAGGCGCTGATGCGCGCGGTCCGGCCGGATGCCGGGCGGATCGTCTTTCACGCCGCCGACGGGCCGATCGACGTGCTGGCGCTGCGCGGTCCGGACCTCGCGCGCTTTCGCCGGCGCCTGCAATACATCTTCCAGGACCCCTATCACTCGCTCAACCCGCGCATGACCGTCTACGACATCGTGGCCGAGCCGCTGGTCATCCATGGCGTCGGCACCGAGCGCGAGCGCATCGAGCGGGTCAAGGCGCTGCTCGCCGTGGTCGGGCTCGACGTCCGCCACCTGCGCCGCTATCCGCACAGCTTCTCGGGCGGCCAGCGCCAGCGGATCGGGATCGCGCGGGCGCTGGCCCTGGGCCCGGAGATGCTGATCTGCGACGAGCCGGTCTCGGCGCTGGACGTCTCGGTGCAGGCGCAGATCCTCAACCTGCTCAAGGATCTGCAGGCCGAGCTCGGGCTCACCTACCTGTTCATCTCGCACAACCTGGCGGTGGTGAAATACATCTGCCAGCGGATCGCGGTGATGTGCGCCGGCCGGATCGTCGAGGTCGCGCCGACCGAGCAGCTGTTCGCGCGGCCGGTGCATCCCTACACCAAGGCGCTGCTCGCCGCGGTGCCCGAGCCCGACCTCTCCCAGCCGCTCGATTTCTCGGCCCTGATGGCCGGCAAGACCTCGGAGCCGACCGCCTGGCCGGCGCCGTTCACGCTCGGCAACGGCCCGACCCGCCTGATCGACCTGCACAACCACCACTTCGTCAGGATGAGCCCCGAAGCCGATGTCCAAGCCGTTCACAGCGCTGCCTGAGGGACTGCTGTCCGCCGTCGTGCTCAGGCTCGGGCTCGGTCTCGGGCTGGCCGGTGCTGGCGGTCCCCGCGGCGCTCGCCGGCCCGCCGGACGAGCCCTCGGTGGTCAGCTTCGATGCCGCCTCGGGCAAGACCCTCGGCAAGCCGGGCGGCGAGCTGCACACCCTGGTCGGCCGCGCCAAGGACACCCGCCTGATGGTCGTCTACGGCTACGCCCGGCTGGTCGCCTACAACGAGAAGCTCGAGCTGGTGCCGGACATCCTGAAGACGGTCGACGTCGAGGACGGCCGCATCTTCACCTTGCATCTGCGCAAGGGGCATCGCTGGTCCGACGGCGAGCCGTTCACCAGCGAGGACTTCCGCTACTGGTGGGAGGACGTGGCCAACAATCCGGCGCTGAGCCCGACCGGCCCGCCGCCCGAGCTGTTCGTCGACGGCCAGGTGGCGAAGGTCGAGTTCCCCGATCCGCTGACCGTGCGCTACAGCTGGGCGAAGCCGAACCCGTTCTTTCTGCCGGCGCTGGCACAGGCGACGCCGATGTTCATCTACATGCCGGCCCACTACCTGAAGCAGTTCCACGAACGCTACGCCGATCCCAAGAAGCTCGCGGCGATGGTCGAGGAGACCCAGGCGCGCGACTGGGCCCAGCTGCACGGCCGCAAGGACGACATGTACAAGTTCGACAACCCGGACCTGCCGACCCTGCAGCCCTGGCGCCCGACCACGCCGGCGCCGGCCGAGCGCTTCATCTTCGAGCGCAACCCCTACTTCCACCGGGTCGACCCCAAGGGGCAGCAGCTGCCCTACATCGACCGGGTCGTGCTCGACGTCGTCGACGAGAAGCTGATCCCGATCAAGACCGGCGGCGGCGAGACCGACCTGCAATCGCGCGGCCTGTTCTTCAAGCACTACACCTTCCTGAAGGAGAGCGAGAAGCGCAGCGGCCTGGTCACCTATCTGTGGAAGACCGCGCAGGGCGCCCATCTCGCCCTCTACCCGAACCTCAACGCCACCGACCCGGTCTGGCGCAAGCTGTTCCGCGACGTCCGCTTCCGCCGGGCGCTGTCGCTCGCGGTCGATCGCGACGAGATCAATCAGATCCTCTACTTCGGCCTCGGCCAGGGCGGCAACAACACGGTGCTGCCGCAAAGCCCGCTCTACAAGCCGGAATTTCGGGACGAATGGGCCGACTACGATCTGGCCAAGGCGAACGCGCTGCTCGACCAGATCGGCCTGACCGGGCGCTCACCCGACGGGCTGCGCCTGTTGCCGGACGGCCGGCCGATGGAGCTGGTGGTCGAGACCGCGGGCGAGGAGACCGAGCAGACCGACGTGCTCGAGCTGGTCGAGGAGACCTGGCAGAAGATCGGCATCAAGATCCACAGCAAGCCGTCGCAGCGCGAGGTCCTGCGCAATCGGATCTTCTCCGGCGAGGCGCTGATGTCGATCTGGTTCGGGATCGAGAACGGCATCCCGAGCGCCGACATGAGCCCGGCCGAGTTCGCGCCGACCAGCCAGCAGCAGCTGCAATGGCCGATGTGGGGCCAGTATCACGAGACCAAGGGCGCGGCCGGCGAGCCCCCCGACCTGCCCGAGGCGGCCCAGCTGCTCGATCTGTTCGAGCAGTGGGAGAACGCGACCTCGACCGAGGAGCGCCGCAAAATCTGGGACCGCATCCTCGAGATCTACAGCGGACAGGAGTACTCGATCGGGCTGATCGCCGGCATCCTGCAGCCGGTCGCGGCGCGCAAGACGCTGCGCAACCTGCCCGCGGAGGCCGTCTACAACTGGGAGCCCGGGGCGCAGTTCGGAATCTATCGGCCGGACACGTTCTGGTTCGACAAGGCGGGCTGAACGTCCGTCGCCCGGGCGGCGGTGAGGTTCGCCAGGGTCGCCAGGGCGAGGGCGATCAGGAGCAGGACCCAGACCAGGACCAGCATGGCCTGCCGGCCGAGGCGTGCGAGCCCGCCGAGCCGCGCAAGGCCGCCGATTGCGTGACCGAACACGGGGGATCAACTCCTCTTGCAGCGCAACCTGCCGGCGGCAGCCCGCGCGACCCAGGCGCGGGCCCGACCGCCAGTCCCCGCACAAGAGTACGGCTGAAGGCTTGACGCTTGGCTAACGCCGGGCGCGCCGGGCGCGGCGGGGACGTTCGTCAGGTCGCCTGCGCCTGGCCCACCAGCGGCGCCAGAGGCTGCTCGGGGCGGGCGCCGAGCTGGCCGAGCACGGCGGCCGCGGCGAGGCTGCCGAGGCGCCCGCAGGCCGCGAGCGGCAGATCGTGGGTGAGGCCGTAGAGCAGGCCCGCGGCATAGAGGTCGCCGGCGCCGGTGCTGTCGATCACCCGCGCGACCGGCGCCGCCGGGATCCGCTCGGTCCGGGCGCCGGCGACCAGCACCGAACCCTGGGCGCTCCGGGTCAGGGCCGCGAGCCGGGTCTGGCCGCGCACCAGCTCGACCGCCTGCTCGAGCTCGTCGGTGCCGTAGAGGCTGCAGATCTCGACCTCGTTGCCGATCAGGATGTCCACGTGCTGCGCGATCAGGTCGGCGAACTCCGCCCGCCAGCGGTCGACGCAGAACGGGTCCGACAGGCTGAGCGCCACCTGCCGGCCGTGCCGGTGGGCGATCGCCGCCGCCTTCAGACAGGCCGCCTTGGCGTCCGGGCGATCCCAGAGATAGCCCTCGAGATAGGTGACCTTGGCGGCCGCGACCTGCGCCTCGTCGACGTCGTCCGGCCCGAGCTCGACGCAGGCGCCGAGGTAGGTCGCCATGGTCCGCTGCGCATCCGGCGTCACCAGCACCAGGCAGCGCGCGGTCGGCGGGCCGGCCGCGAGCGGCGGGGTCCGGAACTCGACCCCGGTCGCGCGGATGTCATGCCCGAAGACCTCGCCCAGCTGATCGCTCTGCACCTTGCCGACGTAGGCCGCGCGCGCGCCGAGCGCGGCGAGTGCGGCCATGCTGTTGGCGCAGGAGCCGCCGGACATCTCGACCGCCGGGCCCATCTGCGCGTAGAGCGCCGCCATCCGCTCCTGCTCGATCAGGGTCATCGTGCCCTTGGCCAGCTCCAGGCGCCCGAGCAGCCGCTCGTCCGCCGGCGCGATCACGTCGACGATCGCGTTGCCAAGACCGATCACATCCAGCCGCGCCGGCCGCTCGTCTGCACTCATCGGGCATCAGCTCCTTGAATTTGCCCGCCGACTATAGGGGCATGGAATATCCGCGCAAACCGCCCGTTTGCTTAAACGCAGCCGTAAATCGTGAAATCCGCCTCCAGCTGGCGCCTTAACATCATCGCCGCGATCCCCATATCTGCCTGAACTTCTGGTCAAGGTGAGCTCGTGTTCGATGCGTTGAGTCTCGGCCTCCGGCAGCTCGCAGATCCGGCCACCAGGCGGCTGGTGCTGCGGAGCGTTCTGATCGCGACCGGCACCTTCGCGCTGCTGGTCGTGGCCGTGACCGTGGTGCTCGGCAGGCTCGACGCGACCGGCTTTGCCTGGCTCGATGACATCCTCACGATCGCCGGCTCGGCCGCGGCGCTGGTGCTCGCCTGGCTGTTGTTCCCGGTGGTGGTGGCGGCAACGCTCGGCTGGTTCGCCGACGACGTGGCACGCGCGGTCGAGCGGCGCTACTACCCGGATCTGCCGGCGCCGGTCGGGATGGGCATTGGCGAGAGCGTCCTGGCCACGCTGCGGTTCACCGCGGTCGCGCTGACGCTCAATCTGCTGGCCTTGCCGCTGTACCTGCTGCCCGGGCCGAATCTCGTGCTTTACCTGGCCCTGAACGGCTATCTGCTGGGGCGCGAGTACTTCGAGCTGGTGGCCGGCCGCCGTCTGCCGTGGTCGACCGTCAGGGCGCTGCGCCAGCGGACGCGAGCGCGCCTTTGGCTGGCGGGCGCGGTGATCGCCCTGCTGCTGACGGTGCCGGTGCTCAATCTGGTCGCGCCGGTGGTCGCGGTCGCCTTCATGGTCCATCTGTTTGAGGGGTTGCGGCGCGGGCCGGACGTGCTGCCGGCGCGCTCGGCGGTCGCGGGTGCCCGGGATGGGCGTTACGCGGCCGCTGAGTGATAGAAGTGTTTGACTCCGCCCGAGCCTGTGTTTAATCCTTGCCGAGGCGGGTTTTCGTGTCTGTTGGAGCCTACTTAGGGTTGCTCGTTAACAGATCACTGAAGAATCCTGCAAGCTAGGGGTTGCGTCGCCATGTTCCGCAAGAAAGACACCGAGACCGAACTGCCGGCGACCGGGGAGGGGGCCTTTCGCCGCCCCGCTGCCGAAGCTGGCGCCAAGACCGCCGCGCAACCCGAGCTGCCGCGCCGCAAGGTCGACCTGCCGACCGCGCCGGGCGGCTCGAGCGGGTCCGCGCCGGCCGCCGCGCCGACCGGAGCGGAGGCGCTCGGCAGCACGCCCCCGCAGGCGGAGCCGGACCGCTACGGCGGCAAACGCCTGATCGTGGGCGAAGGCATCCGGCTGTCGGGCGAGATCAGCTCCTGCGACCGGCTGGTGGTCGAGGGCGAGGTCGAGGTGACCCTCAACGACACGCTGGCCCTCGAGATCGCGAGCTCGGGCCGCTTCACCGGCGGCTGCGAGGTCGAGGAGGCGGACATCAGCGGCGTCTATGAGGGCGATCTGACGGTCCGCAAGCGGCTGTTCGTGCGCGGCAGCGGCAAGCTGACCGGCACGGTTCGCTACGGCGAGCTCGAGCTCGAGCGGGGCGGCCAGATCGCCGGCAACATCAGCGTGCTCAGCGACGGCGGCGGCAGCGTCGGCGCGGCGCGGGCGAGCGACCACGGCTATGGTCATGGCCGCTCGGCGCTGTTCGGCGAGCCGGCCGACGCGCGCACCGATTCCGAAGACTGACCGGACCAGCGGCCGACCCGGCGCCGGCTCGCCCGGCACCGGCAACGGCAGATCGGTCCGGGCGTAGTCGTCGTCGCCCACCCGACCGGGTCCGGGCGACGATCGTGGTTTCAGGGAGGCGGCGCAGGGGTCGACCTGACGACGCCAAGGGGTCTTGTCCCGGCGTCGGCCGTTCGATGCCTGGGTCGGGTGGCGGCACCTCGTCGCGACCATTTTGGACCTCGTGAGCTGGAACCCTTTGCCATCGGAACCCGTCGCGCGACCAGGCTCGATCGAGCCATGAAGGGATCTTGTTCGGCCCTGGCGCCGGGTGCCTGCCGTGACCGGGGCTGAAGCGCTGGCGCCGGGCTCCGCGACCAGCGTCCTGATCGAGCTGCTCGGGGCGGTGGCCCTGCTGCTGTGGGGCACGCGCATGGTCCGGACCGGGATCATGCGCACCTTCGGGGCCGATCTGCGGCACGTGCTCCGGGTCTCGCTGCGCAACCGCTTCGCCGCGTTCCTCGCCGGGCTCGGCGTCACCGGCGTGCTCCAGAGCAGCACCGCGACCGCGCTCGTGGTCGCCGCCTTCGCAGGCCGCGGCGTGGTCGAGACCGCGCCGGCGCTCGCGGTCATGCTCGGCGCCGATCTCGGCAGCAGCCTGGTCGCCCAGGTGCTCTCGCGCAATCTCCACTGGCTCGCCCCGATTCTGATCCTGGTCGGCGTCGTCATTCACCTGAGCGCCCAGGCCTGGAGCCACCACGGGCTCGGCCGGGTCGCGATCGGCCTCGGCCTGATGCTGCTGGCGCTGCGCCTGATCCTGATCGCCTCGGCGCCGATGCGGGGGGCGATCATCCTCGAGGAGGTGTTCGGCGCGCTCGCCCACGACGTGCTGATCCTGGCCCTGGTCGGCGCGCTGATGACCTGGCTCGCCCATTCGAGCCTCGCGATCGTGCTGCTGATCATGTCGCTGGCCGGCGTCGGCGTCCTGCCCCTGACCAGCGCCTTCGCGCTGGTGCTGGGCGCCAATCTCGGCGCCACCCTGCCGGCCATCACCGCGACCTACGCCGACCGGCCGGCCGCCCGCCGGGTGGCGCTGGGCAACCTTCTGTTCCGGCTCGCCGGGGTCGTGGTCTGTCTGCCGGCGGTCTGGCTGGTCGTGCCCTGGGTCAGCGCCCTCAACCCGGACCCGAGCCGGGCGGTGGTCAACTTCCACACCGCCTTCAACCTCGGGCTCGGGCTCGGCTTCATCCTGCTCACCGACGCCGTGGCCCGCCTCTGCGCGCGTCTGTTGCCCGA
Source organism: uncultured Alphaproteobacteria bacterium (assembly GCA_963756905.1). Classification (GTDB taxonomy): domain Bacteria; phylum Pseudomonadota; class Alphaproteobacteria; order Geminicoccales; family Geminicoccaceae; genus DATAOG01. The sequence continues at coordinate 9,837 of CAVWPO010000019.1, forward strand.
CCGGCCGGTCGAGGCCGAGCCCGAGCAGCCGCGCCATCTCGACCGCTCGACCCTGGACAGCCCGGGCCTGGCGCTCGCCTGCGCGGCGCGCGAGGCGCTGCGCATGGGCGATCTGATCGAGACCATGCTGCGCGACGGCTTCGAGGTCTTCCGCCGCGACGACCGCCAGCAACTGGCCGTCATCCAGCGGCTGGAGACCTCGGTCGACAAGCTGCACGAGGCGATCAAGCTGTTCGTCACCGACGTCAGCCGCGAGCCGCTCAATCCAGCCGAGAGCCGGCGCTCCGCCGAGATCCTGGTGTTCACGACCAACCTCGAGCACATCGGCGACATCATCGACAAGAGCCTGCTTGAGCTCGCCGACAAGAAGATCCGCCTGCAGCTGCGCTTCTCGCGCGAGGGCTGGGCTGAGATCGAGGCCCTGCACGCGCATGTGCTGGGCAACCTGCGGATGGCGCTCGGGGTGTTCGTCTCGGGCGACGTCGCGATCGCGCGCAAGCTCATCGACGAGAAGGTCGCGGTCCGCGACGCCGAGCGCCAGGCGGCCGAGAACCACCTCGCGCGGCTGCGCGCCGGGCGCCCGGAGAGCATCGATTCGAGCGCGCTCCACCTCGACATCCTGCGCGATTTGAAGCGCATCCACTCGCACATCTGCGCGATCGCCTACCCGCTGCTCGACGAGGCGGGCCAGCTCTACCGCTCGCGCCTCAAGCGGGTCGAGCGCCGCGCCCTGCAGGAAGAGGAGTCCGACCGCCCCACGGCCGCCCCGGCGCCGCCCGCGGCGGCGCCCCCCGTCACGGACGCGCCGCGCGCTTCGGATTCGCCGCCCGAGCGACCCGAACTGGCAGTAGCGGTGGCCGACGTCACCGAGGCACCGCCCGTCCGCCGGACGCGCGCCCGCTGATCAGCCAGGCTCGAGCTCGGCCAGGACGCGCGCGGCGATCTCTGTCGCCTGGTCGCCGAAGGTCACGAAGCGCACCTCCTCGATCGAGGGCATGGCCCTCAGGCACTCCTTGACCGTCGTCATGGCAAGGCGGGTCGCGGGCTCGAGCGGGTAGCCGTAGATGCCGGTGCTGATGCCGGGGAAGGCGATCGTCCTGATGCCGTTGGCGACCGCGAGCTCGAGCGAGTTCCGATAGCAGGCGGCGAGCAGCTCCGGCTCGCCCTTCTCGCCGCCGTGCCAGACCGGACCCACCGTGTGGATCACGTGCCGCGCCGGCAGTCGGTAGCCCTGGGTGATCCGGGCCTCACCGGTCGGGCAGCCGCCGATCTGCCTGCATTCCTCCAAGAGCTCGGGCCCGGCGGCGCGATGGATCGCGCCATCGACCCCGCCGCCGCGCAACAATTTCTCGTTGGCCGCGTTGACGATCGCGTCGACCGCCTGCTTGGTGATGTCGCCCTGGATGACGACCAACCTATTAGCCATCACCACCTCCCGGAAGCTCATGGCGCGTGGTTTCGAACGGTCTGGGCGATTAAGCGGCTCCCTGCCGCCGCCGGGCGTTGCCCTTCGGGCATCGAATTGCGAGCTTTCAATAGGACCATGTGTTCCGTCGGGAAACGCTGCCGATGATGTGTAGTCGTTCGGATCACTGCCACATAGCCAGCTTCGTCAATGAGCGACCGGACGATAAGCGTCTCAAGGCCCTTCTCGCTCGTGCCCGTCGTCATCAGCGACCGTGGCCGACAGGATGGTCAATCCAGCCCTTCTTGCCGAGCACATCCACGGCCAGCGCGATCTGACGCTGAGAGAACCGCTTCTTGCGATCGTTCCAGGCATAGGTGCGCGTGACAACATCCTGCGTTGTCTCGATGGGCTCGTTCTTGATGATCCAATGGACTGTCGCCAGCAACTCCAGCCCGAATGGCGTTTCGAACCCGGCCACAAGATCCGCCACCTTATCAAAGCGTGCCGCAGTCTCAGGGTGGTCTTCCAGAAAGACGCCCGCATCCTTCATTGCGCCGGGCACAAGTTCCAGTTGCTTGTTGGGAGCGTCCCCGCCGTCCGCATAGCCCGAGACGAAGTATCCTTCGATCGAGCGCAGAACATGGCGGAGGTTCTCGGCGTAGGGGCCGTAGGGAGCCTTCTGGTACTGCAAGCGCAGTGATTCGCCCGCGACTTGCATAAAGTACATCAGCTTGTGCACCTCGAGCAGGGTGACGAAGGGGTCCAGAAGGCCGCTGAGATAGCGGTGCATCAAGCCCACGAGAGCAGCGCGGCCCGGTGTCATGTTCGGAGCGTCCTGGCTGCGCGTCATCCGGCCCATCTCCGGCGCGCCACTCGGTTCGAAGATCACGACCCGCACGTCGTTTAGCCCGCGCAAGGCCTCCTCGATCCGCGGTCGCACCTCGTCCCACTTCAGACCGCCGAGGCCGCTCCCGATCGGGGGAATGGCGATTGAGCAGATGTTCCGCGCCCTAATCTCCTCGGTGAGCGCTTCGAGGCCGGCCTCGATGTCCTCCATGCGGCTCTTGCCGCGCCAGTGCCGTTTCGTTGGAAAGTTGATGATGTAGCGAGGTCTGGTCAGCTGGTTGGTCTCAACCACGAACATCCGGCCGGGGCGCACCTCCTTGCGCTTGCAAGCCTCGGCATAGGCCTTGAAATTCTCGGGAAACGCGTTCTTGAACTGGAGCGCGATGCCGCGCCCCATGATGCCGACGCAGTTCACGGTGTTGACCAGGGCTTCGGCATCTTCCGCGAGAATGTCGCCTGTCTTGAACTCGAACATCCGTGTCTCCCGTCTTTTCAATAATACCACTCCGGCGCGATTTGGACATGCGGCCGGTGCGCCGCGCCCTGAAGCGCCGCTCTCACCCGTCCATAAACCTGTTGCGAGTGCACGGCGATGCGCGTCACGAGCTCCCATGGAAACGACTGTTCCACCAGGAACTCCGCCTGCTTCCCTTCCTTCACCGACCGCGAGACGCCGTTCCCGCCCCAGCGGTTGGTCTGGACCGCGGACCAATTGATCTCGTCCAACTGCGCCAGGTCGCAGCGATCCTCGAAATAGTAGGAGCCGGCGTTCGACAGGGTGAAAGCCCAGCGACGCTGGTCCCGGTCTGCCCATGCAACCGCATGGTTCAGGTCGGCTTCCAGGTGGACGATAGGCCCCTGGCCGCCGCGATAGGTCAACTCGGGGTCGTTTGCCATGTGAACCAGGTAGAGCATGATCGAGCGCGGGCAGAAATAGAAGGGCACGCAGCCGCCGACCAGCAGGCCGGGATGGCAGGAGAGGTGCAACTCGGTCAGCCGCCGCTGCTTGATCTTGTTCATGCCGATTGCCGTGCCCGGCGGCGCCCGGCGCACGATTTCCGCATCGCACCAGAGGACGCCGTCTGCGATGATCGAAGGCAGACGGTCGACATGGACGATGTGGTAGATTTTCGGCACGGCAGGCGGCGGCACGGTCAGGCTTCGACCTCTGTCAGTTCGGGTTCGTTGTCAAGATCAATAAATTCGTGAGGCTCCACCCTCGCACCTTTCAATCTAGAAACGCCACAAGATCCTCAACATCCCACAAGCGATCCGTCACGCCGGCTGCCAACGCCACGGTCATGCGTCCGCTCATCGCGGCCTCCTCACATCCTCTCGTCCATGGTCAGCACGATCTTGCCGGTGCTCTGGCGCGCGAGCAGCCGCTCGAGCGCAGCCTTTGCCTGGCTTAACGGATGGATCTCCGAGACGTGCGGCCGGATCCGCCGGTCGGCCTGCCAGCGCAGCAACTCCTCGAAGGCCGCGTGCACCCGCGCCGGGTCCTGTCGGCGGTAGCTGCCCCAGTAGAAGCCGATCGCGGCGGCGTTCTTGACCAGGAGCAGGTTGGCCGGGATCTGCGGGATCTGGCCGCTGGCGAAGCCGATCACGAGAATCCGCCCGCCCCAGGCGATGCTGCGCAGCGACGCCGTGAACAGATCGCCGCCGACCGGATCGAAGACCACGTCGGCGCCGCGGCCCTCCGTCAGCTCCTTGACCTGGGCCCGGACGTCCTCGCTCTCGGTGTCGATCATCGCCTCCGCGCCATGCGCCTTGGCGACGCCGAGATGCCCATGGCCGCGGGCGGTGGCGATCACCTTGGCGCCGAGCGCCCGGCCGCATTCGACGGCGGCGAGGCCCACCCCGCCGGCCGCGCCGTGCACGAGCAAGGTCTCGCCCGCCTGCAGCCGGCCCGCCCAGAGCAGCCCGCCATAGGCCGTGCCGTAGGCGATCCCGAACCCGGCCGCGGTCGGATAGTCGATCGAGTTCGGGCAGGCGGACGACGTTGCTCGCCCGGGTGACCACCTCCTCGGCGAAGCCGCCGTGATCCGGGGTCGCCATGACCCGCTCGCCCGGCATGAAGCCGGCGACGCCCGCGCCGCACCGCTCGATCTGGCCGGCGACCTCCATGCCCGGCACGAACGGCAGGGCGGGCTTGTCCTGGTACTGGCCTTTGATGATCAGGGTGTCGGCGAAGTTCAGCCCGGCCGCGCGCACCCGGATCCGGACCTCGCCAGGGCCCGGCTCGGGCGCCGGGATGTCCTCGACCGCCAGGCCATCCAGCCCGGTCAGCGCCTTGCAGACGACCGCGCGCATCGCTTGTCCTCCAGGCGGCAAGTGTAGCCGGGTCGGCCGCGACCTGGAAGGCTGCCAAAGTTGCTGGCCCGAACCCGCCTGCGGCGTTAGGAAAAACCATGCGCGGCTATTTCGGGATCGGCGCCGAGGGCATCAGCAAGCCGATGAACCTCGGCAACCTGATCCGCTCGGCGCACGCCTTCGGCGCGAGCTTCGTGTTCCTGGTCGATGCGCACTATACGGTCAACAGCGCGCTTTCGGACACCTCGCACGCCGAGACCCAGCTGCCGCTCTACCGCTTCGGAAGCGTGGCGGAGCTGGTCCTGCCCGGGCGCTGCCGGCTGATCGGGGTCGAGCTTCTGGACGAGGCGACCCTGCTGCCGAGCTTTCGCCATCCGCTGAACGCCGCCTACGTGTTCGGGCCCGAGCGCAGCTCGCTGTCGGCGGCGATGGTCGCGCGCTGCGACCACGTCGTGCGCATCCCGACCCGCTTTTGCATCAACCTCGCGGCCGCGGGCGCGATCCTGATGTACGACCGGCTGCTCTGCCTCGGCCGGTTCGCGCCCCGGCCGGTCCGCTCCGGCGGCCCGACCGAGGCGCTGAAGCCGCACGTGCACGGCAAGGTCATCACCCGCCGGCGTCAGCCATGATCCGGTGGTGCGCCGGACGGCATGTGCGTAGCTGCGCCGAGCGCAGGCGCCGCTACTCGCTCTCGCCGGATTCGCCGGACTCGCCCTGGCCGCCGCTCCGATGACAGGCCAGACAGTTCGCCGCCGACTTGACCTGCGCGCTCTTGAACTCGCTGGCGGGGATCTCGTTGTGCGCGCCCTTCCAGAAGGGCAGCTGCGTGATCCGCAGCGGCACCTCGCCGGCATCGACGCCGCGCAGGAACAGCCAGCCATTGGCCGTGCCGGGGGCATCGGCCGCGTGCGCGACCAGGTAGGCGGTGATCTCGGCGCGGGTCGGCTCGGCCAGCTCGGCATTCTCGCCGAAGTGGTCGGACAGGCCCAACATGATCGCCTTCCACGAGCGTGCCGGCAGCAGCTGCGGCGGGAACGCCATGTGGCAGGCGCCGCATTCCTTGAGCGTGGTGGCGGCAGCGTGATCCTGGGCGATGGCCTGGCCCGTCGCGGCGCAAAGACCCACGGCGATGCCGATCGACAAGACGAGACGTTTCATGATGCAGCCTCACTGTCCGGACAGATAGGTGATGACGTCGCCCTTCTCGACCGCGGTGCACGGGCGCCCCAGCACGGTCTTGCAGTTGCGGGTGAACCACTTCTCGACCTTGGCCGGATCGGTGAACCGGTCGGGCGTCTTCGAGACCGCCATCGGTTGGATGATCTTGCCGGCACGGGTCTGGCCCTGTGCCCTCGGATCGCGGGTGTGACAGCTGATGCAGGCGGGCGTATCCGGCTTGCCGCCGCCGTGGGTCGCGTGCCAGAACGCGTCGCCGCGCTGCGCCGAGAAGCCGGCGAAACCGGGGTCGGCCTGCTTCGCTTCGGCAGCAAACTGCGCCAGGATGGCATCGCGCGCCGGATCGGCCCTGGCGGCGCCGGCGCTGGCGAGGAGAACCGCGCCGAGCACGGCGAGCGGGTACAGCCGTTTCGCTGGGCGGCATCTCATGGCGAGGTCTCCTTGGGGATGGCGATCGCTTCGTCGTCGAAGCGGCCGCTGTCGGCGTCCTTGTGGCAGGCGCTGCAGTTGCTGCGCGCCCTCACGGGCTCGGCCGCGAACACGGCGGGAGCGATCCTGGCGTGCTTCCGGCGCCAGTACGGCGTCGCCGTGATCCGCAACGGATCGGCCGGCGCGACCTGGGCGAACCGGCGGGCCGCCTCGGTGTCCCAGGCTTCGGCGGCGTAGCGCTCCAGATAGGCGGCGATCTGGTCGCGCCTGGCGGCGGGCAGGCTGGCATCCTCGCCGAAATGATTGTCCAGGGTAGCCATCAAGCGGGCCCAGGAAGCGCGCGGCAGCAGGCTCGGATGGAAGGGGTGATGGCAGTCGCCGCATTCGGTCAGCATCACCTGGTTGGCCGGCGGGACGGGAATTCCGACCGGCGGCAGCCGCGACAGGAGCGCGATCAGGGCGGCGGCTGAACCTGCCGTCAGCGCCAGCCACCATGCCGCCGTCACGGGCCTCGCGGGGCGCGGCCGCGGCAGCGGAACGTTCGCCGGCAGCGGCTTGGACCCTGTGATCATCGCCCGGATCAGCGGCTCCTTGAGCAGCCAGGTCCCGACCAGGACGCCGGCCAGATGCAGGGCGACCATGGCCAGCAGGAGCGCGGCCAGAACCAGGTGCAGGGGCTTGGCGCCGTTGCCGAGCGCGTAGCCGACCACGCCGGCGAGCGGGCCCTGCTTCTCCTCGCCGGCCACTTCGATCAGACCGCTGACGACGAGCGCCGCCAGCACCGCGAACAAGGCGAAGATCATGACCGCCCCGCTCGGATTGTGGCCGAGGTAGTGGGGTGGCCGGAGCAGCATCAGCCCGCGCAGATGCTCGATCACCCGGCGCGCCGGGTAGGCGAAGCTGGCAAGCCGGCTGTATTCGGAGCCGAAGAATCCCCAGATCACGCGGAACCACAGCAGGCCGAGGACGACGTAGCCGGCGGTCATGTGCACGCCCAGCCAGGCCTCCGGCGCCAGGAAACCCGTGGCCAGGGCGACCGCCACCGCGGCGACGAGAGACCAGTGAAACAGCCGCGTCGGCAGATCCCAGACGAGGACCGACCGGGCGAGGTTCCCGCCTCGCCCCGGCCAAGGCACGTCTGGCGGATGGTCGGTCCGTGTCGCCGCCGCCTGCACCGCCGGGTCCATGGCCGGATCGACGTGTTCGAACCCGAGCGCAGCTCGCTGTCGCGCGCCATGCTCGCCCGTTGCGGTCACGTCGTGGGCATCCCGACCCGGTTCCGCATCAAGGTCGCCGCCGCCGGCGCGACCCATGACCGGTCACACGGAGTCCGCTCGTTTGCGTCCCGTGATCATCGCCATGACCAGATTCTCCCGATGCGCTAGGCTGCTGAACACCACGCCCGCGACATGCGCGCAGACCAGCGCCATGGTGAGGTTGGCGGCGGCCTTGTGCAGGTCTTCGACCCACACGATCCCCCAGAACGCATCGGTGGTCGTCAACCAGCCGCTGCCGCCGGTCAGGATCAGCATGGCGAGCAGCACAAGGATCATGGCACCACCGGCGGGATTGTGCCCGAGGTAGCGCCGGGGGTGGCCGCTCGCCAGGCTCTTCAGATAGGCGAGCAGTCCCCCCGGGCGCGGCACGAAGTCCCGGAAACGGGCATGCCGGGTGCCGACGAAGCCCCAGATCAGGCGCACGGCGACCAGCGCCAGCACGACGTAGCCGGCGCCTTGGTGCAGACCCCTGCCGCCCTCGCCCAGCCAGGCGATGGTGAAGCTGATCACCAGGCTCCAGTGGAACAGCCGGACCAGCGGGTCCCAGACGCGGACCGTGGCCAGCCGCTCGGTGCGGCCGGCCGCCATCGCCGCCGATGACGAGATCGCCCCGGCCATGGTCAATCCTGGTCCATCTTGATATCGGCCGTGACCGGATCGATGTGGAACTCGACCCGCTTGCCGTTCTTGTCGAAGCCCTTGACCTCCCAGCAGCCCTGCGTGGCCTTGATGCCGCGGACGTCGTAGCCCATCTCCTTGGCCTTGGCGGCGAGCTGGTCCTTGGTCATCAGCTGGTCGCTCGCGGATCTCGGGCACATCGACGCCGACTCTTCGGCCAGCACCGGTCCGCTGAGCACCAGCCCGGCGAGAACCGCGCCGGCCAACGTCGCTTGCTTGATCATCAGGCATCTCCGATCCTGCTGCCGACGCCCCTTGCGCCGGTGGTCGCAGCTTGTAGAGGAGGCCAGCTGAAGCGCGGCTGATGGCGACTGACAGCTTGGGTTCAGCTGGCACCCGTTATGATCGGCCGATGCGAAGACTGATGGGTCTGGCCATCCTGGCAGGGATTCTGCTTGATCCCACTGCCGGCGCCCGGGCTGCTGATCGCGATCACGATCAGGAGCGGGCGCGGCGCGCGCTCGAGGCTGGCGAGATCCTGCCGCTGGACGCGATTCTCGCGGAGGTGCACCAGCGCTATCCCGGCACCGTGGTCGAGCTCGAGCTGACGCCCGAGAACGGCCGTTGGGTGTATGAGGTCGAGGTGCTGGCGGCCGACGGCCGCCTGCTCAAGCTCCGGATCGACGCCAAGAGCAAGCAGGTGCTGCAGGGGGACGACGACTGATGCGGGTCCTGGTCGCCGAGGACGACCCGCGGATCGCGGATGACCTGGCCCGGGTGCTGCGGGCTGCCAACTATGTGGTCGAGCTCGCGGCCGAGGGCGAGGAGGCGCACTTCCTGGGCGACACCGAGGCCTACGATGCCGTGGTTCTCGACCTCGGCCTGCCGGTCATGGACGGGGTGACGGTGCTCAAGCGCTGGCGCGCCGACGGCCGCAACATGCCGGTCCTGATCCTGACCGCGCGCGGCAGCTGGCACGACAAGGTCGAGGGCATCGACGCCGGCGCCGACGACTACTTGGCCAAGCCGTTTCAGATGGAGGAGCTGCTGGCCCGGCTGCGCGCCCTGATCCGCCGCGACCGCGGCCACGCCTCGGCGTTCCTGACCGCGGGCCCGGTGACTTTGGACATGCGCGCGGCGCGCGCCAGCGTCGACGGCGCGCCGCTGCAGCTGACCGCGCTCGAGTACCGCCTGCTCGCCTATCTGATGCTCAACCGGGGCCGGGTGGTGCCGCGCCTGGAGCTGATCGAGCACATCTACGAGCAGGATTTCGAGCGCGACAGCAACACCATCGAGGTCCTGATCGGCCGGCTGCGGCGCAAGCTCGGGGTCGATGTCATCAAGACCAGGCGGGGCCTCGGCTACACCCTCGAAGCGGCGTGATGGGGCGGGGCAGATCCCTGCGCCTGCGCCTGCTGGTGGCCGCTACCTGCTCGGTGGTGGCGGCGCTGGTGCTGGCCGGTCTCGGCCTGACCGTCATGTTCAGGCACCACGTCGAGCGCAGCTTCGAACACGAGCTGATCAACCACCTGAACCAGCTCACCGCCGCCTTCGAGCTGACGGAGACGGGGGCGCCGGAGGTCGCCCGCCCGCTCAGCGATCCGCGCTTCGCCAAGCCCTACGGCGGCCTCTACTGGCAGATCGAGGATGCCGCCGGGGATGCGATCCGCTCGCGCTCGCTCTGGGACTTCACCCTCGATCTGCCGCCGGATCCGCTGTCCTCGGGCGAGCTGCACCGCCACCTGCTGGCCGGGCCCGCGGGCAGCCGGCTGCTCGTGATCGAGCGCGGCCTGCGCCTGGGCGAACGGGCGTTCCGCCTCGCAGTCGGCATCGACCGGCGCGAGATCGACGACAACGTGCGCGATTTCGGCTGGGACACGACGCTCGCGCTCGCCATCCTGGCGGTGATCCTGCTCGGCGCCGCCGCGGCGCAGGTCTCGGTCGGGCTGCGGCCGCTGCAGGGGTTGCGCGCCGAGCTCGCCAAGGTGCATGCCGGCAGGTCGCACCGCCTCGAGGCGAGCTTTCCGAGTGAGGTGCAACCATTGGTCGACGATCTCAACAACCTGCTCGAGCAGCAGATGGCGGCGGTCGAGCGCGCCCGCACCCAGGCCGGCAATCTCGCCCATGGGCTCAAGACGCCGCTCACGGTGCTCGCCGCCGAGCGCCGCAAGCTTGCTGAGCAGGGCCAATCGGCGGCCGCCGAAGTGCTCGACCAGCAGATCGCGGCGATGCGGCGCCAGATCGACTATCAGCTCGCCCGGGCGCGGGCGGCGAGCTCGAGCCGGGTGCCGGGCGTCGCCGCGCCGGTCAGCCCGGTGGTCGAGCGCCTGGTCCGGGTGCTTCGGCGGGTCGGCGCCAATCCTGAGGTCGAGCTGGTGACCGAGATCGCCGGGGAACATGTGTTCGCCGGCGAGGCCCAGGATCTCGAGGAAATGGTCGGCAATCTGCTCGACAACGCCTGCAAATGGGCGCGCCGCCGGGTCGCCGTGACGAGTGAGCGCAGCGGCCAGCGGGTCGCGATCCTGGTCGACGACGACGGGCCCGGCCTGCCGGCTGCCCGACGGGAAGAGGTGTTCGAGCGCGGGCGGCGTCTGGATCAGTCGGTGCCGGGCAGCGGTCTCGGCCTCGCGATCGTGCGCGATCTCGCCGAGATTTACGGTGGCCGCGTCGCGCTCGAGGACTCGCCGGCGGGCGGGCTGCGGGTCCGGCTCGAGTTGCCGGCCGCCGGCGGCACGAGCGGCGTTTGAGGGCGACGATACCGCGCCACCGGCCCGCGCTTGCCGCCGGGCTTGGTTTTTGCTTGTTCTGGGGCCACCTGTTGTCCGATCGAGCGCGAGTTGCGAGCCATGAACATCAATGCCGATCTCAGCCGGCGGGCGGTCGTCGACAGCGACAGCCTGCCCTGGGTCGATTCGCCCCTGAAGGGCGTCCAGCGGCGGATGCTGGAGCGCGATGGCGACGAGGTCGCGCGCGCCACCAGCCTCGTGCGCTACGCGCCGGGCAGCGCCTTCTCGGCGCACAGCCATGGCGCCGGCGAGGAGTTTCTGGTGCTGGAGGGGGTGTTCTCCGACGAGCACGGCGATTTCGGGCCCGGCATGTACGTACGCAATCCGCCGGGCTCGAAGCACACGCCGAGCAGCCGCCCTGGCTGCACGATCTTCGTCAAGCTCCGGCAGATGGCGCCGGACGACCAGGAGTTCGTGCGCATCGACACCGCCAGGGCCGCCTGGCAGCCGGGCGAGACCCGGGGCGTGAGCGTCATGCCGCTGTACCAGCATGGCCCCGAGCGCGTCCGGCTCCTCCGTCTCGCCCCCGGCGCCCGGCTCGAGCGCCACGGCCATCCGGGCGGCGAGGAGATTTTCGTGATCGAGGGCGCGTTCGAGGACGAGCAGGGTCGCTACCGCAAGGGCAGCTGGCTGCGCAATCCGCCCGGCAGCGCGCATGGCGTCGCCTCGGAGGAGGGCTGCACCCTCTACGTCAAGACCGGCCATCTGGACGTCAAGCCCGGCCACCTGTCGGTCTGAGCAGGGTCATGGCCGCGACGCCGGTCTCGCTCGCGCTCCAGGGCGGCGGCGCCCATGGCGCCTTCACCTGGGGCGTGCTCGACCGTCTGCTCGATGAGCCGGACCTGACGATCGAGGGCATCAGCGGCACCAGCGCCGGCGCGATCAATGCCTGCGTGCTCGCGCAGGGCCTGCTCGAGGCCGGCGCCGCCGGCGCGAGGGCCGCGCTCGCCGCCTTCTGGCAGCGGGTCAGCGAGCTCGGCGCGGTCGGCTTCAATCCCTACCAGACGACGCCCTTGCAGAGCCTGACCCGGGCCTGGAACCTCGACTGGTCGCCGGTCGGGCTCTGGCTCGACACGCTGGCCCTGTTCGTCTCGCCCTATCAGCTCAACCCGCTGGACCACAACCCGCTCCGCGAGCTGTTGCGCGAGGAGCTCGATTTCGAGCGCCTGCGGGGCCCAGACGCGGTCAAGCTGTTCATCTGCGCGACCAACCTCAAGACCAATCAGATGAAGCTGTTCGGCAATGCCGAGCTGTCGGTCGAGGCGCTGCTCGCCTCGGCCTGCCTGCCGCAGCTCAACCGCGCGGTCGAGGTCGCGGGCCAGTTCTACTGGGATGGCGGCTTCATCGGCAACCCGGTGCTGAGGCCCCTTTTGCGCGAGTGCGCGACCAAGGACATCCTGCTGGTCCAGCTCAACCCGACCGACCGGGCCGAGCTGCCGATCAGCGCCCGTGACATCCTGGACCGCCTCAACGAGGTGACCATGAACGCCGCCCTGATGCGCGAGCTCGAGGGCATCGCCACGATCAACAAGCTGCTCGCGGCCGGCCAGCTGCAGCATCCGCGCTATGAGCTGATCCGCCTGCACCTGATCGCCGATCCCGCGGTCATGGCGGGGCTCGGCATGCGCAGCAAGAACAACACCGCCTGGCCGTTCCTGACCTACCTGCGCGACGCCGGCCGGGCGGCGACCGACGGCTGGCTCACGGAGCACCGCCACCAGCTGGGCCGCGAGTTGACCATGGATCTGTCCGAGTTCGCCGTCTGAGCGGCCGCGCCGTCGGCCAGGGACGCGGGAGCAGAGCGGCACCGGGTTTCCAGCTTGTTAATCGTGGCCGGCTAGACCGGTGATCTTCCGCCGGGCGTCATCCCGGTGCTAGATCTGGGCGCCCCGCGAATCCTGGGATCGCACGCATGACCGTCGCCGCTGCCGTCACCACCTTCAACCGGCTGGAGTCGCTCAAGCGCGTGATCGAGACGATCCGCGCCCAGGACCGGCCGGTCGACGAGATCATCGTGGTCAACGATCTCAGCACCGACGGCACGCGCGAGTGGCTGGACAGCCAGCCCGATCTGGTGGCGATCCATCAGCCCGGCAATTTCGGCTGCGCCTGCAGCTTCCACACCGTGCTCAAGGCGGCCTTCGAGCGCGGCCACGACTTCGCCTGGGCGATGGATGACGACGTCTTTCCGGAGCCCGGCTCGCTCCGCATCCTGCTCGAGACCGCGGCCGACCTGCAGCGGCAGGGCGTCAAGCTCGGCGGGCTCACCGCCTATCAGGCGCAGTGGGACCAGGGCACCACGACCTGGCTGCCCTGGCGCCTGCCGACCACGCTCGCGCGCGCCTTCCGCTACCGCTACCTCAGCCCCGAGGTCGGGATCGAGCGCGGCAGGGGCGAGCCCAAGGAGATCGACCTCTACCCCTTCATCAGCACGCTGTTCACCCGCGCGGTGATGGCCGCCTGCGGCTTTCCGAACCAGGACTTCTTCTACTACGGCGAGGACACGGATTACGCCTTCCGTCTGGCCGACCAGGGCTTCAAGAGCTACATCGTGCCGAAGTGCGTGGTCGAGCACGCGGGCGGCGGCTTCATGGCCCCCCCGCTGCTGCCGGTCTCGGCCAATTGGCGCTACTACTACATGTACCGAAACCAATTGATGCTGGTGCGCATGTACGGCGCAAGGCTGGGGCCGCTCAAGCGCCTCGCCTGCCAGATCCGGATCCTGATGGGCCTCGGCAAGCGGCTCCTGATGGAATCCCGGCGCGGCAACTTCGGCGCCTGTCGCCTGGCCCTGCGCGGCGCCGCTGACGCGTTCCTCGGCCGCATGGGCAAGCGGGTCGCTCCCGGCGCCACCGGCTGATCTCGCGCCGCCCGAAGCGTTCGCGCAGGGCGTCTCGGGCGCGCTCGACGCAAGGTTGCCAACCGCGGCCGGCCGGCCGATGATGGCCGGCAGATCAGCCCACAGGAATGCTGGCGGGAGGCAAGCTCATGTCCTTGCAGACCAAGGCGGATGCGCTGCTGCAGCAGGCGGTGGCGAAGGGCGACGTGCCGGGCGTGGTGGCGCTCGCCACCAATCGCGACGGCACCCTCTACGAAGGCGGCTTCGGCGAGCGCGTGCAGGGCGGCGGGGCGGCGATGTCGCCGGACACGGTCGTCTGGATTGCATCGATGACCAAGGCGATCACCGCGACCGCGGCGATGCAGCAGGTCGAGCAAGGCAAGCTGCATCTGGACCGCCCGGCGCGCGAGGTGGTGCCGGCGCTCGGCGAGGTCCAGGTGCTGGAAAGTTTCGATGCCGCCGGCAAGCCGGTCACGCGGGCGCCGGCGCGGCCGATCACGCTCCGTCAGCTCCTGACCCACACCGCGGGCTTCGCCTACGAGATCTGGCAGCAGCCGATCATCCGGTATCAGGAGGCGAAGGGGCTCCCCGGCATCATCAGCTGCGAGGAGCGGGCGCTGTCGACGCCGCTCCTGTTCGATCCCGGCGAGCGCTGGGAGTACGGCATCAACATCGACTGGGCCGGCAAGATGGTCGAGGCGGTGAGCGGCCAGAAGCTCGGCGCCTATCTGAAGGCGAACCTGTTCGAGCCGCTCGGCATGCGCGATACCGCCTTCAGGATCACCGACGACATGCGCAAGCGCCTCGCCAAGATCCATCAGCGCGGCGACGACGACAGCTTCGCGCCCCAGCTCGAGCTCGAGATCCCGCAGGCGCCCGAGTTCGAGATGGGCGGCGGCGGCCTCTACGGCACCATCGGTGATTATGCCAAGTTCGTGCGCATGATCCTGAACCAAGGCAAAGCCGGCGGCCAGCAGGTCCTGAAGCCCGAGACCGTCTCGATGATGTCGACGAACCAGATGGGCGACTGCCGGGTCTGCATGCTGAAGACGGCGATGCCGCCGCTCTCCAACGATGCCGAGTTCTTCCCGGGCATGCCCAAGACCTGGGGCCTCAGCTTCATGATCAACACCGAGCGGGCGCCGACCGGACGCAACCCCGGCAGCCTCGCCTGGGCCGGGCTCGCCAACACCTTCTTCTGGATTGATCCCGCCGCGGGGATCGGCGGCGTCTACGCGACCCAGGTGCTGCCGTTCGGCGACAAGAAGGCGCTGCCGCTGTTCTTCGCCTTCGAGAAGGCGGTCTACGAGGCGCAGCGCGCCTAGGCGAGACTCCGATACCAGTCGGCGAGCGCCTGGCCGATCGCGTCCGGCGAGTCCTCCTGGAGGAAGTGGCTGCCGCTCACCGTGACCTCGGTCTGGGTCGGCCAGCTGCGGCAGAACTCGCCGCTGCGCGCCGACCAGGATCGCGCCGGGGTCGGCGTTGACGAACAGCTTCGGGACGTTGCTCTGCGCGAGCCAGGAGGCGTAGGCCTGGACGATCGCCGCGACGTCCGCGGGCGCGCCATCGAGCGGGATCTCGCGCGGCCAGGTCAGCGTCGGGCGGCGCGCCTCGCCCGGCTCGGCAAAGGGCCGGCGGTAGACCGCCATCTCCTCTGCCGTCAGTCCGCGCAGGACCGAGCCCGGCAGCACGCGCTCGACGAACACGTTCTTCTCCAGCACCATCGCCTCGCCGGCATCCGAGCGGAAGCCTTCGAACAGCTTTTGGATCGGCGCCGGCCATTCCGCCCAGGCGAGCGGGCGCACGATCGCCTCCATGTAGGCGATGCCCCGGATCGCCGCGCGGTGGCGGTTTGCCCAGTCGAACCCCAGCGCCGAGCCCCAGTCGTGACCGACGATTGTCACTCTTTTTCCCACCTGAAGCGCGTCCAGCAGCCCGTCGAGGTAACGGCGATGCTCGACGAAGCGATAGCTGTCCGGGCCTGAGCCGCCGAGCTTCTCCGAGTCGCCCATGCCGATCAGGTCCGGCGCGATGCAGCGCCCGAGCCCTTCCAGATGCGGCATCACGTTGCGCCACAGGTAGGACGAGGTCGGATTGCCGTGCAGGAACAGGATCGGGTCGCCCACCCCGCGCTCGACGTAGGCCATCCGTTTACCATGCACGACGACATGCTGCTTCGCTGGCTCAACGCTGATCGTGGCACGCGCTCCCAGTGCTGTCGCTCTCGCTGCCAGGGTCCCTCAGTCGGGCAGGAAGTCCGGATCGAGGGTCTGGTCCAGGGTGTAAGGGGATGCCGCCGGGAACGTCCGCGCGGCGAGGCCGGTCTCGGTCGCGGCCCGGGCGCGCGCATCGGCATAGGCCTCCTCGAACACCAACTGGGCGTGTCCCCGCAGGCTCGGGCTGATGCGCAGATCGTCCCTGAGGCGCTGGCGATGCTCGAGGATCCTCGCGCGCCAGCTTCGGCTGCGCCGGCGCGGCTGGAACTGGTGCTTCAGGAGATGCAGGAGGACGACCACGAGATTGCTCTTGATGGCTTTTCTCTCGCTGGTGCCCAAATCCTCGATCTCCTCGACCAGGTTGGCGACGTCGAGGCGCTCGGAGGCCCCTTGCCGCAGGAGACCCGCCTGTTCCTCGACCCACAGGTAAAAATCACGCTCGTAGAGCGACTGACGTTCGTCGGTCAAAGGATCTGCGCGCGCCATGTGCCTGCCTCTACCGGTCATCGAGCTGCTACCCTAACACGGAAGCACGCGCAGGCGAGAAGCCGCTCCGCAACAGGACGCCCCGACTGCCCTGGCGGCTACTCGCTCAGGATCTGCTTGATCCGGGCGATCGCCTCGTCGACCGCCTGCTCCGGGGCTGAGGCCGTCGGCGACGACGCGGTGGACGGCCTTGCCCCAGACGTTCTCGCTCCAGATCGGACCCGAGCGCCATTCGTTGTCCCGCACATCCATGTCCATGAGGTGGGGCTGGGTCAGGAGTCTGGATCGCCCCGCGCATGCGGTGCGGATCGCTCGGCGTCGAGCCAGAACGGCTGCTCGACCAGCTTGCGCATCGGCGGCATGATTTCGTCGCCTGAGAAATCGAGCCAGTGGGCGAGCCAGCCGCCCTCGGCGAGAAAGCGGACGAACTTCCCGGCGGTGGCGACGTGATCGCCATCCTTGAAGACCACGGCGCGGTACAAATACCCCATCGATCACGAGCGGCTCGCCGTTGGCCGCGTGCGGCCAGTCGATGGTCGCGGCGTTCCGTTGATAGTCGTCGGGCCGCGCCGTTCGCAGCGCCGCCGGGATCGAGAGCGACGGGTTCGCCGTCATCACCACGCTCTGCGCCAGGAACGCCTTGTTGTTGCCCGCGCTGGTCCAGTCGACCGCATCGGGCGGGGTGCAGCCCTTGCGCCAGATCTCGGTGTAGGCGCTCATGGCCTTGACCATTCCTTCGCGGACCGCGGGATCGTCGACCTGGACCCGCCGGTCCAGGCTCAGCCAGGATGCCTGGTAGGCGAGCTGAAACTGCGTGAGCTCGGTTTCCGTGTCGGTGGCAGCTGCGATCGACATCGGCAGGCCGACCGCCCAGATGTCCTCGCGGCCGATTGCCTTGCGTACCGCCGGCTGCACGCGATCGCACCAGAACGACCAGAACGCCTCCCATTCTTGCGGGATGTCGGCAAGCGTGAAGCCGGCGCGCTCCAGGAGGCTGTTCCAGACATGGACGTGGTTGGAAGTCCGGCCCATGGGCAGCGCGTACAGGCCGCGCCGGCCGGACTTGCCGTCGATCAAGGTGGAGACCCCGATGGTGTCGGCATCGAACAGGTCCAGGACCGGGCTGAGCACCCCATCGAGGTCGACGAGCCGATCCTCGTAAGCCCACTTTGCAGCGTCTCGTTCGATCACGGTGCTGAACAGGAAGTCGGGCGGCGTCCCCGCCTGAAGGGCGCTCTCGGCCTGCTTCATGATCTCGTCCTGTGACGGTTGGACGAGTTCGACCCGCTTGCCGGTCTCCTGCTCGAAGGCGGCGACGATCTCGCGGACCGCCTCATCCGCCTGGGGGTAGAATGCCTGCTCCCACCAGACGACGAGATCCGCGCCATTGGCGCCAAGTGGCGCTAATGCGAGTGCTAAGGCGAGAACGACAGCATTCCTGCGCATGAACCGCCTCCCTGATCAATCAATCGCGGGACTATGCTCTTCCCCGGCGACTGCGGCAATGGCGCGGTCGACCGATGCGAGGACCGTTTGCAGCCAAATCCGGCCGCTGATATGCTGCCGCGCACGACAACCATAACTCGTAAGGGGGGCTGACAAGATGCCATCTTCACGATGCCCGGGTCTGATCGGCCCGTGGTCACGCCGCCACTTCCTTCAGGCCAGCGCGCTCGGCGCCGGCGCGCTCGCGGCCGGCCGGCCGGGCCGGCTGCTGGCTGCGGACAAGATCACCGTCGTCAACTCGATCCGCTCGCTCTCCAACCCCTACCACGCGACCTGGAATCAGGGCGGCGAGGCGTTCGCCAAATGGGCCGGCGCCGACTACGCGACGCTCGTCACCGAGGGCAACAGCGAGAAGGGCATCGCCGACATCAAGGCGATCATCGCCAAGACCGGCGGCAACATGGTGCTCAACGTCGATCCCAACGAGAGCCCGGACGCGCGGCCGATCGTCGAGGCCTGCGCCAAGGCCAAGGTCTATGTCGTGACCCAGTGGAACAAGCCCGCCGACCTGCATCCCTGGGACTTCGATCCCGTACTACGTCGCCCACATCTCGTTCGACGGCAAGCCGAACGGCAAGGCGATGGCCGAGGCGCTGTTCAAGGCCATGGGCGGCAAGGGCGGCATCGTGGCGCTCGGCGGCATCCTCTCCAACGTGCCCGCGATCGAGCGCAAGGCCGGGCTCGATGCGGCGCTCGCCGCCAATCCCGACGTCAAGCTCCTGGACTTCCAGGTCGCCAACTGGGACCCCAACCAGGCCTATGACATCACCAACGCCTGGGTCACCCGCTTCGGCGATCAGATCAAGGGCGTCTGGGCTGCCAACGACGGCATGGGCATCTCGGCGCTCGAGGTGCTGCGCGCGGAGGGCATGGCCGGCAAGGTGCCGGTCACCGGCATCGACGGCATCCAGCTCGCGGTCGAGGCGGTCATGAACGGCGAGTTCGCGGGCACGGTCGCCTGGGACCCGTTCTGGCAGGGCAGCATGGGGCTCTCGATCCCCTACCACGCCAAGACCGGCAAGTTCGATCCGAGCAAGGAGCCGAAAGAGCACCGCGAGTTCTACGGCACCGGCATCGTGATCACCAAGGCCAACGCCAAGGAGTTCTACGAGACCAACATCAAGAGCACGCCCAAGCTCGATTTCGACGACATCTGGGGCCGCGCCTCGGGTCAGATCCAGTACCAGTGAGCCCGGGCTCGCCCGAGGTGGCCGGTCGGGCCGTGGCCCTCGGCCAGCGGTCGGCGGTCACGATCCGACGAGGGCGATGACCGCGGCCGCCTCGGGCGCGCTGGCCGCCGGGCAGGAGGCGCCGCAGGCGCGCCGGCGCCGGCTGCTGCGCCGGCTCGGGCCGTTCGCGCCGGTCCTCGTGCTCCTGGCGCTCTGCGTCCTGGTCGGCATCGTCAACCCCAATTTCCTCTCGGTGCGCAATCTCGAGCGGATCGCGAATACCGCCGCGATCCCCTTGATCCTGGGCCTCGGCGTCACCTTCGTGATCATCATGGGCTCGGTCGATCTCTCGATCGAGGGCGTGGTCGCGTTCAGCGCGGTGATCCTGAGCCTTCTGGTGCTGAACGGCGCCAACGCCAACGATTTCGGCCTGCTCGGCGCGCTGCTCGTGATCCTGCTCGGCGCGCTCATGGGCCTGCTCAACGGCGTCATTCACGTCGGCCTCCGGATCCCGTCCTTCATGGCAACGCTCGGCATGTGGTTCGTGGGCGTCGGCATCGCGAACGCGATCCTGGGCGGGGTCACCGTCCGGATCAACGATCCGACCATCCGGGCGCTGGCGCTCGAGCGCCTGGCGGGCATGCCGATTGCGGTCTGGGTGGCGCTCGCAGCACTCGCCATCGCCTACGTCATCCAGAACCACACCCGGCTCGGCCGCCACATCTACGCGATCGGCGGCGGCGAGGACCTGGCAGCACTCTCGGGCATCAACGTCCGCCGCTGCCGGATCGCGGTCTTCACGATCGCCGGCACCTTCTATGGCTTAGGCGGGATCATCGCGGCCGCCCAGCAGGGGGCGGGCTTCGCGCTGATCGGCCAGGGCCGGCTGTTCACGACGATCACGGCGGTGGTGGTCGGCGGCACGGCGCTGATGGGCGGCTCGGGCGGCGTGCTCCAGACCCTGGTCGGCGTGCTGATCGTCATGGTGCTCAGCAACGGCATGGTGCTGATGGGCATCTCGCCCTACGTCCAGCAGATCGTGCAAGGCGTCCTGATCATCGTCGCGGTGGCGCTCTCGGTCGATCGCGCCCGGCTCGGCATCAACAAATGAGCGCGCCCGCGGCCGCCGGACGCCCCGCTCCGGTCCTGGCGCTGCGCGGGGTCGCGAAGGCGTTCCCGGGCGTCAAGGCGCTCGACGACGTCGCGCTCGAGGTCCGGCCGCACGAGGTGGTGGGCTTGGTCGGCGAGAACGGCGCCGGCAAGTCGACGCTGATGCGCATTTTGGCCGGCGTCTATCAGCCGGATGCCGGCACGATCGAGCTGCACGGCCGGCCGGTCGTCACTCCGGACGCCGAACGAGGCCGCAAAGCACGGCATCGGCATGGTCTTCCAGGAGCAGTCGCTCTTGCCCAACCTGTCGGTCGCCGAGAACCTCTACCTCGGCGCCGAGGGCCCGTTCACCCGCGCGGGCCTGATCCGCTGGTCCGAGCTCCACGCCGCGGCCGCGCGCCAGCTCGCCAAGGTCGAGCTGAGGGTCGAGCCCTCGACGCCGACCGCGGCGCTCGATTTCGCCGCCCGCCAGATGGTCGAGCTCGCCAAGGCCCTGACGCTGGAGGAGCAGGCCGAAGGGCACCTGATCATCCTGCTCGACGAGCCGACCTCGGTGCTCGAGCAGGCCGACATCGACATCCTGTTCGCGCGCGTGCGGGCGCTGAAGGCGCGCGCGTCGTTCATCTTCGTCTCGCATCGGCTCGACGAGGTGCTGGCGCTCAGCGATCGCATCTACGTCATGAAGGACGGCAAGGTGGTGGCCGACCTCGCAGCCGCCGAGGCCGACGTCCGGCAGCTGCACCAGCTGATGGTCGGACGCGGCCGGCACGCCGAATACTACCGCGAGAGCCGGCAGCGGCCCTACCGCGACAAGGTCCTGCTGGCGGCCGAGAACCTGGCGCTCGCCGGCGCGTACCGGGGCGTCGACTTCGAGCTCCACGAGGGCGAGATTCTCGGCATCGCGGGCGTGCTGGGCTCCGGGCGCGAGGCGCTCTGCCGGACGCTGTTCGGCTTTGCCCAGCCCGGCGAGGGGCGGCTCCTGATCGACGGCCAGCCGGTCCGCCTCGCCTCGCCGTCGGACGCCGTCGCCCGCGGCATCGGCTACATCCCGCGCGAGCGGCGGACCGAGGGGCTGGTGCTGTTCCTGCCGGTCGCCGCCAACCTGACGCTTGCCAGCCTCGAGCGGGTCATGCGCGCGGGCCTGATCGATCACGGCCAGGAGAAGCGGGTGGCGTCCGGCTGGGTGGACCAGCTCCACATCCGCACGCCCGGCATCTCAGCGCTCTGCCTCAACCTCTCGGGCGGCAACCAGCAGAAGGTCGTGCTCGCCAAGTGGCTGAACGCGCGCGCCCGCATCGTGATCCTCGACCATCCGACCCGCGGCCTCGACGTCGGCGCCAAGGAGGAGGTCTACGAGCTGATCCGGGCGCTCTCGGACGACGGCATCGGCATCATCCTGACCGCGGATACGCTCGAGGAGACGATCGGCCTCAGCCACACCATCCTGGTCATGCGCGATGGCGTGATCACCCGGCGCTTCGATGCCCCCGCCGGCTGCAAGCCCGAGCAGGTCGAGCTGATCGAGCACATGGTGTAGCCGTTTTTCCGAACCTCGGCGTCGTCGTTGTATCGACCGCGCGGGAGAGAATGGGAATGAGAGCGGGCGCGATCGGGGCGGGGGGCGCGCATCTGCGGCAGTCGATGCCGCTCGTGACGCTGCTCGCGCTGATGATCCTGATCGGCCTGATCACGCCCGAGTTCCTGACGCTCCAGACGCTGCTCGTCCTGGCCTCGGACACCGCGACCCTGTTCGTGCTGGCGGTCGGCGTCAGCTTCGTGATCATGCTGGGCGGCATCGACCTCTCGATCCAGTCGGTCGCCTCGCTCTCGAGCGTGGTCGTGGCGCTCGCCCTGCCGCGCTTCGGTTATCTCGGCTTCGTGCTGGCGACTCTGACCGGCACCGTGGCGGGCGCGCTCGGCGGGCTTGCCCACGTCAAGCTGCGCATCCCCTCCTTCATCGCGACGCTCGCGATAGGCGGCATCGCGGCCGGCACCGCGCTGATCATCTCGGACGCTCGCGCGATCACGATGGGCGCCAACGAGCGCGCCTACATCGGCTGGATCACGGGCGTCAGCCTGGGCCTGCCGAACGAAGTGATCATCGGGGCGCTGGTGCTGGCGGGCGGCCTGTTCCTCCAGCGCTACACTGCCTTCGGCCGCTACAGCCAGGCGATCGGCGCCGGCGAGCCCGCGACCTTCGCCTCGGGCGTGCGCGTCGATCGCCAGAAGATCATCGCCTGCATGCTCTCGGGCAGCCTTGCGGGCTTTGCCGGCGTGATCCTGGCCGGGCGGCTCGCGAGCGGCTCGCCGACGCTCGCGAACGAGCTGCTCCTGCCGGCGATCGCCGCGGTCATCGTCGGCGGCACGGCGATCACCGGCGGCGTCGGCAGCGTCGCGCGCACGCTGATCGGTGCCTTGATCATCGCGGTCGTGCGCATCGGCATGACCTTCGTCGGCGTCGACATCTTCGCCCAGCAGATCGTGTTCGGGATCGTGCTGATCCTGGCGGTCGCGGTCACCATCGACCGCAGCAAGATCCCGATCGTCAAGTGAAGCAAGGGGAGGACGCGATGGACCTGGGCCTTGCGGACAAGGTCGCGGTGATCACCGGCGGCAGCGTCGGGATCGGGCTTGCGGTCGCGCGTGAGCTGGCGCGCGAGGGCGTGCACCTGGCGCTGGTCGCGCGCGATCAGGCGCGCCTTGCCGAGCGGGTCGAGGAGATCCGGGAAGAGTTCGGGGTGCGCACGCTCGGGATCGCGGCCGACGTCGCGACCGCCGAGGGCTGCGCGCGCGTGATCGCCGAGGCCCTGCGCGAGCACGGCGGCTGCGATCTTTTGATCAACAATGCCGGCACCGGCTCCAACGAGACCATCATGGACGCGCCCGATGACAAGTGGCAGGGCTACTGGGACCTGCACGTGATGGCGGCGGTCCGCCTCGCGCGCGGCCTGGCACCTCTGATGCGCGCGCGTGGCGGCGGCGTGATCCTCAACAACGCCTCGATCTGCGCCGCCCAGCCGCTCTGGTACGAGCCGATCTACAACGTGACCAAGGCGGCCCTCGTCATGCTCTCCAAGAATCTCGCCAACGAGCTGATCCCCTGGGGCATCCGGGTCAACGCGCTCAACCTCGGCCTGGTCCTGACCCCGGACTGGATCAAGACCGCGACCGAGCTGACCGCGGGCACCGGCAAGCCCTGGCAGAGCTACATCGAGGGCGTCGCGAACGAGCACGCGCCGATCAAGCGTTTCGCGACCCCCGAGGAGGTCGCCGCCTTCTTCGTATTTCTCTGCTCCGAGCGGGCAAGCTACAGCGTCGGCGCCACCTACTACGTCGACGGCGGCATGCTGAAAGTCGTGAATTGACGGCATCAGCCCCGAGGCGGTCGACGAGGCAATCGCCCGGGTCCCTCTGAGCCGGCGGAGCTGCCCGAGTGACACGGCACCGCTCGAAGACGTGGGTAAGCCCGCAGGGCAGCGGGCCTGAGGAGCTGCGCACCTCACCCCATGTCCTGCGACGCTGATCTTCGGGACCCTCGGCGCCTGGCTACGCCGACTGAACGCCGGGCGACCTGATCGCGGCCAGACAGAAAGGGTTTGCCAGCGGGGGCTGCCAGCGGCTAAGCTCGGGTCTCTCCAGCTGGGAGTGACGTCATGATCCGTAGCGTTCTGGCTCTCGTGGCTCTGCTCGCGTTCATGGCCGGCAGCGGCACCGCGTTCGCCTGCGACGACAGCATGCATGTCAGCAACGGCAAGCAGACGCTCGCATCGACGGACGGCAAGTCGAGCAAGCCGATCATCGCGCCGAGCGGCAAGAAGGACGGCTGAGCGGGACGATCGTCCCGGATGGCCAACCGCCGCTCCCTGGAGCGGCGGTTTTTTGTCGCGCCGGATCTGGCTGACCCCAGCCTCGACGAGGACGACGGCCGTCCGGTAGTCGGGCGCTGATTTCGGCGCCGCCGCGCCTCGCCTCATACGCCGGACCTGTGCCATGCTAAAGACGGCAATGAGCGTCCGCAGGGGGAGGCAGCGCATGGCGATCGCATCGGTTCGGGCGGATCACTACCGGGTGCCGCTGCCGGTGGCGCTTTCGGATTCGACCCACGGCACGATGAGCGCATTCGAGCTGGTCACCGTGCGCATCCGGGACGCGGACGGCGCCGAGGGGCTCGGCTACACCTATACCGTGGGGGCGGGCGGCGGCGCGATCGGCAGCCTGATCGGGCGCGACCTCCAACCGCTGCTCGAGGGCGCCGACGAGACCCGGATCGAGGCGCTCTGGCAGAAGCTCTGGTGGGCCGTGCACTACGTCGGCCGGGGCGGGCTCGCGGTGCACGCGCTCTCGGCGATCGATACCGCGCTCTGGGATCTGATGGCCAGGCGGCGGGGCCTGCCGCTCTGGCGCCTGCTCGGCGGCCACGACCCCCGTGTGCCCGCCTATGCCGGCGGGATCGACCTGCAGTTCCCGCTCGAGCAGCTGCTGCGCCAGACCGAGGACAACCTCGCCAGGGGCTTTCGCGCGATCAAGATGAAGGTCGGCCGCGAGCGGCTGTCCGAGGACGTGGCGCGGGTCAAGGCCATGCGCGACCTGCTCGGGCCCGATCTGCCGCTGATGGTCGATGCCAACATGCGCTGGCGCGCCGACGTCGCGATCCGGGCGGCCCGGGCGCTGGCCCCGCATCAGCTCACCTGGCTCGAGGAGCCGACCATCCCCGACGACGTCAAGGGGCACGTTCGGATCGCGCGCGAGGGCGGCCTGCCGATCGCGACCGGCGAGAACCTGCACACGCTCTACGAGTTCCAGGCCATGATCGAGGCGGGCGGCGTTGCCTTTCCGGAGCCGGACCTGTCCAACTGCGGCGGCGTCTCGGTCTGGCTCAAGGTCGCGCGGCTCGCCGAGGCCGCCAATCTGCCGGTCACCTCGCACGGCGTCCACGACCTCCACGTCCACCTGCTGGCGGCGGTCCCGAACGCGTCCTTCCTCGAGGTCCACGGCTTCGGCCTCGAGCGCTTCATCACCGAGCCGCTGCGGATCGAAGACGGCTACGCGATCGCGCGCGAACGGCCGGGCCACGGCGTCGAGCTCGACTGGCAGGGACTCGAGGCGCTGCGCGCCGACTGACCCGGGGACGGGGTGGTCGGTGGCCTCCAACCGGGCGCGCCCGGGCGGCGCCGCCCGCTGCGCTTGCTCTGGCCAGTCGTTGACCCAGATCAATTCAAAGCCCCCGGCTGCCGCTTTAGGGTGCCCCCGGCCCCGAGCGTGAGCCAGGAGCGATGAAGCGATGACCACGACCGGGATCGAGGCGTTCGAGCGTTCGGCGCAGCTGACCACCATCTGGCTCAAGGAGCTGATGGGCCGGCTGCAGACCGATGACCGGCGGCTTGCCTACATGGCGCTGCGGACCACCTTGCACGCGCTCCGCGACCGGCTGACCGTGGACGAGGCCGCGCATCTCGGGGCCCAGCTGCCGATGCTGGTGCGCGGCATCTACTACGAGGACTGGCATCCCGCCGGCAAGCCGCTGCGGGAGCGGACCGCCGAAGCCTTCCTCGCGCACGTCAGGGCTGAGGCGCACGACCCGGACTTCGACCCGGAGCCCGCGGTCCGCGCGGTCTTCGGCCTGCTCGCCGGGCGGGTCAGCGGTGGCGAGATCGAGGATGTCAAGAGCATCCTGCCGCGGCCGATCCGGGCGTTCTGGCCGGACTGAGACCGCGGGCCGGCGCCGGCGGACCCGCGCGGAGAGCGCAAGCAAAGGAGTGGAGCCCGATGGCCTTGAGGAATCTACTGGTCCAGGTCGACGACACCAGGAGCTGCGCCCGCCGGATCGAGGCCGCGGTCGCGCTCGCGGCCGCGCACGGCGCCCATCTGACCGGCGTCTACGTCATCTCCGAGCCCTCGCCCGCGAGCTTCGCCCAGGGCTATCTGCCGATCGATCTGCTGACCAACCTGCAGCAGGAGCTGCGCGCCCGGGCCGAGGCCGCGCTGGCCCGCGTCGCCGAGGTCGCGGCGGGCAGCGAGGTCGCGTTCGACAGCCGGATCGACCGGGTGCTGTACACCGAGGTCGCCGACGCGCTCGCGACCCACGCCCGCTACGTCGATCTCGCGATCCTGGGCCAGGTCGATCCGGACGATCCCGGGACCGGGCCGCGCTATCTGACCGAGGAGGTGATCCTCAGTTGCGGCCGGCCGGCGCTGGTGGTCCCCTACATCGGCCCGGCGGCGACCCTCGGCGAGCGGGTCATGGTCGCCTGGGACGCCTCGCGCGAGGCGGCGCGCGCGGTCAACGACGCCCTGCCGCTGCTCGAGCGCGCCAAGGCCGTCAAGGTGGTGACGATCAACCCCGCCAACGAGCGGTTCGGCCACGGCGAGGAGCCGGGCGCGGACATCGGCCTGCACCTCGCCCGCCACGGGATCAAGGTCGAGGTCCAAAGGGTCGAGGCGCATGACATCGACATCGCCAACGCGATCCTCTCGGAGCTCGCCAACCAGAGCGCCGACCTCCTGGTCATGGGCGCCTACGGCCATTCGCGCCTGCGCGAGCTGATGCTGGGCGGCGTGACGCGCACGATCCTCTCCGACATGACCGTGCCGGTGCTGATGTCGCACTGAGCGACCCCAACCGTCACTGGCGACGGCTGTCGTTGCCTCTCGGGGGGACCGGGAATGGCTCGACTTCGACCACCGTCATCGGAGCGGTCACCATGCGTCTCGCTATCAGGATTCGCTCTATGGTTGAAGCAGAAAGGCGGCAGTCTCGAGCGGGATTGATGCCTTGTCGAGCACGCCGCCCGCGAGATAGTGTATCGTAAAGGAGGCGGAGGAGGCGCGATGCGGCGGCACCATGACATGGGTGGCGAGCCGGCGGGGCCGGTCGAGCGGGTCGAGCACGACTACGCGCTCTGGGAGAAGCGGGTCGATGCGATCCTGCGCCTGCTCGTGAGCCCGCAGTGCAAGGTCATGACCGTCGACGAGCTCCGGCGCGGGGTCGAGCAGCTCGGGCCCGGCGCCTACGACGAGCTCACCTACTACCAGCGCTGGATCGCCTCGATCGGCAACAATCTGCTCGAGAAGGGCGTGATCACGGTCGACGAGCTCGGCCGTAGGCTCGCCGAGGTCGAGGCCCGCTGGCGCGCCGAGGGGCGGCCGGCGGCGCCCGAGGCGCACGGATGAGCAACGCCTTCGCGATCGGCCAGCGGGTGCGGGTGCGGCGCGCCTTTCCGCCGGGCCACCTCCGCACCCCCTACTACGTGCGCGGCCGGGCGGGCGTGATCGACGCGATCGCGGGCCGCTTCGGCAACCCCGAGGAGCTCGCCTACGGCCGGGACGGGCTGCCCGCAGAGACGCTCTACCGGGTGCGCTTTCGCCAGGCCGAGCTCTGGCCGGACTATCGCGGCCCGGCCGCGGACAGCGCAATCGTCGACCTCTTCGAGCACTGGCTCGAGCCCGCAAAGGATGCGCCGGCATGACGGCTGAGCCTCAGCATCACCATCCCCATTCCCATCCGCACGATCACCGGCACCCGCCGCACCCCAAGCAGCCGGACCTCGAGGATCGGCCCTTCGATCACTATCAGCTGATGGCCGAGGCGATCGGCGAGCTCTTGATCGAGAAGGGCGTGTTCGGGGCCGCGGATCTGCGGCGCACGCTCGAGGCGATCGATGCGCGCTCGCCGGCCGACGGCGCGAGGCTGGTCGCGCGCGCCTGGCTCGACCCGGCTTCAAGGTGCTCCTGCTCGAGGACGTCAATGCCGCGGCGCTGGACTTGGGCATTGACGCGGGCGCGATCCCGATCCGAGCACTCGAGAACACGCCCGCCCTGCACAACGTCGTCGTCTGCACGCTCTGCTCCTGCTATCCGCGCGGCCTGCTCGGCCTGCCGCCCGACTGGTACAAGGCGCGCGCCTACCGCTCGCGCGCGATCCGCGAGCCGCGCGCGGTGCTGGCCGAGTTCGGGACGGAGATTGCGGACGACGTCGAGATCCGGGTCCACGACAGCACCGCCGACCTGCGCTACCTTGTGCTGCCGATGCGGCCCGCGGGCACCGAGGGTCTCGGCGAGGCCGCGCTCGCGGCGCTGGTGACCCGCGACTGCATGATCGGCACAGCGATCCCGGAGGCGCCGCCGCCGTGACCCTTCGGAGCGGCGACGACTACCGGGCGAGCCTGCGGGATGGTCGCGCGGTCTGGATCGAGGGCGAGCGGGTCGCCGATGTTCCGGCCCACCCGGCGTTCAAGCCGATCGTCGACGCGCGCGCCCGGATTTACGATCTGGCGCATGAGCCGGCACTCGAGGACGTCCTGACCTACGTTGCCCTGGACGATGGCGAGCGCCGCCTGGTCGCGCACCGGCTGCCGCGAACCCGGGAAGACTGGCAGGCCAAGCGCGCCGCCGTCGAGGCGACCCTCGATGATCTGGGCGGCGTGGTCATCCGGGTCGGCGACGAGACGGTGGGCGAGCTCTGGTCTCTCTACGACGGCCAGGACGTGCTGAACGAAGTCGACCCGCGCTTTGCCGACAACATCCGGCGCCACGTGGAGCGGGTCGAGCAGGGGGACGTGTTCCACGTCTCGGCCAACACCGACCCCAAGGGCGATCGCTCCAAGCGGCCCCAGGAGCAGGACCCGGACATGCTCCTGCACATGGTCCGGGAGACCGATGCCGGGATCGTCGTCCGCGGCGCCAAGTACGAGACCGCGGCGGCTTACGCCCATCAGGCGTTCGTCAAGCCCACGATCGCCAACTGGGGCGATGCCGAGCTGTCCGACTATGCGGTCGGCTTCGTCGTGCCGATGAACGCCCCGGGGCTGAAGCACATCTGCCGCGCGGGTTTCGCCGGCAGGCGCCCGGCCGCGGACTATCCGATCGCGAACCGCTTCGACGAGGTCGACACGCTCTTGGTGTTCGACGACGTGCTGATCCCCTGGGAGGACGTGCTGTTCTACCGGCACACCCGGGCGGCGACCTTCATCCGCTCCTGCCTGCACCGCTACAGCGCCTTCCCGTTCGTGCAGCGGATCCAGCGGCTGGCCGAGCTGATGATCGGCACGGCACTCTTCAACCTCCGCCAGACCGGGCTCGAGAAGCAGCCGGCGGTGCGCGAGAAGCTCGCAGAGCTCGCGTGCTACCGCGAGACGATCAACGCGCACCTGACCGCGGCGATCGCGGCCGCCGAGCCCAGCCCCGCAGGGCTTCTGATGCCGAACCAGGCGCTGCTCTACACCGGCCGGGTGCGCGCCTGCACGGAATTGCCGGCGATGATGCATCTCGCGCGCGAGCTCTGCGGCGGCCAGATCTGCCTGACCCCGGACTGGGCGAGCTTCGAGAACCCGGAGACCGCGCCCTGGCTCGAAAAGTTCTACAGCGTCAACGAAGCCTGGGTCGCACAGGACCGCTTCAAGCTGCTCGCCTTCGCGCGCGACCTCCTCAACTCCGACTATGCCGGCCATCGGGTGACCTTCGAGCTGTTCGCCCAGTCGCCGCCGTTCGCGCACCTCAACGCCGTCTACACCAACGTCGACTGGCAGCGCCCGCTCGACCTGGTCCAGAAGGCCGCGGGCCTCTCCGACCGGGTGCGCTGACCCCCGCCGCCCGCACAACCGGTCGGGCCTTGATTCGGCCGCGGATTCCCACGGTCCCATGGACCTCCCGAAGGAAGGTTTAACGGGGCCGGGTTAACGAAGGATTAACGGCAGCCGGGCCCACGCAACGAGCCCCGGACGGGGACATGGCACACGATCGGATCCGCAAGTTCAACACCCGCGACACTTACCCCGAGCAGCGGCTCGACAACGATCTCTGCCAGGTCGTGAAGGCGCGCGGCACGATGGTGTTCCTGCGCGGTCAGGTTGGACAGGACCTCGAGACCAGCGCCTCGGTCGCGATCAGCGATGCGGCAGGTCAGGCGGAGCAGGCCATGGCCAACGTCGCAGCGCTGCTGGCCGAGGCCGGCGCCCGCCTCGAGGACGTCTGCAAGGTCACGATCTACCTCACCGACCCGCGCTACCGCGAGCCCGTCTACCGGGCGGTCGGCAAGTGGCTGAAGGGCACCTTCCCGGTCTCGACCGGGCTCGTGGTGACGGCGCTCGCGCGCCCCGAATGGCTGGTCGAGATCGACGTGATCGCGGTGATCCCGCCGGAGCGCGAAGCGGAGTTGAGGCCATGACCTTCTCGATCGCGGCACGTGATGCGGAGACCGGCGCGCTCGGCGTCGCGATCACCTCGTCCTCGATCTGCGTCGCCAGCCGCTGCGTCTTCGTGCGCGCGGGCGCAGGCGCGGCGCTCAGCCAGAACGTCACCGACCCGCGCCTGGGGCCGCGAACGCTCGATCTGATGGCGGGCGGCCTGTCGGCGGCCGACGCGCTCGCCCGCGTCCGGACCGAGGCCCCGCACATCGCCTGGCGCCAGCTCGCGGCGGTCGATCGCCAGGGCAGCACCGCGCACTACAGTGGCGCGAGGGCGCTCGGCATCCATGCCGCGGCCGAAAGCAGTGCCTGCGTCGCGATCGGCAATCTGCTCGCGAACCCGGGCGTGCCGGCGGCGATGATCGAGGCGTTCGAGAAAACCTCCGGCCAGCTCGCCGAGCGTCTGGTGAGCGCCCTCGAGGCAGGTCTCGCCGCCGGCGGCGAGACCGGTCCGGTCCGCTCCGCGGGCCTCCTGGTCGCCGATCGCCAGCCCTGGCCGGTGGTCGATCTCCGGGTCGACTGGGCGGAGCAGCCGATCGCGGCGCTGCGCGCGCTCTGGACCGAATACGCGCCGCAGCTGCAGGCCTACGTCACGCGTGCCCTGGACCCCGAGGCGGCGCCATCGTTCGGCGGGCCGGGCAATCGCTGACGCGCCTTCGATCCGCCGCTGCTCGGTCGCGGCGCGGGGGGAACCACCCTTGTGACCGGACTGTTGTCCTCCGCGGGCGGACGGCAGCAACGACGGGTCAAGAGGGCGTCAGGAGTGGGCGACGAGGCGTTGGCGAGTGCGGCCCGAGGCGAGGGCCCGCCCGGCGCGGCCTGCGCCCGCAGCCGGGCCGAGCGTGCGCCGCTCAAGGTTCTGGTGGTGGTCGGCCACCCGCGGCCGGCGAGCCTCACGGGCGCGCTCGCCGCGGCCTACGCCGCCGGCGCGAGACGGGCAGGGGCAATCGTCGAGCTGCTTGAAGTGAGCCGCTTGGAATTCGATCCGAACGTCCGGACCCGGGTGTTCGCGGACCAGAGCGCGGAGCCCGATCTGCGCCGGGCGGCGGCGCTGATCGACTGGGCCGACCACCTGGCGTTCGTCTACCCGACCTGGTGGGGCACCATGCCGGCCTTGCTGAAGGGTTTCCTCGACCGGGTCCTGGCACCGGGCTTTGCGTTCGAGGAAACGGCCGGATCGGGCTACCTGCCCCTGCTCACCGGCAGGACGGCCGAGCTCCTGACCACCACCGACACCCCCGGCTGGGTCTGGCGCTGGCTCTACGGCGCCCCCGGCGACAAGGCGATGGCGCGCGCGATCCTAGGCTTCTGCGGTATCCGGGTTGTGCGCATCCGCCGCTTCGGGCCGGTCAGGGGCTCCCGCCTCGCGCAGCGGCAAGCCTGGCTCGAGGCTGCCGGGGCCGAAGGCAGCCGGCTGCACGCCGGCCCGCTCTCGAGCGCCCAGCGCGCCCGCCGCAAGCTTGCAAGCTGGCTCAAGGCGATCCGGCTGCAGTTCTATCCCATGACCTGGCTCGCCTACACGATCGGCGCGCTCGCGGCGGCGCCGGTCACCGGCCAGATCGACGCCGCGGCCTTCTGGTGGGGGCTGCTCTGCCTGTTCTTCATCGAGGTCGGGGCCGTGCTCGCCAACGAGCAGGTTTGACTTCGAGACCGACCGCCTTAACCAGAACTTCGGGCCGTTCAACGGCGGCTCGCGCGTGCTGACGACCGGCGCGCTCAGCTTTCACGAGGTCCGGCAAGGCCTTGTCGCCGCTTTGACGCTCGCGCTGGTCTCCGCGCTCGGGCTGATCGCCGGCACCGGCGCATCGGGCGCCACCGCCGCGCCGCTGCTCGCCGCTCTCACGGTCCTGGCATTGGGCTACACGGTGCCGCCAGCCAGGCTCTGCTACCGGGGCCTGGGCGAGCTCGACGTCGGCCTGACCCACAGCGCCGGCGCCATCCTCGCGGGCTTCGTCTTTCAGGGCGGCGCCTGGTCTGTGGGCCTGCCCTGGCTCCTGAGCCTGCCGCTGTTCCTGGCCGTGCTGCCGAGCATCACGCTCTCGGGCGTGCCGGACCACGACGCCGACCGCGCGGTCGGCAAACGCACGCTCGCGGTCCGGACGGGCATCCGCGGCGCCTACGCGATTGCAGCACTCTGCACCTTGTTGGCGGCCACAGCCGCGCTCGGCCTCGAGCGACTGCCGGCGCCTGCGCGTCTGCTCGGCGGCATCGGCTACGGCGTCGTGCCGCACGCCCTCCTGCTGCTGCTCCTGCTCGCCCGCCAGGCGCGCCGTGAGCCGCGTGCCGAGCGCATCGACGGCCTGATGGTCGCGGCTCTCACCTACATCCTCTGGTTCGTCGCGGTGCCGCTCTGGCACCTCCTTGCCTGAGCGCGCAGGTGCGGCGCGAGCGAGGCCCGGTGGCGCTTGCGTCGGGCGTTTACATGCCCATGGGCTCGGGCGCCCGCCCACCGGACCGCCGGTATTCCGCCCGCCTCGGTCCCGTGCGGACGCGCGCCTCGGAGACGATATTCAGGCGTCGCTGCCGGCGTAGAGGGCGTCGATGTCGAGATCCAGCCCTGGCGGTTCGAGGCGCACCACGCCGGCTCTCACGATCGAGGTCCGGAAGTCCTGCTCGCCGACGGCGCGACGGTGGTGAACGACCAGGCGGCGCTGGGTGTCGACCAGCAGATGGTGCGCCAGGCTCGGCAGCGCGGCGTAGCCGGCGAGCTTGATGGTGAAGTCCCGGTCCCGCGTGCTGACGGAAAGAACCTCGACGACGATCAGCGGCTCCGGCATGAGCATGCCGGGAGGCACCTTGGCGCAGGTCACGAGCACGTCGGGCTCGAAGGCCGTGTCGGCGTCGATCCGGACCTTCGGGCCGGAGACGAACACCTCGCAGTCCTGGCCGGGCTCGGCCAGCGCCTTGGTCAACGCGTGGTCGATGCGGCGCTTGATGCGGGCGTGCACAACCGTCTCGGCCGCCATGGCGTGCGCGGGTGCCGGCCCGCGCACCGGCATGGGCTTGCCCTCGATCAGTTCCCAGCGTTCGCCGTCCGGGCGCCGGCTCGCCCAGTCCAGAAAAGAGGTAACCGTCATCCGCTCGAGGGCGGCCTGGCCCGTCATGCAACCGTCCCGGCCCGCTTCGTCCTCCTGACATCAAGGACCGTCGTCGGCAAAAGGTCAACGGCTGGCAGCCGCGCCGAGCTGGCCCCGGTCGGGGATCATCCCGGCCCGACCGCGACGCTCCGCTCCCCGCCGGCGAGTAGACATCCGGCAGCTCGTGGGGAAAGGCTGCCGTTCCGCTTCTGACGCGTTGCGACCAGCGCGATGTCGCGGCGGGCCTCAGGCGGCGCTCTGGACCTCGGTCGCGCCCTGCCGCGCCGGCGCCGC
The DNA here is from genome assembly GCA_963756905.1 of uncultured Alphaproteobacteria bacterium. Classification (GTDB taxonomy): domain Bacteria; phylum Pseudomonadota; class Alphaproteobacteria; order Geminicoccales; family Geminicoccaceae; genus DATAOG01. The sequence goes on from CAVWPO010000019.1 coordinate 43,568, forward strand.
AGGCTTGGCCGGCCTGCCGTACAGACGCTGGAAGCCCGCGCGCACGGCGCGCACGACCTCGGGGTCGCGGTCGCGCCAGTAGCCCGGGCTCTTCATCAGCGCGACCAGACGCTGGATCTCGTGTTTCTCGACTTCGACAGTTGCGCTCATTGCCTTCTTCCCCAACGGGCCTTTTTGCCGGTTTGATCGGAGTGCGCTCTACGCGCCTGGGGACAATAATATTCGTCTTAAGGTTGAAAAAGCAAGCCCGCGACCCAGCGCCGTCGGCGGCGCTATTGCGGCCATGGATAGGACAACCCGTGAGGCGGTTGATCTCAACTGTTAATCCGATTTCTCAGGTCAGCCGAATTCTCGAAAGGGCGAGCGTGGCCGGCCGGCCACACCCCAGCGCAACCCGGCTCGCCGCCATGGGCCGGCGAGCGGGTCGAGCGTCGGCAAGACCGGCAGCCTGGGACCGGCGCTCGAAGGGCTTCCTGCGCGGTCGGTAAGCCTTGGCGGGCCACGGCAGCCGTGCTTATTCTGAACGGGCGACTCGGGGCCGTAGACGCAAACGGTCCGACGAGCCCAAGCCGAAGCCTGGGGAACAACGGGAAGGCCGATGTACGATCTGGTGATCCGGGGTGGGCGGGTGATCGATCCGGCCCAAGGCCGCGATGCGCGGCTGGACGTGGCGTTCCACGACGGCAAGGTGGCGGCGGTCGAGCCGGCGATCGATGCCGGGCAGGCGCGCGAGGTGATCGCCGCCGACGGCCGCCTCGTGGTGCCGGGCCTGATCGACCTGCACACCCACGTCTACTGGGGCGGCACCAGCCTCAGCGTCAGGCCGGAGCCGGTCGCCAGGCGCTCGGGCGCCACCACCCTGGTCGATGCCGGCAGCGCCGGGCCCGGCAACTTCCACGGCTTCCGCGCCCACATCATCGAGCGCTGCCCCGTCCGCATCCTGCCCTACCTCAACATCTCGTTCGCCGGCATCTTCGCATTCTCGAAGTCGGTGATGGTCGGCGAATGCAGCGACGTCCGTCTGCTGGACGCGCGCGAATGCCTCGAGGTCGCGAGGCAAAACCGCGATCTGATCGTCGGCATCAAGGTCCGGATCGGCCGCAACACCAGCGAAGGCTACGGCATCTTTCCGCTCGAACTCGCGATCGAGGTCGCGCAGGAGTTGGACCTGCCGGTCATGGCGCACATCGACTTCCCGCCGCCCTCGCGCAGGGACATGCTCGAGCGCCTGCGCCCGGGCGACGTGTTGACCCATTGCTACCGGCCGTTCCCGAATGCGCCCGTGGTCCGGGGCGAGGTCCGGCCCGAGATGTGGGCGGCGCGCGAGCGCGGCGTGATCTTCGACATCGGCCACGGCATGGGCGGCTTCGGCTTCGCCTCGACCCGGCCGATGCTGGAGGCGGGCTTCCTGCCGGACGTGATCAGCAGCGACGTCCACATCCTGTCCGAGCACGGGCCCGCGTTCGACCTGCTGCACTGCATGTCGAAGCTGATGTGCCTGGGGGTGCCGCTCATCGAGGTGATCCGGGCCGCGACCGCGCGCCCGGCCGAGGCGCTCCGGCGAGCGGACCTCGGCACGCTGGCTGTGGGTGCGGTCGGCGATGCGACGGTCCTCAATCTGGCCCAAGGCGCCTTCGACTACGTCGATGTGATGGGCGAGCGGATCACCGGCGAGCGCCGGCTCGAGGTCGAGGCGATCGTGCTCGGCGGCAGGCGCTGGTCCGAGGACCACGTCACCTGATGAGCCGGAGCTATCGGGGCCTCTACACCTACGCCTGGGACCTCGCCGACGAGGGCCTGGAAATGGCACTCGGCCGCATCCGGCCGACCGGGATCAACACGATCACGCTCGCCGCCAGCTACCACGCCGGCAAGTTCGTCCGCCCGCACGGGGTCGGCGGCAAGGTCTATTTCCCCAAGGACGGCACGGTCTATTTCCAGGCCCGGCCCGAGCGCTACGGCCAGATCAAGCCCTTGGTCAACCCGCTGGTCGCCGAGTTCGACGCCTTCGCCCTCTTGGAGAAGCAGGCGCCGGACCTCGACCGGGTCGCCTGGGTCGTCTGCTGCCACAACACGCCGCTTGGCGAGCTGCATCCCGGGCTGACCGCGCGCAACGCCTTCGGCGACCCCTATCCCTACAGCCTGTGCCCGGCCCATCCGGCGGTCCGCGACTACGTCGTCAACCTGTGCAGCGATCTCGCCGACCGCTACGACCTCGCCGGCCTCGCGCTCGAGACCCCGGGCTGGCTGCCCTACGACCACGGCTTCCACCACGAGTTCGCGCTGCTGCCGCTCGATCGCTTCGCCAAGACGCTGCTGGCACTCTGCTTCGCCGAGAGCACGCGGCACGCCGCCCACGCCGCCGGGATCGACGCCGATCGCCTGCAGGCCAAGACGCGGGCCCTGCTCGAGCGCTGGTTCGAGGCCGATCTCGTGGTGCCGGACGCGCTCGCGACCGAGTGGTGGCTCGCAGACGTGGTGAGCGATCCCGAGTTCGCGGCCTTCCTGCACTGGCGCTGCCGGGTGGTTGCCGACCTGGTCGCCTCGGTCAAGGCGGCCCTGCCGGCGACCACCCGGCTCGCCGTGATCCCGACCGTGCAGCGCCCGCCGGCGGCTGCCTGGCTCGAGGGCAGCGACTTTTCCCTGCTGGCGGGCGCCGCCGACGCGCTCGAGGTGCCGGCCTACCAGCCGAGCGCCGAGGAAGCCTTCCTCAATGCATGGCACGTGCGCGAGCGCGCCGGCAAGGACGCGACCTTGAATTTCATCCTGCGGCCGAGCTTTCCCGACCTCGGCAACGGCGCCGAGACCGTCGCGGCCGCGTTCCGGCTCAAAGAGGTCGGCATGGCCGGTCTCGCCTTCTACAACTACGGCCACCTGCGACTTGCCAGCCTCGAGCGCATCAAGGCGGCGCTCGCCGCCCTGGAATAGCGGCGGCAGCAGCCCGCTTGGCATCGGCTTCCGGATCATGCTATCATTTTTCAAGCAAGCCTGATTGGGGGGAGCGGTGATGGCTCAGCTTCTGGTCCGCGACCTGGACCCCGCGGTCGTGGCGCGTCTCAAGGACAAGGCGCGCCAGAACCGCCGTTCGTTGCAAGGTGAGGTCAAAGCGATTCTCGAGGAGGCGGCCCAGCGCGCCACGCGGGACGAGGCCTTGGCCATGATCGACAATTGGCAGCGCAAGTGGGGTGACCGCGTCTTCTCCGACAGCACCCAGATGATCCGCGAGGATCGGGATCAGCACTGATGCGGCTCGTGGTCGACGCGAGCGTAGCCGTAAAATGGGTGCTGAAGGAGCCCGATTCCGATATCGCCCGGCGCGTCGCCGACCGAGCCGAACTGCTGGCGCCGGACCTATTGTGGGCGGAACTCGGCAACGTCTTGTGGCGCCGCCAGCGCTCAGGCGAGCTCAGCCCGACCGACGCCCGTGACATGCTGTTCACGCTGCGGGCGGTTCCGGTGCGCACCCACGCTTTGTTCCCGCTGTTGCCGCTGGCCCTCGAGATCGCCGTAACGATCAGGCACAGCATCTACGATTGCATCTATCTGGCCCTTGCCGACCAGGAGGACTGCCGCGTGGTAACCGCGGACCGGCGCTTGCAGAACGCCGTCGCCTCGGGACCTATGGCCCAATCGGTCCTGGGACTGACCGAGGTGTCGTGACGGTCTGGGCTGGCCAAGGAGAGGATTGAGTGCGGTTTGCCGACAAGCTGGTGCTGATCACCGGGGCCGGGCGCGGCATCGGGCGGGCCACGGCCGAGCGCCTGGCCGGCGAGGGCGCCTCGCTCGCGGTCCTGGATCGAGATGAGGCGGCAGCCGATGCGGCGGCGGCGGCCCTGTCGAAAGCCGGTGCGAAGGCGCTGGCGCTGGCGGCCGACATCACCGATCGGGCGACCCTCGAGGCGGCGATCGAGCGGGCGCTCGGGCACTTCGGCCGGATCGACGTGCTGGTCAACAACGCCGCCCGGGCACTCAAGGGCAACCTCGAGCAGACCACGCCCGAGGACTGGGCCTCCGAGCTTGCCGGCACCCTGACCGGCGCGTTCCTGGTGACCCGCCTGGTGCTGCCCGGCATGGTCGCGCGAGGCGCCGGCGCGATCGTCAACGTCGGCTCGGTCAACGGCCTGCTGGCGCTCGGCAACCCGGGCTACAGCGCCGCCAAGGCGGGCCTGCTCAGCTTCACGCGCGCGCTCGCGATCGAGTATGGGCCACACGGCATCCGCGCCAACATGGTGAGCCCGGGAACGGTCCGGACCGAGAGCCCGAGCTGGCGAAAGCGCCTCGCCCGCGATCCGGACGTGTTCGACAAGCTTGCGCGCTGGTACCCGGTCGGCCGGGTCGGCAGGCCCGAGGACATCGCGGCCGCGATCGCCTTCCTCGCCGCCGACGAGGCGGCCTTCGTCAACGGCGCCAATCTGGTGGTCGACGGCGGCCTGACCGCCGGCAACGCCCCGATGATCGCCGAGCTGACGATCGAGACGCGTTAGGCTCGGGATAGCGGCTCGACAGCCTCGAGTTCGGCGCCGGAACGCGCCCACGCCCGGGCCAGATCATATTGCGCCTGGAGGTTCAACCAGATCTCCTGGGCGTTCCTGCATGACCACCCCAGCCGCAGCGCTATCTGGGTCGCCGGTGGCCGAACCTGCATTCAAGGTTGCGTGACGACGCGATCGGGCGAACAATTACCTTCCGAAGGGAGGGGCAGATGGGCCTGCCGATCCAGATCATCCTGACGAGGCAGCTCGCCGGCTATCTGAGCGTGCCGCTGTTCCTGGTCGATCCGAAGGGGGACCTCCTGTTCTACAACGAGCCCGCCGAGGCGATCCTCGGCCGGCGGTTCGATGAGACCGGCGCCATGCCCGCGGCGGTCTGGTCATCGATGTTGCCCGCGGTCGACGAGCATGGCCAGCCGATCCCGTCGGCCGAGCGGCCGCTCATGATCACCGTCGCCGAGCACCGGCCGGCCTACAAGCGGTTCTTACTCCAGGGCATGAACGGCGTGCGCCGGCAGATCGACGTCGCCTCGATCCCGATCGTCGGTCTCCAAGGCGAGTTCCTGGGGGCGGCGGCGCTGTTCTGGGAGATCAAGTGACCATGCGCGTCACCCTGTTCGGCACCCGCGGCTCGGTCGCCGCCCCAGGACCCGAGACCGCCCGCTACGGCGGCAACACCTCGACCATCGAGGTCCAGGGCGACGACGGCACGCTCCTGGTGCTCGACGCTGGCACGGGCATCCGCCGGCTCGGCGCCCAGATCCCGGCGGAGACGAGGCGGGTCGACGTTCTCCTGACCCATCTGCACATGGACCACATCCAGGGCCTGGGCTTCTTCGGCCCGCTCTACAACCCAGCGATCGAGGTCCACATCTGGGGGCCGGCCAGCGGCACCCTCTCGCTCGAGGCCCGCCTCTCGCGCTATCTCTCGCCGCCCTTGTTCCCGGTGCACCTGCGCGATCTGCCGGGCATCGTCTGTCACGAGGTGCCGCGGCCGCCGTTCGCGATCGGCCCGTTCCGGATCCAGACGGCGCTGGTCTGCCACCCGAACCCGACCGTCGGCTACCGGATCGAGGAGGAGGGCCGGGTCGTCGCCTACCTGCCGGACCACGAGCCCGTGCTGGGCCTCAAGGGCGGCCAATGGCTCGAGCCGGCGTGGACCTCCGGCTACGACCTCGCGGCCGGCGCCGATCTTCTGATCCACGACGCCCAGTACACCGACCAGGAGTACGCGCGCTGCGTCGGCTGGGGCCACAGCACCTACCGCCACGCCTTGGAGTTCGCCGACCTGGTCGGCGCCAAGGAGATCGTCCTGTTTCACCACGACCCCGCGCACGACGACGAGATGCTCGAGCGCCTGCTCGCGGACGCGGTCGGCCGCTTCAAACCCGCTTGTCGCGTCTCCCGCGGCTGCGAGGGTGCCGCGTTCGAGGTGGCATCGCCCGGCGCGACCGGCTCCCGCGCGCCGGTGGCGGAGGGCGGCTGAGGCCCGGATCCTCGGAAATGCGGACGGCGCCGGCGCCGCCCTGCACAACCTCTCGCGCCGCGTCCGGCCGCATCCATGGCGTCAACGCTGCCATTGGCAGCGCCGGTCAGTCCTCGACGGGGGCAGGCACTCACTGAGCGTCTGAGCGCCGCGTCCGGGACCATGTGCCAACTGATCCCGCGCGCCGGGAACACCCGCTCAAGGATCGCGCGACAGGCCTCGTTCTTCCAGCGCCTTGAGGTAGTTTGCCCAGAGCTTGTCCCGATTTTTGCCGAGATGATGGAGATAGCGCCAGGAATAGATGCCGGTCGAGTGCAAGTCGTCGAACAGTATCCGGACCGCGTAGTTGCCGACCGGCTCGAGCTCCATGATGCCGACGTGGCGGCGGCCGGCGAGGATTGTCTTCTGGCTGGGCCCGTGGCCCTGGACCTCGGCGGACGGGCTCTCGACCCGCAACAGCTCGGCCGGCAGGGTGAAGCTGGCGCCGTCGTCGAAGGTCACGGTCAGCCGCTTCTCGGCCCGGTCGACCCGGAGCTCGGTCGGCCAGGGCTGGCGCTGCGCCGGGTCGGCGGCGGGCGGGCGACGCTCAACCGGGCGGTCCGCAGGCGGGCGATCGTCGGGTGAGTGGGGCGGCGGTGCCGCGCTCATGACCGGTCCGTCTTCCTGGGGCGCGCCCGGACCACGTCCGGGATCGCGTCGTCGTCGTCGAGCGGCCGCGCCTCGTCGACCAGCATGATCGGGATGCCGTCGCGGATCGGATAGGCGAGCCCGGCCTGCTCGCTGATCAGCTCCTGGCGCTCGCGGTCATAGCGCAGCGGCCCCTTGGTCAAGGGACAGACCAGGAGATCGAGCAGGTTCGGATCGACCACGGCCGCGCCGGTCATGCCGCCAACCCCGCCGTCATGCTACCAACCATGCTGTCCACCCCGTCATGCGGTCTCCCCGGTCATGCGGCCATCGCCGATCTCGCCAGCCGCCCTGGCGGCGACCGCCTGGACGGCGCCCCTTCCCGGCGGCGCCCTCAGTGCCAGGGCCCCGCCGCCCGGTCCCGGGCGCCGAGCGCGCCCATCTGCAGGAGCGCGATCAGGACCTTGGCGCGCTGCTCGGGATCGGCGGCCTCCAGGAGCGCCTGCTTCTCGCAGGGCTCGAACGGGCAGATCATCGCCAGCGACGTGACCAGGCCCGCGAGCGGGGCGGCCTCGATCTGGCTCCAGTCGGCGCTGATCTCGCAGACCTCGAAATACCCCCGCAGCGCGCCGGTCAGGGTCGGGCGCAAGCTGTCCGACGGGGTCGGCGGCTCGAGATCGCATTGCCAGCGCTCGAAGCTCGCGACCACCTGACGGTAGGGCGTGCCGACCTGCAGCTCCTCGACCACCTCGAAGCGGCAGACCCCGGTCAGCGTGATCAGATAGCGGCCGTCGTCGGTCTCGGTGAAGCTCGTGATCCGGCCGACGCAGCCGATCGGATAGATGTCGGCCGGGTCCCTCGGGCCACTGCCGGTCGGCTGGATCATGCCGATCACCCGGTCGGTGCGCATGGCGTCCCGGGTCATCTGCAGATAGCGCGGCTCGAAGATGTTCAGCGGCAGGTTGCCGCCCGGCAACAGGATCGCGCCCGGCAGCGGGAAGATCGGGAAGCGGATCGGCAGGGCGCCGCTCAGGCCGGGTTCGCCGGAACTCATCATCGCCTGCGCTCAGCCGCGCCGTGGCGCCCTCACGAGAACAGCACCGCCGAGAGCTTGCGCCGGCCGGCGACGGTCGCCGGGTGCTTGGGCCCGAGCGCCTCGAAGAACTTGACCAGCTGCTTGCGCGCGGCCTGATCCTGCCAGTCGCGATCCTTGCGGATCGAGGTCAGCAGATGCTCGATCGCCTGGTCGACCTGGCCGCGCAGGAACAGGACGGTCGCGAGGTCGAGCCGCGCCTCGTGATCGTTCGGGTTGGCCTCGAGCCGGACGTTCAGCGCCTTCAGATCGGGCAGCGTGCCGGCTTCCTCGGCGAGGCTCAGCGCGGCTCGCGCGCCGTCGACTTCGACGTGGTTGGCGTGCTCCTTTGGCACCTGCTCGAGCAGCTGGCGGGCATCCGCCAGGCGGCCGAGAGCGATCCTTGCGCGGGCGAGCCCCGCGAGCGCCTCGGGATTGCCGGGCTCGGCGTCCAGGAGCTGCTCGTAGACCCGGGCCGCCCGGTCGAGCTGGCCCGCGTCGGCCAGCTTCTTCGCCTGCTCGATCGCGACCTCTTCGGGCGCCGGCCCGACCGGCCCCACGAGGCGCTCGACGAACGCCTTGATCTGGCTCTCCGGCAAGGCGCCCGCGAAGCCGTCGACCGGCTGGCCGTTGCTGAACGCGTAGACCATCGGGATCGACTGGATGCGCAGCTGCTGGGCGAGTTCGGGGCTCTGGTCGATGTCGACCTTGACCAGCTTGACCTTGCCGCCGGCCGCCTTGACCACGCGCTCGAGGATCGGCCCCAGCTGCTTGCAGGGCCCGCACCAGGGCGCCCAGAAATCGACGATCACCGGCTGGCTGCGCAACTCCTGGATGACGTCCTGCATGAAGGTCCGGGTGTCGCTGTCCTTGACCACCTCGGCCTCGGCGCTCGGCTTGGCGCGCGCGCCCCGCAATCCCGACAACAGAGCCATAGCGATCCCTTCGCCCCTGCGCGACCGATGGTTGGCAAGCGTTGGCACTAACATGGCGAAAGGCGCCGCGCCGATCAAGGGGAGCCCCGGAACGGCAACTCCCGCCGCCCCATGACCGGCCTGCGCGGGACGAGCTCCCCAAACCCCGGATAGCACTGTGGTCGCGGGGCTTGGGGTAGCAGCGGTTGGGCGTGAGACGTAATGGGCGGCGGTCACCTTGGGCCGGAAGGTCAGCTTAGGCGTCCTGCGTGAACGCCGGGCGGCGATGCCCGCAGGACGGGTGTTGGCAGGCCGGGCGTGGTGTCGGCAGCGCCTCGGCCGCCAGCTCGTTGGGACGCGATGCGTGAGCTCGACCGTGCCGGCCTTGCCGCGCCGCCACCGGCTGGTCGCCGGTGCGGCCGTCGTAGGTCGCCAGCGCGCTGCGCTTCTGGCTCTCCAGGGTCGTCGCATCGACGTCGATCGCCGCCGCCTGCGGCGCCCGCTCCTGCAGCCAGGTCACCAGCCGTCGGTTTGGCGTGGGTCAGCCCCTGCACTCGCGCGCCCTCGCCCGGCACCGCGGCACGCTCGCCCCGCCCGAGCGGCGGGAGCATCTGGTCGAACGCCTCGAGGAGGTCGCGTGCGGTCTGCAGCGCCGGCAGGCCGTGCGGCAACGTCAGCGCCAGCGCTTCCCTGGCTCCCAGGGCCGACCTCGGTGGTCGGCCCGGAGCGGGAAGCCGCACGCAGCGGCACCAGATCCTCGGCAACGCTCGCCGCCCGCCCCCACAGCGCGAAGCGTCCTTCGACCGGCGCGCCGGGTCAGCCGCGCCGCTTGATCACCCCGCCGGCATCCAGCACCGCCGCAGCACCGCTGGTCCGAAACGCCTCGATCACCAGCGGCACCCCGCCCTGCGCGAGCAAGACCCCGGTCTCGAGGTGCTGATCCAGCTCGAACGGCCACCGCGTCTGGCTCATCCCGGTCCACCCGTCGCGCCCGACCAGTGAACCCCTGGCGGGGTCGCCAACCCCACGTCTCGCCTGCCCCAATCCCTCACACCGACGAACCACGCGGGGACCAGAGGTGTGGCGGGAGACTTGCGGTGGCGCGGCCTCGTGGCTAGATAAGCGCGGCCGTAGCCGATGGGCGCCGGGCAGCTACGGAGGGATGCCGGAGCGGTCGAACGGGGCGGTCTCGAAAACCGTTGTACGCGCGAGCGTACCGTGGGTTCGAATCCCACTCCCTCCGCCACGCACCCTGTGTAGCCCAGGGCGCCGTTTCCCTGGGCGCGAAAACCTCCGAGTTTCCACGGGTTAAGTCCCTGCACACGGTTCCAGAGACCGGGAGCAGCAGGGCGATGGCGGCCGGTTTGCGGCGTCGTCTCCGTCCACGGCTTGGGACGGTCCGGTTTCCCTGTTCCGGGCAGTTCTGGAGGGAATCCAACTTCAAATGCCCTGTGGTCCGCCGTGAAGATGACGTTCGAACGCCCGGATTCCCGATGGTTTGCGCGGCAATTCCCTGCACCAGCGAGCAGGGAATATCTTGGAGCTTGCAGGGAAACTTCAGGGACGAGCAGGGAGCCGGATTGTCGAAAGAGGGAAGTGTGTGAGCGAGCTCTCAAAGCCGAGCAGGCGGGCCTGCTCGTCCCAGTCGGATGGCAGGGGCGTGCGCACTAGGAACTCGGTGCTCAGCGAGGCCGGCTGTCGGCCCTGCTCGATCGCGGCGACGATTTGGGGCGACAGCAGCGCAAGGGGCAGCCGGACCCTGATGAAGCGCTCGCTGACGCTCTCGCTCTGTGCGATCGCCGCGATCGAGATCCCGGCCCGGACCTGATCCATCCAGGCCAGGGCGCGGGCGATGGTCCGGCAGAGGACGCGATCGACTGACGGCCGTTCAAGGCCGGTGGCCCAGGCCGAGGCCGAGCTGGCCCGGCGCGAGCAGCAGCGACGACGCACCGTGCCCCCGATCGATCGCCGCGCGCTGGGCGCGCTCGGCGCCGATCTGCGCCGCGTGTGGGCGGCGCCAAGCACGAGCGATCGCGACCGCAAGGGGTTGCTGCGCAGCCTGCTCGAGGAGGTCGTCATCGCCGTCGATCGGGCCAAGTTCAGAGCCGATCTCACCTTGCGCTGGCGCGGCGGCGCGATTACCGAGCTCGAAGTCGGTCTGCCGCGCTCCAATCCGCCAACGGTGCGGACCGACGAAGACACCATCGCTCTGGTCCGTCGGCTGGCCGCCCACTACCCGGACCCGATCATCGCCGGCATCCTCAACCGTCAAGGCCGCGGGACCGCCCGCGGCCATCGCTTCACCGCCCCGCTGGTCGGCAATTTGCGCCGCTCCTGGAAGATCCCGCGCTTCGTGCCCGCCGCTGATCCGTCCGAGGGGCCACTGGTCAACGTCCGCCAAGCCGCCAAGATCCTCGGCACTGCCCCCTCCACGGCCCATCGCTGGCTCAATGACGGGTTCATCGCCGGCGAGCAGCTCACCCCGGGCGCGCCCTGGCGGATCCGTCTCACCGACGATCTCCGCCGCCAGTTCGTCGATCAGATCCCCGACGGCTACCTGCCCATGCGCGACGCCATTGGCCGTCTTGGAGTGTCACGCCAGACCGTGTTGCAGCGTGTCAACCGCGGCGAGCTCGCTGCGGTCCACGTTCGCTGCGGCAAGAGAAAAGGCTTATGCATCAGAGTCGTAGACCAACAGCCCGACCTCTTCATCCCACGCACATGAACCAGGGGGCATTATGATGCCGTCTCCAAGAACGATCGAATATCGGCGTCCAGGATGTAGTTCACCTTCCTGCTGCTGATGCCGACCACGAGCGCGTCCAGCGCGTCGTGCTGGCTGCGCTTGGGTCGGAACCCGTACGAGAACTCGAGGAAATCCTCCTCGTAGATCGCGTTCAACACGGCGGCCGTCGCCCTCTGGACGATCTTGTCCTCCAGCGCGGCCACCGCGAGCGGGCGCTGGCTGCCATCCGCTTTCGGGATGTACCGTCGTCGTGATGGCAACGCCCGGTACGCTCCCCGCTGGACCCGAGCGTGCAGGTCCTCGATCCGATGGTCGAGGTCCGCGGCGTAGGCCCGCCACGTCAGCCCATCCACGCCAGGGGCGGCCTCTCGCTTGAGGGCGAAGAACGCCGTCCGCAGCATCTCGGGGTTGATATGGGGGAAGAGCGTGGTGAACCGTTCCTTCCGTCTGTGCCTTGCGGCTTGCCGTATGCGGTCCAGCGCCTGGGACACGCTTGCCCGGTCCTGCGCCCGGCGCGTGCGTTGCTGGCCCGCATTCCCCTCGGTCTCCGCCCTTCGCTCCACCGGCTCCGCAACCGGTCGCCCGGCGTTGTTCGTCGGCTTCGGCGCTACTATGGCGGAGTCTGACTTCTCGCCTGCGTCCATCATCGGCTTCGGCTCCTCGCCTTCCCGATGCGGACCGTCAACTCCCATCGACGGCCACAGGGTAAAGTCGAGGAGGGGCGCGGTGGCCAGCGGCGCTGGAGCCGTTTCCCCTCCCCGCTCGTCAAACCGGACGTGCGGATTTTCCGCATCCGGCTTTCCGACCGGCTTCATCGCAAGGCACACGGCGGCGGGCCCAAATGGACACGCCGGAGGTGAAACACCCCAAGCGCGCCGAACACCGCTTCCCGCGGGAAGCGGCTGGTGCCGTGCGAGGGCACCTTGTGGCGCCGGACCAGGAAGTGGCGGACCCGATCGTAGACGTGGTTGTCGATCGCCCGGTACGCCGGCAGGCGGGGTGCCATAGCCGAAGTACACCGACCAGCCCCGCAACAGGCGGTTGAGCCGGTCGCGCACCTCTGGCCAGGCGCCCGTGTTGCCGGGCACCAGCAGACCGCTGACCTTCGCCTTGAGCCGCAGCACGCTCCTCGGCGACGGCTCGCGCCCAGATACCAGTGGCCATCCTTGCGGTAGTGATGCGGGCCGAACGCGTAGCCAAGGAAGTCGAAGCGCTCGTGTCGGCTGTCCCGGAGCACGGTCTTCGTCTCATTGAGCGCGAGCCCGAGCCTGGCCAGCACCTGCCGCGTCCATGCCAGAGCCTCGGCGGCTCCGCCGCGGCTCAGGATGACGAAGTCGTCGGCATAGGCGATGACGTGGGCACGGTGAGCCTCGCCTCGTCCGGTGCGCCGCCAGTGCTTCAGGAAGCGGTTCATGTAGAGATTGGCGAGCAGTGGGCTGATCACGCCGCCCTGCGGCGTGCCATACCGGCTGCCTTTGCCTCCCGTCATGCGCCGCCGCCCGTCGTCGCCACGCTCCTCGACCGGGGCTTTGAGCCACAGCTTGATCAGCTGCAGCACATGCCGGTCGACGACGCGCCGCGCCACCGACCGCATCAGCTCACGATGCGGGATCGTGTCGAAATACTTCGACAGATCGGCGTCCACCACGTCGGTGAAGCCCCGGCACAGCAGGCCATGCACCGCCTTGATCGCGTCGGTCGCGCTCCGCCCCGGCCGGTAGCCATAGGCCGCGGGGTCGAGATCCGCCTCGAAGATCGGCTCCAGTACCAGCTTGGCGGCGGTCTGCACCACCCGGTCCCGGATCGTCGGGATGCCGAGCGGCCGCTCCCCTCCGCCGGGCTTCGGGATCATCACCCGCCGCACCGGTGCCGGCCGATACGTCTGCGCAACCAGGTCCTTCCTGACGTCGGCGAGCCACTTCCCCAGCCCCTTCGCCTCGATCGCCGCGAAGCTCTCCCCGTCCACCCCCGGCGCACCCCCGTTGGCCCGGGCGAGCGCGTAGGCGTGTTCGAGGATGTCATCACGGCAGATCTTGTCGTAGAGCAGGTAGAAGCGACACGCCAACTCCGCCTTCGCCTTGCAATACAGCTTCCTCTGAAGGGTCCGGATCTTCTCGGGTGTCGCCAGGCTCATCGCCAATCACCGATCCTCGCCGTCGTCGAAAGCACGCCAGAAGTCAGGGCCCTTCCCTCCGCCGGCGTTACCCGGCCTCCACGGTACCATGACCCTGTCCGACGCCCGTCGGCACCGCCGTCCAGGCCGGCGTTGGGGCCGCAACCCCCATGCCCAACGGGCCTCCCCAGATGACCCGCATCACCTTTCCGACGTGCCGTGCCCACTACCCCGGCGGATCGAGACGGGTGCTCGTGTCGGTTGCTTCCCCGTCCCGCGCGGCCTTCCCCGAATCTCAGGCGGGTCGGCATCCGCGACGTCACTTTCGAGGCCTGCTCAGGCTTCACTCGCGTTACGGCCCGCTGGATCGCTCAACCGCCCAAGGCGGCCTTCGTCGCAAGGCTTCAGCCCGACCGGTTACCCAACCGAGCCGCTTGCCAGCTACCAGATCAAACCGACAACTGTCTGGGTGGAACCTTCCTCCACTGGTGATGCACGCCGTCTGGGCGCACCGAGATCTCCCGGTTCCCGCGCAAGGAGCGTCCGCACATGCCAGGGTCTTTGACCACGCCGGGCCGGTCGGGCGCTCGCATCACGTGCCCGCCCGTGTTGCCTTCCGCCAAGACTACGGCGTCGGCGCCCGGGACTGAATTTCCTTTCGCGGCTCCATGGCTGGCCTATGCGCTCCCCTACCGACGCTTCGCCGCCGCCCTCACGGACGACGACGCACGGCTCGGGGCCGATGTGGATCGCTACTCCTTCATCGCAACGGACTTGCACCGTCTACTCCTTGCCGGTCTCCCGGCGCACAGTCTTTGAAATCTCACACAGAGATGGCGTAATCGGGCTGCAGGTTCGGAGCGGCGTGACGGCCAGGCGGCTGCCCTCCAAGCTGGCTTGTACGGGGTCGGAAATTCGCCCCAAGCAAGCATCAGCAGCCTGTGGAGGACAGCCATGAAGTACTATGTCGGCCTTGACGTCGCGATGAAAGAGACGGCGATCTGCGTCGTCGACGACCAACGCCGGGTCGTCCGCGAAGGCAAAGCCGCGACCGAACCGGAAGCCATTGCCGCGTTCCTGGTCGCGACCGGACTGGTTTTCGAGCGGGTCGGCATCGAGGCGGGGCCGTTGGCGCCCTGGCTGTGCGACGGCCTGGCCGCGGCGGGCCCGCCGGTGATCTGCATCGACGCCCGGCACATGAAGGCGGCGGTGAGCGCGATGCCGGTCAAGACCGACCGGATCGACGCCCGCAACATCGCGTTCGCGATTCAGGGGGGCATCTCGCCCGTGGCGAGGGCGCGGCGCACCACGCGCCAGGCCGGTCTTGGTCTGCTCGAAGATGGTGCCGGCGAGGATCGAGTGCTGCTTGCCGCAAGCCCTGCACTCCTCAATCAGCCGCTTCTTGTGACTGTAGGCCTGGTCGTGGCCGCAGGCCGTGCAGCCAAAGCCCGCGGGCCAACGCGCCTGTACCAGATAGGCCCGACAGTCCTCATCGGTGCCGAAACGCTCGAGAAAGGTTGGCAGATCCCGCGGCAGGTCGTGGAGCAATCCGTCAGCCATGGCGCTCTCCGGGCAATGTTCTTGCTTCGTTCTCTATCGCCGTTCACGCGCTCCAAGTCAAGCCCCCTGAGCCTTCCGGAGAGCTAGTTGCTGCAATTGCCCTCCGGGACGTTGAACTTTGTCTGCGGGCGCCGGGCTCGACCCGAGCACCCACCTTGGCCCTGCCATGGCCCGAGGAGCACGTCCGAGACCGGGTCGCGAGCGCTCGTCGATCGCAACCCGTGCGCGTCCAGCGGCTTCGCCTCGACGTAGCGGCCATCGGCTGGCCCGGCTCCAAGTCGACGAACCCGATCGACCCGTCACTGCGACCGCCGCGATCGCCGTCCTCGCGGTCGCAGGCACGATCCGACTGCAACCTCAACGTCTGGAACAGCAGATTCCCGTTTTGTTCCGGCCCCCGCCAGGCATGCGGACGCGGGTGTGGATCACAAGTGCGCCACGCCTGGCCCGGACGTGGCCACCCGGCACGGCTCCATGCCACCCGCCTCGAGGCCTCCGTCCTATTATACAGATGTCGTATGTTTGATCTGATCGTCCAGCTAATTCAATATGTTATACGCCGCTATAATCGCGATTTCTGAGCTTGATCGCCCGCTGATTTTTGGTTGATCCTCTTGATCGTCGAAGCTGATTGCCACATCGAAGTCATCGGTCGGTACACATCTGTTCCGTCCCCAGGTCTGATTGCGACACTAGCGCACTATCCATGCGTCACTTGTGTTCTTCGTCGTCAATTCGACAATGAGTTTTTTCAGCGATGATTTGACCACGGCGGGCTTGCGGGCAGAATTGCTTTGCGCCGTTGGCAGATGGAGCCAGGCAAAGGCGGATTCTTCAGCTGCGATGCTGGCTGTCCATTGGTGCCGGCTGGCCCGACCGATGCCACCCGCAGCCCAGGTTCGCGGGGCCGACTCCAGCCAGCCTCCAGCCGAGGCCCGATCGCGGTCACGATCGGAGGTCTATGGTTGATCTTGACGATGCTGTGACCGGCGACCTTGGGCGATCCGCAGGGGATCGAATAGTCTCATTCGATTGAGCGGCGCTCGCATAAGATCATTGCAGGCTCTTGCTCGCGATCTCGTAGACGTCGCGGGACAGCTTCGGCGCGGCGAGGATCCGCTCGAGCTGCGTGCGCATCTTGGCCTGGCGCTGCGCGTCGTAGCGGCGCCAGCGATCGAAGGCCTTGGCCAGGCGCGAGGCGACCTGCGGGTTGCGCGGGTCGAGCTCGAGCACGTGGTCGGCGATCAGCGCGTAGCCGCTGCCGTCGGCCCGGTGGAAGCCGGTCGGGTTGCCGGCCGCGAAGGCGCCGATCAGCGCCCGCACCCGGTTCGGGTTCCGAATTGTGAACGCCTCGTGGCCGAGCAGGCCGGTCACGACCTCGACCGCATCGGGGCGCTGCGCCATCGCCTGGAGCGCGAACCATTTGTCGACCACCAGCGCGTCGTCCCGCCAGCGGGCATAGAAATCGGCCAGCGCCTGCGCCCGCTCCGCAAGGTCGCTCTCGGCCAGCAGGTCGAGGGCGGCGACCGTATCGGTCATGTTGTCGGCGTCCCGGAACTGGCCCAGGCAGAGCCTCCGGCCCTGCTCGTCGCCGGCCGCCATCAGGTAGCCCAGCGCCAGGTTGCGGAGCGCGCGCCGGCCGACCTCGGCCGCCTCGAACCGGTAGGGCGCATCGCTTTGCAGGGCGCGGTAGGTCTCGAGCCAGTCGCCCTCCAGAGCCCGGCCGAGCGCCTGGCGCAGGAACTCGCGCACCGCATGGACGCCATCGACGTCGATCTCGGCCATCTGCTCGCCGAGGTAGGTCTCCGACGGCAGGCTCAGCGCCTGGGCCCGGAAGGCGTGGTCGAGGCGGTCGTCCCGAAGCGTCGCCCGGAACGCCTGGGCCAGGCCGTCATCGAGCGCCAGGGCCTGCCCCTGCCGGCGCCGGGCGACCAGACCCAGCATCAGCTCCAGGGCATAGGTCTGGCCGGATTCCCAGCGCACGAACGGGTCGGGATCGTGCGCCATCAGGAAGCGCAGGCGCGCGTCGTCGGCGTCGCTGTCGAGCGCGACCGGCGCCGAGAAGCCGCGCAAGAGCGAGGCGACCGGCGCCTCGGGCACGCCCTGAAAGACGAACCGCTGCTCGGCCTCCTTGAGCTCGAGCACGCGGGAGGTGCCGGCGGGCGCGCCCTCGCCGGCGAGCTGCAGGGGCAGCTCCCGCCCGCTCCGATCCAGGAGCCCGAGCGCCAGCGGGATCACCATGGGCTGCTTGGCCGCCTGGCCGGGCGTCGGCGGGATCGACTGGCGGACGGTCAGCGCGTAGCTCTGCGCCGAGGCGTCGTAGGCGCCCTCGACCTCGAGGCGGGGCGTGCCGGCCTGGGAGTACCAGCGGCGGAACTGGCCGAGATCGCGGCCCGAGGCGTCGGCCATCGCGGCGACGAAATCCTCGCAGGTCACCGCCTGGCCGTCGTGACGCTCGAAATACCGCCGCATCCCCTCCTGGAACGCCGTCTCGCCGATCAGGGTATGCAGCATGCGGATGACCTCGGCGCCTTTTTCATACACCGTTGTCGTGTAAAAATTGTTGATCTCGACGTAGCTCTCGGGGCGGACCGGATGGGCGAGCGGGCCCGCATCCTCCAGAAACTGGGTGGCGCGCAGTCGACGCACGTCCGCGATCCGCTTGACCGCGCGCGAATGCAGGTCGGACGTGAATTCCTGGTCGCGGAACACGGTCAGGCCTTCCTTGAGCGACAGCTGGAACCAGTCGCGGCAGGTCACCCGATCGCCGGTCCAGTTGTGGAAATACTCATGGGCGATCACGCTTTCGATGCCGAGATAATCGGCGTCGGTGGCGCTCGCCGGTTTGGCCAGGACGTATTTGGTGTTGAAAATGTTGAGACCCTTGTTCTCCATGGCCCCGAAGTTGAAGTCGGAAACCGCGACGATCATGAACTGGTCGAGATCATATTCGAGGTGGAAGCGTTCCTCGTCCCAGCGCATCGCTTTCTTGAGCGAGGCCATGGCGTGGGCGCATTTGTCGATCTCCTGCGGCTCGGTATAGATCTGCAGGGTGACCGCGCGCCCGGACCGGGTGGTGAAGTGGTCCTCGAGCTTCGCGAGCCGGCCGGCGACCAGGGCGAACAGGTAGCTGGGCTTGGGAAACGGGTCCTCCCAGAGCGCGAAGTGGCGCCCGCCCGCGAGCGCGCCCGCCTCGATCGGGTTGCCGTTGGCAAGCAGCACGGGGTGCCGCTCGCGGTCGCCCTCGATCCGCACGCGATAGCGCGCCATGACGTCCGGCCGGTCCGGGAAGTAGGTGATCTTGCGGAAGCCCTCCGGCTCGCATTGGGTGCAGAAGATGCCGTTCGAGACGTAGAGCCCCTCGAGCGCGGTATTGCGGTCGGGGTGGATGCGCACCCGGGTCAGGACGGTGCAGGCGTCCGGCAGCTCGTGCAGGGTCAGATGGTCGTCGTCCTTGGCGTAGCGGTTGGCGCCGAGCGGCAGGCCGTCGACCTCGAGCCCGAGCAGCTCCAGCTCCTGGCCGTCCAGGACCAGCGGCCGCGGGCCCTCGCCCGCCGCGGGGTTGCGGCGTACCTGCAGGCGCGCCGTGACCTCGGTCGCGGCCTCGCCGAGGGCGAAATCGAGCTCGACCCGGTCGACCAGCCAGTCCGGCCGCCGGTAGTCCTCGAGGCGGATCGGCTCGGGCTTTTGAGCTTCGGCCATGACGCGATTCCTTGATCGGCGCGAACCAGCGCGCGGGACTCTGCCGGGATCGTCCTGGCTATATAGGCGCCGCCGTCTCGGGCGACCAAGCCCGGCCGCGCCGCGCGGCCGATGGTGACGCGCTGGCGTCGGGCGGCGGGTTCGGATATAACCTATGGTTTATGAGACCGAGGCCGGGACTCTAGGGTGGAGATCGCGGCGGCGCCGGGGCGGGCGCTGCGGGGTCTGCTCGACCTCGTCCTGCCGCCCCGCTGCCTGGCCTGCGGCGCCACCGTCGAGACCCAGGGGCGCCTGTGCGCCGCCTGCTGGCGCTCGCTGACCTTCCTCGGGCCGCCGCACTGCCGCCTGTGCGGCTATCCGCTGCCCCACGCCTGGCCGGATGCGCCGCTCTGCGGCCGCTGCGCGGCCGAGCCGCCGGCCTTCGATCGGGCGCGCGCCGCGCTCCGCTACGACGACGGCGCGCGCAGCCTGGTCCTGGCCTTCAAGCACGCCGACCGGACCGACACCGCATCGGCGTTCGGCCGCTGGCTGGCGCGCGCCGGCGCCGAGCTGCTGGCCGAGGCCGATCTGATCGTGCCCGTGCCCCTGCACCGCTGGCGGCTGCTCCGGCGGGGCTACAACCAGGCCGCCATCCTCGCCCGCGCGCTCGCCCGCGAGACCGGCGTGCCGATGGTCCCCGATCTCTTGCAGCGCCGGCGCGCCACGCCCTCGCAGCAGGGGCTCTCCGGCCCCGCGCGGCTCGCCAACGTCACGGCCGGCGCTTTCCGCGTCCATCCCTGGCACCGCCGCCGGCTGCCGGGGCGCCGGGTGGTCCTGGTCGACGACGTGCTGACCACCGGCGCCACGGCCGGCGCCTGCACGCGCGTCCTGCGTCAGGCGGGCGCCGTCGCGGTCGACGTGCTGACGCTGACCAGGGTGGTGCGCGACGCCGCGACCCCCATATGATGGCAACCCCCGATCTGGTGACGCCGCGCCGCGGTCGGCCGGGCGATCGTCGAGGCCTGGCGCGCGAACGGGATCCGAGACGTCCGCTCATGGCCGAGATCGAGATCTACACGACCCCCTTTTGCCCCTACTGCTGGCGGGCCAAGCACCTGCTCAAGAAGAAGGGCCTGACGTACACCGAGATCGACCTCTGGCAGGAATCCGGGCGCCGGGCCGAGATGGTCGAGCGCGCGGGCGGCCGGACCACGGTGCCGCAGCTGTTCATCGACGGCCGGGCGATCGGCGGCTCGGACGAGCTCGTGGAGCTCGAGGCCAGCGGCGAGCTCGACGGCCTGCTCGGCGCCACCTAGCCCGTCCCCTCCTGCACCCTTGCACGCCTGCGCGCCAGCCCCTAGGTCTAGCTCAGAGCGATCGCCCGAGGAGCCGGCGAGGCCCGCAGGATGATTCTGTTCGAGCTGCGCTGTTCGCAAGGCCATGCCTTCGAGGCCTGGTTTCGCGACGGCGCGACCTACGATCAGCAGGCCGCGGCCGGCGCCATCAGCTGCGCGGTCTGCGGTGACGGCAAGGTCGGCAAGGCCCTGATGGCGCCGGCGGTCAGCCGCCGCTCGCCGCTCCGCGAGGAGCGCCGCCGCCCGGCCCGTCAGGGTCACCAGGATCGGGACGGGGACCCGGAGATGCCGGGCCGGGAGCCAGGCAAGGGCGCGGCCGCGGAAGGTCGCCCCGCCGCGCCCGCCGACGGCGCGCCGCTCGATCCGGAGCGGGCGGCGGCGGCGCTGCGCGCCCTGCGCCAGGTCCAGGAGCACATCGAGAAGACCTTCGACCACGTCGGACCGCGGTTCGCCGAAGAAGCGCGCAAGATCCACTACGGCGAGGCCGACAAGCGCAGCATCTATGGCGAAGCCAGCGCGGTCGACGCCAAGGAGCTGCGCGACGAGGGCATCGAGATCGGCCAGATCCCCTGGCTGCCCCGCCATGACGCCTGAGCGGCGCCGGGGCGTCAGTCGCGCACCGCGAACAGCATGTAGTTGACCGCGGGATCGGCGCCGAGGCGGAAGCGGTCGCGCAAGGGATCGTAGACGACCCCGGTCAGATCGGCGACCGTGAGCCCGCTCCGGCGAAGCGCCCGGGCCGCCTCGGACGGGCGCACGAAGCGCGACCAGCGATGGGTCCCGGGCGGCAGCCAGCCGAGCACGTATTCCGCGACCACGATCCCGAGCGCGAACGCGCGCAGCGTCCGGTTCAGGGTCGCCAGCACCAGGCCGCCGCCGGGTCGCACGAGCCGGCCGCAGGCGGCGAGCAGGCCCGCCTGATCGGGGACGTGCTCGACCACCTCCATCACGCACACCAGATCGAACCGGGCGCCCTCGGCCGCGAGCTGCTCGGCCGCGGCTTCCCGATAGTCGATCGCGAGCCCGAGGGCGGCGGCGTGCTCGGCCGCCACCCTGAGGTTCGCGGGCTCGGGGTCGATGCCGACGACGCGCGCGCCCATCTGCGCCAGCGGCTCGCAGAGCAGCCCGCCGCCGCAGCCGACGTCGAGCACATCGAGCCCGGCGAGCGGCCGCTGCGCGCGCGGCTCGCGGCCGAAGCGCTGGCAGACCTGCTCGCGGATGTAGCCGAGCCGGGTCGGGTTGAGCTTGTGCAGGGGGGCGAGCGGGCCGGTCTCGTCCCACCATTGGCCGGCAAGCCCGGCGAAGCGCCGCAGCTCCTCGGGATCGGCGCCGGCGACCGCGGACGGCCGGTCCGGCTTCAACGGAGCGGCCTTCGGCGTCGCCGGCGGCGGGACAGCCTTCGGCTTCGGCGGGGCGGGCAGCCTTCGGCTTCAACGGGGCAGCCTTCGGCTTCAACGGGGCGGCCTTCGGCAGGGGCGGGACGGCCTTCGACATCGGTGAGGTGGCCTTCGGCGGGCGGGCGACAGGGTTGCTTCGACGACCCCGGCCGACTATGTACTCGCCAGCCTGCGATTGGCCAGAGGCTGCGCGCCGTCGGGCGCGCCGGCGTCTGGCACGGTGATTGCGAGGGGATCACGATCGCGGGCTTCGCCCGGCTCGGAGATCGGCGCCTTGGCCCTGGTGGTGCAGAAATTCGGCGGCACTTCGGTGGCCGACCTCGATCGGATTCGCGCCGTCGCCAGCCGGATCAAGGCGGCGCGCGAGGCGGGCGACCGGCTGGCCGTGGTGGTCTCGGCCATGGCCGGCACCACCGACCGGCTGGTCGAGTGGGTGACCGCGATCGGCGGTGCCGCGGCACGACCGCGCCGAGCACGACGTCGTGGTCGCGTCGGGCGAGCAGATCACCAGCGGGCTGCTGGCGCTCGCGCTGCAGGCGATCGGGGTGCCGGCACGCTCCTTCATGGGCTGGCAGATGCCGCTCGAGACCGACGCCGGCCACGGTCGGGCGCGGATCCGGACCCTCGACCCGAGCGCCGTGCGCGCCTGCCTGGATCAGGGGCAGGTCGCGATCGCCGCCGGCTTCCAGGGCGTGGCGCCGGGCCTCAGGATCAGCACGCTCGGCCGCGGCGGCTCCGACACCTCGGCCGTGGCGCTGGCAGCGGCGCTGGGCGCCGAGCGCTGCGACATCTATACCGACGTCGACGGGGTCTACACCGCCGACCCCCGGATCGTCAGCAAGGCGCGCAAGCTCGACCTCGTGACCTACGAGGAGATGCTCGAGATGGCCTCGCAGGGCGCCAAGGTCCTCCAGACCCGCTCGGTCGCGCTGGCGATGCAGCATGGCGTGCGCGTGCAGGTGCTCTCGAGCTTCGAGGAGCGCCCAGGGACCCTGGTGGTGGACGAGAGCGAGATCGTGGAACAGCAAGTCGTGAGCGGCATCGCCTACAGCCGCGACGAGGCCAAGATCACCCTGGTCGGGGTCGCCGACCGGCCGGGCGTCGCCGCGACCATCTTCGGCCCGCTGGCCGAGGCCGGCATCAACGTCGACATGATCGTGCAGAACGTCTCGGCCGACGGCGAGACCACCGATCTGACCTTCACGGTCGGCCGGGCCGATCTCGAGCGGACGCTCGCGACCCTCGAGAGCATGAGCGCCCAGCTCGGCTGCCGGCGGATCAACGCCGACGGCGAGGTGGTCAAGATCTCGGTGATCGGGGTCGGGATGCGCTCGCACGCCGGCATCGCGCACGTCATGTTCCGGACGCTCGCCGAGCGCGGCATCAACATCCAGGCGATCTCGACCTCCGAGATCAAGATCAGCATCCTGATCGACGAAGCCTACACCGAGCTTGCGCTGCGCGCGCTGCACACGGCGTATGGCCTCGATGCCGCCTGAGCCCGCCTCGGCCTCCGAAGGATCCCCGGGGCGGCGCCGGCTCGACCAGCTGTGGCGCGCGGGGACGGAGTTCCTGGGTTGCCCGCTGGCGCTCATGGGCGGCGCCATGACCTGGGTCTCGGAACGCTACCTGGTGGCAGCCATCTCCAATGCCGGCGGCTTCGGCGTCCTCGCCTGCGGCGCCATGACGCCCGCCCAGCTCGGCGCCGAGATCGCCGCCACCCAGGCGCTGACCAGCCGGCCGTTCGGCGTCAATCTGATCATCATGCACCCGCAGCTCCCCGAGCTGGTGGCGGTCTGCCTCGAGCAGCGGGTCGGCCACATCGTGCTCGCGGGCGGCCTGCCAGGGCACGCGACCATGGCCCAGGTCAAGGCCGGCGGCGCCCGGCTGCTCTGCTTTGCGCCGAGCCTCGCGGTCGCGAGGCGGCTGGTCCGCCAGGGCGCCGACGCCCTGATCATCGAGGGCATGGAGGCGGGCGGCCACATCGGCGCGGTGGCGGCCAGCGTGCTCGCCCAGGAGATCCTGCCGCACCTGCGCGCGGTGCCGGTGTTCGTCGCCGGCGGGATCGGCCATGGCGAGGCGATCGCCGCCTATCTGCGGATGGGTGCGGCCGGCTGCCAGATGGGCACCCGCTTCGTCTGCGCCGCGGAATCGATCGCCCATCCCGCCTTCAAGCGGGCGTTCATCCGCGCCAGCGCCCGCGACGCCGTGGCCTCGGTCCAGCTCGACCCGGAGTTCAAGGTGATCCCGGTGCGCGCGCTCGCCAACCAGGCGACCCGCCGCTTCGCCGAGACCCAGCTCGAGGTGATCCGCCGCCACCGCGCCGGCGAGCTGAGCTACGAGGAGGCGTCGCTCGCGATCGAGCATTTCTGGGCCGGGGCGTTGCGCCGGGCGGTGATCGACGGCGATGTCGAGAGCGGCTCGCTGATGGCCGGCCAGAGCGTCGGCCTGATCGAGCGGGAGCAGCCCGTGGCGACGATCCTGGCCGAGCTGGTGGCGCAGACGGTGGCCGCGCTGGAGCGCGACATGACGATCCGTCCGCCCCGTGCCGGCGGCCGCCGAATGACCCTGGTCACGGGTCGCGCCGGCCCGCCCGGGCCCACGGTCGAGCGCCGCGGCGACGAGCTGAGCGCCGCCCGCCGCCTGCTCCGGCGCCTGGTCCAGGTGATGGCGGCGCCGGTCAGCCCCCAGGAGCGCCTCGACCGCATGGTCCGCATGATCGCGGCCGACATCGTCGCCGAGGTCTGCTCGGCCTACGTCATGCGCGCCGGCGAGTATCTCGAGCTGTTCGCGACCGAGGGCCTCAGGCGAGCGGCGGTGCACCAGACCCGGCTGCGGGTCGGCGAGGGCCTGGTCGGCCTGATCGCGGCCCAGGGCTCGGTGGTCAATCTCCCGGACGCGCAGAGCCATCCCGAGTTCGCCTACCGGCCGGAGACCGGCGAGGAGATCTACCACTCCTTCCTCGGCGTGCCGGTCGTGCACGGCGGTCGGGTGACCGGGGTGCTCGTGGTCCAGAACCGCACCCGGCGGCACTATTCCGACGAAGAGGTCGAGGCGCTCCAGATCATCGCGACCGTGTTCGCCGAGATGTTCGCCTCGGGCGGCCTGCTGGACCCGAGCCAGTTCCCGGCGGGCGCCGGCCGGGTGCCCGGCGTCGAGCGGCTGGAGGGTCTGCGTCTGGTCGAGGGCGCGGCGCTCGGCAGCGCGGTCCTGCACCAGCTGCGGATCGAGGTCACCCGGCTGGTCGCGGACGACCCGGACAGCGAGGCGGCGCGCCTCGAGGCCGCGATCGCGAGCCTGCGCGCCTCGGTCGACGAGCTGCTGCTGCTGCCCGAGGTCGCCAACGGCGAGCATCGCGAGGTCCTCGAGGCCTATCGCATGTTTGCCCACGATGCCGGCTGGCGCCGCAGCATACGCGAGGCGATCCGCACCGGCCTGTCCGCCGAGGCGGCGGTGCGCCGGGTCCAGGAAGAGACCCGCCTGCGCATGGCGCACGTCGCGGACGCCTATCTGAAGGAGCGGCTGCACGACCTCGACGCGCTCGCCGACCGTCTTCTGGTCCACCTGACCGGGCGCAGCCAGCCGCACGACCCGGCGGCGTTGCCGGACGAGTTCATTCTGGTCGCGCGCGAGCTCGGTCCGGCCGAGCTGATCGACTACGGTCGCGCCGGCCTGCGCGGCGTGATCCTGGAGGAAGGCTCGCCGACCGCCCATGTGACGATCGTCGCCCGGGCGTTCGGCATCCCCATGGTCGGCCGGGTGCGGGGTGCCATGAGCCGGATCGAGCCGGGCGACCGGGTCGCCCTCGACGGCGACAACGGCCAGGTCTTCATCCGCCCGGGCGAGGACATCGAGCAGGCGTTCGGCCGCTCGCTCGCCGCTCGCGCCGAGCGGCAGCGGATTTACGCGACGCTCCGCGACCAGCCCGCGGTGACCCTCGACGGCATGCGGGTGGGCCTGCATCTGAATGCCGCTTTCCTGGTCGATCTCGCGGCGCTCGAGGCGACCGGCGCCGACGGCATCGGCCTCTACCGCACCGAGCTCGCCTTCATGGTCGGCAACCGGTTACCGGACGTCGACGCCCAGTGCGAGCTGTACGCCAAGGTGCGCCAGGCGGCCGGCGACAAGCCCGTGGTCTTCCGCACCCTCGATGTCGGCAGCGACAAGCACCTGCCGTACTGGAACTTCCCCGACGAGGAGAACCCGGCCATGGGCTGGCGCGCCATGCGCATGGTCCTGGACCGGCCGGCGATCCTGCGCACCCAGCTCAGGGCGCTGATCCGGAGCGCTGCGGGCCGGCCGCTCGACGTCATGTTCCCGATGATCGCCGAAGTGGCCGAGGTGACCGCCGCCAGGCAGCTGCTCGCGATGGAGCTCGAGCGGGCCGAGGCGCGGGGCGAGGTGCTGCCGAGCCGGCTCCGGGTCGGCGCCATGCTCGAGGTGCCCTCGCTGTTCTGGCAGCTGACGGCGCTGCTTGCCGCGGATCGACTTCCTGTCGATCGGCAGCAACGATCTGTTCCAGTTCCTGTTCGCCTGCGACCGCGGCAATCCCGGGCTGGTCGGGCGCTACGACGTGCTGTCGCCGCCGGTGCTCTCGTTCCTGCGCGCGCTGGTCGAGCGCTGCCGGACGGCGGGCGTGACGCTCTCGATCTGCGGCGAGATGGCCTCGCGTCCGCTCGAGGCGATGGTCCTTCTGGGTCTCGGGGTACGCACGCTGTCCCTGACACCTGCCGACGTCGGCCCGGTCAAGACCATGCTCCGGTCCCTGCGCTGCGGCCGGCTCGCGGGCTATCTGGCGCAGCTCTATGATTTGCCCGACCACAGCCTGCGTGTTAGGCTGCGCAGCTACGCGCTTGATCACGGCGTGCAATTGCATATCTGACAGTTGACCGCGCCGGATCGCTGCCGTCGTGAGCGCTGGCCAGCGCTCGCGGGTGGCGTGCGCGTCGGATTGTCCGACCAAGCGGAGCACCGACCCCGGCTGCGGTCGCGGACGCCATGCTTAGCTCGATGAGTGACGATCACGACCAGCTCGACCCCGCCGAGGCCTTGATGCGCGAGGTCGGTGCCCAGCTGCGTCAGGTCCGACTGGAGCGTGGCGAGGAGCTGGACGAGGTCGCGCAGCAGTTGCGCATCAAGGCGACCTATCTGTTCGGCATCGAGCAGGGCGACCTCTCGACCATCCCCGGCCGGACCTATGCGCTGGGCTTCCTGCGCAGCTACGCCGACTATTTGGGCTTCGACGGCGACGACCTGATCACCCAGATCAAGTCGACGGTCGCCAACCTGACCGACCGGACGCGCCTGCGGATCCGCACGCCCCTGCCCGAGAGCCGGCTGCCCAGGACGCCGCTTCTGGTGCTCTCGCTGGCCACGGTCGCCGGGATCTATACCGGATGGTCCTATGTCAACCACGGCAGCCAGCTGGTGATCGAAACGGTCGCCGACGTGCCGGGCAGTCTGCGCAATCTCGCGTTCGGCGCGTTTCGGGAGCGCGGCGATGGCGACGCCCCGCCGACGCCCGGCGCGGACGCCGGCGACGTGAGGCCGCCGCAGACCGCGGCGCTGACCGGGCCCGTGGGGCACCCGACGCGGCCCTCGGCGGCGCGGGCGGCGGCGAGGCCGGAGCTCGGCGCGGCGGCATCGGCACCCGGAAGCCAGGCGCCGGCAGAGCGTGCGGACGCGTCCGACCCGCCCGGGCCGCCGCCGGCGGCCGGCGTGATCGAGCCTGGCGCGCCGCCGGTCCCGGCGAGCGGGCCGGCGGCCGGGCCAGGACCGGCGACCGGCGCCGTCCGGGCTGACGCCGCACCGGGCCCATCGTCGGCGGCAACCGCGGCGAGCGTGCGGGCGCCTGCCGTGGCCGCCGCCCCGAACCGAGCGGCGTCCGAGACCGCACCCGAAGCGCCGCCGCCGGAGGCCCATCGGCCGGGTGCGATCCCGGGCGAATCGCCGGCCCCGGCGGTCGTGGCGGCAGCGCCCGCCGCCAGGCAGCTCGCGGACAACGGGCCGAACGGTGGCGCCGAGCCCGCTCCGGCCACGACCCCGGCCCCCGCGCCCACCCCGGTCACGGCGACTGCCGAGCCGCGCCCGGGCCAGGAGCAGCTGGCCGCCCTGCCGCTCGATCCGGCGGCCATCGGCCCGGTCGGCCGGATCCTCGAGCCGGACAACCGCGATGCCCGGGTGGTGATCCGGGCGCTGGAGAGCAGCTGGATCCAGATCTCGAGCCCGGATCGGCGAGTATCTGCGCGATCGCACGCTCGAGCCGAATGATGTTTTCCTGGTGCCGAACCGGCCCGACCTCCAGCTCTGGACCGGCAATGCCGGCGGCCTGGAGGTGATCGTCGACGGCACCGTGCTGGCACCGCTCGGCACCAGCGGCGCCGTGCTCCGCGCCGTACCGCTCGACGCGTCGAGCCTGCGCGAACGCTTCGGACGGCCCGCGCGCTCGCGTCGGTCGCGCTCAGCTGCGAGCCGCGCTCGATCTGACCGGCCCGATCTGGCATCTGCCAGAAACTTCCGTACTGCATGCGCGCGACAGCTAGTGGCCGGACTGGCATGGCCGCGAACGATGCGCGCGGCGCCGGACGATCGCGGGACCGGCCCCGGCTCTGACGAAGATGGAGCGATCATGGTCGCATTGAGCGGGATCGAGCGGCGCGCGACCCATGCCGTGCGGGTCGGCAAGGTCGTGATCGGCGGTGGTGCGCCGGTCGTCGTCCAGTCGATGACCAACACCGACACCGCCGATGTCGCGGCGACCACCCAGCAGGTGATCGAGCTCGCGGAGGCCGGCTCGGAGATCGTGCGCATCACGGTCAATACCGACGAGGCGGCCCGCGCGGTGCCGCAGATCCGCGACCGGCTCTGGCTGCGCGGCTGCGACGTGCCCCTGGTCGGCGACTTCCACTACCACGGCCATCTTTTCCTGACCCGTCATCCGGAATGCGCCACGGCGCTGGCCAAGCTCCGCATCAACCCTGGCAACGTCGGTTTCGGCGCCAAGCGCGACCGGCAGTTCGAGATGATGATCGAGGTGGCACTCCGGCACGACCGGCCGGTCCGGATCGGGGTCAACTGGGGCAGCCTGGATCCGGCGCTGTCGACCCGGATGATGGACGACAACGCGCGCCTCGCGGTGCCGAGGTCGGCCGACGACGTGCTGCGCGAGGCGCTCGTGGTCTCGGCGCTGGCGAGCGCGGGGCAGGCGGAGAAGATCGGCCTGCCGGCCGACCGGATCGTGATCTCGGCCAAGGTCAGCCGGGTCCCGGACCTGCTCGCGGTCTATCGGGAGCTCGCCCGGCGCTCCCGTTACGCCCTGCATCTCGGCCTGACCGAGGCCGGGATCGGGGCCAAGGGCATCGTCGCGACCAGCGCGGCGCTCGCGATCCTGCTCCAGGAGGGGATCGGCGACACCATCCGGGCCTCGCTGACGCCGCGCCCGGGCGAGGCGCGAACCCAGGAGGTGATCGTCTGCCAGGAGCTGCTGCAGAGCTTGGGCCTGCGCTCCTTCGCGCCCCAGGTCGCCGCCTGCCCGGGCTGCGGGCGCACCACCAGCACCTACTTCCAGGACCTCGCGGACCGCATCCAGGGCTATCTGCGCGCCCAGATGCCGGTCTGGAAGCAGCGCTACCCGGGGGTCGAGAGCCTCAACGTCGCGGTCATGGGCTGCATCGTCAATGGCCCCGGCGAGAGCAAGCACGCCGACATCGGGATCAGCCTGCCGGGCACCGGCGAGAGCCCGGCGGCGCCGGTGTTCATCGACGGCCAGAAGGCCTGCACGTTGCGCGGCGAACGGATCGCCGAGGAGTTCCAGGTCCTGGTCGAGGACTATGTCCTGCGCCGCTATGGTGGCGCTGCCGCCGCCAAGAGCGCCTGATCGGCCGCCCACGCCTTGGCCCGGACCCGGCAGGCGCTCGCCGAGCTGACGCTGCGGCCGGCGCTCGCCGCCGACCTCGCGGCGATCGAGGCGCTCGTGCTCGCGGTCGGACGCGAGGTCTACGGCCATCTGTTCCAGGGCGACGTGCCGCGCCCGGAGGGCAACTGGGCGCGGGGCCTGGTCGCCGAAGAGCGGGGTCGGATCGTCGGCGTGGTGGTCGCCGACGACGACTGGATCGAGGACCTCTGGGTCGCGAGGGACCATCGCCGGCGCGGCGTCGGCAGCCAGCTGCTGACGGCGGGCGAGCGCCAGATCGCGGCGGCCGGTCATGCGGTCGCGCATCTGCGCGTGGTCGAGGACAACCAGCGCGCCCGCCGCTTCTACGCCGCCCACGGCTGGACCGAGATCGCCGCCTACCCGCACGAGCGATGGGGTTTTGGCATGCTCGACCTGATCAAGCCGCTTACGCCCCGGCGCCCGGCGAGCGAGCGATGAGCGCGCTTCGCCCGGTCCGGGGCACCCACGACATCGTCGGCGACGACGCGCTGCGCCATCGCAAGGTGGTCGAGACCGGACGGGAGATCGCCGCCCGCTACGGCTATGGCGAGATCGCGACGCCGGTGTTCGAGTTCACGGAGGTGTTCGCGCGCACCCTCGGCGAGACCTCGGACATCGTCACCAAGGAGATGTACAGCTTCGAGGACCGGGGCGGCGAGCGGATCACGCTCCGGCCCGAGTTCACGGCCGGGGTCGCGCGCGCGCTGATCTCGGGCGCGCTCGGCCAGAGCCTGCCGATCCGCCTGTTCCTGAGCGGCCCGGTGTTCCGCTACGAACGGCCGCAGAAGGGCCGGCTGCGCCAGTTCCACCAGATCGACATCGAGGTGCTGGGCGCGCCCGAGCCCGAGGCCGACGTCGAGGTGATCGCGGTCGGCCGGCGGATCCTCGAGGCGCTGGGCCTGGGCGCCAAAGTGACCCTCGAGCTGAACACGCTGGGCGACCCTTCGAGCCGGCGCGCCTATCGCGAGCGCCTGGTCGACTACCTGGCGGGCTTCCGCGAGCAGCTGTCCGAGGACAGCCGCGCACGGCTCGAGCGCAACCCGCTCCGCATCCTCGACAGCAAGGACCCGGGCGACCGCACCATCCTTGAGGACGCACCGGTCCTGACCGATTGCCTGAACGAGGCCTCGCAGGCCTTCTTCGCCAAGGTCCGCGCGGGTCTCGATGCGCTCGGCATCGCCTATCGGGTCAACCCGCGCCTGGTGCGCGGCCTCGACTACTATACCCACACCGCCTTCGAGTTCACGACCACCGAGCTCGGCGCTCAGGGTGCCGTGCTGGCCGGCGGCCGTTACGACGGCCTGGTGGCGACCATGGGCGGCCCGGATACTCCCGGCATCGGCTGGGCGGCCGGGATCGAGCGTCTCGCCATGCTGCTCGACGGCGACGCCTGCCCGGCCGCGCCCGGTCGCGGTGGTCCCGATCGGCGAGGCGGCCGAGCTCGAGGCGCTCCGGCTCGCGGAGGCGCTGCGCGCGGCCGGCCTGATCGTCGAGCTGGATTTTCGCGGCAAGGTCGGCCAGCGGCTGAAGCGTGCCGCCCAGCGCCAGGCCCGCTTCGCGCTCCTGCTCGGCGAGGACGAAATCGCCAAGGGCCAGGTCGTGCTGCGCGACCTCGATCATGGCGAGCAGGCGGAGATCCCACGTGCCGGCCTCGCCGCCCGCCTGCTTGCCGAAGCCGCCGGCTGAGATCAGACTGATCCCATGGCCAGCGCGATCTTCGACACCCACGCCTTCGTCAAGCGGCTGACCGCGGCCGGCATGCCCGAGGCCCAGGCCGAGATTCTGGCCGAGGAGAACGCCCGCCTGCTCGGTGAGCAGCTGGCCACGAAGCACGGACGTCGCGTCTGTTGCGCCGACTGGACATCGAGCGGCTGAAGGAACAGCTGACGATCCGCCTCGGGCCTCATGATGGCGGGCGGGATCGCGGTCGTCGCGACCCTCGTCAAGCTGCTCTGAGATCGCGGGCGGCGGCCGTCTGCAACGAGCTCGCCTGCGGGCTTGTGCGAACGGGCCGGCGGCGCCACATGGAGCGGCGTCCCGACGCAGATGTCCGCCTTCGGGGAGCGCGCGCAGAGGGCCATGACCGCCGAACCGTCCACGGGCCTCGAGGCCAAGCTCGATGGCATCCTCGCGCGCCACGCGGAGGTCGGCCGGCTCATGGCGAGCGTGTCCGGCGAGGCCTATGTGGCGCTCGCCCGGGAGTTCGCCGACCTCGACGATCTCGCGGGCAGGGTCCAGGCGCTGCGCGCGGCCCGCGCGGAAGCCGCAGGCCTCGAGCAGATGCTCGCCGACCCCGGGCTCGATCCTGAGATGAGGGCGCTGGCGGCCGAGGAGCTCGAGGCGCTCCAGGCGCGCGTCCCGGACCTCGAGGCGGCGGTCAAGCTCGCCCTGCTGCCGCGCGACGAGGCCGACGACAAGAGCGCCATCCTCGAGATCCGGGCCGGCACCGGCGGCGAGGAGGCGGCGCTGTTCGCGGGCGACCTCTACCGCATGTACCAGCGCCATGCGGAGCTGCACGGCTGGCGCTTCGAGCCTTTGTCGGTCAGCGACACCGGGCTCGGCGGGATCAAGGAGGTGATCGTCGCGATCAAGGGCCAGGGCGTGTTCGCGCGCCTGAAGTACGAGGCCGGCGTGCACCGGGTCCAGCGGGTGCCGGCGACCGAGGCTTCGGGCCGCATCCACACCTCGGCCGCGACGGTGGCCGTCCTGCCCGAGGCCGAGGAGGTCGACATCCAGATCGACGAGAAGGACCTCCGGATCGACGTCTACCGCTCGAGCGGGCCGGGCGGCCAGTCGGTCAACACCACCGACAGCGCGGTCCGGATCACCCATCTGCCGACCGGCATCGTGGTCACCCAGCAGGACGAGAAGTCGCAGCACAAGAACCGGGCCAAGGCGCTCCGCGTGCTGCGCGCCCGCCTCTTCGATCGCGAGCGGTCGGCGCAGGACGCCGAGCGGGCGGCCAACCGGCGCGGCCAGGTCGGCTCCGGCGACCGCTCGGAGCGCATCCGCACCTACAACTTCCCGCAAGGCCGCTGCACCGACCACCGCATCAACCTCACCCTCTACAAGCTCGAGAAGGTGCTGAACGGCGAAGCCCTCGACGAGCTGATCGACGCCCTGATCGCCGAAGACCAGGCCGCCCGCCTCGCCGAAGCGAGCTGACGCTCAGTCCCGAAGCATCCATTCCGGGGGCGCGCGGCGGGTCAGCGCAGGCGGTAGCGGTCGACGAAGGCTTCGTCGATCGTGACGCCCAGGCCCGGCCGGTCGGGGATCTCGATCTGGCCGTCCACGACCGGAAAGTCCTCGATCGCGAGCTCGTGCAGCATCGGGTTGGCGCCGAGCGAATATTCGAGGATGAAGCCGCTGGAGGCGACCGCGGCGACGTGCAGGCCTGAGGCGAAGGTGAGCGCGCCGCCCCAGAGATGGGGGGCAAAGCGCAGCTGATGGGCGGCGGCCAGCGCCTCGATCCGCATGGCCTCGGTGATGCCGCCTGCGATCGAGAGGTCGGGCTGCAGGATGTCGACCGCGCGCAGCTCGATCAGGTCGCGGAAGTCGAAGCGGGTGAACTCCGATTCCCCGCTCGCGATCGGGATGTCGGTCGCTGCGCGGATCTCGGCCTGGCCGCGCTTGTCGTCGGCGGTCACCGGCTCCTCGAGCCAGCCGATGTTGCAGTCCGCGACCGCCCGGCAGAAGCGCCTGGCCTCGGCGACCGTCCAGGTCCCGTGCGCATCGCACATGATGTCGATGTCGTCGGGGAGTCCCGCGCGCGCGGCATGCACCCGCCGGATCGAGTGATCGAGCGTGCCGTCGCCGGCGCCGACCCGCATCTTCACCGCCTTGAAGTCGCCGCGGTCCAGGAACCCCTGCAATTCCGCCACGATCCGGTCGGCCGGCGCCCAGCCGCCCGACGCATAGGCCGGCATGCGCGCCTGCCGCCTGCCGCCGAGCAGGCGCCAGACCGGCTGCCCGAGCTCCTTGCCGAGCAGGTCCCAGAGCGCCATGTCGATGCCGGCGAGCGCGCCGATGGTCAGGCCGCGCCGGCCGAGCACCGGGAAGGCGTGGCCGCGGGCGATCGCGAAGTGGGCGCGCGAGCCGTTGTACATCACGTCCCAGAGACGGCTGATGTCGCGCGCATCCTCGCCGACGAGCAGGGGTGCCAGCTCCCGCTCGATGCAGGCGACCAGGGCGGCGCTGTTGCCGGCGCTGCCGACCGCGGCCTTGGCTTCGCCGAAGCCGACGAGGCCGCCTTCGGTCTCGACCCGGACCAGGGTCGAATCGAACGCCCGGATCCGGCCGAAGTCGGTCGTGTGCTGCTTTGCCTCCGGGATCGGCACATGCAGCCCGTCGGCGCTGACCTTGCGGATCTTCATGGGCGGATCTTCATGGGGCGGATCTTCATCACTTGAGGTTGCGCTCTTTCTCGATCCGATCGTAGGCGGCGTTGATCGCGGCCAGGGTCCGGTTGGCGCGTTCGACGAACTCCTCCGGCATCCCCTTGGCGACCAGGCGGTCCGGATGGTGCTCGCGGACCAGCTGGCGGTAGGTGTGCTTGATCTCGTCGTCGGAAGCGCTCCGGGTCAGCCCGAGCACGGCGTAGGCGTCGTCGGCGCCGGAAAGGTTGCGCGCGGTCGCCGAGAAGCGCGCCCGGATCTGCTCGAAGGAGCCGACGTTGAAGCCGAAGATCGCGGCCACCCGGCGCAAGAAGTCGACCTCGGCCGGGTTGAGCTCGCCATCGGCGCGCGCGACCTCGAACAGGCCGATCAGCAGCTCTTCGAGCAGGAACGGATCGTTGCCGAACAGGGCCGAGATCTGGCGCGCATAGGGCTCGAAGCCGCGCGCCGAGGTCTTGGCCTGGTTGTAGATCCGGGCGACGTCGCCGACCTCGCGGTCGTCGATCCGGAAGACCCGCTTGAAGGCCTGGATCTCGTCGCGGGTGACCACGCCATCGACCTTGGCGAGCTTGGCGCCGAGCACGATGACCGCGGTCGCGAACGCGATTCGCCGGGTCTCGGTCGGATCGGCGAACACCGGCGGCTCGGTCCAAGGGTCGGACGGCTGATCCGAGGGCCGATCCGGCGGCTCACGCCGGGGCTCGGCGGCCGACCAGGGATTGCGGTTGCGGCGCGGCGGCGCCAGGCGCTCGCGGCTCTCCTCCTCCCGGTAGCGGTCATAAGCATGGCCGGCGACCGCGCCGATCACGGCGCCGATCGGGCCCCCGATGGCGAGCCCGGCCGCGCCGCCGAGAATCTTGCCCCAGATGGCCAACGCCCAATCCCGCCCGTCCGCCGCACCGCCCGTCAAGGTGATCTAGACCGCCCGGCAGAGGCCAGCAAGGATCTTGACCGGCGCCCGGGTCCGACGCCGCCACCGGCTCGGTTCGCGAGCTTAGGATTGGTTGATGTTTTCCGCTATAACCCCGCCCGCGAAGCGGCGGCGGCAAGAGGAGTCGGATGGCGATGGCGGAGGCGCCCGCGGGCTGGCAGTTCTGGATCGACCGGGGCGGCACGTTCACCGACGTCGTCGGCCGCGCGCCGGGCGGCGAGCTGAAGATTCACAAGCTGCTCTCGGAGCATCCGGAGCGCTACGACGACGCCGCGCTTGAGGGCATTCGTGAGCTGCTCGGGCTCGCCGCCGGCCAGCCTTTGCCGGCCGCGGAGATCGATGCGGTCAAGATGGGCACGACGGTCGCGACCAACGCCCTGCTCGAGCGGCGGGGCGCGCCGACCGTGCTCGCGATCACCCGCGGCCTCGGCGACGCGCTCCGGATCGGCTATCAGCACCGCCCCGACATCTTCGCCCGCCGGATCGTCCTGCCGGAGCTGCTGTACGACGCCGTGGTCGAGGTCGACGAGCGGGTGCGGGCCGACGGCACCGTCCTGCGCCCGCTCGACCTCGGGCGCGCCCGTGCTGACCTGGAGGCCGCGTTCGCCAATGGGTTCCGCGCGCTCGCGATCGTGCTGGTGCATGGCTACCGGCATCACGCCCACGAGGCGGCGCTGGCCGGGCTCGCGGCAGAAATCGGCTTCACCCAGGTCTCCGCCAGCCACCTCGTATCGCCGCTGATGAAGCTGGTCGGCCGCGGCGACACGACCGTGGTCGACGCCTATCTGTCGCCGATCCTCAGGCGCTACGTCAAACAGGTGGCATCAGCGCTCGGCGATGTCCGGCTGATGTTCATGCAGTCGAGCGGCGGCCTCGTCGACGCGCACATGTTCCAGGGCAAGGATGCGATCCTTTCGGGGCCGGCGGGCGGCATCGTCGGCGCGGTCCGGGTCAGCGCGCTCGCGGGCTTCGAGAAGATCATCACCTTCGACATGGGCGGCACCTCGACCGACGTCGCCCACTACGCCGGCGAGTACGAGCGGAGCTTCGAGTCCGAGCTCGCCGGCGTGCGCATGCGGGCGCCGATGATGGCGATCCACACGGTCGCCGCCGGCGGCGGCTCGATCCTCGCGTTCGACGGCGCCCGCTTCCGGGTCGGACCGGACTCCGCCGGCGCCGATCCGGGACCCGCCTGCTATCGCAAGGGCGGCCCGCTCACCGTGACCGATGCCAACCTCCTGGTCGGCAAGCTGCATCCGCGTTTCTTCCCCAAGGTGTTCGGTCCCGGCGCGGATCAGGCGCTCGACGGCGAGGTCGTCAGGCGCAGGTTCGAGCAACTCGCGGCCGAGGTCCAGGTCGCGACCGGGGCGCTGCGGACGCCGGAGGCGCTGGCGCACGGCTGCCTCGCGATCGCGGTCGACAACATGGCCAATGCGATCAAGAAGATCTCGATCCAGCGCGGCCACGACATCGCGGGCTACGTGCTCTGCTGCTTTGGCGGGGCGGCCGGCCAGCACGCCTGCTGGGTCGCCGATTCGCTGGGCCTGGAGCGCGTGCTGGTGCATCCGCTGGCGAGCGTGCTCTCGGCCTACGGCATGGGGCTCGCGGACGTGCGGACGCTGCGCCAGCGGGCGCTCGAGGCGCCGCTCGAGGCCGCGCTGATGCCGAAGCTCGAGGCGACCATCGCGGCCCTCGCGGCCGAGGCCCGCGCCGAACTCGCCCGCCAGCGCCTGCCCGCGGATCGGATTGCGACCGAAGCCCGGGTGCACGTCCGCTACGGCGGCACCGACACGCCGCTCGAGATCCCGGCCGGCGGCCTTGCGCAGATGGTCGAGGCGTTCGAGACCGAGCACCGCGCCCGCTACGGCTTCGTAGTCGAAGGCCGGGCGCTCGTCGCCGCGCAGGTCACGGTCGAGGCGATCGGCCGGATGGCCGAGATCGACGAGCCCGAGCGGCCAGTCGTGGCGCGCGCCGCGAGCGAGCCGCTGGTCCCGGTCGACGAGGTCATGATGGTGACCGCCCGCGCCCCCCACCAGCCGCCCGAGAGCTTCGCCACGCCGGTGCTCGAGCGCTCGGACCTCCGCCCCGGCGACGAGGTTCGCGGGCCCGCGATCATCGTCGAGGCGACCACCACGATCGTGGTCGAGCCGGGCTGGCGGGCCGAGCTCACCGCCCGCGACCATCTGGTCCTGAGCCGGGTCGAGCCGCTCGCCCGCCAGGCGGCGATCGGCACCCGTTCGGACCCGATCATGCTCGAGGTGTTCAACAACCTGTTCATGTCGATCGCCGAGCAGATGGGCGTGACGCTGCAGAACACCGCCTATTCGGTCAACATGAAGGAGCGGCTCGACTTCTCCTGCGCGCTGTTCGACCCGGCGGGCCTGCTGATCGCGAACGCACCGCACATGCCGGTCCATCTGGGCTCGATGGGCGAGAGCGTGCGCACGGTCTTGAAGCTGCGCGGCGCGACGATGCGCCCGGGCGACGTGTTCGCGCTCAACAACCCCTACAACGGCGGCACCCATCTCCCGGACGTGACCGTGATCATGCCGGTGTTCGGCGACGGCGAGCGGCTTCTGTTCCTGACCGCAGCCCGCGGCCATCATGCCGACATCGGCGGCATCACGCCGGGCTCGATGCCGCCGGATTCGACCTCGATCGAAGAGGAAGGCGTGCTGATCGACGATTTTCAGCTGGTCGATCAGGGCCGTTTTCTCGGAGACGAGCTGGATGCGCTGCTCGCGTCGGGTCGCTGGCCCGCGCGCAACCCGCGCCAGAACACGGCCGACCTCCAGGCCCAGATCGCCGCCTGCGCCAAGGGCCGGAGCGAGCTGCTCAAGATGATCGCGCATTTCGGGCTCGATACGGTGCTCGCCTACACCGGCCACGTCCAGGACAACGCCGAGGAGTCGGTCCGGCGGGTCCTCGGCGTCCTGAAACCCGGCGCCTTCACCTATCCGCTCGACAATGGATCGGAGATCCGGGTGCGGGTCGAGATCGACCCCGAGGCCCGCAGTGCCGTGGTCGACTTCACGGGCACGTCCGCAGAGCTCAAGGACAACTTCAACGCGCCGTCCGCGGTCTGCCGGGCCGCGGTGCTCTACGTGTTCAGGACCCTGGTCGATCAGCCGATCCCGATGAACGAGGGCTGCCTCAAGCCGATCGAGATCGTGATCCCGGACGGCTGCATGCTGAGGCCGGGCTATCCCGCCGCGGTCGTCGCCGGCAACGTCGAGACCTCGCAGTGCATCACCGACGCGCTCTACGGCGCGCTCGGGGTGATGGCGGCGGCCCAGGGCACGATGAACAACTTCACCTTCGGCGACGCCACCTACCAGTACTACGAGACGATCTGCGGCGGCTCGGGCGCCGGCCCCGACTACGACGGCACCGCGGCCGTGCACACCCACATGACCAACTCGCGCCTGACCGATCCCGAGATCCTGGAATGGCGCTATCCGGTCGTGCTCGAGAGCCACCGGATCAACAAAGGCTCGGGCGGCGCCGGTCGCCACAAGGGCGGTGCCGGGACCATCCGCCGGATCCGATTTCTCGAGCCGATGAGCGCCGCGCTGCTCTCCAACCACCGTATCGTCGCGCCCTTCGGCCTCGAAGGCGGCCAACCCGGCGCCGTCGGCCGCCAGTGGGTCGAGCGCGCCGACGGCCGGATCGAAGTGCTGCCCGGCTGCGCCAGGACCGAGATGGCCCCGGGCGATGTCTTCGTCATCCAGACCCCCGCCGGCGGCGGATTCGGGAAGCCGTCGCAGAACCAACGATAGAAGACGCCAGGAGGGCATCCCTCCGCGCCGGAGCACCCTGCCATCGCGTGGCTAATGGCTCGTGGTTGGCTGGCGAAGTCCGGACGCTACCAGGCCCGCGAACTTTTTTCGGTAGGCCGCCGGCGTCAGACCTGCTTTGCGCTTGAACAGACGCCGGAACGAGGCGGGATCGTCGTATCCGACCGCCTCGGCGATTTCGTCGATCGCGAGCTCCTCGGTCTCCAGGATCTGCTTGGCCTCCTCGACTCTCAGCGCCTGCACGTAATCGATCGGCTGATGACCGGTTGCAGCCCGGAACCTGCGCGCGAAAGTCCGCGGCTTGAGCCCCGAGCGCTCGATCATCCGCTGGACCGGATTCGAGGCTGCATAGTTCGCCGCGATCCAGCTCTGGCATTCGGCGATCACCCTGTCAGAGGTATCGATTTTCCGGGTCATCGCGGCGAAAGGCAGTTGTCCCTCCTCGTGGCCTGACAGCAGGAATACCTTGGCCGTGCGCAACGCCTGCTGCTGCCCGCAGAACCGCGCGATCAGATGCAGCGCCAGATCCTGCCAGGCGGTGACCGCCCCGGCGGTGACGATCCCTTCCCCCTCGTTGGACAGACACAGCACGGAATCCTTCCGCACCTTCACCTTCGGGTAGCAGCGCCGGAACAGATCGCCGTAGGCCCAATGGGCAACGGCCTCGCGGCCGTCGAGCAGCCCGGCCTCGGCCAGCACGAGCGCACCGGAACAAACAGAGCAGACGAGCGCGCCGCCGGCGTGCATCCTGCGGAGCCATGCCGTCTCGCGCGGATACCTGCCGCGCGGCGGTTCATGGATCGGCGTGTACATGTCGCAGACGATCACGACATCTGCCCGCTCGATCGCATCGATGGCGGCGTGCGGCTCCACCATCACGTCGCCGAGGCAACGGAAGGGCTCGGCCCGGGCTGCGACGATACGGACGTTCAGCGCTTCCGGCCCCGGCTCGCCTATTGTCATGTCGGGATAGACGGCGCCAACCGAATAGAGCACGTCGTAAAGACCGTAGAGCACCGAGGGCGAGGTCTCCTGTGCCGCCAGCAGGGCGATCAGCGGTTTAAGGCGCTCGACCATATCCGCCCATTCGATCTTTCGCCTTTGTCCAATATGCCCCGTTCCTGACAATTCCGCCACTCACAACAGAGGGTCGGCGAGAGATAGACTGATCGCCTTGCAAGCTCCGCAATGGAGGCTCTGTGCCATGAATTTCGAAGCCATTCACCAACCTGACGCGGCCGAGTTCGCCACCGCGGTCGATGCTCTCCGCTCTGGTCTTCGGGGGGCGGCATTGACTGAGAAGGACGAGGGTTACGACGCCGCTCGCGCCATCTGGAACGCCATGATCGACCGCCGGCCCAAGCTGATCGTCCGTTGCCGGGGCGTCGCTGACGTCATGGACGCGGTCAACTTCGCCCGCGACCACGATCTTGCGGTTTCGATCCGCGGCGGCGGCCACAACGTTGCTGGCCACGCCGTCTGCGACGGGGGCGTGATGATCGATCTCTCGCTGATGCGTTCGGTCCGGGTCGACCCGCGGGCCCGCCGTGCCCGGGTCGAGGGTGGCTGCACCTGGGGCGACGTCGACCGCGACACCCAGGCCTTTGGCCTCGCCACTCCCGGAGGACTCATCTCGGATACGGGCGTTGCCGGGCTGACGTTGGCGGGCGGGATCGGCTGGCTGCGCAGCCGCTACGGCCTCTGCATCGACAACCTGGTCTCCGCCGACGTCGTGACCGCCGCCGGTGGCCTGATCACCGCGAGCGCCAACGAAAATCCGGATCTCTACTGGGCGCTTCGCGGCGGCGGCGGCAATTTCGGCGTCGTGGTCAGCTTCGAGTTCGCCCTGCACCCCGTCGGCCCCAGGGTGATGTTCGCGGCGCCGATCTACCCACTCTCGAGCGGGCCCGACCCGATCCGCTTTTGGCGGGACTTCCTCGCCGACAAGCACGGCGAGGTCGGCTCGCTGGTCGAGTTCTCGACCGTACCAGAAAGCGAGGCCTACCCGCAGGAATTCTGGGGCCAGCGTGTCTACACGATCGCCGCCGTCTATGCGGGCGACGCGGACGAGGGCGAGCGCCTCCTCCAACCCCTGCGCGAACAGGGCAGTCTGGTCACCGACTTCTCTGGCCAGATGTCCTATTGCGAGGTGCAGAAGCTCTTTGACCAGGTGATCCCCTTTGGCCGATACCGTTGCTACTGGAAGTGCCACTACCTGTCCGCGCTGCCGGACGTCCTGATTGATGAGTGCCTCGCCAATGCCGGAGCGGCACCCTCGGACAACACATTGAGTTCGCTCTGGAATTTCGGCGGAGCGACGGCTGCGGTGCCCGCGGATGCGACCGCACTCGGTGACCGGTCGATGGCCTGGATGTATTCGATCAACTCCACCTGGTCCGACCCGGCTCATGACGAGACGAACATCTCCTGGACTCGCCGAGTGTGGGACAAAACCCGTAAGTATTCCCATGAGAATCGCCTCTATCTGAACTTCGCCGGCCATGGAGAGGACGGTGAAGCCCTGGTCAAGGCTGCGTACGGGCAGGCGTATGCCCGGCTCTCGGTGCTCAAGGCCAAATACGACCCCGACAACCTGTTCCGCATGAACCAGAACATCGAGCCGAGGGCCTGACCCCGACGCCGCCGGAGATTGCTCTACGGCACTGCTCGCAGCATGATCGCGGCTGCGGCATCCGAGCGCGCGTATCGGGGAGAGCGTCATGCTGGAGACCACCGTTGCCGGCAGCCTGCCGAAGCCCTCGTGGCTGGCCGAGCCGGAAAAGCTCTGGGCGAAATGGCGGCATGAGGGCGCCGAACTCGAGCGGGCCAAGCAGGATGCGACGCTGGTCTGGCTCAAGGAGCAGGAGGCGGCCGGGATCGACATCGTCTCCGACGGCGAGCAGTTCCGGGTCCATTTCGTCCACGGCTTTCTCGAGCGGATCGAGGGCATCGACTGGGCGAAGAAGACCAGGATGGGCATCCGCGCCAACCGGTACGTGGTCGAGGTGCCGACGGTCACGGCACCGGTCCGAAGGCGGGGGTCGGTCCACGGCGCGGAGGCGCGCTTCAGTCGCGCCTATACCGAGCGCAAGCTGAAGTTCACCCTGCCCGGGCCGATGACCATCTGCGATACGATCGCGGATGCCCACTACGGGCGGCGCGCGGACATGGCGATGGCGTTCGCGGCGGTCCTGAACGAGGAGGCGCTCGAGCTGGAGGCGGCGGGCGTCGACGTGGTCCAGTTCGACGAGCCCGCCTTCAACGTGTTCCTGGACGACGTCAAGGACTGGGGGATCGCGGCCCTGCACCGCGCGATCGAGGGCCTGCGCTGCACCACCGCGGTGCACATCTGCTACGGCTACGGCATCGAGGCCAACATCCGCTGGAAGCAGACGCTGGGCGCCGAGTGGCGCCAGTACGAGGAGATCTTCCCGGCGCTCAACGCCAGCCGGATCGGGCAGGTGTCGCTGGAGTGCGCCAACTCGCACGTGCCGCTGGCCCTGCTCGGCCTGCTCAAGGACAAGGACGTGCTGCTGGGCGCGATCGACGTCGCCTCCCTCGAGGTCGAGACGCCCGAGCAGGTCGCGGGCGTGATCCGCGCCGCCATGGGTCACGTCGATGCCGCGCGCATCCTGCCCTGCACCAATTGCGGCCTGGCACCCCTGCCGCGCGCGGTCGCGGTCGGTAAGCTCAGGGCCCTCGGCGCCGGGGCCGCCCTGGTCCGCGGTGAGCTCCAAGGCTGACCGCCGGGTCCGGCATCCGACCGCGCGCAAGCGGGCCAGAGGCCGAGCGCAGCCCCGCCTGAGGCGATGTCGGGAGTTGACCCCCTCGGCGCGCCGACCGATGCTGGCAGAGGCCTGCAGGATCGGGGGACTATGATGTCGTTGGGGTCGAGCCGTGCGCAGATCCGGGTCGCGCTCGCCGGTCTGGCGCTGTTGGCATCGGCGGTGTCCGCGGCCGCGGATGAGCGCATCATGATGGGGCCGGGGCCGGCCTCCTGGCAGGGCGACCTCGCGCCGATCTCGCCTGGTGACTGGAGCTACGATCGGGCGGCGCACCTCCTGGAGCGCGCGGGCTTCGGCGGCACGCCCGAGGAGATCCAGGCGCTCGCGGCCATGACCCCCGAGGCGGCGGTCGCCTGGCTGGTCGATTACGAGAGCGTGCCGAACGACCGGCTGCCGGCGTTCGATGCCTCCGACATCCACGATCCCGGCCTCGTCGACTTCCCGCCCAGCCGGCCGGCGACCACCGCGCTCGCCAAGGCGACCGGCGAGGCGCTCGGCGTCAAGGTCAAGCCGGCGGGCAACCGGCCCCTGCAGCCGGTGGTCGACAAGTTCTTCTATTGGCTCCGCGCCAGCATGCTCGAGACGAGGCGGCTCGCCTACTGGTGGGCGGACCGGATGCTCAATACGCGCCGGCCCCTCGAAGAGAAGATGACCCTGTTCTGGCACGGCCATTTCGCCACCAGCGAGGACAAGGTGCGCGATGTCCGCAAGATGCAGCGGCAGAACGAGACCTTCCGGCGCCTCGCCACCGGCAACTTCCGCGATCTCGTGGTCGCCGTCGCCAAGGACCCGGCGATGCTCTACTACCTGGATGCCGGGGTCAATGTGAAGGGCGCGCCCAACGAGAACTTCGCCCGCGAGATCATGGAGATGTTCACCATGGGCGTCGGTCACTACCAGGAGACCGACATCCGCGAGGGGGCGCGCGCGTTCACCGGCTGGAACGCGGACGACCTGACCTTCGTGGTCCACCCCGAGCAGCACGACGCCGCCGCGAAGACGTTCCTCGGACGGAGCGGCAACTTCGACGGCATCGATGCGATCGACATCATCCTGGCCCAACCGGCGACCGCCGATTTCATCGCGGCCAAGCTCTATCGCTATTTCGTCCGGGACGACCTGGACCCAGAGCTTCGGGCCAGGCTCGGCGCCGTCTTCCGGGACGCCCACTACGAGCTGAAGCCCTTGCTGCGGACGATCTTCCTGTCGCGGGACTTCTACAGCAGGGCGTCGGTCGGGACCCACATCAAGAGCCCGGTCGAGCTCGTGATCTCGACCTACAAGAAGCTCGGCGCCACGACGATCCCGGGCATCCCGGACTTCAACGAGACGACCGAGGCCATGGGCCAGGCGCTGTTCTGGCCGCCGACCGTGGCCGGCTGGGCCGGGGGGCGGAGCTGGATCACGCCCGGCCTCCTGCTGGAGCGCGGCAATTTCGCGCTGGGCGTGCTGTTCCCCGACATCGAGTTCGTCGCGCACGACCGCCATTCGCCCGATCCGACGATCATCGAGGTGCACGAGCGCATCAGGCAGGGCTACGATATCACCCGCGCGACGATGCCGGGCGACGGCGCCGCGATGATGGCCGAGTCGAACATGGCCGCCGACCGCGATGAGGACTTCAACACCCGCTACGGCTCCTATCGCGGCTGGCAGATGGCGATCGAGCGGGTCAAGCCGATCCCGCGCACCGTCCTCCAGGTCGACCTCGCCCGGATGGTGCGCGCAGCCGGACTGACCACGACCGGGCAGGTGGTCGATTGCTTCCTCGTGCGCTTCATGAGCGTGCCGATCGGCAAGCCCGAGCGGCAGATGCTGGTCGATTTCCTCGACGGCGAGCTCGGCACCTCCGACATCACGCGCGCCGACAGCTATCTCGACGACCCGCTGCGCGAACTGGTCCACCTGATCATGAG
The DNA here is from genome assembly GCA_963756905.1 of uncultured Alphaproteobacteria bacterium. GTDB lineage: Bacteria > Pseudomonadota > Alphaproteobacteria > Geminicoccales > Geminicoccaceae > DATAOG01. The sequence continues at coordinate 87,765 of CAVWPO010000019.1, forward strand.
CCAGCCCGAATATCAGCTGGGTTGAACGTAGGGAGCGAACGAGCCATGGACCGGACCTTTCTGCGTGCGCGCGGCATCACCCGGCGCGAGCTGGCCCGGGCCGGGCTCGGCAGCGCGGCCGCCCTCTGCACGCTGGGCGGCATCCCGGCGGGCTCGGTGTTCGGGCGCATGGCCCAGGCGGTCGCACCGCCGCGCGGGCTCGAGCGCCGGATCCTCGTCGTGTTCGAGATGTCGGGCGGCAACGACGGCCTCAATACCCTCGTGCCCTATGGCGATGATGCCTACTACCGGCACCGGCCGACGATCGGGCTCAAGCCGGGCGGGCTGCTCAGGCTCGACGACCGGTTCGCCTTCAACCCCGGCATGGTCGGGTTCGAGCGGCTGTGGCGGGACGGCAAGCTCGCGATCGTGCAGGGCTGCGGCTACGAGAACCCTTCGTTCTCGCACTTCACCTCGATGGCCTACTGGCAGACCGCCGCGCCCAACAGCGGCGCCGAATACGGCTGGGTCGGCCGGCTCGCGGACGGCATGGACCCCGCCAACACGTCCAACTTCGTGGTCAACGTCGCCGAGACCCAGTCGCTCGCGGTGCGCAGCCGGGGCCACGTGCCGGTGGTGTTCGACGATCCGAAGACCTTTCAGCGCGCGGGCTTCTTCGAGGAGCAGGCGATGTTCGAGCACGTCGCCGATCCCGGCGCGGGCGCCGACAACCCCGCGCGCCAGTACCTGCTCGAGATCGCCAGGAGCGCGCTCGATGCCTCCGCCCTGGTGCGCGAGGCCTGCGCCGCCTACCACACCCCGGTCGACTACGGCATCACGGCGCTCGATCTGGACAAGGTCGCGGCGCTGATCGCGGCCGACCTGCCGGCCCGCCTCTACTACGCCTCGTTCCGCCACAACGCGTTCGACACCCACGTCCATCAGAACGACCTGCACCAGCGCCTGCTGACCTACACCGCGGATGCGATCGCCGCCTTCATGGCCGACATGGAGCGGATCGGGCGGGCCGACGACGTGGTGCTGCTGGTGTTCTCGGAGTTCGGCCGGCGGGTGCCGGAGAACACGAGCCTCGGCACCGACCACGGCACGGCCGGGCTGATGTTCGTGGTCGGCAGGCCGGTCAGGGGCGGCTACTACGGCGCGGTCCCGAGCCTCACCGACCTCACCGAGGGCGACAATCTCCGCCATACCACCGACTTCCGGCAGGTCTACGCCACGGTCGCCGGCGGCTGGCTCGGCTACGCCGACACGAAGGGCCTGCTCGGCGCCGAATTTTCCCCGTTCCCGATGTTTGCCTGACCAACGCGCCCGACCGGAACCCGACGAGATCACGCCAGGAGCGCCGCCGGGTTGTCGGCGTGATCAGGCGGCGTTGCGGCCGAGCGCCAGCCGGTCCGAGAGGGGCAGGCGCATGCTGCAGGTGACCCCGCCGGGCGCGAAGGCGAGCGCGATCTCGCCAGCGAACTCCGCGGCCAGCGCCTGCTCGATCAGGATCGAGCCGAAGCCGCGCCGGGCGGGCGGCCGGACGACCGGCCCGCCGGTCTCCTGCCAGGTCAGTCGGAGCGCCTGGCCGCGCTCGTCGGTCTGGATCTGCCAGCGCACGCTCACCTGGCCGCCGGATGCCGTCAGGGCGCCGTATTTCGCGGCGTTGGTCGCGAGCTCGTGGAAGGCCATGTGGAACAACGGCACGGCGCCCGCGGCCACCTGCACCCCGGGGCCCTCGATCTGGCTCCGCCGCTCCTGCGCCGCATAGGGTGCCAGGACCTCCCGGACGATCGCCTCCAGGGTCGCGATCTGCCAGGGATCCTTGACCAGGACGTCCTGACCGCGGGCGAGCGCCTGGATGCGGCCCTCCAGGCCGTCGACGAACGCCTCCAGGTCGGGGGCGGTCCGGGCGCTCAGACGCAGGATCGACTGCACCAGCGCGAAGCTGTTCTTGAGGCGATGGTCGAGTTCCTGGGTCAAAAGACGCTGCTTCTCCTCGGCACCCTTCTCGGCGGTGACGTCGGTCATGATGCCGGCGATCCGCACGGTCTCGCCCGAACGCACCAGCCAGGCCTTGTCGCGCACCCAGCGCGCGGCTCCGTTGCGGTCCGGGACGCGATAGACCAGCTCGAAGCTGTCGCGGCGACCCGCGAGCATCTGATCGAACACTTCGGCTGCCAGCGCGCGGTCCTGCGGATGCAGATGCGCCCGCCAGGCCTTCGGATCGCGATAGAGCTGCTCGCGCGAGCAGCCCCAGACGCGCTCATAGGCGGGGCTCACGTAGACCACCTTCTGCTGGCCCACGTCGATGATCCAGAACACGTCGTCGACCGCATCCGCCAGCAGGCGGAAGCGTTCCTCGCTTTCCTGCAGCGCCGCCGCCCGCGCCTTGCGGCTGGTCACGTCGCGGAGCGAGATCGCGACGCCGTCGTCCAGCTTGACGACGCTGATCCGGAACCAGCCACGGATGCCGTCGGCGTCGTAGAGGACTTCGCTCTCCCTGGGCTCGCCGGTCAGAATCACCGCGACGTAGCTCGGGAACAGCGCCGGATGGCTCCGCTGGCCGGGCAACTGCTCGAGCAACCGGCTGCCGACCAGGTCGTCCTGGGAGCGGTGCAGCGACTTGGCCATGGCCGGGTTGGCATAGAGCCATCTGAGATCGACGATGGCGTGCTTGTCACGCACCGCCTCGAGAATGCCGAAGCCGTCGAGCGCCAGATCCTCGGCCGCGCGCACCCGCCGCTCCGCCGCGAGGCTCCGGCCGTGGTACCGCCGGGCAGCTTCCGCGGTCGCCACCAGGCCCAGGGAGGCGAGCACGAAGAGGGTGAGATTGACCGGCACCGCAGCCTCCGGCGAGGCCAGCGGCGCGCCCGGTTGCAACCAGAAGAACCAGCTCACCAGGGCGCTCAGGAGGGTCGCGAGCAGGCCCGGGCCGAGCCCGCCCAGGAGGGTCGCGATCAGAACTGCCGGAAAGAAGGTCGCGAACGGCACCACGCCGGGGAACTGCGAGCCCAACGCGCCCCTGAGGAGTCCCGCCACCACGATGATGGCGAGCGCCAGCGCATAGCGGACGATCGGATGCCGCAAATTCCGTCCCCCAGCCTGCACGCGTCGGTTCGGGCCTGCCTCCGAGCGGGTCCAACGATCGTCAGCCGGGACGCCTGTGACGCTCGTCGGGAGGACGCTCAATCCGAGGATCTGCGCCCGATTCACGGGCAATGTCAATCGTCGTACATTCGGCCGCTCAAAGGGTCGGATCGGGTGCGATACGGATCAGAAGCTTGCCGAAGTTCGCGCCCTCGAGCAGGCCGATGAAGGCTGTAACCGCGTTCTCCAGTCCGTCGCGGACGTCCTCGTGGTAGCGCAGCCGCCCATCCCCGATCCAGCTGCCGACGTCCTTGACGAAATCGCCGGGCGCGAAGTCGCGCACGATGAAGCCGCGCAGCGTCAGCCGCCTGGTCAAGGTCTGACGCAGGAGCAACGGCACCCGATCCGGCCCAGGCGGCAGCTCGGTCGCGTTGTACCAGGCGATCAGACCGCAGACCGGCACGCGCGCGAAGTCATTCAGGAGCGGGAATACCGCCTCGAACACGCGCCCGCCGACGTTCTCCCAATAGACGTCGATGCCGCCGGGGCAGGCGGCGCGCAGCCGCTCGGCGAGGTCCGGGGCGTGGTGGTCGAGGCCGGCATCGAAGCCGAGCTCGTTCACCACGAAATCGCATTTCGCCTTCGAGCCTGCGATCCCGACCACGCGGCAGCCCCTGATCTTTGCGATCTGGCCGACGACCGAGCCGACCGCACCAGAGGCGGCGGCCACGACCAGGGTCTCACCCGCCTGGGGCTTGCCGATCTCGCGCAGGCCGACGTAGGCAGTCCGGCCGGGCATGCCGAGCACGCCGAGCGCGGTCGAGATCGGGGCGAGGCCCGGGTCGATCTTCTCGGCCTCGCCCCGGCGCAGGATCGCGAAGCTCTGCCAGCCACCGCGACCGACCACGAGGTCGCCTGCCCGGAGACCCTCGATCCGCGAGCGCACGACCTCGCCGACCGTGCCGCCCTCCATCACCTCGCCGATCTCGACCGGCTTGGCGTAGGACGGCCCTTCGTTCATCCGCCCGCGCATGTACGGGTCGAGCGAGAGGTAGATCGTCCGGCAGAGCAGTTCGCCGTCCGCGGGCTCGGGCAGCGGCGCCTCCTCGAGACGAAAATCGGCCGGCGTCGGCCGGCCCTTCGGCCGCCCCGCCAGCACGATCCGCCGGTTGATCTGGCTCATCCCCGCCTCCCCTGATGCAATGTCTTCGCCAACATCTGTACTCTTTGGCGTCTGAGGCCAACAGGTGCCGGAACCCTGGCCGACGCGAAAGGCGCTGCCGTCGGGTCGAGCGAATTGAGGAATTCGAGCGCGCGCTCACTCGTTCAGTTGTAGGTTGAGGCACGGGCGCGGGCTCGAGAGGCTGAGATCGAGGAGCTGATGACGGTCGGTGCGATCGATTCGGCGGTCTATGGCAGCCTGTTCACGACCGGGGCGATGCGCGCTGTGTTCGGGGACCGGGCGCGGCTGCAACGGATGCTCGACGTCGAGGCGGCACTGGCGCGGGCGGAGGCGAAGCTGGGCCTGATCCCCGAAGCGGCGGCCGCCGAGATCACCGCCAGGGCCGAGGTGGCACGCTTCGATCTGGACGCGATCCGCGCCGGGACCGAGCTCGCGGGCTATCCGATCATCCCCTTGGTCAAGGCGCTGAGCGAGGCCTGCGAAGGCGATGCCGGCCGCTACGTGCACTGGGGAGCGACCACCCAGGACATCATCGACACCGGGCTCGTGCTGCAGATGCGGGACGGGCTGGCGCTGATCGAGGCCGAGCTCGCCGGCATCGAGACGGCGCTGGCCGACCTCGCCCGGCGCCATCGCGCCACGCCGATGGCCGGCCGCACCCACCTGCAGCACGCGCTGCCGATCACCTTCGGCTTCAAATGCGCGACCTGGCTGGCCCCGATCCAGCGCCAGCGCGCCCGGCTCGGCCGCCTGAGGGGCGAGGTCGCGGTGGTCCAGTTCGGCGGCGCCGCCGGCACGCTCGCCTCGCTCGGCGCCGACGGTATCCGGGTGATGGAGGCGCTGGCCGCGGAGCTGGGGCTCCGGGCGCCCAGGATCGCGTGGCACGTCGGCCGCGATCGCCTGGCCGAGGTCGCGGGCTTCCTGGGCGTGCTCACCGGCTGCCTCGGCAAGATCGCGACCGACGTCATGCTGCTCATGCAGACCGAGGTCGACGAGGTGCGCGAGCCCTACCTCCCCGGCCGCGGCGGCAGCAGCACCATGCCGCAAAAGCGCAATCCGATCGCCTGCGAGTTCATCCTGGCCGCTGCCAGGAACGTCCGCCAGTTGGTCCCGGTCATGCTCGACGCCATGCTCGCCGACCACGAGCGCGCGACCGGCCCCTGGCACGCCGAGTGGATCGCCCTGCCCCAGGCGTTCGCGCTGACCGCGGGGGCCCTGCACCACAGCCGCGCGATGCTGGAAGGGCTCGAGGTCGATCCGGCGCGCATGCGGCGCAATCTGGATGCGACCCAGGGCATGATCGCGGCCGAGGCGGTGATGATGGCGCTGGCGCCCGCGGTCGGCCGGCAGACCGCGCATCACCTGGTCGCGGCGGCCTGCCGTCAGGCGGTCGAGCGCGGCGCGCATCTTGGCGAGGTGCTGGCGGCCGATCCGGAGGTGACCGCCCATCTGGCGCCGGAGCGCTTGCGAGCGCTGCTTGATCCTGAGAACTATACCGGGACTCGCCGGCGCGTTCGTCGATCGCGTGCTGGCCGGTCGCCCATTCGAGGAGTGAGCATGCCCGACATCCAGGCCAATGGCATCACCATCCATTACGATCTGCGCGGGCCGGCGGACGGGCCGGTGCTGCTGCTCAGCAACTCGCTCGGCACCCGGCTCGAGATGTGGGACCCGCAGCTGCCGGCGCTCGCGCAGCGCTACCGCATCCTGCGTTACGACAGCCGCGGCCATGGCCGGAGCTCGGCACCGAGCGGCCCCTACAGCATCGAGATGCTGGCCGACGATGCGCTCGGCCTGCTCGATGCGCTCGGGATCGGGCGGGTGCATTTCTGCGGCCTGTCCAAGGGCGGCATGGTCGGCCAGATGCTGGGCGCCAGGCACGCCGAGCGGCTGCGCAGCCTGACGCTCGCCTCGACCGCCTGCCATGTCGCGCCGAAGGACCTCTGGGACCAGCGGATCAGGACGGTGACCGAGCAGGGCATGGCGGCGGTCGCCGACGGCGTGGTCGAGCGCTGGTTCACAGGCCCCTACCGCGCCGAGCCGTCGATCGTGGTCGAGCGGGTGCGCGACATGGTGCTCGAGACGCCGCCCGAGGGGTATGCTGCCTGCTGCGCCGCGATCCGCGACATGGACCTGCGCGAGGCGATCCGCGGGATCCGCCTGCCGACGCTGATCATCGTCGGCGCCGAGGACCCGGCGACCCCGCCCGAGAAGGCCGAGGAGATCCATGCCCGCATCGAAGGCTCGCATCTCGAGGTCATCCCGGACGCGGCGCATCTCGTGAACATCGAGCAGGACGTGGCGTTCGACGCCTCGGTGCTCGGGTTTCTGGACCGACAGAAGAACTGAGGCAGGGAGAGGACAGGATGGCCAGCGAGCTGTTCGAGAAGGGCCTGAAGAACCGCAAGGAGGTGCTGGGTGCCGCGCACGTCGAGCGCTCGCTCGCCGGCGCCGACGATTTCACCCGGCCCTATCAGGAGCTGGTGACCGAGTATTGCTGGGGCGCGGTCTGGGGCCGCCCCGGCCTGCCGCGCAAGACCCGGAGCCTGCTCAACCTTGCCATGCTGACCGCGCTCAACCGCGAGGAGGAGTTCAAGCTGCACGTGCGCGCCGCCTTCCGCAACGGCGTCACCAAGGAGGAGATCTGCGAGGTCCTGCTCCAGGCGATGATCTACTGCGGCGTGCCCGCGGCCAACTCCGCCTTCAAGCAGGCGCGCGAGGTGTTCGCGGCCATGGAGCGGGAGGGAACCTCGTAGGAGGCGCATCCGGCTCCGGCCAGGTCGCGCCCAGCGCGCCCCGCCGCCTGCAGAGGACAACGGATGAAGATCACCGCGCTCGAGTGCCTGCATGCCGACGCCGGCCATCGCAACTTCGATTTCCTCAAGATCACGACCGACGACGGGCTGATCGGCTGGAGCGAGTACAACGAATCCTTTGGCGGCAAGGGGGTCACCTCGGCCATCCAGCATCTGGCGCCGGTCGTCGTCGGCAAGGACCCGCGCGCTTACGAGGCGATCACGACCCTGCTCTACGCGCTGCGGCGCCAGGCGAGCGGCGGCATGGTCCAGCAGGCGATCGGCGCGATCGAGAACGCGCTCCTCGACGTCAAGGCGAAGGCGCTCGGCATCCCGGTCTACGAGCTGCTGGGCGGCCCCGTGCGCGAGCGCATCCGGCTCTACTGGTCGCATTGCGGGACCTATCGCCTCGCCTGGCCGGGGCCGATGCAGCTGCCGCCGCTGCGGACGCTCGACGACGTCGTCGCCATGGGCAAGGAAGTGGTCGCGAAGGGCTACGGCGCGCTCAAGACCAACGTCTTCCTGCTCGACGGCCAGCCCCGGCTGCATGCGCCGGGCTTTGCCCGCGGCGACCATTTCCCGGAGCTGAACGCCGAGCGCAATGTGCTGACAGCGATCCAGGGCCAGCTCGCGGCCTTTCGCGAGGGCGCGGGCCCGGACGTCGACATCCTGGTCGACCTCAACTTCAACTATAAGACCGAGGGCTTTCTCAAGATGGCGCGCGCCATGGAGGCCTTCGATCTGTTCTGGGTCGAGATCGACACCCGCGACGCCAGGGCGCTGCACACCATCCGGCAAGGCACGACCATTCCGGTCGCCTCCTGCGAATGCCTGTTCGGCCGGCGCGACTACCGGCCGTTCTTCGAGCAGCAGGCGGTCGACGTCGCGATCATCGACACGCCCTGGAACGGGGTCGCGGAGTCCCTGAAGATCGCGGCCATGGCCGATGCCTACGAGGTCAACGTCGCGCCGCACAACTTCTACGGCCATCTCGCGACCATGATGAACGCCCACTTCTGCGCGCTGGTGCCGAACTTCAGGATCATGGAGATCGACCCCGACCGCGTCCCCTGGTACGACGATCTGGTGACCGTCAAGCCTCGGATCGAGAACGGTTTTCTGCACCTGCCCGACGGCCCCGGCTGGGGCACCGAGGTCGACGAGGCCGCGGTCCGCGCCCACCCGCCGCGGACCGCTTGAGGCGCGGACCCGGGCTCAGGGCTTGGCGGGCTCGCGGTCGTCCCAGGGCCCCGGCACGGGGATCGTGAACACGCCGCTCGGCCCGGTGAGCAGGCCGGGCCCGGTCGGGTCGTTGTTCGACTTGACCGGGATCGGCTCGAACCCGCTGCAGGCGGCGAGAGCGAGGCCGAGCCCCGCCGCGGCGAGCAGCGCGATCAGGCCATGGCGCGCCGGCGCCGGTGCGGCCGCCATCAGAACTTTATCCGCACACCTGTTGTCCCGACGTAGATATCCTCGACTGATGCGCCGCTGCCGGTATCCAGGGTGTACCAGCGGAAGCCTGCGTACAGCTCGGTGCCGTAGCCTGCGATGGCCTGGACCACGGCGGCGCCGATCGAATCGCCCTTGTCGTTTTGGTCGGGCAGGTGCTCGGTCTGCGCCCAGTCGACGCTGAAGCTCGTCGCGCCGATCGTCCAGAACTTGTGCTGCCAGCCTGGCTTGACGTAGACGAAGTAGGGGTTGTCCCCGTTGGCGGACTCGACGCCGCCAGCAACGGTGAAGTTAAGCCCGGTGGCCTTGTGGAACACTGAGCCAGAGCCGCTGACCACGTTCTCGACGCCGCCCTGGCTCGGGTCCTGGATGCCGACGCCGGCGGCGGCCTTGAAGCCGAACAGGTCATCGGCACTCCAGCGGACCGCCGCTCCGGCCTTCTGGTCCTCGCCGTAGGACCCGGACAAGCGTGAGCCCCTGCCATTTCGGTGTGTCGTACCTGACGCGGCTTTGCCGGCCGCTGTCGAAGTCGGTGAAGGCCTGGGGAATCTGGGTATTGGTGAGGTCGTGGCCGTCCTTGGTGCGGAAGAAGAGCCCGGCTATGTCGCCGACGTTGGCGTAGTCCAGCACGTCGGTCCCGGACAGGTCGATGCGGGCGATGTCCTTGGCCGATGGATCGCCGCGGCCGAGGTAGGCGGCGCCGTAGGTCTTGCTGATCGCGAACCCCTCGACCTTGCGGGCCTCGAAGGTGTTGTCGGAGCGTCGTGTCGGTTTCGTTGGTCTGAGTGACCTTGTTCGAGGCGTTTGGTTTGACGGCGACCTCGATATGCGGGCCGATCGTGAGGTCGTCGCTGAGACTGGGCCTTGCCCACAATGCCGAGGCGGGGCGCCGAGTTGTTGTTGCTGAGGAAGTAGGCCTTGGTCGACTTCCCGTCGTTGGCGGTGTTGACCATCTGGTTGATCTGGCCGTAGACTTGCAGCTTGATCTTGGGCTGGCCGGCGGTCACCTGCGGCGTCTGCGCGGTGGCTTCAGCGGTCTTCTGCGCGCGGGTCGCGGCATCCTGAGCCTCGGTCGCGGTCTTAGCCGCCTGCTCGCTCTGCTGCTGCATGGCGTCGACCCGACGGCGCATGTCCTCGAGTGCTTGCTGCTGCGCCTCGATCTGCTTCTGCTGCTGCTCGATCACCCGCTTCATGTCCTGCAGCTGCTGGGCGTCCTGAGCGGATGCGCTTCCGGCCGCGCCCGTCAGCGCCGCGGCTACCGCGACCAATGTTAGCTGTCGGCCGAGCATCATACACCCCCTCTTCGTGCTATTTCTGGACTTGAGGTGGCGCCTTCGAGCCTCGTGCGTTCACACACGGGGCGGCGGCGCAGCTTTTTCGATCCAGACTTGGCGGAGAGGCGTGACAGCTTCGGGGAAATTACGTGACAGTTCCGGGCAAAGTCTGTGACAGCCCGATCGAGGATCCTTGTGGCCACGTGCGAACCGGCACGTGGTCCATCGCCATTCGTTGCGTACGCCCCTTGAGCCCACGGTCTGGGCGGCGTAGGCAAGGGGGAGTTCGCTTTGGCAAGGAGTGAGCCCGGCCCAGGGAGCAACCGAGATGGCCAAGCGCGAGACCGACTATGCCGGCTATGCGCCCTATGCGGACGGCGCGCATCCGCCCTACTATTTCGAGCGCTACCAGTCCTCGACCCGGCGGGCGCCGAGACGGCCCTTGTTCGAGCCGCCGCGGACGCTCTCCGAGCTGACCGGGCCCGTGTTCTCGGCCGACGAGGCTGCTCCCGGACGAGAACGATCTGGCGATCGGGCGCGACGGTCAGCCGGTGCTCGGCCAGCTGATGATCGTCACGGGCCGCGTCCTCGACGAGGACGCGCGACCCGTACCGGGCACGCTGGTCGAGCTCTGGCAGGCGAACACCGCCGGCAAGTACAATCACCCGGCCGACGAGTTCCGGGCGCCGGTCGATCCCAACTTCACCGGCTGCGGGCGCTGCGTCACCGACGGCGAGGGTCGCTACAGCTTCCGGACGATCAAGCCCGGCGCCTATCCGGTCCAGCACACCGGCAACTGGTGGCGGCCGCCGCACATCCATTTTTCCCTGTTCGGCCCGACCTTCCTCACCCGCCTGGTGACCCAGATGTACTTCCCCGGCGATCCGCTCAACGCGATCGACAACATCCTCTCGGGCGTCAGCGACCCGGCCGCCCGCGAACGACTGATGGCCGTGCCCGCCCCCGAGGTCGGGGTCTGGGAGACCGCGCTCGGCTGGCGCTTCGATCTGGTGCTGCGCGGTCGCCACGCGACGCCCATGGTGGACTGAGCATGGCCGGCCTGCAGGCGAGCGCCTGGCAGACCCTCGGGCCGTTCTTCGATCGCCAGCTGATCCGGGCCGGCAACGATATGACGCGGCTCGCGCCCGATGCCCCGCAGGCAGCGGGCCAGGTCATCGAGATCGCCGGCCAGGTGCGGCAGGAGGACGCGCTCCCGGTGTCCGGCTGCCTGATCGAGCTCTGGCAGGCGAACGCCGCCGGCCGCTACCGCCACCCGGCCGACCGCTCCGACGACCGGCCGCTCGATCCGAATTTCCAGGGCTTCGGCCGGGCGCTGACCGACCCGGACGGCCGCTACAGCTTCCGCACGATCAAGCCTGGACCCGTGCCTTACCGGGGCAACGAGTGGCAGGCCCCGCACATCCTGGTTTCCCTGTTCGCGGCCGGCCTCCTTCGCCGGCTGGTGACCCGGCTCTATTTCCCGGGCGAGCCTGGCAACGAGACCGATCCGATCCTGGCGACGATCGGGGACCCCGAAGCCCGCGCGACCCTGATCGCCCGCCGGGACGCGGCGGCGCCATCGCCCCGTTACGTCTTCGACATCGTGCTCCGCGGCGCCGGCGAGACCGCATTTTTCATCGACTGAGCGGGCGCCGACAGATCGCCGCGGCGCAAGGGGCTGGCATCGCGCCGGCGCCGGGGGTATCTGTCCTGTGCACTTTGCCGCGCTGCAGCAATTCCGAAGGGATGGCGTCCGAGAATGTGCCCTGCGACGACCAGGAGAACGCCATGAGCCAGCCGCCGCGCCGGCCGGTCAACCCTTGTTTCGGCTCCGGCCCGACCGCCAAGCGGCCCGGCTGGTCGGTCAAGGCGCTCGAGGGTGCCCTGGTCGGCCGCTCGCACCGGGCGAAGGCGCCAAAGGCCCGGCTTGCGGAGCTGCTCGACCGTTCGCACGCGCTGCTCGGACTGCCGGCGGACTACCGGATCGGCCTCGTGCCAGGCTCGGATACCGGCGCGTTCGAGATGGCGATGTGGAACCTCCTGGGACCACGCGGGGTCGACGTGCTCGCCTTCGAGAGCTTCGGCTACGGCTGGCAGAGCGACGTCGAGGGCCAGCTCAAGCTCGCCGACCGGCGCATCCGGCGCGCCGACTATGGCGAGCTGCCGCCGCTCGAGCACGACCCGGCCCGCGATCTGGTGTTCACCTGGAACGGCACGACCTCGGGCGTGCGGGTGCCCGATGGCGAGTGGATCGCGACGGAGCGCGAGGCGCTCACGCTCTGCGATGCGACCTCGGCAGTGTTCGCGATGGCGCTGCCCTGGCCGAAGCTCGATGTCGTCACCTACTCCTGGCAGAAGGTGCTGGGGGGCGAGGCCCAGCACGGCATGCTGATCCTGTCTCCACGTGCGGTCGAGCGGCTGGGAAGCTATCGGCCGCCCTGGCCGCTGCCCAAGCTTCTGCGCCTGACCGCGAAGGGCGAGCTGATCGAGGGCATCTTTCGCGGCGAGACCATCAACACGCCCTCGATGCTGGCGGTCGAGGACGCCCTCGACGGCCTGGCTTGGGCCGAGCGGACCGGCGGTCTGGAGGCGCTGATCGCGCGCAGCGAAGCCAATCTCGCGCTGATCGCAGCCTGGGTCGCGGCGACGCCCTGGGTCGACTTTCTGGCGCAGCGGCCCGAGACCCGCTCCTCGACCTCGATCTGCCTGAAGGTCGTCGATGCCGGCGTGCAGGCCCTGCCCGCGGCGCGCCGGGCCGAGTTCATCAAGGGCCTGGTCGGTCGTCTCGAGGCGGTGGGGGTCGCCTACGACATCGCGGGCTATCGGGACGCGCCGCCCGGGCTTCGCCTCTGGGGCGGCGCCACGGTCGAAGCGAGCGACCTCGAGGCGTTGCTGCCCTGGCTCGACTTCGCATTCCACGAGCAGCGCCGGGCGGAGGGCCTCTGACATGCCGAAGGTTCTGATCTCCGACGCGCTGAGCCCGGCCGCGGTCGCGGCGTTTGAGGAGCGGGGCGTCGAGGCCGAGGTCCGCACCGGCCTCGACGAGCCGGGGCTGATCCGGATCATCGGCGACTACGACGGCTTGGCGGTGCGCTCGGCGACCAAGGTGACGGCTTCGCTGCTGGCGGCCGCGCCGCGCCTCAAAGTGGTCGGCCGCGCCGGGATCGGGGTCGACAACATCGACCTCGCGGCCGCGACCGAGCGCGGCGTCGTGGTCATGAACACGCCGTTCGGCAACTCGGTGACGACCGCCGAGCACACCATCGCCATGATCCTGGCGCTCGCCCGCCAGCTGCCGGCGGCCGATCGCTCGACCCGCGCGGGCAAGTGGGAAAAGTCCCGCTTCATGGGCACGGAGCTCGCCGGCAAGACGCTGGGCCTGATCGGCTGCGGCAATGTCGGCTCGATCGTCGCCGAGCGCGCCCACGGCCTGAAGATGCGGGTCGTCGCCTACGATCCCTATCTGGCGCCGGAGCGGGCGGAGGACCTCGCGGTTGAGAAGGTCGAGCTCGAGGAGCTGCTGGCGCGCGCCGACGTGATCAGCCTGCACACGCCGCTCACCGAGGGCACGCGCAACATCATCGACGCGGCCGCTCTGGCGGCGACCCGGCCGGGGGTGCGGATCGTCAACTGCGCCCGCGGTGGCCTGATCGATGAGGCCGCCCTCTGCGATGGGCTCCGGGCAGGCCACGTCGCCGGTGCCGCGCTCGACGTGTTCGCCGAGGAGCCCGCCCGCGCTTCGCCCCTGTTCGAGTTCGACCAGGTGGTCGTGACGCCCCACCTCGGCGCCGCGACCGCCGAGGCGCAGGAAAAGGTCGCTCTCCAGATCGCCGAGCAGATGGCCGACTACCTGACCACCGGCGCGGTCGTCAACGCGCTCAACATGGCGCCGGTCAGCGCTGAGGAGGCGCCGCATCTGCGCCCCTACATGATCCTTGCGCAGCAGCTCGGCAGCTTCGCCGGCCAGCTGACCGAGACCGGCCTTCTGGGCGCCACCATCACCTATGCCGGCCAGGTCGCCAGGCTCAATACCCGGCCCCTGACCGCAGCACTCCTTCAGGGGCTGCTGGCGCCGCTGCTGGCGAGCGTCAACATGATCAACGCGCCGCTGGTCGCGCGCCAGCGCGACATCGCCGTGACCACCATCCACCAGGACCAGACCGACGGCTATCAGACGTTGATCCGGCTCACGGTCGAGACCGAGCGCGGCAGCCGCAGCGTCGCCGGTACGCTGTTCCAGGAGCGTCGGCCCCGGATCGTCGCGATCCGCGGCATCGAGATCGAGGCCCAGCTCGGGCCGCACATGCTGTACGTCCGCAACGACGACCAGCCGGGCCTGATCGGCGCGCTCGGCATGACGCTCGGCGACGCCGGCGTCAACATCGCGACCTTCCACCTCGGTCGCGAACGGCCGGGCGGCGACGCGATCGCCCTGATCGAGGTCGATCAGCCGGTGCCAGAATCCGTGCTTGACGCGATCTGCGCCTTGCCGCACGTGGTGCAGTGCAAGCGCCTGCGCTTCTGAGAGCCGCGGCCCGTCTGGTCGGTCGAGAAGCTCGCTGGTGAGCGGCGCAGCCAGCTCTGGAATCCTGCTCAGCGGGGCGTAGGTTGCTGGGTTCGGTCGAGCCAGCTGGGACGGTGGGCCGGAGGGAGAACCGTCATGGACTACGACGAACGCTTTCGGGCCGCGGTCGCGCGCATCCGGGGCGAGGGTCGCTACCGCGTGTTCTGCGACCTGGAACGCGAGGCGGGCGCCTTCCCGCAGGCCCGGCGGTATCAAAGGCCGGATGGCGCGCCGGCACCGGTCACCGTCTGGTGCTCGAACGACTATCTCGGCATGGGTCAGCATCCGGTCGTGCTGGAGGCTGCATGCGACGCGGTCCGGCGCATGGGCGCCGGGGCCGGCGGCACCCGCAACATCTCCGGCACGACCCATCTGCACGTGCTGCTGGAGCGGGAGCTTGCCTTGCTGCACGGCACCGAGGCGGCGCTGGTCTTCACTTCGGGATTCGTCGCCAACGAGGCGGCGCTCTCGACCATCGGCCGCCTGCTGCCCGGCTGCGTGATCTTCTCGGACGCCGAGAACCACGCCTCGATGATCGCCGGCATCCGTCATTCTGGCTGCGAGAAGCGGATCTTCCGGCACAACGACGCTGGCCACCTCGAGCAACTGCTGCGCGCCACGCCGGCTGACGTCCCGAAGCTGATCGCCTTCGAGTCGGTCTACTCGATGGACGGCGACTTCGGGCCGGTCGAAGCGATCTGCGAGCTCGCCGAGCGCTACGGCGCGCTCACCTATCTGGACGAGGTCCACGCGGTCGGGCTCTACGGACCCCGCGGCGGCGGGGTCGCCGAGCGGGACGGCGTGATGGCCCGGCTGGACGTGATCCAGGGCACGCTCGCCAAGGCGTTCGGCTGCATGGGCGGCTACATCGCGGGGTCGACGGGTCTGATCGACGCAGTGCGCTCGATCGCGCCGGGCTTCATCTTCACGACCTCGCTCGCGCCTGCGGTCACCGGCGCGGCGCTGGCGAGCGTGCGCCACGTCAGCACCCACCACGAGCTGCGCGTGCGCCACCAGGAGCGGGCGGCGACCGTCAAGTGCCGGCTGCGGGCGGCCGGCCTGCCGCTCATGCCGAGCCCCTCGCATATCGTGCCGGTGCTGGTCGGCGACCCGGTCGCCTGCAAGCGGGCCTCGGACCTTTTGCTCGACGACTTCGGCATCTACCTGCAGCCGATCAACTACCCGACCGTGGCGCGCGGCAGCGAGCGCCTGCGGATCACGCCGACGCCGGCCCACGACGATGCCGCGATCGACCACCTGGTCGCCGCCCTGACCCGGGTCTGGTCGAGACTCGACCTCCAAAGCGCCGCCTGAAAAGGGGCAGCCTCGCTCATACGACTGAGAAGTCCTGGCCGTGGCAGCGGACCCGCGGCCGCGACGCATGCGCGCGGGGCGGCCAGGGGCCATGGCCTTCCTGCTGGTTGCGGGCTAACCTGCCCGCCGGCGGGCAGCAGGAGGGCGATCCGGCGACTGAGCGCGATCGCCGTGGACAATCGACCGTCCCTCGCAAGGATCGGTCCGACAGGGAGAAAACGATGACGACACGACGCCTTGGAGTTTGGATCGCGGCCGGCCTGGTCGTCCTCGGCAGCGGCGCGGCCCTGGCGGCCGGCGACCCGGCACAGGGTGAGAAGGTCTTCAACAAGTGCAAGGTCTGCCACGACGTCAAGGAGAAGAAGAACACGATCGGCCCCTATCTGATCGGCGTCGTCGGTCGCAAGGCCGGAAGCGTCGACGGTTTCCACTATTCCGAGGCCATGAAGGATTCCGGGATCGTCTGGGACGACGCCACGCTCGACAAGTATCTCGCCGATCCCAAGGCGGACGTGCCGCACACCAAGATGGCGTTCGTCGGCCTGAGCAGCGAAGCGGATCGCCAGAACGTCATCGCCTATCTCAAGACCCTCTCGAAGTAGCATGCACGGCGCCGGACGCCGCGCTCCGGTGGCGTCCGGCGGCGCCCTGAGGCAAGCCCATGGCCGCCGTTGACCCGAGCTTCCCGCGCGCCGAATACGACCGGCGAATCGCCAAGACCCGCCAGGCGATGGCCGCCCGGGGCGTCGAGCTCCTGATCGTGACCGACCCCTCCAACATGGCGTGGCTGACCGGCTACGACGGCTGGTCGTTCTACGTTCACCAATGCGTGCTGCTGGCGCCGGACGGGGAGCCGGTCTGGTACGGCCGCGGCCAGGATGCGAACGGCGCCAGGCGCACGGTGTTCATGGCCGACGAGCAGATCATCGGCTACCCCGACCGCTACGTGCAGTCGACCGAGCGCCACCCGATGGACTATCTGGCCGGCATCCTCGAACGCCGGGGCTGGGGCGGGCGCCGGATCGGCGTCGAGATGGACAACTACTATTTCAGCGCCGCTTGCCTGGCCGCGCTCGAGCGCCATCTGCCGAATGCGAGCTTCGTCGACGCGACCGGGCTCGTGAACTGGCAGCGGGCGGTCAAGTCGGCGGCCGAGCTCGACTACATGCGGCGCGCCGCGCGGATCGTCGAGGCGATGCATGCCCGCATCCTCGAGCTGGTCGAGCCGGGCCTGCCCAAGCACGAGCTGGTCGCCGAGATCTTCCGCACCGGCATCCGTGGCGCCGGCGGTTACGGCGGCGACTATCCGGCGATCGTGCCCCTGGTGCCCTCGGGGGCCGACGCTTCGGCCGCGCACCTGACCTGGGACGAGCGGCCCTTCAGGAAGGACGAGGGCACCTTCTTCGAGATCGCCGGCTGCTACCGCCGCTACCACTGCCCCCTGTCGCGCACGATCTACCTGGGTAAGCCGCCGCAGAAGTTCCTGGAGGTCGAGCAGGCGGTGATCGAAGGCATCGCCGCCGCCCTCGAGGCGGCCCGCCCGGGCGCCTTGTGCGAGGACGTCGAGGCCGCCTGGCGCAAGGTGATCGCGCGCTACGGAATTGAGAAGGAGAGCCGCTGCGGCTATCCGATCGGGCTCAGCTACCCGCCCGACTGGGGTGAGCGGACCATGAGCCTGCGGCCCGGCGACAAGACCCCGCTCGAGGCGGGCATGACCTTCCATCTGATTCCCGCGATCTGGCAGGACGACTGGGGCCTCGAGATCACCGAGAGCTTTCTCGTGACCGATCGCGGCGCCGAGCCCTTTTGCACCTATCCGCGCAAGCTGCTGGTCAAGGACTGAGCGCGCGCAAAATCGGTGGCGGGCCCGCCCAAAGGTTGAAGTTCCGTCCGAACTGTTGCTAATATCGTCTTCGCTCGGCGGCCAATTCAGGTTCCGAGCCGGAGGCGACGATCCTGACCGATCAGAGCTCGCTGAACCCGGCGCAACGCGCGGCCGTGACGTTCGAGGTGCCGGAGGTCGGGCGCACCGAGCCCGGTCGGCCGCTCCTGATCATCGCGGGCGCGGGCTCGGGCAAGACCAGCACGCTCGCGCACCGGGTCGCCCATCTGATCCTGCACGGCGCCGATCCCGGACGCATCCTGCTGCTGACCTTCACCCGCCGAGCAGCCGAGGAGATGAGCCGCCGGGTCGAGCGGATCTGCGGCCAGACCGCCGAGGGGGTCAAGGGTCCCGGGCGGACGATCGCCTGGTCCGGCACCTTCCACGCCGTCGGCAACCGGCTTCTGCGGCTCTATGCAGAGGCGATCGGCCTTCATCCGGGCTTCACGGTCCTCGACCGGAGCGATGCCGCCGATCTGCTCAATCTGGTCCGGGACGAGATGGGCCTCAGCGAGCAGGCCCGCCGCTTCCCCAAGAAGGCGACCTGCCTGGCGATCTACTCCTACGCCGTCAACGCCCAGACCAACCTCGAGCCGGTGCTGCAAAGGGTGTTCCCCTGGTGCCAGGAATGGCAGGCGGAGCTCAAGCGGCTGTTCGGCGGCTACGTCGCAGCCAAGCAGCACCAACAGGTGGTCGACTACGACGATCTCCTGCTCTACTGGTCGCGGGCGATGGGCGTGCCGGCGATCGCCGAGGATATCGGCCGGCGCTTCGACTTCGTCCTGGTCGACGAGTACCAGGACACCAACGCGCTCCAGGCCAGGATCCTGCTCGGGCTCAAGCCGGACGGGCGAGGCCTGACGGTCGTCGGCGACGACGCCCAGTCGATCTATGGCTTCCGCGCCGCGACCGTCCGCAACATCCTGGACTTTCCGAGCTCCTTCGAGCCACCGGCCGCGGTCGTCAAGCTCGAGCAGAACTACCGCTCGACCCAGCCGATCCTGGAAGCCGCCAACGCGGTCATGGCAGGCGCCAGGGATGGCTTCACCAAGAGCCTGTTCTCGGCGCGACGCTCGACAGATAAGCCTCACCTCGCGACGGTCGCCGACCCGACCGGCGAGGTCGACTATGTGGTGCGAAGCATCCTCGCCAACCGCGAGGCCGGTCTGGAGCTCCGCGAGCAGGCGGTCCTGTTCCGCACCGCCCACCACAGCGGCGAGCTCGAGGTCGAACTGCGCCGACGCAACATTCCGTTTGTCAAATACGGCGGGCTCAAGTTTTTGGAACTTGCCCACATCAAAGACCTGCTCGCGCTGTTGCGCTGGGCCGAGAACCCGCGCGATCGGATCGCAGCCTTCCGCCTGCTCCAGCTCCTGCCCGGGGTCGGCCCCGGCACCGCGCGCAAGGCTCTGGCGCATCTCGAGGCCGCAGCCTTCCGGTTCGAGGGGCTTGCGGGCTTCGGCCCGCCGCGCGCGGCTGCCGATCTCTGGCCCGAGCTCGCAGCGCTGATGCCGGCGCTTGCAGGGCGGGACATCTGGGCCGGGCAGCTCGAGCTCGCGCGCCGCTTTTACGACCCCCTGCTCGAGGAGCGCTACGACTTCGCCCGCGCGCGCCTTGCCGACCTCGACGAGCTGGTGCGCCTCGCCGCCACCTACCGGTCACGCCAGCAGTTCCTGACCGAGCTCACGCTTGACCCGCCGGCCGCCGCCGGCGATCAGGCGGGCCCGCCGCTGCTTGACGAGGACTATCTGATCCTCTCGACCATCCACTCGGCCAAGGGCCGCGAGTGGCGCGCGGTCTACGTCCTGCACGTGGTCGACGGCTGCATCCCCTCGGATATGGCGACCGGCTCGGCCGAGGAGATCGAGGAGGAGCGCCGCCTGCTCTACGTCGCGATGACCCGCGCGCGCGATCAGCTGCATCTGCTTCATCCGCGCCGCTTCTACACCACGAGCCAGGCGCGCTTCGGCGACCGCTACGTGTCGGCGCCGCGCTCGCGCTTCATCCCGGCGACCCTGCTCCGGCACTTCGACCTCGGTACGTCGGAACGACCGGAGCCCGAACCGCCGGCGCCCGCGCGCGCCCGTCTGCCGAAGGTCGACATCGGCGCCGAGCTGCGCGCCATGTGGGCCTGAACGCTCAAGCGGTCGGGGTCTGGCCGAGGATCCAGCCCTCGATCCGGCGGATCACCGGATCGTCCGGTTCGCCAGATGGCCGCCGGCCAAGCACCACGTTGAGCATGCCGAAGAGCCCCACGGCCGCATCGAAGCGGTCCTCGCCGCTCGCACCGGCGCCGAAGCCGTCTTCGATCTCGGCGACCAGGGGAGGGGCGACCTCCAAGCCGGCAGTCTCTGCCCATGCGAGCAACGCCGCTGCGTTGGCGCGGCGCGTCGCCTGGCTGCGCTTGCCGCCTCGCAGATCGAGCCCGAGATGGCCGTAGACCTCGGCCGGATAGGTCTCGGCGACGACGATGCGGTGGCGCGCCAGCAGCTCATCCAGGGAGCCCTGGAACGGCCAGAGCGCGAGGTCATGGCCTGCCCGCAGCGCCGGCGCCAGCAGATCCCGCCAGCCGGTGATCGCCGCCTTGCCGACCTGCTGGCCGCCGAGCGTCCAGAAGATGGCGCAAGCCGCCGCCCGGGTCGCCGAGCGCCGATCGCAATGGCGCAGCAGGTCGGACCATCCGGCGAGCCCGAGCCCGTCGAGCAGATGCTGCCGACGACAGCCGCCGGGCCGCATCGGATAGAAGGGCCGCTGCAAGCCGATCTCGTCCTGCCGATGAGCCACCGCATAGAAGCGATCGCCGAACTCTCTCAGGGCGGCGCTGAAACTGATCATGCCGGCCCGTTGCGCATAGGCTCTGGGAAGGCCGATCGGAAAATCGACGCCCAGCAGCGCCTGACCGCCTCCGGCCTCCTGCCCGAGACGCGCCCAGAGGCTTCCGAGTGGCCCGACCGGTCGCGAGGCATCAGCGCGGTAGCTGCCGTCTGCCCGCAGCCTCGCCAACACAAGCCAGCGCTTGTCGGAATGAACGCTCCAGTCGGCGTGCGCGACCACCGACGGCAGCGGTGGCATCAGAACAACGTGCCGTCGCTCGCGAGCTGCAGGGGCGGGCCGCCACCTGGGCGAAGCTCGCGGGCGATCCGCCGGCCCGCGGCCCAGGTGCCGCCTTCCAGGACCTTGGCGAGCGGCAGCTGCTCGGTCGTCAGGCCGCACTTGGTCCGGATGCGCTCCGCCAGACGGTCGATCAGGGCGATGGTCAGCGCCCGCCATTCGACCACGACCTCCGAGGTGCCGGCATGGGCCTCGCCGAGCACGCCGGCATGCTTCGGCCGCAGCACGCCGAGATCGATCAACAGGCCGCCGTTGCGGTATTCGGCGAGCGCGGTCAGCTCATCGAGCCCGATCACTTTGATGCCGGCCAGTTCGAGCGGCTCGATCAGGGAATAGGCGAGCCACTGGGAGAGCTTGTGGAACGGCACGAGGCCCGACGTCACGTCGTCGGCCTCCGCCGCCGGGTGGCGGCCGACGTCGCCGAGGTTTTTCCCGGCCAGCGCGATCCGCCCCGGCCAGATATCGCCCAGAGCCTCGAGCACCGCGGCCAGAACCTCGGGCGCGGGCAGACGACCATCCCTGGCCTCGCGGGCCAAATGATCGAACAGGCCGCCGATGCGGGGCGCGTCAGTGCCGAAGATCCCGGGCTTCTCGATCAGAGCCTCGCCCAGCTGGTTGAGCAGCCGGCACCGCCCCGTGAGCGCGACCAGCGGATTCTTCTCAGCTACCTGAAAGGCGCTGGCGAGCGTGCGCTCGTCGAGGCGGATCAGAGCTTGGGCGTCGGCGCGCAGCGGCCGCGCGGGATCAGCCGAGAGCGCGCCGGACCGGAACAGATCGAGGCTCGCGAGCGCCAGACCCTCCGAGCGGGCGTAGGCCTCGCCCGTCGCCGGCTCCACGTAGCGCCAGGCATCGCCCGCGCCGGCATCGAGGAGCACGCTCGTCACCACCAGATCGAAGCGCGTGCGCGCCAGCTCTTCCCGGGCGAGGCCGGCGCCGAGCGCCAAAGCGCGATCCTTGCCACCCACCGCGAAATGACGCCAGCGGCTGTGGTAGGGGATGCTCAGATCCGGGTAGTTGGCGCGAATCGTGTCGATGACGTAGTCGGCGGCGGGCTCCAGCCGGCTGAGGTCGAGCGCGAAATGGCGGAGCTGGTCGCGCTCGGCGGCGGCGAGCACGAGGCCCGCGCGCGCCCGGATCGCAGCCGGCGTGCGCAGCCAGGCGATCGCCGCGGCCGGGTCTTCGAACCGGCGCACTCAGGAGGCCTGGTAGTCGGTCAGCGCCCGGCCCTTGGCGGTCTCGAGCTCGGTTGCGGTCGGCGTCTCGATGGCGTAGTAGCCGGCCGCCTTCTTGGCGTCCATCTCGACTCTGGCATCCTCGGGGATCTGGCCCTCCGGGATCGGCACGCGCTCGACGACCTCGATGCCCGAGCGGACCATGGCGTCGTATTTGAGGTTGCTCATCGACACCAGGTGATCGATGCGCCTGATGCCGAGCCAGTGCAGGACGTCCGGCATCAGCTCCTGGAACCGTACGTCCTGGACCCCGGCGACGCATTCCGTGCGCTCGAAGTAGGCCGCCGCCCGGTCGCCGCCCGCCTGCCGTTTGCGCGCGTTGTAGACCAGGAATTTCGTCACTTCGCCGAGCGCCCGGCCTTCCTTGCGGTTGTAGACGATCAGCCCGGCGCCGCCGGCCTGGGCGGTGGCGATGCAGACCTCGATGCCGTGCACCAGATAGGGCCGACAGGTGCAGATGTCGGAGCCGAACACGTCCGAGCCGTTGCATTCGTCATGCACCCGGCATGCGAGCTCTTTGGCCGGGTCGGCCAGGGTCAGGACGTCACCGAAGATGTAGCAGGTCAGGCCGCCGATCGGCGGCAGGAACACCTTGAGATCGGAGCGGGTCACGAGCTCCGGGAACATGCCGCCGGTCTGCTCGAACAGATGCCGGCGCAGGCTGACCTCGCTGACCGCGCAGCGCTCGGCCACGCCCGGCAGGTACCAGACCGGCTCGATCGCAACCTTGGTGCAGTTGACCTCGCCGGTCGCCGTGACGATCCGATCGTCCGGCCGCAGCTGCTCGAGGCGGACCGCGTGCTTGAGCTCCGGCACCGTGAGCCGTGCCCGGGTCACGGCGATGGTCGGCCGGATGTCCCAGCCCTGGGCGAGCTGGCTCGCGAACGCCTCGCCGACGATGTGGCCGAACGGATCGAGCGAGACGATCTTCTTCGGGTCGGCCCATTGCGGATGCGGCCCGATCGGCATGGCGGGTGCGGTGTTCGTGAGGTCCGGGCGGTGCAGGGCATCGAGGCTGCCCGAGGCGACCGCAAGGGCGCGGTAGAGCGCGTAGGAACCGGAATGGGCGCCGATCACGTTGCGCCGGCTTGCCTCGCTGAGGGTGCCGACCACCGGCCCGCGGGCGGCCGCGCTCGCTGCCCCCCAGGTGATCTTCGGCGCCTTCGCCCGGCCCGGTCGGGGATGCGAGGTGAGGGTGATGTGCCGCGCCGCTGCCGGCCGGCCAAGGCTCGGATCCGTCATCAGGTCTGGTCCAGCATTGGTTGCGCACCCGGATCACGCTCGGGGCGAACCGGACTTTGTCGCTGCCCTGCCGCCCATGGCATTGGCCGCGGTTGCGAGATACACTAATCTGGTGATGCTTTCATGAAGTGCCAGAGCCGATCACGAATCCGGGGAGGGTGAGCCGATGCGTCTGTTGCGCTATGGACCGAGCGGGGCCGAGAAGCCAGGATTGCTGGACGCCGAGGGGCGACTGCGCGACCTTTCGGGTGAGATCGACGACATCACGCCGGACGTGCTCGCGTCCGACAGCCTGGCGCGCCTCGCGCGGCTGAATCCGGCGTCGCTGCCTCCGGTCCAAGGCCGGCCGCGCCTTGGCCCGCCGCTCGCGCTCGTGCCGAACCTGGTCTGCATCGGCCTCAACTACGCCGACCATGCGAAGGAGAGCAATCAGCCGATCCCCGAGCAGCCGATCGTGTTCATGAAGCACACCGGCTGCATCATCGGCCCGAACGATCTGGTCAAGATCCCGCGCGGCTCGAAGAAGACCGACTGGGAGGTCGAGCTCGGCGTGGTGATCGGCAAGCGCGCCTCCTACGTCGAGGAGGCGGCCGCCATGGACCACGTCGCGGGCTACACGATCGTCAACGACGTCTCCGAGCGCGACTTTCAGTTCACCGGCGGCGGCGGTCAGTGGATCAAGGGCAAGAGCCCGGACACCTTCGGGCCGATGGGTCCCTGGCTGGTCACCAAGGACGAGGTCCCGGACCCGCAGGGCCTCAACATGTGGCTCGAGGTCGACGGCCATCGCTACCAGAACGGCTCGACCGCGACCATGATCTTCGGCGTCGCCCATCTGGTCAGCCATCTCAGCCGCTACGTGACGCTGCTGCCGGGCGACGTGATCAGCACCGGCACGCCGCCAGGCGTCGGCGCCGGCGTCAAGCCCAATCCAGTGTTCCTGAAAGCCGGCAACGTGATGCGCGTGGGCATCGAGGGTCTGGGCGAACAGCGCACGGAAGTGGGCCAAGCCTGAGCTACCCGGCTTCGCCGCGGCGCAGGCGGGGCTCCCGGGCCTGCGCCGTCGCGGTCGTTGGCCAAGCCGCCCGCCCACGACCGTGCCGTCGCCTGAGCTCCTGACCGCGCAGCTGCGGTTGCGGCCGCGCACGCCGGACGATCTGGAGGCGAACCTGGCGATGGATCTCGATCCGGAGGTCCATCGCTACATCTTCATCCACGCGCCACCAGATCCGGAGACGCACCGGGTCGAGCTGATGCGCCGGATCACGACCCCGCCGGCGCAGGGCGGCCTTTGGGTCGTGGAATGGCGCCAGCAGCCGGGTTTTCTCGGCTGGTGTGGGGTGTTTCCGCTCGAGGACTCAGGTCTGATCGAGCTGGGCTATCGCTACGTCCGGGCCGCCTGGGGCCAGGGCGTCGCGACCGAGGCCGCGCGCGCCGTGCTCGATCATGGGTTCCGCATCCTCGGCCTCGATCCGATCGTCGCGGTCGTTCACCCCGACAACCGCGCCTCACGCCGGGTGCTCGAGAAGCTCGGCCTGCGCTTCGAAGGCCTGGCGCGCTACTACGGCACCGAGGTCGCCTTCTACCGGGCCAGCCGCGACGACTACCTTGCGCAGACGGCAGCCGACTGGCGAGCGGGAGGCGGCAGGGACGGCTCGGACGCGCCGGTCCCGCGGCCTCCCGGATCGGACGTCGGAAACTAGAAGACACCCGCGACCTGGAGCAGGTCCTGGAGCTGGGTTACGTCGGTGCCGGTAGCACCCACGGGCACCCGCACGATCACGATACCGTCGTCCTGCCGGGTCACCGCGTCGTCGTGAGCGTGGAGGACGCTGTTGCGGTCGTGCATGATCAGGCCAGCCAGGGTCTCGGCGACGATCCGGCTGCCGACCGCGCCCAGGTGCTGGCCGGCGCTCTGCATCTGCGCTTCCTTGAGCACATAGTACCAAAGCGGGGTGCGCTCATAGAAGCAGCCCTTGTCGAAGGCGTCGACCACCTCGGGGCTCTCGCCGTCCAGGAGGTCGTCCTTCGACAAGGGCTCGATGCCCATGGCGTACGCCACCGACTGACCGGTCGGGATGCTGAGCAAGTAGCCGCGGAGCAGGTTGCGCTGGGCGAGAACCGCCAGGACGTTGGGTCCGAACGGCAAATGGAACAGGCCCTCCGCCAGCTTGGGGTCGATCCTGCGCGCTTTCTGGGCGCTCGAGCCGACGAAATTGTGCCAGTCAATCAGGTCCGTGGCCGGCAACTGCCGGGGCACGGTCGTGCTGGTCCGATGCTTGGTATCGAGCAGATCCATCACCGCCTCGTTGGTGAGCGTGGTGTTCAGCCGGTAGCTCGGTCGAATCATCGAGTGGCCGAACCGGAAGGCGGCGACCGAGAACTCGAGCGGCATGAACAGCGGCTGGCCGTCAACCAGCGGCGCGAAGAAGCGCGGCCCGTTGAGCACGATGTCGGCGACCACGGGCGGATCGCACACCCGCTTCAGGTAGTCGTCGAGGACCACCGCGTGGTAGGCCCAGCGGGTCAGCTGTCGCGCCCGGCTGTAGCGCGCCTGATCCGAGAGGCCCGTCGGAAGGTTCGCCGAGATTGCGTTGTAGAAAGCGATGAACGCCGCCTGCAGCTGGCTTACGATCAGGTTCTCGTCGTTGCGCATGTCGGCGATCACGGCGACTCCGGTCTCCGGCTTACGCAACACGTCGAATTCGCTGCCGATCGCCACGATCTTGAGGGTGAGGTCGCTCTCGTAGAGTGCGGCCGCCGTGGTCTCGACTTCCGGGATCAATCCGGGGCCGTCGCCAAACACGCTGTCGAGATCGAGGTACGGCCGGCGTCCGTTGGTGAGCCCGACGACCACCTTGTCGGGGTCGACCGGCTTGGCGGCGCGCGGCGTGCCATCGAGCTCCGCGATCCGGCTCTCGAACAGCTCGCGGTCGGTGCGCGCCGTGGTGTCGTGATCGATGAACTGTCCGAGATAGGTGAAGCCTGCCGGGATGTTGGAATCGAGCGGATCGGCCATGGCCGTGACCCCTGGATCGGCCATCGCCTCGCCGAGCATCAAGAGGCCCTCGAGGGTCGCGATCTCCGGCGGCAGCAGGCAGTGGCTCGAGCGCGCATGCGCCGGGAACATGTAGTCGAAGCGAGTACGGAACTGAATCTCGTCCTTGAAGGAGACACCGCCGCTATGGGTGGCATGTCCGAGCATATCGTCCTCCGTCTCAATGAAAGCGTGGGAGCCTGCCACAATATGCTCTGCAGTAATTTGCGGATGTGAAGCAGATCACACCTTTGGTTGTACACGACCGCTGCTGACGACCGGTTGCCGCCGCCGGGCCGGGCGGACGGTCGATCAGACGCGAAGATCGGCCATCGCGGCCGCCGGGATGATCGCACCGGGCTGACCGATGACCCGGGCAGCGACGGTGCAGCCGAGGCGGGCCGCCGCTTCCGGCTCGACGCCGAGCAGGCGGGCGGCGAGATAGCCGGCATTGAAGCTGTCGCCGGCCGCGGTGCTGTCGACGACCATGGCGACCGGCGCTGGTGGCACGTCGCCCGTGAACGCCGCCGAGGAGAGGAAGCAGCCCTCCGCCCCGCGCTTGACCGCGACCTCGGCCACGCCCAGGTGATGCAGCCGGTCGGCGGACTGGCGCGCATCGGCGACCCCGAACAGCGCCTGGTCGTCATCGAGGGTCGGCAGCGCCAGGTCGGTCCGGGTCAGCATCTCGTCGAACACGGTCCGGGCGGTCGCAGAGTCCGACCAGCCGATCGGCCGGTAGTTGCTGTCGAACGCGACCCGGCCGCCACGCTCGCGGATGGTATCCGCAATCGCCAGCAGCGCACGGCGCTGCCGGGGATCCAGGATCGAAAGCGTGACGCCCGAAAGGTAGAGCAGGTCATAGCCGCCGAGTTCCCGCCGCAGCCGCTCCGCCCGGCTACCCCCCAGCATCTCGCGCGCGGCCGAGGCCGAGCGCCAGTAGGTGAAGCTGCGCTCGCCCCTGATATCGGTCCGGATCGTGTAGAGGCCGGGCAGGCGGCCCTTGAGGCGTGCGACCAGCCCGGTGCCGATCCGTTCCGCCCGCCACATCGCGAGCATGGCGTCGCTGTAGGCGTCGTCGCCGAGCGCGCTGACGTAGTCGACCTCGATCCCCTGCTCCCGGGTCAACCGCGCGAGATAGACCGCGAAATTGAGCGTGTCGCCGCCGAAGGCCAGGGTCAGCTCGGCCGGGCTGCGATGGCGCAGCTCGACCATGCATTCGCCGATGCTGGCGATCCTGAGCATCGGCACGGCTCGCGCTGCCGGCGCCGGTCAGGCCGCCCGGCTCAGGGACTGCGCCAAGGCGCGCTCGACCTCCTCGGCGAGCGCCAGCGACGAGGTCAGGCCCGGGCTCTCGATCCCGAACAGGTTGACGAGCCCGGGCACGCCATGCTCGCGCGGACCCTGAATCCTGAAGTCGTCGGCCACGCTGCCCTTGGGCGCGAGCTTGGGTCGCATGCCGGCATAGCCTGGCTCGAGCGCGCCGTCCCTGAGCCCCGGCCAATAGGTCCGAATGGCGGCGTAAAAGACGTCGGCGCGCCTCGGATCGACGTCGTAGTTGATGCCGTCGACCCATTCCACGTCCGGGCCAAAGCGGACTTGGCCGCCGAGATCGAGGGTGACGTGGACGCCGAGACCGGCATGCTCGGGCACGGGATAGACCAGATGCGAGAACGGCCGGCCGCCGGCGAGCGTGAAGTAGTTGCCCTTGCAATAGTAGGCGGTCGGCAGCAGGTCGCGGCGCAGGCCCTCGAGCCGGGCGGCGAGGTCCGGCGCGTGCAGGCCGGCGCTGTTGACCACGATCCGCGCCTTGAGGGTCATGGGCTGGTCGCCGCCGACCTCGAGCTCGATGCCGTCCTCGGCGACCTTGCCGCGCTCGACCGGGGCGCAGAACGCGAGCATGGCGCCGTGGTCCTCGGCGTCGCCCTGATAGGCGAGCATCAGGCGGTGGCTGTCGATGATCCCCGTCGACGGCGAGAGCAGGGCCGCGGTGCAGAACACCTCGGGCTCGAGCCCCCGCACCGCTGCCGGCTCGAGCCATTCGAGATCGGTCACGCCATTGGCGGCCGCCTTGGCGCGGATCTGCTCGAGCGTCGCTTTCTGGGCCTCGGTGGTCGCCACGATCAGCTTGCCGCAGCGCCGGTGGGGCACGCCGTGCTCGGCCAGGTAGCGGTAGAGCTTCTGCTTGCCGGCAACACAGCTGCGCGCCTTGAGCGAGCCGGCGGGATAGTAGATGCCGGCGTGGATCACCTCGCTGTTGCGCGAGCTGGTCTCGGTGCCGATCATGCTCGCGGCTTCGAGCACGATCACCTCGTGACCGGCCAGCGCCAGCTGGCGCGCCACCGCTAGGCCCACGACCCCGGCCCCGATCACCACGCAGTCGACCCGTTCCATGCCTCGATCCTCGATCGCTTGGTCCTCGGTGGCCCGCCCGGCACCTAGGCGAGCAGCGCCTCGATCCGGGTCTCCGGGACGCCCGCGGCCCGCGTCGCCGCCAGGATGTCTGCCCAGCTGCGCTCGTCGACGTCGACGCCCTCGGCCAGGCGCTGGCGCCGGCGGCGCTGCTCGGGCTCGCCCGGCACCAGGATCTCGGCGACCCCGGTGAGCGGCCTTGCCGCCTTGATGTAGGCGAGCAGCGCGCTGCCCTCGCGCCAGAGCTGGTCGCGCCCGCCGAGCGCCTCGGGGTCGATGACCACCGAGAGCATGTTGTTGACGCTGCCGCCACGCATCTCGTGCTCGGGCAGGATGGTCCAGCCGCCGGTCAGCGCGCCGGCCAGCAGCTCGCACAGGATCGCGAGGCCGGAGCCCTTGTGGTCGCCCATCGAGACCAGCGCGCCCTGCGGGTCCTGGAACATGACCGCGGCGTTCTGGGTCGGCAGGCCGTCGGCGTCGAGCAGGCTGCCGACGGGCGCCGGCACCCCGCGGTTGGCCGCGACCCGCGCCTTGCCCATCGCGATCTTGCTGGTCGCCATGTCGAGCACGACCATCGCGCCGTCCGGGCCCGGCAGGGCGGCGCAGAACGGATTGGTGCTGAGCCGCGACTGCGCGCTGCCGAACGGCGCCTGGATCGGCGGGTGGTCGATACCGTTGACGAAATGGATCGAGGCGAAGCCGCCCGCGGCGCATTGCTCCGCCCAATGGCCGATCCGCGCGAGGTGGAAGCTGTTGCGGATCGCGAGCAGCGCGACCCCGGTCTTTGCGGCCCTAGCCATGCCGAGCTGCATCGCCTCGTGGCCGATCACCTGGCCATAGCCGCGCTGGCCCTCGATCACCAGGACGGCACCCTGCTCGCGCACGACCTCGAGATGGCGGTTGGCGACCAGAGCGCCCTTGGCGAGGGATTGGACGTAGAACGGCAGGAGGCCGACGCCGTGCGAATCGTGGCCGGTCAGGTTGGCCTCGACGAGCTGGTCGGCGACCAGCTGCGCCTCCCGCTCGAGGCTGCCGCCGGCGGTGCAGACGGCGTGAATCAGGGCATGCAGGGTGGCGCTCGCAACGGTCGGCATGGCTCTCCCGGGTCGGGCAGTTGGCGGGCATGATCTACCGGGCTCGTTGCCAGAAAGCAAAGACCAGGGCAAGCGCGTCTCGGTCGCAGCGACGCGCCGCGACGCCGCACCCCGGAGGCCAGGCCACGCCCCGCGGCGGCAAGGACGTTGTGCCCCGGCTCGAAGCCCAGATTTCCGGCCGGGCGGGCGCTCTGATCGTGGGCGGTTGCTAGCCGCCGCGTCTGGCCGCGGCGAGCGGCGGGCGACCGGCCGCGGAGCTCGCCACCATCGCCGCCGCGATCACCTCCTGCAGGCGCCGCTCGGCCAGCGCATGAGCGAGAAAGCCGCGGAACTCGGGCCGCGCCCGTAGTTCGGCTCGACCGATCAGGGGCGCGCAGATCTCGGCGCGCTCGGCCGAGTTGAAGAAGCCGTCGAGGACCACCTGCACGCGCTCCCAGTAAGCCTCACTGGCATCGTACCTGCGCAACGCGTCGGTGCCGCCGATCTGCAGAAGGAAGGTGGCGTAGGCCTTCGACCAGCCTTCCCCGAGGTAGCGTTGGCCGGCCTGCTCCAAGACATCGATGATGCTCGCTCCCGTTGGCGCTGTCATGACGTATCCTCGTCCATTGGCGCTTCTAAGGACACCCGCTGTGCCACTGTAACCCTAGGCGGATCGCGGTTATGCAGTTGTGAAGCAGTTCACAGGCAAACGCAGGGGCCGCGGATTTTCGACCACCGCCGCTCTTCAGCCCCGGAGCCGGACCGACGCGCCTGCGGCCGGGGCCCGGTCGACCGACCGCCTTCGTGTGCCGGAGGATGGCGATATGATCTTGACGGTCGGTAAAGCCGCCCGCGCGCGCTCTGATTGCGCGGCCAGGCCAGTTGGCTAGAGTGCCGCGCGTGATGCGAGAGCCGACCTGGACCGCCATCGGCCACGCGCTGCCGGCTGCCGGCTTGGCGCTGCTCCTGGCGGGTTGCGCCGCGCAGGGCAAGCTCGAGGCGCGCCATGTCCCCTCGGGGCTCTCGACGCCGCTGCCGCAAGCTGGCTTCGAAGCTTACATCGAGCAGGCCAAGGCGCAGATCGTTGCCGCCAACGCCGCGATCGGCAATCCGCTCGATCCGACGGTGATCGAGCAGCGGGCGCCGTTCGAGCTGCGGCCGGAGGCTGCCCGCTGCCGGCGTGCGAAGGACGGGCGCTACCCCCGCGCCGTGCTGCTGATCCACGACCTTGGTGACACGCCCTACGAGATGCGCGACCTGGGCCAGCGCTTCGCCGCCGCCTGCTATCTGGTGCGGGCGATCCTGCTGCCCGGGCACGGCACGGTGCCGGGCGACCTGCTGGCGGTCGACCACCGCGCCTGGGTCGAGGCGACGCGTCTCGGCGTGGCGAGCTTGGCGGGCCAGGCCGAGCGGGTCTATCTGGTCGGCTTCGGTACCGGCGCCACGCTCGCGCTCGACTACGCGCTCGGCGAA
This sequence comes from uncultured Alphaproteobacteria bacterium, assembly GCA_963756905.1. GTDB lineage: Bacteria > Pseudomonadota > Alphaproteobacteria > Geminicoccales > Geminicoccaceae > DATAOG01. Next base: position 118,875 of record CAVWPO010000019.1, read on the forward strand.
GCGCGCGAGCCCGACCCGGTGCTGGCGGGCCTCGTGCTGCTGGCTCCGGCGCTCGCGCGCCCGGGCGGCATCCTGACGCTGGCCCGCAGTTATCTCGGCTATCGCGCGCCCGGGGCGGCGGAGGGCTTCGTGGAGGTGCTGCCCGATCGCGATCCGGTCCGCTACTCCTCGATGACGCGCAATGCCGGGCGACAGCTTGACGCCCTGATCGACGAGGTCGACCGCCGCGAGCGGCTGCTCGAGCTGCCGGTGTTCCTGGCGCTCAGCGCCGACGATACCGAGATCGACGCGACCGCCGCGCAGCGCTGGTTCTGTCGCCAGCTGATCGGGCCGCGCGAGCTGGTCTGGTACGCGCCGGGCGCCGAGCCGCCGGCCGGCTGCCGCTTCGTCGAGGCGCGGGCGAGCGATGCCTGGCCGGGCATCCTCGATCTCGCGCACCCGGCCCTGCCAATCGCGCCCGATGATCCGCACTACGGCATTGCCGCCGACTATCTCGACTGCCGCCACTACTATTGGGAGACGGAGACGCCGAACTGGCTGATCTGCCTGGATCCGGGCAAGACGCCGGCGAACTCGGAGGTCCGCTACGGCGAGATCACCCCTGAGAACCTGGCGGATCACGTCATGCGCCGGCTCACCTACAACCCGGATTTCGAGGCGCTGATGAGCTCGATCCTGGACTTCATCGACGCCGCGCCGCGCACCCGTCCGCCGCTCCCGAGCCCGAAGCCGGTCGCGTGAGGGCCCGGCGCGGCGGGCCGGTGGTGATTCGCGCAATCTTTGTCTGCTAGGATCGTGTCCGCCGGCCCGCTGCCGGCCCCGTGGTCAGCGAGGGACAGCGATGAGCACAGCGCGCCAGAACGTCACCGTGGTCGAGCATCCCCTGGTCCAGCACAAGCTGACGCTGATGCGCAAGCGCGAGACCACGACCGTCAAGTTCCGCCAGCTGTCGCGCGAGGTCGCGACGCTGCTCGCCTACGAGGTGACCCGCGACCTGCCGACGACCACGACCCCGATCGACACCCCCCTCGCCGAGATGATCGCGCCGACGCTGGCCGGCAAGAAGCTCTGCCTGGTCTCGATCCTGCGCGCCGGCGACGGCCTGCTCCAGGGCATGCTCGACCTGGTGCCCTCGGCCCGGGTCGGCCATGTCGGCATCTATCGGGATCCCGAGAGCCTGACCGCGGTCGAGTATTACTTCAAGGTGCCCGAGGACCTGCAGGAGCGCCTGGTGATCGTGGTCGATCCGATGCTCGCGACCGGCAACTCGGCGGTCGCCGCGGTCTCGCGGATCAAGGAGGAGGGCGCCCAGCAGATCAAGTTCGTCTGCCTGCTGGCGGCGCCCGAGGGGGTCGAGCGGTTCCAGAGCGTGCATCCCGGACGTGCCGATCTTCACCGCCGCGATCGACCAGAAGCTCAACGACCACGGCTACATCATGCCCGGCCTGGGCGACGCCGGCGACCGCCTGTACGGCACCAAGTGAGCGGTCCGGAAGCCCGCGTCGGGAGACGATGAAAAGGCCGGGCGCCCACGTGATCGGGCACGGCGCGCACGAACCCTCCGGCACGATCCGGTAGTGCACGCGCCGGCAGGCGACAGCCTTGCGCGCGCAGTCTCCGCCCGATCCGGCCGGTGAGGTGGTTGCGCGGTCGGCGGGGCGATGGTATGTAACAGTATAACATTCCTTCGGAGCGTGGGATGGAACGGCGATCGCCGCTCGCACGGCCGGACGTCACCGCCCTCGGGGCGGGCGCCGTCGGCCGGCTGGCGGTCGTCGCCGGTGCCTTGCTGGTGCTCTGGTCGGCGATCGGCTGGGTGGTGGGCTGGTGGGGATGAGCGGGGCGGCGACGCCGGCGATCCGGCTCCAGGATCTCACGGTCGGCTACGACCGGCAGTTCGCGCTCAGGCAGGTGAGCGGCAGCTTCGGGGCCGGCTCGCTGACCGCCGTGATGGGCCCGAACGGCGCCGGCAAGACGACGCTCCTCAAGGCGATCTGCGGCCTCCTGCAACCGGGCTCCGGCCGGGTCGAGCTGGTCGGCGCCGACCGCGACCGGATCGCCTATCTGCCGCAGCAGGCGGAGATCGACCGGAGCTTCCCGATCTCGGTCCAGGACGTCGTCGGCCTCGGCCACTGGCGCCGGGCCGGCGCCTTCCGGCCGATCGGCCGGGCCGGCGCGGCGGCGGTGGCGGGAGCTCTGGCGCTGGTCGGCCTCGAGGGCTGCGCCGGGCGGCCGATCGGGAGCCTGTCCGCCGGGCAGTTCCAGCGCGTTCTGTTCGCGCGCCTGATCGTCCAGGACTGCCCGATCATCCTGCTCGACGAGCCGTTCGCGGCGGTCGATGCGAGGACCACGGCCGATCTGCTCGAGATCGTCCGCTCCTGGCACCGCGAGCGCCGGACGGTGGTGGTCGTCCTCCACCAGGTGGCGCAGGTGCGCGCCGACTTCCCCGAGACCCTTCTGCTCGCCCGCGAGGTGATCGACTGGGGGCCGACCGAGCGCGTGCTCCAGCCGGACAACCTGCTGCGCGCCTGGGGACTGCCCGACGCGCTTGCGGACAGCCCCGCGGTCCGCTTGCGGAGATCGGCATGACTGCCTACGCGCTGCTGATCGAGCCGTTCGCCGACTACGAGTTCATGCGCCGGGCGCTGGTCGCCTGCCTCGCGCTCGCCATGGGTTGCGGCCCGGTCGGCATCATCCTCCTGCTGCGCCGCATGAGCCTGATGGGCGATGCGCTCTCCCACGCCGTCCTGCCGGGAGCCGCGGTCGGCTTTCTGGTCGCCGGCCTGTCGCTCACCGCCATGAGCCTCGGCGGCTTCGTCGCCGGCCTCACCGTAGCCCTGCTCGCGGGCGTGGTCACCCGGTTGACGCCCTTGCGCGAGGATGCTGCCTTCGCCGCGTTCTACCTGACCTCGCTGGCGCTCGGCGTGCTGATCGTCTCGCTCCGGGGCAGCAACATCGATCTGCTCAACGTGCTGTTCGGCTCGGTGCTCGCGGTCAACGACCAGGCGCTGCTGCTCGAGGGAACGCTCACCAGCGTGACCCTGGTGACCCTGGCGCTGATCTACCGGCCGCTGGTCACCGAATGCTTCGATCCCCTTGTACCTGCGCGCGGTCGGGGTCGGCGGCGGCCTCTACCACGGCATCTTCCTGGTGCTCGTGGTCCTGAACCTGGTCGCGAGCTTCCAGGCGCTGGGCACGCTGATGGCGGTCGGCCTGATGATGGTGCCGGCGGCGGCGGCGCGCTTCTGGGCGCGCGAGGTCTGGTCGCTGGCGGTCACCAGCAGCGCGATCGGGTTCGCGGCCGGGCTGATCGGCCTGCTCGTCTCCTATCACGCCGGGCTGGCGTCGGGACCGGCCATCATCCTGACCGCGAGCGGCATCTACGTTCTCTCGGTGCTCTGCGGGCCGCGCGGCGGCATCCTCAGCCGCGCCTTCCTCAGGGTCCAGCCAGCCTGACATGCCTCCACTCGAGAAGGAGTTCTACCCATGCATCGTCGTACCTTGCTGCTGGCATCGCTCATCCTCGGGAGCGCGGTCGCCATCCCGATGGCGTCGCATGCTGCTGCCCAGGACAAGCTCAAGGTCGTCGCCACCATCACCATCCTCGGCGACATGGTCCAGCAGGTCGGCGGCGACCACGTCGCGCTGACCACCCTGGTCGGCCCCGACGGCGATGCCCACGCCTTCGAGCCGACGCCGTCCGACGCCAAGGCGCTGAGCGCCGCCGACCTGGTGGTGGTCAACGGCCTCGGCCTCGAAGGCTGGATGGACCGGCTGATCCAGGCATCCGGCTACCATGGGCCGATCGTGGTCGCGAGCCAGGGCATCAAGCCGCGCCAGATGGACGAGGACGGCAAGACCGTGACCGACCCGCATGCCTGGCAGGACCTCGAGAACGGCCATCGCTACGTCGTCAACATCGAGGCCGCGCTGGCCAAGGCCGATCCGGCCCACGCCGCCGACTATCAGGGCGCGGCCAAGACCTATCTGGCCGCGATCGACGCCATGGACACCTACGTCCGGGCCGAGTTCGCCGACGTGCCGCCGGAGCGCCGCAAGGTCGTGAGCTCCCACGACGCCTTCGGCTACTTCGGCGCCGCCTATGGCGTCGAGTTCGTGGCCCCCCAGGGCATCAGCGAGGATGCCGAGCCGTCGGCCGCCGACATGAAGAAGCTGATCGACCAGATCCGGCAGCGAGCACATCAAGGTGCTGTTCTTCGAGAACGCGCTGAGCCCGCGCCTGGTCGAGCAGATCGGCCGCGAAACCAATGCCGCGGTCGGCGGTACGCTGTACGCCGATGCGCTCTCGCCGCCGGACGGCCCGGCGCCGACCTACCTCGACATGTTCCGGCACAACGTCCCAATGCTCAAGGCGGCGATGCTCGGCAAGGCGGCCTGAGATTATGACATAACGTTCATTGGCCTTCGCAGCCGGGAAGCGCTAGCCTATATTCCGGTAAGTTCCCGGCTGCGGAGAGACCAGATGGGTGCCATCCTGTCACGACGGAGTCTCCTCAAGGGGTCCGTGGCGGTCCTGCCCGGGCTCGCGCTGCTCAACTCGGGGCGCCCGGCACACGCGTTCTCGATGGAGACGATGTCGCCTGGGAGTTCGCTGGGCCTCGCTTACAGCAACCGCTGCGGCGGCGATTCGATGCATGAGGTGGTCAGGGCCAGGCTCGAAGCCGATCTGGCGAGCCAGACCGGCCCGGTCGGCACGACCCTGTCCGAGACCGAAGTCTGCCCGATCTGCGGCTGCCCGATCACCGTGACGCGGGTCGTGCGCTGAGATCGGCGATCGCGAGTCCACGCCCGGTCGGCGTGGCTGATGCCGTGGCGCGGCCGGACCGCCGCAAGTGTGGCGGCGGTCCTGGCCGGCATGTTGGGCCTGATCGGCCGGCCTGGGCCCGCCGTCGCGCATCCGCATGTCTGGATCAACGACGTCACCACCTTCCTGTTCAAGGATCGACAGTTGGTCGGCATCCATCACCACTGGGAATTCGACGAGATCTTCAGCTCGTTCGTCATCCAGCAACACGACAAGAATCACGATGGCAAGTTTGACAGGGCCGAGATCGCATCCGTTCAGAAGGAAGCCTTCTCTAACCTGCACCAATACGAATATTTCACCCATGTCCGCATCGACGGCAAGAAGCTGCCGCTCGACCAGGTCGAGGATTTTCAGGCGACGATCAAGAAGGGGGTTATGATCTATGAGTTCACTTTGCGACTGCCGAAACCGGTCGACGTGACTACCCACCACTTCGCGGTTGGCGTCTACGACCCCGAATACTATGTGGAAGTCGACCTGGATGAGAACGATCCGGTCCACTTTGCCGGGCTGCCGAGTGGTGCGTGCACCTTCGACATCAAGGAGGACACCGACAATCCGATCTATTTCGGCATGGTCGACCCGCTCGTCATCAAGCTGAACTGCGCCACCAGCTGAGCATGTTCAGGACCGCCACCCTTTGCATGCTGGCCCTGCTTCTGGTCTGCGGGCTCGCGCTGCGCACGCCGGCCGGCGCCGACCCGTTCACCGGCAAGCCTTCGCAGACCGCTCCCGGCGCGCCTTCGGAAGCCGCTCCGGACGCATCTTCGGAGGTTGGTTCCGACGCGCCGCCGGTCGAGCGCGCCTGGGGGCCGATGGCGATGGTGGGGCGCGCCCTGCTCTCCTTCCAGCGCGAGAGCAACCGGCTGATCGCCCAGCACATGAAGGCGATCCGGGACGGGGACACCGCCGGCCCGCTGCTGATCGGGCTGGTGCTCGCCTTCGCCTATGGCGTCGTCCACGCGCTCGGGCCGGGGCACGGCAAGGTCGTTGTGGCCACCTATTTTCTCGCCCGTGACGCCCAGATCGTGCGCGGCCTCATGATGGGGCTGCAGATCGCGGTGTTCCACGTGCTGTCCGCCATGGTCGTGGTCGCCCTTGCCGATCTCGTCCTGCGCCAGGCGTTCGGCAGCGCGCCGGCCGAGGTCGCGGGCGTCCGCCTGACCAGTTACGGCCTGATCGCCCTGATCGGCTGCACGATGCTGGTCCAGGCGGTCCGGCGCTCGCGCCTGAGGCGCGCCGGCATCGAGGTCGGATGCGGTCACGACCATGGGCTGGGCCATGGGCATCAGGGTCACCACCACGGGCATGGCGATCACCGCCACGATGTCGCATCAGGCGTCGGTGGCCGCGCCCAGCAGGGCGCCCTCTCGATCGGCGTCGGCCTCGTGCCCTGCACCGGCGCCGTCCTCATCCTCCTCTACGCGCTTGCCAACGACATCCTGTTCGCGGGCGTGCTGCTGGTGGTGGCGATCGCCGCCGGCATGGCGATCACGATGGGCGCGCTCGGCATGCTCAGCATCCTCGCCCGCAGCGCCGTCGCCGCGCGACTCGAGGGTGCCGGCAACGGCCGGAGCGCGACTCTTGCCGTTGCCAGCGACTATGGCGGGGCCTTGCTGATCACGCTGCTGGGCATGGCGCTTTTCTGGTCGGCGTGGTAGGGCGCCGCGGAATCGGCCCTGGAATCGGTCCCGGCCTTAACCATTCGTTAACCTTGGCCCGGCAACGTTACGTTAACCTTCACGCGGCGTGGTGCGGCGCCGCCGCCGCGGGCGGCCGGAGGGCGGCGCGGGCGCCCTCGAGCGGAGCTCTGGAGCTGAGCGATGGCTGAGATGCGGGAGTCGGGATGCGCAAGCTGAGCAGTCGCCTGGCGGCCGCGCACACCTTCCTGGCCAAGCTCTGGAAGCTGACCGCACCCTATTTCTGGTCCGAGGAGCGCTGGAGCGCCCGCGGCCTGCTCGCGATCGTCGTCGGCAGCGGCTTCGTTCTCGTCTACATCACCAAGCTTTTGAACGACTGGAACGCACGCTTCTTCAACGCGCTGCAGGACAAGAACATCGAGGCGTTCTGGGCCGAGCTGCGCTATTTCTGCGTGCTCGCTTTCTTCTTCATCGTGATCGCGGTCTACCGGCTCTGGTTCCGCCAGATGCTGCAGATCCGCTGGCGGCGCTGGCTGACCCAGGTCTACTACCGCGACTGGCTGGCCGACCGGACCTACTACCGGATGGAGCTGACCAGCGCCCAGGCCGACAACCCCGAGCAACGGATCGAGGAGGACTGCAACGCCTTTACCGGACAGACCCTGGTCATCCTGCTCGGCCTGGTGTCGGAAGTCCTGACGGTGGTCACCTTCACCTCGGTGCTCTGGGTCCTCTCCGGCAGCGTCACGCTGCCGATCTTCGGCGGGGTCGTGATCCCGGGCTACATGATGTGGGTGGCGGTCGTCTACTCCGGGATCGGGTCCTGGCTGACCTACAAGATCGGCCGCCCGCTGGTGCGGGTGAACTTCGACCTCCAGCGCTTCAACGCCGATTTCCGCTATCGCATGGTCCGGGTGCGGGAGAACGCCGAGAGCATCGCGCTCTACCGCGGCGAGGCCGATGAGGAGCGGCGGCTGGCGGGCGCGTTCGGCCGGATCTTCGGCGTCTGGTGGGACTACATGCGCTACAACAAGCGGCTGACCTGGTTCACTGCCTTCTTCGGCCAGGCGGCCGACGTCTTTCCGCTGGTGGTCGCTTCGCCGCGCTACTTCATGGGTCAGATCCCGCTCGGCGTGCTGACCCAGACGGCGGGCGCGTTCGGGCGCGTGCAGGGCTCGCTGTCCTGGTTCGTCGACGTCTGGCCGACGCTCGCCGACTGGAAGGCGACGATCGACCGGCTGACCACCTTCGGCGAGAGCATGGAGGCGGCCCGCCGGGTCACGAAGACCGCCTCAGGCTTCACGATCGAGCGCATCCCCGAGCCGCTGCTGCGGCTCGAGGGCGTCGAGGTCGCGCTGCCCAACGGCCGCATCCTGCTCGATCATGTCGACCTCGAAGTCCGGCCGGGCGACCGGCTGGTGATCCAGGGACCCTCGGGCAGCGGCAAGACCACATTGTTCCGCGTGCTCGCCGGCCTGTGGCCGTTCGGCAGGGGCCGGATCCAGCTGCCCGAGGCGGCGCGCCTGCTGTTCCTGCCCCAGAAGCCCTATCTGCCGGTCGGCACGTTGCGGGAAGCGCTCTGCTTCCCGGAGAGCCCGGACGCCTACGCGCTGGTCGCGATCGGCGAGGCGCTTGGGGCGACCGGCCTCGATCACCTCGCCGACCGCCTGGACGAGGAGCGCTTCTGGTCGCCCGTGCTGTCGCCGGGCGAGCAACAGCGACTGGCGGTCGCGCGCGCGCTCCTGCTGCGGCCCGACTGGCTGTTTCTCGACGAGGCGACCTCGGCGCTCGACGAGGCGATGGAGGCGAGGCTCTACGGCCTGCTGCGGGAACGGCTGCCCGGGGCCGCGGTCATCAGCGTCGCGCATAAGCCGAGCGTGGTCGCGTACCACGACCGCCGTCTGGTGATCGACCCGGGCGCGCGCCGACTGCTGACGGCGCCGGTCGCGCTCGCCGGCTAGAAACCTGTCCGAGGAACCCGCTTCCGTCGGCAGCGAACCGGAGATCTCATGCCGATGTCCGCGATCAAGCACCGTATGTCGAAGTCAATGGGGGAATTTCGCAGTCCAGGGGCGAGCTCCTAGAGCTTGAGGGCAGCGTGGCGGGGCAGCGTCGGCAGCCAGACAGACAAGCCGCTTGCCAGCTGCGGGCATCGATGGCCATGTCTGGATTTTGGGCTGAGCGGCATGAGGCTCCCATGACAACGAAGCGCCGCGGGCGGAGCGGGACAGCCCGGCCAGGAGCCGCGCCCGGTGGGCTTCGCGCGTGCCTGCGCAGGGCCCGCTCGATCGGGCGGGCCGGGAGGTCGACCCCGGCCTCGCCGACGATCCGGATTGCTCCCGGGGCGGGCAGGTCGAGGGCGCGCTCGCCCTGCTCCAAGTTGGGGCCGGGACGCCGCAGTCGCGGGCGCGCCGTCGCCGGAGGACGCGGTCAGCTGGACCAGCCTCGGCATCGCGCAGCGCCAGGCCGGCGTCCCGCCACGTGGTGCCCGGCAAGTCGGCCTTAGTCCCGTGCGACCATGCCCGGCATACCGAGCCCTTGCGCTGGCGCGGCAACTCGCCTGCGTGGTGGTCGTCGGCCTCGGGAGCGGCGGCCTGCATGCCGAGACCTGGACGACCGGCGGCCTGTCGTTCAGCGACGAGCTCGGCGGTGCCCGGCTGCTCGCGGCGAGCGGCAAGGGCACGCTCAGCGATCCGATCGTGCTGGTCGAGGAGATCACGGGGACGGGGCCCGCGATCCTGATGGTTCGCAATGACCGCCCTGGTCATTCGAATGTCTCGCCGGCGGTCGGTTTTCTCAGCCTCTCGATCGTCAGCGTCATCGCCAACCGTGGTCCCTGGCGGTGGGCGGGCTTCGATCTCGAGCTCAGGACCACCCCGGACCAGCCGAGCGTCTATACCGACGGCCTGTCGTTCGATCAGCCACAGACCTTTCACCGCATGGCAAAGGCCAATCGCTTCCAGCAGACCTGGCAGGAAGACGAGCCCTTCGATCGCATCCGCTTCGACGGCGGCAGCGTCGATCCCCGGGATGACCTCAGGCTCGACTTCGATATCCTCGATGCCAACGGACGGGGCGTCTTCTACCTGGTCCAACGGCCCATCATCCTGATTGCCCGGAACGATCTGCCGCCGCCTGCGCAGCAGATGGCGGCCCTCGATCAGGGCCGGGCCGCGCGGCAGCGCCTGCGCTAGATGCCGGGCTCGGTCGCGAGCGCATCCTTGCCGAGGCCCGGCAAGCCGCGCGCGGCCTTGCTCGGGCCGGTGACGACCACGTCCAGCATCCCCGGCGCCAGGACTCCTGGGTGAACGTGCTCCTCATCACCGCCGACCAGTGGCGCGGCGACTGCCTCGGCTTGCTCGGGCATCCTTGCCTCAAGACGCCGCATCTGGACGCGCTCGCCGCGCGGGGCGCCCTGTTCCGCCGGCATTTCTCGCAGGCGACCCCTTGTGGGCCCGCGCGGGCGTCCCTGCACACCGGCATGTACGCACTGAACCATCGCTCGGTCACCAACGGCACCCCGCTCGATGCGCGCCATTCCGATCTCGCCGCCGAGGCGAGGAAGGCAGGTTACCGGCCGATCCTGTTCGGCTACACCGACCTGAGCATCGATCCCCGCGGGTGCGATGCCGCCGATCCCCGGCTCCGGACCTACGAGAGCCTGCACCCGAGCTTCGAGGTCGGCCTCTACCTGCCCGAGAACAACGCCGCCTGGCTCGCAGAGCTGAAACGCCGCCACGGCCGGTCGTGGAGCCTGGCCGAGCTGTTCGGGAGGCCTCTTGGCGAGCCCGCACCCTATCCGGCGGAGGACAGCGAGACCGCGTTCCTCGCCGATCGTTTCCTCAGCTGGCTCGAACGGCGCGCCGTTGCCGACCCCTGGTTCGCACATCTGAGTTTCCTGAAGCCGCATCCGCCGCTGGTCGCTCCGGCGCCCTGGCACGGGCTCTACGATCCCGACTGCGTGCCGCCGCCGGTCCGGGCCGAGAGCGCCCGGGCCGAGGCGGCGGCGCACCCCTGGCTCGCCGCCAAGCTCGTGCAGCCGAAGTCCGAGAGCTGGTACGGCAAGCCGGCGAGCCTGGACGAGTCCGACCTCCGCAAGGCCCGCGCGCTCTACTACGGCCTGATCACCGAGGTCGACCACCATGTCGGCCGGATCGTCCAGGCGCTCGAGGCCCGCGCCGAGGTCGAGCGGACCCTGGTCCTGTTCACCGCCGACCACGGCGAGATGCTGGGCGACCACTGGCTGCTCGGCAAAGAAGGCTTCTTCCCGGAGGCTTTCCACGTGCCGCTGATCGTCGTCGATCCAAGCCCGGGCACGGTCCGCGGCCTTGCGGTCGAGGCGTTCACCGAGCAGGTCGACCTGATGCCGACGATCCTCGAGCGTCTCGGCCTCGAGATCCCCCTGCAGTGCGACGGCGCCAGCCTTGTGCCCTGGCTCGAGGGCCGGACGCCTGGCAACTGGCGCCAGGCGGCGCACTACGAGCACGACTTCCGGGACGTCGCGACGATGGCGTTCGAGGCCGCGCTCGGCCTCCCCTCGGACCGCTGCGCGCTCGCCGTCCGCCAGAGCGGGGACTACGCGTACGTCCACTTCAACGGCCTGCCGCCGCTGTGCTACGACCTCCGCCGGGATCCCCATCAGCTCGACAACATTGCGAACGACCGCCGGCGAGCCGGCGAGGTCCTGGCGCAGGCGCAGGCCATGCTCACGTGGCGGATGGACATGGCCGAGCGCCGCCTCACCGGCGTCAAGCTGACGCCAGCGGGCCCGGTCGGTCGCTTCTGAACTCCAGGGACAAGCACCGTGCCACCGGCTCTGGCATTCGCCTGCGGAGGTTCACTGGACGGTCGTGGTCAGCCCAGGCGCCACGCGGCGCGAATTGCGCTCCAGCATCGTCGCGCCCGCGCAAGCGCACCGGCAACCCGGCGCCGCGGCGGCGTTGCCGGCATCGCTTGCGACCAGCGTGAGCCTGGCGTCCGAGATCACGCAGATGGGGGCGGTCGGCGCCGGCACGGTCGCACGACCGCCGAGCGGTACGATCCCGATCGCGGCCGCATAGACGTCGGCTCGGCGCAGGCCGATGTCCGCGAGGGTCCGATCGCTCAGGGCTAGGAAACGGTGGACCCGGGCGCGCCCTCCCCTGGTCCGCCGCCGCCAGGTGCTGAGCGCCCGCACCAGTCGCCGCATCATCGTGATCGCGCCGGCGCCGGACCGGTCCACGGGCGTCAACGGCGATCCCGCGCGCGCCGACGATCTGCGGACCCACGCCAGCGAGCTGTCGTCCTTCCCGAGGACGACAGCAAAGCGCCGGCTAACCAATCGCAAGGTCGCGTCTTTGGCCGTGGGTCAGTTCTAACTGGCTATTCGTGATCCATGTAGGCGAGCACTCCGTTCAGTATCGAGATGGCCTGGTCCGACTGGCCGGAATCACAGAGCCCCTGGGCTTTGTGGAGGTCAGCCTCGGCCGAGGGCATCTTGTCCGCCTTGGCGGTCGGCAACCTCGCCGCGACTTCGCGCGCAAGCTGGTCGCACTGACTCATCTGGCTCATCTGAGCCGGACGTACCTGAGTCGACGGCTCTTGCGCGGCCATGTGGTCTTGCTCGTTCGAAGAGCACCCACCGACTGTCCCGAACGCCAACGCGACGGTGATCACGGGTAAGGCAAATCGCAGTGACATGGCAGTCTCCCCTCTACAAGCTGACAGTGTTCTTGACCAAGTGAGGGTGTGGTCTCGCTCGGGCGCTGAAAATCCCGGCAACGATTGATAGGGCATTGAAAAAAATTCAGTAATTTGAGGAGCCTGCATGCTCTTAATATCAAGATGCACATCGACGCATGTCGCGATCCATCCGGCCCCTCCTCGGCAGGGCTTCGGCCCGCACCGCCGCGCATGGGTCGTGGTGTGTTTGCTGCAGCTGCCCTCGACCCGCTCGATGAGCAATCCCATTTGTCGTGGGTCGGGACGTGCGGAGAGTTCAGCGATGCGTCGAGGCGAGCTTGCGGACCTGACCGCGTTCATGGCGGTCGCCGACAGCCTCAACTTCCGAGCGGCTGCCGCGCATCTCGGCGTCACGCCGTCGGCGCTCAGCCACACGGTCCGGCAGCTGGAGGAACGGCTGGGCGTCCGTCTGCTGAACCGCACGACGCGAAGCGTCTCGCCGACCGATGCAGGACGTCGCCTGCTCGAGCGGCTGCGGCCGGCGATCGACGAGATCGCCGGCGCGCTGGACGACCTGAACGACGAGCGGGCGCGGCCTTTCGGTCGGCTCCGGATCTACACGACCTATCTCTGGGCGGCGGCCGTCATCGCGCCGGTCTGGGCCCGCTTCCTCTGCACCTACCCGGACGTGCACCTCGAGCTGGTTCTCGACGACGCGGCGCCGGACATCGTTGCGCGCGGGTTCGATGCCGGGATCGGGCCGCGGGATCGCGTCGCGGCCGACATGATCGCGGTGCGCGTCATGGCGCCGACCAAGGTAGCTGTCGTCGGCGCCCCCGGATACTTCCAGCGCCGCGCGCCACCCCGAACCCCTGACGATCTCGCGCACCACGATTGCATTCAGTTCCGGCGGGGTGGCGATGGATCGGTGTTCGAGTGGGCATTCAAACGCGATGGCCGATCCCTGCGCATCTCGGTCCCGGGGCGCTTGATGGTCAACGACCCGTGGATCTACATGCGGGCGGCGGTCGACGGGGTTGGCATCGCCTACACGCTCGAGGCCCTGGCCGAGCCCTTCCTCCGGTCCGGCCAGTTGGTGCGCGTGCTCGAAGACTGGTCGCCATGCCACGAAGGCATGTTCCTCTATTACTCGGGCCGCCGGCAGGTTCCGGCGGCACTGCGTGCCCTGATCGACATGATCCGGGTTTCGAGCTCGGTTCGCACGAGCGAGCGCCCGCTTCGGCCAAGCCCGTTCGCGATCGACGGACAAGCGTCGGGGGTCGCGGTCGAGGATGGCCCGTTGCTGGCCGACGGCGCGGAGCTGCCGGGCATCGCCATGCGGCCGTGGCGCTACAAGAGCAGCGCCTGAGGACGGCCCGGAACGAGGGCGAGTGAAGCCCTGGACCGGGTCCGCCAATCACCTGGGCCGGATCAGCCCAGCACCTGGAAGTGCGCCTCGGTCGGGCTCAGGCCCTCGCCGTTGATCGGCACCAGGTCCTGCGGGCAGGCGGACATGGCGACGACGCAGTCGAGCTCGGCGCGCAACACCACGTAGTCGCCGGGGCGGCTGACCGGGGCCCGCCACTCGATGCCCAGGCCCTCGACCACGGGCGTGTTCATCCAGAGGTTCAAGGGGCTCGGGCATTCGGGCGGCGTGAGGCCGAGCCCGGCCATGCCGGCGAACAGGTTGTCCCGGCAGTTGTCGTGATACTCGGTGCAGCCGAGGTTGCGGTAGCGCCAGATGTCGCAGGCCGCGAGCAGCGTGTCGTGGATGCCGGGCGAGCTGTCCTCGATCAGCGTCAGGATCGGTCGGCGATGATTGGTCGCGAGCGGGTCGCCGACCCGCGGCATGATCCGGTCGAGCACCTGGCGGAGATGCTCCATCGACATGAATTCGGTCAGGTCCTCGGCATGGAACGCCCAGGTGTCGACCACCTGCTGGCCGTGGGTGTTGATCACCTTGAGCGCCTGCCCTTTGCTCAAGCGCACCGCCTTGCCCCGCCGGGCTGGCAGGGTCGAGATCTGCGGATCGGTCATCATGAGGCGTCTCCCCGGCTTCGGCGATCTGCATCAGGTTTAAGACCCTCGGCGGAGCCTCGCAATCGCCGGCGGTCGGCGCGGGGCACCATTGACAGGTCGGGGCCGCACCCCATGATGGCCGGCGGGGCCACAAGGGGACGGGCGATGGATCTGAGGCTGGACGGCAAGCGCGTGGTCCTGACCGCGGGCGGTGCCGGAATCGGGCGGGTCACGCTCCAGACCTTCTTCGACGCGGGCGCGCGGCTCGTGAGCTGCGACGTCGATCAGGCGGCGCTCGACAAGCTGCGGGGCGAGCTGCCCGAGGTCCCGGCGATCCGGGCCGACGTCGCTGACGAGGCCGACGTCGATCGCCTGTTTGCGCTCGCGCAGCAGGAGCTCGGCGGCCTCGACATCCTGATCAACAACGCCGGCATCGCCGGGCCGACCGGGCCGATCGAGGCGATCGAGCCCGCCGAATGGCGACGCTGCCTCGAGGTCAACCTGACCGGCCAGTATCTCTGCGCGCGCCGGGCCGTGCCCCTCATCAAGGCCGCGGGCGGCGGCTCGATCGTCAATCTGTCCTCGGCGGCGGGTCGCTTCGGCTTCGCGCTTCGGACCCCCTATTGCGCATCCAAATGGGCGGTGGTCGGGCTGACCAAAGCGCTCGCGATCGAGGCCGGGCCGGATCAGATCCGGGTCAACGCCATCTGCCCGGGCGCGGTCGAGGGCGATCGGATCAACCGCGTGATCGCCGCCAAGGCCCGCGCGCGCGGCGTCGCGTTCGAGGCGATGTACCAGGAATATACCGAGACCGCCTCGATGCGGCGGATGATCAGCCCGCAGGACATCGCCAACATGATCCTCTACCTCTGCTCGGACGCCGGCCGGCTGGTCTCGGGCCAGGTGATCGGGGTCGACGGCAACGCCGAGTACCTGCGGTGAGTGCTCCCGTCGCCACGGCCGACGCGGGTGCGGTCCGGCGGGTCGCGGTGCTCGGCGCCGGCACGATCGGCGCGAGCTGGACCGCGCTGTTCCTGGCCGGCGGGCTCGAGGTCGCGATCTACGATCCGGCCGCCGGCACCGAGGCCCGCGTGCAGAACTTCCTCGAGCGGGCCTGGCCGGCGCTCGAGCGCCTCGGTCTGATGCGCGGGCGCGCGCCGGATGCGCCGTCCTTCCACCGGAGTCCGGCGGCAGCGGTCGAGGGCGCCGGCTGGGTGCAGGAGAACGGACCCGAGAACCTCGCGGCCAAGCGCGCGCTCTACGCGGCCATGGAGCCCGGCCTCGGTACGGATGCGATCGTCGCCTCCTCGACCTCGGGGTTGATGCCGAGCGAGCTGCAGGCGGGGCGGAGCGGCGCGCAACGCTACATCGTAGCCCATCCTTTCAACCCGCCGCACCTGATCCCGCTGGTCGAGCTGGTCGGCGGGCGCGCGACCGACCCCGCCGTCATCGACCGGGCCGAGGCGTTCTACCAGAGCGTCGGCAAGGTCACGATCCGGGTCAGACGCGAGGTGCCGGGCCACGTCGTCAACCGCATGCAGGCGGCCCTCTATCGGGAGGCGATCAACCTGGTGCTGGCCGGGGTCGCCGACCTCCAGGACGTCGACCGCGGGATCGCCTACGGGCCGGGGCTGCGCTGGGCGATCATGGGCCCGCACGCGACCCACCACCTGGCCGGCGGTCGGGGCGGGCTTCGCCACCTGCTGGAGCACATCGGTCCCGGTCTGCAGCGCTGGATGGACGACCTCGACCGTCTCGACATCACGCCCGAGGTGGTCGAGCGGCTGGTGACCGCCCATCAGGCGAGCCATCCACCTTCGATCGAGCATCTCGAGGCCGAGCGCGACGCGCTGCTGCTGGCGCTGCTCGAGACCCTGCAGACCACGCGCAGCCGGCTTGCCGAGAGCGCCTGAAGGAGCATGGCGTGCGGTTCGCAGGCAAGAGCGTGATCGTGACCGGCGGCGCGGCTGGCATCGGCGAAGCCGCCGTCAGGCTGTTCGCCGCCGAAGGGGCGCGCGTGGTGATCGCCGATCTCGACCCGGCCGGCGAGGCGATCGCGCAGGAGCTCTGCGGGCAGGGGCACGAGGTCACCTTCATCCGCACCGATGCGGCCGACGCGCGGGATGCGGAGACCCTGATCGCTGCGACGGTTCGCCGCTACGGCCGGCTCGATGTTCTGCACAACAACGCCGGCGTCCTCGTCATCGGCGATGTCACGACGCTTTCCGAGGCTGACTGGGATCGGTGCATCGACATCAATCTGAAGAGCGTCTTTCTGGTCTCCAGGCACGCCGTGCCGGCGATGCGGCGGACCGGCGGCGGCGCGATCGTCAACACCGCCTCGGTCGCGGGCAAGGCCGGCGGCCGCGGCTACTCCGTCTATTGCGCCTCGAAAGCCGGCATCCTGCTTCTGACCCAGTGCATGGCGCTCGATTTCGCCGCCGACCGGATCCGGGTCAACGCGGTCTGTCCGGGTCCGACCGCGACGGCCATGGTGCTCGGGCTGACCAATGCTCCGGACCGCGAGCGCACGCGCTGGGCGGACGAGCTGCCGGCCGGCCGGATCGGAGAGCCCGAGGACACCGCCAGAGTGGTCGTCTATCTCGCCTCCGACGACGCCGCGTTCGTGACCGGCGCGGCGTGGGTGGTCGACGGCGGCCGGTTGCTGACCGGCATCGGTCAGAGCACGGTCGACCGTCGCTGACGACGTCGGTGAGCGTCCCGCCATCGTCCTGGATCGTCCGCTTCGCGCCGCTGGTGACGGCGGCGGCGCCGGTCCTGGACGTCGCCTGCGGCCAGGGTCGCCATACCCGCTTCCTGCTCGAGCGCGGCCATCCGGTGACCGCGGTCGATATTGACGTCTCCGGCCTCGAGGACATCGCCCGTGAGCCGGACCTCGAGATCGTGCAGGCGGATCTCGAGGACGGCTCGCCCTGGCCGCTTCCGGGCCGCCGGTTCGGCGCGGTCGTGGTCACGAACTACCTCTGGCGGCCGCTGTTTCCGCAGATCCTCGACGCGATCGCCGAGGATGGCCTGCTGCTCTACGAAACCTTCGCCGTCGGCAATGAGGCCTATGGACGGCCCACGAACCCCGATTTCCTGCTGCGGCCGGGCGAGCTGATCGAGCTGGCGCGGGGCAGCCTGCAGATCATCGCCTACGAGCACGGCTGTCTGAAGCAACCGAGGCCCATGGTCAGGCAGCGGATCTGCGCCCTGCGTGGGGAACGACCGGTCGCGCTCGGTGTTGAGCTTCCTGCAGCCGATGCAGGCTTCGGTGGCTGATCGCGGAAGGATGACCGTGATCTGCAATTTCCTGGTGGCGTATCTGATCCGTCATGGTCTCGCGGGCGCGGTCGCGGGCTGGCTGACCGCGGCGGCGCTGCTCGCCTCGGATGTCGGCGGTATCCGCACCCTTGTCCTGGCCTCCGATCTCTTCCCGGTGCCCCTGATCATGCTGCTCGCGTCCTTCGGGCTGACCTTTGCCAGCGTCGCGATGGGCGCTGCCATCATGAGCCTTGGTCGGGTCGCGCCGCGAGGATCTGCGGCAGATCGGTCAGGGGGATCACAAGGTCGGCAAAGCGCGCCAGTGACGACGCCCGCACCCTATCCGCCAGCCGCGCATCGGCAGTGACCAGCGGCTGGGCGAGGGTTTCGGCCAGGCAGAGATAGATGCAGTCGTAAGCCGGATGCCGGAGCGCGCAGGCGACGGCAACCGCGGCCTGCCAATGGCGCCGCGTCGGATGCAGCACGATGTCGGCTTTTTCCAGGGCGGCCCCCATGGCCTCTGCCTCTGGCGCTGACAGCTCGGCCCGCATCACCTTCTTCCATAGGACGTTGGCGCACTCGGGCCCGATCAGATCGGGGGCGGCGAGCGCGTGATCGAGCAGGAGTGCTGCAGCATCTGCACCCGGCTCGTCGACCAGCCACTTAATGGCGACGCTGGCGTCGACGATGAAGCTGCTCAACGTTCGTCGCGGCTCTCACGCAGCAGGGCCTCGGCAGGCGTATGGCGCCGGCCGTGGGTCAGGGCTCGCAGCTGCGCCGCGATTTCTTTGAAGGCGGCGTTGGGCTCGCCGCTCAGAGCCTGCTTCAGGATCTCGCGATGCTCGGCCTCGGCCGACCGGTTGTTCCGTGCCGCACGCATCTTGAGCCGTCGGACCAGCTCCTCTTCGACCCGCCGGACGATCAGTGCCTTGGCCATCGTCGCGCCCCACTAGATATCGATGATTGCAAGTCTATCACCGGAACAGACCTGACTCAAGCGCGCCCACGCATGCTATGCTGCCACTCCCACCATAACCAGGACAGGGCGGAGGCACCGTGATCGATCTCTACACCTGGAGCACGCCGAACGGGCGCAAGGTCTCGATCATGCTGGAAGAGATCGGGCTGCCCTACGAGGTCCACCCGATCAACATCGGTCAGGGCGACCAGTTCAAGCCCGAGTTCCTGGCGATCAGCCCGAACAACAAGATCCCGGGGATCGTCGATCGCGACAACGGCTACAAGATGTTCGAATCGGGCGCGATCCTGATCTATCTCGCCGACAAGACCGGCCAGCTGCTGCCCGGCCAGGACGACCAGCTGAAGCGCATGGACGTCATCCAATGGCTGATGTTCCAGATGGGCGGGGTCGGCCCGTTCTTCGGCCAGACCCACCACTTCAACCGCTTCGCCAAGGAGAAGATCCCCTACGCGATCGAGCGCTACGTCACCGAGACCAAGCGGCTCTATGGGGTCATGGATCAGCGGCTCGGCGAGGTCGCCTATCTCGCCGGCGACGACTATTCGATCGCCGACGTCGCGACCTGGCCCTGGGTATCGCGCTTCGACTGGCACGGGCTCGACCACGGCCTGAACGATTTCCCGAACGTCAAGCGCTGGTATACGGCGATCGCGGCACGGCCGGCGGTGCAGCGCGGCTACGACGTGCCGAGCGCGGGCAACGAGATCCCGGTCGCGTGAGCCGGCTCGCGCATCCCGCGGTCCGGCGGGTCCAGGCGGCGTTGGCCGAGAAGGGATCGCGGGCGGAGGTCGTGGAACTCGCGGCGACCGCGCGCAGCGCCAAGGATGCGGCCGACGCGCTCGGGGTGGCGCTTGGCGCGATCGTCAAATCGCTGCTGTTCACGATCGACGGCGCACCGGTCATGGCCCTGATCGCGGGCGATCGGCGGTGCGACACCAGGGCCTTGCCCGGAGCGCTCGGCCGGCGCGGTCTGGTGTTGCGGGCCGATGCCGAGCGGGTGCGGGAGGTCACCGGCTTCGCGATCGGCGGCGTGGCGCCGGTCGGACTTCCGCGCCCGCTGCCGACCGCGATCGACGCCACGCTCGGCCGGTTCGAGACCGTTTACGCCGCCGCCGGGCATCCGTTCTGCGTCTTCCCGACGACGGTTCTGGAGCTCAGCCTGCTGACCGGCGGGGCGGTGGTCAAGGACCTGTCGACGGATTGAGTTCCGCGGCTGCCGCCCCATATGAGCGGGACGGTCGGGCCCGGGCGGCCCGGATTGACAGCCGGTTTCCCGCCTGAGTAGAAGGAAGCGCGCCGCGGAGGGGTGGCCGAGCGGCTGAAGGCGGCGGTTTGCTAAACCGTTATACGGTGATAAGCCGTATCGTGGGTTCGAATCCCATCCCCTCCGCCATCTCAACGGGTCAGATGAAGCGGCCTGCAACAGGCTGGTGCGCGCGAGACCTGCGCCCACCGATCGCAAAACGCACGCTCGGCTGGCTGAGGCGGTGACGCCGTCGCCGCGCCGGGTCTCGATCGTCCCATCGTGCAAGAGTACGCGCGCGCCGAGTTGCGAGGGAGCTGTCAGCGCTGGGCAAGCGCTGCGGCGTCGACCCCTTGGAACAAGCCGGCGACAGCATGCGAGAATCCGGCGAGCTCGGCGGGCAGGGCATGAACGCCCCGATGGGCGCCAGGCAAGCGTCCGTGACCTCCGGGAGCCGGCGCGGCTGGCTTCGCGCTCGTTGGCCAGCGCCTCGGGCGGCAGCACCACCTTGGCGAGCGAGCGGACCGGGTTGGCCCGGATGATCTTCTTCGCGCCGGTCCTGGCTGCGCTCTTGCTGAGCCTTGTTCCACAGCTGGACGGGTTGTCCGCATGATGGTAACGACGCCGGACCGGCCTCGGGCCTTCTCAAGGCACTGCAACGGTAGCGAGGATGACGGTGACAGACGCGGCGTCCGCCACCGCGGGGATCGAGCTGCGCAGCGTGGTCAAGCGCTACGGCGGGCACGTCGCGCTCCGCGATCTCGATCTGGCGATCGAGGACGGCGAGTTCTTCTGCCTGCTTGGGCCCTCCGGGTGTGGCAAGACCACGACCTTGAACCTGATCGGCGGCTTCGTGGCCCCGACCGAGGGCACGATCTGGCTGCGCGGCCGGCAGATCGACACGCTGCCGCCGCACAAACGCCCCGTCAACACGGTCTTCCAGTCCTACGCGCTCTTCCCGCACATGAGCGTGCGCGACAACGTCGGCTTCGGGCTGCGCATGGATCGCGTGGTCAAGGCCGAGGCGCGCCGGCGGGTCGACGAGGCGCTGGCGCTGGTCGGGCTCGAGGCGTTCGGCGAGCGCTCGCCCGCGCAGCTCTCGGGCGGCCAGCGGCAGCGCGTGGCCGTAGCGCGCGCGCTCGTCAAGCGGCCGGCGGTGCTGCTGCTCGACGAGCCGCTCGGCGCCCTCGACCTGAAGCTGCGCCAGCGCCTCCAGGTCGAGCTGGCGCAGATCCACCGCGAGGTCGGCACGACCTTCGTCTACGTCACCCACGACCAGGAGGAGGCGATGTCGCTGGCCGACCGCATCGCCGTCCTCAACGAGGGCCGCCTGGAGCAGCTCGGCACGCCGCCCGAGATCTACCACCGGCCGGCCTCGCGCTTCGTCGCCGACTTCATCGGCCATGCGAACTTCCTCGACGTCATGGTCGACGGCGGCGTCGCCGTGCTCGCCGACGGTGCGCGCGTGCCCTGCGCCGGGGGGCGTCCGAATGGGGCGGCGACCCTCATGCTGCGCCCCGAGGCGCTGCGACTCGCCGACCCGACGGCGCCGCCGGCTGGTGCGGTGCTCGGACGTGCACTCCAGTCGTCGTTCCTCGGCAATCACGTGCGGGTCACGGTGGCCTGCGGTGGCTTCGAGGCCCAGCTCGTGGTCGCCCTGCAGGGGCAGGATGCGGCGGCCCTGCCGAGGCCGGACGCCGAGGTGGCCGTCTGCTGGGACGCGGGCGACGGGCTCCTGCTGGAGCCGGCCGGCGAGCTCGCGCAATGAGCGTGCCGGTGCCGGAGGACCGCCTCGAAGCGACGCGCTCAGGGCGGCTCCGGGCCGCCGCCGCGTCCTACGCCGGCTTCCTGCCGGCGGCGCTCCTGCTCGGCGGCTTCTTCTTCGTCCCGCTCGGCATCATTCTCTGCTACAGCTTCTGGCAGGTGATCGACTACAACGTCGTGCACAACTGGACGCTGGACAACTACCGTTACTTCTTCAGCGTCGCGACCTACGTCCGGACGACGTGGGCGACGGTCTGGGTCTCGATCGTCGCGACGGCGGTGACGATCGCGCTTGCCTTCCCGTTCGCCTACTGGCTGTCGCGCCACGTGCCGCGCCGCCTGCGCCCCTTTCTGCTGGTGCTGGTCGTCGTCCCGTTCTGGACCAGCTATCTTTTGCGCGTGTACTCCTGGCTGACCATTCTCGGCGAGAACGGGCTGCTCAACCGCTTCCTGCTCTGGACCGGGCTTGCGGATCATCCGATCCGCCTCTTCGTCTACGACCGGCCGGCGGTGATCCTCGTGCTCATCTATCTTTACTTCCCGTTCGCGGCGCTGACCCTGTACTCGTCGATCGAGCGCTTCGACTGGGACCAGCTGCGGGCGGCGATGGACCTCGGCGCCCCGCCGCTGACCGCGATCCGGCTGATCCTCGTCCCGCAGGTGCGGCCCGGGATCGTGACCGCGGTGATCTTCGTGTTCATCCCGATCCTGGGCGAATACCTGACGCCGCAGATCGTCGGCGGCACCGGCGGCGTGATGATCGGCAACCTGGTCGTCAACTTCTTCCAGGCCGCCCAGTACACGCGCGGCGCCGCGGTCTCGCTGCTGATCGCGGCGTTCATCATCCTGCTGCTGGCGGTTTTCCGCCGCTCGCTGTCGGCGCCGGAGGCCTATGGCGCGTGACCTCGAGCTCGTCTCGCCGGGCGCGCGCGCGGCGCGGGTCGCGCTCGGGCTCTACGGCGCCCTGATCTACGTCTTCCTGTTCGGGCCGATCGCGCTGCTCGTGCTGTTCAGCTTCAATGCCAACCGGTACGGCACCTTCCCGATCACCGGCTGGACGCTCGAGTGGTACCGCACAGCGCTCGGCGACTATCAGATCCACGATGCGCTCGCGACCACGCTGCGCGTGGCTGCCGAGGTGACCGCGATCAGCACCTTCGTCGGCACGGCCGCGGCCTTCCCACTGGTGCGCTCGCGGCTGCCGTTCCGCAACGGGATCCGGATCGCCTTCGTGCTCCCGATCATGATCCCGGGCCTCCTGATCGGCGTCAGCCTCCTGGTCCTGTTCACCGGCACCTTGCACATGAAGCTCTCGGCGCAGACCGCCGTCATCGGCCAGAGCGTCTACACGACGCCGTTCGTGATCCTGCTGGTCGCCGCCAGGCTGCAGGCGTTCGATCGCGACCTCGAGCGGGCCGCGAGCGACCTCGGCGCCAACGCCTTTGCTCGGCTGCGCTTCATCGTCCTGCCGCTGCTCCTGCCGGCGATCGTCGCCGGCGCGCTGTTCGCGTTCACGCTCTCGCTCGACGAGTTCATCATCACCTATTTCCTGATCGGCGGGCAAAACACGCTGCCGATCTACATCTACACGCAGGTCAAGTTCGGCATCACGCCCGAGGTCAACGCGGTTGCGGCGATGCTGCTCGGCGCCTCGCTCGCGATCCTGGCGCTGGCCTTCGCGCTGCCGCAGCTCCTCCGCCTTGGTCAGCGGGCGGTACGGTTCGGGCGTGCCCCTCGACCGAGCTTGCGGCCAGCCGTGCAAGAGCCAGCATCTCGTCGCGGCGCCGGCCTCGGGGGGCGACTGCAAGCCGACGATTGACCGGCCCCGGCGCCCGGGGCCGTCATGCCAGACATATCAAAAGCGAACCTTCGCACCCGAGGCGCGCCCCGCGATCGGTCGCATCGACCGCTCACAGGGCCGAGCCCGAATGGTCGGGCCGGCTCGACGCGAAGCACGCTTGTTCGCAACGATCAATGCCGGCGCGGGCGTCACGTTTAACCAGCTGTTCACCGCTTACCCGCTAAGCCTTTCTTCGGCTGGTCCATCCATGGACGCCTCCCGCTCTGCAAGGGCTTTCTTCGAGTTTCTGACGGGCGGTCTTGGCTGCTGCCATCCATTCGGCCTTTGGGTGCGGCGGGTCTAGCCCGGATTTCTCAAACCAGGGCGTGCATTGGGGCTCAAGATCGGCGATAACTCTTCTGCGACAAAGGTTTAAGCCGATCCGGAGGAGTTCCCCGATGCCGACAGAGTGTAGCCGCGATCTGTTCGGATTTGAAGCCGTCGAAGGGCGCCAGGTGGTGGCGGCGTTCGACGGTGGCCAGGTGACCTCGGACGCGGGTGCGCTGCTGCTGGGGGCCGCGAACCGGGCGATCGGCTTGGTCCAACGGCTGGCGCGGTGCTTCGCCGACGGGCGCTGTCAGGAGCTCGTCGAGCACACCGTCGAGACCCTGCTGATGCAGCGCATCTGCGGCCTCGCGCTGGGCTACGAGGACCTCGTCGACCACGACGAGCTGCGCCACGATCCGGTGCTGGCGACCCTGGTCGGCAAGCTCGAGGCGCACCGCGCCGACTGCGCGCCGTTGGCCGGCAAGAGCAGGTTGAACCGGCTCGAGCATGCACCGACCTCGGCGCTCGACCGCTATCACAAGATCGGCCATGAGCCCCGGGCGATCGAGGGCCTGTTCGTCGAACTCTTCCTGGAGGCGCACAAGCAACCGCCGGAACGGATCGTCCTCGATCTCGATGCCACCGATGATCCGCTGCATGGTCACCAGGAGGGCCGCTTCTTCCACGGCTACTATGACGGCTACTGCTATCTGCCGCTGTACGTGTTCTGCGGCCGGCATCTGCTGGCCGCCAAGCTCCGGCGCTCGAACATCGACGCGTCAGCGGGTGCCCTCGATGAGGTCGAACGCATCGCGGCCCAGATCCGCGAGAGCTGGCCACGGGTGAAGATCGTGCTCCGGGCCGATTCGGGTTTTGCCCGGGACGAGTTGATGAGCTGGTGCGAAGCCAACGGCGTCGATTACCTCTTCGGCCTCGCCCGCAACGGCCGCCTGCTGGCTGCGATCGAGGACACACTGGCCGAGGCCGAAGCCGAGCATGGCGCCACCGGCCAGCCCGCCCGCCGGTTCGACGACTTCACTTACGCCACGCTCGACAGCTGGAGCCGCGAACGCCGGGTGGTGGGCAAGGCCGAGCACCTGGCCAAGGGTCCGAACCCGTCGGCTGGCTCCCAGGGGCGACCGTGGTCGCCCGTCGTGACCTCGCTCGGTGCTGCTGAGATCGACGCGCGCACCCTTTACGAGGACATCTACTGCGCCCGCGGCGAGATGGAGAACCGGATCAAGGACTTGCCTGGCTCCCAGGGGCGACCACCGGAGGTCGCCCCGGAGCGGCAAGCAGCTCGATCTGTTCGCCGACCGCACGTCGGCGGCCACCATGCGCGCCAACCAGCTCCGGCTGTGGTTCGCCTCCTTCGCCTACGTGCTCGTCGAAGCGCTGCGCCGGATTGGCCTGCGCCACACTCAGTTCGCCACCGCCACCTGCGGCACCATCCGCCTCAAGCTCTTGAAGATCGGCGCTCAGGTGCGCCGCAGCGTGCGCCGGATCAAGGTGGCCATGGCTTCCGCCTGCCCCTACCGGGACGAGTATCACCTCGCCTATCTCTACCTGAAGCGCGCCGCCTTCTGACCGCCCGGCATATCCAGCTACGCACCCCGTGCCGGGTGCTCGCTTCCGCTCGCCCGAAAATTCGTCCTGAACGGCATCCACGCTCCCCATCCGTCACGCGACCAGCTCGCCGATCTCACCCAGCTCAAAGCACCCACCCCGCCTCCGGGTTTGAGAAATCCGG
>CAVWPO010000020.1:0-172450 GCA_963756905.1 uncultured Alphaproteobacteria bacterium
CATTCGGCCGGCTGTCGGCGTCCTTCGGCCGGTCGCCGCGCAGCGCGACGAGCTGGCGAATGCCGGCGGCCCAATATTGCCCTGCGATGGCGTCGATCGCGGCGCGCGTGGCGCTGGCGCAGGTGAGATGGGCGACCGCCCGCCAGCCGGCGCGCTCGTGGAGGGCGTCGACCCAGCTGCGCGTGCCCTCGGCGGGATTGCCGCCGGCGCCGCAGGTCACCGAGACGTAGTGCGGCGCCAGCGGCTGCAGCTGCTCGACCGTCTGCCACAGGCGGGCTTCGGCGGCCTCGGTCTTGGGCGGGAAGAACTCGAACGAGATCTCGACCTCCGACCACAGCTCGCCCGGCAGAAGCTTGCCCGGCAAGAGCTCGCCTGGCGGGGGCGCGGCATGGTCCTGGGCGGGGCTGGTCCACTCGGGCATCAGGTGACCTCGCGTCGGGCGCTGGGTTGATGGTCGGGCTGGTCGAAATCACCGGCCGCGCCGACCCGGCGCCGGGCCAGATCACCAGGTGAACGGCTGGGCCGGAAGGCGGACCGGCGGCTCCAACATTAGCCCGGCCGCGGTAAACCGATCGCGCATCTCGACGTCGGCAAAGCCGAGCCGGCGATGGGCATGCTGCTCGCGCAGGAACTCGAGGCGGTGCGGCGCGAAGTCGACGACCACCAGGCGCCCGCCCGGGCGCAGCACGCGGGCCGCTTCGGCCAGCGCCGCGGCCGGATCGTCGGCAAAGCGCAGGACGTTGTGCAGGGTCGCCGCGTCGAACGAGCCGTCGGGCAGCGGCAGGTGGTACATGTCGCCCTGGCGGACCTGGCAGTTGCGCAGGCTGGTGCGGTCGAGGTTGGCGCGCGCCACCGCCAGCATCTCGCGCGACAGGTCGACCCCAAGGCCGAACCCGATCCGGGGCGCCAGCAGCTGCAGGACACGGCCGGTGCCGGTGCCGATGTCGAGCAGGCTCTTGGGCGGCCGGTCGCCGAACATGCCGAGCAGTGCGCTCTCGACCATGGTCTCGTCGAGGTGCAGCGAGCGGACCTGATCCCAGCGGGTGGCCTGCGCGGCAAAATATTGCGCCGCCTGATCCTGGCGCGCGCTGCGGACCGCCGCCAGGCGCTGGCGGTCGAGGGCCAGATCGGCGTCCTCGGGCGGCAGCATGCGGCACAGGTTGCGCGCGAGCCTGGCACCCGGACCCCGCTGGGCGCGCCGGTAGAACACCCAGCTGCCCTCACGGAAGCGCTCGAGCAGGCCGGCCTCGGCGAGCAGCTTGAGATGGCGCGAGATGCGCGGCTGGCTCTGGCCGAGCACCTGGGTGAGTTCGGTCACGGTCCATTCGCCCTGGCTGCAGAGGATCAGGAGACGTAGCCGGCTCGGCTCGGCAGCAGCGCGCAGGCCGTTCAAGAGGGTCTCGAGGCTCTCGTGCTGGTCGGCCATGCTGGCTCTCGTAGGAACCCGGGCGGCGCCGGCATTCAAGATACGCATATATAGATTTCTTTATGTCTGCATGTCAAGCCGGCAAAAAAAGGGCGGTCGTCACGACCGCCCGAGAGGCTTGGGGGAGTTGCGGGAATTTACGCGTACGGCGCGGCTCCCAGGCGACCCGCGCTCAAATCACCGCGGGCGCCGAACAGCCAGCTCATCACCGTGTCCTCGACCAGACGGCGAACCTCGTCCGGATAGAGCCGCAAGCTGGTCATGGCATCCGTCAGACAACGCTCGTCCTCGAGTCGGAGACCTTGGTGAAAGCGGCGATAGAGCAGGCTGTCGGGGCCGAGCACCTCCTCGAGCCGGCGCAGAAGGCTGTCCAAGGTAATGCTTCGGACGTCGTTCATGGGCTGGCTCCTCGACGACCCGGCCCCGCTCGGCCGCGACGTTTACGTTTTGTTTACAATGCCGGCTTATCGGTCGGGTCGGCAACGTCGTCGCCCGGCCATGCGCCATATCCGGGTAGGCCTGGACGGCATTCCTCCGGCGCCGGCGCCGCCCGCCGACGCTGCGCGCCGCGGGCCAGCGACGAGTAGGCCGAGCCGGATCGTCAACCATCGGGCGGTGATGTGCGGATCTTGATGCTCCCTGCGCGCCCTCATATCTTGCTCGGTCGATGCGGCATGGCCATTTCGGCGTAGCGTGGCTCGGCAGGAGGCGCTGGGTGACGAGATCGTCCCGGACCGGTTCCGGCCTCAGGGGACTGTGGCGGTCGTGGGGGTGGCGCCGGGTCTGGCCGGTCGGGCTCGCGCTGGCGTGCGGGCTGCTGGCGCCCCCGGCGCGCGCCCAGGACAATGAGAACGATCCGCTCGAGCCCTTCAATCGCGCGGTCTTCCAGGTCAACCTGTTCCTCGACCGCGTGATCCTGAAACCGGTCGCGATCATGTACCGGAACGTCACGCCGGAGTTCGTGCGCGAGGGGGTCGACAACTTTCTGGCGAACCTGCGCACGCCGGTGGTGCTGGCCAATGACCTGCTGCAGGGCCAGTTCGACCGCGGCGAGCTCACCCTCGGCCGCTTCATGCTGAACACCATCATCGGGGTCGGCGGCCTGGTCGACGTCGGCGGCATGGTCGGCATGCCGGAGCGGCACAGCGAGGACTTCGGCCAGACGCTCGCGGTTTACGGGGTCGGCTCCGGGCCCTATCTGATGTTGCCGTTGCTCGGACCGTCGAATCCGCGCGATGCCGCCGGCCGGGTGGTCGATCTGGCGTTCGACCCGCTCTTCTTCGTGGCGCCGGTGTCGGTCAGCATCGCCCGCTTCGGGGTTCAGACGGTGAGCTTCCGCGAGCACAACATCGAGACGTTCGATGACCTGGAGCGCAACAGTCTCGACCTCTATGCCGCGACCCGGACCCTGGTCCGCCAGCTGCGCGCCAACGAAATCCGCAACGGCGCGCCCGCGCCGATCGAGGACATTTACAATGAGGACGTGTACAAGCTCGACGAGCCGCCCGCCGATTCTCAGACCGGGCCGGGGGCCGCTCATGCGCGCTGACGGCCGCGGCCGGCACCGGCTGCTCGGCGGCCTGCTGGCGCTGGCGCTGCTGGCGATCGGCGTGGCGCCGGGCGCCCGCGCCGACCCCAACCCCGAGGCCGCCCGCGCGCTGGTCGAGACGGTCGGGCACAAGGTCCTGAAGACCCTGCGCGACCCCGGCCTCAGCGAGCAGCAGAAGTTCACTCAGCTGGTCGACACGCTCAGCGGACCGATCGATCTGGACCTGGTCGCCCGCCTGATCCTCGGCCGCTACTGGCGGACCGCGACCGAGGCCCAGCGCGCCGAATACCTCAAGCTGTTCCGCGACTTCGCCCTGCACACGCTCGCGAGCAGGCTCGATGTCTATGGCGGCCAGGATTTCGAGGTCACCGGCGCCAAGGCCGTGGGCGACCAGGATGCCCTGGTCTCGACCCGGATCGTGAGCGACGGTCCGCCGGTCGAGGTCGACTGGCGGATCCGTGAGCGCGCCGATCACAGCCTGGTGGCGATCGACGTGATCGTCGAGGGGGTCAGCCTGATCGTGACCCAGCGCTCGGAATTCGGCGCGGTGATCGATCGGCAGGGGATGGACGGCCTGCTCGCCGAGCTCCGCCGCCGGGCCGAAAGCCGGGCCTGAACCCGGCCCGGCGGGCGCGCCGGCGGATGGCCTGACCCGGATGAGACGCAGCCGGAGGGCTGTCCCGGATCCGACGGTGGAGGTGGCGGTCCTGGGCCAGATCCTTGCCGCCGCCCTCCACGAGCGGTCGGGCGCCCCGCTCAGTCCTCGCCGGCGGCTGCCGGGGCAGCGACCGGCGAGCCGGCGGCTGCCGGGCCGCCGACCGGCAGCGTGAAGCGGAACACGGCCCCGCGCGGCGCCGCCGGCTCGACCCAGATCCGGCCGCCGAAGTGCTCGATGATCTGCCGGCAGATCGCGAGCCCCAGGCCCGAGCCCGCGGGCTTGCCGGTCATCTGGTCGCCGCGCAGCTGATGGAACCTCTCGAACACCGCCTGGCCTTGCTCGGGCGGAATGCCGGGGCCGTTGTCCTGGACGCTGACCTCGAGCTCCCGGCCCGCGGCCGCCAGGCACACCTTGACCCGGCCGCTGCCCGCCTGGACGAACTTGGCGGCGTTCGAGAGCAGGTTGATCACCACCTGCATCAGCCGGTCGCGATCGACCGTGATCCTCGGCAGCTCTGGGCCGAGCTCCGGCTCGACCGTGATCTGCTTGGCGCGAAACAGGCCGTCGGTGGCGGCGAGCGCGTCGGCGATGATCTCCTTCGGGTCGCAGCTCGAAAGGTGCCATTCCATCTGCCCGGAGCCGATCCGCGACAGATCCAGGATGTCGTTGATCAGCCGCGTCAGGCGCTCGGATTCCTTGATCACGATGTCGAGGAACTGGTTGCGCTGCGCGACCGCGAGCTCCGGATTGTCGAGCAGGATCTCGGAGAACGAGCGGATCGAGGTGAGCGGCGTGCGCAGCTCGTGGCTGACGGTCGAGATGAACTCGTCCTTCAGGCGATCGAGCTCGGTCAGGCGCTGGTTGACCCGGCGCAGCTGCTCGCTGGTGATCTCGAGCGCCCGTGACTTCTGCTCGAGCTGGCGGCTGTACTCGATCACCTGCGAGGCCTCATCGAGGATCGCCATCACCTCGTCCGGGCTGAAATCGGCGCTCTTGACCACGGTCGAGATCATCACCCGGGCGGACGCCGCCCCGATCGCGCCGGCCAGCAGGCGCTCGGCGAAATTGACCAGATCGGCATCCGCCTGCGCGTCGGCGGCGAGCGCCAGGCCCCGGGTGCGGGCATGCCGCGCGAGCGCCTGCCCGGCCCGCTCGGCCCCCACATAGCGGGCCAGCAAGGCCCGCAGGTCGGCGACCGGCGCGCTGCCCCGCCAGACATGCGGCCCGCCGCCCAGCCGGTCAACGTCGACGAACAGCGACGCTTGGACGCGCTCGAAGCTGCCCTGCCGGCCGAGCAGCGACCAGCCGACCAGGCCCCCGACATTGGCGAGCAGGCTCCAGAGCAGCGAATGGCTGACCGGATCCAGCCCGCTGACCCCGAACAGGGCGTAGGGCCTGAGGATGTTCAGGCCGAACAGGCCGTCGCTGAGGAAGCCGGCGTCGATCCAGCCCGAGCGCGCGAGCGCCGGCAGCAGCAGCGTGTACAGCCAGATCAGGAAGCCCGCGGCCAATCCGGTGAGCGCGCCGCGGAGCGTCGCCGCCTTCCAGTAGATGCCGAACAGGATCGGCGGAGCGAACTGGGCGGCGGCGCAGAACGACACCAGCCCCATGGTCGCCAGCGCGTACAACTCGCCGACGATCTTGAAGTAGGCGTAGCCGAGCAGCAGCATGCCAAGGATGCTGCCGCGCCGGATCGTCAGCAGCAGACCGGACAGGTCGGGCTGCTCGTTCAGGCGCAGGAAGCGCAGGCGCAGCAGCACCGGCATGATAAGGTCGTTGCAGAGCATGGTGCTGAGCGCGACGGTGGCGACGATCACCATCGCGGTCGCCGCCGACAGCCCGCCGAGGAAGGTGAACAGGGTGAGCAGATGCTGGTGCTCGACCATCGGCACGAGCAGGACCATGAAGTCGGCGTCGACCTCGCCGGCCGGAAAGCGCAGGCGGCCGGCGAGGGCGATCGGCAGGACGAACAGGTTGATCGCCAGCAGATAGAGCGGAAACAGCCAGATCGCCTTGTTCAGGTGGTCCTCGTTGATGTTCTCGATCACCGCGACCTGGAACTGGCGGGGCAGGAACAGAATCGCGAGGCCGGACAGACCGGTGAGCGCGAACCAGTCGGCAAAGGTCAGGCCGGTGCCCTGGAAGGTCAGGAGCGCGCCCAGGCCGGCAGCCTGCGCCTGGCTGAAGACGTCGCCGAAACCGTCGTACAGGCCGAAGGTGACGAACAGGCCGATCGCCAGAAAGGCCAGCAGCTTGACGATCGATTCGAAGGCGATCGCGGCGACCATGCCCTGATGATGCTCGGTGGCATCGATATGGCGGGTGCCGAACAGGATGCTGAACGCGGCCAGGAGCAGCGCCACGAACAGGGCCATGTCGCGCCAGAACGGCGTCGCGGCAGGATAGCCCAGGACCACGGCGACGCTGGTCGAGACCGCCTTCAGCTGCAGCGAGATGTAGGGCATGCCACCGAACACCGCGACCACCGTGACCAGGCCACCGAGCAGCGCGCTCTTGCCATACCGCGAGGCGATCAGGTCGGCGATCGAGGTGATGCCGTAGGCCTTGGTGATGCGCAGCATCTTGCGCAGCACGAACCACCACAGGCAGGCCATCAGCGTCGGGCCGAGATAGATCGGCAGGAAGCCGATGCCGGCGGCGGCGGCCCGCCCGACGCTGCCGTAATAGGTCCAGGCGGTGCAGTAGACCGCGATCGAGAGGGTGTAGATGTATGGGTTGTTGATCACGCTCCGGGCCTGCTCGGCGCGCCGGTCACCGATGTAGGCGATCGCGAACAGGACGCCGAGATAGGCGCTGGCGACCAGGAGGACGACCCAGCCTTCGGGCATCTCAGCGGCGCGCCTCGACGATCAGCGCGAGCAAAAGGATCAGGCCGGCCCAGACGCCGAACAGATAGGCGAGCAGGGGCGGCAGGCCGAACAGCGCCCGGCCGGCCTCGGTGATCGCGAGCAGCGGGGAAGTTGAGCGTCACCAGCCCGAGCAGGAAGACGGCGATCAGGCGCTTGCCCCGTTCCTCGTCGCGCATCGGCCGGCCTTCACCCGCCCGTGACCAGGCGACGCCCGCGCCTGGGCCCGAAGGTCTGCGCCTGGCGCCGGCGCAGCGCGCCCGCCCGCCCGGCGAGCTCGAGCGCAGCGCCCAGCGTCCGCACCCCTTCGGCCTCGAGCAGCTCGAGCAGGCGAAGGAACAGCTGCCCGGTCCCGATCGCGTCGCCGAGCGCCTGATGGCGACTGGCGAGCGCGATCCCGAAGCGGGCCGCGATCGCGTCCAGCGAATGCTCCGGCGTATGCTGGACCCCCACACACACTTCGACACGGGCTCTCCCCCCGCCTCCTCCTCGCCGCAGAACCCTTCAGGCGGCGTTGCGCCCCAGGACCTGCCGGCGGCGACCTGGAACTGCGGCAGCACGCCTCACCGCCCCCCGGCCCTCTCTCGGTGAGCCAAAGCGGACCAGCCTGGCGCCCCGCCAACCCTCCCCCCCCCGTACCCCCCCCTCTTCAGCCCCCCGCCGCCCCCTCTCTTCACCACCCCCCCCCCCCCCCCCCCCCCCCCGCCCAGACGAGCGGGACGCGCAGGGCGAACCGGGCAAGGAGCCAGGCGGCACCGGCCAGGACGCCAAGGCTGGTCAGGGCCAGGCCCCCGAACAGCGACCAGAGACGCGCGCGTGCAGTCATGGCCCGATCGGTGCGAGGATGATCCCGCCTCAGCCGGTGGCCAGCATCTGCTTGACCCGGGCGACCAGCTCTCGGGTCGAGAACGGCTTGGTGACATAGGCATCCGCGCCGAGCCCGAGGCCCCTGTCGCGCTCGACGGTCCGCCCCTTGGCGGTCAGCATGACGATCCGGGTGGCGGCCCAGGCGGGGTTGCGGCGGATCCGCTCGCAGACCTCGAAGCCGTCGAACTCGGGCATCATGACGTCGAGCAGGACGAGGTCGACGGGGCTACGCCCGAGCGCCTGCAGCGCCGCCTCGCCGCTCGGCGCCACCTCGACCTCGAAACCCTCCCGCTCCATCAAAAAGCGCAGCGACAGGACGATGTTGGGCTCGTCGTCGACCACCAGAACCCGCTTGGCCATGGCCGGAACGCCTTCTCGAGCGGTTCGCCTTCCGTTCCCGCCATTTAACGCCATCGCGCCGGCGCTGTCAGGTCGATTTTGCCGGGCGGGCGGGGAGCGACGGCGAACCCGGCGCGGCGAGCGGCGAGTGCCTGTCGTGCAACGCAACAGGCGGCCTTGCAACGCTGCATCAGCGGTTGTCGCGACCGGCTGCTGCCGTCAGAATCGCTGTTCCTCGGAAGGGGCGAGGGCGAGCCATGGCAGAACCGCGAGGGCCGCGCCAACGCCCGTAGTGCGGCAATGACGGCTGATGCGCGCCGGCAGCTTTAGCCCGCACGATCGCCGCGAGACCCGTTGGCGGTGGCCTCGGGCAGCGGCTGCCAGCCCTCGAGCGTGAGCTGCTCGAGCGGCTGGAAGCGGGCCTTGTAGGCCATCTTCGGGCTGCCCGCGATCCAGTAGCCGAGATAGACGTAGGGCAGCCCGAGCTCGCGCGCGCGCTCGACGTGCCAGAGGATGGTCAGGCTGCCGAGCGAGCGCCGGCTCGCGCCGGGATCGAAGAACTTGTAGACCCCGGACAGGCCGCTCGAGCTCTGGTCGGTCAGGCTCGCGGCGATCAGCGAGCGATCGGGGCGGCGCCATTCGACCAGCCGGCTGTCGACCGGGCTGTCGTCAATCATGGCGCGGAAATCCGCCCAGGTCATGGTCGTCATGCCGCTGGCGCCATGACGGCTCGCCAGATAGCGCTGGAACAGGGCGAACTGCTCCGGGGTCGCAGCCGGCCGGCGCTCGGCGGCGACCAGGTCGGCATTGCGGCGCCAGATCCGCCGCCAGGCGCGGGTCAGGCGGAACCGGTCGACCGGGATCCGGACCGGAACGCAGGCCGCGCAGCCCGGGCATGCCGGCCGGTAGGCGAGACCCTGCGAGCGCCGGAAGCCCGCCTGCATCAACCGCTCGTGCAGGGCGTCCGGATCGGGGCCGTCGAGCAGGGTGACCAGGCGGCGCTCGAGCCGGGCCGCGAGATAGGGGCAGGGCGCCAGCTCGGTGCTGAAGAACAGCTTCATCGCGACCCCCGGCGGACCCTCGGCATGGCTTCAGACGCCATAGTACCAGGGCACGAACAGGGAGAACGCGAGCCAGATGACGATCACCAGCGGCAGGCCGGCGATCACGAAGTCGATGAAGCGGTAGTGCCCGGGGCCCATCACCAAAAGATTGGTCTGGTAACCGATCGGGGTCGCGAAGGAACAGCTGGCGCCGAAGGTCACGGCGATCGCGAACGGAAACACCTGGGCATCGAGCTGATGCGCGAGGTTGACGGCGATCGGCGTGAACAGCACCGCGGCCGCGTTGTTGGTCAGGACGTTGGTGACGATGGCGACCAGCAGGAACAGCACCGAGAGCACCACCGCCGGCGGCGCGCCCTGCATCGCGTGCAGCACCAGGGCCGCCAGATAGGCGGCGCCGCCGGTCGCCTCGAGCGCGGTGCCGAGCGCCAGCGAGGAGGCGATGATCAGCACGATCTGCCGGTCCACGGCCCGGGCCGCCTGGCGCACGTTCAGGCAGCCGGTGAAGATCAGGGCGAGGATGCCGAGCATCGCGGTGACCACGATCGGCACCAGCTCGAGGGCGGCCGGCAGCACGATCGCGGCGAAGATGAGCGCGGCCACGGGGGCCTTGCGCACCATCGGCATCTCGCTCGCCGACCACTCCATCAACAGAACGTCGGGGTCGGTGCGCAGGCGCTCGATCTGATCCGAGTAGCCGAGCAGGAGGAGCACGTCGCCGGGCTCAAGGCGGAGCTCGCCGATGCGCGTGCGCAGCATCCGCGCGCGCCGCTGGATGCCGAGCACGGTGCAGTGGCTGCGCGCCGGAAAGTTGGTGAACTCCAGCGTCTGGCCGGCGATCCGCGAGGCCGGCCGGACCATCGCCTCGGCGAGCACCATCTCGCGCTGGCCGCGCGGCCGCATCGCCCGCTCGCTGGCCGGCGGATTGAGCAGGTGGCCGTGATACTTGGCGAGCATCTCGGTCAGCACCTTGCGGGTCGCGGCGACGATCAGGATGTCCCCGGCCTGGAGGCGGACGTCCTCGAACGGCGGCAGGATCGCGTCGTCGCCACGCTGGACCAGACGCACCGTGACGTCGGCCAGGCTCGGGAACATCCCGCCGCGCGCGG
Organism: uncultured Alphaproteobacteria bacterium; assembly: GCA_963756905.1. Lineage (GTDB taxonomy): Bacteria > Pseudomonadota > Alphaproteobacteria > Geminicoccales > Geminicoccaceae > DATAOG01. The sequence continues at coordinate 9,880 of CAVWPO010000020.1, forward strand.
TCTCGCCGATCAGGGGCGAGTCCGGGCCGACGTCGAGCTCGGCGATGAACTGCTTGCCATCGGCCGCCACCAGGCCCGGCTGCTCGTCGCGCTTGGGCAACAGGTGCGGGATCAGCAGCACGTAGGCGCCGCCCGCCAGCGCCAGGACCAGCCCCGGCAGGGTGAAGTCGAAGAAGCCGAACGGCCGCTCGCCGAGCTTGGCCAGCTCGCCGGACACCAGAAGGTTGGTCGAGGTCCCGATCAGGGTCAGCATGCCGCCGAGGATGGCGGCAAAGCTCAGCGGCATCAGCACAGCACTCGGCGGCCGGCCGAAGCGCTCCGCGATCGAGCGCAGGATCGGCATGAAGATCACCACGATCGGCGTGTTGTTGAGGAACGCGCTGCTCGCGGTGACGTAGCCGAGGCTGTAGGTGATCGCGCGCTGAAAACTGCCGCGCGCGAGCCAGACCAGCAGCCGGGCGATGCCCTCGAGCGCACCGGTGCTGACGATCGCTTCGCCGACCACCAGGAGCGCGCTGACCGCGATCAGGGCCGGACTCGAGAAGCCGGCCAGGATCTCGCTCGGGCCGAGCACCGGCCCGCCGTGGGGCCCGATCAGCGGCAGCGCCTGGAACAGCAGCAGCAGCGCGCCGAGGATCCCGAGCCCGGTCAGCTCGACCGGCAGCAGCTCGGCGGCATAGGAGATCACCGCCGCCCCCGTCAGCGCGAGCGTGAGCCACATCTGCAGGCTGGGCTCGACCGGTGGCATCAGGCTCCCCTTGGCGACCCGGCGGCCCGGGCCCAAGGCGGCCGGACCGGAGCGGGCGAGGGCTCGACCATGGCGCGAATCCGCGGCCAGGGCCAGAGGGCGTCACATGATTTGCGCGCGCCCGCCCGGCGCCGGCGCGGCGTTTCCGGTTGACGCCCGCGCGGGCGCTGGGTAACCGAGCCCCGACGATGCCGCGCCTGGCGCCCGGTCGTTCCGGGAAACCACCGAGGAGCCGCGATGGAGATCCGCCGCGTCCAGGTCGAAGGGCCCGACCGGGCCTACGGCCTGAGCTATGCCGACTGGGGCACCGCGGGACCGGCGCGAACCGTGGTCTGCGTCCACGGTCTGACGCGCAATGGCCACGATTTCGATCACCTGGCGCGGGTGCTCGCCGCCGACCGGCGCGTGCTCTGCCCGGACGTGGTCGGTCGGGGCTTGAGCGATCCCTTGAGCAATCCCGAGGACTACGCGCTGCCGACCTACATCGGCCACATGGTGCAGCTGCTGCAAAAGCTCGCTCTCGACGAGGTCGACTGGGTCGGCACGTCGATGGGCGGGCTGATCGGTATGGGGCTCGCGGCGATGCCGGAAAGCCCGATCCGAAGGCTGGTGCTGAACGACGTCGGCCCGTTCCTGCCTAAGGCGGCGCTCGAGTACATCAACAGCTACCTCGGGCTGGACCTCCGCTTTCCCAGCCTCGAGGCGCTGGAGGCGCATCTGCGCGACATCCATGCCGGCTTCGGGCCGCTGACCGACGCCGAGTGGCGCCACCTCGCGGAGCACAGCGCCGCCCGCCGCGAGGACGGCCGGTTCGGCCTGAACTACGACCAACGCCTCGCCCAGCCGATGACCAGAGGCCCGATCGAGAATCTCGAGATCTGGCCGGTCTGGGACCAGATCCGCTGCCCGGTGCTGGTGCTGCGTGGCACCGAGAGCGACCTTTTGCTGGCCGAAACCGCGGCCGAGATGACCCGCCGCGGGCCCAAGGCCGAGGTGATCGAGATCGACGGCACCGGCCATGCGCCCGCCCTGATGGCCAAGGACCAGATCGCAATCGTACGGGGCTGGCTCGGGCCCTGAGCCGGACGCGACCGACCCGCATCGCTGCCCAGGCGAAGGCTCAGGTCCGACCGGCGGACCGCAGAAGATCGAGCAGCCGCTCGGGCAGCGGCGCCGCGCGCATGCTCGCCTGGTCGGCGTGCACCCAGACCATCTCGGCGGTGGCGCGCGGCAGGGCCTCGTCCCCGGCCAGGAGCGCGAACGTAAAGGTCAGGCTCGAGCGGCCGATCCGGCCGAGCCTGACCTCGACCTCGAAGGGCTCGTCGAAGCGCAGCGGCCGGCGGTACTCGACCAACGCCCGGACGATGTTGAAATCGGCGCCGCTGGCCTTGCCGATCGCGGTGTAGTCGTAGGGTAGCGCGCGGAAGAACTCGTGGATCGCGATGTCGCAATAGGTCGCGTAATGGGCGAAATAGACCAGCCCCTGATGGTCGACCTCGGAGTAGCGGACGCGCAGCGCGTGCCGGAAGGCCTGGCCTCGGGGCGGGGCGGGGTCGGTCATCGGGTTGGACCTTCGGCGCTCCGAGCGCTCCGGGATTGCTCATCGGCGCCAGCTATGCGACAGGAGGGCCTGGGCGACAAGGCGTGATCGAACCATGGCCAACGATGCGGAGATCGGCCTGATCGGGCTTGGCGTGATGGGCCAGAACCTGGCCCTCAACATCGCCGATCATGGCCACCCGGTTGCGGTCTACAACCGGACGCCGGCGCGCACCGAAGCCTTCGCGGCGAGCGACGAGGCCAGAGGCTTCCCGGTCCAGCCCTGTCTCAGCCTGAAGGCGCTGGTCGCCGCGGTCCGCCGGCCGCGGCCGATCGTGCTCATGATCAAGGCGGGCGCGCCGACCGATGGCCAGATCGACGAGCTGGCGCCGCTGCTCGAGCCGGGCGACGTGATCATCGACGGCGGCAACGCCGCGTACCAGGACACCATCCGGCGCGAGCGGGCGCTGCGTGCGCGCGGCCTGCTCTTTCTCGGCGCCGGCATCTCGGGCGGCGAGGAGGGCGCCCGCCACGGCCCCTCGATCATGGTCGGCGGCGACGCCGCGGCCTTCGCGCGGGTGCGCGGGGTCTTCGAAGCGATCGCCGCCGACGTCGACGGCGTGCCCTGCTGCGCCCATCTGGGGCCGGACGGCGCCGGCCACTTCGTCAAGATGCTGCACAACGGCATCGAATACGCCGACATGCAGCTGATCGCCGAGACGTTCGCCCTGATGAGGGACGGTGAGGGCCTGAGCTACCCCGCGATGCAGGCGGCGTTCGCCGAGTGGAATCGTGGCGAGCTCGACTCCTATCTGATCGCGATCACCGCCGACATCCTGGGCAAGACCGATCCCGAGACCGGCAAGCCGATGGTCGAGGTGATCCTCGATCGGGCCGGGCAGAAGGGGACTGGCGGCTGGGCGGTCGAGGCTGCGGTCGGCCTCGGCGTGCCGGCGCCGACCATCGCCGAGGCGGTCGCTGCGCGCTCGCTCTCGGCGCTCAAGGCCGAGCGGGTCGAGGCGGCAGCACGCCTCAAGGGACCGGAAGCAGCCGGCCGGTCGGATCTGTCGCTGGCCGAGCTCGAGAACGCCCTGCTCGCGGCCAAGCTCTGCGCCTACGCCCAGGGCTTTGCGGTCATGGCCGGGGCCGCGGGAGCCCACGGCTGGCCGCTCGACTTCGGCACCATCGCCACCATCTGGCGCGGCGGCTGCATCATCCGGGCGCGCTTCTTGAACCGGATCAAGGACGCCTACGACCGCGATCCCAAGCTCGCCAATCTGCTGCTCGACGCCTATTTCGCGGACCTGATCGGCAAGGCCCAGAGGGGCCTGCGCCAGGTGGTCGCGGCGGCTGCGGAGGCCGGCATCGCCGTCCCGGCGCTGGCCTCGGCGCTGGCCTATTTCGACGGCTACCGCTCGGCCCGGCTGCCGGCGAGCCTGATCCAGGCGCAACGCGACTATTTTGGCGCCCACACCTACGAGCGGATCGACCGGCCGGGCGCCGTCCACAGCGACTGGACCAGCCTCTAGCGGGCCTGGCCACGGTGAGTCGGCCCATGGTGATCGTGCTGATGGGGGTCAGCGGCAGCGGTAAGACCGCGGTCGGCGAGCGCCTCGCCGCCGCGCTCGGGGGCACGTTCGCCGAGGGCGACGCCTACCACCCGCCGGCCAACGTCGAGAAGATGAAAAGCGGGCATCCCCTCGACGACGCCGACCGCCAGCCCTGGCTGGAAACGCTCGCCCGCGAGATCGGCCGCTGGCTCGATGCCGGCCAGATCGTGGTGCTCGCCTGCTCGGCGCTCAAGCAGCGCTACCGCGACATCCTCAAGGGCGGCCGGCCGGGGGTCCGCTTCGTCTATCTTCACGGCAGCGAGGCGCTGATCCAGGCACGGCTCGCCGGGCGCCGCGGCCATTTCATGCCGGCGAGCCTGCTGGCCAGCCAGTTCGCGGCGCTCGAGGAGCCCGGCGACGCGATCACGGTCGACATCGACCAGCTCGCCGGATAAGATCGTGGACGAGATCCTCACGGCCCTGGCGCAATCGCCCGCATGCCGTCCGCGCTCTCCAGCCGCGCCCGAGCCCGGACCGTCGTCGGCCTGAGCGCGATGTCAGCTCGCCGGTCTGGCATCGGGCGCGGCCTCGAGCAGGTCTCGATACAGAGCTTCCAGCGGGACCGGCGTGGCGCAGCAAGGCAGCTCGAGCTCGGACTGGCCGATCAGATCCTCGACCCGCCAGCCATCCGCCGTCCGCCGCTGGACTTCGATCCGGCGCTCGTCCGCGAAGGCCACGACGATCGTCGCGACCGACGGCAAGGTCCGATAGTCGGCGACCTTGCGCCAGCGATCGACCGGGCCGGTCGAAGGCGAGAGCACCTCGACGATCACCACCGGCTCGGCCACCATGCGCCGCCCCGGTTCGCGCGGCGCGCAGGTGACCGCGAGGTCGGCGACGTAGAAGGTGTCCCGGCGTGCCGGGATCGACACCCCCGCCTCGCCGATCACCCGGCAGGGCGGCATGAGACGGCTTCGAATCTCGGCGCCGATATTGACCGCCAGCTCCCCATGGGCCTCGAGTGCCGGCGCCATCATGATCGGGACGCCATCGACGAGCTGGTGGCGGCGGTCGCTGCCGTCGTCCCAGTCCAGGAACTCGGCGAGCGACATGCGTTGTGGGGCTTTCGACGCCATGGCCGGCAGGTTAGAGTGGCGTCGGCAGCGCGGCAAGCGGATGGACGTGTCTCGGCGGAGCCGCGCCATCGGCCGAAGCGACTAAACGCCGGCCGCGTGCCGCCACAGGTCAGGCGAGAGTCTGGAGCGCCAGGGCCAGCGCCGCGTCGACGGTCGCGAGGCGGATCGCGGCGCGATCGCCGGTGAGCAGGCGGCGGGCGTGGGTCGTGCCGTGGGCGTGCGAGGCGATCGCGATGTGCACGAGGCCGACCGGCTTGGTCGAAATCCCCCCGCCGGGGCCGGCGATCCCGGTGGTCGCGATCGCGAGACTGACCCCGGCCCGGGCGAGCGCGGCCAAGGCCATGGCCTCCGCGACCTCCCGGCTGACCGCGCCGACCTGCTCGAGCAGCGCCGCGGGGATGCCCAGGACCTCCTCCTTGGCACGATTGTCGTAGGTCACGTAGCCGCGCTCGACCACGTTGGAGGCGCCCGGGATCGCGGTCAGGCAGGCGATGATCAGGCCACCGGTGCAGGATTCGGCGGTCGCGAGGCGAAACCCGCGAGCCTCGCAGACCGCGAGCAGCTGGCGGGCAAGCTCCAGGCTCTGGGGCGGAAAGATCATGATCGCGAGCGAGCTCCCGCTGAGCAGCCAGCGGTCGGCGGCCCAGAGCACGAGGCCGGCATAGACCGCGGCCGCAACGTCGTCGATCATCACCCCGAACGCGCCGCCGATCCGGCGATCGAGCCACCCGACCGGCCAGGGCTTGGCGACGTCGGCGATCCGGAACAGGACGAAGCCGAGCAGATAGGCGCGCGGATCCAGGGGCGCGACGCAGAGCGTCACCCACTGGCCCACGATCTCGTCGATCACCACGGCGCGCGGGTCGTGCACGCCGACCGCTTGCATGTAGCGGCCGGCGGCCCAAAGGCCGAGGCCGAACACCAGGGCGGCGGCGGCCAGCAGCAGCCAGGGGCCGCCCAGCCAGATCAGCGCCCAGGCGAACGGCAGGGCGGCGAGCGAGGCGAAGCTGCCTGGCGCCCACGGCAGCAGCCCGGCCCCGAACCAGGTCGCCAGCCAGAGCGCGGCCCGGTCGGGCTTGGCAGCGGCCAGAGCTTCGGACATCGGGCTCAAGTCGGGCCTCAGGCCGGCAGGCTGACGGTGGCGATCGCCTGCGCGGCGATGCCTTCGCCGCGGCCGGCGAAGCCCAGGCCTTCGGTGGTGGTTGCCTTGATGCTGACCCGGCCGGGGCCGAGCCCGAGCAGCCCGGCGAGGCGCAGGACCATGGCGGCGCGGTGCGGGCCGATGCGCGGCCGCTCGCAGATCAGGGTCGCATCGACGTGCTCGATCCGGCCGCCCGCGGCCTCGACCAGGCCACGCGCATGGTCGAGGAACAGCGCCGAGTCGGCGCCCGCCCAGCGCGGATCGGTCGGCGGGAAGTGGCTGCCGATGTCGCCAGCACCGAGCGTGCCCAGGAGCGCGTCGGTCACCGCATGCAGGCCGACGTCGGCATCGGAGTGGCCGATCAGGCGCAGCGGGCCCGGCAGCCGGACGCCCATCAGCACGAGACCGTCGCCGGGGCCGAGCCTGTGGACGTCGAAGCCGAGCCCCGTGCGCGGCTGCAGGCGGCCGGCGAGCAGCCGCTCGGCACGCGCGAGATCGGCGGTCTCGGTGATCTTGAGATTGGCCTCGTCGCCAGCGACCGTCGCGACCCTCAGGCCCGCGGCCTCGGCCACGGCGACGTCGTCGGTCAGCCCGGCGCCGGCGGCCGCCCGGTGGGCCGCCAGGATCGGCTGGTAGGCGAAGCCCTGCGGCGTCTGGGCACGGTACAGGCCGGCGCGCTCGACCGTGCCCAGGACCAACCCGGCGTCGACCCGCTTCAAGGTGTCGGTCACCGGCAGGGCCGGCAGCACCGCGGGATGGCGGACGAGGGCGTCGAGCACGCGATCGATCAGCGCGCCGTCGACCAGCGGCCGGACGCCGTCGTGGATCAGCACTACCTCCGGCGGCGTGGCCGCCAGGCTCTCGAGCCCGAGCCGGACCGAATCCTGCCGCGTCGGACCGCCCTCGACCGGGGGCAGCAGATCGAGCCCGCGCGCGGCCAGGTCGTAAAGCTCGCGGTCCTCGGGGTGGATCACGGCGCGTACCCCACCGACCCGGGGATGGCGGCAGAAGCGCTCGAGGCCGTGCCGGAGCACCGATTGGCCGGCCAGCGGCTGATACTGCTTCGGACGTCCGGCGCCGAATCGCTGGCCGCGACCCGACGCCACGATCAAGGCCACGCACTCGGCCAAGGTGGTTCCCCTCTGTTGCGCTCGGCCCGGCGGGGGACCGGGCGCTCCCAGGCTAGGCGTCCCGGGATTTTCTGCCAAGCATGACGAGGAGCGCTTGCCGGCCGGGCCGGAACGGGCTATCTTCTGCACGCGTTTTGGGCAGTTCTGGCAGTTGACTAAGGATTAGTCACGAAATGGCGTGGGCGAGGCCACGGTGCGGGTTGCCGGCGGGACGGACGACTGGATGAGCGCTGCCGCCGAGACCGCGCCGGCGCCGCTGCTGGAGCGCATGATCCTGAACGCCATGGCCAGCGGCGTTCTGGCGCTCGATGGCGAGCTCGGGGTCGTGTTCGTCAATCCCGCCGCCGAGCAGCTGTTCGGCGCCAGCCGGACCATGCTCGAGCACCGGCCGCTCGCCGACCTGGTGCCGGACGACAGCGCGCTGTTCGATCTGATTCGTCGGGTCCAGCTGGCCGGCAACAGCGTCTCCGACTACGGCGTCGAGCTGGCGCTCAATCGGAGCGTCCGGCGCCTGGTCGACCTGCACGTGTCGCCGCTCGCCGAGCGCCCGGGTCATTGCCTGGTCGTCCTGCATCCCTGCTCGGTCGCGCATCGCCTCAACCACCAGCTGACCCACCGGGGCGGCGCCCGCTCGGTCGCCGGCCTCGGCGCGACGCTGGCCCACGAGGTCAAGAACCCCTTGTCCGGGATCCGCGGCGCCGCCCAGCTGCTCGAGCAGGGCGTGAGCGCCGACGAGCATCCTCTGATCCGGCTGATCTGCGACGAGACCGACCGGATCTGCGCCCTGGTCGACCGCATGGAGGAGTTCGCCGACCATGGGCCGATCGAACGCCGGCCGGTCAACATCTACCAGGTCCTCGAGCACGTCCGGCGCCTCGCGGAGAGCGGCTTCGCCCGCAAGGTCGCCTTTGTCGTGCACTACGACCCGTCGCTCCCCGAGGTCGACGGCGACCGCGATCAGCTGGTCCAGGTGTTCCTCAACCTGGTCAAGAACGCCGCCGAGGCGGTGCCGAGGGACGGCGGCGAGATCCGCCTCTCGACCCAGTACACCCACGGCCTCTGGGTGCGGATCGCCAGCAGCAGCGAGCGGGTCGAGCTGCCGATCACGGTCCAGATCGAGGACAACGGCCCGGGCGTGAGCGAGGAGATCGTGGGTCACCTGTTCGAGCCGTTCGTGTCGACCAAGCGCGCCGGCAGCGGCCTCGGCCTGTCGCTGGTCGCCAAGATCGTCGGCGACCACGGCGGCGTGGTCGAATACGCGAGCCAGGCGCGCGGCGCCCTGTTCCGGGTCCGGCTGCCCGCCTGGCGGGGCGGCAACGGTCCGGGTGAGCTGTAGGAGCCGACATGACCGAGCCGACCGTGCTGCTGGCCGACGACGACGGCGGGATCCGGACCGTGATCTCGCGCGCGCTCTCGCGCCAGGGCTATCAGGTCCAGGCGACCGCGACCGCGGCCACGCTGTGGCGCTGGATCGAGGACGGCACCGGCGACGTCGCGATCGTCGACGTCGTGCTGCCGGACGAGAACACGCTCGATCTGCTGCCGCGGATCAAGCAGCGCCGGCCCGCCCTGCCGATCATCGTGATGAGCGCCCAGAACACCCTGCTGACCGCGGTCCGGGCGACCGAGCGGGGCGCCTTCGACTATCTGCCCAAGCCCTTCGACCTCAGCCATCTGGTGACGCTGGTCAAGCGCGCGCTCGCCCTGCCGCCGGCGCCGAGGGTCGAGGCCGAGGACCCGGGCCGGTTCGAGGAGCAGCTGCCGATCATCGGCCGGGCGCCGCCGATGCAGGAGATCTACCGGATCATCGCCCGCCTGATGGGCACCGATCTCACCGTGATGATCAACGGCGAATCCGGCACCGGCAAGGAGCTGGTCGCGCGCGCCATGCACGACTACGGCAAGCGCCGCGGCGGGCCGTTCATCCCGGTCAACATGGCGGCGATCCCGCGCGAGCTGATCGAGAGCGAGCTGTTCGGCCACGAGAAGGGCGCCTTCACCGGCGCCAACGCCCGCAAGATCGGCCGCTTCGAGCAGGCCGAAGGCGGCACCCTGTTCCTCGACGAGATCGGGGACATGCCGCTCGAGGCCCAGACGCGGCTCCTGCGCGTCCTGCAGTCGGGCGAGTTCATGCCGGTCGGCGGCCGCAGCCCGATCCGGGCCAACCTTCGAATCATCGCCGCGACCCACCGCGATCTCCGCCAGCTGGTCGCCCAGGGGCTGTTCCGGGACGATCTGTTCTATCGCCTGAACGTGGTCCCGATCCGGTTGCCGGCGCTGCGCGAGCGCGGCGACGACATCCCGGCCCTGGTCCAGCATTTCCTGGTCCGGGCCCGGCTCGAGGGGCTGCCGCTCAAGACCATCGAGCCCGAAGCGATGGCCCGGCTCAAGCAGCACAGCTGGCCGGGCAACGTCCGCGAGCTGGAAAACCTGGTCCGTCGCCTCGCGGTGCTCTACGCCCAGGAGACGATCGGGCCGGACGTGATCGATGCCGAGCTGCGCGAGGCCGCCGCGGCCCCGGGCGGTCTGGCCGAGGTCGGCGACGACCGGAGCCTCGGCGACACCGTGGGCCGCCACCTCGACACGCTGTTCGAAGCGCGCGCCGGGCGCCTGCCGGCCGCCGGCCTGCACGGCCGGATCCTCCGCGAGGTCGAGCGTCCCCTGATCCTCCGGGTCCTGGCCGCAACCCGCGGCAACCAGCTCAAGGCGGCCGCACTGCTCGGCCTCAACCGCAACACCCTGCGCAAGAAGATTCGGGAGCTGGACATCGAGGTCATGCGCGGGCCACGATGATCCGATGCGACCATCGCGACTGACGGGCGCGGCGTCATGGCGCGTTCGCTGACCAACTTCCCCCCGCCGGCCTGGCCCCGCCTCGCCGGCTGGCTCCGCCGCGCCCACGTCGCGCGCCGCCTCGCGGTGGTGCTGACCGTGGCGGCGACCCTCTCGGGGATCGCCACCTACGTCGTGCTGTCCGGCTGGCTCAGCTTCGGCGCCGACGTCGACGTCGTCCTGGGCCTGCTCTATCTCGACGTCATCCTGCTGCTCCTGCTCGGCGCCCTGGTCGCGCGCCGGCTGGTGCAGCTGGTCATGGCGCGCTGGCAGGGCTCGGCAGGCTCGCGCCTGCACGCCCGCCTGGTCGGCCTGTTCAGCCTGGTCGCGGTGGCGCCCGCGATCGTGGTCGCGGTGTTCTCGGTCGGCTTTCTGCACTACGGCCTCGAGGCCTGGTTCAATCAGCGCATCAACGACGCGCTCAGCAACTCGCTGAACGTCGCCCAGTCCTACCTCGAGGAGCACAAGGAGGTGATCCGGGCCGACGCGCTGGCCATGGCCGCAGACCTCAACCGCGAGGGGCCGGCCCTGCTCGCCACGCCGGCCATGTTCCAGCGTCTGCTCGACGCCCAGGCGGCGCTGCGCTCGCTGACCGAGGCGATCGTGTTCCAGAGCAACGGTCAGGTGCTCGCCCGCACCGGGCTCAGCTACGTGCTCGACCTCGAGCGCCTGTCGCCCGCGGTCCTCGACCAGGCGAGCGGCGGCGACGTGGTCGTGCTGACCAGCGACACCGACGACCGGGTCCGCGCCCTGGTCCGGCTCGACAACTTCATCGACGCCTATCTGTTCGTCGGCCGCTTCGTCGACCCGCGGGTGCTCGACTACATGGATCGGACCCGCGAGGTGGTCGACGAGTATCATTCGCTGGAGCTGCGCCGGTCCGGCATCCAGGTCACCTTCGCCGCGATCTTCGGGGTCGTGGCGCTGCTCCTGCTGCTGGCTGCGGTCGGCGTCGGGCTCGGCTTCGCCAACCGCCTCGCGACCCCGATCATCCGGCTGATCGCGGCCGCTGACCGGGTGCGCGCGGGCGACCTGACCGCCTCGGTGCCGGAGGACGAGGAAGGCCACGAGATCGACCATCTGTCGCGCGCCTTCAACCGCATGACCGCGCAGCTGAACAGCCAGCGCGCCGAGCTGATCCGCGCCAATCAGCAGCTCGACCAGCGGCGCCGGTTCACCGAGGCGGTGATCGGCGGCGTCTCGGCCGGCGTGCTCGGGCTGGACCCGCAGGGTCGGATCACCTTGCCCAACGAGTTCGCGGCGAGCCTGATCGGCTGCCCGCCCGACGACCTGATCGGACGGCCGCTGATCGCGGTCATCCCCGAGGTCGCAGGCCTGCTCGCGGGGGTCGCGACCAACCCGGAGCGCCCGGCCGAGGCGCAGCTCGAGCTGCATCGCTCCGGACGGCACCCACACCCTGCTCGCGCGCGTCTCGGCGCAGATGGACGCAGCCGGGATCGGCGGCTTCGTGGTCACCTTCGACGACATCACCGAGCTGCTCGCCGCCCAGCGCAAGGCGGCCTGGGCCGAGATCGCCCGCCGCATCGCGCACGAGATCAAGAACCCGCTGACCCCGATCCGGCTGTCGGCCGAGCGCCTCAAGCGCAAATATCTGCCCCAGATCCAGCGCGAGCCCGAGGCGTTCGCCGCCAGCGCGGATACGATCGTCCACCAGGTCGACAACATCGGCCGGCTGATCAACGAATTTTCGGCCTTCGCCCGGATGCCGGCGCCGGTCTTCGAGCGCGAATCCGCGCGCGACCTGATCCACCAGGCGGTCTATCTGCAGCAGGGCGCGCGGCCGGAGATCCGATTCGAAACACGGCTTCCGGCGCATGATGTTCAGTTGTATTGTGATGGCCGACAGGTAGCGCAGGCGCTGACCAATCTGCTACAGAACGCGATCGAGTCGGTGCTGGAGGGCAACAGCGGGGCCGATCTGGCAGGGAAGGCCGGCTGGGTGATGGTGGCGCTGCGCGAAACTGAGGACCGAACGGTGATCGAGGTGCAGGACAACGGGCGCGGACTGCCGGAGCCGATGGAGCGGCTGACCGAGCCCTACGTGACCACGCGGGCGAGCGGCACCGGCCTCGGCCTCGCGATCGTGAAGAAGATCATGGAGGAGCACGGCGGCGTTCTGACCCTCGGCAATCGGGCGGTCGGGGGCGCCTCGGTGAGCCTGGTCTTCCCAACACTGCGAGCGCTCGATGGCGCCGCCGCCGAGTGAGCGCAGCGCGGTGCGCACGGCGGGCGGCTCGGCGTCGCGCGCAGGGCCGGGAGTGGGCATGACGGGCGACATCCTGATCGTCGACGACGAGCCGGCGGTGCGCGATGCGATCGCGGCGATCCTCAACGACGAGGGTTACGACGTCCGCCACGCCGCCGACGGCGTGAGCGCGCTCGCCGAGATCGAATCCCGGCCGCCCAGCCTGGTCCTGCTCGACATCTGGCTCGAGGGCTCGAGGCTGGACGGGCTCCAGGTGCTCGATCAGATCCGCCGGACCTCCGATGACCTGCCGGTCCTCGTGATCAGCGGCCACGGCACGATCGAGACCGCGGTCACCGCGATCAAGAAGGGGGCCTACGACTTTCTCGAGAAGCCGTTCAACGCCGACCGCCTGCTGGTGCTGATCGAGCGCGCGCGCGAGGCGGCGAGGCTCAAGCGCGAGAACGCGGAGCTCAAGCTCAAGCTCGGTGATGACCGCGAGCTGATCGGCCGCTCGCCGGCGATCCAACAGGTCCGGACCGCGATCCAAAGGGTCGCGCTGACCGGCTCGCGGGTCCTGATCTCGGGCCCGCCCGGGGTCGGCAAGGAGGTCGTGGCGCGCTTGATCCACGCCAGCTCGAGGCGGGCCGAGGGCCCGTTCGTGGTGATCAACGCCGCGACCATGGCGCCGGAGCGCATGGAGGTCGAGCTGTTCGGCTGCGAGGCCGGGTTCCTGGGTCCGGAGCGGCCACGCCAGCTCGGCACGTTCGAGCGCGCCCACGGCGGCACCCTGCTGCTCGACGAGGTCGCCGACATGCCGCTCGAGACCCAGGGCAAGATCCTGCGCGTGCTGCAGGAGCAGAGCTTCCTGCGGCTCGGCGGCCAGCGCCGGATCGAGGTCGACGTCCGGGTGATCGCGGCCAGCAACCGCGATCTGCAGGGCGAGATCGCGACCGGGCGCTTCCGCGAGGACCTCTACTACCGGCTCAACGTCGTGCCGATCCGGGTGCCGCCCCTGTCCGAGCGGCGGGCCGACATCCCGATGCTCGCCACCTACTTCATGGAGCGGGCCGCCGAGGCTGCAGGCCTGCCGGCCCGCCGGCTGTCGCCGGAGGCGCTGGCGCTGCTGCAGTCGGCCGACTGGCCGGGCAACGTGCGCCAGCTGCGCAACGTGCTCGAGTGGCTCCTGATCATGGCCCCCGGCGACCCCAGGGCCGAGGTCGGGGTCGACAGCCTGCCGCCGGAGTTCGTCGAGACCGCGACCGCAGGCCTGGGCGCCTCGGCCAATGGCGAGCTGATGGTGCTGCCGATCCGCGAGGCCCGGGAGCACTTCGAGCGCGCCTATCTGCAGGCGCAGCTGGAGCGTTTCAGCGGCAACATCTCGCGCACCGCGAGCTTCGTCGGCATGGAGCGCTCGGCGCTCCACCGCAAGCTCAAGTCGCTGAACATCCACACCGACGACTGACCCGGCGATGACGACCATGACGACCCGGCGCCGGTGCGGGTGCCGATCCCGGTCCCGACCCCATCCATGAAGGTGATCGTCTGCGGCGCCGGCCAGGTCGGCTTCCACATCGCCCGCTACCTGGCGGTCGCCGGCAACGACGTCACGGCGATCGACCAGCGCGCCGAGCTGACCCAGAAGATCGGCGAGAGCCTGGACATCCAGGCGATCACGGGCTTCGCCTCGCATCCGGAGGTGCTCGAGCAGGCCGGCGCCGAGGACGCCGAGATGCTGATCGCGGTGACCAACGCCGACGAGGTCAACATGGTCACCTGCCAGGTCGCGCACTCGCTGTTCAACGTGCCGACCAAGATCGCCCGGGTGCGCCATCAGGCGTATCTGCAGAGCCGCTGGCGCGATCTGTTCCGGCGCGAGCACATGCCGATCGACGTGATCATCTCGCCCGAGCTCGAGGTCGCCCGCGCGATCTCGCGGCGGCTCGAGGTGCCGGGCGCGACCGAGGTGACGCCGTTCGCCGACGACCGGGTGCGGCTGATCGCCGTCCGCTGCGGGCCGGACTGCCCGATTCTCGACACGCCGCTCCGCCAGCTGACCTTCCTGTTCCCGGACCTGCACCTGATCTGCGTCGGCATCACCCGCGGCGACCGCTTCTTCATCCCGAGCGGCGACGATCACCTGATCGCCGGCGACGAGGTCTACTCGGTGGTCGAGACCAGCCACGTCGGCCGCGCGATGCGCGCCTTCGGCCACGAGGAGAAGACCGCGGAGCGGATCGTGATCGCCGGCGGCGGCAACATCGGGCTGTCGCTGGCGCGGGAGATCGAGGCGACCCGGCCGCAGGCGAGCATCACCGTGATCGAGAGCGGCGCCGAGCGGGCGCGCTTCATCGCCGACAAGCTGGCCCGCAGCGTGGTCCTGCTCGGCGACACCCGCGACCAGGAAATCCTCGAGGAGGCCAACCTCAGGACCGCCCAGGCGATCGTCAGCGTGACCAACAACGACGAGGTCAACATCATGGCGGCGCTGCTGGCCAAGCGCTACGGCTGCCAGCAGGCGCTGACCCTGGTCAACAACAACGCGTATAGCGGCCTGCTCGGCTCGCTCGGCATCGATGTCGCGGTCAATCCCCGCGAGACCACCGTCTCGAGCGTGCTCCGGCACGTGCGCCGCGGCCGGATCAAGTCGGTCTACTCGCTGCGCGACGGCGAGGCCGAGGTGTTCGAGGCCGAGGCGCTCGAGACCTCGCCCCTGGTCGGCCAGCCACTCAAGGAGGCGCGCCTGCCGAGCGGGGTGATCGTCGGGGCGATCGTGCGCGACGACGCGGTGATCATGCCGCGCGCCGAGACCGTGATCCGGGCGCGCGACCGGGTGGTGGTCGTGGCCCGGGCGGCGGTGGTCAAGAAAGTCGAGAAGCTGTTCGCCGTCCGGGTCGAATATTTCTGAGCCGGCGACGTTAGCTCACGGGGATGCATGCTGATGGCCCGGATCGCCTACGTCAACGGCCGCTACCGGCCGCTCGCCGACCCGGCGATCGGGCTCGAGGATCGCGGCTACCAGTTCGCCGACGGCGTGTACGAGGTGATCAAGGTCCTGGACGGCCAGCCGCGCGATCTGGAGCGCCATCTCGACCGTCTGGAGCGCTCGCTCGCAGCCCTCGAGATCCGCCCGCCGATGACCCGCGCGGCGCTCACGAGCGTGCTCGCCGAGACCCTGCGGCGCAACCGGCTGCGCGACGCGCTGGTCTACCTGCAGATCACGCGCGGCAGCGCGCCCCGCAACCATGTCTTTCCCAAAGACGCCCGGCGGTCGCTGGTCGTCACGGTCCGCAAGCCGAGCTTCCCGGGCGCGCGCGAGCGGGCCGAGGGGGTCGGCGTGATCACCTTGCCGGACCTGCGCTGGGGCCGCTGCGACATCAAGTCGATCAGCCTCCTGCCCAACGTGCTCGCGCGCCAGCAGGCGGCGGCCGCGGGCCGGCGCGAGGCCTGGCTGATCGACCGCGACGGCAACGTCACCGAAGGCAGCGCGTCGAACGCCTACATCGTCGACCGGGACGGCCGCCTGGTCACCCACCCGTTGTGCGAGAAGATCCTGGGCGGCGTCACCCGCTCGGTGCTCCTGGAGCTCGCGCGGGCCGACGGCATCCCGGTGGTCGAGCGGCCGTTCTCGCTCGCCGAGGCGAAGACGGCGCGGGAGGCGGCGCTCTCGAGCACCAGCTCGCTGCTCCTGCCGGTGACCGCGATCGACGACCGGACGGTCGGCAACGGTCACCCGGGAACGGTGGTGCGGCGCCTCATGACCCTCTATGATGCGCACTGCACCCGGCGGGTCGGGACGCCGGAAACGGCATCGCAAGTTGGCCCGACACCATGAGACTGATCGCGGCACGCTAAATATGCTGGCTAACGTCGACTTCTGGCCGCTATCTTGCTGGCAGGGCTCGACGGCAGGCGGGCAGCGAAGCTGCGGCCTTGCCAGCGGCCAGCAGCACGGGTAGATCGGCCCCGGCGAAACGGAGGAGGACGCCTGGACAACTGCCGGTCCCGGCTGCAAACAACAAAGAAGGATCAACCCGATGTCCACCGAAAAGACACAGAATGTGCAGGATGTTTTCCTGAACCACATTCGCAAGAACAAGGTGCCCGTGACCATTTTTCTGATCAACGGGGTGAAATTGCAGGGGGTGGTCAGCTCATTCGACAACTTCTCGCTGTTGCTTCGCCGGGATGGCCACGTGCAGCTGGTGTACAAGCATGCGGTCTCGACCGTGATGCCGGCGAGCGTCGTGCGCCTCTACGAGCCGAGCAGCGAAGAGGCTGCGCCGGCCGGATGACCGGCCTCTGACCGAGCTCGCAGCCGGCGTCCGCACGCTCGTGCTGCGGCCGCTCTGGGCCGCGACCGAGCGGCCTGACCGGTCGTCCGAAGGCCAGCTCGACGAAGCGATCGGGCTCGCGCGCGCGATCGACCTCGAGGTGGTCGACGCCGAGGTCGTGGTGGTGCGCAAGCTGCGGCCGGCGACCCTGCTCGGAAGTGGCCGGGTGGCTTCCCTGGGCGAGCAGATCAAGCTCGAGGAAATCGCGCTGGTGGTCATCGACGGGCCGCTCAGCGCGGTCCAGCAGCGCAATCTGGAGCGCGCCTGGTCCTGCAAGGTGATCGACCGTACGGGCCTGATTCTCGAGATCTTCGGGGCCCGTGCCAAGACCCGGGAGGGCGAGCTCCAGGTCGAGCTGGCGGCGCTCACCTATCAGCGCTCGCGCCTGGTCCGCTCCTGGACCCACCTCGAGCGCCAGCGCGGCGGCTTCGGCTTCCTGGGCGGTCCGGGCGAGGCGCAGATCGAGCTCGACCGGCGCCGGATCGACGAGCGCATCCTGCACATCCAGCGCGAGCTCGAGGCGGTCAAGCGCACCCGCGGCCTGCATCGCGAGGCGCGCGAACGGGCGGCCTATCCCGTGATCGCCCTGGTCGGCTACACCAACGCCGGCAAGTCGACCCTGTTCAACCGCCTGACCGGGGCCGCGGTCGACGCCCGCGACCAGCTGTTCGCGACCCTCGACCCGACCATGCGGCGCTGCACCCTGCCGTCCGGGCGCTCGGTGATCCTGTCCGACACGGTGGGCTTCATCGCCGATCTGCCGACCGACCTGGTGGCGGCGTTCCGCGCCACCCTCGAGGAGGTGCAGACGGCCGCCCTGGTGATCCATGTGCGCGACCTCGCCCACGGCGAGGCCGCGGCCCAGCAGAGCGACGTCCTGAAGGTGCTGGCCGAGCTCGGCCTCGAGCATCTGGCCCGCGAGGGGCGGCTGATCGAGTTCTGGAACAAGCTCGACCTGCTGACCGGGGACGCGCAGGAGCGGCTCGCCCATGCCGCCGCGCGCCAGCCCGAGGTGATCCCGGGCTCGGCGCGCACCGGCCAGGGGATCGAGGCGCTGCTGGCCGAGCTGGACCGGCGCCTCGCCGCCCAGGCGCGGGTGGTCGAGCTGGAGCTGGACGCCGCCGACGGCGCCGGGCTCGCCTGGCTGTACCGCCACGGCACCGTGCTGGCGCGCTCGGAGCTCGACGGCCGGGTCCGCCTCAAAGTCGCCCTGTTGCCCGCCCAGGAGGCCCGTCTGGCGCGCCAGTTTCCCCCCGAAGCCATCCTCTGACGCCCGCCCGGCACGCCTCTTTGACGCCGGTGGAATCGCGTGCGGGATGCAGTTGACACCTCCCGGCTCGGCGCCTATATGCGGGGTGCGTTTGGCACTCAAGGGACGAGAGTGCTAACAAACCACTGAAATTCCCAACCCGACCAGGAGCCGGTTGCGGCAGGCTCATGGTCGCATCGTACCAAGCTCGCAACAGATATGGAGGAGCTCATGAAGATCAAGCCGTTGCACGATCGGGTGGTGGTCCGCCGGGTCGACGAGGAGGAGCGCACGCCTGGTGGCATCCTGATTCCCGATACCGCCAAGGAAAAGCCGATGCAGGGCGAGGTGCTCGCGGTCGGTCCGGGTGGCCGCGACGAGAGCGGCAAGCGCATCCCGCCGGACGTCAAGGCAGGCGACACCATCCTGTTCGGCAAGTGGTCGGGCACCGAGGTCAAGATCGACGGCGAGGAGCTGTTGATCATGAAGGAGTCCGACATCATGGGCATCGTCGAGGGCGCGGCCAAGAAGAGCAAGGCGGCGTAACCGGGTCCCCCAAGGATCGTCACGACAGGATAGAGCGAGGAGGCCAGGAGCCATGGCTGCGAAAGAGATCAAGTTCAATACCGATGCCCGGAGCAAGATGCTGCGCGGCGTCGACATGCTCGCGGATGCCGTCAAGGTGACGCTCGGCCCCAAGGGCCGCAACGTCATCCTCGAGAAGTCGTTCGGCGCGCCGCGGATCTCCAAGGACGGCGTGACCGTCGCCAAGGAGATCGAGCTCGCCGACCGGTTCGAGAACATGGGCGCGCAGATGCTGCGCGAGGTCGCATCCAAGACCTCGGACGAGGCCGGTGACGGCACCACCACCGCGACCGTGCTCGCCCAGGCGATCGTCCGCGAGGGTGCCAAGGCGGTCACCGCCGGCATGAACCCGATGGACCTCAAGCGCGGCATCGACGAGGCGGTCGCCGCCGTGATCGAGGAGATCAAGAAGCATTCCCGCACCGTCTCGACCGAGGCAGAGGTCGCCCAGGTCGGCACAATCTCGGCCAATGGCGACAAGAGCATCGGCCAGATGATCTCCGAGGCGATGCAGAAGGTCGGCAAGGAGGGCGTGATCACGGTCGAGGAGGCCAAGGGCCTGCAGACCGAGCTCGAGGTGGTCGAGGGCATGCTGTTCGACCGCGGCTACCTCTCGCCGTATTTCATCACCAACGCCGAGAAGATGTCGGTCGAGCTCGAGGAGCCCTTCATCCTCCTGCACGAGAAGAAGCTGTCCGGCCTGCAGCCGCTGCTGCCGGTGCTCGAGCAGATCGTGCAGTCGGGCAAGCCGCTCCTGATCATCGCCGAGGACGTCGAGGGCGAGGCGTTGGCCACGCTGGTGGTCAACAAGCTGCGCGGCGGGCTCAAGGTCGCGGCGGTCAAGGCGCCGGGCTTCGGCGATCGGCGCAAGGCCATGCTCGAGGACATCGCGATCCTGACCGGCGGTCAGGTGATCAGCGAGGATCTCGGCATCAAGCTCGAGCACGTCACCATCGACATGCTGGGCAAGGCCAAGAAAGTCCTGATCAACAAGGAAGAGACGACGATCGTCGACGGCGCCGGCGACAAGAAGGCGATCGAGGGCCGCTGCACGCAGATCCGCTCGCAGATCGAGGACACCACCTCCGACTACGACCGCGAGAAGCTCCAGGAGCGGCTGGCGAAGCTGGCCGGCGGCGTCGCGGTGATCAAGGTCGGTGGTGCCACCGAGGTCGAGGTCAAGGAGAAGAAGGACCGGGTCGACGACGCTCTGCACGCGACCCGCGCCGCGGTCGAGGAGGGCATCGTCGCCGGTGGCGGCGTCACCCTGCTCTATGCCGCCAAGGTGCTCGCCAAGCTCAAGCCCGGCGAACGACGACCAGCGGGTCGGCATCGACATCGTGCGCAAGGCGCTCGCTTGGCCGGCCAGGCAGATCGTGCTCAACGCCGGCGACGACGGCTCGATCGTGATGGGCAAGCTGCTCGACAAGAACGACTTCAACTATGGCTACGACGCCCAGAACGGCCAGTACGTCGACATGTTCAAGGCCGGCATCGTCGATCCGACCAAGGTCGTGCGCACGGCGCTGCAGGATGCCGCGTCGGTCGCCGGCCTGCTGATCACGACCGAGGCCATGATTGCCGAACGCCCGAAGAAGGAGTCGGGCGGCGGCGGCGGCATGCCGGGCGGCGGCATGGGCGGCATGGGCGGCATGGGCGACATGGACTACTAGTCGTCCGAGCGTCGCCAACGGTTCAAGGGCCGCCCCCCGGGGCGGCCCTTTTTCTGGCGCTCGAACCAGATTTTGGCCGCCCGCCGAACTGAACTGGCATGGGCCATGACTAGTCGATCGGGTCTTTGGGGACCCACTTGCCCTCTTGCCAGACGTACCATGCGAACGGATCGAAGCCGGTGACATCGCCCTTGGCGTCGAACCCGATCGTGCCGAGCACGGTCTCGAACCGCCCCTGACGCAGGACTTCGGCCACCTTGGCCGCATCCGTCGTGCCCGCTTTCTCCGCCGCCTGTGCCCACGCCTGGACCGCTGCGTAGGCATAGAGCTCCGTGTTTATAGCCTTTGTTAGACCTTGCGCGCGGAATGCCGCCACGACGTCGGCGGCAGCCGGCTGTCGCGACGGATCGTGGTAGAAGGTCATCGGAACACCCTCGGCGGCGTCGCCGGCGATCAGCCAGAAATCTTCGCTCGCCACGCCATCCGGCAGGACGAAGGCGAGCTCGGGCAGACGTGCCTTGGCCTGTCGGATGATGAGCCCCGCCTCCGCCTGGTAGCCGCCATAGAAGACGATATCGATGCCGCGTGCCGCGAACATCGCGATCAGATCCGAGAATTCGATTTGCCCCGGCTGTACATGCTCAGTCAACGCGGTCTTGATGCCGAGCTCCTCGAGCCGGCGTTTGGCTTCCTCGGCGACTCCCTGGCCATATGCCTGACCGTCGTCAACGATGGCAACGTCGGCACCGGACCACTTTGCCGCGATGTAGTCGCCGACCATGGTGCCTTGCTGGTCGTCGCGGCCGCAGGTCCGAAACGTGTAGCGCAGCCCCCGATCGGTGAGCCGCGCGTTGGTCGCCGCCGGCGAGATCAAGATGATGCCCGCGTCCTCGTAGACCCTGGAGGCCGGAATCGCGGCGCCCGAGCACTGATGACCGACCACGAAGGATACGCCCTCGGCCACGAGCTTACTCGCCGCCGCCAGCGCCTGATCCGGATCGCAGAAATCGTCGACCAGCACGGGAACCAGCGTTTGACCGAGGACCCCACCGGCGGTGTTCAGGTCCTCCAGCGCCATGTACGCGCCGGCGCGCGTCTCCTCGCCGTTCCAGGCGTAGTGACCGGTCAACGGCGCGGCGACCCCGATCCGGATGTCGGCGTGGGTGTCGGGTGCGGCGAGGATTGCGAGGAAAATAACCGCAAGCCCGAAGAGCCTATTGCTCACCATGGTCTCCAAACTCCGCAGCCAGGCTTGAATCCGACCAATTTGTCTATGTTCCTCGTTCATGTGTCAACCGAGACCGTCCCGCGCGGGTGAGCGGTCGACGACTGGCCGCCAGGCTGTCGCCGGCGTTCAGGGCGATCTTCCCGACTGCGCTCTTTTGGTGGCCGGGGCGGCGCCGTCGTGCCAAGCTCTGCCCGAGGCGAGGCGTGGGGAGGGGGATCATGCGGCTCTACGACTACTGGCGAAGCTCGGCCGCCTATCGGGTGCGGCTCGCGCTCAACTTCAAGGGCCTGGCCTACGAGCAGGTCGCGGTCGATCTGCGCACAGGCGCGCAGCGCGCGCCGGCGTTCCTGGCGATCAACCCCCAGGGCCTCGTGCCGGTGCTCGAGGATGAGGGCGCGGTTCTCACCCAGTCCTTGCCGATCCTCAACTACCTCGATGAGCGCTACCCGCAGCCGGCGCTCCTGCCCAAGGACCTGCCCGGGCGCTGCCGGTCGCGCGCGATCGCGGTCGCGATCGCCTGCGAGATGCATCCCTTGAACAACATGCGCACGCTGAACTACCTCGAACATACGCTCGAGCTGGACGAGGCCGCGCGCATGGCCTGGTACCGGCATTGGATCGCCGAGGGCTTCGGCCCCCTCGAGGGGATGATCGCTCATTCGGCCGGCGACTTCTGCGTCGGCGACGCGCCGAGCCTGGCGGATGTCTGCCTCGTGCCGCAGGTCTACAACGCCCGCCGCTACGACTGCGATCTCGCCCCCTATCCGACCATCCGCCGGATCGACGAGCGCTGCCGCCAGATCGAGGCCTTCGCCCGCGCCGCCCCCGAGCGCCAGCCCGACGCCCCGCCGGCCTGATCCGCCTGACCGCCGGCCGCGCAAAGACCTTGAAACCGGCGGCGCGCACGCCAATAGTCCGCCCGGGATCGTCCTTTCCCACTGATCGGCGCTCCCCGAGCCTCGAGCCCTGGCTTGGCGCCGGAGCGCCCAACTGGCGGAGCGGGTCGATGACGAACCGGCACTTCATCTCCTATCCCCTGACCCAGGGGCGCGCCTCACGCCAGGCGCATGCCGACTTCCCGGCCGGCACGTTCGAGCGCGAGCTCGGCAAGGAGGGCTTCTTCGGCCCCGCCACCCACATGTACCACAGCCACCCGCCGACCGGCTGGATCGACTGGCAGGGGCCGCTCCGGCCGCGCTGCTTCGACCTCAACCGGCTCGCGGACGGCACCGGCTCGCCCTGGGACGCGGCCGTGGTCCTGCACAATGCCCACGTCAAGCTCGCGTTCTGGCGGGCGCCGATGAAGATGGATCACCTCGCGCGCAACGGCGACGGCGATCAGCTGATCTTCGTCCACGAGGGTGCTGGCGACCTTTACTGCGACTACGGCCACCTGGAATTCCAGGCCGGCGACTACCTCGTCCTGCCGCGCAGCACCATGTGGCGGCTGGAGTGTGCGACCCCGGTCAGCGCGCTGCTGATCGAGGCGACCGGCGGCTCGCTGATGCTGCCGGACAAGGGCATGGTCGGCCGCCACGCGATCTTCGATCCGGCGATGCTGGATGTGCCCCAGATCGACGAGGCGTTCCTCGGCCAGCAGGGCGAGACCCGGACCGAGGTCCGGATCAAGCGCCGGGGCGCCATCAGCACCGTGACCTACCCCTTCAACCCGCTCGATGCGGTCGGCTGGTCGGGCGATCTCGCGGTCGCGCGGATCAACGTCCGCGACCTGCGCCCGCTGATGAGCCACCGCTACCACCTGCCGCCGTCGGCGCACACCACCTTCGTCGGCCCCCGCTTCGTCGTCTGCACCTTCTGCCCGCGCCCGCTCGAGACCGACCCCGGCGCGCTCAAGCTGCCGTTCTTCCACAACAACGACGACTTCGACGAGGTGCTGTTCTACCACTCGGGCGACTTCTCGAGCCGCGACAACATCACGGCCGGCATGGTGACCTTCCATCCCTGCGGCTTCACCCACGGGCCCCATCCCAAAGCCCTGCGCGGCATGTTCGAGCCCAAGCGCACGGCGACCGACGAATACGCCGTGATGCTCGATGCCCGCGACGCGCTCGAGGTCGGCGAGGCGGCGCGCGCGGTCGAGAACCAGGACTACGTCAACAGCTGGCGCGCCCCCGGCGAGGCGCCAGCGGCGCCGGGCCGAACGTGAAGCTGGCCTCGCTCAAGGGGCCCGGGCGCGACGGCCGGCTGGTAGTCGTGAGCCGGGACCTTGGGCGCGCGGTCGAGGTGCCGCGGATCGCCCCGACCCTGCAGACCGCCCTCGACGACTGGGCGGCGCTCGCGCCGGCGCTCGAGCAGGCGGCGGCGCGGCTCGAGCGGGACGAGCTCAGGCCGGAGGACGTGTTCCCGTTCGAGCCGGCCGCCTGTGCCGCACCCTTGCCGCGCGCCTACCAGTTTGCTGATGGCAGCGCCTATCTGAACCACGTCGCGCTGGTGCGCCGCGCGCGCGGCGCCGACCTGCCCAGCGAGCTCCTGGACGACCCCCTGATGTACCAAGGCGCCTCCGACGGCTTTCTCGGTCCCACGGACCCGATCGAGGTCGCCGACGAGGCGTTCGGCATCGATCTCGAGGCCGAGGTCGCGGTGATCACCGACGACGTGCCGATGGGCGTCTCGCCCACAGCCGCCATCGGCCACGTCAAGCTGGTCATGCTGCTCAACGACGTCTCGCTCCGCCGCCTGATCCCGGCCGAGCTTGCCAAAGGCTTCGGCTTCTTCCAGGGCAAGCCGCGCAGCGCCTGCTCGCCGGTCGCCGTGACGCCCGCGGCCCTCGGCAGCGCCTGGCGGGACGGCAAGCTGCACGGCGCCGTCCGTTCGTCGATCAATGGCCAGGAGCTCGGCCATCCCGACGCCGGGGTCGAGATGCAGTTCGACTTCGGCCGCCTGATCGCCCACGCGGCGAAGACCCGCCCGCTCGCCGCCGGCACGATCGTCGGCTCCGGCACGATCTCGAACCAGGATCGGAGCGCCGGCTCGTCCTGCCTGGCCGAAGTCCGGACCATCGAGACCCTCGCTCAGGGCAAAGCCACGACCGGTTTTCTCAAGTTCGGCGATCGCGTCCGGATCGAGATGCTGGACGACGGCGGCCGCTCCATCTTCGGCCCGATAGACCAGCAGGTCGTGCGCTACCAACCGCCCCGTCCTTGAGGGGACGGCACTTCCAATCGCAATTCCGATGCGATAGGATCGCATCATGACGGAACAGCAGGTGGTTTCATCTCAATTTCGCGGGGCACGAGCGATGGCCGGGCTCAAGGTCGCGGATCTCGCTCGCAAGGCGCAGGTTGCTCCCAACACGATCGTCCGTATCGAGGGCGGCAGGAAGGTGAGCCCGAGGTCGTTGGCTGCAGTGCAGGAGGCGCTCGAAGCGAGCGGCATCGAGTTCCTTGATCGCGGAATTCGGATGAGGGCCGATGCCGAGAGCGACAGGGAGCAAGAGGTCGAACGGAAAGTCGCGCGGATTCTGCGGCTGGCCGATCAGATCAGAAGTCTGCCCACAATCACGGAGGGCTCGCCCGAAGAACTTGTCGGCTATGACGAGTTCGGCGCGCCCAACTGAATGGTCATCGACGCCTCAGCCATCGTCGCCATTGCGTTCGGCGAGGACGAGGCGGGACGGTTTACGAGGGCGATCGCCAGGAGCGATCGCCCGCTGATCGCGATGCCTACTCTCTTGGAGATCACGCTGGTGGTCGGTCGGTACAAAGGTGCGCCCGGGCAAGCGCTGCTGCGGACGTTGTTGGCGGATCTGGGCCTGACGGCAGTATCCTTTGGTGCCGATCATCTGGCTGCCGCCGAGGCGGCTTGGTGGCGCTTTGGCAAGGGTCGCCATCCCGCAGCCCTCAACTTTGGCGACTGCTTCAGCTATGCCCTGGCGAAGGTGGAGACTGAGCCGCTGCTCTTCAAAGGCAACGATTTTGGCCAGACCGATATCATCGCGGCTCCTTATTGACGCGCGTGAGGGCGTCTTGGGCGCTCCGAACTGGCGAAGGTGCGTGGCGCTTTCTACATAGAAGCCTTAAGCAGCGCAGCGCGGGAGAGACGACCGTGAGCTTCGCATCCCAGGGCGATCTGGCCGAGAAGAAGATCAACTTCGCCGAGCTGGCGGACGGCGTCTACGCCTACACCGCCGAGGGCGACCCCAATTCCGGCGTGATCGTCGGCGACGACGGCGTCATGGTGGTCGACGCCACGGCGACGCCGGTCATGGCGCAGGCGCTGATCGAGCGCATCCGGGGCGTTACCGACAAGCCCGTGAAATACGTGCTGCTGACCCACTACCATGCGGTCCGGGTGATGGGCGCCTCGGCCTATGGCGCCGAGCAGATCATCGCGAGCGATCTGACCCGCGGGCTGATCGAGGAGCGCGGCCAGGAGGACTTCGAGAGCGAGGTCAATCGCTTTCCCCGGCTGTTCCAGGCGGTCGAGAGCGTGCCGGGCCTGACCTGGCCGACCATGACCTTCGAGACCGCGATGACCGTCTGGCTCGGCCGCCGCCGGGTCGAGATCCGGCATCTCGGCCACGGCCACACCAAGGGCGACACGATCGCCTGGCTGCCCGAGGAGCGGGTCCTGTTCAGCGGCGATCTGGTCGAGTACGGCGCCGCGCCCTACACGGGCGATGCCTATCTCACCGACTGGCCGGCGACCCTGGAGCGCCTGCGTGCGCTCAATGCCGAGAAGCTGGTCCCCGGCCGCGGCGAGGCGCTGACCAGCCCGGTCGACGTCGCGGCCGGCATCGAGGGCACCCGCGATTTCCTCACCACCATGTTCGACAGCGTCAAGCGCGGGGTCGCCGAAGGCAAGTCGCTGAAGGAAGTGTTCGATACCACCCACGCGCTGCTCAAGCCGCGCTTCGGCCATTGGGTGATCTTCGAGCACTGCATGCCCTTCGACATCTCCCGCGCCTATGACGAGGCCCGCGGCCACGTCGACCCGCGCATCTGGACCAAGGAGCGCGACCTCGAGATGTGGCGGGCGCTCCAGGCCTGAGCGCCGGCGCGCCATGGTCGAGCAGTACGCCTTCCAGCCCAGTCCCGATCAGCAGGCCGGGCGGATCGCGCATCACCCGGTGCTGATCGTCGGCGCCGGCCCGGTCGGCCTGGCGCTCGCGATCGATCTCGAGCTGCGCGGCGTCCCGGTTGTCCTGCTCGAGGCCCGCACGGCCCCCGGCACGGGCTCCCGCGCGATCTGCTATGCCAAGCGCTCGCTCGAGATCCTGGACCGGCTCGGCGTCGGCCAGCGGATGCTCGAGAAGGGCGTCACCTGGCAGCTGGGCAAGGTCTTCTGGCGCGACCGGATGGTCTACCAGTTCGACCTGTTGCCCGAGGCCGGCCACCGCATGCCGGCGTTCGTCAACTGCCAGCAATATTACCTCGAGCAGTTTCTCATCGAGCGCGCGCAAGAGATTGGAATCGATCTCCGTTTTGGCCATCAAGTGACCGCTGTCACGGCGACGGCAGAGGGCGCGCGGGTCCGGATCGGGACGCCGCTCGGCGAGTACGCGCTGGCCTGCGACTGGCTGCTCGCCTGTGATGGCGCGCGCAGCACCGTCCGCCATGCCCTCGGCCTCGGCTTCGAGGGCCGGGTCTTCAAGGACAAGTTCCTGATCACGGATGTCCGGATGGACGCGGACTTCCCGCCCGAGCGCTGGTTCTGGTTCGATCCGCCGTTTCATCCCGGCCAGTCGGCCCTGCTCCACAGCCAGCCGGACCGGGTCTGGCGGATCGACCTGCAGCTCGGCCGGGACGCCGATGCCGAGGCGGAGGTGCGGCCCGCGCGCGTCGTCCCGCGACTTCAGGCCATGCTCGGCCGCGACCGGCGCTTCGAGCTGGAATGGATCAGCATCTATACCTTCCGCTGCCGGCGCCTGGCGAAATTCCGCCACGGCCGCGTGATCTTCCTGGGCGATGCCGCCCACGAGGTCTCGCCGTTCGGCGCCCGCGGCTTCAATTCCGGCATCCAGGACGCCGACAACCTCGCCTGGAAGCTCGCTCTCGTCCTCCAAGGCCTGGCGCCCGAGCGGCTGCTCGAGAGCTACGACGAGGAGCGTCTGGTCGCGGCCGAGGAGAACATCCGCCACTCGACCCGCTCGACCGAGTTCATCACCCCCAGGAACGAGGCGAGCCGCGCCTATCGCGACGCCGTGCTGGCGCTCGCCGAGGATCACCCCTTTGCTCGCCGGATGATCAACAGCGGCCGTCTCTCGACCCCGACCCGGCTCGACTTCTCGTCGCTCAACACGCCCGATCGGGATGGCTTCGCGCGCGGCCTCGGGCCGGGGTCGCCCGCTGCCGACGCGCCGCTCGAACAGGCTGGCGCCCCCTGCTGGCTGCTCAACCAGCTGGTCCCTGGCCTGACCCTGCTCCTGTTCCTGGACCGGCCGGAGACGCTGAGCCCGACGCTCGCGAGCCACCTCGGCAAACTCGCCCGGGCGTCGCTGCCGATCGCGACCCGGGTGATCCTGACCGGCGCCGAGCGGGCACCGTCGATGCTGCACGGCCTGCCTCTGCTCGCCGACCCGGAGGGTTTCGCCGCGGCCCGCTATGCCGCCCTGCCGCTCACCTGCTACCTGTTCCGGCCAGACCAGCACGTCACGGCGCGCTGGCGCGGCTTCGATGCCGATCGGGTGGCGGCCGCGGCGCGCCGGGCGCTCGCGGGTCCGACGACGCCGGCCGTGGCGATGGCGGAGGCGATGGTTGGGAAATGACCGTGGCCAAGCGTGTGCTCGAGACCAGGCCACCCGACGACCCTGACGAACTCTACCAACTCCTGGTCGAGGCGCACTGGGACCTCACGGCCGAGCAGAGCCGGCTGGTCAACAGCAAGCTCATCCTGCTGCTCGCCAACGAGATCGGCGATCCGGCCGTGATCGCCGCCGCGATCGCCGCCGCGCGCAAGGGCGCGACCGAGCCGCCCAGCCCGCCGGCGGCGGCGGCCGCAAGCGAACCCTGAGACGCCGCCGAGCTTGCCCGGCACGCGCGGCACGCCCATGCTGGGGCGATGATGAGGTGGCTGCAGAGGACCGGGGCTCGGCGACGCGCTCGCCTGACGCTTGGGATCCTGCTGGCGGGCGTCGGCTCGGCCGCACAGGTGTCCACGGTCCGCGCCCAGCCGGTCGATGTCGAGCTGGTGCTCGGCGTCGATACCTCGATGAGCGTCGCCGCCGACGAGTTCGCCCTGCAGATGGCCGGCTACGCGCGCGCCTTCCGGCAACCGGAAGTAGTGCAGGCAATCGAGAACGCCGGCGTCAACGGCATCGCCGTCACGCTGGTGCAGTGGGCGGACAGCTCCCAGCAGGCGGTCAGCATCGGCTGGACCTGGGTCGGCGATGCGGCGAGCGCCGCGGGCTTCGCCGACCGCGTCGGCGCGACCGGTCGCCGGTTCACCGGCCCCGGCACCGCGCTCGCGACCGCGCTCGCCTATTGCCTCGGGATGTTCGACGGCAGTGGCTTCGAGGGGCGGCGCCGGGTGATCGATCTGTCGGGCGACGGCCGCGACAACCGCGGCCCGAGGATCACCGCCGCCCGCGAGCGGGCGCTGGCCAGCGGCATCACCGTCAACGGCCTCGCGATCGTCAGCGACGAGCCATTCCTCGACCGCTACTACGAGCATCAGGTGATCGCCGGCCCCGATGCCTTCGTGGTCGCGGCCGCCGACTACCGCGACTTCGCCGACGCCATCGTCAAAAAGCTGGTGCGCGAGATCGCCGGTCCGCCCCTTGCGCAGCGCGGCCTGCCAGACGGACGTTATTGGGCGCGCACGGCCGTGCCGGAGATCCGTCGCATCAGCTTGCCGTCCACGATCCGCTGGAACGCGATGTCGATGCCCTTCTCGGTCAGGACGCGGTCGTAGATCTGCAGCTCGTAGGTGCCGTCCTCCAGGACCTCGAAGGCATAGACGTGCAGCCGCGGGCCGTCGATGCTCGCCCAGCGGACCGGATCGCCCCGCATCGGCTGGGTCTCGGCGCGCTCCTGGAACACATTCTCGGCCTCGACCTCGACGTACATGTCGCGGCCCGCGACCGGCTCGAACAACGCGCTCTGCACCCGGCGCTCGACCCCTGGCAGGTCGCGGCGCCCGTCGACCAGGGTGACGTTGATCCAGTCGACCCGGAAGCCGTCGTCGCGGTAGGGTTGGATCACGATGTCCATGTCGCGCTGGTGAACGTCGCCGTTGGCATCCTCGACCTTGGCGACCCCGACATAGGTGCCGAAGAACAGCTTCAGATCGCTCGGCGGCGCACACTGGCCGGCGACCGGCAGCAGCCCGACGAGCGCCACCCCGCCGATCCACAGCCAGGCTTTGATCACGGCCCTGGCACCGGCCGCAGGCGATGCTCCAACCCGGTGCCGCATGCTCAGCCCCCCGCCTTCTCGAGGCGCCCCTCGATGGTCAGGATCTGGTCGTTCTCGATCCGGTGCGTGTAGCGCACCGTCATGCCAGTCCCGGTCAGCGTGCGCGCATAGCGGTCAAGATCGAAGCCGCCGTGATGATCGATCGCGAGACTGTAGACCGTGAGCGTGGCGCCTTCGAGGCGCGCCCACAAAAGGGTCTCGCCCTTGAGCGGGTTGCCGGTCGCGGGATCGGCGAACAGGCGGCTCAGCAGCGACGGCTTGCCGGGGTTGAACGCGAACACGCCCGGCCGGTCGGTCGGCGTGAAGCTCGCCTCGAACTTCTGACGCTTCAGGCCCGCGCCGCCCTGGCGCTCGAAGGCGATCCAGCTCATCTGAAAGCCGGCCTCCTCGCGGCGCAGCCGTACGTTCAGGTCGGCAGGGGTCGGCGCCGCCGCGCCATCATCGCCGCTGGCGTGCAGCTCGACGCCCTGCCAGTTGCCGGAGAAATCGTCGATCCGGGTATCGTCCGCCGCCGCGCTTGCCGAGGCCAATGCCAAGCCGGTTGCGACCAGAATGAGCCGCCACTTCATGCCGTTCCCCCCGCCTGCCGGCAATCATCACGCCATGATCGCTTTCATAGAACAAGGGGAGGCGGGCCACCACCTCAAATGGCGCGCCGACGCGGCCGCCGCCCGGCGTCGTTCACTTGGAGGTCTGCGAAGGCGGCGGGGGCATCGCGGCCCGTGCGGTCGCCAGCAGCTGGCCGCAGTTGGAGCCCTTGGTCTTGCCCGGCTCGATGAACGGCAGGACCGCGCCGACCACCGGCAGCAGGACGCCGAGCGCCAGGGCCGCGAGAGCTCTTCTCCTCCAGCTCCTTCGAGACCACGCCGATCTTCGGATGCTTGAAGGTGCCCTCGATACGCACGGGCGTACTCGCGGTCAGCACGCTCGCATCCTTCGGATGGGCGAGCAGCTCCAGCGCCAGCGTCTCCTTGCCGAGGTCGATCTCGCCCTTGCCGGTGATCGTGCTGTCGGTGGTGTCGAGCACCAGAGCCTGGGCCTGCATCACGCCCTGCTGCACGCCAAACCGGCCGACGAAACACTGGATCGGCACGGTCGTATCGGCGCCCTCATGCTTTTGGGTGAGCATCAGGCCGAGCGCCTCGCCGACGTCGAGGCCGATCGCCTCGATGATCAGGGCATTGATCTGGCCGCCGTCCATGATGATCCCGATCTCGCCCTCGGCGCTCGCTGCGAGGTCGTGGATCGAGTTGCCGTGCCCCTTGAGCTGCGCCCGGCCGCCGAAGGTCCCGACCCCCTCCTTCTCCAGCGTGATGCCGGCGAGCTTGATGTTGAAGCGTGACAGCAGCTGGCCGAGCTTGATCTGCTTCAGGCTCAGATTGAGGTCGCCGTCGAGCGCGGGTTCCTTGCTGTCGAAGCCGGCCACGGCCTCGAGCTCGCCATCGGCGACGCCGAGCCGCACCGGGTCGAGCCGGAGCTGGCCGTCTTTCAGGGTCAGCTCGACACTGAGGTTCTGGAGCGGCACCTTGCGCGCCTCGACCGATTCGGCTTCAAACTTGACCCTGGCGTCGACCATCTTGAGATCGGGCAGATCGAACGGCTTGTCCGGCAGGACGGAGGCCGCGGATGTGGCGGCCGCCGCCTCCTGGCGCTGCGCCGGGGAGGCGGTCTCGCCGGGCTGGGTGTCGGGCGGCTTGCCGACCAGCAGGCCGAGATCGTCGAAATCGAGCCGCTTCGACTTGAGGTCGGCGACCACGGTCGGGCGCGAGCTCGAGAGCTCGAGGCTCACGTCGCCCTCGAGGTCGCTGTCGCCGATGGTCCCCTGGATCGCCACCAGGTTCCAGCGCTGATGATCGGCCTCGAAGGTGACCTTGCCCCTGAGATCGTAGGGCGAGGTCGCCGGCAGCGAGTGCTTCACGACCTTGCCGAGGGCCTGGAGATCCGGGCCCTGAAGCGCGACGTCGACGTCCAGCCCGGCGTCGTCGAGCGGGTGATCGACGCTGCCCTTGGCGCTCGCCTTGCTGTCGCCGGCCTGCAGGGTGAGATCGAGGGGATAGCGCGCCTGCGGGTCCTTCAGGTTGGCCTCGCTGCCGGCGTGGGCCTCGAAGCTCACCGGCTCGAAGTCGCGAAACCGGCCCCGGCCGGTCGCATCGGCGATCACGACCCGGTCCCGGAGCTTGAGATCGAGCGTCAGCTGGTCGAACACGACCTCCGGCGCCTGCACGTCACCGCCCTGGAACTTGAGGTCGGCGTCGACCTTCGGCAGCGCCTCGAGGTTGATGCCGGATGGGGTGACGATCGCGGGAAGCTTGGCCGCCGCCTTGGCGGCGTCGTCCTTCGCCGCCTGCCGGTCGGCCGGGGCCGGCATCAGGTCCGAGGCCCGCAGCCGGTCCGAATGCAGATCGGCGGACAGGAACGGCCGGGGCCGCGACAGATCCACCTCGAGCCGGCCCGACAGATCGCTCTCGCCGACCTGCACATAAAGGTCGCCGAGCCGCCAGACCTCGCCCTCCCGAGCCAGCTGGCCTTTGGCCTGCAGCCCGGGCAGCTTGGGCAGATCGATCCCGACCTGCCGCAGAACCTGGGTCAGGTCCGGGCTGTCGGCCGCGAACTGGACGTGGACGCCTTGCAGGCGCTTTGGATCGTCGATCCCGCCCTTGGCCGTGATCTTGGTCTTGCCGGCCTCGATGTCGGCATCGATCCGATAGCGCGGCGCTGCGAGATCGGCGCCCTCGGCCGGGCCGGCCTCGACATCGAGCGTCAGGGGCTCGCCCTTGAAGCTGCCTTTGCCCGTGAGCGCGAGGTTCGGCAGGCGGTCGTGCAAGCCGGCGTCGAGCTTGACGTTCTGCAGCTCGAAGTCGGGCCCCGATGAGCTCCTTGATCGTGTAGTCGAGGTCGGCGCGAAGCTGCGGCAGCCGGTCGGGATTGAGCGCGGCCGGCAGGACCGCCCCGGCTTTGGCCGCCGCGCTCGCCCGCGCGGCCGGGCCGGGCGGTGGCGCCCATCAGTTCCGCCAGTTCGCCGCTATTGACGTGGTCGGAATGGAGCGTGGCGGTGACCGCCGGCACCTCCTGCGCCGAGATCGAGCGTGACCTTGCCGGCGAGATCGCTCGCTCCGAGCTTCAGCTCGACGGCGGCCGGGTAGGGCTTGGCCCGCTGCACGAGCTCTGCGACCGGCGGGCCGCTCAGCTGCAGATGCAGGGGCTGACCCTCGAGCGCACCGGTCGCGGTCAGCTCCAGGCCCTGGGGCGTACCGCCATCGGCGCGACCAGTGTGGCCTCCGACCTCGTCGAGATTGGCGACCACGCTGCGGCCGCTGCCGTGGTCGATATAGCGGACCGAGGCTCCCGCGATCCGCAGCTGCCCGATCTCGGGGATCGCAGGCGGGCCTTTCGGGAGACGCTCTTTGAATTTCCAGTTCGGGGGTCCGTCGGGGCGCGTCTCCAGCCGGAGCACGGGCTTGGTGATGCTGACCTCGGTCAGCACGAGCCGGCGGTGCAGCAGCGCCCGGAGGTCGACCACGAGTTCGGCCCGCTCCGCCGCGAGCATCGGACCATCGGTTGCCCAGTCCGGATTGGCAAGACGCAGGTCGTGGGCGGTGATCCTGGGGTGAAGCGACAGATCGACATCGAGTGGCCCCCTGATCTCGAACTCGCGCCCCAGCGTGGTCGAGACGCGCCGCTCCAGCGGGCCCTTGAGCCAGTTCCAGTCGAACAAGGCCAGAACCACCAGCGCGGCGAGCACGCCGAGCGGCAACAAGAGCCACCAGCGACGCCGGCTCATCGAAGGCCGGGGAGCGATTTGAAATGCTGGATCACGCCACCTGAACGCCGTCGCCGCCCCGCCGGTTCCGCCCGCGCTCGCGAATCAGCCGCGCCCGGCTTCGGCCTCGACGAGCGCCCGGGTCAGCGCCTCGAACGGCAGGAGCACGCAATCGTGCCGGCTCTTGTGGCGGTGGACCGGGGCGAACGCCCCGAGCTCGGGCCAGCGGCCAGCGGCCGCCGCCGAACCTTTGCGGACCGCATCGGCGACGGATCCGGCCATCTCCTTGCAGCGCCGCCGGCGTCTCGCCCGGCGCCCGCGCCGCGATCACGGCGGCCGCCGCCTGGCAGAGCAGGCAGCCCCGCACCTTGTGCCCGATCGCGCCGACCCGGCCATCGGCCAGGGTCAGATCGAGCGTGACCCGGTCGCCGCACAGCGGGTTGTCGACCGTGACGCTCGCCTGCGGTGCCTCCAAGCGCGGCGTGCGAGCGGCCTGCCTGGCCAGATCCAGGATGGCCCGCTGATAGAGCTCGTCGGTCATCGCAGCAGCGCCAGCGCCTCGTCCAGCCCTTCGAGCAGAGCATCGACGTCGGCATCGTCATTGTAGGGGGCGAGGCTCGCGCGCGCGGTCGCGACCAGGCCGAACCGCTCCATCAGCGGCTGGGCGCAATGGTGGCCGCCGCGCAGCGCGACCCCCTGGACGCCGAGCAGATGGCAAAGGTCGTGGGCATGGGCGCCGTCAGCCTCGAACGAGACCACGCCGATCCGGCCCTGGAGGCCCGTGGGCCCGAGGATGCGGATGCCCGGCAGTTGGCCGAGGCCATCGAGGATGCGCTCGGTCAGGCGCAGCTCGTGCCGGGCGCCCGCCTGCCAGTCGAGCCCGGCCAACCACCTCGCCGCCGCGGCCATGCCGATCGCCGCCCCGATCGGCGGCGTGCCGGCCTCGAAGCGATGCGGGGGCTTTGCATAGGTGGTCTCGGCGAAGCTCACCCGCTGGATCATCTCGCCGCCGCCGAGGAAGGGCGGCAGGCTCTCCAGCAGCTCGCGCCGGACCCAGAGCGCGCCCGCCCCGGTCGGACCGAACATCTTGTGGCCGGAGAACGCGTAGGCGTCGACGCCGAGCGCTCCCAGATCGAGCGGCCCGTGCGGCGCCCGCTGGGCGCCATCGAGCAGCACCCGGGCGTCGACCGCGCGCGCCGCCTCGACCAGCCGCCCGACCTCGGTGATGGCGCCGGTGACGTTCGAGGCGTGGGTCACGGCGATCAGCCGGCAGCGCCCGGTCACCACGCGCTCGAGCCGGTCGAGGTCGAGCCGGCCCTCATCGGTCACCGGCAGGACCTTGAGGACCACGCCCCGGCGCTCGCGGAGCAGCTGCCAGGGGACGATGTTGCTGTGATGCTCGAGCTCGCTCAGCACCACCTCGTCGCCCGCGCCGAGCCTGGCGCCGAACGCATGGGCGAACAGGTTGAGGCCCAAGGTCGTGCCGCTGGTGATGATCACCTCGTCCGGATCCTCGCTCCCCAGATAGGCGGCGAGCGCTGCGCGCGCCTCGTCGAAGGCCATCGTCGCGGCCTCGGCGAGCGGGTAGATGCTGCGCTTGACGTTGGCCCGGTTGCGGGTCTCGTAGGCCAAGAGCGCGTCGGCCGCCGGCCGGCAGATCTGGCCGGTCGCGGCGCTGTCCAGGTAATGGAAGCCGATTGGTCGATGCTCGAAGATCGGGAACTCGGCCCGGATCGCGGCCGCGCGCCCGCTCATGACGCCGTCTCGAGCAGTGCTGCCAACGCCTCCGGGGTGTCGATGTCGAGCAACGGCGCGTCGTCCTCCATCTCGATCTCGACCACCTCGTCGTCGTGCTCGCCGATCAGGTGGCGGGCGCCGACGTCGCCCTGGATCTCGCGCATCTCGGGCAGGAAGCGGGTCGCGAACAGGACCGGGTTGCCGCGCTTGCCGCGCACGGTCGGGACCACGATCGCGCGGCCCTCGAGCGGATCGAAGGCGGCGATCAGCCGGTCGACCTGGGCGCTGCGGATGCGCGGCATGTCGCCGAGCCCGATCAGCACGCCTTCGACCTCGTCGGGCAGGGCGGCGAGCCCGGCTTTGAGCGAGGTGCTGAGGCCCTCGGCATAGTCCGGATTGGCGACCAGGTGGACCGGCCGCTCGCCGAGCGCTGCGCGCACCCGCTCGGCCTCGTGGCCGGTGACCACGATCACCGGCGCCGCCCGGGACGCGAGCAGCGCGTCGACGATGTGGGTCACCATCGCCCGGCCGTCGACCTCGGCCAAGCAGCTTGTTGCGCTGGCCCATGCGCCGCGACTGGCCGGCGGCCAGCACCAGGGCCGCGACCCGTCCGGGCTTGGCGGGCCTGGCGTCGCGCGGCTGCGGCCGGCTCGGGATCTCCATCAAGAGGCCGCCCACGCCCATGCCCATGATGTCGCGGCGGCTGACCTCGATGCCGGCGGCGATCCGCTGCAGCACCCAGTCGAAGCCGTTCAGCTTGGGCGAGCGGCAGCAGCCCGGCAGCCCCAGCACCCGGCGATCGCCGATCCTGGCCAAAAGGAGCAGATTCCCGGGATCGACCGGCATGCCGAAATGCTCGACCACCCCGCCCGCGGCCTCGATCGCCGCCGGCAGCACGTCCTTGCGGTCGGTGATCGCCGAGGCGCCCGCGATCAGCAGGACGTCGCCGTTGCTCTGCCGGATGCGCTCGGCCAGGGCTCCGGTCTCATGGGCCGAGCGCGCCTCGCTGATCAGGCGGCCGCCGGTCGCGCGCACCCGATCGGCGGTGATCGCGACCGTCTTGTCGAGCACGGATTCCTTGACGCTCGGCAGCCGGGTCTGGATCAGCGCGACATCCAGATGGCGGTAGGGGGCGACCTTGATCAGGGGTGCGGCCTCGGCCGCGATCTTGATGCAGCGCTCGAGCACCCCCCGCTCGACCGCGAACGGGATGATCTTGACCGTCGCCACCATCTGCTTGGGCTGGGCCGGCTCGAAGGCGGCAAGCGTCGCGATCGTGACCGCCTCGTCGACCAGGTTCAGCCGGTCGATCCGGGCCCGGTCGAGGACCAGGAGCCCGGCCTGCTCGGCGAACAGGTTGACCCGCCCGGTGAACGGCTTGTCGACCCGCAGATGCGCCCCGGCCGCCGCCTCCGCGAGCAGGCGCGCGGCCTCGTCCTCGTGCACGTCGTCCGGCCCCAGCCGGGCGGCGATCACGGACGTGACCCCGGCCGCGGCCAGCGCTGCGAGGTCGTCCGCCGACAGCCGCCGGCCCTTGCGGAAGACGAGCTTCCCGGACTTGACCGAATGGGCGAGGATCGCGCCCTCGGCCTCGGCCAGCGGCAGATCGCCGAACCTCATGCCGCGGGCTCCAGGCGCAGCACCGCCGTCATCTCGGCCATCACCGAGAGCGCCACCTCGGCCGGGCTGACGGCACCGATCGCGAGGCCGGCCGGCCCGTGGATGCGCGCAAGCGTCGGCTGGTCATGGCCGAGCGCGCCCAGGCGCTCGAGCCGCGCCGCATGGGTCCGCCTGCTGCCGAGGGCTGCGATGTAGAAGGCCTCCGAGCGCAGCGCGACATCGAGCGCCGGATCGTCGAGCTTCGGGTCGTGGGTCAGGGTCACGACCGCGGTGCGCTCGTCGAGCCCGAGCTCTTCCAGCGCCTCGTCCGGCCAGTCGGTGCGCATCTCGACGCCCGGAAAGCGGACATCGTTCGCAAAGCCCCGCCTTGGATCGACCACCGTCACGTCGTAGCCCGTGAGGCTCGCCATCGGCACCAGCGCCTGCGCGATATGCACGGCGCCGACCACGATCAGGCGCAAGCGGCGGGTTGAAGACCTGGATGAAGAGCGGCCCTGCATCGCTCTGAATCGTAACGCCTTTGTCCCGTCGATGCGCAGACCGGATGGCGTCGAGCACGGGCGGCGGCAAGGGCTCGCCGACGACCACCTCGCCCGCGACCACGAGCGCCTCGTCGCCGCGCTCGAGCCAGCGCAGATGCGCGGCCGGCCGCTTGGCCGCCCGGGCCTCGAGCAGACGTTGCAGGAGTGCCTGTCTCACCTCGCGAGCCCCGCTCAGCTCACGGCCTCGATGTAGACCTCGAGCTTGCCGCCGCAGGCGAGCCCGACCTCCCAGGCCTGCTCGTTGGAGACGCCGTAGTCGAGCAGCTTCGGCGGCGCCCCGGCCATGACCTCGAGCGCCTCCTTGACCACCGCCCCCTCGATGCAGCCGCCCGAGACCGAGCCCACCATTTCCCCACTCTCGCTGACCCCGAGCTGGCTGCCGACCGGCCGGGGCGAGCTGCCCCAGGTCGCGACCACGGTCGCGATCGCCGCCTTGCGCCCGGCCCCGGTCCAGGCCGCGACCTGCTCCAGCACCCGATCATGCTCGTTCATGGATCTTCCCTCCTTCCAGTCGGGCTCTATCAGAAGCCGAAGTGCCGGCGCCGTCAGCTCCGGCACGGCACGGAGCCGCAGGCCCGGCGGTCACTCCGGCAGGAACGTCGGGTCCGTGACTTGCTCGATGGTGTAAGGCGGGCTCGAAGGAAAGGCGCTCTCCGCGAGCCCGGTCTCGCGGATCGCCTCGGTCACCGCGTCGTCGTAGTGCTCCACGAGAGCCTCGGGTAGAAGCCGGCGCAGGCTGGGGTTGCGCTCGAGGTGACGCTCGAGATCGCGCCGCTGCGTACGCAGCGTGCGCTCCCAGCTCCTCGAGCGGAACGCGGGCTGGGCTTGCCATTTGAGCAGATGCGCCAGGATCACCCGCAGACGGCTCTCCATCTCGCGCTGCTCGCTGCCGCCCATGCTCTCGAGCTCCGCCGCGATGTGCTGCCAGTCGACCACGTTCGGGCGATGCGTACGCAAAGCGCTCGCCTGCTCCCGCGTCCATGCGTAGAAGTCCTGCTCATAGACAGCCATGGTGTCGGCTCCCAGCATGGTGCCTTCGAGAGGCCGCGCCCCGCTCGCCTTGCCGCCGGCCAACGCTCCCGCGGGCGCTCGCGTGGTAATGTAGGCGTTCGGTCGCGACGCGCCAGCGGGCGGGCCGCGGGCGCGGCATGAATTTTGGACCCTTGTCGCGCCCGACCCCCGATCGGGTTACCTGGATCTCCGCTCGTCCCTGACCAGCCGGCTTGCGCTTGGCCAGGTTCGGGGCTCAATTGAGGGGCATCAAGGAGCCGCCTTGCAGCGGAGGATCGCTTGCGCCGGTTCATGCTTCAGCTGCTCGTCGTCGTGGTCGGGCTGGTCGCCGAGCCGGCGCTCGCGTTCCAGGGCAAGCCCAAGCTCGGGCCGGACGCGGTCCCGCTCACCCGCGAGGCCAACTACCTGCGGGCCGCGCCGGCCCCGGACTACTGGAAGCTCAGCGCCTTCTACGTGCCGCAGTTCACCACCAGCGCCTGCTCGGTCGCGAGCGTCGCGATGGCGGTCAACTTCGCCCGCGGCCTGCCCGAGGACTCCGAGGAGCCGCTCGTCACTCAGAGCGCGCTGCTCGACAAGGTGGCCGATGCCGACTGGTCGAAGCGCGGCGCCGAAGGCGGCGACGGCGTCACCTTCGACGAGTTCCTGGCCGTGCTCAAGGAAAGCCTCGCCAGCTACGGCATCCAGGACTACGCGCTCGAGGTGATCCGCCCGCACGATGCCGGCGCCGCCGCCCTCTCCGAGGTGCGCCAGGCGCTGGTCGCGAACGAGGCCTCCGACCACGACCTGATCCTGATCTACTTCAACCAGGGCGTCCTGACCGGCGACTGGAACGGCCCGCACATCTCCCCGATCGGCGCCTACGACCAGAGCACGCACCGGGCGCTCGTCATGGACGTCGATCGCGAATGGTACGTCCCCTACTGGTCGCCGGACGCGAAGCTGCTCGACGCCATGCTCAAGCCCGCCCCCGCCGACCAGGGCCCGCTCGCCGGCCAGACCGGCGGCCTGGTCTGGCTCAAGCTCGGCGCCGCCCGCCCGAACTGATGCCCGGAGGTTGCGGCGATCCCGCCCGAACCGCTATCAGTGCTTCCGGCTGATCTTCGAGGGCGTGCCGGGCTTTGCCAGCATCCCGGCGTTCATGATCCCGCTGACCGTCGCCGGCGAGACGGTCAAGCTCGAGTACGCCGGCATGGGCTATGCCTTCCTGACCGCACTGTCCAACGTCACGGGCATGTTCGAGGGCGTGATCGGCGCCGGCCTGTACGCGGTCTTCAAGGGGCCCTGCATGGCCTGGCTGCTCGACGCCTTCGGCGGCTCGATCCTCAACATCGCGCATACGCACGACCAGCGGACGCTGATCCTCGAGCTGTTCGTCGACATCAGCCTGGTCTTCACGCTGCTGACGATCCCGTTTCTCGTACTCCTGAAGCGCGAGCTGGAGCGCCGCGGCATCGTCGTCCACCTCGGCGCGCGGCCGGAGGACGCGCCCTAAACTAATGAAGACGCGCCCTGAACTCATATAGCCGATTGCCTCACGCCGCCTCGACAATCCACAATTCCACACGCAGGCCAGCCGTCACGGCCATGTTGACGAGCGTGTCCAGCCCGAACAGGTCGATCTTGCCGCGCATCAGGTCGGACACGCGCGGCTGCGTCACACCAAACCGGCGGGCGGCTTCCGCCTGGCTCCAGCCCCGACGCTCGATCTGCTCCTTGAGCGCGATCATCAACTCCGAACGGAGCTTGAGGTTTGCCGCCGTGGCCGGCGTCTCCCCGATCGCATCCCACACGCTGGCAAAGCGTTCGTCGCTCATCGCCCCAACTCCCTTGCCAAGTCCGCGTAGCGCTGCGCCGCGAGCTCGATGTCCGCCTTGCGGGTTTTCTGCGTCTTCTTCTGAAAGCAGTGCAGAACATAAACGGCATCGGCAAACTTCGCCGTGTAAACGATCCGAAACGCGCCGGCGGCATCGCGAATGCGGATTTCCCGCACGCCCGGCCCGACCGTCCTCATGACTCTCCAGTCGTCCGGATCGCGGCCTCGTTGCACCTGGTCGATCTGGTGCCCGGCCTCACGCCGCGCTACGGCCGGGAATGCGCGCAGATCATCAAGGGCACTGCCCCGGAACACGACGGGCTTGAGATCGGCCATCGAAGGAACATACAAGATTTTGTATAGAGACGCAATCCGACCCTTTCCGACGGGCAAACTGAAGTGTCGGGGCATCGTCATCCAGCTCGACGGGCCGCGCCAGCGCGACCCGGTCCCCGAACCCCCGGAAAGCCCGCCAAGTGGCCTCACGTCAGGAAAAATGAGTATTGTGTCCCCCGAACCGCAATTGATTGTGTCCCCCGAACCGCAATTGATTGTGTCCCCCGAACCGCAATTGTGTCCCCCGAACCGCAGCTCACCCTCGGCTTCCGCTGAGATCCTTGGGGAAAGTCCTGAATTCGATAGGCTTGACTCCCCGCACAAGCCTGGCTGAAGGTGAGAGTCGCCTCGCATTGTGCGGGGCGGGACAGACAGTCGGCTCGCGACCGCCTGCGGGCGGTAACGGCAATGAGGTTTGACTGCGCTGGTCAAAGGAACGGGGCGAATGGCTGCAACAAATACTCCCCAGCGTGAAGGCATGTTGGCTGAATATCAGGCGCTTCGAGCAGAAATCCTTATGCTGATACAGCAACGAAATCAGGTTTGGATGTACGATCTGGGAGCCTTCGGGGTAGTATTCGTGGGGGCCTTTCAAGTTAATCATAATATTCTCTTTCTAGTAGCCCCTCTCGTACATTATCCTATACTAGCTATCCGTAACATTCAGGCGCTGCCGTGGGTGATGGCGCGGTAGGTGGTCGGTTGGGTGAGGACGGCCTGCTCGATCAGGCGGGCGAAGCGGTGGGCGATGCTCTTGGCGGTCCGGCGGTTGAAGCGGAAGACGTACTCGTCGAGATAGGCTTGCAGGTGCTTGGCGCTGACCGCACCATGGTGGGTGCCCAGCAGCCAGCGCTTGGCGAGCCCGAAGACCAGGTGGATGGCCGGCAGGCGGAGCGCGGCGTCGCCCCAGGACCGGGCGAGCGGGATCGGCTGGTGGGCGTAGCCCGCGGCCTCGAGCCCGCGATAGCCCGACCAGCCGTCGGTGGCGACTTGGGCGGGGCTTGCGACGTTCCGCCCGAGAAAGCCAACCAGGCTGCTGGCCGAAGCATCGGCCACCGCCTGCAGGCGCAGGCGGCCGAGCCGGCGGCCGCGCAGCTGGCCGCGCCGGCTCTCGACCGCACCCGCGACCACGGTCTTGCCCGAGGCGCCGCGGCCGGGCTTGCCAGGCCGGGCGCCGCCGACCAGGGTCTCATCGGCCTCGACCCGCTCGCTGAGCGGCTTGCGGTCCGGCACAACCATGGCGCGCCGAATCTTGTGCAGCCACGCCCAAGCCGTGCCGTAGCTGCCAAAGCCCATCTGCCGCTGCAGCTCCATGGCCGAGATCCCGCCCTTGCTCGCCGTGACCAGATAGATCGCGAGAAACCAGCGCGCCAGGCCGGTCTTGGTCTGCTCGAAGATGGTGCCGGCGAGGATCGAGTGCTGCTTGCCGCAAGCCCTGCACTCCTCAATCAGCCGCTTCTTGTGACTGTAGGCCTGGTCGTGGCCGCAGGCCGTGCAGCCAAAGCCCGCGGGCCAACGCGCCTGTACCAGATAGGCCCGACAGTCCTCATCGGTGCCGAAACGCTCGAGAAAGGTTGGCAGATCCCGCGGCAGGTCGTGGAGCAATCCGTCAGCCATGGCGCTCTCCGGGCAATGTTCTTGCTTCGTTCTCTATCGCCGTTCACGCGCTCCGAGTCAAGCCCCCTGAGCCTTCCGGAGAGCTAGTTATCCTATAATGTTGTACTGGTCTTATACAGACGGGCATATTCTGAAGATTGGGCGCTATATCAAAAATCGGATTGAATCAAAAATTGGCGGCATGGGTTGGGAAAGGCTGATGTTCTCAGAACGTCGCAGACTCTTCGTCTTCTTCTTATCGTCATCAGGAACTTCCAAATCAGTGGGCACGCTTCCCAATAGCGAGCTGTCAGCGCCAGCTACATTCGCGGGGACTACGATCATATCTTTGCTATTGTGGGTGTCACAAAGCCTATTCTCCGACAAGCCCGTAGAGTCTTGGTTTACTGCATTCATTTTGCTAATCATGGACGCGGGAGTGTTTTTCCATGCGTACCTTATCGTTCGCAAGGCAGTTTTAAACCTGCGAATCGGAACCACGCCTTACGCCCCGAGTTTGATCACAGCAGCACTAAGCTTCGTTGGTTTCGGAATCTGGCGTCGACGCCCGCGGTCGAAGTCGAAGTAAAGTCGCGGTCTTCTCCATCGCATAGGCTACGCCGGGCGCTCCGAGGCGGCCGGTGAAGCGCCCTCCCGGGCCATGCCCTGCCAGCTGCTGAGCCCCTCTTCGCGCCGCGGGCCGATCTCGCCCAGCGCGGCGGTGAGGTCGGCGAGGCTTTCTAGGTTGTGGATCGGGCGGAAGTCGTCGACGTGGCGGATGATCGCGCGGGCGCCGGTCGCGATCGGGGCGTAGCCTTCGAAGCGGAGCAGGGGGTTCAGCCAGATCAGGCGGCGGCAGCTCTTGTGCAGCCGCTCCATCTCGAGCTCCAGGCCTTCGCCGGCGTCGCGATCGAGGCCGTCGGTGATCAGCAAAAGGATGGCGCCCTGGCCGAGCACGCGGCGCGACCAGATCCGGTTGAACTCGTGCAGGCAGTGGCCGATCCGGGTGCCGCCCGACCAGTCCTCGACCAGGTCGCCGACCCGCGCGAGCGCCTGGTCGA
Organism: uncultured Alphaproteobacteria bacterium; assembly: GCA_963756905.1. GTDB lineage: Bacteria > Pseudomonadota > Alphaproteobacteria > Geminicoccales > Geminicoccaceae > DATAOG01. The sequence continues at coordinate 53,082 of CAVWPO010000020.1, forward strand.
CGTCGCGGGCGCGCAATTGCCGGGTGACGTTGGTGAGGCGCGTGCCGAAGACGAAGCTCGCGACCCGGTCGCGATCGTTGGTCACCGCGTGCATGAAGTGCAGCAGCATGCGCGAGTAGCGCTCCATCGAGCCCGAGATGTCGGACAGGATCACGAGCGGCGGATGGCGGCGCCGGCGGCGCTTTTTCGCAAGGTCGATCATGGCGCCGCCGCCGCGCAATGACTGCCGGAGCGTGCGCCGCAGATCGACCCGCCAGCCCGACGGATCGGGCTTGAAACGGCGGGTCGGCACCGGCTTGATCGGCAGCTGCAGCTTGCGGATCAGGGCCTTCGCCTGCTCGACCTCGGCCGCCGACATCTGCTCGAAGTCCTTGTGCTGCAGGATCTCGCGCGCGGAGAAGCTGAGGGTCGCATCGAGCTCGACCGGCGGCTCGGCATCCTCCTCGGCCTCGTCCTGGCCGGGCCGTTTTTCCGGACCCAGCGCTTCGGCAAGCCGCCGCGCCAGCTCCTCGCCGGCCGCGGGCTCGCCCGCCTCGAACTGCGGCAGCAGCAGCTGCATCATCTTCTCGAGCAGGTCGGGCTTGCGCCAGAAGATGTGGAACGCCTGGTCGAACAATTCGCGCTGGTCGCGCCGGTTGACGAACACCGCGTGCAGCGTCCAGTAGAAGTCGGTCCGACTGCCGATCCCGACCGCCTCGACCGCCCGGATCGCATCCAGCACCTTGCCCGGCCCCACGGGCAGCCCGGCCGCCCGCAGCACGCGCGCGAAATGCATGATGTTGGCCGCAAACCGGCTCTCGCCCGGGTCCTTCCGGGGCGCGTCGGCGGCTGCGGCGTGATCATCCATGCGCGATGATCCCCTCACTCCAGGGGCACCCCCTCGTAGATGGCGGCGAGCGCCACCTCGATGCCCGGCGGCTCGAGGCGCAAGGGATCGGCCGGGGCGATGTTGGTGAGGAACACGCCGCCGAGGTCGTCCCGGCGCTGATGATGCACGATCTGCCGCCGGTCCTGATGGATGACGAGATAGTGCCTGAGGCTCGGGATCTCGAGGTAGAGCGTGAGCTTGCGCCCCATGTCGTCGTTCTGGTTCGAAGGCGACAGGATCTCGACGATGATGAGCGGCTCGTCGACCCGGGGCGTCGAGAAATCGAGCGGCGCGCAGGTCACGACGATGTCCGGGATCAGGGATGAGCCCTGCACTTCGACCGTCGCGCCTTCGACCAGCGCGCGACAGCCGGTGCCGCGCAAAGCCTCCTTCAGCGCCGCATACGCGTTGCCCTTGATCACAGTGTGCGCCTTCGAGCCCGGCACCATCAGCTTGGGCACGCCATAAATGAATTCCCAGACCTCCGGCTGGCGCTCGTGCCAGACCCGGAACGCCTCCAGCGTGCGCGGCCAGTCGGCTCGGGGCTCGGCCATCTTCCGTCTCCTGCTCGAACCGAATATAGACGCACGCTCCGCGCGGCCAAAGGGGCGCGCCGGACGGGAACGAGCTGATGTCGCCCGGGCAGAGAGGATGACGACCGGACAGAGCGAGACCGCCCCGCCGACCGCAGAGACGGCGACGAGCGCGGCCGGGCGCGTCGATCGGCGCTCGGGCAGGCTGCCGCGGCGCCTGCAGGCCGGCGTGCGCGCGATCGACCACCGGCTCGGGCGCCTGCGAGCGCTCCTGCGCGCCGACGAGATCGCGTTCGTGGCGCTGGCCGTCCTGGTCGGCGCCGGCGCCGGCTTTGCGGTCACCGTCATGAGCCGCACGACCCAGCTCTTGCACGAGCTGCTGTTCGCGATTGCGCCCGGCGCGCGCCTCAGCGCCAGCTCCGGGCTCGAGGCCTGGCGGGTGCTCCTCGTGCCGGTCGCAGGCGGCCTCCTGCTCGGCGCGGTCATGTCGGCGAGCGGCCGGTTCCGCTCCCGGCAGGTGGTCGACCCGATCGAGGCCAACGCCCTCTACGGCGGCCGGATGTCGCTGCTCGACAGCCTGGGTGTCGGGCTCGAGACGATGATCTCGAACGGTGCCGGGGCCTCGGTCGGGCTCGAGGCCGGCTACACCCAGGTCGGCTCGGGCGGCGCCTCGACGCTCGGCGGGCGCATCCGCCTGCGCCGCAACGATGTGCGCATCCTGGTCGGCTGCGGCGCGGCCGGCGCCATCGCCGCCGCCTTCGCGGCGCCGCTGACCGGCGCCTTCTACGCGTTCGAGCTGGTGATCGGCGGCTACGCGGTAGCCGCGCTGGCGCCGGTCGTGGCGAGCGCTCTGGTCGGCGCCGGCGTCGCCAGGCTGCTGGTCGCCCAGACGACCTCGCTCGAGATCGTCAGCACCATGACGCCCACCTGGCAGGACCAGCTCCTGCTCCTGCTGGTCGCCGGGCTCGCGGGCCTGGCCGGGATCGGGCTGATGATCGGGGTGACCAACGCCGAGCGCGTCATCCGCGCCACCCGGCTGCCCCGCGCCATCCGCCCGGCGCTCGGCGGCGTCGCGGTCGGCGGGCTGGCACTCGTCTCGCATCAGGTCCTGGCCTCGGGCCACGGCGCGCTCGCGAGCCTGCTCGTGGGTCCGCTGCCGCTGCGGGAGATCGCGCTGGTCCTGGCGTGCAAGGCGCTCGCCTCGGCGATCTCGATCGGCTCGGGCTTCCGCGGCGGTCTGTTCTTCGCATCGCTGTTCATGGGCGCGCTCACCGGCGCCTTGATCGCAGGCGGGATCAACGCGCTGGTCCCCTGGTTGTACGCCGACCCGCAGGCCTACGCCCTGATCGGCATGAGCAGCATGGCGGTCGCGGTCGTCGGCGGTCCGCTCACGATGGTGTTCATGGCGCTCGAGATGACCGGCGACTTCGCGCTGGCACCCTCGCTGATCGCGGGCGTCGTGATCGCGGCGCTGGCCTCGCGGCGCCTGTTCGGCTTCTCCTTCGCGACCTGGCGCTTCCATCTGCGCGGCGAGGCGATCCGCAGCGCCCACGACATCGGCTGGATCCGCAACCTGACCGTCGGCCGGCTGATGCGCCGCGACGTCCGGACCGTGCGCGCCGACACCGTGCTCGCGGCCTTCCGGCGGCAGTTTCCGCTCGGCTCCACGGGCCGGGTGGTGGCGCTCGACGCGGCCGAGCGCTATGCCGGCATCGTGCTCCTGCCCGAGGCGCACGGGCCCGAGCTCGACGACCAGGCGGCGAACCTCAAGCTCGAGGCCCTGCTGCGCTACACCGATGTCGCGCTGCTGCCCTCGATGAACGTCAAGGAGGCGGTCGCCATGTTCGAGACCGCGGCCGCCGACGCGCTCGCCGTGGTCGACGATCCGGAGCGGCGCCAGGTCCTGGGCATCCTCACCGAGGCCCACGCGCTCCGCCGCTACACCGAAGAGCTCGACCAGCGCCGCCGCGAGCTCGTGGGTGAGCTATGAGCCGGGATCGGGAGGCAGTCCGATCCTGGAGCCCCTAGCCGAAGCCGAAGGCGCGCATACAGTATTCCGGCGTGGCACCGACGGTCGCGTGAGAGCTTACGCAACCTATACTGCCCAGACCAACCTCCGCGACCCGTCCCGTTGGCAGCTGACGAAGCGGTTTGATGGCGAGGGACGCGCGCACTATAACAAGGCGGCCGGACAATCCGTCCCGACTCCTCACGTTCACGAGCCGAGGGCCCGGGACGGGGTGCGGCCGGCGCGTCGTGGCGAAGTTCCAAGGTGAGACAGTCTGATGTCATCGCTACGTGCCCTCGAGGCCTGGTACGCCTCCCAGTGCGACGGTGGCTGGGAGCACAGCTTCGGCGTCACCATCGAGACGCTGGACAATCCCGGCTGGGCGGTCCGGATCGATCTTGCCGAGACCCCGCTCGCGGGCAGGCCGTTCGAGCAGATCCGGATCGACCGTTCACCCGAGGATTGGCTCCGCTGCTCGGTCGAGGCGGACGCCTTTAAAGGCTACGGCGGTCCAGGCAATCTGCACCAGGTTCTCGATGTCTTTGCCCGATGGGCGAAGACCGAGGCCGAGCGGCACCGAGGCAGCGGGGTCAAGGTACCGGCCACAGGGTGACCGCCCGCGAGGCAGTCCCCGAAGTTATCGCAGCCGATCGTCGCGGACCAGCTCGGTACTGTCCGTCTGCCGCACGTCGGGCGTGAGCGCCGCGATCCAATCAGCCAGCTCGCGAAGCGACTCCGCCGATCCGTCCCGCGGGACGTCACGTAAGACATCGCGGAGGTCCGTCCCGGGAGGCCGGGGACCGAAAGCGCGCTCTCGCCGATGGCGGGTCACGATTCCTTCTTTCGTTCGTGCAGATAGTAGCTGCGCAGGACGGCGTTGATCCGGGTCTGGTAGCCGCGACCCTGGGTGCGGAACCAGCGCAGCAGGTCGCGGTCGAGACGGAGCGTGACCTGCTCCTTGGACTCGGGCAGCTCGACCGTGATGGTCTCCCGCCAGCCCTCGTAGGGCAGCGGCGCCTCGGGATCGGCCCGGCGCCGGCGCATGGCCTCCTCCTGGCTCATGGCCCAGTCGGTCCGAGCTTCGCCGCGCTTTCGCCTGGCCTCGATCTCGTCAGCCGTAAAGCTTACGATATTCTCGGATTTCCCAGTCATCGGCCCGGTAGGCGGAGATGATCCGCCGCCTCTCTCCCCGCTTCGTCCATACCACGAGGTAGAATCGGCCTTTCACGATCCCGACCGTACCCCAGCGGTCCTCGGCGCGTCGCGGTGAATGGTAGGTGAAGGTCGGCCTGCCATCGAAGATCTGGACCATGTCGAGGAAATCGACCCCATGATGGTCAAGGTTGAGCAGCCGCTCGCGCTCATCCCACTCAAACCGCATCAGGCAATGTAGCTACTGGACGTAGCTACGGCAACCGGCCCGGGTCGATCTGCGCCGCACCCCGGGAATGTCGGCAGCCGGCACCCTCTGAGTGATCGCTCATCCCACGCTGGCGAGCTCGCGCTTGACCTGGGCCAGGATCTGGGCGGCCTCGCTGCCCTGGATCTTGGCGATGTCGTCCTGGTATTTGAGCAGCGTGCCGAGGGTGTCGTTGATCGTCTGGGGGTCGAGCTCGAGGCGGTCGAGGGTCATCAGCGCCTGGGTCCAGTCGAGGGTCTCGGCGACGCCCGGCAGCTTGAACAGATCCTGCGTGCGCAGGCGCTGGACGAAGCCCACGATCTGCTGCGAGAGCCGCTCGGGCGCGCCCGGCAGGCGGACGCGGATGATCTGCAGCTCGCGCTCGGCGGAGGGATAGTCGACCCAGTGGTAGAAGCAGCGGCGCTTGAGCGCGTCGTGGATCTCGCGCGTCCGGTTCGAGGTGATGATCACGATCGGCGGCTTTTCCGCTTTGATCGTGCCGATCTCGGGGATCGTGATCTGGAAGTCGGCCAGGACCTCGAGCAGATAGGCCTCGAACGGCTCGTCGGTGCGGTCGAGCTCGTCGATCAGCAGCACCGGCGGGCCGCCCTCCTGCGGCTCGAGCGCCTGCAAGAGCGGCCGGTGGATCAGGAAGCTCTCGGTGAAGATGTCCTTGGCCAGCGCCTCGCGATCGCTCACCGCCTTCGGCCTCGGCCATCCGGATCTCGAGCATCTGGCGGGCGTAGTTCCACTCGTAGACCGCCGAGCTCACATCCAGGCCCTCGTAGCACTGCAGGCGCACCAGCCGGCGGTGCAGCGTCTCGGCCAGGACCTTGCCGATCTCGGTCTTGCCGACGCCCGCCTCGCCTTCGAGGAACAAAGGCCGCCCGAGCTTGAGGGCGAGGTAGAGCGAGGTCGCGAGCGCCCGGTCGGCGACGTAGTTGCCGCGCACCAGGAGCGCGTAGGTGTCGTCGACGGAGGTGATCTCGGTCATGACGTCTCTGCCGTCCGGTCGCTGCGCTGGTTAGAGCATATCGTGCGCGCGCCCGCCATGATCCAGCGCCGGCGGTGGAGAACGGCCCCTGGATCGCGCGCGACCGGTCAGCGCCGGCGGCGGCTCCGGCGCTCGCGCGCAGGCCCGTCGCCCGCGGCCGGCGATGGTCCCAGCGGCCCGAGCCGCGCCGCGATCGCCGCCAGATCCGGCACCGGCCCCGCCGGCCGGCCAGCCAGCGCCTCGGCCATCGCCCGCAGATGCAGCGGCGTCGTGCCGCAGCAGCCGCCGATGATCCGGGCGCCCGCATCGCGGGCGAGGCAGGCGTAGTCGGCCATGACCTCCGGCGTGCCGTCGTAGTGGATCAGGCCGTCGTGGTAGTGCGGGATGCCGCAGTTGCCTTTGGCGACGATCAGATCGTCCGCTCCGGCCGCGGCCGCGAGCCCGAGCACGCTCTCGACCAGCTGGGGGGGCCCGATCCCGCAGTTGGCGCCGAAGGCGGCGAGGGGCACGGCCAGGCCAGCGCGCAGCCCCATCGCGGCCGCCGTCGTGAGGCCCATCATGGTCCGGCCGTGGGTGTCGAAGGTCATGGTCGCGACGATCGGCAGGCCGGCCCGCGCCGCACCCGCGACCGCGGCCTCGAGCTCCTCGGCGGCCGAGAGGGTCTCGATCCAGAGCAGATCGCAGCCCGCCTCCGCGAGCGCTTGCGCCTGCTCGGCGAAGGCCGCTTCGCCATCCTCCCTGGCGAGCGCGCCGACCGGCTGAAAGATCTCGCCCGTCGGGCCCATCGAGCCCGCGACCAGGACGCTGCGGCCGGCCGCCTGCGCGGCCTCGCGGGCGAGCCCGGCGGCGGCGCGATTGAGCGGGCCGACCTCGCCCTCGGCGCCGTGCAGCTTGAGCCGGCAGCGGTTGGCGCCGAAGCTGTTGGTCAGGACCAGGTCGGAGCCCGCCTCGATGAAGCCCCGATGGACCGCGCGCACCCGCTCCGGGTGCTCGAGGTTCCAAAGCTCGGGCGCGTCGCCGGTCGCCAGGCCCGCGGCGAACAGGCTGGTGCCCATCGCGCCATCGGCGAGCAGCACGGACTTCCGGGCGAGCAGCGCCCGCAGGGGATCGGTCATGGCTTTCCGGCTCGAAAGGTTGGCGGCGGGGCGGTCAGCGCCGGTCCTCGGCCAGGCGGCGCCGGCGCGGCCGGCTGTCGGCGGCGCTGGTCCGGCCGGCGGCCCGCCGCCGCGCGCGCAGCTTCTGGACGATCGCCAGCCGCTCGGCGCTGCTGGCGGCCGGCCAGGCGGCGATCTCGTCGAGCGTGCGCATGCAGCCGGCGCACAGACCAGTCGCCAGATCCAGCCGGCAGACGCCGACGCAGGGCGAGGGGATGTCGAGCACCAGTCGTTCCTCGATGGCCGGTCCCTGGATCGCAGAGAGCCGGCCCCGAGGGCTCACATAAAGCGGCACTCGCCTGTCCGCAAGCGACCTCGCGTGTGGGCAGGCGGCCGAGACCCTCACTCGGGCCTGGTCCGGGCCAGCGCCGCGCGCAGCCCGTGCAGGGACCGGTCGACCGCCTCCCGGCGCAGCTCGTCGAGCCCGGCGGCGCGGCAGACGGCCTCCAGCGCCCGGGCCTGCCGGGCGACCACGGCGTGCTGCGGCGGCGTCCGGGCGAAGGCGGCGAGGCTGGTCAGCACGTCGGCCAGGCGGCGGAGCACCCGGGCGTTGGTCCGGCCGGCCTCGCGGATCGGGTTGAAGGCGATGCCGACGACCGTCTCGAAGCTCGCCGGCGTGACCATCAGGCGCAGCGCGCCATCGTCGTCCGGCACCAGTGCGGGCGGCTCCGGCCGGCGCATCAGCTCGGCCAGGGCCTCGGCCAGCCGGTCGATGCAGGCGATCGCGGTCTGCGGATCGTTGATCCCCGGCGAAAGCGCGCGCAGGGCGATCTCGACCAGCGCGCTGACCGCAAAGTCGATGTCCTGGGTCGGCGTCCGCTGGCGGCCGACCACGATCGGCTCGCGCAGCGTCGCGGCAAGCTCGTCGGACAGGCGCTCGCGCGGCCAGACCCGCAGAAGAGGCGTGCCCGCGATCACGAAATCGCCCGGCCGCTGCTCGACCTTGACCAGCAGGTCCTCAGCCGTCGCGCGCTTCAGCAGGGCCCGCCCGTCGATCGCCTGGACATAGCCGCTCTTCAGGCTCTGGACCACGCCGGGCGGCTCGGCCAGGTGGTCGAGAAACGGCGTCTCCAACGGCCCCGTTCCGCTCACCTGGACCTGCGGAAAAGGATTGGCGATCGCGCGCGAGAGCTCGTCGCTGACCTCGGCGATCACCGAATCCGCCTGAATCGAGACCGCGACGTGATGGATGAAGAAGATCAGCCACAGGAGGCTGACCAGGGTCAGGAGCAGGCCGAGCGTGATCGAGAGATGGGGGACGAAGGGTTCCGGCGTGGTCTGCGAGACGGTCTCCAGGATCAGCAGCGCGTAGACGAACGTCGCCAGGAACGTGCCGAGCACCACCTGGTTGATGGTATCGCGCATGAACCGCGTGATCAGCCGCGGGCCGAGCTGGGAGGACGCCAGGGTCAGGGTCACGAGCGTCATCGAGAACACCAGGCTCGCGACCGTGATCATCGAGCTCGCGATCGTCGCGAGCACCTGGCGCGCGCCGTCGGGGCCGATCCGCAGGAACCAGCGGACGGGATCGAGCCAGGCCGGCGGCACCCTGGCGTCGAGCCAGAGCATCGCGAACGCGAGCACGACCGCGGCCAGAATCATCAGCGCCGGCACCAGCCAGAGGCTGGCCGTGATCCGGTACCAGAGATACTGCAGATGCGCTCGCATCGAACCTCGCCGGCGCCGCCCAGCCTCAACCAGAGCAAAGCCGCAACCCGAGCAAAGCCGCAACCCGACCCGACCGCAACCCCGCCCGACCGGTCACCGCGACCGGTGGGGCTTCTGGCCGCCGGCCCGGCTTACAGGCGCTCGCCGACGCGCCCGCCACGGTACCCTCATGCGTGCCCGGGCGCGTGCGGGACTTTGCCCTGCGGCCGCTTTCGCTCTAGGCTGGGCGCCAATCGTCGAACATCAAGAGGAGCGCCGGTCCGGGCACGGGCGTGGCGCTCCGCCGACCGAGGAGGCACGAGATGACGACCAAGGCGACGACGTGGGTTCTGGCGGCGGCGGCGGCGGCCCTGCTGGCCGCAGGCAGCGCCCGGGCGGCCGAGCCCGACAGCTGCAAGAAAGTCCGCTTCTCCGACGTCGGCTGGACCGACATCACCTCGACCACGGCTGCGACCACCGAGGTCCTCAAGGGCCTGGGCTATCAGACCGACATCGAGATCCTCTCGGTGCCGGTCACCTACGCCAGCCTCAAGAACAAGGACATCGACGTGTTCCTCGGCAACTGGATGCCGACCATGGAGGCCGACATCAAGCCCTACCTCGCCGACAAGACGGTCGAGAACGTCGGCGTCAACCTCGAGGGCGCCAAGTACACCCTCGCGGTCCCGACCTATCTCGCCGAGCAGGGGCTCAAGGACTACGCCGACATCAACAAGTTCCGCGACCAGCTGGGCGCCAAGATCTACGGCATCGAGCCCGGCAACGACGGCAACCGGCTGATCCTCAAGATGATCGACCAGGACGCCTTCGGCCTCAAGGGCTTCGAACTGGTCGAGAGCTCGGAGCAGGGCATGCTCGCCCAGGTCGCGCGCGCCACCAAGCGCAAGCAGCCGATCGTGTTCCTCGGCTGGGAGCCGCATCCGATGAACAAGAACTTCAAGATGACCTATCTCACCGGCGGCGACGACTGGTTCGGCCCGAACTACGGCGGCGCCACGGTCTATACCAACGTGCGCGCGGGCTTTCTCGAGCAGTGCCCGAACGTCGGCAGGCTGCTCAAGAACCAGAAGTTCACGCTGCCGATGGAGAACGAGATCATGGGCGGCATCCTGGACGACGGCAAGCAGCCCGCCGATTCCGCGACCGCCTGGCTGAAGCAGAACCCGGACGTGCTCAACACCTGGCTGGACGGCGTCACCACGATCGACGGCAAGCCGGGCCTGCCCGCGGTCAAGGCGGCCCTCGGAATTTCGTAGGACGGCCGGCGACGCGGGTGGGGGTTTTGCCACCCGCCCGCGTCCTTGCTCCAGAAGCTCATCTGGGCGCTCTCCAGGTCACACTACCTGCCAAGGCTATCGCCGCCGGCAGGCTTGTAGCGCTTGACGTCGATCTCGCCGGCACGTTGACGCATGCTGTGGCTGTCGTGCCAGGCCTGCATACGTAGGAGCGTGTCCATCGAGACCCCGAAGGCCTTCTCGATCCGCAGCGCCATCTCCGGCGACAGGGCAGCCTTGCCATTGACGAGATCGGACAGCGTTGCCCGGCGGACGCCGAGGATCTCGGCCGCGCGCACGATCGAGAGGCCGAGTTCGGCCAAGATTTCCTCGCGGATGAACTCGCCGGGGTGGCAAGGGGTCATGCCAATCCTGGTGATCGCTTCGCTCATCAGCGATAGTCCTCGAGATTCAGATTGTGCACGTCGCCGTCCCAGTTGCCCGAGACCGAGATGCTCCAGGTGCCGGCCCGGTCGCCGGCGAGCTGGTGAATGCGCCAGCCGGGCGGGCCCGCCAGCCCCTCGATGTCCTGCGCACTTTCCAGGGCAGTGAGAATGCGGCGGAGTCTTTTCATCAGATCTCGGCGGATCCCGCGATCGTCGTCATCCTCGATCAGCCGCTTCAAGCCCAGGGCATCGCGTGCTCTAGCCCGAGTCGAGCGCGTCGTAGAGGTGCGCTCGAAGCGGGCGTAGAGCTCCATGACCGCGGGATCGACGAAGGGCAGGATCTGGGTCAGGAGCACGCCCGTGACCTGGCGGCGCGGGTCGATCCAGTAGTAGCAGTTGGCAAGGCCGGCCCAGGTGAGGCTGCCGGCCGCGCGCCCGGTCGGGGCAGGCTCGGTCGTGATCAGGAAGCCGAGCCCCCAGCGCTTGACCATGCCGGGGAAGAACTCGGCAGGGTTCGAGCGCTCGGGCAAGGCACTCGTCATGGCGCCGACCGTCAGCGCGCCGATCTGGTTTTGGGCCATGAGGTCCACGGTCTCCGGGCGCAGCAGCTCGGCACCGTTCAAGCGCCCGCGATGGAGGATCATCCGGGCAAACTTGAGATAGTCGCCGGCGGTGGCGTAGAGACCGCCACCGCCGCCGAAGAACTCCGGCGCCTCTGGGCGTCTCGAACGGGACCGGGACCAGCGTCCCGTCCGCCAGCCGCTGGTGCATGCCGACCCGCCGGGCGCGCTGCGCCGGCCGGAGCACGAAGCCGGTCTCGGTCATCCCGAGCGGCCTGAAGATGTGCTCCTCGAAGTAGGCATCGAGCGGGCGGCCGCTCGCCGCCTCGACCGCGCGCCCGACCCAGTCGGTATTGATGCCGTAGTTCCAGCGCTCACCCGGATCGAACAGCAACGGGGCGGCGAGCGCCGCGAGCTGGCCGCTGCCGGGCGCCGGCAGGCCGGTCGCCGCCATGTAGCGGCCGATCTCGGCGTTCCAGACGTTGTAGCCGAAGCCCGCGGTGTGGGTCAGCAGGCGGCGAAGCGTGATCGGCCGCCTCGCCGGCCGGAGCCGCGGCGCGCCCTCGGCATCGAAGCCTTCGAGCACCTGGGGCGATGCCAGCCCGGGCAGGAGCCCGCCCAGCGGCTCGTCCAGCTCGAGGCGGCCCCGCTCGACCAGCTGCATGGCGGCGACCGAGGTAACGGCTTTGGTCATCGAGGCGATCCAGAAGACCGTGTCCAGGGTCATCGGCGGGCCGTCGCCGATCGCGCGCCGCCCGAAGGCGCCCTCGTAGACCACGCCGCCCGCATCGGCCGCCACGGCCACCACCCCGGGCACGGCGCCGCCATCGGCCGCCTGCCGGAGCACCCGATCGATCGGGTCGGCGTCGATCACGAGCAGGCACCCCCTTCGGCTCGATCCTCGGCGCCGCAGACTATGGCGCGGTTCGCACGCCGGCAACCCGAACCTCCGCGCCCGCTCGGGCAGCAACCGCCACCAAGAGAGTTGACGGCAGCCGGCGGGCGGGTGAGGCTTCGATGGCGGAGGCCAGCCGGCCCCGGGGACCCCGCGGGCCGGCGGCAAGGGAGAGCGGCAATGGACTGGCTGGCGGCACACAAGATCCCGATCGGCAAGGGCGTTGAGGATCTGGTCAATCTTCTGATCGATCACGCCGGCTGGCTGTTCGATGCCATCTCGACCGGGCTCGGCTTCCTGATCAACGGCCTGATCGCGATCATGCAGGCGGTGCCGCCGCTCGGCCTGGTCGCCCTGTTCGCGGCCTTCGCCTGGTGGCTGCACCGCTCGGCCGGCCTGGCCGTCATGGTCGTCGTCTCCCTGCTCCTGATCATGAACCTCGGCTATTGGAACGAGACCATCGAGACCCTCGCGCTGGTCGTGTTCGCGACCGGCTTTTGCATGCTGATCGGCATCCCGATCGGCATCGCCGCCGCGCATCGGCCCTGGCTCTACACCGCGATCCGCCCGATCCTCGACATGATGCAGACGATCCCGACCTTCGTCTATCTGATCCCGACCCTGATCCTGTTCGGGCTCGGCGCCGTGCCGGGCCTGATCTCGACCATCATCTTCGCGATCCCGGCGCCGATCCGGCTGACCTATCTGGGCGTCGTCTCGGTGCCCAAGCCCCTGATCGAGGCCGGCGAGGCGTTCGGCGCGACCCGCCGGCAGCTGCTCTACAAGGTCGAGCTGCCGCACGCCATGCCGACCATCATGGCGGGCCTCACCCAGTGCATCATGCTGTCGCTCTCGATGGTCGTGATCGCGGCCCTGGTCGGCGCCGGCGGCCTCGGCAAGCCGGTCGTGCGCGCGCTCAACTCGGTCAACATCGCCCAGGGCTTCGAGGCCGGCCTCGCGATCGTGCTGGTCGCAATCATGCTCGACCGGGTCTGCAAGCAACGCGGCAGCGCGGGAGGCTGAGGCGATGGCATCCGAGGCGGCAGCCAATCCCCGGGTCGAGGTCGACTTCCGCCACGTCGACATCGTCTTCGGGCCGAAGCCCCAGGAGGCGCTGACCCTGCTCGACCGGGGCGAGGACCGCCAGGCGATCCTCGAGCAGACCGGCCACGTGATCGGGGTCGCCGACGCCACGGTCGCGATCGAGCCGGGCGAGATCTGCGTCCTGATGGGCCTCTCGGGCTCGGGCAAATCGACCCTCCTGCGCTGCATCAACGGCCTCAACAAGGCGACCCGCGGCGAGATCCTGGTCGATGACGCGAGCGGGCCCGTGGACGTGACCAAATGCGACCGGGCGACGCTCCGGCGCCTGCGCACCCAGCGGATCGCCATGGTCTTCCAGCAGTTCGCCCTGCTGCCCTGGCGCACGGTCGCCGAGAACGTCGGCTTCGGCCTGGAATTGCGCGGCATGGCCCGGGCCGAGCGCGACCAGGTGGTCGAGGGCAAGCTCAAGATGGTCAACCTCGACCAGTGGCGGGACAAGTTCGCCCACGAGCTCTCGGGCGGCATGCAGCAAAGGGTCGGGCTCGCGCGCGCGTTCGCGACCGACGCCGACATCCTGCTCATGGACGAGCCGTTCTCCGCCCTCGATCCCCTGATCCGCAACCGCCTCCAGGACGAGCTTTTGGAGCTCCAACGCACGCTCAAGAAGACCATCATCTTCGTCAGCCACGACCTCGACGAGGCGATGAAGCTCGGCACCCACATCGCGATCATGGAGAGCGGCCGGATCGTGCAATATGGCGAGCCCGAGGACATCGTCCTCAATCCATCAAACAGTTACGTCGCCGACTTCGTAGCCCACATGAACCCACTCAACGTGCTGCGCGGCGCCTCGCTGATGAGCCCGGTGGCGGCGATCGCGCGCCGGGGCGAGCAGGTGCTGCTCGATCGCAACCAGCGGGTGGTCATGCTCCTGGGCGCCGAAGGCCAGCCCGGCTCGGTCACGATCGCCGACAAGCCCGCCCGCCTGGTGGCGTTCGACGACGGCTTCGACCTCGCGAGCGTCGATCGCGACGTCGTGGTCACCGCCTCGCCCGACATCAAGCTGCGCACCGCCCTCGAGATCCGCCACAAGACCGGCAACCCGCTCGCCCTGGTCGAGGACGGCAAGCTGATCGGGGTCATCGGCGACGACGAGATCTACCGCGGCATCCTCCGCCAGACCGGCATTGCCGGATGAGGGTCGGATCGAGGCCTTGATCGTCATCGGCAGGGAGCAGGTCGACCGGGCGCTGCGCTGGCCGCTCCTCATCGACGCGCTCGATGCCGGGCACCGGCTCGGCCGCGGCCAGACCCGGGACCTGCTGCTGCAGGATGGGCAGAACGTCCTCCTGAACCGGGCCGCCTGGAAGTCCGGCTATGGCATCGGCCTCAAGACGGTCACCGGCTTCTTCGACAATCCGAAGCGGACGCCGCCCTTGCCCTCGATCCAGGGCCTGTTCGTGCTGTTCGACCCCGAGGACGGCCACCCGCTCGCGGTGATCGACGGCGCCGCGATCACCGCCTGGAAGACCGCCGCCGATTCGGCGCTGGGCTCGCGCTATCTCTCCCGCCCGGATGCGCGCCACCTGCTCATGGTCGGCGCGGGCGGCATGGCGGGACCGCTGATCCGGGCCCACCGCAGCGTCCGCCCCGGGATCGAGCGGGTCGCCATCTGGAACCGGACGCCCGCGCGCGCGAAAGCGCTCGCGGAGCAGCTGCGCGGAGGGCCTCTCGTTACCGAGGTCGCCACCGACCTCGCGGCCGCCGTCGCGGCCGCCGACGTGATCAGCGTCGCGACCCGCAGCGAGGCGCCGGTGATCCGGGGCGAGTGGCTCCGGCCCGGCGTTCACCTCGATCTGGTCGGCGCGTTCACGCCCGCCATGCGCGAGGCGGACGACGAGGCGATCGGGCGCGGCCGGCTGTTCGTCGATGCCCGCGAGACCACGCTCGCGCACGTCGGCGAGCTGATGATCCCGATCGCCCGCGGCGTGATCGGTGCCGACGACGTGCTGGCCGACCTCTACGACCTCGCCGCCGGCTTTGCGGTCGAGCGCGCGGCCGCCGACATCACGATCTACAAGAACGGCGGCGGCGCCCATCTCGACCTGATGACCGCCGTGACGATCTACCGGGGCGTGCTCGGCGAGAGCGACCTTGGCGGCTGAGCGGCTGGCCGGGGATGCCGCCTGGACAGCGCTGACCGGGGAGCTGGATCTCTGGGCGGAGGCGGGCAGGGCGGCTGCACTCTGGTGGCGGGACGACGATGCCGCCGGGCTCACGCCGGCGCTCGAGCGGCTGCTCCAGCTCAGCGCCGCCTCCGGCGCGGCACTGGCGCTCGCCGTGGTCCCGGGCGGCATGGCGCCGGACCTTCCGATCCATCTCATGGGCGCTGCGAACGTCTTCGTGCTCCAGCACGGCTGGCGGCACGTCAATCACGCAAACCCGGGCGAGGGCGGCTGGGAGCTCGGCGACCATCGCCCGCTCGCCGACGTGGACGCCGATCTCGAATCGGGGCATCGGCGCCTCGCCGCCGCCTTCGGCGCCCAGTTCGTTCCGGTCCTGGTGCCGCCCTGGAACCGGATCTCGCCGCGCGTCGTGCAATCCCTGCCAGCACTCGGCTTCATCGGCCTCTCGACCTTCCGCGCCCGCGAGCGCAAGTCGCCCGTCGCGGGCCTCGTGCAGGTCAACGCCCACTGCGACCCGGTCAAGTGGAAGCAGGGCCGCCGGTTCGCCGGCACCGCGCGCGCGCTCGACGATCTGACCTCGCACCTGCGGGCGCGGCGCACGGGTGCTGCCGACCCGGCCGAGCCGACCGGCCTCGTGACCCATCACCTGGCCCTGGACCCGGCGGCCTGGGAGTTCGTTGCCGATCTGCTCCGCGTGACCAAAGCCCACCCCGCGGCGCTCTGGCTGAGCGCCCCGGCTGCGTTCCAGCCATGATCGATCTGCGCCTCGCGGGCCCTGCCGATCGCGACCCCGTCGCGACCTTCCTCCATGAGCGGATGAGCAGCCGGATCAGCCTCGAGCGCTGGCGTCGGCTGTTCGACTACGGCTGGCTCGAGGACAAGCCGGACTGCGGCGTGGTGGTGATCGAGGACGGCGTGGTCGCGGGCTACCTCGGCGTGATCCATGCCCGGCGCCAGATCGGCGGACGGACCGTGCGGACCGCCAACCTCAGCTCCTGGTACACCCTGCGCTCGCTGCGCGGGCAGGGGGTCGGCCTTGCCATGCTCGAGCTCGCGACCCGCGACCGCTCCGTCACCTACACGACCTTCAGCAGCAACCCGCCGGCGCTGCGCCTGATGGCCAAGGTCGGGCTCGGCCTGCTCGATCAGCGCCGCTTCCTCTGGCGGCGGACCGGCGAAGCCGCCGGGATCGAAGTGCGCATGGGCTTCACCGCGGTCCTGCCCGAGGTCTCGAAAGACGAGCGGCAAATCCTCGAGGACCATCGCGACCTGCCGGTCGAGCCGCTTCTGCTGCGCGCCCCCGAGGGCGACTGCCTGGTGATCCTTACGATCAAGAGAAAGGGTGCCGACATCGCGTATCACGAGGTCCTGCATCTGGGCCGCCCGGCGGTGCTCGCCCGCCACGCGCAGGCATTCGCGAACGCCGTCCTGGCCCCTGGCGCCAGCGTGCTCGCGGTCGACACCCGGCTGTTTGACGATTGCGAGCCAACCGCGCCGACCGAGCCGATCAGCGTGCCGCGCTACTTCCGATCGCCTGATCTCGCCCGGGGCGCGGTCGATTTTCTCTATTCCGAGATCCCGCTGCTCGATCTCAAGCTGTACTAGCCGGCGCGCGCGACCGGTGGTTCGACGGCCGTCGCCCCGGCCTCAGCAGCTTCGGCATCCTCAGCAGCTTCGGCATAAAGCGCGCTCGCGGCCGGCGTCGCGCGCGGCGGCATGGCGACGTAGGGGCTCTGCCCGGCGACCGGCAGGCCCTGGCGCTGGGTCATCCGCCAGACCGCGAACAGCCCGATCGCGGCGTGGATCGCGGCCAGCCACCAGAAGAACCCGTCGGGCCCGATCGACGTCATCATCAGGCCGACGCTGACCGGCCCGAGCGAGGCGCCGATGCCGCCGATCAGGACCAGCGTGCCGCTCGCCTGGACCATCTGCTCAGGCTTGAGGACATCGTTGGCGTGCGCGATCAGCAGCGAATACATCGGCAGGGCGAGGCCGCCATAGAGCGCCACCACCGCCAGCAGGCCTGGCTCCGAGCGCCGGAGCACCAGCGGCGCGGCCAGCGCCAGCAGCGCGGCCGCGAAGGTCACCGCGGTCAGGACCAGCCGGCGATCGAGGCCATCGGACAGCCGCCCGATCGGCCATTGCAGGACCACGCCGCCGAGCAGCCAGAAGCCGATCAGCAGCGAGATCTCGGGCACCGAGAGCCCGGCCGCGTGCCCGTAGACGGCGCCCATGCCGAAGAACGCGCCATGCGCCATCACGGTCCCGAACATGCCGACCACGCCGAGCGGCGAGGCCCGGTAGAGCGCGCCGGGGCTGACCTTGGCCAGCGCCGCGAACGGCGGCCCCGGCCGCGCCGAGAGCAGCATCGGGATGACCGCCAGCGAGACCAGGATCGAGACCAGGATGAAGAGCCTGGTGCCGGCCGGATCGGCGGCGTTCAGGAGGCCCTGGCCCAGCCCCATGCCGCCCAGGCTCACCACCATGTAGACCGAGAGCAGCTGGCCGCGGGTCTGGTTGGTCGCCTGGTTGTTGAGCCAGCTCTCGGCGACCACGTACAAGCCCGCGTAACAGAAGCCGCTGATCAGGCGCATCAGGCCCCAGGGGACGGGCAGGACCAGCAGGGCATGGATCAGGATCGCGGTCGAGGCGAGCGAGGCGAGCGCCCCGAACACCCGGATGTGGCCGACCCGCGCCACCAGCTTCGGCGCGAGCGTCGAGCCCGCGAGAAAGCCGATGTAGTAGCCCGACATGAGCAGCCCGGTGACCGTGGTCGGGAAGCCTTCGAGGGACGCGCGCACGCCCAGCAGCGAGCCCTGCAGCCCGTTGCCGATCATCAGCAGCGCCATCCCGAGCAGCAGCGCCCAGACGCTCGCGACCGCAGCCAGCATCGCCGACCGATCCGATCAAGGGGAAAGCAGCGCTTCCTACGCCCATTTGGGCAACCGCGGCAACGGCAGCCTGCCGCATCGGTGCGCTGACCCGCGCCGCCACGCCTCGTGGTAGCGTCGGGCGCCGGATTTCGCTAGGCTTGCGATGGAATCGGCTGTTGGTCATGGCACACAGAGCGCGTGACGCGGCTCCGGCCGCCTTGGAGACGCCATCCGGCAAGGGCGCCCGGGACGAGAACTTCCCGGTCGGCTCGTTCCTGCTGCCGGCGGCGCTGCGCCCGCACGTGCAGGCGTTCTACGCCTTCGTGCGCGCGGCCGACGACGTCGCCGACAACCCGGAGCTGGCGCCCGCCGAGAAGATCGCGCGCCTCGAGGGCTTCGCGCGCGCGCTCACCGGCAGCGACCCTGAGGCGGCGGGCCTGCCGAAAGCGGTGGCGCTCCGGGCGAGCCTCGCCGCGACCGGCGTCACTGCGCAGCATGCGCTCGACCTGCTCGCGGCGTTCACCCAGGACGCGACCAAGCTCCGCTACCGGGACTGGCCGGACCTGCTCGGCTACTGCGCGCTCTCGGCCAGCCCGGTCGGCCGCCAGCTGCTCGACCTGCACGGCGAGCCGAAGGCGCTCTACGCCTTCTCCGACCCGTTGTGCGATGCGCTGCAGGTGCTGAACCACCTCCAGGACTGCCAGACCGACTACCGGAGCCTCGACCGGGTCTACCTGCCGCTCGACCGCTTCGCCGCCGCCGGCATCGGCGTCGAGGAGCTGGACCGGCCGAGTGCCGGCCCGGCCCTGCGGCGGGTCCTGGACGACACGCTGGCAGGCGTCGATCAGCTGCTGCGCGCCGCCCAGGATCTGCCGCGCGCGCTCGCCAGCCGGCGGCTTGCGGCCGAATCGGCGGTCATCCTCGCGATCGCAAGGCGGCTCGCCGCGCTCCTGCGCCGGCGGGATCCGCTGGCGGAACGGGTCGAGCTCGGCCGCGCGGCGTTCCTGCAGTGCGCTCTGCGCGGCCTTGCCGGACTCGATCTGGACGCGGCGCCGCCCCCTGGTCGCGGGCGCCGCGCGGCCGATGCCGCGATGACCGCGCTGCCCCGCTCCGACGGGTCGGACGCGCCGGCCATGTTCGATGCCGCGGCCGCCCGAGCCCATGCGCTCGCGGTGGTCAGGGCGTCCGGGACCTCCTTCTACTGGGGCATGCGTCTTTTGCCGCGCGCCAAGCGCGATGCCATGTATGCCATCTATGCGTTCTGCCGGGAGGTCGACGACATCGCCGACGGCGAGGCGCCGGCCGCCGCCAAGCTCGAGGAGCTCGCCGCCTGGCGGGCCGAGATCGAGGCCCTGTTCGCGGGCCGGGCGAGCTGGCCGACCACGCTGGCGCTCGCCCGCCCGGTCGCCAGCTTCGATCTGCCCAAAGCCGAGTTCGACGCCATGATCGACGGCATGGAGATGGACGCCGGCGAGCGCATGCGGGCCCCGACGCTGGCCGAGCTGGAGCGCTACTGCCGCTGCGTCGCGGGCGCGGTCGGGCTGTTGTCGGTGCGCGTGTTCGGGGCGCGCGGCGAGGCTCCGGACCAGGGCGCGCTCGCTCTCGGCGAGGCGCTCCAGCTCACCAACATCCTGCGCGATTTGGCCGAGGACACGGCGCGCGGCCGGCTCTATCTGCCGCAGGAGCTGCTCGCGCAACAGGGCATCGCCACCCGCGATCCCGACCGCGTGCTCGCCCACCCCGCGCTGCCCAAGGTCTGCGACGCGCTCGCCGCGCAAGCCAGGCAGCGCTTCGAAGACGCCGACCGGCTCTTCGCCGGCACCGATCGCCGCCGGATGCGGCCGGCGCTGGTGATGATGCAGGTCTATCGGCGCACGCTCGAGCGGCTGGTCGCGCGCGGCTGGCAGCGGCTCGACCAACCGGTGCGCCTGGCCAAGCCCGAGCGCCTGTGGCTCGCCGTGCGGTACGGCCTGCTCTGACCGGAATGGCGCTGGTCCACGTGGTCGGGGCGGGGCTCGCGGGCCTCGCCGCGGCGATCCGGCTGCTCGAGCTGCGCCAGCCGGTCGTCCTCTATGAAGCCGCCCAGCAGGCGGGCGGCCGCTGCCGCTCCTACCTCGACCGCGGCCTCGGCCGGGTGATCGACAACGGCAATCATCTGCTGCTGAGCGGCAACCACAGCACGCTCCGCTACCTCGAGGCGATCGGCGCCGCGGACGGCCTGAGCGGCCCGTCCGAGCCCCGCTTTCCCTTCCTCGACCTCGCGAGCGGCGAGCGCTGGGTGGTGCGCCCGAACCGCGGCCGGATCCCGCTCTGGCTCCTGCAGCCGGCGCGCCGCGTCCCGGGCATGCGCCTTCGCGACGCTCTCGGCGCCTGGCGGCTGGCGCGCGCCGGACCGGAGCAGACGGTCGCGGATTGCCTCGACCCGGGCGCCCCGCTCTGGCGCCGCTTCTGGGCGCCGCTCGCGCGCGCGGTGCTCAACACCCCGCCCGAGCAGGGCTCCGCCCGCCTGCTGTGGGCGGCGCTGCAGGAGAGCTTCGCCCGCGGCGGCGCCGGCTGCCGGCCGCTGATCGCGCGCACGAGCCTGGCCGCGAGCCTGATCGACCCGGCGCTGGAGCGGCTCGCGGCGGCCGGCGCCACCGTCGCCTTCGGGCACCGGCTGCGCGCGGTCCTGCGCCAGGATCGCCGCGCCTGCGGCCTCGACTTCGGCCAGCGCCGGGTCGAGCTCGGCGCGGGCGACCGGGTCATCCTCGCCCTGCCGCCCGGGCAGACCGGCGCGCTGCTGCCGGAGATCGCCGTGCCGGAAGGCAGCCACGCGATCGTCAACGGCCATTTCCGCCTCGCCGCACCCGTCCGCCTGCCGGACGGCGGGCAACTGCTCGGCCTGATCGGCGGCACCGCGGAGTGGCTGTTCGTGCGCGACGAGCTGGTGAGCCTCACCGCGAGCGCCGCCGATGCGCTGGCCGATGAGCCGAGCGAGGCGATCGCGGCGCGCTTTTGGGCCGACACGGCGGTCGCCCTCGATCTGCCGGCAGCGCCGCAGCCGCCGGTCCGGATCGTCAAGGAGCGGCGCGCGACCTTCGCCCAGACCCCGGCCGCCATGGCCAGACGGCCTGGGACCGAGACCGCGCTCGCCAACCTCGACCTCGCCGGCGACTGGACCGCGACCGGGCTGCCGGCCACGATCGAGGGCGCGGTCCGCTCCGGCCAGCGCGCGGCCGAGCGCGCCGCCGGCCGCGCCCCATGACCCGCGTCGGCATCATCATGGGCCTGCAGATCGAGGCCGACTGCCTGCGCGATGCGGCCGGCGCCCTGGGCCCTTTGACCTACGTCAGCGGCGGCAGCGCGCTCCGGGCCCGGATCGGGGCCGAGCTGCTGCGGGTCAGGGGCGTCGAGGGGCTGGTCAGCTTCGGTCTCGGGATCGGCCTGGCACCGGTCCTGCGCCCGGGCGACCTCGTGATCGCCGAGAGCGTCGTGCTGCCGAGCGGCGCTGCGATCGCGACCGATGCCGCCTGGCGCGCGGCCCTGATGCGGGGCCTCGCGAGCCTCGGCCTGCGGGCGCGCGTCGCCCGGATCGCCGGCAGCGACGAGCCGCTGACCTCGATCGGCGCCAAGCGGTCGGCGTTCCAGACGACCTTCGCCGCCGCGCTCGATACCGAGAGCCATGCGGTCGCCGAGGTGGCGGCCGCGGCCGGTCTGCCGCTCCTCGTGGTGCGCGCGGTCGCCGAGCCGGCCGAGACCATGCGCCCGGCGGTCGCGTTCACGGCGACCACGCCGGCCGGGCGCACGCGGCGTCTGGCGATGATCGCCCGCGTCGTGCAGCGGCCGTGGGAGATCCCGGTCGCCTGGCGCTTCTCGAGCAATCGCCGCCTCGCGCTCGACGCGCTCCGGCAGGTCGCGACGGTCGGCCCCGTGCCGTTCGCCTTCGCTTCAGGCTGAGCCCCCGTGCCCGCCCGCCACGCTTGCGTTCCGCAGGCGGCCTGCTAGATCTCAGGCTGTGAGGGCAGACGGCGACAGGGTCGAGCCCGGGCCGGCCGGGCCGGGCCGGGAGGGTGCAAGCCCCGGATGGGGCCGCAACGCGCGTTCGCTGCTGCTGGCGGTCGCTCTCGCGGCCGCGAGTCAGCCGACGCAGGCGGGCGAGGCCGATCCCGCTGCAGCGATCGGCGCACCGGCGCCGTGGGCGCCATCCGACCTCGGCATGGACCTCACCTTTGCCCCGGACATGCATCACTGGCCGCCGAGCACCGTGCTCGAGCAGGCCACGACCCTCGACAGCGAGGCCGCCCGAGCGCTGGCGCAGCCGTCGATCGGGCGCACCGCGCGTCTCGACCACGCGAGCCGGATCGTCGAATTGGATCGCTTCGGACGCCGGGTCGACGCCGAGCTCGGCGCCGCACTCGCCCCGGTGGCCGAGCTGATCCTCGATCTGCGCCACAATCACGGCGGCAGCGTGCGACGCATGCTGAAGGTCGCCGCCCGTTTCACCGGGCCGGTCCCGGACGCGCTCAGGCTGATCGCCGACGACGGCGTGACCGTGCTCGCGATCCCGGACCCGAAGGAGCCGGTTTGGCAGGGTCGGCTGACGGTCCTGGTCGGCGACGACACGATCAGCAGCGGCGAGGTGCTGGCGGCCCTGCTCCGGCACTTCGCCCACGCAGCCGTGCTCGGCCAGCGCACCTGGGGCAAGGACTTCGCGATGCGGGTCGTGATGGTCGACCCGGACTGGCGCGCGCTGGTGCCGGCCGGCCGGATCGAGGTCCCGGGCGAGGCGCTGCACGGCGGCCTGCTGCCCGACGCGCCGATCCCGCCGGATCTGCTGGCCCGGATCGCCGACCACCGCCCCGACCACGCCCAGACCAGCGGGTACGGGCCAGACTCCAGCGGGCCAGAATGAATACGGGCCGCGCCCCGAGGGACGCAGCCCGTCGATCCAGGAAGAAAGTCCGGCGCCTGGCGACGCCGGCGGGCGCGCTGGTCAGTGCAGGGTGGCGCCCTCGTTCTTCACCTTGACGCGCCAGACCTCGTTCTTGCCGGCCTCGGTGATGTACAGATAGCCTGCGTGGAAGGCCAGGTTGGTGGTCTGCTGACCGGCGCCTTCCGGCAGCGGGATGGTGCCGACGATGAAGCCGTTCGGATCGAGCACCACGACCTCTCCGCCCATGTAGTGGGCGATGTAGACGTTGCCCTTGGCGTCGACCGCCATGCCGTCGGTGCCCCAGCCGCCGTCGAGATGGGCCGCCACATGGGCGAAGCCGACGTCGATCATGCCCGGCGCGATCACCGGCACCGCGATCACCTCCTGGGCGTTGAAGTCGCCGATGTAGAGGGTCTTGTCGTCCGGCGACAGGGCGATCCCGTTCGGGAAGTGCAGATGGTCGGCCAGGCGCCAGATCTTCTTGTCCTTGGACACGTAGTACAGGCCGCCGGTCGGATTGAGCACGCTCGAGCCCCACGGATCGGTGAAGTAGATGCCGCCGTCCTGATCGACGATCAGGTCGTTCGGCCCGTGGAAGTTCTCGTTGTTGAAGTAGCGCATGTAGTCTTCGACCTTGCCGGTCGCGATGTCGATCGTGAACACGCCGCGCTTGCGGTCGACACCATAGAGCTTGCCGTCGTGGAACTTGAGCCCCTGGGGCTCGCCGCCGGTCTTGGTGGCGGTGGTGCACTTGCCGTCCGGGGTCACCTTCTCGATGTTGCCGCTGGCGATGCTGACCATCCAGAGGTTGCCCTTGTCATCGAACGCCGGGCCCTCCAGGAAGTCGCCGCACTGGACGAACTTCTCGGGCGTGCAGTCGCCGCAGATGTCCTCCATGGACACGGTGCGCGACGCGCCCTGCGGCGCCGCCGACATGGTTGCTGCCTGCGCGGCCGGGGATGTGCCGCTCACGAACACCGTCGTCACGAGCAGGGCGCCCGCCAGGGAGGCGGCGGCGCCTACCGACTGTCGTATCCTCATTTTGTAACAACTCCCTCGGTTTGCCTCGTTGTCATTTCGGTACCCGGGCGGGCACCGGTTGGCATCACTCCCCAAGGGCGAGCATCGATCCCCGTTTGCGCACGTCCGCGCGGCGCTCTTCGGCCCCGGCACGGCAGGCGACCGCCGGTTGCGGGCGGCCGGGGCACCATAGGCGCCGGTCCCGCGCGCGTAAACACCTCAGGCCTTCGCGCGCCGCACGGGTCCGGCGGACATGAAAAAGGACCGCGCCCCGAAGGACGCGGTCCCCTTTTACGGCAAGTCGCGGCAGGCTTCAGTCGATGGCAACCGGAGCGCCGGCCGAGCCGGTGGCACCGGTGATCGGCATCGGGCTGTACATGTAGGTGAACACGTACACCTTGTCGTCAGCCAGCTGCTTGAGCATCAGGTTTTCCTGATTCACGATGCCGTGCCGGGTCTGCATGAACTGATGAACGCAGAACACGCAGCCCGGCTCACCGGGATAGGGAACCGGATCGGTCGCCGCCCAATCATCGCCGCCGGTAACCCCGATCTTGATCTCGTCGGCCAGCCAGCGGGCGACGTCCAGGCAGATCCCGGGCTCGCCGTCGTTGAACGCGGCCGGATCGCCCCAATGGCTCTCCCAGCCATAGCGGAACAGGACCGCATCGCCTTCCATGAACTTGAAGTCGGCCATGCCCTGCTTCTTCAGCGCCGTCTTGACGTCGTCCATGCTGGCGCATTCGCCCTTCTTCAGCGAATCGACGCCGCGCGCGGCCGCGATGTCGAGCAGGATGCCGCGGGCGATGATCGGGTGCAGCTTCTCGACGCCGAGCTTGGTCAGCCCGGTGCCGGTGGCGAAATCCAATTCGATGTGGCCATTGTAGAAGCGCATCTTGTCGCGCTCGCCGTTCGCACCGATCTGCACGCCGATGTGGCCGAGACCGTCGAACTGGGTCCCGACCTGGCCGATCTGGGTCGACACGAACTCGTCATGCCAGACGATCTTGTTGGCGCCGAACGGGCCGCCGGTCGGCGTGCCGGGGATCACCATCACGAACTGACGCGTGCCGAACAGCGGCATCTTGGTGTTGTACTCGTGGCCGAGGCTGTAGACCTTGCCCTTGTCGGCCTCGGCGAGCGCCCGCAGCACGATCTCGGGCTTGGTGTAGTAGTTGGTCGAGCCGGCCTCGTCGTCGGCGCCCCACTGCTTGTTCGGCCACCATTCGCTGCCGAGCGGCGTGTCCATCTTGTCGCCGTCGACCCAGGGCTTGCCGGCGCAGCCCTGCCAGTTGTCCGCCGTGCAGTCGGCCCAGGCGATGCCGGTCGACAGGACCAACGCGCCAGCGGCCGCAAAAAACACCCGTGTCATTGCTTAAACCCCCCGTTTTTCGGTTATGGTTGACAGCGCATTTAACGCCGTCTCGCCGACCGGCTAGTGCCTCGTTTGCGAAAACTGCGGACAAGTCGGGCACGGTCAGCGCGGCGTCTGCGGCTGCTGCGGCGCCTGGGATTGCTGTGGCGTCTGGGGCTGCTGCGGCAGCGTGCCCGTCCAGCGGATGTTCTCGAAGCGCTCGACCTCCTTGGCGTCGTGCATCCGGTAATAGAGGCCGGACGGGTCCTCGTGCAGGACCTCGAAGGTGCCGGCCATCATGATCGCGCCATCGGTGAACGCGACCGGCTTGGCGCAGAACACCTCGACCATCTGCGAGGGGCCCGCGGGCAGGCAGAACGGGCAGGACGGCGGCCAGGCCGTGAGCAGGAAATGGTCGTGCTCGAGCCCGCCCTCGAGCGGGAACAGGAAGCCCATCACCTTGGCCTCCTGGCCGTTGAGGGCCTTGACCTCGGGACGGAAGTCGGTGTGGAAGATGGTCTGCAGCGGCGCGATGGTCTCCGACTGGACCTGCAGATCGCCCAAGAGGTCCCAGCCGACCGCGCCCTCGGGCACCTTATAGAAGGAGTTGTGCACCTTGGGGATCTGGCTCGGGTCGATCAGGCCCGACTGCTGCAGCGGCTGCTGGCTGAACGCAAGGGCGCTGTTGGCGGCCAGGGCCAGGGCCAGGCCGAGCAACCGGATCGTCCCCCAGAGCGACCGGGCTGAGCGGACCAAGATCGTCATGCTGCCTTCCCCTCTTTGATCCCGGCTAAAGCTTAGCGCATCACGCCCGCGCTGCCAGCACCTGGGCGATGTTGGTGCGGTACGCCTGGATCGCGGGCAGCAGCGCCGAGATCAGCCCGACGCCGAGCGCCAGGAGGACGACGTAGAGCTCCTCGGGCAGCCAGGTGAGGCCGCTCAGGCCCATGTGCTGCGCCTGGGGGAGCAGCAGGCCGAGCAGGGTCGCGATGCCATGGCCGGCCAGCAGGCCGAGCAGCGCGCCGCCACCCGCGAGCATCAGCCCTTCGATCAGCGGCTGGAGGAACAGGACCCGGCGCGAGGCGCCGAGCGTGCGCAGCACCGCGAGGTCGTAGCGGCGCTCCTGCAGGGCGTTCCAGAGCGCGATGAAGACGCTGAGGCCGGCGGTTGCGATCAGCAGCACGCCGAAGCCGCGCAGCGCCTCCAGGCCGACCCCGAGCAGGGACAGAAGGCGCGCGGTCTCGAAGGCGGGCGAGGCCGCCTGCAGAGCGCTCTCCCGGTTGACCTGGGCGGGGATCTGCACGGCGCCGAGCGGCGAGCTGTAGTGGACCAGGAGCGCGGTCACCTCGAGCGGCCGCTCGCCGGCGCCGAACGGCCCGGGCGCCGCCCCCTGGCCATGCTCCCCGGCGTGCGCCTCAGGCTCGGCAGTGCCCTCATGCGAGGCCGGGTCCGCGTGCGGGGCAGGGGTCGCGCTCCCCTCAGCCGCGTCGTGGTCCTCGTGCGCCGGGCCTTGGTCCTCGTGCGGATGCATGCCGTGCACCAGCCAGACGCTCTCGATCGGGGTCAGGACCAGCCGGTCGAGCACGCTGGCGCTCGGCTCGAGCACGCCGACCACGGTATAGGGATGGTCGGCATGGAGCGGGCCGCCGCCGGCGATCCCGTGGCTGCCGACGAACTGGTCGCCGACCTTGAGGCCGCTCGCGGCCGCGACGCTGGCGCCGAGCGTCGCCTCGAACGGCTTCTGCCAGAGACGGCCCTGGGCCAGCGCCGCGCCATAGTGCTCGGCATAGGCGTGCTCGGTGCCGAGGATGCGATAGCCCGCGAAGTTGTCGCCCATCGCGACCGGGATCGCGCTCTCGACCCGCGGGTGCCGCCGCCAGCGCTCGACCTCGGCGAGCGGGATGTTGCCGGTCGGGACGTCGACCTGGTAGATGCTGGAGAGGATCAGCTGCAGGGGGCTGCCCTTGGCGCCGATCACGAGGTCGAAGCCGCGGGCGTCGCGCAGCAGCCGGTGCTCGAGCTGGGCGCTGAACAGCAGCAGCAGCACGATCGTGCCGACGCCGAGCGCCAGCAGGATGAGGTTGAGCGCGGCGTTGAGCGCACGGGCCCGGATATAGGCGAGGCTCAGCGCAAACAGGCTCATGCCGGGCTCATGGGCTGGCTCTGGGGCTGGCTCTGGGGCTGGCTCTGAGGCTCGGGCTCATGGGCGACGCCGGCGCCGCCGGCGCCGGCGGCAGCACCAGGCGGTCCTCGAAATGCCGCTTCAGGCGCTGGTCATGGGTCGCGATCACCAGGGTCGCGCCCGAAGCCTCGGCCTGACGCCGGAGCAGCATGACCACGGCGGCGCAGTTGGCGTCGTCGAGCGCCGAGGTCGGCTCGTCGGCCAGGATCAGCGCCGGCCGGTTGATCACCGCGCGCGCGATCGCGACCCGCTGCGCCTCCCCCTGGCTGAGCTCGCGCGGGCGCGCGCCGGCGAGCCCGGTCAGGTGCAGCTCGGCCAGGAGCTGCCCGATCCGCGCCTCGTCGTCGGGCAGGCCGGCCAGCGAGCGCGCGAGACGCAGGTTGTCCCGGACGGTGATCGCCGCGATCAGGTGCAGATTCTGCAGCACGATTCCGATCTGCTGGCCGCGCAGGCGGTCGAGCTCGGCCGGCCCGAGCGCCGCGAGATCCCGGCCCGCCACCCGGATCTGCCCCTGGGTCGGACGCAGCAGGCCGGCGATCAGGTGCAACAGCGTGCTCTTGCCGCACCCCGACGGCCCCAGCACCAGGCTGTGGCGGCCGGCGACGACCGACCAGGCGGCGACCCGCAGCACCGTGCGCGCGCCGAACCGCTGCGCCAGATCCGCAATCGCCAGCACCGGCGCCGGCTCCGCCCCCGGATCGGGCGAGGCCAGCGCCCGCGCCGGACCGGCGGACAGGGTGACCGAGGGCGTTCGCATCTGCCTTGGCGCAACTTCTGGGGCGCAACCTCTGGGGCGCGACCTCCGGGGTGCAACTTCGTGCGTGCAACTTCTTGGGTGCCGCCGCGCTTTGGGGTACTATGCCATGGAACCGCGCGGCAGGCGCGGACAAACGTTATGCACAGGGCCGCCGCCGGGACGGACGCGACGAGAGGCGCATCCGAAGACCGCGGCCCCAGGCTCTGCCGCAGGCCAGGCTGGCGCCGGTCATCCCGCGACGCCAGGCCCGGCACAGCGAATGCGGCAAAGGGCACCGACGGAGGCAATGATGCGGCTCGCCAGTCTGGCCGGCACCCTCGTGATCCTGCTGAGCGGCGCCGCCCTGGCCGCCCAGGGCGACTCCCTCGTGGTGACCGGGAACGGCGTGAACCTCAGGGTCGAACCCAGATCGAACGCCAAGGTCCTGCTCCAGCTCTATCGCAACGACCCGGCGGTCGAGCTGGAGCGCCAGGGCAGCTGGGTCGAGGTCCGGTTGCCGGATCGGGATGCCACCGGCTGGATCCACGCCTCCCTGGTGACGACAGCCGGCAACGCCGCGCCACCGGCGGCCGCGACCGCCGAGCCGGCGCCCCCGCCCGCGCCGCCGCCGGTCGCGACCGTCGAGCCGCCACCCCCGCCGGTCGCGACCGCGAGCCCCGGGCGCGCGACCGGGCCGGCACCGGCGGCAGCGTCGCCGCCCCCGGAGCAGGCCGCCGGCGCCAACGGCCGGGCGCCCGGCCCCAAGCCGGGCGGCCCGCAGGTGGCCGCGCTCGAGGGCGCCGCCGGCACCGATGCGCTCGCGCGCTTTCGCGACAGCGTGACCTACCTCAACAATCGCGCGGTGGCGGCGGCGGGCGTCGAGCTGTTCACCGGCGTCAAGCCGGCCGGCGCCGGCGTGGTCCAGGTCACCGCGACCGACGCCTGGACCAGCGTGCCGGCGGACGGCCAGCAGAGCTTCATGAACACCCTGTTCGACCGCTGGCTGGCCGCGTCCGGCGCCGGCCAGCCGCTCAGCGTCCAGGTCGTCGACCGCAGCGGTCGCGTCCTGAGGGAGAAGTCCGGGCCATGATCGCAGCCGGGGAGGCGCGCCCGTGAAGATCACCATCGACGTCGACTGCACGCCCCAGGAGGCCAGGACGTTCCTCGGTCTGCCGCATCTCGAGCCGATGCAGGACGCCCTGGTCGCCAAGATGCAGGAGCGCCTTGCCAGATCCCTCGATGCGATGGATCCCGAAGCGCTGATGAAACTCTGGCTGCCCGGCGGCATCGAGGGGCTGACCCAGCTTCAGGAGCGGTTCTGGGGGCCGCTGATGAAGGGCATGGCGGCGGCGGGGGCGGGCACGTCCGCCGGCGCCGGGGGCAAGGCCAAGGGCGCGAAGGAGTGAGCCCGGCGCCCGCCGGTCAGACGGTCGGCAGGCGGTAGCCCCGGAAACGCTCGCGCAGGACCGACTTCTGGATCTTGCCGGTCGCGGTGTGCGGCAGCTCGTCGACGAACACCACGTCGTCCGGCAGCCACCATCGGGCGACCCTGGTGCGCAGGAACTCGACGATCCCGGCGCGGTCGACCTTGGCGTCCGGGCGGCGGACCGCGATCAGGAGCGGCCGCTCGCCCCAGCGCGGATGCGCGGCCGCGATCACGGCTGCCTCGCGCAGGTCCGGATGGCCGACCGCGGCGTTCTCGAGCGCGATCGAGCTGATCCATTCGCCGCCCGAGCTGATCATGTCCTTGGCCCGGTCGGTGATCTGCATGGTGCCCGAGGGGTCGATGGTGGCGACGTCGCCGGTCGAGAACCAGCCCTCGGCATCGAACGCTTCGGCGCTCGCCTCCTGGTTGCGGAAATAGGCCGCCGCGATCCACGGCCCCCGCACGAACAGCACGCCCGCCCTGCGCCCGTCGTGGGGCAGGCGCCGGCCCTGCTCGTCGACGATCTTGAACTCGACCCCCCAGACCGCGTGGCCCTGCTTCTGCTTGATCCGGTGGCGCTCCTCGACCGGCAGCCGGGCGCTGGCCGGATTGAGCGAGCAGACCGAGCCGACCGGGCTCATCTCGGTCATGCCCCAGCCGTGCAGCACCTCGACCCCGTGCTCCAGCTCGAACGCCTCGATCATCGAGAGCGGCGCCGCGGCACCGCCGACCACCACCCGCTCGAGCGACGTCAGCCGCTTGCCGGTCTCCTTCAGGTGGTTGAGCAGACCGAACCAGATGGTCGGCACGCCGGCCGCGAAGGTCACCCGCTCGCGCTCAAACTGCTCGTAGAGGCTGGCGCCGTCCAGCCGCGGCCCCGGCATCACCACGCGGGCGCCGACCAGCGGGCAGGCGTAGGGCAGGCCCCAGGCGTTGACGTGGAACATCGGCACGACCGGCAGCACCGTGTCCCTGGCACCGAGCCCGATCGCGTCGGGCAGCGCGATCGTCAGCGCATGCAGCACGGTCGAGCGGTGGTGGTAGAGCACGCCCTTGGGATCGCCGGTCGTGCCCGAGGTGTAGCAGAGCCCGCAGGCCGTGGTCTCGTCGAACACCGGCCAGTCGTACTCGGCCGGCTGATCCGCGATCAGATCCTCGTAGCTCCGGACCCCGAGGCCGGCCGCCGGAAGGCCGGAGGCCGGCAGATGGGCGTCGTCGGTGAGGACGAAGACGCCCTCCAGGCTCCTGAGCTGCGGCGCCAGGCGCTCGACCAGCGGCAGGAACATCGGATCGGTGAACAGATAGCGGTCCTCGGCGTGATTGATGATGTAGGCGATCTGGTCCGGGAACAGGCGGGGGTTGATCGTGTGGCAGACGGCACCGATGCCCGCGGTCGCGTAGTAGAGCTCGAAATGGCGGTGGTCGTTCCAGGCGAGCGTGCCGATCCGGTCGCCCATGCCGACCCCGAGCTCCGCCTGGAGCGCGTTGGCCAGCTGCTTGACCCGGCCGCGCAGCCCGGCATAGGTGGTCCGGTGCGCCGGCTGGTCGGCGGTCCAGGAGACCATCTCGGTCTCGCCGTGATAGTCGGCCGCGTAGTCGAGGATCGTCGAGATCCGGAGCGGCAGGTCCATCATCAGGCCGCGCATGGTCGCCTCCGCCTCGCTCGCGCGCGGTCCGCGCCGCTCTTGCTGCGCGCGCCGGCACGGGTCACGCGGGTACGCAGATCCTGCGCGCAAGGCGGACCTCTCCGCGTCTCGACGCGCGCCGGCCCGCAAGCCCGTCCGACACGCTCAGAGCCGGACGTTGCCCTCGTCGGACTGGTACACCGTGGCCGAGCTGAGGTCCACCTGGTCCAGGCCCCAGGCGGCGATGAGGGCGATCGCGAGCGCGGCGATCACCGCCGAGATGAAGGCCTTCATGTCCAGGTCTCCCTGCTTTTTCGGTGATAGCGGCGTCTCGGATCGAAGCGTCATTCCCGGCCTCATTCGCCGGGCCTGGGCGCGGTGACCCGTTTCAGATAGGCGATCAGCTCGGCCCGGTCGGCGGCATCCGGCATCCGCTGCAGCGGCATCTTGGAGCCCGGCACCAGCGCCTGGGGCCCGACCTCGAACAGCTTGGCGACCGTGGTCTCGGTCCAGACCATGTGGCTTTGGCGCAGCGCCGGCGAATAGGGATAGTCGGGACGGCTGCCGGCGGTCCGCCCGAACAGGCCGTGCAGGCTCGGCCCCGCCTTGTGGCCGCCGTCGGCGGTGACGGTATGGCAGGCGACGCATTTGCGGAACAGCTGGCCGCCGCGGCTGCCGTCGCCCTCTGCCGCGCCGGCCGTGACCTGGAGCGGGCTCTCGGGCACGGCGTCGGGGGCGTGCTCGCGGGTCAGATCGTAGCTCAGGACCAGGCCATCGGCGCCGCCCGAGAGCAGGGTCTTGCCGTCGGGGGTGAAGGCCACCGCCCAGACCGGGCCCTGATGGCGCCGGAACACGCCCAGCCGGTCGCCGTCGCCGCGGCGCCAGAGCCGGACCGTGCCGTCGAGCCCGCCGGAGGCGACCAGATCGCCGTCGGCCGACAGCGCCACCGCGAGGACCGGGCCCTCGTGGCCGTAGAGCGTCTGCGCGCGCGCGCCGCTCGCGAGGTCCCAGAGCTGGACCGTCTCGTCGATCGAGCCGGTCACCGCGACCCGGCCGTCCGGCCCGAGGTCGAGGGCCGTGACCCCGAAGTCGTGCGCCTTGAGGTCGCCAAGCTCGGTGCCGTCGGCGACCCGCCAGGTCAGCAGGCTGCCGTCGGACAGGCCGGCGAGCACGCGGGCGCCGTCGGGGGTGAAGCGGACCGCGTTGACGTTGTCCTTGGCCTCGAGCGCCCGCAGCTGGGCGCGCCGTCCCAGGTCCCAGAGCCGGACCGTCTTGTCCCAGCCGGCCGAGGCCGCAAGCCGGCCGTCGGGGCTGACCGCGACCGCGGTGACCTTGCCCTGATGCCCGGTGAGCCGGGCCGAGAGGCGGCCGGTCGCGAGGTCCCACAAGGCCACCGTGCCGTCGTCGCTGGCCGAGACCGCGGCCTGATCGCCGGGCAGGAAGGCCGCGGCATTGACCGCCGCCTGGTGGCCGTAGAGCTGCCGGATCACCGCCTGGTGGGGCAGGTCCCAGAGGATCAGGCTGTAGTCGAAGCTCGCGGTCAGCGCGCGCTGGCCGTCGGCGCTGACCGCGATCCCTTTGACCGGCCCGCCGTGCTGGTTGAGGGTCACCTCGGCGGCGCTGGCCACCCTAACACCGGCAGCCGCGAGCAGCAGCCCGAGGAGCCAGATGGCGACCGGTCGCACGGGGCTTCGAGCTCCGCTCGCGAACACTCAGCGGAAGGTGCGGCGGCGCAGGTCGCGGCCGCCGTCGGCGTCTTCCGGCGTGCGCGAAAGCGGCATCGCGTCGGGCAGGGCGGCGCTCGGCACCGGGTGCACCTGCCCGAGGATGGCGCCGGTGGTCGCATCGACCAGGAGCGTGCTGACCACGAAGGCGGAATTGTCATTGCCGGGCGGGTTCATGACCCGGACCGCATAGGTCGGCGGGTCCTTGGCATCGGTCGGCGTCACGCGGAGCACCTGGACGCCCAGCTCTCGGCGACCTGCTTGGCGATGCGGTCTTCGGGCAGCACCGCGGCCGCGGCTTCGGCGTCGCCGCCTGCGATCCCGGGGCGGCGTCGGTCGGGCTCTCGTTCGGCGGCTGGTCCGCGGGCCATGCGGCACCGGTCGGCAGCATGACGGCCGCGAGCCCGATCAGGAGCGCTGCCCGCGGCCGCATCGCGGCTGCCATCGGGGCCACCCGCTCAGTCGTCGCCGCCCGCGAGCCGGCCGCGCTTCTCGAGGTCGCGGACCCAGAGGTCGTGGTGCTCGCGCGCCCAGTTGCGATCGACCTCGCCCGAGCCCATGGCATCGAACGCGCCCTCCATGCCGATCGTGCCGATGTAGATATGCGCGATGATCACGATCGTCAGGAACAGGCCGACCACGGCGTGCCAGAGCTGGGCCAGCTGCATCTCCTGCAGGGGCGCCAGCGCCGTCGGCAGGTCCAGGTTGAACAGGTGGTTGAGGGTCGCGAAGGTCGGCCCGAACATGTGCAATCGAAACGGCCACAGCAGCATGATCCCCGACAGGCTGACCGAGACGCCGGCCAGCATCACCAGCCAGAAAATGATCTTCTGGCCGGCGTTGAACTTCTTGGCCGGCGGATGCACGCCCTTCTTGAACATGCCGCCGCCCTTGGCCAGCCAGATGACGTCATAGCGGTTGGGGAGGTTCTGGGCGATCCAGAGCACGAACATCAGGACCAGGCCGAGCATGAAGCCGAAGGCCAGGAAATTGTGCGCGTACTTGCCGGCGCGGGTGATCATGGAGAACGCGTCCGGCCCGATCAGGGGCCGTAAAAGGTAGCGGCCGTAGAGCATGTTGAGGCCGGTCAGCGCCAGGATCACGAAGCAGGACGCGGTCAGCCAGTGGGTGAAGCGCTCGAAGAAGCCGAAGCGGGTGATGGTCTGGCCGCTCCTCCCCTCCTCGATCCGGATCCGGCCGCGCAACACGAAGAACAGCGCGAGCAGGGCGACGATCCCGAGCAGGCCCCAGGCGCCCCAGGTCGAGAGCGGGCCGTTGCGGAACGCCCGCCAGTTCTCGCCCTCGGACTGGATCATCACGCCCGCCTGGCGGTTCGGGATCGAGACCGTGCCGCGGTCGCCCTCGCGGATCGCGCGCCACATGTCGGGATCGCTCTGATTGCCGAGCGCGTTGCCCGGGACCCGGCCCTGCTCCTGGGCGAAGGCCGGCTGCTGGCCGCCGCCTGCGGCGCCGATCAGGACCACGGCCGCAAGCCCGAGGGCTGCGAGCAGCGGACGCCCGCTCGCCAACCACCTCGTCATCCGGATCGCCATCAACACAAGCCTCCTGATCAGAACTTCTGGTCCTCGGCGCGCAGCCGCAGCGCCTCGACCTGCTGCTCGGTGAGCGGCGCCTCTTTGCGGCCCTCGTAGGTGCCCTTGTGCGGCAGCAGCGGCCGGTCCTGCTCGTCCTTGCGGCAGCCCTGGACCGCCAGCCCGAGCATCAGGACAACCGCCAGCCCCAGCCCCAAACGCGCTCCGCCTGCCACCATCGACCCGCCACCCAGAGCCGGCTCGCCGCTTGCGCGAGCATCTTTGCGCGCAAGCCTAAGCTTCTGCGGCAACAGAGTAAAGGGAACCCCGTCCGGGGCCTTCGCGCGAACCCCCCACTGGACCCGGGCCCGCGATCCGATGCATAGCTGCGGACAGCGCCGCGTCCCGGGTGCATGCGCGCAGAAGGGGGCCCTCGATGAGACGTGCCAGCTGGCGGATCGCGATCGCGCTCTGGTTCCTGGCCGCGCCGGCGGCCGAGGCCCCGGCCTTCGCGCCGATGTCGGGCTGCTTCGTCGCCGATGCGGTCTGTCCCGCCCCGCCCTCGATCCGGGGCGCGAGCAACCCCGGCAACGTCGCGACCGAAATTGGCCGGACCTACCCCTTGCTCGGCGCCAACCAGGCACAAGGGCCGAGCCATCTCCAGATCCGGATCCCGCAGGCCGAGCCGCCCGATCGCTGGGTCGAGGCGGGTTGCGGGCACCGGGTCGAAACCTGCAAGGGGTCGGCCGCTCACAAGCCCGCCGCCGCCGACTACGTGCTGGCCGCGAGCTGGCAGCCGGCCTTCTGCGAGGGCCATCGGTCCAAGCCGGAATGCCGCACCGAGAGCGGGGAGCGGTTCGATGCCACCCACCTCGCCCTGCACGGGTTGTGGCCGGAGCCCGAGAGCAAGGCCTGGTGCGGCGTCAGCCCCGGCCTGCGCACGGCGGACAGGAACGGCCATTGGCGCGATCTGCCGCCGGTCCAGCTGAGCGCCGAGACGCGGGCCAGGCTCGAGCGGGTCATGCCCGGGACCCGGTCCGATCTGGAGCGCCACGAATGGCTGCGCCACGGCACCTGCTCGCACCTCCGGCCGGAGGCTTACTTCGCGGCCGCGCTCGCGCTGATGGACGAGCTCGACAGCAGCCCGGTGCAGACGCTGGTCGCGGCGCATGTCGGCCAAGAGCTCGCCGCCGCCGACCTCCGCGCCGCCTTCGACCAGGCCTTCGGCGCCGGCGCCGGCCAACGCGTCGAGCTGGTCTGCGATCACGGCCTGATCACCGAGTTGCACCTGCACCTGCGCGGGTCGATCACCCCACCCACTCGCCTCGCCGACCTGCTCGCCGCCGCCCCGCCCGCGCCCGCCGGCTGCCAAGGCGGCCGGGTCGATCCAGCGGGCATCGATCCGTGATCTCCATGATACACTTCTGATCATCACCGTAACCTCCATCCACATCAGCGGATCGGCGATTTATCCATATGTGGCAATAGGTTGAAGATTTATCCGCGGATCAATCGCCATCAGTGTAGCCCATGGAGCCAGCCGATCTTCTTAGGCATGAAGCTCTCGATGCGACAGATTCGTCGCATCTGTCGCACAGCAAGGAACACTTCTGTACCATCGCCAGTCACGAAGACTGCCTGGAGGCCATGGATCGGCAACTGTTATCTTGAAATTGCGCCATTGATCTTTGGTTATAGATCTACTGCCAAAGTAGCTCTGATCGAGAATTGGATGATCAAGCGATCGAGGACTTCACCGACGGGCCCGCGGCTCCAGCGGCAGCTTGATCCTGATGGACCAGCAGGCCACGGCTGATCATAGTAGCGTGGAGGACCAATTTGCAATCAATCGGAAGTCGAGCCGCAGGTTAGCCCGATGAGTGTTGGTCAACCCGCGGCAGGTTCAAGAAACGACCAATATCCGGCGCGGTGACGGCAGAGCCCATTGATCTCACGCTCCAGTTGGCACCGATTGATCCAGCGCCTCAACGCACCGACCAAAAATGGCGGTTTTCCGCCAGTTCGCGACCTCCATCGTAGCAACCTTGCATCAGCGTAAGGCGACGCCGCCACCGACGTAGAATGGGCCACACCGCTGGCGATGGGCGATCGATGTCAACGGGCCTTGGCGGATCACGTTCGAATGGGGGCAGGACGATCATGTCTACCGAGTCGACCTCGAACACTATCACTGAGATGGTGGCCGCTCCCGAGCCGGGCTTCGCGCCGGTTCACCCCGGCGAGGTGGTAGCAGAGGCGTTGTCCGAGGCGCTTCATCTGTCGGTGAGCGAGACGGCGCGGCGCATCGGGGTCTCCCGCCAGATGGTGCACGACATTCTAGCCGGGCGCCGAGCCCTGACGGCAGCGATGGCGCTCCGGTTCGAGCGCCTTGGCGTTGCGACGGCGCGCCTCCTGCTGCGCCTGCAGGCCGACTACGACCTCGCGCAGCAGCGGGCGAGCCTGGCCGACGAGCTGGCCGCGATCGAGCCGCTTCGCGCCGGTTGACGACGGCTTCCGGCCCAACTCCTCCGGCCGTCAAATTACGTACTGTGTCCCCTTAATCCTCCGATACGTGTTGCGTCCCCTTAATCCTCCCAATCGGATCCTTCGCTGGGCCTCACGCCCGCCGCGACCTGCTGCCGTCTTCAAGGTGGGCTTTTTCAACAAGCCCATGCGGTCGGTATCAACCTCGAACAGCTCCGCGACCCCGATTATCGCGATCAGGAGGTGACCGATCACCACGCCCCAGGAGCTTGCGCATGCGGCTGATCCGCCGGCGTGGCGCGCGGCCGCTCAGGACATCGCCATTCTGGTCTGCTCGACAAACCGCTCGGTGGCGGGATCAACCGACCGGACCCGGCGGCCGCGTGGCGTATGGACATAGAGGGTCTTAGCGTCGATGTGCTCGCGGTGCGGCGGCGGCAACGGGATCTCGTAGCGCACCGGCAAGGCATGATCCGCAAGCAGCAGGTCGGCGTTGTACACGCTGTTGAATTTCCAGAGCGTCCTCAGGAAGTTGGTCTGGCCGCGGAGCAGAAGCCGAGCGATGCTCCCGCTGGCTTCCCAGAGCCTGCGCGCGCCGAGGTGCTTCATGTTGAGCACGCGCTGGGTCTCGACCAACTCGCGATAGAAGCGATCGAGCGGCAGCCGGGTCGGCAGGACCGCGTGCTGGATGTCGAACAACCGGTAGTCGCGCGCCGCGAGCCTGCGCGCCTCGCTCAGCCAGCTCTCGGTGCCGGGATAGGGCGTGTTGACGCTGATGTTGACGACCTCCGGCACCTCCAGACACCACTCGCGCACCACCCGGAAGCGCTCTTCGTCCCAATCCGGATCGGCGATAATGTTGATCGCCACCGCGATGCCGAGCGAGCGGGCGAACTCCAGCGCCTCGAAATTGGTGCCGAGCGGCACGCGCTTGCGGTATTTCTTGAGACCCTCCTCGTCGATCGCCTCGAGGCCCAAGAACATGTACTCAACGCCTAGGTCCTTCCAGAACTTGAATACTTCCTTATTGCGCAGCAGGACGTCACCGCGCGTTTCCAGGTAGTATTTCTTCCTAATGCCTTTGCGCGCGATTGCCTCGCCGATGGCAAGTCCGTGCCGGTCCTGGATGAACGCCACGTCATCGACGATGAACACGCCGGGCTCCTTGATGCGAGCAAGGTCCTCGACCGCCCTCTCGGGGCTGACCGTGCGGTAGCTGCGGCCGTAAAAGGTCCAGGCGCTGCAGAACGAGCAATCCCAGGGGCAGCCGCGCGAGAACTCGATCGAAGCGCATGGATCGAGCGTGCCGATAAAGTACCTGCGGCGATGACGGAGAAGATCGCGCGCCGGCCAGGCGTCGTCCAGCGTCTCGACGAAGCGCGCCCGCGGTCCTTCGCCATCGCGCGCCACGACCCCGGGGATGCGGAGTGCGGCCGCCCGGTCGTGCTCGGCGGCGAGGAGCAGATCGGCGACGCTGGCTTCGCCTTCCCCCTTCAGGACGCAGTCGATGGCGCCTTCGGCGTGCTCGAGAATCCCGGCCGCGGTGAACGAGACACTGTGTCCGCCGACAAACACAAAGATATCCGGCCACCGTCGCTTGGTCTCCTTGGCCAGGTCCACGATCTCAGGGATGTTGGCGAGGTAGTTGCACGAAAACGCGACGGCGCGGGGCCGCCAGTCGTCGATCGTCTTCAGGTAACGGTCCTGGCTCTCGACCTGGAGATCGAGCAGCCGGACCTCATGCCCCGCCTGACGCGCCGCCTGCGCGACCAACTCCAGACCGAGCGGCTCCAGGCGGAGGAAGATCTTGGTGTACATGAGCGGGCCGGGATGCACGGCGAGCAATCGCATGTCGCTTGTCCCTCCTTTACTCGATTGGGCCAACCGGTCGGAGCGCCATAGGTTGGGCAAACTAAGGGTTGCAAACTCCGCGTGAAGGTTTGCCAACCATTGTAGGCCGCGCTTAGGGCGAGGCAATCATGCTTCTGTCAGGGTCGCTCTGTCAGGGTCACGCTCTGTCAGGGTCAGGTCTTGCATTCAAGCATGGCTCCGGGCTCTGTGAACGAAGAAGGGCGGCCGGAGCCGCCCTTGATAGAGTTCGGCCTGCAGGCGCTGCCTGCCTATGCGCCGCCTTTGAGTTGGTAGGCGGTACCCCAGCCCCAGGCGCCGGAGCCGAAGCCGCGGGCGACCACGCGCTCGCGGTAGATGTTGGAGACCACGTCGCCATCGCCCGCGAGCAGGGCTTTGGTCGCGCACATCTCGGCGCAAAGCGGGAGCTTGCCTTCGGCCAGGCGGTTGCGGCCGTATTTCTGGAACTCGGCCTCGCTGTTGTCGGCTTCGGGGCCGCCGCCGCAGAAGGTGCATTTGTCCATCTTGCCGCGCGAGCCGAAGTTGCCCGCCTGCGGATATTGGGGGGCGCCGAACGGGCAGGCGTAGAAGCAGTAGCCGCAGCCGATGCACAGATCCTTGGAGTGCAGGACCACGCCCTGCTCGGTCTGGTAGATGCAGTCGACCGGGCAGACCGCGATGCAGGGCGCGTCCGAGCAGTGCATGCAGGCGACCGAGATCGAGCGCTCGCCGGGCACGCCGTCGCTGATCGTGACCACGCGGCGGCGGTTGATGCCCCAGGGCACGTGGTTCTCGTTCTTGCACGCGGTGACGCAGGCGTTGCACTCGATGCAGCGCTCGGCATCGCAGAGGAACTTCATCCGGGCCATGGTTCGCGCTCCCTTACGCCGCTTCGATGCGGCAAAGCGTGGTCTTGGTCTCCTGCATCTGCGTCACCGAGTCGTAGCCGTAGGTCTGGGCGGTGTTGGTGGATTCGCCGAGCACGAACGGATCGGCGCCCTGCGGGTATTTGCTGCGCAGGTCCTGGCCCTGGTACCAGCCGCCGAAGTGGAACGGCATGAAGGCGACGCCGCGGCCGACCCGGTCGGTCAGCATGGCCATGACCTTGACCTTGCCGCCCTCGGGGCCGTGCACCCAGACCATCTGGCGGTCGCGGATGCCGACGTTGTTGGCATCGAACGGGTTGACCTCGACGAACATGTCCTGCTGGAGCTCGGCCAGCCAGGGGTTGGAGCGGGTCTCGTCGCCGCCGCCCTCGTACTCGACCAGGCGGCCCGAGGTCAGGATGATCGGGAAGTCCTTGGCGAAGTCCTTCTGCTGGATCGAGGCGTAGAGCACCGGCACCCGGCCGAGCTTGGTGTCCTTGTAGGTCGGGTAGTCGGCGACCAGGTCGCGGCGCGGGGTGTAGAGCGGCTCGCGATGGATCGGCACCGGGTCGGGGAAGGTCCAGACCACGGCGCGCGCCTTGGCGTTGCCGTAGGGGGCGCAGCCATGCTTGATCGCGACCCGCTGGATGCCGCCCGAGAGGTCGGTCTTCCAGTTGACCGAATCGCCACCGATCTTGTCGATCACGGCCTTCTCGTCGGCGGTCAGATCGCCATCCCAGCCGAGCTTCTTGAGCATCGCCATGGTGAACTCGGGGTAGCCGTCCTCGATCTCGGAGCCCTGAGGCCAGGAGCCTTCGGCGAGCAGGTTCTGGCCGCCGCGCTCGACCCCGAAGCGGGCGCGAAAGCCCATGCCGCCCAGGGCGACCGGCTTGGCGGTCTCGTAGAGGATCGGGCTGCCCGGGTGCTTCATCTCGGGCGGGCCCCAGCACGGCCAGGGCAGGCCGTAGTATTCGCCATCGCACGGGCCGCCCACTGCCTGCAGGGTGGTCTTGTCGAAGGTCTGCTGATTGGCCATGTGCAGCCGCAGCCGCTCCGGCGAGATCCCGGTGTAGCCGATCGTCCAGGTGCCGCGGTTGAACTCGGCCGTGATGTCCTCGACCCGCGGCTCCTCGCCCTCGACCTTGATGTGCTTGAACATCGGCTCGGCGAATCCGAGCTTCTTGGCCAGGAGGTAAAGGATGACCTGGTCGGGCTTGGACTCGAACAGCGGGTCGATGACCTTCTCGCGCCACTGCACCGAGCGGTTGGAGGCGGTCACGGAGCCGTAGGTCTCGAACTGGGTCGAGGCCGGCAGGAGGTAGGTGTTGTCCTTGCGGTCGTGGAGCACCGCCGACACGGTCGGGTAGGGGTCGATCACGACCAAAAGGTCGAGCTGCTCCATCGCCTTCTTGAGGTCGGGCTGGCGGACCTGCGAGTTGGGCGCGTGGCCCATGTAGATCAGCGCGTGGATGTTGCTCGGCTGATCGAGGTTCTCCTTGGCCTCGAGCACGCCGTCGAACCAGCGCGATTCGGGGATGCCGGCCTTCTCCATCAGCTCCTTCGAGCCGAAGCCCTTGAGCAGGTCGTCGTAGGGCACGTCCCAGACCCGCGCCCAGTGCTTCCAGGCGCCCTCGGCGAGGCCGTAGTAGCCCGGAAGGTTGTCCGGCAGGTTGCCGAGGTCGGTCGCCCCCTGGACGTTGTCGTGGCCGCGGAAGATGTTGGTGCCGCCGCCCGACACGCCGACGTTGCCGAGCGCCAGCTGCAGGACGCAGTAGGCGCGGGTGTTGTTGTTGCCGCTGGTGTGCTGGGTCCCGCCCATGCACCAGACGAGCGTGCCAGGACGGTTGTTGGCCATGATCATGGCCACCCGCTTGACCTGGGAGCCAGGCACGCCGGTCACCCGCTCGACCTCCGCGGGCGTCCACTTCTTCACCTCGTCGCGAATCTGGTCCATGCCCCAGACCCGCTGGCGGATGTATTCCTTGTCTTCCCAGCCGTTCTCGAAGATCTGCCAGAGAATGCCCCAAACGAGTGCCACGTCCGTGCCCGAGCGGAAGCGCACATATTCGTCGGCGTGCGCGGCGGTCCGGGTGAAGCGGGGGTCGCAGACGATCAGGGGCGCGTTGTTCTGCTCCTTGGCCCGCAGGATGTGGACCATCGCCACCGGATGCGCCTCGGCGGCGTTGGAGCCGATGAACAGCATCGCCCGCGACTTGTGGATGTCGTTGTAGGAGTTGGTCATCGCGCCATAGCCCCAGGTGTTGGCAACCCCTGCGACCGTGGTCGAATGACAGATGCGCGCCTGGTTGTCGCAATTGTTCGTGCCCCAGAAGGCCGCGAACTTGCGATAGAGATAGGCGCCCTCGTTGCTGTGCTTGGACCCACCGATCCAATAGACGGCATCGGGCCCGTTGGCCTTGCGGATCTCGAGCAGCTTGTCGCCGATCTCGTCGATCGCCTGGTCCCAGGGGATCTTCTGGTACTTGCCGTCGACCAGCTTCATCGGGTACTTGAGGCGCCGCTCGCCATGGCCGTGGTCGCGCACCGAGGCGCCCTTGGCGCAGTGCGAGCCGAGATTGAACGGGCTGTCGAAGCCCGGCTCCTGGCGGGTCCAGACGCCGTTCTCGACCTCGGCGATCACCGTGCAACCGACCGAGCAATGGGTGCAGACGGTCTTGACCTGCTTGATCGCGCCCGCCGTGGCGGCGGTCTGCGCCTCTGCCCGGGTGACCATGCCGCCGCCGGCGAACGAGGCAGCCGCAACCCCGCTCGCGGCAAGGCCGGACCGGCTGAGGAAGGTCCGCCGGTCGAGCACGCTGCCGGTGAGCGCGGCGAGGGGGGTCGAGAGGCGCGCGCCGGTGGCGGCTCGGCTGGTCTTCTTGTGCAGCATGATGGCTCTCCCTTGGCGCCTAAGGACGGGTCGCGGCCGGCCGCTCAGAAGCGGGCGAGCTCGTAGACCTTCCTGACGTGCGCGGTCTCGCGATACCCCTGAGCCTGCGGTTCGGGCTCGAGCGGCCTTGGCCTCGCTCCGGCCCTCGCCGGCGACCGCGGCCACCGCACCGGCCACGGCCCCCAGGCTCGCGAGCTTGATGAACTGGCGGCGTCCGCTTGCCTTGGCGTCGTCGTGATCGCTCGACATGGTTCGACCTTTCACTGCCTTATCCGTCAGCGGCGGCCGGGCCGGCCGCTCGCTTTCCCTCACCTGCGGCCGACGGGCCGCTCGCCTGCCCGATCTCACTCGACCATCGCGAAGGCGGTCGTCTCGATCGCCATGAAGGCGCCTCCGATCGCACCGACCGGCGCGTACAGGACGGCTGCGCGTGCGGTCTCGAGATCGGTGAAGAACCGTGGCGCCCAAGCTGCCATGTGGCGCTCGAAGAAACGTCGCTGCACGGCGAGCCCGGCCGGGGCGTCGAAGCTGCCTTCGATCAGCCCGGCCATCATCTGGCACAGCGCCGCGATGTGGTCCTCGGGCTCCGTGACCCCGGCGGCGCGGGCGATGCCGAGTTCGGCCATCTCGCCGCGCAGCCGCGCAAGCGGCCTCTCGTTCAGGAATCCGGTCAGATAGTAGGAGGCATAGGGCACCAGCTCGCCGCGGCCGATCCCGACGAACAGCTCGAAATATTCCTCGGCCACCGCGGCCGGGGTCGCCCGCATCGCGTGAGCGGCGAGTG
Organism: uncultured Alphaproteobacteria bacterium; assembly: GCA_963756905.1. GTDB lineage: Bacteria > Pseudomonadota > Alphaproteobacteria > Geminicoccales > Geminicoccaceae > DATAOG01. Next base: position 96,307 of record CAVWPO010000020.1, read on the forward strand.
TCCTGATGCCCGCTCCGAGAGGCGTCTCGTCACCCTTCAGCCCGGCCGCGACGTCGAGCAGGGTCTGGTCGGCTGGCCCTTCGAGCAGGCGCGCGAGCAGACGATAGAACCGCGCCCGCAGCTCGTCCTCCGGGTCAACTATCGCCGCCATGCCCATGAGGGCTGGCGCAGATGCTTGGCCAGCCTGCACGCTCCCGACTGCCTCATTTGCCGACACTGCAGCTTAGGCTTGTTGTAATTCGAAACTACTCCGCCGCTGGGCGCGGCGCAAGCGCTCGCACCGGACGCAATGTTTTGCGGATTGATGCCTTTTTTTCTGTATTCGCCTGTCGTCGAAAAATTCCGACAATTGTGCATCCAGTTAGCGCTGCTTCGCGACTGGTGGCGGCGCGGGCTCGTCGACGACTGCGGCTGCTTGTGCGTCCTCACCGCCGCTGCCCTCGACCGCCGGGAGTTGGGCGAATTCCGCATCGTCTCCCTTCCGATCCGATGGCGCGACCGACGGGGGCTCGGCCGGCGATTGCGCGGCCGCCGCCTCGATCCGATCGAGCATGCCGCGGCCGACCTGATAGGCGGTGCGAACGATCTGCGGGGTGATGCCGATCTGGCTGTAGTCCTCGCCGTACTCGACCAGGCCGTCGAGGTTGGCCAGCACCGGATCGCTGCGCCAGAGCCGCTGGAGGGCGCGCTTGCGAAGCTCGGCCGGGACCCCCGCCCGCAGAAAGACCGTGAAGTCGGACCCGTAGGTCAGGCTCTCGATGTCTGGCAACGACGCCGGATCGATCACCGGGTCGGGAACGTCCGGGCCTCGGGCAGCTGGAGGTGCCGATGGCGGCGGCAGCGTAGGGCTGGGGGGCGAGACGGCCGTCGGTGCCGGGTCGGGCTGTCGGGCCCGCGCGCGGGTCGCGCTCTTGCGTCGCGACCAACGCCGGACGAAGCCTTCGTCGTCAGCCATCGTCGCGGACCGCCGTCTCGCCTGGGCCGGGATCATCGGAGCCCGCGCCGGCCGCGACGACGGTCGCGCCCTTGTTGCGCTTGCGCTTGACGAACGGCCGCTCGACGTGGTGGCGGGCGACGAACGCTTCCAGCCAGGCGATCACCGGTTCGGGCATCGGCACGCCCTCCACGATCTCTTCGCCACTCGACTGGTAGCTCTCGGCCTCCACCGGCGAGGCCGTGATCAGCAAGGGCCGGAAGGGGTTTGGCCCGGGCGCGGTCGCCGGCCGCAGCACGACGTAGATCCGGGGCGACGGCTGCGCGAGGTTGAGGAGATAGGCGTCGGTCTCGCTGCGGTGCAGCTCGAGCGGCAGGTTGGCCGCGTGATAACGGATCCAGGTCGCGCCCCGCACCAGCTCGTGCCATTCAGCCCCGACCGGCGGCGCGCCGGGCAGCACCGAGACCGGGCGCCAGACCCAGTCCTGCCAGGGGCTGGTGCTCTGGCGCCGCTCGATCACGACGCCGAGCGGCATGTGGACGCTGCGTTCCATGATCCCCCAAATCTACGGCCGGCAGCGGAAAAGGCTAGCCCCGCTCGATCGGCAGGGTCGGGTCGCGCGCCCATTCGGCCATCGAGGCGTCGTAGAGCGCGAGATTCGCGTAGCCCAGGCGATGCAGCAGGAAGAGGCCCATGGTCGCCGAGATGCCGCCACCGCAGTAGCAGACGATGCGCTCGGCCGCGGGCGCCCCGATCGCCTCGAGGCGGCGCGCCGCCTCCTCGAGCGGGATCAGGCGACCGGTCTCGGGATCGGCGAGCGTCGGCCAGGGCAGGTTGACGCTGCCGGGGATGCGGCCGGGGCGACCGTAGCGGGAGGGCTCCTCACCCTTGAAGTCCGCCTCGCTCAACGTGTTGATCAGGCGGACGCCGGGCTGGTCCAGGTCCACGAGCACCGCCTCCCGGTCGACGAAGAGGCCCGGGCGCGGGCGCGGGATGAAGCTCGCGGGCGGGTAGCCTCCGGGCTCGGTCGAGACCGGACGGCCCTCGGCGAGCCAGCGCTCGAAACCGCCATCGAGCACCGCGGCCTCGTCGAAGCCCATGGCGTGCAGCATCCACCAGACGCGGGTCGCCCACATCAGGGGCCCGCGGCTGTAGAGCACGACCCGGCTGCTCTCGCCGATGCCGTGCCGTGACATGGCCGCCGCGAACTCGGCCGCCGGCAGCATCATGAAGGCGACGGCGGCATCCCGACGCGATAGCTCGCCCGGGAGGTCGAGAAAACCCGCGCCCGGGATGTGACCGGCCGCGTAGTCGGCGCGGCCGGCCTCCGGGTGGTATGGCACGGGCTCGCCCTCCGCCGCCGGCCTGAGGTGGGTGGTACACTCGAAGATGCGCAGGTCCGGGTCGTCCAGATGCTCTGCCAGCCACCCGGTCTGGATCAGGGAACCGGGATCCTGATCCTCGATCATGACGTCGCCCTCCGTTGCCACCAGCTCGGCTTAGCCCGGTTGCGCTTGCAAGGGAACGGCTTTGGCTGCGACAATGCTTAAGACGGAAGGCGAGGAATGCCGGGACAAGCGCATGGAACTCAATGGTAAGCGGCTGCTGATCTGCAACTGCGAGGTCAGCATGGCGCTCGATGGCAGGGGGCTCGCGCGCACCTGCGCGGGCAGGGGCGAGGCGCCCGAGATCCACACCCAGCTCTGCCGTGCCCAGCTCGCCGCCTTCCAGGAGGCTGTCGCAAGCGGTGAGCCTCTGCTGGTCGGCTGCACCCAGGAGGCGCCGCGGTTCGAGGAGGCGCGCGCCGAGTTCGGCCCCGCGACCGAGGTCGCCTACGTCAACATCCGCGAGCGCGCCGGCTGGTCCGAGCAGGGGCCGGCGGCGCTGCCCAAGATCGCGGCCCTGCTCGCCGAGGCCGCGCTCGAGATCCCGCCGGCTGCGAGCGTGACCCTCAAATCCGATGGCGACTGCCTCGTCTACGGCCGCGACGAGCAGGCGCTCGAGGCCGCAAAGCAGCTCGCTTCCCGCCTCTCGGTCACGGTCATCCTGACCGGCGCGGCCGAGGTCATCCCGCCGCGCAGGATGGACGTGCCGGTCTACCGGGGCACGGTCAGCCGTGCGAGTGGCCATCTCGGCGCCTTCGAGCTCACCGTCGAGGGCTTTGCCCAGATGGTGGTCTCCTCGCGGGAGGCGCTGGCTTTCGAGCGCGCGCGGGACGGGGTTGCGACCCGGTTCGATCTGATCCTCGACCTCGTCGGCGGCGCGCCCTTGTTCCCCGCGCATGCCAAGCGTGATGGCTACTTGAAGCCCGACCCCGGCAATCCCGCGGCGGTCCAGCGCGCGCTGTTCGACCTGACCGACCTGGTCGGCGAGTTCGAGAAGCCGCGATACGTCCAGTTCGAGGCCGAGCTCTGCGCCCACTCGCGCTCGCGCCGCACCGGGTGCACGCGCTGCCTCGAGGTCTGCCCGGCGGCCGCGATCCAGCCTGCCGGCGACGTGGTCGCGATCGACCCTTATCTCTGCGGCGGCTGCGGCGCCTGCCACAGCGTCTGCCCGACCGGTGCGGCGGCCTACGCCTATCCGCCGGCGACCACGATCCTCGAGCGGCTACGCACGCTTTTCATGAGCTACAGGCAAGCGGGGGGACAACGCCCCGCCTTGCTGGTCCACGATGATCCGCATGGCGGCGAGCTGATCTCGCTGCTCAGTCGCTTCGGCCGCGGCCTGCCGGCCCATGTGATCCCGTTCGCGCTCAACGAGGTGACCCAGCTGGGCCTGGACGCCATCCTGGCGGCCTTCGCCTACGGTGCCGAGCGGCTGCTGGTGCTGGTGCCGCCCAAACGACGGGATGAGCTTGCGGGCCTCGAGGCCCAGTTCACCTACGCCAATGCAGTGCTCGGTGGCCTCGGTTACGGCCAGGGTCGGCTCGAGCTGGCGCTGGACGACGACCCGGACGCGGTCGAGCTGCGCCTGTTCGAGACGGCACCGGTGGGCCGGATGCCGGCTGCGAGCTTCCTGCCGATGGGCGGCAAGCGGTCGCTGCTGCGCCTGGCGCTCCAGGAGCTGCATGCGGCGGCGCCGGACCCGGTCGACCAGCTGGCGCTGCCGGTGGGGGCGCCGTTCGGCCGGGTCGTGGTCGACACCGCGGGCTGCACCTTGTGCCTTGCCTGCGTCGGCGCCTGCCCGACCGGCGCGCTCCAGGACAATCCGGAGCGACCCGAGCTGCGGTTCCTGGAGGATGCCTGCGTCCAGTGCGGCCTCTGCGCCAACACCTGCCCCGAGCACGTGATCAAGCTGGAGCCCCGCCTCGACTTCACCGACGAGGCGCGCCAGCCGATCCCGATCAAGCAGGAGGCGCCGTTCGAATGCATCCGCTGCGGCAAGCCGTTCGGGACCCGGGCCTCAATTGAGAAAATCATCGAGAAACTCGGCGCAAAGAATTGGATGTTCATGGATTCCGCAGCGATCGACCGAATCAGGATGTGCGACGACTGCCGCGTGATCGTCCAGTTCGAGGCGACCGACAACCCGTTCGGGGCGGCACCGCGCCCCCGGCCGCGCACGACCGACGACTACCTGCGCGAGCGCGAGGAGATCGAGGCCGCACGCGCCAAGCTCGCCGCCGAACGCGGCGGCGACGGGAGCAGCGCGTAGCCGCTCAGCCGAGAAGCGGCCGTCCCGATCCCTGTGCCACTCTGAGCTCCAACCTGCCGAACTCGGGTTGCATATCCTCTCCAGGGGGATAGGATAGGCCGCTATGAGCGAAGATCTCCTGCACCGAACCCATCCGGGGGTCGTCAGACGGCTTAGGCGCGCTGAAGGCCACCTCCGCAGCACCATCAGCATGATCGAAACCGGGCGACCCTGCGTGGAGCTCGCGCAGCAGTTGCACGCCGTCGAGAAGGCGATCGCGGAAGCCAAGCGAGCGCTCATTCACGACCACGACGATCACGCCTCGAGGCGGCGGTCGGCCAAGTCGGTCGGGAGCAGCGGACGACCATCGAAGAGTTCAAGGCGATCACGCGCTACCTGTAGGGACGACCGGAGACCCGCCACCATGCTTCGCGCCGCGCGATCCTGGTTCGGCTTCGCCGCGCCCACGGATCACCACGCTCATCATCATGATCACGGTCACGGCCGCGGCCACACTCACGGGGTGATCGATCCCTCGATCGCCACGACCGCGCGCGGCATCTGGGCGGTCAAATGGTCGTTCTTGATCCTGGCGGTCACCAGCCTGGTGCAGCTTGCCGTCGTGGTTCTCTCGGGCAGCGTTGCGCTCCTTGCCGACACGATCCACAACCTGGGTGATGCCGGCACCGCGATCCCCCTCTGGCTCGCGTTCGCGCTGGCGCGGCGCCCGCCGAGCCCGCGCTTCACCTACGGCTACGGCCGGGTCGAGGACCTGGCCGGGGTCATCATCGTCGGCATCATCCTGTTCAGCGCGATCGTCGCCGGCTGGGCAGGCGGTCGAGCGGCTGCTCCACCTGCAGCCGATCGTGCTTCTCGGCTGGGTGGCGCTCGCGGGGGTGATCGGCTTTCTCGGCAACGAGGCGGTCGCCGTGTTCCGCATCCGGGTGGGGCGCGCGATCGAGAGCGCGGCGCTGGTCGCCGATGGCTACCACGCGCGGGTCGACGGGCTCACGAGCCTCGCCGTCGTGCTGGGCGCGTTCGGCGTGTGGCTCGGCTTCCCGCTCGCCGACCCGATCGTAGGGCTCGCCATCACCGTCGCTATCCTTGGCATCGTCTGGCAATCGGCAAAGGCCGTGTTCACGCGGCTCCTGGATGGCGTGGACCCGCATATCATCGCCGAGCTACGCCACGCCGCCGAGCACGTGCCCGGCATCGCCGCGATCGACGGCGCGCGGGCACGATGGGTCGGCCACCGGCTGCACGCTGAAGCCGACATTGTGGTCGATGCCGAGCTGCCGGTCCGCGAGGCAGCGATGCTTGCCGAGAGACTGCGCGCCGAAGCGCAGCATCACTTGCCGGCGTTATCGCGGCTCCGGGTCGAGGCCGTAGCTACCCACGGCCACGTCGCAGGTCCGGAATGAGCGAGCCAGAGCCGTCGGTAACCGCGCCCGATCGGACAAGTATCGCCCACGATCGCCTACGTCACTGCGCCCGCCAGGAGCGCCAATCCGATCATCGTGACGGCGGCTGCACCGAGGATCTCAAGCCCTCTGGCGGTACGCTCGACCTTCGCGCCATGCCGCGCCAGCAGCTGCGCCAGCCACTGGCGGAATAGGATGACAGCGATGGCGAGAGCCGCGACCGTCGTGGTCATACCGAGGGCCATGCTGAGGCTGACGAGCAGGCCCAGCACGACCATCCCGTTGGCCAGGGCGACCACCATGATCATGGTCGTCAACGGGCAGGGCGACAGACCGGCGAAATACGGCAAGGCGCCCTCCCTTGCCGTGGGGTCGTGCATCGACAGGGCGTGCTCGCGGCGCGCAGCGCGCCAGAGCAGCCAGCCGCCGATCGCGGTGACGCCGGCGTAACTGACGAGGCGCACCGCCGGGAAGTTGGCCGGCCTGACGCCAAAACTCACGTCGATCAGAAAGGTGGAGGCGAGAACGAGCACGATCGCAGAGAGGACATGCGTTGCGATGACCTTCGCGCTCATGGCGAGGCCTCGACGTGCCGGGCCGCCCTGCCCGAGGAAATAAGATGCCACGACCGACTTGCCGTGGCCCGGGGTCACCGCGTGGACGGCGCCGAAGGCGAAGGCCATCGACATGACCCCGAGCGGAGCCAATGCCGAGCGGCTCTCGTGCGCCGCTCGGAACTCGCTCGCCAGGCTCCGCTGGATCTCGCGCTGCAGTCCGAGAAGGCCACGGATCGCATCGCGCAGCAGTTCGAAGCCGACAGCGGCAATGTCTGGCAGCCCGTCGACCATCACGGCCTCCGGAACGTTCGGCTCGAACGCCATCGATCTCGTCATCGTCAGCGTCGGGCACCCTCCGCGAGTCGACCATCGCCCTCGGCGCGTGCTCCGGTATGCCAACCCGCCGCCGGCCACGAAACACAACAAGCCGAGCGCAGGAATGCCGCCGCGCCACACGGCTCAGGCTTGGCACGCCCTTCTGCACGCGTCCTGTCGCTCCCCTGAGTGAGCGCTAAGGACGGGAACGTCTGCCCGTCTCCTCCGGCGGACGCACGTTTCGGAACATCGCCAGGAGGAGCAAATCATAGGTGATTTTCAATCCACCGGCGAGCAACAGCGGCCAGCCGAAGCCGGAGGCAGCGATCAATGCGCCGGCGAGCGCAGGGCTTGCGGCGGCGGCGAGGCTGCGCGGCACCGAGGTCACGCTGGCGGCCGCCGGGCGCTCCTCGGGAGCGACCACCGCCATGACGTACGAGGTCCGGGTCGGCACGTCCATTTGTGAAAGCGCGCTGCGCACGAGCAGCAACGCGATCGCGAGCGGAAGGCTCGGGGCGAAGGGGACGAGGGCAAGGCAGACGTTCGCCGGCAGGTGCGTGAACACCATCGTGTTGACGAGCCCGATCCGCTCGGCGATCCAGGCGGCGGCGAAGAACGACAAGGCCGAAAGCACGCCTGTCCAGAAAAAGATGGCGCCGGCGGCGGCGAGGGAGAGGCCGAAGCGCTCGAACAGCCAGAGAACCAGGAGCGAGTTGACGACGAGGCCCCCGGCGAACGCATCGAGGCTGAACAGGGCGGCCAGCGTGAGCACGATGCGGCGCGAGCGCCCGAGCGGTCTTGGTGGCGCTTGACCGGGCTCGGCTGTCTCCGCCGCCACTGGCAGGCGGCGGTAGAGCAGCAAGGCGAGCCCGCCGAGGGCGGCGTAAAGGAGGAACGCCGCCTGGAGCACCGGCTTCAGTTCCGTACCCAGGAGTTCCGCGGCCGCCTCAGGCAGGGCGGCGCCCAGGGCGCCGACCGCGGCCATGATCGAGCCGATGAAGCTGTAGCGGGCGAACAGGCGCGTGCGGCCATGATCGCTCACCGAGCGGGCGAGTTGCGCCTGCTCCAGCGGCAGGAAGACGCTGACGTCGCCCGAGGACGGATTGAGCGTGCCGACGAAGGCGACGAGGAGGAGGGGCCAAAAGTCCTCGAAGGTTGCGAAGGCGATGCCAGTCAGCATCATCAAAAGGGCGGCGCCGATCAGCAGCGTTCGCCCCGAGGCGCGGTGAGCGTAGAGGCCAACGAGAAGCGTGAGGAGCGCCGAGCCGGCAAGCGTCGCGGTCGCGATGACGCCGGTCTCGAACGGGCCGTAGCCGAGCGCGAGCAGATAGACCGGCAGCAGCAGGCTTACGAAGCCGTCGCCGACCGCCCGCAAGCCGCGTGCGGCGAGCAGGAGGCTCGTCTCCGACGTGGCGCCGGTGTGCAGAATCGCCAACGGCGCCCGCTCGGCGCCACCCGAGGCGCGCGGGATCACGCGATCGCCTCGAGCGCAAGAAAGTAGAGGACACCGGCCGCCGAGCAGGCGGCCAGCACCGGAATCACGCCGAATTTGAAGCGGAACACCGCCAAGATCGCCGCCAACGTCAGGATCAGGGCCGCAGGATTGATCGTGGTCAAGACGGGAACGTCGAGCGACCTCCCGAAGCAGTTCGATCCCCTGCATTTCGCGGAACAATGCGTGAAGGCCGAACCAGACGGCGAGGTTGAGGATGACGCCGACGACGGCAGCGGTGATCGCCGCAGAGCGCCGCCGCGAGCGCGCGGTTGCCGCGCAGCGCCTCGATAAAGGGGGCGCCGAGGAAGATCCAAAGAAAGCACGGCACGAAGGTCACCCAGGTGGTGAGCAGCCCGCCGAGGGCGCCGGCGACGAAGCGGGTCGAGCGTTCCGGGGTCGCGGAAGGCGGCCAGAAAGCCGACGAACTGCACGACCATGATCAGCGGCCCGGGCGTGGTCTCGGCAAGGCCGAGCCCGTCCAGCATCTCGCCGGGTCGCAGCCAGCCGTAGGTCTCGACCGCCTCCTGCGCGACATAGGCGAGCACCGCATAGGCGCCGCCGAAGGTGACCACCGCCATCTTCGAGAAGAACATGCCGATCTTCGTGAACACGTGGTCCGGCCCGAGCGCCAGCAGGAGCGCGACGACCGGCCCGAGCCAGAGCACGAGGCAGACCGCCGCGACCGCGCAGCGCCCAGGAGACCGAGGGACGCGCATGCGCGGGCACGTTCTCACCGAGCGCGGTCTCGGCGTCGGGAACCGCCTTGGCCGTGCCTGCCATGACCGTTGCCGCCGGTCAGGAACGCGGCGCAGACCGGCACGGCCGCCGACAGAAGCCGATCGAGCGCGGCGGTGAGGATGATCAAGGGAAACGGCACGCCGAAGACGAAGATCGCGACGAAGGCGGCGGCGGCGAGCCCGACCATGACGTTGTTCTTGAGCGCGCGCCGGCCGATCCGCAGCACGGCCTCGAGGACGATGGCCAGCACCGCCGCCTTGAGGCCGAAGAACAGCGCCTGCGACGACGCCGACGTTGCCGAAAGCGGCGTAGAGCCAGCTCAAGCCCAGGATCGCGAGCAGCGCCGGGCAGGACGAACAGCATGCCCGCGACCAGCCCGCCGTTCGTCCGGTGCAGGAGCCAGCCGATATAGATGGCAAGCTGCTGCGCCTCGGGCCCGGGCAGCAGCATGCAGTAGTTGAGCGCGTGCAGGAACCGGTTCTCGCCGATCCAGCGCTTCTCCTCGACCAGGATGCGGTGCATCACCGCGATCTGGCCGGCCGGGCCGCCGAAGCTCAGCGCGGCGATCCGGGCCCAGACGCGCACCGCGTCGCTGAACGGAATTCCGTGCGAGGTCGAGACGGCCTGCTGCTCATCGATGGTGCTGATTGGGTCCACGCGTAGGCTTTTGAGCTTGCGCCGTCAGCGCGGGGCGCGCCGGCGGTTGCGAAAAGAGGCATACAGATTCTCGAACAGGGCGACGCCCTGGGCGAGACGCTCCTCATCCTTCGGGTGGGCCCGTGCGATCGCCGGCAATCAGGCTGGCAATGCCGGCCGCCTCGTCGCGGCCGAACTTCGCGTCCTTGAGGTCGATGTCGTGCACGATCTCGGCGATCGCGCGCAGTGCCGGATCATCCAGCCCGGCCTGCTCGAGCAGGACCTCGAACGTGCATCGATCGCCCTGGTGCGTGAACTCGGCCTCGAACATGTCGAAGCGGAGCTCGCCGGACGCCGGCTGGTAGCCTTTGGCCGGCACGAACTTGAACCCGGCTTCCGGGTCGATGAACCGGCGGATCAGCCAGGCCGAGGCGATCCGGTCGACAAACACGCCCTGTCGCGTCACCCAGGTCCGGCCGCGTAGGTTCTGCAACGCGTGGATCTCCCTCGAAGCTGCTTCGGGCGGTTCTGCCGTGGGCGGCTCGGCGACCCGTTCCTCGAGCTCGGCGAGCAGCCCTTCGGCGGGCGGGCGCCGATCGGCGCCGAAAAAATCGATCGCCACGACTTGAGCGAGGCGGTTCTTGAGCCGCGCGAGCTGCCCCTTCGCCTCCGCCCGCTTCGCCGGCGGCGGCTGGTCCCCGAGCTCCGCGCCGATCGAGCGCGCCTCTTTGGCAATGGCGTCGTAGTCCTCGTCGCGAGCACGATTGAACAGCGCGCGCACCTCCTCATCGGAGAGGCCCTCGATCAGGCGCGCCTCGCACAGCACGGCCTCACCCCCGCCTTCGGTGATCTCCCGCAGGAGCCACTCGAAATCCTCCTGGGTCTGCTCGCTCGCCGGCAGCGCGTAGACCGCGTTCTTCACGGCGACCGCGCCCAATGCCTGCAGCCGCCGCCAGATCTTCACCCGGAAGTAGGCGGGCTTGGCTGGCAGCTGGTGAATGAGCAGCAGCCATCGGCCACTTGAGGTTTGGATGTGTGAGGGTTCGCCCATGTGATTTATGTAGCATCCTGCATCTTGTTATGCAACACTTGTATCATAGATAAGGCCTGGGCTGGGGCGTGGTGTCCTGGCTGGAGGGTAAACCATGGATCCTTGTCTGTTTCCAGGAACCTTGATGAGCCTCTTGAAGACGCCACAGCCGCCGGTGGTGGTCGATGTCCGCAAACGGCCGGCCTTCGAGGCCGATCCGGCGATGCTGCCCGCCGCGATCTGGCGCGACCCGCACGCCGTCGAGCAATGGGCGGTCGGGCTGCCGCCTGGCTGTTCGCTGGTCGTTTACTGCGTGCACGGTCATGAGGTGAGCCAGGGCGTGCGCGACGCCTTGCGGCGCCGCGGTGTCATGGCGAGCATCATCGAGGGCGGCATTGAAGGGTGGCGCGCGGCCGGCGGTCCGGTCGTCGCGGCGCAGGAGTCAATGTGAGTGACCGCGGATCTAAGGATGCGCTCCCTGCCTGGCCTACGAGGGCTCGCGGCGAGATCCACGGCTGGCCAAGCGTGGTCAGGAGCCCGTGCGACCAGCTGAATTTGGAATTCGCTTACCTGTATCTATGATCACATACTCGTGATACATGAGGAATAATAGGTGCTCGCCAGCGTTTGGCCGACGAAGGCTTCTGACCACAGGAGCACCGAGCCGCCGCCATCACCTCACTCAGTCGGACGAGCCAGGAGGCTGACCATGAACCGCTTCGTTGTCACGCTAGCCGCCTTTGCCACTGTGATCCCGGTCATCTGCCCATCTATTACGGCGCGTGCTGATGAGAAGTCGGAACAGACCGCGCTCGCCGCCGCACTCAAGGATACCAAAGTGACGCTGGAGGACGGGCTGAAGGCGAGCGCGCGCGAAGGGACGCCGGTCTCGGCCAAGTTCGAGGTCGCGGACGGCAAGCTCCAGCTCTCGGTCTATACCGCGAAAAGCGGCGGGTTCAGCGAGGTCGTCGTTGACCCCAAGACCGGCGAGATCGCGGAGGCCGAGAAGATCACGGACAGCGAGGATCTCGAAGCCGCCGAGAAGCAGAAAGCGGCCGTGGACAAAGCCAAGGTTTCCCTGCTCGCTGCGACCGAGACAGCGGTCAAAGCCAACGCCGGGTCGCGAGCCGTCAGCAGCTTTCCTGGGATGACGTCCGGCCACCCAGCCACAGAGGTGACCCTGCTGCACGGCCAGCAGTTCAAGAAGGTATCGGAAAAGCTCGACTAGGGCAGGCCACGAGCCGTCCGCGACAGCTATCGGCAGAGGCTTGAAACCAAGCGCGAGAGGAGATGCTTATGTCGAGGGGCCTTTGCATGGCAGCGGCGCTCGTTGCTCTCGGGCTCTCGAGTCCCGTGTTCGCCGCCGACATCGACTGGAAGAAGGTTGAAGACGCCTTGGGCAAGGCGGGCATCGCGCAACCGGACGGGGTTTACCGCGTGGGCCTGCCGCGCTCGGACCTGAAGGTCACGCTCGACGGGGTCGGAGATCAGGCCAGCGCTCGCGCTCGGCTCGTGGCTCGCCTTCGAGCCCGCGGGCGACGGCGCCATGGTCATGGGCGACCTCGTGCTCACACAGGACGAGGTCAACCCCGTGATGAAGAGCTTGGCCGAAGGCGGGATCGAGATCACGGCGCTGCACAATCACCTGCTGCGATCCTCACCCGCCACCATGTACATGCACGTCGAGGGCCACGGCGATCCGGTGAAGCTGGCGACCACCCTGCACACCGCCCTGGCGCTGAGCGGGACGCCGTTTGCCACGCCGACCGCGTCGGGCTCGCCCCCGACCATCGACCTCGATACCGCCAAATTGGACGAGGTCATCGGCCAGAAAGGCAAGGCCAACGGCGGTGTCTACCAATTTACCGTGCCGCGCGCCGAGGCGATCAGCGACGACGGCATGGCCGTGCCGCGCTCGATGGGCACCGGCATCGCGATCAACTTCCAGCCCACGGGGGGCGGCAAGGCGGCGATCACCGGCGATTTCGTGCTGATCGCGAGCGAGGTGAATCCGGTGCTGCTGGCCTTGCGCGAGCACGGGATCGAGGTGACGGCCCTCCACAATCACATGCTGAACGACGAGCCGCGCCTCTTCTTCATGCACTTCTGGGCCAACGCCGACGCGCAAGCCCTCGCCCGGGGGCTGCGCGCAGCGCTCGATCAGATGAACGTCAAGAAGAGCTAGCCCGAATGAAACGGCATCGGAGCACCGCGCACCGAGGTGAGATTGATCGGATTGTCACGCCGGCTGCTGGCCGCACTCGTCATCCTCGTGGCGGTCATGGGCTCGGAGTTGCCCGCCGTGGCGGGCCCGCCGCAGCCGCTCGTCCTGGAGCAGAAAATCCCCCTTGGCGAGGTTCGCGGCCGGATCGACCACCTCGGGGTCGATCTCCCCCGGCAACGGCTGTTCGTGGCCGAGCTCGGCAACAACAGCCTGGGCGTCGTGGATCTTGTCGCCGGCAAACTCCTGCGCCGGATCGGCGGGCTCGCCGAGCCGCAGGGCGTCGCCTACGACCCCGCCTCCGACACCGTCTTCGTGGCTGATGCCGGCGACGGCGTGGTTCACCGCTTCACGGGCGCCGAGCTCACGCCGCTCGACCCTCTCCGGCTCGGTGACGATGCCGACAACGTCCGCCTCGCGCCCAAGGATGCTCAGGTGGTGGTCGGCTACGGCGAGGGCGCCCTGGCCCTGATCTCGGCGGCGTCCGGCAAGCTCGACGCCAAGATCCCTCTCCCCGGGCACCCCGAGTCCTTTCAGCTCGAGCGCAATGCGCCGCGGATCTTCGTCAACGTGCCCGACGCGCAGCAGATCATCGTGGTGGATCGGGTCACGCGCCAGCAGGTGGCGAGCTGGAGCATCGCCGACGCGGGGGCCAATTTCCCGATGGCGCTCGACGAGGCTGGTGGACGGCTTCTGACCGTCTACCGCCGGCCGGCCCTACTTGCTGTGTTCGACACACACTCTGGCGCGCCGTTGGCGCGTCTGCCAGCCTGCGGCGACTCCGACGATGTCTTTCTCGACGCCAAGCGCCAGCGCGTCTATCTCAGCTGCGGCGCGGGCTTTCTCGAGGTCATCCAGAAGCGCGGCGACAGCTACCAGGAGCTCGCACGCATTCCGACCGTCGCGGGCGCCCGAACCGCGCTGTTCGTTCCCGAGCGCGACCGGCTCTATCTCGCGGTCCGGGCCAGCGGCGGCGAGCGCGCCGCGGTCTGGGTCTTCCGGCCCACTTCGGAGCCGTGACCGAGCCGGCGAGGCATCGACCAAGACCGTGTGATGTGCCTGCCGGTGGGGCCGGCAGGCGATACTGAGGGAGCACAACCATGCGAGCGATGTTCTCCGCCGCCGCTTTCGTTCTGCTGCTCACTGCGACCATTCCGGCGGCCACCGCTGCCGGGAATGATCAGGCGAGCCAGGCACAGAGCGCCGGTTCCACAGCTGAGCAAGTGATCACCGGTATCGTGGAGTTGGTCCACGAGGACACCGGCGCCATCGTGATCAATGGCCAGACCCTCTACATGATCTCGAACGGCGAGATGGCCGTCCCCAGGGTCGGTCAAAGGGTTACGTATGTCTATGAGATGCGCGACGGGCGCAACGTGATCACGACGTTTCGTCTCCAGCAATGATTGGCAGGCGGCCGCCGCCTCAGAGCCAACCGCCGGCGCCTCCGACGCCGGCTCGTCTGGTTCCTTTCCTCCCGCCGCGCGCCGGTGAGCCGGAATCGGCCAGCTTCCGCGATTGCTCTGGAGAATACCGACTGCCCAGGGAAACGGCCGCGGGACGGGCCTTCTGCTGGCCAGGAAACGCATATGACCGGAATTCTTTCCTTTACTCGAGAATTTTTCTGGGCGCGCTTCGGGCTCGGTGGTCTGCCTCGAAACAAGGCGTGTCCGTTGAGACCAATCTCAGTGAGCGCCGGTCCCGGGGGCCTTCCCATGGCCGGCGGCCTTGCATATTTTCCCATCATCTGCTATCAGGGGCGTGGCAAGCCTTGCCTTTCGCGCTTCCCCTTGCGCCCGCCTCGGCGGCCGCGGGCGATCCTCCGGCGCGGAGACCACGAAGCATGACCACCGGCCCTGCGTCGAGTGCGCGGCCGGCCGCGGGCGCCAGCGGGCAGAACGGCGCCCGCTCGCGGCCTCGCCCCGGCGCCGCAGCCCCGTCTGGTGGCGGACAACCAAACGAACCCGAGCGGCGTGCAAAGACTGGGGTTTTGGCCTGCGGGCATCGCAACGATCTCATACGGTTCCCGCGAAGGCTTCACCTTCGCGGGGCGCGCCCGCCGCCCGCCAACCCGGGCGCGCAGACCAAGCGCAGAAAGTTAGGACTTTCTGCGCTTGGTATCAGCCGACCTTTCCAGGCAGTGACCTTGCGGACGGCAGCGCGATCATTCCCAACAGAACCAAACGAACCCGAGAAAGCTCGCCCGAACAATGGTGTGGCTTGCGGGTATCCGTCGGTCGCTGTCGTGGCTCAGCCCGGTGACCCGGTTGCCGCCGGTCCAGCCCGGCGGGCAGCCGATCCCGACCAGGTAGCGGCAATGATGGCGGCGATAGTGGGAAAGACCGGCGGCGTCGACCACCCGCTGCCAAGGCGGCGCGCGCCAGCGCACCGGGATGGAGCGCGTCGAGCACGGCATCGAACGTCTCGAGGCAGACCCTGGCCATCCGTTCGGCGCCTGGAGGTGCCGAGCCGAGGAACACCAGGCGGTCCAGGGGCGCGTGGTAGCGCCGGATGCAGCCGGCAAGCTCGAGAAAGACCGCATCGCCCGCGGCCAGGACGCCATCACCCCAGGTCGTATGCCGGCGGTGACGCGGCCTGCGCCCGCTGAGCCGACGGACGACGACATCGGCTGCGGTCTCCTGATCGGCATGACCCTCGAAGCGGGCGTTGCGCACCTGATGCGCGACGGTCACGCCTTCCATCGCCCGGGTGATCAGCACCAGCTCGCCCGCGGCCGGGACCAGCAAGACGTGGGGCGCGAAGTAGCCCCAGTGGTCGAGGCCGGTGAGGTAGAAGATGTTCTCGGGCGTCGAGATCAGGCAGATCTCAAGGCCCTGCGCCGCCATGCCCGCGCGGACGGCAGCGAGGCGGCTCCGGTACTCGGCCTCGTCAAAGCTCAGAGCATCCGGCATCGGCGCATGCGGGCATGGCTCATGCGTCCTCGGCGGCGAGCCGGCCGAGCCCGTCGCCATCGAGGCGGTAGGGCAGCCAGTCCTGGGCGTGCTGGAAGCCCAGGCGGCCGTAAAAGTCCCGCGCCGGATTCCAATGCAACACAGAGAGCGCCAGATGCGGGCAGCCGCGTTCGAGCGCGAGCGCGGCCAGGCGGGCCATGAGCTTGCGGCCGACGCCGCGGCCGCGCGCCGCCTCGGCCACGAAGATGTCCTCGACCCAGACCTCGGGCCGGCCCGCGAAGGTCGAATAGGTGTGGTAGAAAAGCGCGAAGGCGACCACAGCACCCTCGGCCTCGGCGAGCAGGCACTCGAAGCAGGGGTGCTCACCGAAGCCGTCGCGCAGGACGTCGACCTCGCTGATCCGGACCTGATCGGTCAGGTTCTCAAAGTCGGCGAGCGCCCGGATCAGCCGGACGATGGTGCCGGCGTCGGCGTCGGTCGCCATCCGGATGGTCACTTCCGACATCGCCAAGGCCTCAACGCGGCGGCTGGCCGGGCGCGGGCGGGCCCACCGGCGCGCCGGCGCCCGCGCACATCTCCCGCGCCCGGGACTTGAACAGCTCGGCCTGGCCGGCCTGGATCCGGCCCTGGGTAACCAGGTCGTCGATCTGCGCGGCGCGCTCGGCGATGCAGACCGCGACCGGGTCATCGGCCGCGACCTTGGACGGGAACAGCCGCGCCCGCTCGATCCAGGCGAGCGCGCCCAGGCAGCCGAGGAAGACCAGAAACGCCAGGCCGCGCGCGATCGGACGGTCGAGGAAGGCCGGGCGCGGCTCCGATGCCATGGATGTGGATCTCGCGAGGCGCGGCTAGCCCAGCGCCGGCTTGGTCTTGGCAACGCTTGGCCGGGTTCGGACCCGATCCCACCAACCCCGGAGATTGGGCGTGGCCTCGAGGAGCTTCTGGCCCTCGGGGATCTGCGTGACGTAGTCGTAGACCGGGATCAGCAGCAGGTCGGCGAGGCTCAGCCGATCGCCGGCGAGGTAGGCGTTGCCGTCGATCAGCTGCTCAAGCGCCTTGAGGCTGGTCTCGGCCTTCGGCATGGCGGCGGTGATCGCGCCTTCGTCGGTCGGGTTGCCCATCATGGGCATGATCGCGCGCTGCATGAAGATCTGGAGGATCAGGCAGGGATAGCCGTAGCTCGAGATGATGTTGATCGCCTGCGCCATCCGGGCACGGCTCTTGACGTCCGCCGGCACCAGATCGGAGCCCGGAAAGGTTTCGTTGATGTAGCGCGTGATCGCGTCGGTCTCATAAAGCGCGAAGCCGTCGTGCTCGAACGCCGGGACCTTGCCGAACGGCTGCCGGCCGAGATGCTCGGGCGTCTGGGTCGCCCCGCTGAGCAGATCGACCTCGACGAGGTCATAGTCGACGCCCTTCTCCTCGAGGGCGAGGCGGACGGTGCGGGCATAGGTGCTGTAGGCGGGTCCGTAGACCACCGGCTTGGCCATGGCAGTGTCTCCCTGTCGACTTGTTGACTACGCGAGCTCGATCCGGCCGTCGATGGTCTCGGTGAGCTGGATGCCGCCGATCCTGATCGTGACCTCGGCGGTCAGCGTCTCGTCGCCCGCGAGCTTGCCGGCCTCGAGCGCGTCGCGGACCGCCTTCTCGATTTCGCGCTGCGAGGTCACGCCGACCTTTTTCAGGAACTTCCGCAGGCTCATGTTGAACACGTCCTCGTTCATCGGGGTCGCCTCCGCTCATTCAGGTGGTGCCGGCGATTGGCAGATTGACCAGCAGGTTCTGTGGCTTGAGCTTGAGGTGCCTGGCGCCGGTCATGGCGAGGCCGAGATAGACCGGGCGACCACGCACTCTTGCCAACATGTCGTCGGGGTTGCGGAAGTCCAGGCGAAACAGGGACAGCAGCTGCGCCCGCCTGGCATCGTCGACCGTCCGGCCCTCCCAGAGGTCGTTCAGGATCGCGCTCGCTTCGGCGTCCAGGCCGAGGTGCCAGACCCAGCGCTCGTCCCGGATCTGTTGCACCGGCTGGATCGCGACGGCCACGCCGGTGAAATGCTGAACCCAGGCCTCGAGCACCCGGCAGAGCGCGTCGAGCCCGGGACGCGTGAAGCTCAGATCGAGCACCGTGTCGAAGCGGTCGGAGCGCGCCCAGTAGAGCTGGGCATTGGCCTCGGCGAGCACGTCCAGCTCGACGGTCCGCAACGGCGCCTCGCTCGGGTCGAGCAGGCGGGCGAGCGAGACCTCCGGGGCCAATCCGAGGCGGCCCGCGGCCGCCGCCTGCATCTCGACCGTCTCGTCGTCCGCGAGCATGACCCCGCCATCCTGGATCGTCACCTTCTGCTCGCGAAACAGAAGCTCAGCGGCGCGCAGGCGGAGCGGGTCGGCGCAATCGCTCAGAATGTGGCGGAGGATGACGTGCACCAGCTGGTCGAGAAACAGGGGCGGGGTATCGGCCGTGCCACGGCGGACGAGCTCGAGGTAGGCGCCTTCGAGGCTTGGCTGCGCCAGCAGACGATCACGAAAGTCGAGCCATGTCTGATAGTTGGCGCGAGCGTCGGGGTCCGCGAGCTCGCTCAGTCGCGCTCCTGGCACGGCAAGACGCGGCTCGGTCAGCAGCGCCTCGTGCAGCGTCAGCTCCGCCTCGCAGGACTCCGCGACCGGCAGGATCTCCGGCCGCAGCAGGAACGCGCGCAGAAAATCGTCGGTCGGCCGCAGGCGGCGCTCGGCATCGACCTCGACCATGCGATAGCCCGAGGAGCGCCAGAAGTCGGGCGCCGCCGCCGGCTCCTCAGGGCGCCGCATCGCCGTCGCCATCACGGTCGGGGACAATCGACCAGATCCGCGCGTGGCGACCGCCCGCGAGCGGCTCGATCGTCCGGAAGCGCTCGACGATGCCGTCCGGGCCGAGATCGCGCTCGACCGCGATCAGGGTGTTGGTCCTCGGCTCGCAGAGGCTCTGGGCGAACGCCGCCTCAGCGTGCGCCGTGGGCCGCGCAGCCGCCATCGACGGCGCGCCGTAGTGGTCGACGAAGTGACGGGCGAGCGCCTCGATCACCGCCTCGAAGTCGCGGGTCGTGATCTCGGACACCGCCACCAGCGTCGACCAGCCGAAGCTCTCGACGCCGAGGAAGCCGTGGGCGAAGGCCTGGCCGGTCTTGCCTCGCAGCTCCTGGGCGGGCACGTGGGCGAACGCGAACGCGCCCGGCACCGCCCACTCGCCCGCCGCGGCTGCTCGTTCGAACACCTGCTCGTCGGAGGCGTCCAGGCGGATGGTCCTGAGGAAGCGCATGCTGCTCGCAGCCGGTCGTGCGCTGGGGGCGTCGGGACTACGGCTGGCCCTACACCGACCAGGTCGGCACGCGCATGGCTTCCTCCAGGGAGATCGTCTGGGTCACGCCCTCCTTGACCAGACGCATGGCACCGCTTTCAGTCAGGCCAGCGAACGTGCCTTGTCGGCGCTGGCCGCCGACCTCGATCTCGATCGGTTTGCCGAGACCGGTCGCGCGGCTCATCCAGGCCTGCTGGACCGGTCCGACCCCATCCTCCTGCCAGAGGTTGATCCAGGCCAGAAAATGGCGCGTGAAGGCCTCCAGGAGGTCGATCGTGTCGACCTCGGAGCAGCCCTCCTCGGCGAGCGTGGTGCGAGGAATGTCATCGGTGCCCTCGCCCTCGCCCCACGGGCCGCGCAGCGCCACTCCGAAGCCGATCACCAGCCAATCCGGCGCTGCGTTCGACGTCTCGGTCGGCGCGCTCGCCATGCGCACGCCACCGACCGCACCACCGTTGACCTCCAGCCGGTCCGGCCAGCCGAAGGTCACCGCGACCAGAGGCGGCACGAGACTGCCGAGCGCGTCGCCGAGCGCGAGCATGGCGACCAGCACGACCGGGAGCGATGCCTCGAGCGACTGCTCCGGCGCGAGCACGATGGCACATTCGCACGCCTCCTGGCCGATGCTCCAGAGCAGCGTACCGGCCTCGGCGCCGTCCGCGGCGACGCTGACGCAGCGCTCGAACGGGTCCAGCTCGGGCGTGACGGCGAACGGCCGGTAGAGCGGCGGGAAGTCCGGACGCTCGTTCATGATGGCCCAGCCTGGCGCGCACCGGCATTCCCCGGGACCGGCGCCCCCGACCTCACTCCTCGCCGCATGGCCTTCGGATCAAACGGTCTCATTGCGGCCGTAGCTTGCCGTAAGCGCGGGCGAAGCGGAAGGGATTAACCATCGATGCGGCGTGAGAATCAGGCTCAAGCGGACCCTCGCCGTATCCGGTCGACGAATCAGGTCCTCCGCCGTCGACGCTGCTGGCGGTCGCCAGCTGGCGGCGCGCCAGTCGGATCGGTTCGGGGCAGCTCGATGACCGCGGCAAGGTGCGGGTAGGGGGCGTTGGCATGCGGCAGCGCCATGGCGCTCACGAAGTGCTCCTGAAAGCGCGGCTCGACCGCAGTCTCGATCTTCTCGATGCGTTTGACGAGGCGCTCGATCTCGCTGCGTGCCGCCCGGTTCAGCAGCGCAATCCGCGCCCCGGTGCCGGCGGCGTTGCCGGCGGACGAGACCTTGGCGAGATCGCAGTCCGGGATCAGGCCGAGCACCATGGCATGCTTCACGTCGATGTGGCTGCCGAAGGCGCCCGCGAGCGTGATCCGCTCGACCTGCTCGATCTGGAGGTGATCCATCAGGAGCCGGGCGCCGGCGTAGAGGGCGGCCTTGGCCAGCTGGATCGCGCGCACATCGGTCTGCAGGATACGGAGTTCCGGCTCGCCCGCGTGCAGCAGGTAGGAGAAGGTCCGGCCATCGGCCTGGACCCTGGGGCTGCGGTTCGCGGCCCTGCCGTCGATGATGCCGTCGCGTCGGAGGATGCCGGCGAGGAACATCTCCGCCAGGGCCTCGATGATCCCGGAGCCGCAGATGCCGGTGATGCCGGTCCTGCGGGTCGAACTCGGCGAAGCCCGGGTCATCGGACCAGAGGTCCGAGCCAATCACCTTGAAGCGCGGCTCGAGTGTCAGGGGATCGATCCGCACCCGCTCGACCGCGCCTGGCGCTGCCCTCTGGCCACAGGAGATCTGGGCGCCCTCGAACGCCGGCCCGGTCGGTGAGGACGCGGCGAGCAGTCGATGCCGGTTGCCGAGCACGATCTCGGCGTTGGTGCCGACGTCGACGATCAGGGTCATCTCGTCGGCCAGATGCGGCGTCTCGGACAGGAGCACGCCCGCGGTGTCGGCGCCGACGTGGCCGGCGATGCAGGGCAGGACATAGACGCGGGCGTTGGGATGGACGCCGAGAAGATCGAGCTCGGTCGCCCAGAGCGTGATCGCCTCGTTGGTGGCGAGCGCGAAGGGCGCGCCGCCGAGCTCGGTCGGATCGATCCCGAGCAGCAGATGGTGCATGATCGGATTGCCGACAAAGGTGATCTCCAGGATCTCGCGCGGGTCGATCCGGGCCTCGGCCGCGACCTGCTCCGCGAGGCTCGCGACCGCCTGGCGGACGGCCTGGGTCATCTCCCGGTCGCCGCCGGGGTTCATCATCACGTAAGAGACCCGGCTCATCAGATCCTCGCCGAACCGGATCTGCGGGTTCATCAGTCCGGCCGAGGCGACCACCTCGCCGCTGGCGAGATCGCAGAGGTGCCCCGCGATCGTGGTTGAGCCGACGTCGACCGCGAGGCCGTAGGCGCGATCGCGAAAGCCCGCCCAAACCGCGATGATCCGGTTGCCCGAATGGACCGCGACCGTGACCTTCCAGGCACCCTGCCGAAGCGCCTGCTGCAGCCCCTGCAACATCCGGAGATCGCAGGTGAGTTCGCCCAGCTGCCACTGCTCGCGCAGCGCCTCCTGCAGGCGCTGGAGGTCGCCGCTCGGGCGCTCCATGTCGGGCTCTTCGACCTCGACATAGTGCAGGCGGACCACCGGATCGAGCTCGATCGCCCGGACCTCGGCACGCTTCCTGACGACCTGCTTGTGAACCTGGCTCTCGGCCGGGACGTCGACCACGACGTCGCCCTGCAGCCTCGCCTGGCAGCTGAGCCGGCCCTCCGGCCCAAGTCGCCGCCGCCCGCGATAGCGCTCCTCGACCTCGCCGAACGGCGAGACATGATCACGCGCCGAGCGGATGCCGTGCTTGGCGAACTCGCCCTCGGCGATCGTGACCTGACAGCGCCCGCACAGGCCGCGGCCGCCGCAGACCGAATCGACGTCGACCCCGAGCACGCGCGCGATCTCGAGCAACGGTGCGCCGAGCGCAAAACGACCGCGCTTGCCCGACGGCGTGAAGACGACGAGCGCGGTTTCGGCCAACCCCGTGACTATCCCCGCCGGCGGCGGCGCTCGCGCCGGTCGCTGCCTTCGCCCTCGGGCTGGGGCTCGCGGAATGCTTTGAGCCACCGCCGGCAGTCGGGGTCGTGACCCATCAGCACGTCGGCCCCAAGGACTGCGGTGGTCTCCTCGGCGTGCAGCGGGTTCGTGATCGCAGACGTCATGCCGGCGCCGATCGCCATGGCCAGGAAATTCGCGTTCAACGCGTGCCGGTTAGGCAGGCCGAAGGCGATGTTGGAGGCCCCGCATGTGGTGTTGACTTTCAACTCTTCGCGTAGCCGTCGGATCAGGTGGAACACCGACCGGCCGGCTTGGCCCAGGGCGCCGACCGGCATGACCAGGGGATCGACCACGATGTCGCTGTGCCCGATGCCGTGGTCGGCGGCGCGCTCGACGATCCGCTTCGCGACCTGGAAGCGGACGTCCGGATCCTCGGAGATGCCGGTCTCGTCGTTCGAGATCGCGACCACGGCGGCGCCGTACTTCCTGATCAGCGGCAGCACGGCCTCGAGGCGCTCGTCCTCGCCGGTCACCGAGTTGACCAGCGGCTTGCCCTGGTAGACTTCGAGCCCGGCCTCGAGCGCGGCCACGATCGAGCTGTCGATCGAGAGCGGCAGATCGGTCAGCGATTGTACCAGTTTGATGGTCTCGGCCAGGATTTTGGGCTCGTCGGCGAGCGGAATGCCGGCGTTGACGTCCAGCATATGAGCGCCGGCCGCGACCTGGGCGAGCGTATCCGCCTCGACCGTCGAATAGTCTCCGGCCGCCATCTCGGCCGCGAGCTTCTTGCGCCCGGTCGGGTTGATCCGTTCGCCGATGATGCGGAACGGCCGTTCGAAGCCGATCACCACCTCGCGCGTGGCCGAGCTGACGACGGTGTCGGTCATGCGGGACTTCCGTCGGTGACCGGCTCGAGGCCGCCGCTGGCGACCAGCGCGCGCAGGCGCTCGGGCGGGTAGTCGGCTTCGAGGCGTGCGGCCGCAGCGTCGGCCTCCGCCTCGAGATCTTCGCCCGATGCGGGCACGACGGTCCGGCGCCATTCGCCGAGATAGGCGTCGGTGTCGCGCAGGCCTGCGCGCATCGCCGCCCGGTCGATCGCCTCCTGGAAGCGGTCGCCCAGGACCCGCTTGGCGCTCCGACGTCCGATCTTGACGATGACCTGGGCCGGGATGTCGCGCCAGCAGACGAGGATCAGCTCGACCATGGCCCTGTCAGCTCGCCTGCCGCAGGAAGTCGGAAAGGCCGCCGTAGCCCGTCACGCGCTGCTCGTAGGCGAGCCCGAGCCGGAGCGCTGCCGCCTTGGCCCGCCGCTCGAGGTCGGGATCGGCACTCTGCGCGAGGTAGACCAGCCTGGTGTAGTTGCCGAAATAGAGCGGCAGCAGGTCGGGATGCCGGTCGATTCCCAGGCCCTCGATCACCAAGGTCTGGAAATGGCGCGCAAGGTAGTCGGTGAGATAGAAGCAGCCTGGTTCGGCGTCATGTTCAGCCAGAAACTGATCGAGTCCGCGGTAGAAGGCGTAGCAATGCGGGCCCGGGATGCGCTCGACGCCCTCCTCGGCGAGGACACGATCGAGCATGCCGCCGGTGCCGCAGTCGCCATACAGCACCAGGATGCGCTGACAACGGCGGCGCCCAGCTCGGATTTTGGCGCGCACCGCCGCGGGAATCCGCTCGGGCCGGTTGTGCAGCTTCGCCGGCAGACAGGTGAGCTCCAGATGGCTCCAGCCGTTCAACTCGATCAGGGCCAACACCTCGCGGGCGAGAGCTCCGCAGGCGATCAGCAGCGTCTTCGGAGGCGTCTGGGGCAACGCCATGCCACGGCCCTGCTTAGGCACTCGCCGCGGCCGGCTGGCGATTGTGGCGCCTGGCGACGAACGCCTTGGCCGTCTCGACGGCGACTGCGGCATCGCGGCAATAGGCATCGGCGCCGACTGCCTGGGCGAACGCTTCGTTGAGCGGCGCGCCGCCGACCAGGACGATGTAATCGTCGCGCAGACCTTTTTCCTTCAAGGTGTCGATCACCACCTTCATATAGGGCATGGTCGTGGTCAGCAGCGCCGACATGCCGAGGATGTCGGGCTTGTGCTGCTCGAGCGCATCCAGGTACTTCTCGACCGCGCAGTTGATGCCGAGGTCGATCACATCGAAGCCGGCACCCTCCAGCATCATCGAGACCAGGTTCTTGCCGATGTCATGGATGTCGCCTTTGACCGTGCCGATCACCATCTTGCCGACGCTGGGTGCGCCGGTCTCGGCCAGCAGCGGGCGGAGGATCGCCATGCCGCCCTTCATGGCGTTGGCGGCGAGCAGCACCTCAGGGACGAACAGGATGCCGTCGCGGAAGTCGATGCCGACGATCGTCATGCCGGCGACCAGCGCCTCGGTCAGGACCTCGTACGGCTGCCAGCCGCGCTCGAGCAGGATGCGCACGCCTTCCTCGACTTCCTCCTTGAGGCCGTCGTAGAGGTCGTCCTGCATCTGCTTGACGAGCTCGGCGTCGTCGAGCGAGCGGAGGTCAAGATCGTCATTCTCGGACATGGCGGCTTCCTACCAACGCCTGACCGCTACTGAGCCAGACGCCTGACTGTTGCACGCTGCGTCAAGTAGTTTTCGCACGGCTCGCGAGCTTGTGCCCCGACGACCAGCATTAGCGCAAATACGACACGCTGCCAATCCGCCGCAGCCCTTGTGCTTCAGGCGATTAGGCGATGGCGCTGGCGCAGCGATGGAGACCGCTGCGATCAGTCAAGGCTGCGCATGAGGCGCGCCACCGCCAGGCTGTCCGGGTCGCCGCTCGCCTCGAGTGCGCCGATCACGCCGGCGCGGTCCGCGGCGGTGCGGTTCTGATTGAGCTTCCGCTTGCCTTCGAGGCGCAGGATCTCGATCTCGAACGCCACGATGCCGCGCTTGAGCGCGCGCAGGCTCGGCGCCGCGATCTGCGCCAGGGTCCAGGGCGGCTTCGGCGCGAGGCTCGCCTCCATGGTCGCGGTCAGGCGAGCTGAGCGCGTCGGTCACCGCCGGCTCATCGGTGAGGATGCGCGGCACGCCATAGGCATGGACCGCCAGATAGTTCCAGGTCGGCACCAGGCCGGGCGCGGCGTACCAGTCGGGCGAGACATAGACGTGCGGGCCCTGGAACACGACCAGGACCTCCTGGTCGGGCGCGAACCGCTGCCAGATCGGATTGGGCCTTGCGACATGCGCGATCAGGGTGCCCAGCGGACCACGTGCACGGTCGAGAACGAACGGCAGGTGCGCGGCCTCGAGCGGCCCGCCGGCGGCGATCAGGATGCCGAAGTTGTGCGCCTCGATCAGCTCCTGGAGTTCGGCCGTGGCGCCGTCCGGGAACGCGAAGTTCTTCGGGATGTACATCGCTCGGTCGGGATCGCGATCCGGCCCCTATGCGCGGCGTCAGAAGTCGGGCGCCTGCCAGCCCAGCCCGGCGAGCTCGCTTTCGAGCGCCTCCGCCTCGACGTCGGGCAGCGGCAGGAAGGGAGGCCGCACCCGGCGCCAGGCCGGATCACCCCTCCGGTCCGCCAGCAGATGCTTCATTACCGGGATCAGCGGGCGCAGCTGCATGACCTTGCGGACCGCGGTCAGATCCTCCTGCTGGGTCTTCAGCGCCGGCGCGCCGGCGTGGAAATCATCATAGAGCTTGCGGATGGCCCCGGGGTTGACGTTGCAGGAGGCGCTGATGCAGCCGGCGGCGCCCGCCTCGAGCCCGGCCAGGAGCAGGGTCTCGGCACCCGGAAAGATCGCGAGGTCAGGGAAGCGGTCGAGCAGGAGGCGGGTGTTCTGCCAGTCACCCGAGCTGTCCTTGACGCCCGCGACCGTGTCCGGATAGCGGCGGCACAGAAGCTCGATCAGACCGACGGTGATCGGAACCCCGGAGAGACGCGGGAAGTGGTAGAGGTAAAGCTTGAACTTATCGGATTCAAGTCTTTGAATAACTTGATCAAAGCTTCCGAACAACGCGGCGTCGGACAGGTCCTTGTAATAAAAGGGCGGCAGCATCAGCACCCCGGCGATCCCCTGCGCCAGCGCGTGGCGGCTGAGGCGAACGCTGTCGGTGAGCGCGCAGCAGCCGGTGCCGACCAGCAACCGCTCGCGCGGCAGACCGGCCTCAAGCGCCGCCTCGAGCAGTTGGGTCCGCTCCTCGATCGAGAACGAGTTGGCTTCGCCCGTGGTGCCGAACAGCACCAGGCCGTGGCAGCCCGCGTCCAAGAGCCAACGGGCATGGGCGACGAAACGTGCCACATCGGGCTTCAACTCCGCATCGAGCGGGGTCAGCACCGGGCACCATATCCCGGTGAGCGCGCCGGTCGCGGTTTCCGTCCGCTCCGCCAGACCGGTTGCCGTCATCGCTGCCTCCCCATGCCCGGATCCATGCGTCTGAGGTCCATCCGTCCGTTGCCTGTCGCACGCCCGGGCGCCGGGCGCAAGCACCGCGCGCCGGCCAAGGCCGGGCAACGCGTTAACGCATTGCTATCGGCCGCCATGTTAGCGCTTTGGGTTGCGCCTCGGACTCGGCGCCACGGCGGGCGGCAGACCCGCCGGCAACACGCGTTGAAAAAGCGTCGGAGCGGCGGGTTCATGGATCTCGCGACCTTGATCGGCCTGGGCAGCGGGACCGCGATCGTCCTGCTGGCGATCTTCATGGGCGGCGACTTCATGACCTTCGTCAACGTCCCGAGCCTGCTGCTCGTGATCGGCGGCTCGGCCGCGGCGACGGTCCTGCGCTTCACCCTTGGCGACGTCGTGACCGCGCTCAAGACCGGCATCTCGGCGGCCCTGGCGCAGGCCAGGAACACGCCCCGCGCGCTCATCGACGAGATCACCGAGTTGGCGCGGAAGGCGCGCAAGCAGGGCCTGATCGGCCTGGATGGCATCGAGATCGACGACGAGTTCCTGAAGAAGGGCGTCCAGCTGTGCGTCGACGGCATGACGTTCGAGTTCATCAAGGACGCGCTGACCCGAGAGCGCGACCTTTATATCGAGCGCCACGAAGAAGGCGAGAAGATCTTCCGTGCCATGGGCGATGCGGCCCCGGCCTTTGGCATGATCGGCACGCTCGTCGGCCTCGTCCAGATGCTGAGCAACATGGAGGACCCGAAGACCATCGGCCCGGCCATGGCCGTGGCGCTGCTCACGACCCTCTACGGCGCGATGATCTCCAATCTGGTCTGCCTGCCGATCGCCGACAAGCTGGCCTCCAAGGCGCAGGCCGCCTACGTGCATCGAACCCTGGTGATCGAAGGCACGCTGCACATCCAGAGCAAGACCAACCCGGACGTGATGACCGAGTTCTTGAGTGCCTATCTGCCCGAGCATCAACGCGAGGCGGCGGCGTGAGGAGATCGGCACGGGCCAGCCCGTGCGGAGGATGATGCGCCATGGCCAAGAACGCCGCGCCTGCCGGGGCACCCGCTTGGATGGTCACCTACGCCGATCTGATGTCGCTGCTGGTCTGCTTCTTCGTGCTCCTGATCTCGTACTCGGTGCCGGATACCCAAAAGCTTAAGATCGTCGCCGGATCGATGCGCGACGCCTTCGGTTTCCAGCGCGACGTGATCGTGACCGGCATGATCGAGATGGAGGGCGATCCGCGCTTCGAGTTCGCCGAGGACCTGGTGCCCTTGCCGCTCAACGACCGGGTCGGTCCGATGCCGGAGAACGGCGACACCATGACCACGCAAAGCGCGCTGGCCACCGAAATCGAGGATCTGCTCGAGCAGCTCGATCCCTACATCGTCGAGCCGAAGGGCGAGACCAAGGTCGTGCCGCCGGCCGAGGCGCCAAAGCCCAGACCGAGCGAAGAGCAGAGGTTCGAGCAGATCGAGCAGGATCTGCGCCAGGCGATGCAATCGGTGCCGGGCCTCGCGCGCCTCGCCGAGAATCTCCAGATCGAGCGCGCCCCCGAGGGCCTGCGCATCCAGATCGTCGACCAGGCCAAGACCTCGATGTTCCCGCTCGGCAGCGCCGAGATGTACGAGCCGACCAGGGCTTTGCTCGGGCAGGTCGCGAGCGCGATTGCCAAGCTGCCGAACAAGGTCTCGATCGCCGGCCATACCGACAGCGTCGCGTTCCGGGGGACCGACGGCTATGACAACTGGTCGTTGTCCCTGGACCGCGCCGACGCGACCCGGCGGACCCTGGTCGCGGCGGGCCTGGACGAAAGCCGGATCGCGAGCGTGATCGGCAAGGCGGACACCGACCCGATGTTTCCCGACGATGCCCGCGATCCGCGCAACCGCCGGATCAGCATCACGTTGCTGCGGCAGGAGCCGCAGCTCGCGGCGACCACGCCCGCCGTAGTCACCGCCACCGCCACCGACGCCGCCCTGACCGCCGCCATCCCGACCGCGGCAGAGTGAGGCTGCCCGCGCCACAGGCGCTTCGAGCCATGGCCCTGAGCCTCGCTCTGGGCTAATCCCGTGCGCCATGGCAACCAGCGACCAGGCAAGCCCGGGCGAGCAACTCCGCGCTCAATATCACGCGGAGCGCGCGCGCGGCGGATTGCAGCCCGATCCGGCGCAGGCGCTGGTCGTCGAGCGACTGGCGGCGCTCGCCGATCTGCTGGTCGACTATACGCCCGCGGTGGCGCGTCCGGTCTGGCTCGATCGCCTCCGCGGCCGCCCCGGCCGACGGCCGCGGCCGCCCCGGGGATGCTACATCCACGGGCCCGTCGGGCGCGGCAAGTCGATGCTGATGGACCTGTTCTTCGAGGCCGTTCCGGTCGCCGCCAAGCGTCGGGTCCACTTCGACGCCTTCATGCTCGACGTGCACGCGCGCCTCGCCGTGCAGCGCCGGCAGGCGGACCCTGCTCAGGGACCGCTGACACAGCTCGCGGAGGCGCTGATCGAAGAAGCCTGGTTGCTCGCCTTCGATGAGTTCCAGGTCCAGAACATCGCCGACGCGATGATCCTCGGCCGCCTGTTCGAGGCCCTCCTGGAGCGAGGTGCGATCGTCGTCCTGACCTCGAACTTTGCGCCCGAGCGTCTCTATGAGGGCGGCCTCAACCGCCACCGGTTCCTGCCGTTCATAGCCCTGCTCGAGGCGCGGCTCGAGGTGATCGCGCTCGACGGTGCCCGCGACTACCGGCTGGAGCGTCTGCGCGACGTCCCGACCTATCACCAGCCGCTGGGCCCGGAGACCGATGCCAGGCTCGAGCAGGCGTTCGCGGCCCTGACCGATGGCGCTGCCGGGACGCCCGAGGCGATCGCGGTCGGCAGCCGCCGCCTGGAGGTGCCGCGGGCGGCCAAGGGAGTGGCCTGGTTCGACTTCGAGGCGCTCTGCGAGCAGCCGCTCGGAGCCGCCGACTACCTGGCGCTGACCAATCGCTATCACACCCTGCTGCTGTCCGGCGTGCCACGGCTCACGCCCGACCGGCGCAACCAGGCGCGCCGTTTTGTCACCCTGGTCGATGCACTCTACGACCGTCGGATCAACCTGATCATCGGCGCCGCCGCCGCGCCTGCCGAGCTCTATCCGGCGGGTGATGGCGCGTTCGAATTCCGACGTACGGTCAGCCGCCTCGCGGAGATGCAGAGCCGGGCGTATGTCGAGACGCCGCCGCTGACCGGCGATCACGCGCACTTCACGCCCTTTGCCTTGACCACAGACATCATCTGAATCGCAAAGCAGGCGGGCGGCTTTCCGCCCTGCTTCAGCAGTCCAGCTGGTCGGCGAGGTCGAGGAAGTCGGAGGCGACCACGTCGAACGCGTGCTCGGCACGAAGGTCAGTGGTCTGGCCAGGGCCGTGCTCGCTCGGACGGGCGACGAAGGCGGTCCGGAGGCCGCAGGCCGCAGCCGCCTGCAGGTCCCCGTTGTGGGCGGCGACCATCAGACATTCGGCTGGCGCCAGCCCGAGCAGATCGACAGAGCGCAGATAGGCCTCCGGCATCGGCTTGTAGGCCCGCGCAATCTCGGCGCCCAGGATGACATCCCAGGGCAGGCCCGCGTGCCTCGCGAGGTTGACCATCAGCGCGACATTGCCGTTGGACAGGGTCGCGAGGACGTAGCGACGCTTCAGCCGGGTCAGACCCGCCACCGCGTCCGGCCAGGGGTCGAGCCGGTGCCAGGCGCGGTTGAGCTGCTCGATCTCGGCCTCCGAGCGCGGCCCCAGGCCGAACTCGTCGAGCACGGTCCGCAGGTTCTCGCGGTGCAGGTCATCGAGCCTGGTCCAGGGCCGACGGCCGCTGCGCACCGCTTCCATCGCCGGCTGGTAGAGCGCGCGCCAACGCTCGGCGACCGCGGTCCAGTCGCCCTCGAGCCCGGCACGACCGAGGCTGACGCCGAGTTCGCGCGCGATGCTGCGGCGCCAGTCCACCACCGTGCCGAACACGTCGAACGCGAGCGCCCTGATGGTGGTGAGGTCGCTCGCCTGGGCCTTACCGCCAGCCGCGGCCATCACGTCAGCTCCGACCCGGAGGCCGGCGCGCGGCGCTTGGTGAATCTGACCTGTCTCAGATCCTCGAGATGGGTCTCGGCCATGGGATGACGTCCAAGGTAAAGGTTCGAGATCGCGTGCAGTCGTGGCACGGGATCTGCGCATAGCGGTTACGCCTCGCCACGGCAAGGGTCGGCCGCGCGCGGGACCCGGCCGGAGTCGCCGGTGCGCGCAATCACGACCGTGACCATGACTGATCAATATTCATGATTATTGCACATCGACTTTAACGTTAAGATGAGGCCGATTGTCGAATTCACGGGTTATTCATCAGGATCTGCCACTTTGATTGTCGGTCTGGCGCCGATTGCCGCATGGACATGGGGCCAGCACGCGTTTCGGGCCGCGCCTGCGCGGCCTCGCCACGGAGGGTGTGCCGGATGAGCAAGCGATGGGGCAGCTGGCGTGCCAAGCTGCGGCACCTGGTCGAGGACCAGCGCGGCACGGTGATGATGATCGTCGGCCTGGCGATCATTCCCCTGTTCGCGGTGATCGGTCTCGCGATCGACGCCGGGCGCGGTTACATGCTCAAGTCCCAGTTGTCGTACGCCATCGACGCTGCCGGCCTGGCGGGCGGGCGGGCCTTCGAGAGCGACCTCCGCGAACAAGACATCATGATGTATTTCGATGCGAACTTTCCACCCGGCTACATGGGTGCCGAGCTGGCGCCCGGCAATCCGGTGATCACCTTCGACGACGCCAACAACAAGATCACGATCGTCGCGACGGCGACCGTGCCGACCTATTTCATGCGGGTGGCCGGCATTCCCGACATGACCGTCTCGGCCCGCACCGTGATCCAGCGCGAGCTGCAGGGCTTGGAGCTGGTCCTGGTCATGGACAACACGGGATCGATGCGCAGCAACGGCGGCATGGCGGCGATGAAGCCGGCCGCGACCCAGCTGATCAACATCCTCTATGGCGAGCGCGAAGAGGTGGAGAACCTCTGGGTCGGCCTCGTGCCCTACGTTGCCTCGGTCAACATCGGCAGCCAGCATACGGATTGGCTGACCGGCTACAATGCCAACGCCTATCTGCCGACCACCTGGAAGGGCTGCGTCGAAGCGCGCGCCTTCCCCAACGACAGCAATGATGCGCCGCCGAGCGTCGCCCTCTTTACGCCCTACCTTTGGACGACAACGCTCAATCAATACCTCAATCCCTACTATCAGTCCGGTTTTTCGTACAACCAGACCATGCCGAAGACTTGGGGACACTACCTGACCGGCGATAACGAATGGAATCCGGCCGGTCTTTTGTCGGCGCTCAAGCTGGATAACGACCTGTATCAGAACGAAGGCACGGGGCCCAATCTCGGCTGCGGTCCGGCGATCACGCCCCTGGTCGCCAGCAAGACCACGATCCTGAACGCGATCGCGGCGATGGCTCCCTGGCACCGTGGCGGCACCATGGCCAATCTCGGCCTCGCCTGGGGCTGGCGCGTCCTGTCACCGCAGTGGCGCGGCCTGTGGGACGGGGACGACCCCGACACGCTGCCGCTCGACTATCACACCGCCAACATGCACAAGGTCGTGATCCTGCTGACCGACGGCAACAACGAGTGGTACGACTACCCGGGCATCACCACCGGCAGCTCGCCCAACACCAGGTATAACGGCATTCCCGGCGACAACACCTACCCGACGATCAGCGGCACCAACTACGCGACCACGTTCAAGAACACCTGGCCCGGCGCCGACTACACGGCCTATGGACGCCTCAGCGAAGGCCGGCTTGGCACCACGAACAAAGCCACCGCCAAAACGACGCTCGACACTCGCATGCTCAACATGTGCCAGGCGATGAAGGACCAGGACATCTTGATCTACACGATGACCTTCGGGCCATCGCCGGACGCCGCCACCCAGACGTTGTACACCAACTGTGCGACCAAGCCCGAGATGTACTTCAATGCGCCGAGCGGCAGCGCGCTGCAGGCGGCGTTCGAGCAGATCGCCGACCAGCTCAGCAGCCTGCGGATCGCCGAATAGTCGGATGATCGCTGGCGCCGGAGATCAGAGCATGCACGGCTATTGTCCGACCCGCTCAGGGGCGCCGGTGCCGGGCCGCCCCCGGCGGCGGCGCCCGGGGCTCGGCGAGCGCGGCACCGCGATGATGGAGTTCGCGTTCGTCGCCCCGATCTTCCTGGCCATGATCGGCGCAATCATGGAGTTCTCCGGGATCATGTTCGTCCAGAACCTGCTCGAGGGCAGCGCCCGCGAGGCATCGCGCTACGGGATCACCGGCTTCACGCAGCCGGGTGTCTCGCGCGACGATCAAATCCTGGACATCGTCCGCAAGAACACGTTGGGTATCATCGATATGGACCAGCTCGAGATGGAGACGCTGGTCTATCCGAACTTCGCCGACATCGGTCAGCCCGAGCCGTTCACCGACACCAACGGCAACGGCATCTACGACAGCGGCGAGCCGTTCACAGACGTCAACGGCAATGGCACCTGGGATGCGGACATGGGCGCGGCCGGGCTTGGCGGGCCCGGCGACGTGGTGCTCTACCGGATGAGCTACGACTGGCACATCATCATCCCGATCTTTCGCCCGTTCTTCGGCGATTCGATCACCCTGCGGGCCAACATTGCCGTCCGCAACGAGCCGTACGACTAGGCCAGAGACAGCGGAGCCATCGATGCGCATCGGTTGCAGACTATCGGGAGAAGCAATCCGCCCGGCGCGCCTGGCGCGCCCCGGCTTCGACATCGGCTGGTTGTCCGGCGCTTTGCGGCGCTGCGCCGCCGGCAACGTCGCGGTCGAATTCGCCCTGACCGTGCCGATCCTGCTGCTTTTGATGCTCGGCAGCGCCGAGATGGCGCGCTTTGTCCTCCTGTATCAGAAGATGGAGCGGGTCGCGACCACCGTCTCCGATCTGGTCGCGCGGGCGGAAACCATCAGCGAGAGCCAGATCACCGACATTTTCGCTGCCGTCGACGAGGTTGCCCAGCCGTTCGACCTCGCCGATCTCGGCGTCGTGTTCGTATCCTCGATCACCAATGCCGACGGCACCGGACCCGTGATCGCCTGGCAGCGCCACGGCGGCGGGGTCTACTCGGCCACGAGCGAGATCGGGACCCAGGGCAGCACTCCGGTGCTGCCGCCCGATTTCGAGGTGCGGGAGGGCGAAACCGCGATCATTTCCGAGGTGTACTACAATTTCACGCCATTCCTGAGCGAGATGATCGTCAGACCGCAGGTCATCTACCGGGTCGCCCACCATCGACCGCGGCTCGGTACGCTCGACACAGTCCAGCCAGGCTAGACCGCCCGTCGCCCGACGATCGGACGTCCGATTCTCGCGTCTGGCCCGGACGCCAACGGCCGCCAGGCTCGGGATCAGTCGGGGATGCGCGGCGCGTCCGGAAGCGGCCAGGGACGGGCGGTCTCGAACGCGCGCGCAGCCCGAAGCACCATCTGGTCGGCATGCATCGGACCGACGATTTGCAGGCCGACCGGCAGGCCCTGGACGGTCAGGCCGCAGGGGACCGAAGCCGCGGGCTGCTGGGTGAGGTTGAACGGGTTGCTGAACGGTGCCCAGTTGATCCAGCGCGGCTGCCGGTCCGGATCGGGACGCTCGCTGCCGGCTGCAAAGGCTGCAATCGGGAGGGTCGGGGTCAGCAGCAGATCGAAGCTCTGGTGGAAGCGCAGCATCCTGGCGCCGAGCTCTGCCCGGCGCTGGGCAGCATCGAGGTAATCCATGAGCGGCAACGCCTCGCCCTGCGCAGCCATCTCCTGCAGACCCGGGTCCATCCGGGCCCGCTGCTCGCGGGTGAAATGGCGCAGCAGATTGGCGGCGCCGACCTGCCAGTGGATCGTGAAGACGTCGACCGGGTCGGCGAAGCCTGGATCGACCGGCTCGACCCGCGCCCCGAGAGCTTCGAAGACGGCGACCGCCTTGGCGACC
The DNA here is from genome assembly GCA_963756905.1 of uncultured Alphaproteobacteria bacterium. Lineage (GTDB taxonomy): Bacteria > Pseudomonadota > Alphaproteobacteria > Geminicoccales > Geminicoccaceae > DATAOG01. The sequence goes on from CAVWPO010000020.1 coordinate 130,872, forward strand.
AGGTCGGCGATCTCCGGCTCGACCTCGGCGAAGCCCAAGGTCGCGCTATACCCGATCCGAAGGTTCCGCACCCCATCATCGAGGCCGATCCGGTAGTCCCGGGCATCGTAGGGCAGGGCGAACCAGTCGCGACGATCCGGTAAGGCGAGGACGTTCAGCATCAACGCGGCGTCGGCGATGCTCCGGGTCATCGGCCCCAGGTGAGCGACCGTGCCGAACGGGCTGAGCGGCCAGGCCGGGACCCGCCCGAAGCTAGGCTTGAGGCCGAAAATGCCGGTGAAGCCGGCAGGGATCCGGATCGAGCCGCCGCCATCGGTGCCGACGTGCAGCGCACCCATACCAAGGGCGCAGGCGGCGGCAGCACCGCCGCTCGACCCCCCGGGCGTCTTGCCGGTATCCCAGGGATTGCGGGTGATGCCGGTCAACGCGCTGTCCGTGACCGCCTTCCAGCCAAACTCCGGCGTGGTCGTCTTCCCGATCAGCACCGCGCCCTGCTCGCGCAGGCGCGCGGTCGCCGGCGCGTCCTCGTCCCAGGGCTGGTCAGGCGACGTCGCGAGGCTGCCGCGCAAGGTCGGCCAGCCCTTGGTCAGCACCACGTCCTTGATGGTGGCCGGGACACCATCGACGAGACCACAGGGCTCGGCCCGCTGCCAGCGCGCCTCCGATGCCCGCGCCGCCTGCAACGCCTGGTCCGGGTCGGTCAGGCAGAACGCGTTCACGGCCGGATCGAACCGCTCGATCCGGTCGAGCACGGCGCGCGTCGCTTCGACCGGCGACAGCTTTCGGGTGCGGTAGAGGTCGAGCAGCTCCGTCGCGGTGAGCGTGGCCGGATCAGTCGCCGTCATGGCTTCGACGCCATCGCGCGCGCAGCCCCGGATGCCGGTTGACACGGCGCCATCCGACGACGATCGCCGGACCGGCCGTCGAGGCGCCGGGGCAGGCGCGTTCCGTCAGGTATTTGCAAATGGACGGCGCCGACGGCCACTCGGCACCGGGCGTCGTCTTGGACCATAGGATGGGCTGCTGCCGACCGTGGCAGGGTCGGAACTGGCGCGCGCGAGCGCGGTGAGCCGGAGCGCCGGGACATCGATCTCCTCCATCCTTGCCAAGGTCCCCAGCTGCCGGACCCGGCCATTCAATTCCTACGAACGGGTGCCAGGAGCGTCCCGCTCGACCAGGCTCCTACCCGTCTGGTTCAGATACGCGTCCGCAGATGGAACGACTTGGGGCGGGTCAGGACCTCGTACTGGAGCCGCGAGAGCGAGCAGCCGCGACCGGAATCCTTGACCCCGGTCCAGGCGAGCGCGGGGTCGAGGTAGTCGCAGCGGTTCATGAACCAGGTCCCGGTCTCGACCTGATCGCCGATCCGGATCGCGGCCGCCTCGTCGGAAGCCCAGATCGCGGCGGTCAGGCCATAGTGGCTGTCGTTCATCAGCCGGATCGCCTCGTCGTCGCCTTTGACGCGCATCACCCCGACCGCAGGGCCAAACGTCTCCTCGGTCATGATCCGCATCGAATGATCGACCCCGGTCAGCACCTGCGGCGCCATATAGGCGGAGCCCGGCGCATCCTTGGTGAAATCCTTGGGATCCAGATACGCCTTCGCCCCGGCAACCGTCGCATCGTTGATCTGGCCGCGCACGAAGTCGGCTGCGGCGGGCCGCACCAATGGGCCGAGCGTGGTCTCGGGATCGGTCGGGTCGGCGAGCCTATAGCCGCGGGCGACTTCGACCAGACCCTCGACGAAACGGTCATAGACCTGGTCGTGAACATAGATCCGCTCGATCGCGCAACAGGATTGGCCGCTGTTGAAGAAGGCGCCGTCAGCCAGGTTCTCGATCGCATGCGCGAGGTTGGCATCGGGCCGGACGTAGGCCGGGTCTTTGCCCCCGAGCTCGAGACCGGTGCCGAGGAAGCGGCGGGACGCCGCCTCCTGCACGCTGCGGCCGCCTTTGACCGAGCCCGTGAAGCTGACGAAATCCACCTCGCCACTCGTGATGATCCGGCCGGTCGCGGCATGGCTGAGGTTCAGATGCTGGAACACGCCAGGCGGCAGGCCGGCAGCCGCGAAGGCTTCGGCGAAACGTTCGGCCGTCAAGGGGGTCTGGGCGGAGGGCTTGAGCAGCACGGCGTTGCCCGCCATGAGCGCCGGGATGACGCCGTTGACCGCGGTCAGATAAGGGTAGTTCCAGGGCGCGATCACGAACACGACCCCGAGCGGCACCCGCCTTATGAAGCGCCTGAAGCCCGCCTTCTCGCCGACCGCCACGTCGGCTAGCGCCTGGGCGGCGACCTCGATCATGTAGCGGGCGCGCTCTTCGAAGCCGCCGACCTCGCCGGGCGTGTAGCGGATCGGGCGGCCCATCTGCCAGGTGATCTCGGTCGCGATCTCGGCCTTTTTCGCCACCAAGGCGTCGACCGCGCGGGTGAGCAGCGCCGCCCGACCGGCGATCGGCAGGTTTCGCCACTCTGCCTGGGCCTTCCGGGCGCGCGCGAGCGCCTGCTCGATCTCAGCGTCGCCGGCCAGCAGCCGCTCGGCGTAAACCTCGCCATTGACCGGGGATATCACGCGAATGCGATCGCTCATGACGTTCTTCCAAAGGAGCAAACGGCCCGCATCGTCAGCCCGCAGATCAAGCGGTGCGGTCCTGCTCGGATTCGAAGCGGCAATGATGATAGGCAGGCTCAGGGCGCCTGACAAACCCGTTCCCGATGTCAGCTTCCAGCTCGGCCAATCCGGTCCGCGAGGCAGGCGAGCGCAGGCAGGAGGACGAGTGCGCTGAGCAGGTTGGCAAGAAAGGCAAAGGCGAGCAGGAGGCCCATATCGGCCTGGAACTGGAGTGCCGAGAAAGCCCAGGAACCGACGGCAATGGCGAGCGCAAGCCCCGTCAGCAGCACCGATCGGCCGGTCACGCCGAGGGTCTGGCGCCAGGCTTCGCCGAGCTCGAGGCCCTGCCGCCGGCAGCTTTCGAGGTGGGCGTAGAGATAGATGCCATAGTCGACACCGATCCCGACCGCGAGCGCGGCCACAGGCAGGGTTGAAACCGTGAGGCCGATGTGGAGCACCGCCATCAGGGCATAGATCAGGACCGAGACCAGGCCGAGCGGTAGGACGATGCAAAACGCGGCGCGGACCGATCGGAAGGCAAGGCCAGCGAGCCCGCCGATCGCCGCATAGACGTACAGCAGGACCGGCAGCTGTGCGGCTGCAACGACCTCATTGGTCGCAGCCATGACGGCGAGGTTGCCGCTCGCGAGCCGAAAGCGGCAGGGCTCAGAATGGTTGTTCGCCGCGTAAGCCTTCGCGGCGTCGATCACGCGGCGGATGGTCGTCGCCCGATGATCGGCGGTGAAGATCTGGACCGGCATCACGCTGCAGTCGCCGTTCAGGAGCCCGGAGCTGGTCTCGATCGGGGCTACCGCCTGAGCGAGGTTGCGCGGATCGCGGGGCAGGACCCGCCATTTCAGGCTGCCCTCGTTCCAACCGGCGTGCACGATCTTCGCGACCTGCGGCAGCGAGCGGGTCGCGCGCACGCCCGGGACGTTCGCCATGTGCCATTGAAAGCGGTCGATCGCGGCCATGACGTCGTAGTTGATGCAGCCGTCGGGCACGGTCTCGACCATGACCTGGAGCAGATCGACACCGACTCCGAAGTGATCTGCGATGTAGGCGCTGTCCTGGTTGTAGCGCGCATCTGGCCGCAGCTCAGCGATGCCGGGCCGGAGCTCGCCGATCTGCAGCTCGCGCGCCGTCATCGCGCCGAACGCCAGCAGGACGAGCGCGAGCAGGAGGGTGACGATCGCCGCCCTCGGCCTCGCGAACCGGGCGAAGATCCGCTCCAGCCACGGCAAACGGGCTGCCCGAACGCCCGGAACCAGATCACGGGGTCCGGCCAGCGAGAGCAGGATCGGTAGCAGGACGAGGCTGGTCAGGATGATGCTGAGCACGCCGAGCGCGGCCGCGATCGCCAGCTCCTGGAGCATCCGGATCCCGATCATCGCAATCGTGAGAAAGCCGAGCATGTCGGTGGCAAGCGCGCTGCTTCCCGGCAGCAGGAGCTTCCGGAACGCCAGGCGGGCGGCGGTCGGTCGATCCGCGCCGCTGGTGATCTCGCCGGTGTAGGCGCCGACCATCTGCAAGCCGTGCGAGAGCGCGATGGCAAAGATCAGGAAGGGCAGCAGAACCGACATCGGATCGAGGCCGAAGCCGGCGAGTGGCATGAGCCCCAGAGTCCAGACCATGGCGATCAGGGCCGACGCCATGGCGAGCGCGGTGAGCGCGACCGAGCCAACGAACAGATAGACCAGAACCGTGGTGATCAGGGCCGTGACCGCGAACAATGCGACCACGCTCGCAGCGCCCTCGGCGATGTCGCCGACCGCCTTGGCGAAACCCAGGATGTGGATGTCGATCTGATCGTCGACGAAGGGCGCCCGCACCGATCGCTCGAGCCGGCGGGCGACGTCAAGTTCGCTCACAGGCTCCGGCGAGTGGGGCGAGGGCTGGATCAGCTCGGCGCTGATCAGGGCTGAGGAAAAGTCGTCGGCGACCAGACGACCGACCAGGTCGGCTTTGAGGACGTTCTCGCGCACCTGCGCGAGCCCTGCCTGGGTCGGCCGGAAATCGGACGGAATCACGGTGCCGCCCGCGAACCCGCCTTCGACGATCTCGACAAAGCGGACGTTGGGTGTGAAGAGCGAGCGCACCGAGCTGCGATCGATGCCCGGCAGGAAGAGCACGGCGTCGGTCACCCGTCGCAGCGTATCGAAGAAATGGGGGGTAAAGATGTCGCCGTCCTTGGCGCGCACCGCGATCAGAAGCCGATCGGCGCCGCCGAATGCATCCCGGTACTCGAGGAAGGTTTGAATATAGGGGTGCCCGAGCGGCAGCCGCTTGTCGATCCCGGCGTCGATCGTGAGGCGGCTCGCCTGCTGGCCGAGCAGCGCCGTCGCGACCGCCAAGAGAACCAGGAGCAGGGCGCGATGCCCGAATATTGCCCGCTCGATCCTGGCGCCCATGGCTCGGTCTAACGATCGTTGACCAGCACTTTGATTGGCGACCGGAGGCCGTCGCCGGTGATCGGACTGAGGCCGCCTTCACCGACCGCCAGAAGGAGATCGGGGGTCGGTTCGACCAGGGCCGCGGTGGCCCGACCGTCGGGCCGCTGGTGCGGCTCGAAGCGGTGGCCGCCATCGTCGCTGACCAGCAACACGCCGTTCAGACCGGCCAAAACGATGCTGCCGTCGGCGCGCACCAACCCCGTGAGGAGAGTCGCGGTCGTGCCGGTGGGCAGCGGCAGCCAGGTCGTGCCGCGATCCTCGGACCGGAACAGGTGGCCACGCAGGCCGAAGACCAGGAGTGCGCCGCCGTCGAGGGCCAGTACTCCGAAGAACGATCCAGAGTAAGGACTTGGCAGCTGCTGCCAGGTCTCGCCTCGATCGTCCGAGCGCAGGATCGACCCGGCCTCGCCGGCGATGTAGAGCGTGCCATCGGAGGCGGCCGCGATGGCGTTGGCGTGGGGCGCCTCGTCGTTGCCGAGAATACGACGCCAGGTCCGGCCGCCGTCGTCGGTCGCAAGGACGAGCCCGTAGGCGCCGACGACGACGCCATGCTCGGGGTCGGCGAACCAGAGGTCGAGCAGAGGTCGATCGGGCTTGGACAGAACGCGTTGGACCAACCAATGCTGCCCGTCGTCGTCACTGCGCATCACCAGGCCATCGTAGGCGACCACGAAGACATGCCCGCCACCCACGATCTTGACCGCGGTCAGCGTGCTGCGGGTCGGCACCGCGGCCTGCTGCCAACTGAGCCCGTGATCGTCCGACAGCAGGACCTCTCCGCGCTCACCAACCAGGATGACGTGGGCACCTTCGGCATCGGCATCGAGCAGGAGCGATCGCTGTGCCAGGGGCATGAGCTCCGCCCGCTCGTCACCAAGGCCCGATGGCACGTGGGCCGCCAGTGCGAGCATGCCTGCCAGCCACAGTCCCCGGGCTCCACGCGCCGTCGGGGCTCGGCTCATGGCGCGGCCGTTCCGCTTCGGTCGATCTACCGCCGGCCGAGCCGGCGGAGAGCGTCGGGCGTGAAGTCCCCGGGCTCGAGATCGATGTTAAACTCGTCCACGGGCAACTCGTTGTTCAATCCAGATGCCAGATAACGGCCATTCTGCAGATCGTACACGCAGAAGAGTGTCTCCCAGATCAATGGGACCTCATAGTAATTGATGGTGTAGGCTTCGGCTAGACGCCAGAGCTGGCCGCGCTGATCGTAATGATCGGCAACAACGATTTGCCAGCTGTCCTCGTCGAGATAGAACTGCCGGCGAGAATAGATGTGACTGGCGCCGTTCTTAAGTTCGGCATCGACCTCCCAGACCCGGTGCAACTCGTACCGGATGTCGTCCGGATTGATGTGCCCGGGCTGGATGATCTGATCGTCCGTGAGGCGGTCGCTCTGCAGACGATAGTTGTTGTAGGGGATGTACAATTCGCGGCGGCCGATCAGTTGCCAGTCGTAGCGGTCTGGGGCGCCGTTGAACATGTCGAGCTGATCGCTGGTGCGCTGTCCGTCCGAGGCGGTGCCGGGATTGTCGTAGGCGATGTTCGGAGCCCGGCGGACCCGGCGTTGACCCGGATTGTAGGTCCAGGCCTGGCGGGGCTCGGCCTTCTGATTCAGGGTCTCGTGGACCAGGAGGATGCTGCCCGCGAGCCGGGGCGGCGCGGTCACCTCCTGCAGGAAATAGCCGAGGTGGTTGTCGATGGTCTCGGTCGTAGCGCCCGGCTCGGCGTAGAGAAAGATGGCTTTCTCCTCGATCCGGACCTCGGTGTAGGCGCCGGCGGCGGTCGGCGTGACCTGCGCGGTCTCGCGGTGGACCGAACGGCCGCGATAGCGAAGCAGATGGTTCCAGACGGCCTCCAGTCCGTTCTCTGGAATCGGGAACGGGACGCCTTCGCCCGCGTGGATGATGCCGTTGCCGTCGGCAGTCAACTCGGCGGTGGTCGCGTTGGCGATTGTCCGGTCGTAGATCCGCTGGGGCAGGGAGGCGCTGCGGCGGGTGGGGTAGACCGGCATCCGCCAGCTGTCCGGATAACGCTTGAGCATCGCAACCTGACCGGGCGAGAGCCTGTCCGCGTATTGCTGGACGTTGGCCGCCGTGATCGTGAACAGGACTTGGTCGCCCTCGAACGGGTCGGGATGATGCATGCCGGGTCGATAGCTGGCGGGCGGCTCGCGAATTCCGCCATCCCAGGCGGGGATCGTGCGCTCGTCGTTGCCGGCCCGAATCCCGCCGAGGGGCGTCAGATCCCGCCCGAGCCTGAGCGCTTCCTCGGCTGGCACCTTGGCCTGCGTCGATGCCGCGAGCGCGCAGATCGCAAGCCCGACAACCGCCCCGGCTTTCAGCATGACTGCTTGGACTGGCATGGCCATTGATCCGCGCTTCAGAAGAAACAACTGACGCTCAGTGAGACAAAGTCGCGGTCTTTGACCAGGTTGAATCCGTCGCCGCCAAAGTAACTGGTGTAGGAAATGTCGGCCTGCACCGCGTCCAGATAGGTCGCGCCGAGGGACAAAGTGACAGCCTTGCGGTCCTCGACGAAATTGCCGAGCGGCTGCGGCGTCGTGCCGTCGACGTCGTGGGCGAAGGCGATCTGGGGTGTCAGGTTGACCGGCCCGATCGCGCCGAGATATTGGGCCCGCAGTAGGAGCCGATAGCCCCAGGAGAAGTCGTCGGCAAAGCCTTTGGTCGTGGTCACCGGTTGAATGCCGAGTTGGGTGAAGACCGGATTGCCGCTGGTGTAGGTCCCGGGACCTTCGTAGCGCAGCTTGTCCTTGCTCTCCATGTTCCGCACGTAGGTCCCGCCGACCTCGCCGATCAGGGTCACTTGGTCGGCGCCGAGCCTCGGACCGAGCAGCTGGGTCGCCGTCATCTGCCCCTGCACGACGTCCTTGCGCCGATAGCCGGAAATTTCCTGGTCAAAGCCGAAGCTGCCGAGCTGGCTCTGGCCGAAGACTGCCGGATTCACCGGTGACAGCCCGGCATAGAGGATTTCGGTGTCGTCGACCTGAAGCGGCTGATCTACGCGATACGACACCTCGCCTTGGAGGGCCGGTCCGCTGCCGCCAATGGCCGTGTTGAAACTCGCGCCGAAGACATCGATGTCTTTCGGATACTCGACGAAATAGCGCGCGCTGTCGGCGTAGTCGCCGGCCGCAAGACCTGCAGTCGTCCCGCTCTCGGCGCTGACGAGCGGTAGTTGGCTGTGATGACGAATATAGTAGAGGCCGAATTCGGTGGCGTTCAACGCTTCGGCAAAATAGCGTAGCGCCAGGCCAAACTGGCCGCCGTCCGGCGGCTCATGGTCGGACGCGCGCGGGATCGAAGTGCCGATCGGCGGATTCGCGCCGGGCGGCAATGGCGGATTGTCGGTGATCGGCGGTTGGCCGAAGCCGAGGAAGACGCGCTTGCCGCCTGGGCTCGCGAAATCATTGGTGGAGAAAAAGGTGCCATCGGGCTCAATCTCGGTATTCTCCCACTTGAACTGCCAAAACGCCTCCAGTGACAGCCCGTGGGTAAGGCCGAGGTTGGCATCCGCGGCCAGGATCGGGACCAGGGCGTCACGCAGTTCGGCGCCGGCCACGCGCAGTTTGGTGACGTCGACGGGGTTTACGGTGTTGATACCGTTCGGAATGAACGTGCTCTCGCCCCAGCTTATGACCTGGTTGCCGATCCGGACGGTCAGCGGCAGCGGGCCGAGGTTGAAGTCACCAGCGGCATAGGCGTCCAAAACCTCGATATTGCGCCCTGCATCGTCTTTGGCGTCGCTGGTGAAGTCGGTCCGTTCGGGCTCGATGTTCATGATTGCCGCATCGTAAAAATAAAAGAGACGACCGAAGAAGCCGAGGTTGCGCCAGCGCAGATCGAGCTCGTGGGTCACCTGTGACGACAAAGAGGTGAAGTCACCCTTGTCGAAATTGAGGTCGCCATTGTCGCCATTGATCGAATTGGCAGATCCGCCGTTGACGACCCCCACCAGGTCGGGCGCTCGGTTCTGAACGCGAATCGAGGCGCCAAGGGTGACCGTGGTGTCGAGGTGGCCGGTAAACGCGCCGTCGTCGCCGCGGAGCTCGATCGCCTGCACGGGCCACCCGGTAACACCCAGAGCCAGGACGATCAGAAAGCTCGCAGCGAGCCCGGCCGGAGGGCATTCCAACCTCGCTCCCCGAAGCCGGGCCACCGCTTGCATGCGACTTCCCCATGCCACTCGCAGGCTATGGGACACCAGATACGCCGCAACTTCAAGTCCTGTGCATCGCCGGGTAGCTTCACCGATTGCGTTTGCAGATCGCCATCGATGGAGCCCCGACTCCGACTACGCCCCGGCTCATTCCGGCCCTGGCAGCTGGTAGAACAAGAACGATCCGAAAGTCGCGACCGGCAGCAGATCACGGGCCCAGAGGGGGCCGTTCTCAAGGCGGTGGAAGGCCGTCGCGCCGAAAGTGGGATCGGCCAGACTGCCACGCATCGCCCGCCGGGCGACGCGGCGGCAGAGTTGCAGCATCTGGTCCGAGGCGCTTGCCGTGGCCCCGTCCCTGAAAGGGACCGGCGGCTCGCTAAGGCCGAGATCGGCGTTGCCCCGACGCTGGCGCGCGCGATTGACCAATGCGGCCGCCACGGCCTCCAGGACCCGCACGCTCTGATCCGCCCCGATCGCGAGCAGGGTCAGCGCGAGTGATTCGATGTTGCGCGGAGGATCTGCCAACATCGCTGGGACCCGCTCAGGCCGCATCGACGTCGCCTCCGCGCTGCAGGAATTCGCCTTGATCGCCAGGCCCGCCAGGCCGGCACGTGCGGCGCTGCGCGGCGCGCTGCTCGGCCTGGAACGCGTAGGTGAGGCGCGCCTCGAGGCGCAGCAGATGGTCGGTCAGACGCTTCTCCACGTCCTTGAGGTCGGCAATGGTGGCGTAGAGGCGGGCAACCTCGAGCTTGGATTGAGCCAGATTCTCGAGTACCACGTTCAGATTGGCCTGTATCTCACGGTACACTTTGAGCAACGCCCGCTCGCCCTCGCGCCGGCCCTGCTGCATCATCCAGAACAGGCAGCCGAAGGCCGGGATCTCGATCGCCGTGATCCACCACACCCAGCTGATCGTCCATTCCTGATTCATGAGTTTCTCCTCCCGAAGGCGGGTCAGCAGTTGAGTCCGGGCGCTCTCGGCCGGATCGCGGCCGGACGCCGCGCGACGTCGGATCGGATCAGAGTTGGAAATCAGTCGCCGCCACTTGGAGGCTGCGACCCGGCCGCCAGTCCGGTCGCCGCCCGGGCGCGTGGCGACGCAGGCGCACGGGCTCGGCCAGGAGGCAGCCGCTGACCGCGTCCAGACCGTCGTCGCGGCATCGGCGACCGGGGCGCCACTCTCGCATCTCCTCGACGAACCGGGTCGCCCAGATGCCGACGTGAGCCCGCAGAGCGCCTGCCGCCAGCAGCGGATCAAAGGCGTCGAGAATCCGCTGCTCCTTGCTCCGCTGGGAGACGTGTTCGAGCACCGGGCAGGCCAGGCCCAAAACATGCAGCTCTCGGCGCAGGAGTGCCGGCAGGAAGCGGCCGAGGCCATTGGTCTCGATCGTGATCGACGGCAGATGCATCTGCTCGGCGAAGCGGGCGACCTGACGGCAGAGCTGGGTCGCCTCATCGACCTCGCCGACCAGCGCCGGATCGTGACTGAGATAGCGGATGCCGTGGAGCCAGTAACCACCGTCGCCGTCGACGAACACCACCGCGACCACGCTCGCATCGCCGGTTCCAGGGGCGCCATAAGCGGGGTCCCACCAGCCGGCCGCCGAGACCATGCGCCGGCCAGCGATCGAGAGGATGGGCTCGCGGTTGCCCTCGCAATAGTCAAGCGGCGCGTCGTAGCGGACCAGCCGGTCGGGGTCGAGGCGCACCTCCTCGACGCTCTGCGGCCGAAGCATCATCTGGCTTGCGAACTTGGCAGGGCCAGACTGGCGCCGGATGGTCTCGATCTGGTCGAGCGGGAGACGTTCGGGCCAACGACTCTGCCCGTCCGCATCGAGCAACGGAATGCAGAGGCGGTGATAGCCTCCGAGGAACGCGGCCTCTTCACCTATTTCAGCAAGCGCCCGATCGACGTAGATCGAGTAGTAGCTGTGCGGCGTCCCGACATAGACCTGCAGGCCGCCCGGGACCAGGACATACTCGATCTCGCGCAGGCGCTGACGCAACTCCGCCCGCTTGTGAGGCGTGGCACAGGTGTTCGGAACCTCGACGTCGTCGCAGATCACGACATCGGCGCGCGAGCCGGTGATGTTGGCGCTGATGCCCCGGGCGAGCAGCGACGGGTCGCGCTGAGTGAGCCGGCGGCACACCGTGAACTGATCGGCCGCCCATTGATCGGCGCGCCGCGGCACCAGCCGTCGGGTCAGCGGGTGGCGTTCGATGATCCGCTTGACGTTGCGCACCATCTTTCGTGCCAAGTCATGCTCGGCGGCGAGGACCAGGATGCGCAGATCCGGCTCATTCAGGAGCAGCCAGGCGCAGAAGATGCCGACCAGTGTCGACTTGCCCGCATTGCGGAAGACCAGCAGGAGCAGCCGTCGATCACCTTGCTCCCAGCGCCGCCCGAGCCACTCGGCAATCTCAAGGTGGAGTGTCGGGGTCGTCTGGCCCTGGCTATGATTCCAGAGCCAGACGAACTGGCAAAAGCGGACCGCCGGTGATGCCGCTTCGCCTTCGAGATCGCGGTTCTCGGTAGCCACGGCGGCTCAGAGCGGCGCGCCGATCACGAACAGGCTGAGCGTGCGGGGCGTGCCCACCTTGCGGTTTTCGACATAGATCAGGCCATCACTGTTGGCCGCGAACGTGAACACCCCGGTGTTGCCGGTCGTGCCGGTCAGTGGCGCCAATGGACCGATCTCGACGGTGCTGGTCATGGGGCTGGCAACGATCTGGGTGTAGCCCAGCGCGTCGGCCCGGTAGGTCAGTATCGAGGCCCCAGGGTCGCCGAGCGAGCCGTGGCTGAACACGTAAATCAACCCGATCGTCGAGGGCGGCGTGAAGCTGACCGCGGTGTCTTGCGCGATCTCGAAGGTGAAGAGCCGGGTCAAGGCGCCGTTCACCGAACCCTGGCTGAGCTCGACCCCGGAGATCGCCACCGGCTCGCCGCCAAGGCCGGGCAGATGTCGGAGCTCGGTGCTGGCACCCCCGAGCTCGATCTGATCGACCGGCATCGGGTTGTGGGCGGCGAACACGCGGCAGTGATCGTCGGCATGGAGCCAGACGAACTCGGTCGCGGGCGCGCTCGCACCGACGCTGTCGACCACGGCGGTGCCAAACCGGCCGGCGACGCGGATCTGGTCGGCGGCCTGGACCACCGGCGCAATGGTCGCGAGCCCGAGCTCGATCTGCGCGGTGGTGCTGGTCTGGGTGACCACCTTGTGGACCACACCGGCGCGGGTCGCCTTGAGGGCGGTCCAATGGTCGTCGACGTCGTCGGCATCGCTCGCGAGCACGATCAGATCGCCCGGCTGCAGCAGGTTCAGGTTGGTGCCGCCGCTGAGCTGCACGGTCACCACCTGGGTGACTTCGGCCCGGACGTCCTCGGCGATCAGATTGGGTGCTTCCACTGTCTCGCCGCCGGCTTTGAGGTCGACCGCCTTGCCACTGCGCTTGCCACTCGCATCCAGATGGCAGCCCCGCAGGCCGACCGATTGGCGCGCGCCGGCCTCGACGTCGGTATCCAGATTGCCGCCGAAGGTCAGGTCGGAGAGCTCGATGCCGCGCCAACCGGCGGCAGCGCCATCCAGCTCCAGCGCACGGCCGCAAGCAGAGAGGGTGCCGCCGCAAAGCCCCAGCTGCGCGAATGCCGCGTCGGCGTCGGCGAGGATGCCGCTGGTGCACCCATGGAACTGCGCCTGCGACAAGAAGATCGCGCCTTCGACGCCGTTGCGAAGCTGCAGGCCGGTGCGATTGAAGGCAAAGCGGCAGCCGATGATCGCTGCGCCAGCACCTTCGATCGCGGCGCCAGTCTGGCAGCCGACCACCTCAATGCTCTGCAGGACGGTATTTTCCGCTCCTGCGGCAATGGTGATGCCTTCCAGGCTGACGGCGCTCAAATCGACGTCGGCCGGGCCGCCCGGCACGCCATTGACGCCGGGCCCGAGCAGGCGCAGCCCGCTGAGGCGTGGCCCAGTGCCCATAACCTGCAGGGCCGAGCCGCTCGACGCGGCGAGCTTCAGCGTCGAGCCCGCGCCTTCGCCAACCAGGGTGACGCTGTCGAGCGTCAATGGGGCGCCTACGACGTAGGGGGTCGCGCTGGCCGGCACGTAGACGGGGCTCGAGCGGGTCTCTGCAGCCAGGATGGCCGCTGCGAAGGCAGCGGCGTCGTCGGTGACGCCGTCGCCCATGGCGCCGAAGTCGCGGACATTGACCACGGCTGCGAGATGCTCGCCGAGCGCGCGGGCCGTGGTCCCGCCGCTCGGGGTTACCAGCAGTCCGCTGGCGTCGCCGCTCTCAGGCAGGTCCGCCTGGCCGAACACCATCGGACGTCCGGCGCTGTCAAATCCGAGCAGTGCGTTGGCGCGCTGGGCGGCGGCCGGCAGGCTGAAGTCGAGGTCACCCTCCGAGGGCCCGCCCCGCAGGGCGCGGCCGACCTCGTCGCGAGTCTCCTGAACGAGGAGCATGATCCGGTCGAGCTCGGCGTTGATTGCGGCGGCGCGGAAGGGCGTGCCGTCGACGAACTCGGTCTCGCGGACGCTCTCGGTCCGCCGCAGGAGCGTCACGGCGGAGCCAGCGGCCGGCGGCTCGAGGAAGGCGATCTCGCCGCCCCCGGGGTCGGCCAGACCGGCGATCGCGAAGCCCGCTGCCGGCGTGTCGTTCACGAACACCAGCAGGTCGTCGCTGGCCAGCACCGGAAAGGGAAATCCGAAGATCGTCCGGTTGCCATCACCGCTGTACTGGATGCGCGGGCTCGGATCGCGGGCGAAGGTGTTCGACATGGACCAAGGCCTCGTTGGATCAGGGTGCGTTCAGCGCGACCGGGTCACAGGTCGAGCAGCGAGATCTGGCGGCCCGTGCCGCGGCCGAGGGAGGAAAGGCTGCTGCCGGCCGCGCCGCCGACCAGATCGAGCAGATTGCGGCTGCGCGAGCTGCTGGCGCTGCGCCGGATGTCGGCGATGCGGGCGCTCGAGTTCGGCGGCCCGGGCCTGCTCGGCGGCGACCGCCTCCTCGGTCAGGCCGCGCAGGACCGCGTTGGCCGACCCGCCGCCGCTGACGCCGGCCGCTCCGGCCCGGGCGCGCTGCGCCGCCAGGCGCTGGCGCAGCGTCTCTTCCTGTTGCTGCTGTTGCTGCTGGTCGCGCTGCCGGATCGCTTGGATCTGGCAATTCCGCTCGGCGCTGATGTCACGGGACTGGCGCTCAGCGGCTTGCTGGGCGAGCGCCAGATTGAGGCCGACTGAGGCCAGACTGCTGAGAGCACCCATCAGCTGTTCACCTTCACTTCCGTGGTTGCAGAAAGGAGCGCGCAGGGCAAAGGCGTGTCCTGCTCGATGCGCCAGGGCGGCTGCTCGGAACCACGCCGCCAACCAAGCGCCCGCAGCGAGAGATCGCCGCTGAAGGGGGGCGGGTTCCGATCCACCGGGCCGCCGCCGACCGTCTGCAAGGCGACATCGCGCAGGCCGTCGCCGGTGTCGATGCGTAGGCCCTGGGTCTCGAACAGCCGGAGCGTGATCCGGACCGGCCGATAGGCCGGCGCCTGTCCGAGCCCCGAGGCCACGACGGCAGGCATCGGCTCGATCACATGGACAAACGGCAGCCCGACGATCAGGTCGCGTGCGGGACTCGAAAGCGTCACCGTACCGGCCACAACCACCGCCGGCTCGATGACGAAGTCGTCGGCGATCAGGGCAACGGTCTGGCCCTCGAGATGATCGAGACCATTCCAGACCAGAGTCGGCTCGGGCCGGCTCAGCCGGAGGCCCGAATCGACCATCAACTGATCGTCGAGCTGCTCGATGAAGGTACCGTTGGCACGCTCGACCAGCAGGACCGCCTGACCGCCCACGATGGCCACCGAAAGCACGTGACCGTCGGTCTCGTGCAGGCTCCAGGCTGCGATGTCGGCGATGCGATAGATCGCAATGCTGGCCAAAGAGCCATCCGTCATCGCGATCAAAAACAGCCGTCGCCCCTGGTCGAAGTCTTGGTCGACCGGGTCCTGAACCAGATGCCGGGCCAGGAGCGCCAGATCATTCGCCTGATAGGCCTGCTCGGTATCGACGAACACGAATTCCCGGATCTCGCGGCCGCTGCGCGCGGCGAACAAGGTCGCGCCATCGACGTCCCGTGGTGGCACCTGCCGGTCACGGGGCGAGCCAATGGCGCTCTGCTGCTGGGCCTGAACGTTGGTCGGCGTGAGCGGTGACCCGGTGATCACCCATTCGCCGACGCTCGTGAAGACCTGCAGATGTCGGCTCGATACCAGGCTGCGGATCCCCGGATCGTTGTTGGCGGCCAGCCGAAAGGCAATCGCCTCGTCGTCCAAGCCAGTGCCGAGATCGAAGTTGAAGGGATCGCTGGTCTTCGACAGCCAGAGCCCGCTCGGCAGATCGCGCGAACCGCCGATCACCATCCGATCCTGATGGAACGACACCGAGATCGGCCAGCCCCGGGCGTCGCTGAACGCGAGCTCGTCCCAGTTCCGCGTCGGTCCCGTCTGGTCGAGCTCCTGTAGGACCAGGCCGACCGCCTGGGCCGGTAACTGGATATTGGTCAGCTCGATCTGCTTGCCGTTCAGGCGGAGGATGCCGCCAAGGTGCTCGGCGACGAAGAAGTCCGCGGAAGTGGTCAGCGTGACCGTGCCTGTCGTGGCCGTCGCTTGCAGCAGGACCTCTGGGGCGGCGAACCGGGCGAAGGGTGCCAACGTGCTGCCATCGTCGTTCTCGGCGAACTGCCACTCACCGATGGTCCAGACCGCGTCGCTCACGCGCGTCAGTTGCTGCGGCGCCACGTCGGGATGGGTGACCAGCAGGCTCTGGCCGCGTTGCGCCCAGGCGATCTGAGCGAGCTGCGCCGCCCCCCAAAGGGTCGCGACCGTCGCCAGCAGACTGCCGTCCCGATAGATGTCGACCTGGAAGTCCGAGAACACCAGAAGGAAGGCCAGATCCGGTCCGGTTTCCATGGCGACCAGACGGCCCACACCTGCGGCGGCCGCGTAATACGCCATGCCGGGACGCCGGCGGACGCCGCCGGTCGTCTCGACCACGACGTTGCGCAGCTTGGCGGCACCGCTCTGGTAGGAGCTGAGGTCCGTTCGCCCGAGCAGCCTCGGATCCAGCTCGCCCGCGGTGAAGTCGGTCTGGGTGAGGAACGCCCGGGTCATCCGAGCCGCGCCTTGATCAGGGTGAAGTCCTCGACCTTGGGCGGAGTGTCCTGCTGGCTATCGACCAGCCTCGCGAGCCTCAACTCCTC
The DNA here is from genome assembly GCA_963756905.1 of uncultured Alphaproteobacteria bacterium. GTDB lineage: Bacteria > Pseudomonadota > Alphaproteobacteria > Geminicoccales > Geminicoccaceae > DATAOG01. Next base: position 147,357 of record CAVWPO010000020.1, read on the forward strand.
CTCCGCCAGGCGGGTCAGGCGGTCGGCACGCGCGCTGTCCTCGGTAAGCGGCAAGCAGAACTCGGCGGCCAGGCGGGTGACCAGGGCCGCCGAGAAATCGGCGGGGAAGTCGCCTTCGCTCGGCCGGAAGAGATAGGTGAGCACGAGCTGCTCGGCATTGGTATGTAACTGCCGGTTGACGATCTGATACGTGAAGCCCCGGCCCCGCCCATGGCCACCGGCCGAGAGCGCTTTCAGGAAGTCGTTTGGCAGCTGGTAGGCGTGCACGAAGTCGGTGACCGGCGCGCTCGCCAGGCGGGCAAGCTCGACCTGCTTGGTGGCGAACGTCCAGGGATGCGCGGACAGCATGGCATCCCGGACGAGCGGGTAGAGGCGCGCGGCCACCTTCGCCTCGGCGGTGCCGTCCTCGAAGGAGCTGATGCTGTCGGCGCCGAGCTTGACCAGGGCGCTCGAGCAGAGCTCGATGCTGTTGAGGCCCATGACGGGTGGTCCTTAAGACGGGGTTCGGGGACGGAGGGACCGGCGCTCAGATAGCCCAGCCGAGCCGCGGCCGCAGCCACTCCAGGAGACGCTGCCGGTCGACCGCAAGAAAGGCGATCATGCAGTCGCCGCTCTGATAGCCGACCAGGAAGGGATGGCCCGGAACGGCATAGACGGTCACGCGCTCGGGACGCACCGGCAGGTCCGGACGCTGGGCTGCATGCCAGAGCTGCACGAAGGGTTCGAGCAGCGCGTGGTCAAAGGCATAGCGCTGGACCCGATCCGGAAACTGCTGCTCGAACACCGAGGCTGTGACCCCGGGGCAGGCGCGCGCCGCGGCCGCCTGGGCGACTGCGGAGTTGACCGGGTGGAGCAGCGCCGAGAGCAGGAGGGCGCCGGCGAGCAGTCTTGGCATGGCCGTCTCCTCGGGAGAGGGCCGCGTCGGCAGCCAGCCGGAGCCGGCGGCCGACGCGGTCGAAGGGTCACGACCGGCCTGAGGCGACCTCGCGGTCACCTCCGCCGGAGTGAGGGCCGCGCAGGTCGAGACGCGGCCGGGGGCTCGAGCTCAGTCGGTGTTGGTGCCGACGAAGCTGTTGATGTCGGCGATATCGACCACGCCGGCGGCGTTCTGGTTGACGATGAACACGCCGCTCTGAACCGTGCCGGTGATGCTGGCGTTGGCGAAGATGAAGTCGCCGACCCGCAACATCCCCGAGGCGTTGTTGAAGTAGCCGGTGGTGTCGACCGTGGCGGCCGAGTCCGGCGTCTTGTAGTGCCAGAGCGTGAAGCCGTTGGCGTAGGTCAGCGCACTGAGGTTGTGGGGATCGTAAGCCATGCTTAGCTCTCCAGGCAGGGCAACTTGATGACGCCGTCGCCGTCGATCAGGCAGGCGCCCTGGCTCATCGAGTTGGACACGAAATGCGCCGCACGGTCGCCGTGCCAGGTCACGTCGGTCACGACTTCCTGCCCGATCGCATGGCCGATCGCGCTCCGGTGGTACCAGAAGCAGCTGCGGACGTTGGCGGTCAGGTCGAGCCCCGAATGCGGCAGCCAGAGGCTGCCCAGCCAGCGCTTGGCCTGAGTCCCGCGCCAGGGAAGCTCGTCCGGACCGACGAAGTCGGCATCGGCGAACTCCGGCAGGTCGAGCAGGTTGGACCACTGCTTCCAGCCGATCACGACGTAACGCTGGCCGTCGTCCGGAACGTCGTTCTCGCCGAGCATCTCGAACGCCTCGAGCACCTTGGCCTTGGTCAGGCCGTCGGTGCCGGCTCCGGCCGCGTTGGCGGTCTGGGCGAGCGCCGTGATGATCAGCTCGTCGGTCTTGCGGCCGAGCGCGAAGGCACCGGCGTTGGCCAGAACCTGGCGTTCGTCGATGTTGATCTTGAGCTCGTCCAGCTGATCGACCCAGTCGCCGGCGTAAAAGTCGAGCAACTGGCACTCGAGCGGGGTGTGGTCGACGTTCATGACCGGCACCTTGCCGTGCCGGGCCTTGGTCGAGGCACTGCCCTTGCCGACCTTCTGGAACACCGTCGAGCTGCCCTGGACACTGTTCTTGACGCGAACCGTGCTGCGCAGCTTGGAGCCCATCCGCTGATAGGCCTGGTGGACCTCTTCCTCGAACTGCTTGATAAAGGCTTGGTCAATGGTGGTGGACAACGTTCGTCCCTCCTTGGTGGTGGCGAGAGACGACGCGCGGTTGGTCTGAGCGGTGGGCAGATCGCAGCCGGCAGATGGCGGCTCTTACCCGCCCTCTGCCTTCTGACTGCTGCCTGCCGATCAGGCCGCGGTCTCGGCGGGTGCGCCCCGCCTGAGCGGGCGATCGGTCAGCGGGCCCGCCTGGTCGTCGACCAGGGTCGGGTTGTTCCGCCACCGAACGCCGAAAAAACACTTCAGAGCGATCCGGTTCGGCGTTCGCGAGCGCGCCGCTCAGGCGGCGTCGGCCCAGCCCGTGCCATCGGTCCAGAGCGTGCCATCCGACCAGGGTTGACCGCCGCTCACGCCGTTGATGATCACGTTGCTGCTCTCGGGGCGGATCACGATCTCGCCGAGCGGCATGGTTGCGCCGCTCAGCAGGACCACGTTGCCCTCCCCCGTGCCGTCCACGTTCTCGAGGGTCGTGGTCCCCTGGCGGTCGACGTGGATCCCCGCGTAAACGCCCGGATTGCCATTCGATGGATCGCGCACGCGGTTTCGGTCGATACGGAAATTCTGTTGCGCGGTCATGTGGATGCCGTCGCGCCGGGTGGTATCGACCGTGCAACGCTCGATCAGCCCGTTCAGACGCTGGCTCGGGCTGTTCTGACCGCTCAGCGCGATGCCGTGATAGCCGCAGTTTTTGGCCAGCATCAGCACCACGGTGATGTCGTCGCAGTCGTAGGCGATCAGGCCCGAGCCGTTGCCGCCGGCCGGGCTCGGGATCCCGATGTCCTGCGCGGTCAGATCAGCGCACAGCCAGCGGTTGGACGCGCGCTCCAGATGGAAGCCATCGCTCTCGCACTGCTGCGCCTGGCAGCCGATCAATCGGCCATCGGTGACGCCCGAGAAGCCGAAGCCGATGCCCATGGAGTTGGCCTCACCGATGTATTTGCGCGCGCTGCAGCCGAGCACGTCGACGAAGCTCGCACCGAACGTCTGGCAGTTGATCTGGACACCGTCGCCCTGCGTACCGCTGCCGGTGTGCTCGAAGCTGGAATCACGCACGGTCAGGCGCGCAAGCCCAGGCGGATTCGGCGCGAGCACGCCGTAGCCCTTGCCCAGATGGTCGCAGCCGGCGAGCAGCAGATCGGTCGTGCCGGCATCGATCACCAGGAACGCGCGCTGGGTCCCTCTCGAGATCAGCCCCAGAATCTGCAGGCCAACCGCGCCGAGCGCGCGGATGCTGTTGCCATTGTTCATGACGTCGGCCTGATCGAGGGTCAGCCCGTTGGCATCGAACACGACGCCGGTCCCCGTGACCTCGATCAGGGACGAATTGGCCGGGAAGACGGACCGGGCCCGGATCTGGCCGTCCCCCTTGAGCAAGAGGCCGTTCTGGCCGATCGTGAGCTTGTTGCTGGTCCGAAAGGTGCCGCCGGAGATCACCACCTGGTCGCCCGGCAACCAGGCATCGATCGCCGCCTGGATCGCGAGCGTGTTGTCGGTGATCCCATCGGGCGTGCCGTTCGGGAAGTCTTGGGGGCGCCGGTCAACCACCTACAGGCTCCACTTCGCGTTGGCCCATGCGACCAGGCGCTGCTGGTCGATGGTGGAGAGCACCCGGCTGACCCCGATCGTGGCCAGGACGTCGATCGCGGCGTGGCCGAACGGTGCGCCCTCGTACCGGGCGGCGAGCGTGACCTCCGAGGGAGCGCCGAAATCGCCGTCGTAGGTGTCGGTGGACGAGCCGGCACCGTCACGCAACTCGGCCGTCCCGGCGTCGGTCGACCAGACGGCGACCTGCGCCGCGCCGCTGTCGGCGCGACTGAGGCTCAATTGATTGGTGTCCGACGAGCGGCCGAACAGCTGCACTTGGAGTGACCCCGCGGAGGCGTTGCGGAATGTCCAGAAGTCGGTGTGGTCGGTGCCCGCCGGCGGCGCCGCGGACAGGATGCCATCGAAGTCGCCGCGCTCCCGGACCCGATAGACGACGGCGGTCGAGAACGGCTCGAGCGTGGGCAGGGGTCCGGCAAGCGTCATGACATCGTCGACCCCGTCGAACCGGACGACGTTGCGGCCATCGCCATCGGTGGTCTTGAGCGGCCGCCCGAAGTCGGTCTGGGTCCAGTGACGGCCATTGCTGGTGAGGTCCTGCCATTGGTCAACCAGACCGCCATCGAGCACGAAGTCGCTGCTGTCCGCGTCGTGGAACCAGGCGAGATCCTTGCCGACGAAGCGCGGCTCCCAGACCAGACCATGGCGATACTGCAGGTAGGCCTCGAGCTGGTCGAGCTCGGCCGGGGCGAGCCCGCGGGTGAACAGGCCGATCTCATAGATGTCGACCGCGCCGAACCGAAACGTCGTGCCGTCGTTGTAGCGCGCCCCCAGCACCATCGCGGCGGGCGTGCCGAATGGCGCCAAGGTCGAACTGTCGGCCGCGGCGCCGGTGAGATCGCGCAGCTCAGCCGTGATGCCGTCGCTGGCGAGGGTTGCCAGGGCATACTGTTTGAGCGTCGAGTCCGCGCCCAGGACAAACAGTTGGTTCGGCTGGATCGAGCGTCCGAACAGCTGGATCCGCTGGTTGGTCGCCTGCTCGTATTGGAGGGTGAAGAACTGTTGGTGGTCGGTACCGGTCGCGGCCGATGCGGTGAAGATGCCCCGGAAGTCGACCGGCGTGCGCACCCGGTAGACGACAAAGAACGTCAGTCCGTTGGACAGATCGGGCGGGTCGGTGACCAGCAACGCGTCGTCGACGCCATCGAACCGCAGCAGGCGGCGGCTCGCGGCGTCCGTGGTCGCGGTTGGCCGCGCCGAGGCACCCGGCTGGACAGCATGGTTGTCGTTGCCGCTCAGATCGCCCCAGGTGCCGCCCGCATAGCTCCCGACCTCGGCATCGTACCAAAAGGCCAGCCCGGGCAGACGGGTCGGCAGAAATGGCGGCGGCAGGCGCCGCCCCGAGGAGCTCAGGCGCAGCCGTCCGCTCAAGCCCAGTCGGAGGACCGTCATGCGTCATGCGCCCCGGTTGGTGCTGGCCCGCTCGACCAGCTCCTACTGATCGCCGACAGGTCCCCGATGCCGATGGTCGCCGCGCCCGTCCCGGTGGCGAGGCCCGGCAGATGGTGCGGCGCGAGCAGCCGCGCTTTCAGCCGATCGAGGCTGAGCCGGTCCTCGCCAACGAAGTCGGGGCTGCTCATGGCAGCACGTACCTGAGGCTGAGTTTGGCTGGCGCCAAAGTCGGATGATCGCGCGCGGCCACCTGGCGCGCCCCGAGTCCGCCATCGGTCTGGTGCATAAGGAACACGAGACCGTTGCCGGCTGCCCAGCCTGTGCGGTCGAACACCTCCTGGATCACATGCCGGAGGTCCGGCGTCCGCTGGTTCAGGCCGCGGTCACCGATCGCCCAGGCACCCGCGCCGGTGCTCGACGGCAGGTTCCAGCTCACCGACTGGCCGGTCTTGAGCCGATCGGTGATGTTCTTGCTCGGCGTCGTGAATGCCGCCGCGTTGTCTGCGCTCTGGCACCAGATCGTGACCGCGCACGCCGTGGTGCCGCCCCCGGCGGGCGCGGCCGAGCTCGTGAACTGGAGGTAGGCGCGGAGCACGCGAGCTCCCTGGGGAACGCCTGGGACGAAGCGGAACCCACCGAACCGATCGGGCTGAAAGCCTATGACCGTGCCGGCGATGGACACCAGGCCATCGGAGCCGCCGCCAACCACCTCGCTGGCATCGTCGGCGCTGGCGGCGACCGACTGCTCCACCAGCCGCCCCAGGAGGCCGTCCTGCGGCGGGCTGACCCGCAGCCCGTCCCGAAGCCCGAGGCGCAGCCGGCTCATGGCGACACCACCCTGCCGCTTAGCCTCGCGTCGGTGACCTCGGCGCCGGACAGCGCGGCCCGCATGACCAGTGGCATCCGTTCGATGGACTGGGGCACGACTCGCACCGCCATCATGTCCGCGCCGAACGCTTCGGCATCCTCCGCACCCATGCTGAGCCACGGCATCGTAGGAATGTCCCCGAGATCCCGGCGCGCATCGCAGGCCCGAACGTAGGAGATGGGCAGATTGGCCGCCCCCCACAGGAGAAAACGTCGGCGTCGCCTCATGACTGCCAATCCTTCGGCGGCGCGCTCAACACCTGCACGGCCGGCCACGCAGCGCCGACATAGGCCTGCCACCAGTCCCGACCGACCTCACTCCACGGATGAGCGAGCATGCATCGTCCGTCGGCGGCTTCGTCATAACTGACGACATTCGTGTCCGCGTCCGGCTCATACCAAACCCACACCGGTCCGATGCCGCCTTCCAGGTCCGGCGTCGCTGCGACCTCGCGCAGCACGGCGTCGGCTGTAGCCCGGTCAGGGAAGACGAGGTAGACGCTCATCCGCCTGTTCTCCCTTCGCCCTGGCGCCGGGCATCAACGCAATAGCGTCGGCGACCCGCGCAGCGCGTAGCGTGTCGATGTCCCGCTTCAACGCGGGCCGCTGCCAGGCGACGAGCCGAGCCTGCTTGGCCTCAGCCGGGCTCGCGGCGCCCTTGCCGGGATCGAGAAGCCTGGCCATCAGACCGTCACCGAGCGGAGGGCCAGGTGGGCCTTGATGTATTGATAGGCCTGCGTCACCTCAGCGTCTGACAGACGGCGCGAGTAGATAATCACGAAATAGATGCGGCCGTTAAACGCCAGCGTTCCTCCAATCGAACGTCCGATCCAGCCCGCGCTGGTGCCGATATCGAGGACAGGCGAGGCGGTCCGCGATCCACTGTTGCCGGTTTGCGGCACATTCAGATGCTGAGCATCGTCGGAAGCGCGATATCTGCAGGCGGCGACCAGGTCCTTGTTCTGCACTCCTCCAGTGACCGTTACCGCCAGGAGATTGCCGAACAGGCCGAATTGCACTTGCGTGGAATTTGCCACCTGTAGTTGCGGATATTTGCTGGAGCTGTTGGTACCATAGCCGACGATGTCCTGCTGGCCCGTGCCGCTCGTGCGGAAGGCCGCGATCATCGTCAGATCGGCATGCCCGCTCGGCAGTCCGGTGATCGGGAACGACACGTAGTCGTCAGAGCCATCGAAGTCGAGCCGTGCGGGCGAGCTTGCCCACGTCGGGTCATTGGAGTCGGACCCGGAGGTGCTCCCGAGTTGGCCGTGGGCACCGTTGCCGCTGAAATCCGTGAGCTGCTGGCCGCTCCCGGCTACGAACCGATATTCTCGAGCAAGCCCGCTGGCCGGCAGGCCATAGGTCATGAGAGCAAAGTCATCGAATCCACTCAGCCCGCCGGGATCAGTCGCGGTCACCCGCACGGTCAAACTGCCGTTGTCCGTGTGGGCCGGCGTGCCCGAGAAGGTTCGTGTGGCCGGCGTGAACGTCAGCCAGCTCGGGAGCGGGTTGCCGTTGCTCAAGGTCGCGCTGTAGGCGAGGGTGTCGCCATCCGGATCAGAGAACGTATTGGCCGCAAATTGAAGCGAATAGGCGAGCGTTGCGATGGCGGTCTGGCTCGGAATCGCATTGGCGACGATCGGCTTGCCGTTGACCGCGAGGACGAAGTCGTCATGGGCGCTGAGGCCGCCCGGGTCGGTCGCCGTGACCCGGATGCTCAGATCGGCAAAGTCACCCGCCCCCGGCGTGCCCGAGAAGGTCCGCGTGGCCGGCGTGAACGTCAGCCAGGCGGGCAGCCCCCCGCCGCCGACCAGGGTCGCGGCGTAGGTCAGCGTATCCCCGTCCGGATCCGAGAAGGCGTTGGCCGCGAACTGGAACGAGAATACCGTGCCCTCGCTCGCATTCTGGTTCGCAATGGCGTTGGCCACGACCGGCTTGCCGTTGACCGCGAGGACGAAGTCGTCATGGGCGCTGAGGCCGCCCGGGTCGGTCGCCGTGACCCGGATGCTCAGATCGGCAAAGTCACCCGCCCCCGGCGTGCCCGAGAAGGTCCGCGTGGCCGGCGTGAACGTCAGCCAGGCGGGCAGCCCCCCGCCGCCGACCAGGGTCGCGGCGTAGGTCAGCGTATCCCCGTCCGGATCCGAGAAGGCGTTGGTCGCGAACTGGAACGAGAATGCCGTGCCCTCGCTCGCATTCTGGTCCGGGATGGCATGGGCCACGACCGGCGGCTGATTTGCCGCCTTGCGTTGCGGCCGCACCGGACTGAGCTGGAGAGGGCCTAGACCCAGCCGGAGTCTGCTCATCAGTTGCGCTCGACGATCTGCGCCGCGATCGTCCCGGCACCGGTCGCCGAGATCATCGACACGTAGCTCCAGGCACTGCCTTCGAAGAGCGGCAGCTCGTGCCACACGCCCTCCGGCAGATACGCGTCGTTGATGGTCGCGATGACGCTCGAATCGCCCTGCCTGAAGTGGGCCGGGCCGCCGATCGCGACGATGCTGACCACACCGCTGTCGGCCGAGATCGCGGTCGTATTGCGCGCGGCGGTCGTCTCCGTGGGCGTCAGATTGTGCACCGTGCCCCAGGGCATGATCGGGAGCGGCACGCTGTCGTCGTCGCGCACGAGCCTGGTCGCGCTCGACCCTTTGCTCCGGAGTTCTGGCCATCATCATCTCCTTCGATCCGACACCAGCGGTGCCGTCTTGTGGTGACCTTGCAGATCGGGCTTACGGGGGCGCGCGCGGTGGCAATGCCGCGCAAACCCGGCCGCAACCGAATGACGCAGGTCGGCCGGGCGGACGCTCTAGGTCTGGCTCGGATAGAGCCGCTCGAAGCCCGCGGTGACCTGCGCCACGAAGGCGGGCTCACGTTCGCGCCAGTAGCGCGGATCGCGCATCATCCGCGCGAGATCGCCCTCGTCGAGACCGGCTCTAGGCCCGTTCGCGTCGTTCAGGACCGCGGGCTCGCGCCCCTGCATCATCTGGTGGACGGCAAGTACCCCGTCGTAGCTCGACGCCAGCGTCTGATAGACATCCGGCGCGAGATTCGCTTGGCCCCAAGTCTTGATCTGCTGGGCCGTCGTACGCCAGGCGTTCTCGCCACCGAAGCGGGCGGCCAGCCGCTCGGCCTCGCGCGCGGCTCGCAACTCGCCGAACGCATCGTCGATCAAGGGCACCAGGTGGTCCGCCGCCAGGTCGTACACCAGCTGAGCCTGCCGCTCGGTGAACCCCGCTTCGTGCAGCTTGGCATTGATCGCGGAATCCGGCTCGATCAGCTCATGGCGTGGCACGAGCCGATACTGGTCGGGAGATTCAGGCACGCCCAGAGCCCGCAGCATGCGGCGTCGGCCCTCCTGATCGGCCGCATCCACGGGCAGAGGCACCGTCGACCCGAGCTTGCGCTCGAGCTCGAGGTAGGACTTCAGCAGGGCGTCGGTGCGCATGGTGCCAGAACTCGGGATCCCAGAATTTCTCGGGCACGCCCGCCGGCCGCGCCGGTCGATCGCCAATGCTGGCGTCCGCCGCGCTGGATGTTGAGCTGGCGAACTCATGGTCCGGATCGACCTCGGCGACCTTCGGGGCGGTCCGCAGTTGCTCTTCGCTCATTCCTGGATCCTGATCTTCACCGTGGAGGGACATCGTCAATCAGGCGCGGCCGCGCTCGATCATGGCGAGCAGGGCAGCGACCGCGCACCGCTGACCTTCGAGGTGGCGTAGCTCGGCGTCACTGGCGGAAGGCGGCAGTCGACGGTCGAGGATCGATCGGGTTACGTGGTTGATGACCGTCTGGCCGTCGGGTCCGGCAAAGCAGCGGGCGAATGCCCGGCAGAGCTCGGCTTCGGGCCGCTCGTCCGGCGCCGCCGCTCCGGCTTCGAACCAGCTCCAGCCGATCGCGGGCTCAGCCATTGGAGCCCTCGGCCACCGGCTCGGCGGCGGCACCGTCGAGCGCCTGATTGAGGCCTTCGAGCAACGCCTGCGCCGGCATGAGATCACGCACCAGCTGACCCGGTACCCCCAGGCGGTCGGCGAGCCAGCGGGCGGTCGCCGGGATATCGACGACGGCGGTCGCGTCCGCGCCCATCTGCGCGGTCGCGTCGAGCCACATCAAGGTCTCGCGCACGTCCTGGCGCGCCTGACTGCGGGCCAGTGGCGACTTGTACTGCAGGTCGACCTCGCGCCCGTCGAGGGCGATATCCGGGATCTCCCCCCGCCGGCGCAGGATGGCGAGGGCCCGGCTCAAAAGCGGAGTCAACAGCTCCGCCTGCAGCCGACCGTAGGTGGCGCCGAGCAGACGGGTCGTCTCGGCGCTGCGCTCGGCCACCTCGGTGGCGGTCATCGTCCGGCCACCGACCGGGCCGAGGCGATCGACCAGGAGCGCGTGCCGAATGCGCGCCCGCAGATCCTCGAGCACGAGGTTGGAGACGTCGAACCGACCCGGCGCCTGAAGGGGGGTCAGACCGGACGAGCCGACCGCCTTCGGAATGATGCTGCCGGGCACCAGGCGGATGTTGGCCGGATTGAGCACCCCGTCGTCGTCGGCCAGCCAGATCCCGGTGACCGCGATCGAGGCGTTCTTCAGGATCAGCTCGACCACCTTGTTGACGGTCTTGATGTCGGGCAGGGTGGTCATCACCGGCGAGCGGCCATAGATCTCGCCGGCGCCTTTGAGCCAACGGAAGCTGATGAACGGCGAGCAGGCGAAATGGCCCGTGGCCAGCGGCACCGGGCGCGACGGCTGGTCGGCAAGCAGCGCGAAGTACGCGAAGCCGCCGTCGCTCGGCAGCACGGCCTCGACGACCGTGACCGCCTGCTCGGCGTCAGACTGGCAGCTCGCGATCACCGAAGGCGGCAGCTCGGTGCCCGGAAAGCGGGCGCGCAGCACGTCCAACGGCAGGCTGCGTTCGCGGAAGTGGCCATCGATCTGACCGTCCGGGCCGGCCTCGAAGGCGATCTCGCTCATCGGCACGGCGGTCAGCCGGAAGGCGCTCAGCGCGCCCACCGGCGCCTCCTCGAACAGCAAGGTCGCATTCCCCACGGTCACCAGGTCGAGGAACGCCTGATGCATCTCGACGGCGAAGTTCGAGCGATCGAAATGGGCCTGGACGGTCTGGGTCACGCGATCCAGAGCTTCGGCGACCAGACCGCGTTCGAGCAGGCCGACCGCGCGCCCCGGGATCAGACCGAACCACTGCGACCAGGGGGGGGTCAGCTCGGCGAGCAGGGAGGCGCCGAGCTGGTCGACCGCATCCAGCGCGGTGCCATCGAACAGGCGCTCGGCGGGGTTGGCCCCGGGACGGAAAGCCGAATCGAAGCCCGTGCCACGCTGCGGCAACGCATAGGTGTAGCAATCCCGCCAGAGGCCCTCCCAGCAGCGCCGCCGCGCCTTGGCGCGATGCCAGCGCGACCAGACGGCCTCGAGCGAAAGCTCTCCCATGAACCTACTCCGCAAGCTGACTTCGAGGGCTGCGACCCGCAGAAGCGGTCGTTGGAGCCTGGCCGAGCCGGGTTCGCTCAACGACTGTAGGTTTATATACCTATGACTTCAGGTTGTCAAGCGTCGTCGATCCCGGCGTGATCGGTCGGGGATCGGACGTCGAGAAAACCTCGCCCATCGGCACGCAGATACCGATAAAGCTGCCAGGGCGTCAGTACCCAGGGGCTGCGCACGCCGAGCAACCGTTTCACGACCGTGACGCAGGTCAGGGGCGCGACGCCGAACGATCGGCGCGTCAGGTCGGGCCGGGTCAGGCCGCGGAGGACGGTATGGCCCCGGCGGGCGTAGAAGTCGGCAAGGGCGAAATCCCCAGTCACCGCGAGGACCGACAGCTCGATCCGGTCCTTGAGCGGGTCGCACGCCAGCCAGCTGCCGCCGTCGCGCAGCGTCACGAAGCAATGCCGGAAGCCGGCCCGCAGGCAGCCGAGCCAACGGCACTCGGCGTGGCCGACGAAGACCACGAGAGCTTGCTGCGGGGGACGTGCAGACATGCGGCTCATGCAACGTCAGCCCTTAGAGAGTTCCTGCCCCTGCTTGGGGCCAGCCGTGGCGGACGGCGCGAACCCGGGAGCGCGCTGGCTTGAGCGGCGGGAGGCGCGACCGGGGCGAGGTCAGCGATGGGGAATTAGTGCCTATATATGAGCACATTCCCTGTCTAATGTCAATATACGGACCATGTTCCTGCTGACAGCACCCGAAGCAGCCCTTAGGTTGGCTTGGAGCGCACCGACGGCACGGAGCTGATTCCTATGTTTACGCACGCCGACGTCTGGCGTGGCATTGACCGGCTGGCCAAACAGCATGGCATGACGCCATCCGGCTTGGCCCGTCGCGCCGGCCTCGATCCAACCACCTTCAATCCCAGCAAACGCACCACCAAGCAGAACAAGTCGCGCTGGCCGAGCACCGAGAGCCTGGCGAAGATCCTGACCGCCACTTCGACGCCGTTCGACAGCTTCGTGGCCCTGATGACCGATCGACCGGCGCAGCCGGCGCAGCCTCCCTCGCAGCGGTTGCGCTGCCTTGCGATCGATCAAGCGGAGCGCGAGCGCCGATTCGACGACGCGGGCTTCCCGATCGGCGACGACTGGGACGAGATCGATTTTCCGAACCTCGAAGGTAGCCATGCGTACGCGCTCGAGATTCGCGGCGATGGCATGTTGCCGACCTATCGCGACGGCGACCTGCTGGTGGTATCGCCGGTCGCTGGCATCCGGCGTCACGACCGGGTCTTGATGAAGACCGTCGCCGGCGCCTTGCTACCAGGCGTGCTGCAACGGCGCACCGCGCAGCGGATCGAGCTCGCGCCGTTCGGCGACCCTGCGGGCGCGCGCGTCTTTCCGATCAAGGATGTGGCCTGGCTCGCGCGGATCTTGTGGGTCAGCCAGTAAGGCCAACCGCTCACGTGACGTCTGGGCGCCTGCACGCGCAGGCGGCCGACCCGGCACGGCTGGCCAGCTGCCAAGAAAATGGCCGCCGGCGAACCGGCGGCCAAAGCAACAGGGAGGCATCACAACGTCAGGGAGGACATCGGCTTGGTGGCTGGCGGAAAGCCGCTGCGAGACGGCCGCCACAACGCACGTCCAAGCCGACGCTGGTGTAGCATGGCAACCCTTAGCGATGGGTTAACGGGCGGCACTGCATTCGGCCTTGATCTGTGGCCCGCCCGACACACCTGTTGCCGGGATCTTCAAACCCCGCCCAGAGGCGGATTCCCCAGGGTTCGCGCCGGCTACCGGCTATTCTCATGAACTGCTTCGGCATCCCCATGTAACAATCTGCCACAGAAAGTGATTAGAGTTCGCCATTTGCCCCCGCTAGCATCCAACCGCTGGAACCGACGGTTGGCGTCTGAGTGAGCCTGGACTATCTAGGTCGTACAACCGTCCATAGGGTCGCTCAAGTTGGCGTCCGAGCCCAGGCGGGTCTGGCGGAGGTGGCGCATGGACCGGAACGGGGTAGCTGCTGTGATCGAATTGACGATGTTTACGTGCTTGCCGGGTCAGCGCGCCAGAGCGTGTGGCGCCCACTCCGTCTGCTCCCTGTCCTGATCCGGCAAGACCGTTTCCGCCGTCGTGTCGCTGCCGCCCGCTCAGCACCGATCGGTGCCCGGCGCTGGCGGCCGCGGCATCTCTGATGGTGATCGCGGCACGATGAGACAGGAGCGTTGGTGTGGTGGTTGGTTGGACGGGTAGCGGCGCCGCTGGCGGGCGACAACGAGGAACCGGGCAAATGAGTCCCACGCCGAGCACCAATTCGAACCTGCCCGGCCGCACCGGCGGCTTCGGGAGTTTGGCGGCCGCTCTGGACTATGCGGCCGAGGGGCAGACCGGGTGCAACTTCTTCTCTGCCCGGGGCGAGCTCGAGCAGACGCTCTCCTATCGTGAGCTCCGTCAGCGAGCGATCGAGCAGGCGCGTCGGCTGCAGGGCCTGCGCCTGCCACGAGGCACGCGAGTCGCGATTGTTGCCGACACCACACCCGACTTCCTGAGCTCCTTCTTTGGCTGCCAGTACGCTGGACTGGTTCCGGTGCCCTTGCCGCTGAGCGTCAATTTCGGTGGCCGGGCAGCCTACGAGGAGCGCCTCGCCGGCATGATCCGAACGGCGCGCGCCCGGGTCGCGATCGCGGGAGCCGACCTGATCGAGCCCCTGCGCAGCGCTGCCGGCGGCTCTACCGCCAGCCTGGTCGGCACTCACGACGAGATTCGCGGGTTGTCCGCGAGCGATGCTGAGCTCCAGCCCCTGAGCGCCGACGAACCGTGCTACATCCAGTACTCCTCGGGCAGCACGAGCTTGCCCCGCGGGGTGCTGGTGAGCCAGCGGGCGCTGGTCAGCAACGCCAGCGCGATCGCCCGCCACGGACTTCGGCTGGTGCCGGGTGACCGCTGCGTCTCCTGGTTGCCGCTGTATCACGACATGGGCTTGGTCGGCTGCTGCCTGACGCCGGTCATGACCCAGACTTCGATCGACTACATCCCGACCACCGGCTTCGCGCGGCGGCCCCTGACGTGGCTCAAGGTCATTTCCGAGCATGGCGGCACGATCTCGTTCAGCCCGACGTTCGGCTATGAGCTCTGCGTGCGGCGCGCCGCCAATGGCACGGATCAGGATTTCGATCTGTCGCGGTGGCGGGTCGCCGGCATCGGCGGCGAGATGATCCGCGCGCGTGCGCTCGAACAGTTTGCCGAGCAGTTCGCGCCCGCAGGGTTCCGTTCCGAAGCGTTCCTGCCCAGCTACGGACTGGCCGAGGCGACGCTCGCGGTGACCTTCTCGGAGCTGGGGCGCGGCGTACGCGTCGACTGGGTCGACAGCGGGCCGGCATTCGAGCGGGGTCGGAAGGCGCTCGCGGTGGTGCCCAAATCGAATCGGCCCCCGGCCCGCGTCCGGCCCTTCGCGATCTGCGGCCGGCCGATGCCCGGTTATCGAGTTGAGGTCCGGAACGACCACGGCGATGTCCTTCCGGAGCGTACCGTCGGGCGGGTTTGCCTGCAGGGCCCGAGCCTGATGAGCGGCTATTTTCGCGATCTGCCGGCCACCCGCACGGTGACCACCGCGGATGGTTGGCTCGACACGGGCGACATGGGTTACCTGGTCGATGGCGAGCTGGTGATCACCGGTCGCAGCAAGGACCTGATCATCCTCAACGGGCGCAATATCTGGCCGCAAGACCTGGAGTGGGCGGTCGAGAAGCTCGACGGCGTGCGCCCTGGCGAGGTCGCGGCCTTCGCGGCCCATCTCGATGACGAGCAGGAACGTGTGGTCGTGGTCGTCGAGTGCCGGGTCGCCGACACCGCCAGCCAGCACGCGCTGCGCCACGCCGTCAGAGCGACGATCCAGAGGGTCGCGAGCGCCGAATGCGAGGTCGTCCTGGCCGCGCCTCGCTCGCTGACCTTTACCACCTCGGGGAAGCTTAGCCGGGCGGCGGCCAAGGCGAACTACCTCGCAGGTACGATCCAAGACGTGGCGTCGCCGGTCGGTGAACGGGTCGCAGCGCGCGCCCTGGATGTCTACGCCGTCGCCAGCTGATCCCCATGTGATCCGGCAGGGCGCGGCTGTCGCCGAGAGCGGCCGGAAGCGCGATGAAGGCCGCGGTCGCGGTTACCGGTGGCACGGGCTTTATCGGGCGGGAGGTGATCCGACGACTGCTCGAGAACGGTTGGCTGGTCCGGGCGCTGACCCGGCGATGCGACCCCGGTCTCGAGCAGATGGGCGTGACCACCATAAGCGGTGCGCTCGAGGACGAGGCGAGCCTGGCGCGGCTGGTCGAGGGTGCGACGGCTGTCGTGCATTGTGCGGGCGCCGTAACCGCGCCCAATGCCGCGACGTTTCACCTCGTCAATGCAGTCGGAGCCGCGTGCGTGATGGCCGCCGCCGCCACGTCGACGCGACCCCGCTTCCTTCTGCTGTCGTCCCTGGCCGCGCGCGAGCCGGCGCTGTCGGCCTACGCCTCGAGCAAACGCCTGGGCGAGGATCAGGTCCGGCGCGCGGCCGGCGAGCGCATCGAGCTTTGCATCCTGCGGCCGCCCGCGGTCTACGGCCCGGGCGATCGGGCGACGCTGCCGGTCTTCCGCCAGCTGCGCCGCGGGGTGCTATTGGTACCGGCCGTGGCCGAGGCGCGCTTTTCCTTGATCTACGTCGAGGATCTCGCGGACTTGGTCACCCGGCTCCTCCAGCAGTCGGACTGGTGCGGTCGCGTGCTGGAGCCCGACGACGGTCGGGCCGGCGGCTATCGGTGGCAGGATCTGGCCGAGATTGCCAGCCGCCGCCTGGGCCGCCCTGTGCGTACCGTTGCGCTGCCCCGCACGATCCTCTGGCCGATCGCGGCGGTCGGCCAGGCGGTGGGTGCGACGCTCGGTCGCTCGCCCCCTATCTCCTTGGGTAAGCTGCGTGAGCTGTTTCATCCGGACTGGGTATGTCGAACCGCGACGCGGCCACCCTTGGCAGGTTGGCACGCACGCACGACGTTCGAGAGTGGCTTCGCGCGCACCTTGGCGTGGTACGAGCAGAAGGGGTGGCTCTGAAGCTTGCGGGTGCTATGGTCCATGCTGGTGTGGGTGTGACATCCTGGCGTGAGGTCTGAGCGCCGGGCGCGTCAGCGTTGGCGAGATCGGATTGAGAGGTCATGACCGCTGAAAGCAACGGGCTCTATCGCGACATCTGCGCGATCTTGGCGAAGCATACGCCGGCCCCGGTCGCGCTCACTCCGACCACCGAGCTCAGCGGCGATCTCAATATCGATTCGGTCGCCGCCATGGATCTGATAATGGAAATCGAGGACAAGTTCGGCATCGACATCCCGATGAACCTCGTCTCAGACTTGAGAAACCTTCAGGATCTGGTAGACGTGGTCCGGCAACAGATCGAAGGTCGCTAAGTATCATGGATCTCTTCGACAAATATGCCCTGGTCGCCGGTCGGCACGACAAGGTCCTGCAGGTGGGGGCCGATCCCTTCGGCGTCTGTCTGGACGAGGTTCTGTCGGGGACCGAGGCGCGGATCAACGGCCGCGCCACGATCCTGGTCGGGACCAACAACTACCTCGGCCTGACCTTCGACCCGGATTGCATGTCCGCGGCGGTGGGTGCGATCCGGGAACACGGTACCGGGACCACGGGGTCGCGGATCGCCAACGGGACGTACGGCATCCATCGCGAGCTCGAGGCCGAGATCGCGAAGTTCCTCAACCGGCGTTCGGCGCTCATCTTTCCGACCGGCTATCAGGCCAATCTCGGCATGCTGGTGGGTCTTGCGGGCGCGCGGGACGTCATCCTGATGGACGCCGACTCGCATTCGAGCATTTACGACGGCTGCCGGCTGAGCGGCGCGACCGTCGTCCGGTTCCGGCACAACGATCCCGATGATCTCGACCGTCGGCTCCGGCGGCTGGAGGGCCAGGGTGACGCCAAGCTGGTGGTCGTCGAAGGCATCTACAGCATGCTCGGCGACCGCGCACCGCTTGCCGAGTTCGCGGAGATCAAGCGCCGGCATGGCGCTTATCTCCTGGTCGACGAAGCTCACTCGCTGGGCGTGCTCGGCGCCCACGGCCGCGGCGCTGCCGAGGAACAGGGGATCGAGGCGGACGTCGACTGCGTGGTCGGCACCTTCAGCAAGAGTTCTCGGGGCCGTCGGCGGCTTCGGAGCCTCGGACCATCCGAAATTCGATGTGCTGCGCTATTGCAGCCGGCCGTACATGTACACGGCGTCGTCCTGCCCATCGAGCGTGGCCTCGGTCTTGTCCGCATTCCGCCAGATGCAGCAACGCCCGGAGCTGCGCGCGCGGCTGTGGGAGAACGCCCGGGCGCTGTACGAGGGCCTGAGGGCCGCGGGCTTCGACATCTGCTCGGCCATGAGCCCGATCATCGCCGTCCGCCTGCCGGACGAGGAGAGCGCGGTCCGGGCCTGGAACGGGCTGCTCGAGCAGGGCGTTTACGTCAACCTGGCGCTGCCCCCGGGCACCCCGAACGCCGCGTGCCTGCTCCGCTGCAGCGTGTCGGCGGCGCACACCCGGGCGCAGATCGACGAGGTCTGCGCGCGCTTTGCGAGGGTCGCGGCCGAACTCGCCGATCCGGCACCGGCAGGGATGGTGCGCACGGCGCACGCCTGACGCCTCGATCAGCGAAAGCCGCCGGCCCGGTACAGCCGCCAGGCGAGAACACTCGAAGCCAGAAGAGGGTGGCGCCGCTGCCAGGGGGTGAGCTCGATCTCGACGCCCGAATGACGGCCGATCTTCCAGACCAGATAGGCAGCGCCGCCCTCGAAGGTGAAGCTCGCCTTGATGAGGCGCAGGACCGAGAGAAGCTTGCCGAGGACGCGTCGCCGGCGCCAGCGCCGCCGCGTGGCCACTTCCGTCTCCGATTGGGTCAGTTGTGGCGCGAGGATGCGCGTGATCTGCTCATAGCGTGCGGCGAAAGCGTGATGCAGCTGCCGCGATCGGTCGTCGCCCTCGGCACGCAGCTCGGTCCGATAGCTCTCAGCGAACGCCCGCGGCCATAGCTCGCGCGAGGTCGCGCCCCCGGACAGCAGCGGCAGGGTCTCGCCGAGCATCGTCATGACGGCCTGACCGAGGGCGGCCTGGACCCGCATGCGCACCACCTCGTCCCGTGACCACAGGATCACCGTCGGTTGGGCAAAGCGCGCCCAGAAGTAGGGCTGCAACGTAGCGCGGGACACCAGCCTCTCGAATTGAGCGAGGGTGACGAGCGCATATTTGGCCCGCACCAGGCGGCCTTCGAACGGCGTCTCGACGTAGTAGACGTTCGGCGGCAACAGGGCATTCAGCGCCCGCACGAACCGGCTCCGGTGCAGACCCGCATAGCTGTCCGCGAGCAAATAGAGATCGACGATCCGGCCGTCGTCGCCCGGGGGCTCCCCCTCGTCCGGCTCTCGAAGGCAGCTGCCATAGAACAGCAGGGCGACGATCGTCTCGCCATGGCGCCGCCTCGCCACCTCGGCGACGGCCATCACCGGCGCCGGCCCCGGCCCGGCACTTTCGATGGCAATCAGGCGGAGCAGGCTTTCCGGCGGGTCCGGCACCGCTCAGACCCTCACGAAGGCGACGCGATCCGGCGCCGTCACCAGAAGGGGTGCGTGGGGCTCCGGCTCGAGCAGCTCGCCATCCAGGGTGAACGCCGAGCCCAGGGTGAGGGCGAGCCGCTCGGCGCCGCCGCTGATGTAGGCGTCGGCCGGCAGCGTCGCCCGCCGCCAGCCGTACAGCACCTTCGGCGCCGAGCTGATCAGCCGTACGGGCGGATGGGCAACGCTGGTGAAGCGGATGGGGCTCACGCCCTCGTCCCAGAATGGCCGGGCGCGTAGCACCAGACGGTCGAGCGTGGTTGCCAGCATCAGCAGGCGCCGGGCCCGGCTTGCCGGCCGATGGTCGACCGTGATCGCGATATCATGGCCCCGGATCGGACCCTCGTCACGGCTGCCCAACAGCCCCTGCAGGAGGAAGCCAACCAGGGTCAGGCTCATACCGAGATTGCCCTTCAGGCCACGGCTGTAGACCTTGCGGCAGCAGAACTCGATCGCGTCATAGATCGCGCCCGCGCCAAGGAACATGCAGCGCTGGGGCGGCAGGCCCTTGATGTTCTCGACGCGTAGCACGTGCCGGTACTCGAGCCGTCCCGCCAGATCGCCCCGCCGCGCGGCCTCGAGCAGGCGGGGCAGGGCGCGGCTGGGCCGGCCGCGCACGCCGACATCACCCGCGGTCATGTTGGCCATGCCGCGCGGCAGGATCGCGAGCGGCGGCGGTCGCTCGAAGGGTCGCGTCTCGAGCAACTCGGTCAGCAGACGCTGGACCGTGCCATCACCGCCGCTGATCACGAGCAGGCCGACCTCCCGGCGCGCGAGGTCTCGCAGGATCTCTCCCAGGCTGTGAGCTCTGTCCGCCACCACGTGCACGAGGTCCGGAGCATTGGTGCTGGCGGCATGGACATCATCGAAGCCGCGCCGGTTACGCTCGCTGCCTGGATTGCTGATCAGGCCAATCTTCAGCATGGCAGCTCGGCCTCGGTCGGCGATGGGCCGAAGCTCGCGGTCGTGCTGCGGTAGGCCCGGATCTCACCGCTCAACGTCCAGCCACCGGCGGTCCTCTCGATGTCGTAGATCCGATATCGGGCCCGGCGCTCGGGCCGCGGGTCGAGCGACGAGGCCGAGGGCACACCCGCAACCGGGATCGGCCCGTCGGGGCCTGGGATCTGGCCGCCGAGCAGCAGGTGCTCATGCCCGTGCAGGATCAGATCCGCCCCGCGACGATACATGATCTCGCGGAACGCCTCGGAATCGATCAGCCGCCGGCGCCACGCGCTGACGGCGGCCAGCGGCGGGTGATGCAAGAGCACCACCCGGCAACACCCCTCATTCGCAAGGTCCGCGAGCAGGCGATCCAACGCCGCGAGCTGTGCCGCGCCCAGCCGACCCGTGGCGAAGCTCGGGGGCGTCGCAATCGCGGTCGAGAGGCCGACCAGCGCGAGCGGTCCCCGCCGGCGGAGATAGGGAAAGCCGCAGCCCGCCTCATCCGGGCTCGCCGACGGCCCGGGATCGGATGCCATGTAGTCGCTCCAGCGCGCCAGCGACTGGTCGCAAGGGATACGAACGTAGGCCTCGTGGTTGCCCGGAACCACCGAGATCCACTGTGGCGGGCCCAGCGCGCGCAGCCACGCCGCAGCTTGATCGAACTCGGCCGGCAGGGCGATGTTGACGAGATCGCCGGTGATCGCGACGTGATCGGGGCGCTCGGCCTGCAGGTCGCGTCGGAGTGCCTCCAGAACCTCGGGTCGATAGACGCGATGCCGGCGCCAGCGCCAGGAAAGATAGCCGAGCAGGCGCTGACCCAGCAGTGCGGGCGCCGCCACCGGCGGCAGCGGCCCGATGTGCAGGTCCGAGATGTGCGCCAGTCGAAACACGCAGGTCAGCCAAGCTCGGGGGTGAAAGGAGCCGCAGCCGCCCGGCCGCGGCGGCCCGCAACCTAGGCCGGGTCGGCCGGTTCGTCGAGCCAGGACCGGGTCGGCGCGGCCGGAGGGCGGGCGGCACGAACTGCGAGCGCAAGATCGATCAGAAGCGCCAGCGCCAGGACGGCCCCGCCCAGCCCGAACAGGAGCGTGTAGCTGCCGGTCCTGGCGTAGAGGAAGGAGAGTCCGTAGGCGCCGCCGGCCTGGCCGAGGGCGAAGGCGGTGGTGGCCAGGCTCCACGCGCGCGCCCGCTGCCCGGGATCGTGGTCCGGGATCAGGTCGTGGATCCGGCCCAGCACAAGCGGCACGACGCCGGGGACGAGGGCGCCAATCACCACGCTCGAGACAATCAGCGCCGCCGCGCCGGTGGTCAGAGCGAGCAGCGTCACGGCCGCCGACTGAACCAGCAGTGCCGCCCGAAGCGCCCGCCCGAAGCCGGTGCGATCGGCAAAGCGGCCGGCGAGCACGGGACCGACCAGGGCACCGAGTCCGAACAGCACCCAGTAGCCCCCGCCCGCATCGACTCCCCGGCCAAGCCCGCGCGCGACGAAATCGACCAGAAACACCATGTGGGGCACGAGCCCGGCGGCGTTCAGGGCGTATTCGACATAGAGAGCGGTAAGCGGGGCGTTCCTGCGACCGGGCGAGGCGTGCCCTGCCGGGCGGTGCGCGGGCGCCGGCGGCCGCGCCGCCGGCCAGGCGCCCCACGTCATGACGGTCAGCACCAAAGCAACAGCGCCCAGACCGCACCAGGCGGCGACCAGACCCGAGCGCAGGAGCAGCGGCACCAGCATGCCTGAGGCAGCGATGCCGAGCCCGACCCCGGTGAAGATGATGCCGCCCGCGAGCCCTCGCCGGTCGGCGGGCACCTCCGGCAGCACAGTGGGCGCCGCGAGCACCATCAGCATGCCGCCCGCGAGGCCGGCGGCGAAGCGCCAGAGGAAGAACCAGAGGAAGGAGAGCGGCAGGGCGCAGGCGAAGAAGGCCGCGGTCGCGAGCGCCATCATCATGCGGAGCACGCGCGCCGTCGGGATGCGTGCCGCCAGCGGCCGGGCAAGCAGCGCCCCAGCCAGATAGCCTGCGAGGTTCGCGGCGCCGAGGTAGACCGCCTGCGACGGCATGAACCAGTGGGCAGCGATCAGAGCCGGGATCAGCGGCGTGTAGGCGAAGCGTGCGAGGCCGATTCCGACCAGGGTCGCAGACAAGCCGGCGAAGGTGACTCGCCAGAACGGTCGCGGCGGCGACTCGCCGCTCAGCTCCGTCTCGCCAGGATGGCATTGACCAGCTCGAGGTCGGCCGGTTTGTCGACGTCGATCGCGGCTTCGGCAAACGGCAATCGGACCGCGGCGATCCGGGCGCCGATGATCGCCGAGGCGCGCGCCATGGCGTCATCCAAGCTGAGGAGCCCGAGGAGATAGGCGAGCAGGGAGCCGAGGCCGAAGGCGCGGATCATGCGCCAGGGGCGCTTGCGTTCCTGTTCGACGCGGCGCCAGAAGGCGACCGCTTTCGACGCCTCGGGGCTCATGAGCGCGAACAGATTGGCGCCGGAATAGTGGGCATCGCGAAAACGGAGATAGGTCCGCTGGCTGCTCGGATAGGCCTTGGAGATGACTTCGGCTGCGGTCAGGCCGACGGCGACCTCGGCACCGGTCGCGCGCGCACCGGCCAGGAAGTACGCGACGATCGCTGGTGTCAGAAGAGCGTGATCGGCAGTGGTGACCAGCATCGGCAGGCCAGCCTCCACTTCGTCCAGCGCTCGCAGGACGCTCAGGCTTGGCGTCGGAGCGCTCGGGAGCGCCGTGCAAGGCGGGATGTCCGGCAGGCGGCCGAGGATCGCAGGGTCCTCCATGACGACGAAAATCCGGTCGACGTCGGGGCTCGCTGCCAGCGCATCCAGCACGCGCGCCAGCATCGGCACCCCACCCGCCCTGGCCAGACACTTGTCCTCGACGCCGCACTGGCTGGCGACCGGGTCCTCGCCGCCGCGCCGGCCGGCCAGCACCAGCGCCGTAAACCGCGTTGCCGTCACGCCAGCGATTTCTCGTAGACGCGGTAGGTCTTGTAGGGCCGGCCGCCGAGCAGCTCGATCATGTCGCGGGTCGGCCGATTGTCCTCGAGCACCCAGGAGAGCTCGCCCTCCGTGGCGCCGTGCCTGGCGTTCCAGCTGCGCACCGCCTCGGTCACGCCCAGCGCCAGCGCCGCGCCGCGCGGCGTGCCATGATAGCGCTTGCGGACGCCCATCAGCACCATGCGGGCGCTTCGGGTGCCCCGGACCTTCAGCGCGCCAGAGCAGCTTCGCCCAGCCGAACGGCAGGAGCCGTCCGCCAAGGTCCGCGATCGCCTCGTTGATGTTGGGGAGGGTCACCGCCATGCTTTCCGGCCGGCCCTCGACCTCGCCGATCCAGGCGTATTCAGGGCGCAGGATCGGCTTCAGGTTCTTGCCCATGTACCCGACCTCGGCCGGCGTCAGGGGCACAAAGCTCCAATTGTCCGACCAGGCGTCGTTGAAGATGTCGACGATGAGCCGAAGCTCGTCGTCGAAGCGGCGCATGACGATCGGCCGGAAGCTCAGGCTGGCGTCCTGGCCGAGGCGATCGAGCATGCGCTTGGCGCGGGGCGACGGTGCCGTGAGTTGGTAGCTGTAGGCGATCAGGTTCTTGGCGGTCCGATAGCCCTGCTCCTCGACCCTTGGGCCGTAGTACCGTGGGGCGTGGCCCATCATCATGTAAGGCGGCGTCTCGAAGCCCTCGACCAGGAGGCCGCTCTCGTCGTTGATCGAGAGGCTGAAGGGCCCGGTCACCCGGCGCATGCCACGGGCCTTGAGCCAGTCCTCGGCGGCTCCGAACAGAGCTTTGAACACCTCGGCGTCGTCCTCGGCGTCGAGAAAGCCGAAGTGACCCGTGGCATCGTTGTAGCGCTCGAGGTGCAGGTGATTGAGCTGGGCGCTGATCCGGCCGACCGGGCGCTCGCCGCGGAAAGCCAGCCAGTAGCCGACTTCGGCGTGGTCGAACCAGGGGTTCTTCTTGGGGTTGAGATGCTCGAGGCGCTCGAACATGAGCGGCTGCACCCAGTTCGGGTCGCCCGCATGGAGGGCGGCCGGCAGCAGCAGGAACCGCTTCAGCGCGGGGCGATCCTCGACCCTCTGAAGGCGCAGCCCGGATGGCACGGAACGCGTCTTCCGAGCGCGCGCTCAGGCGCTGGCGGAGCCGCGGTCCGGGGCAGCCTGGCGGCTGGCCCCTCGGCGGCGGGCGGCGGCGTAGGTCGCGTCGTCGGCGGACAGCTTGGCGACCCAGGGGTAGGCCTCACGCTCGCTCCCGGCGTAGCCGAGATTGTGCACGGTCGGGCTCCTGGTCACCTCCTGCGGTCGCCGGTAGAGGGTGCCGAAGGCGCGATCCCAGATGGAGCTGGTGATGCCGAAATTCCCCTGCTCGCTGTGGAAGTGGTGGGCGAGGTGATGCTTCTTCAGGGTCCTGAGCCACTCGTAGCGGGGCGTCAACGGCAGATGCTGGATGCAGTGGCAGAACTCGTAGAGCGAGAACAGGGCGAGCGCGGTCGCGAAGGCCGCGGCCCCGCCGGCCGGGCCGCCGATCAGCCAGCCGACCGGCGTCGCGATCACGAAGATGGTCGGCAGCGTGGTGTAGAGCGCGCCGAACAGCACCGCGAGGTCGTTCGGGTTCTGGTGGTGGTCGAAGTGGATGCGTTTCCAGAGCGCCGCGGTCGCCTTGTGTCGGTAGAGAAAGCGGGCATGCAGCACGTAGCGGTGCATCAGATATTCGACCAGCGGGTAGACCAGGACGATCACCAGGGCCGCCAGCAGGGGCGGCCAGGGCGAGGTCGCCAACGCCACCGCGAGCGCGATGCCGGCCGCGGTCAATGCCAGGTAGGTCAGGATCGAGTGGTGGGTGAAATAGGCGACCAGCAGCTCAGCGAGCGTCATCTTGTTCAGCTGGTACCTGCGCCCGGCCCAAAGACTCAGCCCGATCGCCATGCTTCACTCCGGTTGTGCCGCGGGCCCCGACGCCGCCAACCCCCAGTTAAGGAGACGACCCGGCGGGGGCAAGCCGCTACGGCGCTGTCCCGGCTGAAGCTTGCGAGCTGCGGCCGGGGCGGCGCGGTGGGTGGTGGGCGCTGCTGGGATTGAACCAGCGACCCCTACGATGTCAA
>CAVWPO010000021.1:0-128886 GCA_963756905.1 uncultured Alphaproteobacteria bacterium
TCTCCAGCTTCATGCTATCGACCCAGCCAGGCAAAGAAGCCTGGGTCGAGCCGTAATCAATCCAGCCACCGCAACGGGTATCGGTTCAAAGTTCGGACACGCAAGAAGGATGGATCACCGCCTAACGAGGCTAAGACTGGAACTAAACCTGAGAAAGGTGGCTTCAAATGCCTCATCACTGGAAGTCCTATCCAGTTCCCATACATTTCGATCGAGGCCCAGGCCGGCCGCATGAAAGAGCGCCTTATGGCGATTGCCGCCGAGGGCAAAAACAATCGTATCTATCTCAGCCCAAGCGATGATCAAGAGAAGATCGCGAGGTCGGCGCAACCTAGCTGTCGTTTCCACGAACGTTGTTCAGGTGAACGAGCATTGGGGCTCCTCCTGTTGAAGCGTGACCGGTCCGGCGGGTCGGCGCAAGGACGCTTCGCGCCGGCTGGCGCCGGTCGCCTGCGGCGCTCCTGGCACTGCCCCGGCGGACCGGTCGTGGCTAATGGCAGGTCGGGACGGAGGAACAGTGCCCTCGGTCGAACTGAGGAACGCCGACTGGCGCAGGCGGGTGGCGGGCGGTTGCTGGGCCAGGGCGGCGTGTGGCCGGGCGGTGTTGTAGTGGTCGAGCCAGGGGGCGAGCGCCGCGGTGCGTTCGTGCGAGGTCGCAAAAGGCCGCGCGTAGGCCCATTCGCGCAGGCTGGTCTGGATGAAGCGCTCGGCCTTGCCGTTGGTCCGCGGCGTGTACGGCCGGGTGCGCAGGTGGCGCAGGGCGAGCTCGCCGCAGGCGTGGCGCCAGTGGTGGCTGCGGTACGCCGAGCCGTTGTCGGTCATGACCCGCTCGACCGTGACGCCGTGGCGCGCGAACCAGGCGACCGCGCGCTCCAGGAACGGCACCGCAGTGGCCTTGCGTTCATCCGGCAACACTTCGCTGTAGGCCAGGCGCGAGGCGTCGTCGATGCAGACGTGCACGGCCTCCCAGCCGGCACCACGCCTGGTGTCGCGCCGGTCGCCGGTGATCCGATGGCCGACCGCCGCGATCCGCCCGAGCTTCTTGGTGTCGATGTGGATCAGCTCGCCCGGCCGCTCGCGCTGGTAGCGCACCACCGGCGGCTTCGGCTCGAGCGCGCTCAGCTTGCCCAGCCCGAGCCGGCGCAGAATGCCGCCGACCGTCGAGACCGGCATGGCGAGCTGGCGCGCGATCGCCGGGCCGCTCAGGCGCTGGCGCCGCCGGCGCTCGATCTCGGCGACGCGCGCGGCCGGCACCTGGTGGGGACGGTGCTGCGGCGCCGAGCTCCGGTCGGTCAGCGCCGCCGACCCGCCGCCGCGATAGCGCGCCAGCCAGCGGTAAGCCTGCCGTTCCGACAGCCCCGCAGCGCCGGCGGCCGAGCCCACCGTCCAACCCTGGTCCGTGATCCGCTGCACCAGCAGGAGTCGACCTTGGGGCGTCAAACGCGCATTCTTGTGCATGTTCATCCGGGCGATTCCCCCGCTCAGCGCTGACAGTGTCGCAACCGACAGCCTGACCGGGCTTCCCCGGATGAACAACCTTCATAGCAATGACACCTAGCTGGCCTCCAGGAGGCTTTTGCCACTCCGCCACGATTTTGACCGCCTTTCGATATACCGGATGCGTCGTGGCGGGTTGCTCTTCACCCGCACCAGTGGCGGCGCTGAACGCCTCCTCGCCGATCTCGTCCTGGACAGGCCCTGGAACGCCGAGCACGCCGCCGGCGGACACGAGGCCGCTGCGCCATAACGGGCACCCCGACCTGACTCCGCTCGCCAACGAAGGCACCGGCGCCGACATCCACGCGAACGCCTAGCCGTCGACCTATCTATGGCAGATGCCGCCAGCCCAGCACATCGAAATTCGGAACCTGATCGTGCTCGTTTGTGAGGTGCAATTGTCCGAACTAGCTCTCCACAACCGTCAGGAAGCGGCCGCAGCGACGATAGCGTGGTAGGTTGCGGGGCGGGTGCGGACCGCTTGCTGGATCACGCGGGCGAAGCGGTGGCTGAGGTTTTTGGCGGTGCGGCGGTTGAAGCGGAACACGAACTCGTCGAGATAGGCCGGCAGATGCTTCTTCGAGACGGCGCCGTGGTGGGTGCCGAGCAGCCAGCGCTTGGTCAGCCCGAACACCAGATGGATCGCGGGCAGGCGCAGCGCCGCATCGCCCCAGCTGGCGCTGAGGTTGAGCGGCTCGTGGGTGTAGCCTGCGGCCGCGAGCCCGCCGTAGCCGGACCAGCCGTCGGTCGCGATCGTCGCCGGTCTGGCCACGGCCGCGGCCAGGAAGCCCTCGAGGCTGCGCGCCGAGACATCGGGGATCACGGCCAGGCGCAGGCGTCCCAGACGGCGCCCGCGGGCTTGGCCGCGACCGCTCTCGACCGCGCCGGCGACCTTGCTCTTGGCGCCGGCGCCGCGCCCCGGCTTGCCCGGCCTGGGGCCGCCGACATAGGTCTCATCGGCCTCGACCCGCGCGGCGAGCGGCGTCCGCTCCGGCCGCACCATCGCTTTCCTGATCTTGTGCAGCCAGCTCCAGGCGGTCTGATACGACCCGAAGCCCATCTGGCGCTTGAGCTCCATCGCCGAGATCCCGCCCTTGCTCGAGGTCACCAGGTAGATCGCGAGGAACCACTTGGCCAGGCCGGTCTTGGTCTGCTCGAAGATGGTGCCGGCCAGCAGCGAGTGCTGTTTGCCGCAGGCCGCGCACTCGTAGATCAGGCGCAGCTTGTGGCGGTACGCGCGCTCGTGGCCGCAGCCGGCGCAGCGAAAGCCAGCGGGCCAGCGCGCCCGGAACAGATAGTCCCGACACTGGGCGTCACTGCCGAAGCGGGCGACGAACGTCGGTAGGTCGCCCGGCAGCCCGGCCATCAGATCGTCATCCATCCCAGCTCTCTCACATTATGTTCTGTCTTTGTTCTCTTTACTGGCCGGCCCACCCCGAGTCAAGCTTCCTGAGCCTCGTGGAGAGCTAGTTTGGCCAAAAGGTACAACAGGTATTCGCCCGACAGGCGATCTCCAATGACCTGGGACTGGACAGAATCCAAACTTCATTCAGCGTTTCGAGTGGTAATTTTGCAGGCCAAACGGTGTATATCGCAAAAGCTATAGAGGCATCACCGATTACGAAGTCAAAACCAGCCGCATATCAGAGCGGCAGTCAGACGCAGCGAATAAATGGCAAATCAACGAAAATGCGATTATAGCAACAGATCCGCCTTATTATGACAATATTGGATACGCAGATCTTTCTGATTATTTCTATGTTTGGCTAAGGAGAATTCTTCGCGATATCATGCCTGAGGAATGCGCAACTGCTCTAACTCCTAAGTCACACGAATTAGTAGCTGTTACTACGCATAGGTAATTGCAGGAAATAAGAAAAGGCTGAAGAATTTTTCCTTAAGGGAAATGTCGCTTAAGGCAGTGCAAATATGGCGACACAGTCGGACGACGACTTTCCAGTCACATTTTACTATGCTTTTAAGCAATCGGAAAAACAGATCGAAGGCGTCGCCTCGACCGGCTGGGCTACTTTCCTTGAGGCGGTTGTGATGCTGGATTTCAAATTGATGGCACTTGGCCGGTCCGTACAGAACTGTCTGGAAACCTAAAAAAGCTCGTTAACGCGCTCGCGTCCTCGATCGTCCTCGTATGCCGAAAGCGGCCGGCGGATGCGCCGAGCGTGACGCGGGGCGAGTTTCTGCGGGCGCTGCGGGCGGAGCTGCCGGCGGCGCTGCATACGTTGCAGGAGGCCGCGATCGCGCCGGTCGACATGGCCCAGGCCTCGATCGGCCCCGGCATGGCCGTGTTTTCCCGGTACAAGGAGGTGCTGGAGGCGGACGATCGGCCTATGTCGGTGCGCGAGGCGCTCAGGATCATCAACGCCGAGCTCGACGAGTACCTCGCCCGGCAGGAGGGCGATTACGATTCCTACACGCGCTTTGCCGTCACCTGGTTCCGGCAGCATCAGTTCGACGCCGGCAAATACGGCGAGGCCGAGGTGCTCGCCACCGCCCGCAACGTCGCGGTCCAGGGCGTGGTCCAGGCCGGCATCCTCGAGGCCAGGGCCGGCAACGTCCGGCTCCTGAAGCGCGCCGAGCTCGCGGCCGACTGGGACTGGTGGACCGACGAGCGCCCGACCATCTGGGAGGCGACGCAGCACCTGATCCGCAGGCTCGAGGGCGAGGGCGAGGACAGCGCCGCGCGCCTTGCCAAGCATCTGGGCGGCTATGCCGACATGGCGCGCGATCTCGCCTATCGCCTGTACCAGATCTGCGAGCGCAACAAGTGGGCCGAGGAGGCCCGCGCCTACAACGGCCTGGTGGTCGCCTGGCCCGCGCTGGTCAACATCGCCAGCACGCTCCCCGACGAGACCACGACCGGCCCCGCCCAGGCCGAGCTTGCGATATGATGGCGGGAGCAAGGGAATGACGGGCCTGCTGAGGGCTGCCGCAGCAGGAAATTCACCGCAGAGGCGCAGAGGGCGCGGAGGCGAAAGGCATGAGAGCATTGACCGAGAGAATCATCCGGGAGGCCACTGAAGTCCACATGGCGCTCGGACATCTCTGCGCCCTCTGCGCCTCTGCGGTGAAGCGATGGTGACCTCCCAACGCCGCCGGCGCCGCCCTCTGCAGACGCGCCAGCCAGCCCATGCTGATCTTGGCTGCGTAAGCAGGAAATCACCGCCGAGGCGCAGAGGACGCGGAGACGAAAAGGCATGAGAGGATTGACCGAGAGAATCATTGGGGCAGCGATCGAAGTCCACACGACGCTTGGGCCGGGACTGCTCGAGTTCGACTTACGAGGAATGCCTGGCGCGTGAGATGCAGTTGAGCGGGCTGGGGTTCGAGCGCCAAGCCCCGCTCCCGGTCGCATACAAAGGCGCAAAGCTGGATTGCGGCTACCGACTGGATTTTCTCGTGGAGCAAGCCGTGGTCCTCGAGCTCAAGTCGACGGACACGTTGCGACCGATCCACGAGGCGCAACTGCTCACCTATTTGCAACTCGGAGGCTGGACCGTTGGCCTTCTCATGAACTTCAACGTTCCCGTTTTAAGAAACGGGATCAGACGCGTTGTTCTCAATTACGACGACATCTCGGCGTCCTCTGCGCCTCTGCGGTGAAACCCATCTCTCGCCCGAGGAGGAGAGTTGCCATGGCCATGACCAACCATATCGCAGCGATTCCTGGCCCCGTCCAGGCCGAGCTGGCTATATGATGCGGATAGCATCGGAGAACTTCGGATGTTGAGAATGGCCAACCGTCATCCCCGGATCTCGGTCAAGCCCGAGGTCATGGGTGGCAAGCCCTGCATCAAGGGCACGCGCATCCCGGTCGACCTGATCCTGCGCTACCTCGGCAACGGCCAGAGCACGGAGGACATCCTTGAAGCTTTCCCAGGGCTCACCGTGGAGGACGTGCACGCCGCGGCGGCGTTTGCCGCGGACGTGGTGGCCGACGAGGCGGTCGTTCTCGAGGACGTATGAGGCTGCTCGCTGACGAGTGCTTCGATGAACGCCTGGCAAGGGCTCTGCGGGCGGCCGGCCACGATGTGGTACGGGTCGCGGCTCAGAGCGGCCTCGACGATCTCGCTGTAGCGACGCGCGCGGAGCGTGAGGATCGTGTGCTGCTGACCCACGACACCGATTTCGGCGGGATCGCGCTCCGCCACGGCCAGCCGCGGACCGGCGTGGTCATCCTGCGCGCCGCGATCGTCGACCTCGATCGCGTGGCGATCCGTCTCTTGCAGTTGATCGCGCACGCCGGCGACGATCTGTCGGGTGCGATCACGGTGCTGGACGACCGCGGCGTGCGCTCGCGGGCCATCATTTGAGAACCGACGGAGAGCAGCCATGGCGATTTCCAACAAGGATCGGATCAGCCGCACCCTCGACTCTGCTGCGCGATGGGCTGGTGCCGTTCGTCGAGCGTGAGCTGAAGGCAAAGCTCGGGTCGGGCTGGCTGAAGGTCGTCAACGACAGTCTGCGCGAGAATCTGCGCCAGCGCGCGGACGGCAGCGTCGCCTGGGATAGCCAGGGCCTGTTCACGGTCATGGAGAAGTGGTGGGGCGACGTGTTCCGCTTCCCGCTCGGGCGGATGGAGCGCTCCTACATCAACGAGCTGCGCGAGACCCGGAACGACTTCGCCCACGAGAAGACCTTCACCTACGAGGACACCGAGCGGGCATTGGATACTGCGCAGCGTCTGTTGCGCGCGGTCTCGGCGGGCGAGCACGCCGACGCGATCGAGAAACTCCGGGTCGACCTCAAGCGCACGATCTACGACGAGCAGCGCCGCCAGCAGGTGCGTCGCCAGGCGCCGCTGACGCTCGAGGGCACGCCCAAGGCCGGGCTCCGGCCCTGGCGCGAGGTGATCACGCCGCACGCCGATGTCGCGACCGGGCGCTACAGCGAGGCGGAGTTCGCGGCCGACCTCGCCCAGGTGGACCATGGCAACGCGAGCGCCGAGTATGGCGATCCGGTCGAGTTCTACCGCCGGACCTTCCTGACCGATGGCTTGCGCAAGCTGCTCGCCGGCGCCATGCGTCGGCTGTCGCGCCAGGGCGGCGATCCCGTGGTCGACCTCCAGACCAACTTCGGCGGCGGCAAGACCCACTCCATGCTCGCGCTCTATCACATGGCAGGGCATGCAGAGCCCGGCTCGCTCAACGGCCTCGACCAGCTCATGGCCGAAGCCGGGGTCACGACCCTGCCCAAGATCCAGCGGGCAGTGCTGGTCGGCACGGCGCTCTCGCCCGGCGCGCCGACTGCGCACGACGACGGCATCCAGGCGCGGACGCTTTGGGGCGAGCTCGCCTGGCAGCTCGGCAGGCGCGACGGCTACGCGATGGTCGCCGAGTCCGATCGGGCGCGCGTCAGCCCCGGCTCGCGGCTTCTCGGTCAGCTGCTCGAACGGTATGCGCCGGCGCTGCTTCTGATCGACGAGTGGGTGGCGTTCGTGCGCCAGCTCTACGCCAACAACGAGCTGCCCGCTGGCACTTTCGACACGCAATATGACCTTCGTCCAGGCGCTGACTGAGGCGGTCAAGGCGACGCCCGGCGCCCTGCTGGTCGCGACCCTGCCGGCGTCGCAGATCGAGATCGGCGGCGAAGGCGGCGAGGTGGCGCTGGAGCGTCTCAAGAATACCTTCGGCCGGATCGAGAGCTCCTGGCGGCCCGCCACGCCCGAGGAGGGCTTCGAGATCGTGCGCCGGCGGCTGTTTGAGCCAATGGTCGATCGCGAGCTGTTCGCGGCCCGCGACAACGTGGTCAAGGCGTTCGCGGATCTGTACCGCGAGAGCGGGGCTGCCTTCCCGGCCGAGTGCAGCGAGGCCGACTACCGAAGGCGTCTGGAGGCCGCATACCCGATCCATCCGGAGCTGTTCGATCGGCTGAACGACACCTGGGGCTCGCTCGACCGGTTCCAGCGCACCCGCGGGGTCTTGCGCCTCATGGCCGCCGTGATCAACGCGCTCTGGGAGCAGGGCGACAAAGGGCTGATGATCATGCCGGCCTCGATCCCGCTGCACGATCCGACCGTGCAGGCCGAGCTGACCCGCTATCTCGAGCAAAAGTGGGATGCGATCATCAGCGCCGACGTCGATGGCCCGAACGCGACGCCGCTCGCGGTCGATCGCGAGAACCCGAACCTTCGGCGCTACGGCGCGGCGCGACGGGTGGCGCGCACGATCTTCATGGGCTCGGCGCCGACCTACGGCGGGCCGCAACCCCGGCATCGACGACCGGCGCATCCGGCTCGGCTGCGCCCAGCCGGGCGAGACGCCGGCGGTCGTTCGGTGATGCCCTGCGCCGGCTGGCCGACCGTGCCACCTACCTTTACGTTGATGGCGGTCGTTACTGGTTGTCGACCCAGCCGAGCGTTACACGGACGGCGGACGACCGCGCGGCTGCGCTGCAAGCCGACGATGTCTGGGCGGAGCTGATCAGGCGGCTTCAGGCAGACCGCGAACGCGGCCCGTTCAGATCCGTGCATGTGGTGCCAGAGAACTCCGGCGACGTGCCCGACGAGATGGAAGCGCGCCTCGTCGTGCTCGGGCCCGACTATCCGCACGACACGATGGGCGAAAGCAAGGCCAAAGCGGCTGCCGAGGAGCTTCTGACTAGGCGCGGCCAGCAGCCGCGCATCTTCCGGAACGCGGTTCTGTTCCTGGCACCCGATCAGCGTCGGCTCGGCGAGCTCGAGCAGGCCATGCGCCTGTGCATGGCGTGGCGCTCGATCGTGCAGGACCAGGAGACCCTCAACCTCGATGCTTTCCAGCGCCGCCAGGCGGATAGCAAGGCGGTCGAGTGGAACAAGACGGTCGATGCCCGCATCGGCGAGACCTGGGTGTGGGCGATGGCGCCTTATCAACCCGACCCGAAGCAGCCTGGGATCGATTGGGCGATCAATCGCGTCAGCGGTCAGGATGCGATCGCCAAGCGCGCCAGCAAGCGCTTCGAAAGCGACGAGGCCCTGCTCACTCAGCTCGGCGCCCGGCGACTGCGCACCGCCCTCGATCAGTTCAGCCTCTGGCGTGACCAGGATCATGTCGAGATCAGGCAGGTCATTGCGGACTTCGCCACCTACCTCTACCTGCCACGTCTACGTGATCGGCAATTGGTGATCGACGCGATCCGGGCCGCGATCAGTCAATTGGTATGCGACCACTTCGCGTATGCGGATGCCCTTGAAGAAACCCGCTACCTCGGATTGGTCGCCACCGGCGGTGGCGCGGCCGTGATCGATCCGTCCGGCCTGATCGTGAAGTCCGAAGTAGCGCTTTCTCAGAGGGGAAAGACGCCGCCGCTTCCACCACCGCCGCCCCCACCACCGTCGCCGAGCCTGCCCCGACACTTCTACGCCAGCGTGACGATCGATCCAGATCGCGCCGGCCGCGATGTCGGCCGGATCGCCGAGGAAGTGATCCAGCACCTGACCACCTCCATGCGCGCGCATGTAAAGCTGACGCTCGAGATCGAAGCCGACGCTCAGGAAGGCGTGCCGGACGATATTCAGCGCGTCGTCAATGAAAATTGCCAGACCCTGAAATTCACCACCCACGGCTTTGAATGACGTTCCACCGCCCATATCCCAGGTGGCACAGATCTGCATCACTTCTGTAACCCAAGATCAGCGGTTTTGCTGCCAAATCATCGATTTTTGCGCCCGAAATGAGCGGTTTTGCGGTCCGGATCACCGGCCAAGTCGACAGTTCGGCTAAAAACCGTGCCACCGCAAAGGCTTAAGGTATGGCACACATCTGTACCATGGTGATACAGAAGTGTCGCACAGGTGTGCACTCGCCGGCGCCCGGAAAATCGGCGGAAAATAGGAAATGGCCGAAAATTCCCTGGACGCGCCGAGCCCCTCGCGCCGCTCGGCATCGGAATCCCGGGTCGATTTCGCAGGCATGTCGCTTCAGTTGACCGACATCGTCGACATCGCACCATTTTTCCTGCTCCGGCTGCCGGGCGGACGGCCGCGGCCGCGCTTGAGCGACGGCGGCGCCGCCGTGACCGCCGCCGGCAAAGCGGTCGCTGTCTGGGTGACCGCGTCGTGCTCGTCCTGACCGGCCGAAGTCCTGCACCAGGCGGACGGCGACCGAGCCGCGCGGGCCGGCGCGGACCATCAGGAGCGCCATGTGCACCGCAGCGGCCGAGGCGCCGCCTTGGCCCTGGCCACTCGCCCGGGCGCGGACGTAGATGAGATCGCCGGGCTGGAGCAGCGTGTTCGCAGCGCGCCGAAGTAGCCCGGTGCCAGCACCTCTTCGAGCGGGTCGGCGGTGCCGTAGCCCGCGCCGCTCCGGGCCGACCTTGGTGGTCGGCTCAGGGAGCCAGGCGCGCCGGAACGCATGCGTGCCCGGCACGAAGAAGGCTTCCTGCAGATCGGACCGGCGAAAACTCATCGTAGCTCCCCTGGCATGAGTCCGCTCTCCCGGCGCCCCTCGCTCGAGCGGCTCGGAATATAATCAGAATTAATTCCTGCCGGCAAGCATTTTCCGCGGGACGCCGAGGCGGGGATCACGCGCCGCTGCGCCAAGGCATGCATCACTTCTGACTCAGCGGACCTTGCATTTGTTCCTATCTGGTGGCACCATGTCGGACCGCAACGCGCCCGAGCGCGCCGCCGGGTCCGCTCCCGCGTCCGGTCGTTTCATCCCACTTTTGAAGGGCAAACCATGGCCGATCTTCCCCAACCGACCGCCCGAGCGCTTGCCAGCCGGCAGAACGGCGCCAAGTCGCGCGGGCCGCGGACCGCCGCCGGCAAGGCGCGCTCGGCGCGCAATGCGCTCACCCACGGCCTGCGCAGCCGCAGGCAGGTCCTGCTCGACGACGAGGACGCGGCCGAGTTTCGCGCCTTCGCGGCCGCGCTGCAGGCGGAGCTCATGCCCGAAGGCCGGCTCCAGGCCGATCTGGCAGGCCGCATCGTCATGGCCGCCTGGCGCGCCCGCCGCGCTGACAAGCTCGAGGCGGGCCTGCTCGGATCCTATCTTGAGGCCGCCCGCCACGGAGTCCGACCCTCGAGCCAAGCTCGGCACCGGCCTGGTCCAGGACAACTATGGCCCGCGCGCGCTGGCGACTTTGCTTCGCTACCGCGGCTCGGTGCTGGCGGAGCTGTTCCGCTCGCTCGCGGCGCTGAAGCGGCTGCAGGCGGAGGCTCGGCAGCCGTCCGGGCGCGGCCGCGCGGGCCGCGGGCTGGCGCCCGCCGTCACCGAACGAACCCGGGAAAGCGCGGCAGAGCAACGACTTGGCCTGCAGCCCCGGCTCTGAACGGCGATGCGGCGGGGCAGGGCGGTGCTAGTGGTAGCCCTCGCCGGGGCGGACCTTGCCGCGGAAGACATAGTAGGAGAACGCCGTGTAGCCGAGGATGAAGGGCAGCAGGGCGCCGACCCCGATGATCAGGAAGCGTTGCGTGGTGGGCGGCGCCGCGGCGTCCCAGATCGTGATCCCGGGCGGCACCACATGCGGCCAGAAGCTGATGCCGAGGCCGAGGAAGGAGAGCAGGAACAGGCTCATGGTCAGAAGGAACGGCAGCCGCTCGCGCCGCCGCTCGATCGCCCGCCAGAGCCCGAATGCCGCCAGGGCGGTCACGATCGGCACCGGCGACAGATAGAGAAGGTTCGGCCAGCTGAACCAGCGCGCGGCGATCGCCGGCTCGCGGAACGGCGTCCAGATGCTGACCAGGCCCACGAACAGGAGCACGGCCAGCAGGAGCGGCCGCGCCAGCCGGTAGGCCCAGTCCTGGAGGCCGCGCTCGGTCTTCCAGATCAGCCAGGTGCAGCCCAAAAGCGCATAGCCCGAGACGAGCGCGATGCCGGTCATGATCGAGAACGGGCTCAGCCAGTCGAGCATGCCGCCCGCGAACTCGCGGCCCCGGACCTCGAAGCCCTGGATGAAGTGGCCGAGCACGAGGCCCTGCGCCACGGTCGCGAGCAGCGAGCCGTAGTGGAACGCCTTGTCCCAGAGATGGCGGCTGGTGCGCGCCTTGAAGCGGAACTCGAACGCGACCCCGCGCAGGATCAGCGCGATCAGCATGATCAGCAGCGGCAGGTAGCTGCCCGAGAGGATGACCGCATAGGCGAGCGGGAAGGCGCCGAACAGGCCGGCGCCGCCGAGCACCAGCCAGGTCTCGTTGCCGTCCCAGATCGGCGCCACCGAGGTCATCATCAGGTCCCGGTCCTCATCGCTTCGCGCGAACGGGAACAGGATGCCGACCCCGAGGTCGAAGCCGTCCAGGAGCACGTACATGACGACCGCGAGCACGATGATCCCGGCCCAGGCCATCGGCAGATCGATGCCCATTGCGTCCATCGCCGTCACGCCACCGGGCCGGCCGCGGACAAGGGCCGCGCCGGCCGTCCGGTCAGCTCGCCGGGAGCGCCCTCCGAGGGCACGGGCCCGCGCTGGACCAGGCGGACCATGTAGTAGACGCCGGCCGGGAAGATCAGCCCGTAGACGATCACGAAGGCCGCGAGCGAGGCCAGGACCGCGCCGCCGGTGAGCGCCGGCGTGGCCGCGTCGGCCGTGCGCATCAGGCCGTAGACGACCCAGGGCTGGCGGCCGACCTCGGTGGTCACCCAGCCGGCGAGCAGGGCGATGAAGCCGATCGGGCTGCAGGCGATCGCGAGCCAAAGGAACCAGCGGGTCTCGTACAGCTGGCCGCGCAGGCGCAGCCAGAGGCCGGCCGCGGCGACCCCCAGCATCAAAAAGCCGAGCCCGACCATGAGCCGGAAGGCGAAGAACACGAGCGGCACATAGGGCCAGTCGGCGGGCGGCCATTGGCTGAGGCCGGGGACCTCGCCATCGAGGCTGTGGGTCAGGATCAGGCTCCCGAGCTTTGGGATCTTGACCTCGTAATGGTTGGTCGCGGCGGCCTGGTCGGGCAGGGCGAAGAGGATCAGGGGCGCCCCGGCCTCCGGCTGCCAGTGACCTTCGATCGCGGCGATCTTGGCCGGTTGATGGGCGAGCGTGTTCAGGCCGTGCAGGTCGCCGAGGAAGATCTGCAGCGGCGCCAGCACCGTGATCAGGCCCATCGCCATCGAGAAGCCGGTGCCGGCGTGCGGCACCATGCGCTGCCTGAGCAGGTGCCAGGCGCTGACGCCCGCGACCACGAAGGCGGTGGTGAGGAAGGTCGCGGTCACCATGTGCGCGAAGCGATAGGGGAAGGACGGGTTGAACACCACGTCCCACCAGCTGGTGACGAAGAAGGTGCCATCCCGCAGCTTCAAAGCCCGCGGGCGTCTGCATCCAGCTGTTGGCCGCGAGGATCCAGAAGGCCGAGAGCAGGGTCCCGAGCGCCACCATGCAGGCGGCGGCGAAGTGCATGGCCGGGCGCACGCGCCGGCGGCCGAACAGGAGCACGCCGAGGAAGGTCGCCTCGAGGAAGAAGGCGCTCGCGACCTCGTAGTTCAGGAGCGGGCCCAGGACGTTGCCGGCGGCATCCGACAGCCGGCTCCAGTTGGTGCCGAACTGGAACGACATGACCACGCCCGAGACCACGCCCATGCCGAAGGAGATCGCGAAGATCCGGGTCCAGAACTCCGACAGCTCCAGATACAGCGCCCGACCGGTCGCGAGCCAGCGCGCCTCGAGGACCACGAGCCAGGCGGCGAGCCCGATCGTGAACGCCGGGAACAGGATGTGGAACGAGATCACGGCCGCGAACTGCACCCGGGACAAAAGGACGGGGTCGAGGTCCATGGTCCTGCCTCGGCTCGATGACCGTCATGCGCGGGCCGCGCGCGCGGTCCTGAGTTCAGTCACCGCCAACCTAGAATACAAGGGCGCGGTCGTCAGCCTCCGTTCTGTCGCACGCAAGGGGTGGCCCGTGCTAGGCTTCGGCTCCGTCCCGTCGGAGATCGCCACGGAGGGTACGATGCGCGTCTGCGTGCTGCATGCGGCCAAGGACCTGCGGCTCGAGGAGCGGCCGGAGGCGGCGCTCGGGCCGGAGCAGGTGCGCGTCCGGTTCGGGGCGGGCGGCATCTGCGGCTCGGACCTGCACTACTACTACGAGGGCCGGGTCGGCGATTTTGCGCTGCGCGAGCCTCTGATCCTCGGCCACGAGGTCGCGGGCGAGGTGATCGAGGTCGGGCGCGACGTCACGAGCGTCAAGGCCGGCGACCGGGTCGCGGTCAATCCGAGCCAGCCCTGCTGGCAGTGCCGCGCCTGCCAGGCCGGCCGCACCAACCTCTGCCGGCGCATGACCTTCTATGGCAGCGCCGCGGTCTTTCCGCACATCCAGGGCGCGTTCCAGGAGCAGCTGGTGTGCTTGGAGAGCCAGTGCCACGTGGTCCCGAAGACCGTGCCCTACGGCGTCGCGGCCATGGCCGAGCCGCTCGCGGTCTGCCTGCACGCGGTCAGGCGGGCGGGCGCTCTGCTCGGCCGGAACGTGCTGATCACGGGCTGCGGCCCGATCGGCGCGCTCACCTGCATCGCGGCGAGATACGCCGGCGCCGCCCGGATCACGGTCACCGACATCGCGCCCGAGCCGCTCGCGGTCGCGCGCAGCGATCGGCGCCGACGAGACCATCGACGCGCAGGCCGAGCCCGACCGGGTCGCGGCCTATCAGGCCGACAAAGGCTGGTTCGATGCCGCCTTCGAGGCCTCCGGCAACCCGAAGGCGCTGATCACCTGCCTCGACTGCGTGCATCCGGGCGGCCGGATCGTGCAGCTCGGCATGCTGCCGGCGGGCGATCTCGCCCTGCCGCTGACCAGGCTCACGCCCAAGGAGATCGACCTTTGCGGCACCTTCCGCTTCCACGACGAGTTCGGTCTCGCGGTCGAGGCGCTGGTCAGCGGCCGGCTCGATGTCGCGCCGATCCTGACCGGCACCTTCAGCGCGGGCGCGCGCGATGCCGCGTTCGCCGCCGCGCTCGATCGCCGGCAGCACATGAAGGTCCAGCTGGTGTTCGATGCCGCCTGAGCGAGGTCCGGCCGGCCGGCCCTTACCCGGCTCCGGCCTGCCCGGCGCGCCCGCCCGGGGTTTCCGCCAGCAGAGCGATCGCGAGCGCGCTGAAGCCGAGGCCGAACAGGGCGGCATGGATCGCATGGCCGAGCTCCCACTGGTCGCGGTAGCGGGTCCAGTCGGCGGGCAGCGTCTCGGGGGTCCAGACGCCGAGCGCGGCGTTCATGGGCGCGACCAGCAGGAACCAGTCGGCGAGCCCGGCCGTGACCGAGATCGCGGCGAGCAGCGTCCACCGGGCGGCCGGCCGCCGGCCGCGCACCATGAGCAGCAGGAGCCAGGTCACGAGGATCGCCAGCACCTCGATCGCGGCGCCGACGACGCCGAAGGCGACGTAGAGATTGTGCTGCACGGCGAGCCAGGTGGCGCCGTCCAGCCGGAGCTTGCCCGGGATCTCCATGACGTGGGCGAAGGTCATGCCGAGCGTCAGCGCGACCAGCAGCAGGCTCAGATAGCGGACGACCTTGAGGGTCATCGCCCCGACCTCGCGCGGAGCATGGCAGTTGCCGCTCGTCGCGATCGGCCGCAGGCGGTCAGTCGAGCTCGAAGGCGTCCTTGTAGTCGCGCTTCAGCGCCGGGTTCTGGCGCTCCTTGGCGAGCACGCAGTTGCCGGCCACGAGCATCTCGATCTCGGTGCCCATGAAGCAGTGGAAGGCGTCCTCGGGCGTGCAGACGATCGGCTCGCCGCGCACGTTGAAGCTGGTGTTGACCAGCACCGGGCAGCCGGTGCGCTCGTTGAAGGCGCTGAGCAGGCGATGATAGCGGGGATTGGTGGCGGCGTGCACGGTCTGGATCCGGGCCGAATAGTCGACGTGGGTGACCGCCGGGATCTGCGAGCGCGGGACGTTCAATTTGTCGATGCCGAACAGCGCCTCCTCGTCCTCGTTCATCAGCCGCCGGCGGCCGGCGATCACGTCCGCGACCAGCAGCATGTAGGGGCTGTCGTCGTCGAGCTCGAACCAGTCGGCGACCTGCTCGCGCAGCACCGAGGGCGCGAAGGGGCGGAAGGATTCCCGGTACTTGACCTTGAGGTTCAGGAGCTTCTGCATGGTCGGCGAGCGCGCGTCGCCGAGGATCGAGCGGGCGCCGAGCGCGCGCGGGCCGAACTCCATCCGGCCCTGGAACCAGCCGACCGCGCGGCCGTCGACCAGGGCGTCGGCGGTGCCGGCGATCATCTGGTCCTCGCCGACCACGTCGAACACGGCGCCCGCGGCCTGCAGGCGACGCTCGATCTCGCCCTGCTCGAAGGCGGGCCCGAGATAGGCGCCGCTCATGCCGTCCAGAGCACCGTCCAGCTGCCGCGGCTGCGCCTTGAACAGGTGATGGGCGGCGAGCGCCGCGCCGAGCGCGCCGCCGGCATCGCCGGCCGCCGGCTGGATCCAGATCCGCTCGAACCGGCCATCGCGCAGGATCTTGCCGTTGGCGACGCAATTGAGCGCGACCCCGCCGGCGAGGCACAGGTTCTTCTGGCCGGTCTCGCGCGCGAGATCGCGCGTCAGGCGCAGCATGACCTCCTCGGTCACCACCTGGATCGAGGCCGCGAGGTCCATGTCGCGCTGGGTGACCCGGTCCTCGGGCTTGCGCGCCGGCCCGCCGAACAGCTGATCGAAGCTGGCGTTGGTCATGGTCAGGCCGGTGCAGTAGTCGAAATACTCCTGGTTGAGGCGAAACGAGCCGTCGGCCTTGAGGTCGATCAGGTGGTCGAAGATCAGCTGGGCGTATTTGGGCTGGCCGTAGGGGGCGAGGCCCATGACCTTGTATTCGCCGGAATTGACCTTGAAGCCGGTATAGTAGGTCAACGCCGAGTAGAGCAGGCCGAGGGAGTGCGGAAAGTGCAGCTCCTTCAGCATGGTGAGCTCGTGGCCCCGGCCGACGCCGACGCTGGTGGTCGCCCACTCGCCGACCCCGTCGATGGTCAGGACGGCCGCCTCTTCGAACGGCGAGGGGAAGAACGCGCTCGCCGCGTGGCTCTGGTGGTGCTCGGCGAACAGCAGCCGGGCGTTCGGATCGCGCTCGCCGCCGAGCTCCTTCAGCTTCTCGGCCAACAGGCGCTTTTGGAACAGCTTCTCCTTCAGCCAGACCGGCATCGCCATGCGGAACGACGTGAAGCCCTTGGGGGCGAAGGCGAGATAGGTCTCGAGCAGGCGCTCGAACTTGAGGAACGGCTTGTCGTAGAAGGCGATGTGGTCGACCTGGTCGAGCGTGATGCCGGCCTCGCTCAGGCAGTAGTCGAGGGCGTGCCTGGGAAACCCGGAGTCGTGCTTCTTGCGGGTGAAGCGCTCCTCCTGGGCGGCGGCGACGATCCGGCCGTGGTCGAGCAGCGCCGCCGCGCTGTCGTGGTAGAACGCAGACAGACCGAGAATCCGCATCGGCGCCTCGCTCAGAAGATGGTGTAAATGAAGGGCGCCACAGCGCTGCCCTGGGTCAGGATGATGAGGCCGCCAAACAGCGCCATCATCAGGACCACCGGCAGCAGCCAGTACTTTTTGCGGACGCGCATGAATCGCCAGAGTTCGGCGAGGAATGACATGACAACACCTCAGAAAGGGAGTGGGCAACACCTCAGAAACGCGGTGGGCGGGCCCCGAGACGGGGACCTCAAAACTGATTGATCATGGATTCCGGAGCGGGCCCGGGGGGGTCGCGCACGATCCAGTAGCTCTCCGCCTCGGCGTCGAACTGGAGCCGGAGCGGATCGCGGCCGGTGACCCGCATCAGGAAGCCGACCGGCACGATCACTATAGCATAGATCAGCGCCAGCACGACCGGGTTGACGACCCGGAACAGGATCAGCCCGAGCCTGTCCCAGGCGCGGTGCAGACGGCCCAGGCTGTGCGGCGCGACCAGGCCAAGCAGGATCAGGGCGACACCGATCCCGCCCAGGCCGTACTGGATCCAGCCCAGGCCGTGGAAGTAGCTGCGGGCGGCGGCGATCAGCAGCAGGATGCCCCCGACCGTCAGGCCGAAGCTGCGGTCGGTGCCGCTTTTGACCTCCTCGCCGCGACTGAAGTCCTCGTGAAACGACGCTTTCATTGCGCTTCGATCTCCGCTCGAGCCTGCGGCGGCGGGTCCCGACGCCACCTGACCGCGCGCAAGGTCAGCCACCACGCTGATCCTCGCCTCCATCTCGCCGGCGGCGATGACGGAGCCGCGTCGGCCCCGGTCACATCGCGCCGAGCATCGACGCGCCGGTTGCCGCCCGCTGCCGCGTCCCGAGTATCGCCCAGGCCGGCCTGGATCTCAATCCGGGGCGATCCCGCCGGCGGCAGCGCCGCCAGGGGGCTGTCCTCGCTCTGCAGAAGAAAGAACTCCCAGGTCGGCGTGGTGTCGGTGACGACGACGCTGACCGCCACGGTCTCCCCGGGCGCCACCAGGCCGCCGAAGAACTGGACGCCGTCGTAAGGCTCATTGGTTTCCAGGACCTCGGCGAACCGGTCGGAGCGAAACGGCCGGCCGGCCCCGCTCGCCTGCCCGAACGACAGACCGTCCTCGAAGGGGCTCGCCTGCTCGATCGACTCCCGCAGTTCCAGATTGAACAGCGACCAGGGCCGTTTGGTCCGGTTGCGCACCACCTTGGTCAGCGCGAAGCCGACGTCGTGGTGCGAGCGGATGCGATTGCCGAAGGCATGGCTCATGCCGCGGATGGTCAGGATCGCCGGGCCGTCGCCGGTGATGTTCTCGACCAGCACGAACGGGTCCTCGAGCGAGCCGCTGCCGGAGGCCTTGACGATGTCGAACCCGCCCAGCTCGTCGCTGAAGGTGAGGCCGTCGAGCTGAACCGGCCCGGCCAGCGCCGGCCGACCCAGGGCCATGCCGACCGCGAGCGCCAGGGCACATGGCCAGATGCTCATGACCGGTCCGCGCGATGGCTCATAGGAGGGTGATGACCGCCGAC
Source organism: uncultured Alphaproteobacteria bacterium (assembly GCA_963756905.1). Lineage (GTDB taxonomy): Bacteria > Pseudomonadota > Alphaproteobacteria > Geminicoccales > Geminicoccaceae > DATAOG01. The sequence goes on from CAVWPO010000021.1 coordinate 18,352, forward strand.
GCCATCGAGGTCAAGGCAGCGTGCGCCGCCGCGGGGCGGGGGGCGCGGACATGCGGTTCGAAATCGCGCCGCGGCGACGGGTCGTCGGCTGTGCTGCCATGCCTCGCCGTCCGGCTCAGTCCGGCGCCGATGGCGAGGCCTCCGGCCGGACCCGAAAGAAGACCGGGATCGCCACGGCGGCGATCGCTCCGAGCACCCCGAAGGCCGCGGCATAGCCCAGCTTCTGGGCCGCCCAGCCGCCGATCGTCGGGCTCAACGCCGCACCCAGGCCCTGAACCGTCATGACCGCGCCGAGACCGGCATTGAACCTGCCCGTCCCGGCCATGATCCGCGCCACCACGCCCGGGGTCGCGACGCCCAGGAGGCCCGCCCCGACGCCGTCCAGAAGCTGGACCGGGATGATGCTCCAGGCCGCTGGCATGGTCGCCGCGAGCAGGCCGCGGAGCGGCAGCACGAGCAGGGCCGCGACGACGACCGGCCGATAGCCGCGCTTGTCCGCGACGCGTGCGGCCAGGATCGCCATCGGGATCATCGTCAGCTGGGCAATGACGATCGCGGCCGAGAGCCAGACGCCGGTCGAGCCGCCGGCGGCCCCCAGGCGCAGGCCGACCATCGGCAGCATGGCGGCGTTGCCGAGATGGAAGCACGCCATGGTGAGCGCGAACAGGAGCAGCGGGCGCCGCTGCAGCAGGGAGCGCCAGCGCGCCGGCGGCTGGTCGTCGCGGGTCTTGCCGCGGGCCCGGGCGTGGTCGATCGCGCCGGCGGGGATCGAGAGCGTGGCCGCGACCGCTCCGACCGTCATCAGGATCTGCACGAAGAACACGCCGACGATGCCGCCGAACCAGGCAGCGATCGCCCCGAGGCTCGCCGCGAGCACGTTGCCGCTGTGGTTGGCGGCCTCGTTCCGCCCCAACTGGCGGTCGAAGCCGCGCCGCCCGACGATGCCAAGCGAGATGCCGGCAATCGCCGGAGGTATGGCCGCTCCGGCGAGCGGCATGGCGATCTGCGCGAGGCCCACGGCCGCGAGGTCGGTCCGCCAGAGCAGCAGCAGGCACGCCCCCGAGACCAAAACCGAGGCGAGGATCATGAGCCCGCGCTTGGACCGGGTGGCATCGACGAGCGCGCCTGCCGGCACGGTCGCGAGCATTCCGACCAGGCCGCCGAGCGTCAGCATCATGCCGATGTCGGCGGCAGCCCAGCCGTGCACCTGCAGGAAGGCCGCCAGGTAGGGGCCGAGGCCGTCGCGGACGTCGGCCATGAAGAAGTTGACCACCACCAGGGCGGCAACGGGTAGGCTGACGCCGAGGATCAGCCGCTCGCCGCGACCACCATCGGTCGTGGGGAAGGTCAGGGACCGCATGGCCATCCTCGCTGCGCCGCTCTCGGGCCGCCCTGAGCCGGATCGAAAGGCCGAGCCGGCCCCCGGGCGGAGGACAGACCTCGCCGGATCCCACCTCGAACACGGGCGATCAACACGCGAGGACGGCAATGGTGCCCTATCGACCGATCAACACGCTGAAGCCGGTCGCGGAGCAGGTCTGGCTGGTCGATGGCGGGGTCATCGGTTTCCGCTGCATGGGCGTACGCCTGCCGTTTCCGACCCGGATGACGATCGTGCGCCTCGCGGACGGCGGCCTGTGGGTGCATTCGCCGACCGAGCTGACCGCAGAGCTGCGGCCGACAGTCGCGGCGCTCGGCCCGGTGCGGCATCTGATCGCGCCCAACCGCCTTCACTACTGGTGGATCGCGGACTGGCAGCGCGCTTTCCCGCAGGCGCTGGCCTACGCCGCGCCGGGCGTCCGCAAGGCCGCGGCCGGGCGCGGCGCACGCTTCGAGCGCGATCTCGACGACCAGCCCGAGCCCGCCTGGGACGGCCAGATCGACCAGCTCCTGGTTCGCGGCGGCTATCTGAGCGAGGCGGTCTTCTGCCACGCGGCCTCGCGCACGCTGATCCTCACCGACCTGATCGAGAGCTTCGAGGCGGACCGGATCGAAAGCCGCTCTCTGCGCCTTGCGATCCGGCTCGCCGGCTGCCTGCACCCCGACGGCAAGATGCCGATCGACCTCAGGATGACCTTCCTCGGCCATCGGCGCGAGCTCCGGCGGGCGGTCGCGACCATGCTCGGCTGGCGCCCGGAGCGGGTGATCATCGCCCATGGCCGCTGGTATCCCGAGGACGGGGTCGCCGAGCTGAGGCGCGCCTTCCGCTGGCTCGGCCCGCTCGACTGAGGCGCGCCGGAAGGCCGGCTCAGGTCGCCTCGAGGACGGCGGAGAGGAACTGGCGGGTGCGCTCGTTCTGGGGCTCGGCGAACAGCTGGCCGGGCGCGCCCTGCTCGGCGATCTTGCCCTGGTAGAAGAAGCAGACGCGGTCGGCGAACTCCTTGGCGAACCCCATCTGGTGGGTGACCATCAGCATGGTGAGGTTGTGCTCGGCGCCGAGCCGGCGGATCACGTTCAGGACCTCGCCGACCAGCTCCGGGTCGAGCGCCGAGGTGACCTCGTCGAACAGCATGACCTTGGGCCGCATCGCCAGCGCCCGGGCGATCGCGACCCTTTGCTGCTGGCCGCCCGAGAGCTGGCTCGGATAGTGGCCCATCTTGTCCTCGAGCCCGACCATGGCGAGCAGCTCCTGGGCGCGCACCCGCGCCTCCTTCTTGGCGAGACCCAGGACGTAGACCGGCGCCTCCATGCAGTTCTCGAGCGCGCTCATGTGCGGGAACAGGTTGAAGTGCTGGAACACCATGCCGATCTTGCCGCGCACCCGGCGCAGATGGCGCTCGTCGGCCAACACGAGCTCGCCGTTCTTCTGGACATGGGTGAGCGGCTCGCCGTCGACCTCGATCACGCCGCCGTCGATCCGCTCGAGCGTCATCAGCATGCGCAAGACCGTGGTCTTGCCCGAGCCCGAAGGGCCGATGATCGCGACCTTCTCGTTGGCGGCGACATCGAGGTCGAGCTGATCGAGCACCACGAGGTCGCCGTAGCGCTTGGTCACCTCCTTGAAGCGGACGATGGGCGGTTCTTGGGATGCCTGCATGCTCAGCCCCTCCGGGTATTCAACCCCGGCGCGATTTCAGCCACGCCTCGACCCGGCGCACGCCGGCCGCCGAGACCAGGCTCATGATCAGGAAGAAGACGCCGACCATGGTGATCGGCTCGAGGTAGCGGAAGGTCTCGGAGCCGATGATCTTGGCGGTCTGCATCAGCTCGACGACCGCGATCGCCGACAAGAGCGGCGTCTCCTTGAACATGCCGATCAGATAGTTGCCGAGCGCCGGCACGACCGGCGGGATCGCCTGCGGGATGATCACGTCCCAGTAGGTGCGCGCCGGGCTGAGGTTGAGCGCGATCGCGGCTTCCCACTGGCCGCGCGGGATGCCCTCGAGGCCGGCCCGGTAGACCTCCGAGCAGTAGCAGGCGTAGTGCAGGCCGAGCGCCATCACGCCGGCGGTGAACGCCGGGATCACGATGCCAAAACGCGGGAAGACGAAGTACAGAAAAAAGATCTGGATCAGCACCGGCGTCGAGCGGATGAACTCGATCAGGCCGCCGGTCGGCGTGCTGATCCAGGGATTCTCGGAGCGGCGCAGCAGCGCGAGGCCGAGCCCGAGCACCGCGGCGACGACGAAGCCGAGCAGGGTCGCCTCGATGGTCACCACGGCCGCGCGCGCCAGCTGCGGCAGGATCGAGAGCGCGAACTGCCAGTCGAACAGCATCAGCGCCGGCCCACGCCGAAGCTCTTGCGGGTGTAGCGCTCGAGCGCGCGCATGCCGAACGTGATCACGAGCGCGATGCCGAGGTACATCACCAGCACCAGAAGGAAGATCGTGACCGTGCGCAAGGTCGCCTGGTTGAGCTGATAGGCCTTGAAGGTCAGATCCGAGACGGTGATCAGCGAGACGATCGCGGTCGCCTTGAGCAGCTCGATGAACAGGTTGCCCCAGGGCGGGATCATCGCGACCATCGCCTGCGGCAGGATGATCCGGCGCATGCGGACAAAGGGCGTCATGTTGAGCGCAATCGCCGCCTCGTACTGGCCGCGCGGCACCGCCAGCACGGCGCCGCGCACGACCTCGGCGCCGTAAGCGCCGACGTTCAGGCCGAGCGCCAGGATCGCGACCGGGATCGGGTCGAGGGTGATGCCGAAGTTGGGCAGCACGTAGAACAGCCAGAACAGCTGGACCAGAGCCGAGGTGCCGCGGAACAGCTCGATGTAGCCGATCGCGAACCAGCGCAGCGGCCCGAACGGCGACATCTTGGCGAGCCCGGCGAGCAGGCCGCAGATCACGGCCAGCACGCAGGCCGCAACCGTGATCTCGATCGTGACCCAGGCGCCCTCCAGAAGTCCCGGCAGAAACTCGCGAAAGCCCGCGTAGCTGGCGACCACCAGCCCGGCGGCAAAGCTGAGCAGGGCGCAGATGTAGAGGTGGCGATAGCTCAGCCACCCCTCTTTGGTCAGCCTGGCTGCCTGGGCCATGATCCTTCTGCGAGAACTCCCGGATGGAGCGCCGACCGGAGCCGCGGCGGGTCCGGCCGGCGCCTGGGGCTACTTGCCCGCGCAGAGCTCCGCGGTGGTTTTCTTCGGCAGCTCGTCCTTGGTGAAGCCGAACGGCTTGACCAGGGCGAGATGCTCGGGCGTGCCAATGAACGCTTTGAGCTTCTCATTGAATGCGGCGAGGAAGGCTTTGTCCTCGGGGCGGAAGGCGAAGGCGCCGTGGCCGACCACGCTCTGGCCGGCGACCTCGCCGAAGGGCTTGGCGATCTCGACCCCTTGCGCCTCGCCGGCGAGCCGGCGGATCGAGAGGCTGGTGAGCGCGAAGGCATCGGCGCGGCCGGCCTGGACCGCGGCGGTGCCGGCGGCGGTGTCGGGGACCACCATGACCTGGCCGTCGGGCACGCCGGCATCGCGCGCATAGGTGCGCTCGATCGCCCCGGCCATGACCGCGACGGTGGCGTCCGGATTGGCTTTCACGTCGCCGTAGTCGTTCAACTTCTTGGGATTGCCTTCCTTGACCAGGAACGCCTGGCCGATGCCGTAGGTCGGCTCGGAGAAGGCGACCTGGCCGCAGCGCGGCGGGGTCACGAACATGCCGGCCGCGACCATGTCGAACCGGCCGGCCTTGAGGCCCGGGATCAGCGAGCCGAACTCGGTGATCACCGCCTCGACGTCCTTGATGCCCATCTCACCCAGGATGTACTTGGCGATCTCGGGCGCCTCGCCGGTCAATTTGCCGTCGGGCGTCTGATAGCCGTAGGGCGCCTCGTTGGCGATGCCGACCGTGATCTTGCCCGACGCCTTGGCGTCGTCCAGGAGGTCTGCCCGCGCGCCGGTGCCGGCGAGCACGAGGACGGCGAGGCCGAACAGCCAGCCTGAGGTGGGTCGCATGGTGCTCTCCCTGATTCGTTGACGAAACGGCGCCGGTGGCCCCGCCTTGTGCGCCAGCCTAAAGCCCCAGCCGGCCCTGATCAAGGCAAGCGCCTTGAATTGGTATCGCTGCGCATGGTCATCGCGGCCGGCAGAGGGGCAAAAATCGCCGGGTGGCGCAATCCTGCGGGGAATAGAGGCGGGCCCCGCCACGTTGGCGGTATGATCTCAAATCACCTCCGTCCCGAAAGGATTCCCCGTGACTTCCATCCTGCGGCGCGCCACCGGCGCGATGATCGTGGCCTGGGCGCTGGTCTTGCTGCCGTTCGGCACGCCACGGGCTGCAGAGCAGTACGATCAGGCCAAGCTGGAATCGTTCGTGACCGCGGCGCTCGCGGTCAACAAGCTGGTCGAGCAGTGGACGCCGCGCATCCAGGGCGCGCAGAACGAGACCGAGGCGTCCCAGCTGCGTGAGCAGGCCAACGGCGAGCTGGTCGCTGCCATCCAGCAGTCCAACGGCATTTCGATCGAGGAGTACCGCCAGATCAGCCAGGCGGCGCAGACGCGACCCGGCCCTGATGGACCGGATTTCGCAGATCTTCGACAAGATGCATCCGCAGAGCCCGGCCGAGCCGGGGGCGCCGGCGCCGACCCAGTCGCAATAGCGTCGCCGGCCGGCGGGCGGGATCAGTTGGCGATGGTCGTGCCGAGGCCGGCGGCGATCGCCTTGCGATAGGCGAGCAGCGCGATCGCAGTGTCCTGGACGCCGGTCCCGGTGAGGTCGGCGACCGTGATCTGGTCGGCGCTTTGCCGCCCGGGCTGGCGATGGGCAGTGATCTCGCCGAGCTCGGTCACGGCGAGGTCGGGGTGATGGCCGAGCACATGATGCAGCTCGCCCTGGCGGGCGCACTGGGCGCGGCTGTCGCAGACCAGGAGGTCGGCGTACGCCAGGACCGCGGGGTGCAGCTCGTTCTTGTCCGGGGCATCGGCGCCGATCGCGGTGATGTGCAGGCCCGGATGCAGCCAGTCGGCGACCACCAGCGGGTCGCGCGCCGAGGTCGCGGTCACGACGACGTCCGCCTCGAGCACCAGCCGCTCGGGGCTCGCGACCGGCAGCACGTCGAGGCCCAGCCGTTCGGCCATCTCATCGGCATAAGCCTCGGCCTTGGCCTCGTCGCGGGCCCAGACCAGGACCCGCAGGATCGGCCGGACCAGGGTCAGCGCCTCGATCTGGAAGCGCGCCTGGGTGCCGGCGCCGAGCACGCCCGCGATCATGGCATTGGCTGGCGCCAGATGACGGGCGGCGACCGCGCCGGCGGCCGCGGTCCGGAGGTCCGTCAGCCAGCCGTTGTCCAGCAGCAACGCCTCGAGCCGACCGGTCTCGGCCGACAGCAGCATCATCAGGCCGGACAGGCTCGGCAGGCCGCGTTTGGGGTTGTCGAAGAAGCCCGGGCTGACCTTGAGCGCGAAGCTCGGCAGATCCGGCAGCCAGGCGGTCTTGACGTCGACCTCGCCGTTCACGTCCGGCAGCGCCATGTGCAGGACCGGCGGCATCACCACCCGGCCCGAGGCGAGTGCTGTGAACGCGTCCGCGATCGCATCGACCAGCTCGAGATCGAGACGGATGCATTGGCGGAGCTCGGCTTCGGTCAGGACCCTGATCGCCACGCGCGCTGCCCTCAATCCGTGGCGGTCACGATTTCGGTGAGACGCCGCATGTCGACGTTGCCTCCACTCAGAAGGACCACGACGTTGTCACCTGGCGGCGCGGTCCTGCCGGCCAGCAGGGCCGCGATGCCGACCGCGGCGCCACCCTCGACGATCTGGCGCTCCTGCCAGTAGCAATGGCGCATCGCGGCCGCGATCTCGGCCTCGCTGACCAGGACCGTCTCGTCGACCAGATCGCGCACCAGCGCGAAGGTGTAGCGGTTGTCGAGGCCAATGCCGCCGCCCAAGGAATCGGCGAGGCTCGCCTCCTCCTCGACCGCGACCGGCCGGCCGGCGGCCAGGCTTCGCACCATCGCCGGCCCGCGCTCCATCGACACCCCGATCACCCGGATGGCGGGATCGGCGCTCTTGAGGGCGAGCGCGATGCCGCCGATCAGCCCGCCGCCCGAGAGCGGCACCAGCACGCAATCGAGTGCTGGCAGGTCCTCGAGCAGCTCGAGCCCGATCGTGCCCTGACCCGCGATCACGAAGGGATCGTCGAACGGCGAGACGAAGGTGAGGCCGCGCTCGGCGGCGAGCTGCTTTGCGGCCACCTCGGCCTCGTCCTGGTTGCGACCGACGATCCGCACCTCGGCGCCGAGCGCCTGCACGGCCTGAACCTTGTTCTCCGGTACCAGCGGCGACATGCAGACCACCGCCGGCACCCCTTGGATGCGCGCCGCGTGGGCGACCGCGCGCGCATGATTGCCGGTCGAGACCGCGACCACGCCCCGCGCACGCTCGGCATCGCTCAGCTGCAGCAGCCGGTTGGTGGCGCCGCGCAGCTTGAAGGCGCCGGTCGCCTGCTGGGTCTCGAGCTTGAGGTGGACGTTCCGGCCCAGACGCCCGCTCAGCGCCTCGGAGCGGACCAGCGGCGTCGTTCGGATGAACGGCGCGATCGCCTGGCGCGCCCGCCAGATCGTTCCCTGAGTGAGCTCGGCCATCAGCCGGGCCCGTAGTCGGTGGCAAGCACGGCCAGGCAATCGCCGGGCTTGATCAGGCCGGGGGCGTGGCGGCCGATCAGGAGGCCGCTTTGGGCGGCGCGGTAGACGGCCGGCGCGCGCGCCGGCTTCTCGACGTCGTGGATCTGCGCGATCGCCTGGCCGGCCTCGACCTCGGCGCCGAGATCGACCAGCAGCTCGAGCATGCCGCGATCGTCGGCGATCACGAACCAGGACGCATCGGGGCTGTGCATCAGACGGGTCGGGGCGGGCGCCACGCGTCCCTCGATCAGGCCGAAATGGCGGAGCAGGTTCGCGATGCCGCGCTCGGCGATCGCCACGCTCGAAGCGGTCGCCGTGCCGCCGCCGCCGAGCTCGGTAAACAGGAAGGGCTTGCCCAGCTCCTCGACCGCGGTATCCAGCATGCCGGCCACGTCGAACTCCTGGATCACCAGGCTGAGCGGGGCGCCGAATGCCAGCAGTGCTCCCCTGGTCGCGGCCATCTGCGCCGGCTCGGCCAGCGCGTGCATGCCGCAGAACGGCACGAAGTTCAGCGTCTTGCCGCCCGAGTGCAGGTCGATCACGGCATCGCAGATCGGCAGCAGCCGCGTGCGCACGTAGTCCGCGATCATGAGGGTGGGCGTGCCGCGCGGATCGCCCGGGAAGGCGCGGTTCATGTTGAGCTGGTCGATCGGCGAGACCCGGGTCCCGGCCAGCACGGCCGGCAGATTGAGCGCCGGCAGCAGGATCAGGCGGCCCCTGATCGCCGCGGGCTCGAGCTGGCGGGCGAGCTTGAGGAGCGCGATCGGGCCCTCGTACTCGTCGCCGTGATTGCCGCCGGTGAACAGAAGCGTCGGGCCGCTGCCGCGCTTGATCACGACCATCGGCACGCGCAGCGCGCCCCAGGCGGACTCGTTCGACGAATGCGGCACATCGAACGTGCCGAACTGCTTGCCGTCCGCCTCGAGGTCGACCGCTGTCCGGATCCGGGAAGGCTCGCTCAAGGTTCGCTCGCCGAATTGGGGATGGACCTCGGGGCATCATCTGGCAAAGTGAGGCCCTTGTCGACCGGGCGGCGATCCCGCGGCCGGCGAGGGCAGGGCAGGCACCTTGTGCCGCGATCTCGATCTCGCGTTCGTGCCGGCGACCAGGTCGTGATTCCGGGAGCCGAAGGGGACCACGCGGAGGGCGTGACGATGCCGATCCAGACCGTCGCGATCATGGCGCCGGGCGACATGGGGCACAGCGTCGGGGCGACGCTCAAGGCCAGGGGACTGCGGGTCGTGAGCTGCCTTGCGGGGCGGAGCGCCCGCACCCGGGCGCTCGCCGCCCAAGCCGGAATCGAGGATCTGGGCGATGACGCGGCGCTGGTGCGCGCGGCCGACGCGCTGCTCTCGATCCTGGTGCCGGCGCAGGCGGAGGCGCTGGCGCAGCGGATCGCGGATGCGGTGCGCGCGAGCGGCAGGGATCTGCTCTACGTCGATTGCAATGCGATCGCGCCCGAGACCGCCCGCCGGGTCGGCGCGGTCGTCGAGGCCGCGGGCGCCCGCTTCGTCGATGCCGGCATCATCGGCCCGCCGCCCAGGCCGGACACCGCCGGCACGCGCTTTTACGCCTCGGGTGCCGCCGCCCGCGACTTCGCCGGGCTCCGCGACTATGGCCTGGATGTGCGGATCGTCAGCGAGCGCGCGGGCGACGCATCCGCGGTCAAGATGTGCTACGCGGCGCTGACCAAGGGCACCACGGCGATCATGACCGAGCTGATGATCGCGGCCGCGCGGCTCGGGGTCAGCGAGCCGTTGCATGCCGAGCTCACGCTGAGCCAGGCGGCCATGCTCGAGCGCATGGGGCGCAATGTGCCCGCGATGGTGCCGAAGGCCCACCGCTGGGTCGGCGAGATGGCGGAGATCGCGAAGACGTTCGCCGACGCCGGCCTGACGCCGCTCACCTTCGAGGGCGCGGCCGCGCTCTACGGCTTCGTCGCCGACACGCCGCTCGGCCGAAGCTCGCCGGAAGAATGGCGGAGCTCCACGCTCTCGCTCGATGAGGTGATCGAGGCGCTGGCCGGGGACGCAGCCTACCGCCACAAGCCATAGATGGCGAACAACGCCATGACGACAAACGCCGCGATCCATAGCCACCGGCCCCAGCGGCCGAGTATGATTTCGCCCTGGCGCGCCTCAGTGGCGGTCCGCGTGATCGGACGTGACCCGCTCGCCGCCTGAGCTCGACGTTGCACCCGCATGATGAGGCCTCCGATCAGCTCTGGCCGCGACCATCCACCGAGGCCGGCGGCTCGGTCACTCATCGCCCCCACAGGGGCGCGTCATCTGTGGTGGCAACGCCTTGGCTTGCCGACGGTTCCCCGACCGGACACCTTGAGCGGTCGTCCGAATCTCGGCACGGGTTGCGGTCGCTGCCGACCGCCTGATGGGGGGCAAATGGCGACGCGGAACAAGACCGAGACTACCGGCTCGAGGTTCGTGGCGACGGCGGGCAGGGGCGAGGTATCCGCATTGCTGCTGCGGCCGGCGGATGCGCGCTTCCTGCTCGTCTTCGCTCATGGCGCCGGCGCCGGCATGCGCCATCGGTTCATGGAGGCGATGAGCGCGGCGCTGGCCGGCGTCGGGATCGCGACCTTCCGCTACCAGTTCCCTTACATGGAGGCGGGCAGCGGCCGGCCGGACCCGCGGGCCGTGCTGCTCGCCACGGTGCGCGCCGCGGTCGCGGCCGCGAAGGCGGCGGCGCCCGATCTGCCGCTGCTCGCCGGCGGCAAGTCGATGGGCGGGCGGATGACCTCGCAGGCCGCCGCCGAAGCGCCGCTTACGGACGTGCGCGGCCTGGTGTTCTTCGGCTTCCCGCTGCACCCGGCCGGCCGGCCCGCGGACGAGCGGGGCGCGCATCTCGCCGAGGTGGCGGTGCCGATGCTGTTCCTCCAGGGCGAGCGCGACCAGCTCGCCGATCTGACCCTGCTGCGGCCGATCTGCGCCCGCCTCGGCGCGCGCGCGACCTTGCACGTCCTGCCGACCGCGGATCATTCGTTCCACGTCCTGAAGCGCTCCGGCCGGACCGACGCCGACGTCGTCGACGAGCTCGCCAAGACCGCCGCGGCCTTTGCCGCCCGTCTGATCTGAGCCCGCCGGCGTCGCCGGCGCACGCCAGCCCGACGTCTGCGCTGGCCGCGGCGCCGCGCCGCCTCTATACAGCAATCGCGCAGCAGTTGTTCATGGGGCGGCAAGCGAGCTCGGCGGTTCGGCGGCGTGCGCGAAACCCTGGTCATCCTCGCGATCTTCGTGGCGTTCGCCGCGCTGTTCGTGCGTCTGCGTCTGGGCACGGTGCTGGGCTTCCTGATCGGCGGCGCGGTGATCGGGCCATCGGGCTTCGGCCTGGTTCACGACCTCGGCGCGGTCCAGCTGCTCGCCGAGCTCGGCGTCGTGTTCCTGCTGTTCAACCTCGGCCTCGAGCTCAAGATCGAGCGCCTGCGCCTGTTCGGCGCCCGCGTGTACGCACTCGCCCTGACCCAGCTCCTGGTCACCGCCGCCGGCATCGCCCTGGTCGTCCAGGGCCTCGGCCTGTCGGTCAGCCAGGCGATCATCGTCGGCGGCGCGCTCGCGCTCTCGTCGACCGCCGTGGTCCTGCGCGTGATCGCCGACCTCGGCCGGACGCTCACCCAGCTCGGCCGGGTCGCGATCGCGATCCTTTTGGTCCAGGACCTCGCGGTCGGGCCGCTCCTGGTCCTGGTCGACGCGCTCGGCGGCAGCGCCGGCTCGCTGATCAGGGCGCTCGCGGTGGCACTCGGCAAGGCCGTGCTGGTGACCCTGGTCGTGGTCGTCCTGGCCCGCTACCTCTTGCGCCCGCTGCTCGGCTTCATCGCCGCGATCGACGCCGAGGAGGTGTTCACCGCGACCGCGGTCCTGCTCGTGCTCGGCGCCAGCTTCGCGACCCAGCAGGCGGGCCTGTCGATGGCGCTCGGCGCCTTCGTCGCCGGCCTGATGGTCGCCGACACCGAGTACCGGCACCAGATCGCCGCCGACATCGGCCCGTTCCGGGGCCTGTTGCTCGGCCTCTTCTTCATGACCGTCGGCATGACCGTCGACCTGCGCTTCACCGCCGCCCACCTCGGCACGATCGTGGCGCTCGCCGTGGGCCTGCTGGTGGTCAAGGGCGCGTTGCTCTGCGTGCTGGCGCTGGCCCTCCGGTTTCCCGCCCGCCTGGCGCTCGAGCTCGGCGCCCTGCTCGCCCAGGGTAGCGAGTTCGCCTTCGTGCTGCTCGGCCTTGCGGCAGCGCGCGGCCTGCTCGGCGCTACAACCGTGCAGACCCTGACGCCCGCGGTCGTGCTGTCGATGGCCGTGACCGCGCTCGCCGCGGCCGCCGCCCGACCGCTCCTGGACCGTCTGGAGGGACCCGCCAGGGCCTCCCTCAGCGATCTCGACAGCCAGACCCTGGGCGTCCACGACCACGTCGTGATCGCCGGTTTCGGCCAGGTCGGCATGGCGCTCGCCCGCCATCTGGTCGGCCTCGGCATGCCGGTCCTGGTCCTCGACTACGATCCCAAGCGGGTGCGCACCAGCCATCGGCTGCCGGTCTATTTCGGCAACGCGGCCCGCGCGGACGTCTTGCGCGCCGCCCACGTCGACCGCGCCCGGCTGATGATCGTGGCGCTGCCGACGCGCACGGGGGGCGAGCGGGTGGTGAGCCTCGCGCGCGCTCTCTATCCGGAACTCCGGCTGCTGGCCCGGGTTCCAGACGAGGCGGGCGTGGCCGCGATGCGCGCGGCCGGCGCCGATGCCGTGGTCGTCGACGGCCTGACCACGGCCCGCGATCTGGCCGAACGCGCGGTCCTGCTCTATGAGCCAGAGGAAGCCGCCGACGCGTAGCGACCGAGGGAGGAGGCCATGACTGCGCCGCGCATCCTGGTGGAGCGGGACGAGACGATCGTCACCCTGACCCTGAACCGCGCCGACAAGCTGAACGCGATCGATGGCGCCATGCTCGATGCGCTGGACGAGGTTCTGAGCCGGCTGGAAGCCGACCGCGACTGCCGGGCAGTGGTCCTGACCGGCGCGGGCCGGGCGTTCTGCGCCGGCGCCGACATCAAGGAGTGGACGGCGCTGACACCCCAGGAGTTCGGGCCCGGCTGGGGCCTGCGCGGCCATCGCCTGTTCGACCGGCTGGCCGGGCTGTCGGCGCCGGTGATCGCCGCGATCAACGGCATCGCCTTCGGCGGCGGCCTCGAGCTCGCGCTCTGCGCCGACCTCCGGATCGCCGCCGCCGAGGCCCGCCTGGCCTTGCCCGAGGTGACCATCGCCGCCCTGCCAGGCTGGGGCGGGACCCAGCGCCTGCCGCGCCTGATCGGGGCGGGCCGGGCCAAGCACATGATCCTCACGGGCCAGCCGGTCGATGCGGCCCGGGCCGAGGCGTTCGGGCTGGTCACCGAGGTCGTCGCGGCGGACGCGCTGATGGCGCGCGCCCGGGAGCTGGCCCGGCAGATCGCAGCCAACGCGCCGCTCGCGGTCGAGGCCGCCAAGCGCCTGATCGATGCGGCGCTGCCGGCCTCGCCCGCGGCTACCCTCGAGGTGCCGGCGAGCATGGCCTGCGGTGCCACGCTGGACGCCGGGGAAGGTCGCCAGTCGTTCCTCGAGCGCCGGCCACCGCGCTACCAGGGCCGTTGAGCTTGGCCGCACCCGGCCGTCGCCCGGCGATGGCTCGCCCGAGCCCGCCATGAGCGCGCTGCACGACACCTTCGCCGTCATCAAGCCCTACCTCGATGACTATGGCTACGCCACCGTGTCCGCGGGCCTGCTGCTCGAATCCTTCGGACTGCCGCTGCCCGGCGAGACCCTGCTGATCGCGGGCGCGGCGCTCGCCGCCAAGGGCGATCTGCAGATCGGGCCGCTGCTCGCCTGCGCCTGGGTCGCGGCCGTGCTCGGCTACACTCTCAGCTACGCCGTCGGCAGGTTCGGCGGCCACCGGCTGATCGTTCGCTACGGCGCCCGGATCGGGATCACCGCCGACCGTCTGGCCACGGTCGAGAAGTTCTTCGAGCGGTTCGGCGGCGAGGTCGTGCTGGTCGCCCGGTTCATCGTGATCGCGCGCCAGCTGAACGGCTTCGTCGCCGGCACCGTCGGCATGGGTTGGTGGCGCTTCCTCGCCTACAACTGCATCGGCGCGGCGCTCTGGGTCGGCACCTGGGGCCTCGGCGTCTACCTCATCGGCGAGCGCATCGGCGCGTTCGTGCCCTGGCTCCATCGCCTGGGCTTCCTCGCCCTTGGGCTGGGCGCGCTGGTCCTGATTGCCGCCGCCGTCCTGCATGCGCGGCGGCGGGCTGCCGGCGACGCCAAACAGGGATAGGGGATCAGACGGGCGGAGCAGGCGCCTCGCGAGAGGCCGTACCTGCCCGATCATCCGGCTTTGCCCGGTACGCCGCTATCGCCCACAAGGAGCGGGAACGGACTAGCCGCGCGCGGGTGATCGGCCTAGGTTGCGGTCAACCGAGGCGCAGATCGGGAAGGCGTCATGGCCAGGATCTTTCTGACCCACGCCGACCAGATGCGGCGTGATTACTACGGCGACGAGGCTCTGGGCCGCCTGCGGCAGCTTGGCGAGGTCCGGCTGAACGAGACCGGCCGCGCGCCCGGCGCCAACGAGCTGATCGGGCTCGCCCAGGGCTGCGAGGTCATCGTCTCCGATCGCATGACCGAGGGCTCGGCGGCGATCTTCGCGCGCCTGCCCGAGCTCGTGGCCTTCGTGCGCTGCGCCGTGGACATCCGGAACATCGACGTGGGCGCCGCCTCGGCGCAGGGCATCCTGGTGACCCGGGCGAGCCCGGGCTTCGTCGATTCGGTCGCCGAGCTGACGGTTGGCTTCATGGTCGACCTCGCCCGCGGCCTCACCGACGCGACCCTCGCCTACCGGACCGGCGCGGCGCCCGCCGTGCGCATGGGCCGGCAGCTGCGCGGCAGCACCCTTGGCATCATCGGCTACGGCCACATCGGGACCCGCCTCGCCCAGCTCGGCCTGGCGCTCGGGATGCGGATCCTGATCAACGATCCGTTCGTCCGGGTGGTCGAGCCCGAGCTCCGCCAGGCCGACCTCGGCACGCTCCTGGTCGAGGCCGACTTCGTGGTCGTGCTGGCGCCGGCGACCGAGGAGACCGAGAAGCTGATCGGGCCGGACGAGCTCGGCTGGATGAAGCCCGGGGCCTTCCTGATCAACGTCTCGCGGGGTAATCTCGATCGACGAGGCCGCCCTCGAGGCGGCGCTTCGCGAGCGCCGGCTCGCGGGCGTTGCCATGGACGTCGGCCGGGCGCCGGACCAGATGCCCTCGCCCGCGCTCGCAGCCCTGCCGAACGTGCTCGCGACCCCGCACATCGGCGGTCTCGTGCCCGAGGCGATCGCCCATCAGGCGCTCGAGACCACCCGCCAGGTCGCGGAGATCCTTCAAGGGCAGGCGCCTCCCGGCGCCGTCAATCCGGAACACGCGACGCGGCTGGCGCGTCTGCGCAAGGCATGAGCTGAGCCAGAGGAGGAGCGTCATGCATGACCGCCGCCCGAAGGTCCAGCCGCCGGCTGGCGCCTGCGACTGCCACATGCACTTCTATGGCCCCGAGGACCGCTACCCGCTGGCGCCGACCGCGACCTTCCGGCCGCCGCCCGCGACCGTCGACGACTATCGGCAGGTCCAGGCGCGGCTCGGCCTCGAGCGGGTGGTCGTGGTCCAGCCCACCGCCTACGGCACCGACAACCGCTGCACGATGGACGCGGTCACCGAGCTCGGCGAGGCGGCGCGCGCCGTGGTCGTGGTCGACCAGAGCGCCGAGGATGCCGAGCTCGAGCGGCTGACCCGGGACGGCGCCCGCGGGATCCGCTTCCACATGTTCAGGGGCGGCGTCCTGCCCTGGGCGATCCTCGAGGAGATGGCGGCGCGCGTGCATGCCTTCGGCTGGCACGTCCAGCTGCAGTGCAACGGCCGCGAGCTGCCCGAGCGCGAGGCGCTGCTGCGGGGCCTGCCGGGCACGCTGGTGATCGACCACATCGGCCGCTTCCAGGACCCGGTGCCGCCCGACCATCCGGCGTTCAAAAGCCTGCTCGGCCTGCTCGAGACCGGCCGGCTCTGGATCAAGCTCTCGGCCCCCTACGAAAGCTCGCGCTCGGGGCCGCCGGACTACGCGGACGTCAGCCTGCTCGCCCGGGAGCTGGTCAAGGCCGCGCCCGAGCGCATGCTGTGGGCCAGCAACTGGCCGCATCCCGGCCAGACCGACCCGGAGGTCCGCGACGACGTGCAGGCGCTCGACCTTCTGGCGAGCTGGGCGCCCGACGAGGCGACCCGCGCCCGCATCCTGGCCGAAAACCCCGCGGCGCTCTACGGCTTCTGAGGGCTGGGTGGCCGCGCGCCTGCGCGCCCGCCCGGAACCAAGGGCCGCGCGCCGCCGTTCGCTATGTCCGCCGTGTTGCCGCTGAGGAGGAAACCATGGCAACGCTCAGGATCAATCCCGACACCGTCTGCTTCGTGGTCGTCAAGGCGCGCGAGCTGGACGTCAAGGTCGATCCCGAGGAGCTCGACGAAGGCTCCAACCCGACCGACGATCAGATGGTCGCGATCCTCGAGGACTACGCCGACGATCCGACCTTCGAGGAGCTGAAGAGCTTCCTCGAGGGGCTGAACGACGACGAGCTCGAGGACCTGCTGGCGCTGACCTGGCTCGGCCGCGGCGACGGCACGATCGACGACTGGGACGACATCATGGGCGAGGTCCGGGACGTGCGCGAGCGGCACACGATCAACTACCTGCTCGGCACGCCGCTGCTCGCCGACTATCTCGAGGCCGGGCTCGCCGAGTTCGACCTGTCCTGCATCGGCTTCGAGCTCGGCCACATGTAGGACCCGACCGCGCCGAGCCTCCGACCGCCGATGGCGCGTGGCCGCGCCCTGATCGGGACCTCGGGCTGGAGCTACCGGCACTGGCGCGGACCGTTCTATCCCGAAGGGCTGCCGGCGAAGCAGCAGCTGAGCTTCTACGCCGAGCGCTTCGATACCGTCGAGGTCAACGGCACCTTCTACCGGCTGATCGCGCGCGCGACGCTGGCGGGGTGGCGCGAGCAGACCTCGCGCGACTTCGTCTTTGCCTGCAAGGGCAGCCGCTTCCTCACCCACATGAAGCGGCTGACCGACTGCGGCCAGGGCCTCGAGCGCTATTTCGAGCGGGTGACCGCCCTCGAGCTCAAGCTCGGACCGGTCGTGTTCCAGCTGCCTGCACGATTCAAGCCGGACCCCGGGCGCCTCGCGGCGTTCCTCGACTGCCTGCCGCCGGGCCATCGCTATGCGTTCGAGTTCCGCGACCCGGCCTGGTTCGAGCCCGCGATCCTCGAGCTGCTGGCGGCGCACAACGCCGCGCTCTGCCTCTACGAGTTCGCGGGCCAGCAGGCGCCGCTCGAGCTCACCGCAGACTTCGTTTACGTCCGCCTGCACGGGCCCGGCGGGCCCTACCGGGGCTGCTACGACGAGCCGGCGCTGCAAGCCTGGGCCAAGCGTCTCGACGCCTGGCGGCGACGGGGCCGGGATGTCTTCTGTTACTTCGACAACGACGACCAGGGCTTCGCCCCGAGCAACGCGCTCCGGCTCAAGGATCTGCTGGCCTGAGGCGGGGGTGGCCCGGGCTGGTCACCGGCCATCGGCGCTCTGATGATTGACCAGGGCGTCGAGGCCGCCGGGCGGCGGGTCCTCCTCGGTACGCTTGCCGGGCAGCGCCAGCGCCTCGTTAAGCCAAGGCACGCGGCTCTCGATCCCGACCTGCTCGGTCGGCCTGGCGCGCGCCGGCTCGTCCAGGCTGCCGACCATCAGCGAGATCTTGTCCCGGCCCAGATAGCGGAACGAGAGCGGCGTGCCGCAGCGGCCGCAAAAGCCGCGCTCGGCGACCGAGCTGCTCTGCCAGGTCGCGGGCGCGCCCTGGGTCCAGGCAAAGTCGCTAAGGCCGATGCCGGCGAACGCCGCGAACACGTTGCCCGCCGCCCGCTGGCACATCCGGCAATGACAGATGTCGCCCGAGATCGGCTCGCCATAGAGCGCATAGCGCACCGCGCCACACTGACAGCCGCCGGTCAGCACCGGCGTCCGCTGCTCGGTCATGGACCTCCCTCCGCATCGTCTCCGGGTGCCGACCATAGCCCAAGGCTCGCGACTGGCGGCGGGTGAAACTTGCTCATCGCCGGCATGAGCTCGCCTCATCCGTCAGACCGCGCCTCATCGTCAATTCGGCGGCCGCAGCGCATCGAGAAACGATCGACGCATCGTCAGATCGGCGGCCGCAGCGCATCGAGAATAATCTCGCCGATGCAGACCTGGCTCCAGACCCACTTCTCCGTATCGGACCAAGTCGGCCTCGGTGCAGCCTCGGGCGGACAGGGTTCGCCGGGAAGCGCGAGTGCTGCATCGGCGTCGTGTCGGTCGAACGAACGACGCAGGTGGCGAGCGCGGCCGAGAGCGCAAGGATGCAGGTCAAGTATGGCAGTGGCCGGAGGGATGCTTCAATGGCATGGGTCGTGTCGCAATCTGTGGTCGGCGCTGGTTCCGTCGAGCAGCAACCGGAGCGTAATGACACTGCAGCCGTGCGGCAAGCGCGCCGGTGTAATGGCTCTTTGCTTGACCCCAATGCCAACAATGCCTACGTTGTCGTCATGGCGACGCTGAACATCAGAAACCTGCCGGACGAGGTCCACCGCGGCTGCGCGTCCGGGCCGCGGAGCACGGGCGCAGCATGGAGGCCGAGGCGCGCGCGATCCTCGCCGATGCTTGTGAGTCTCGGCAGAGACCGCGATTGACCCGCGAAGAGGTGCTGGCCAAGGCAAAGGACCTGCAGGCCTTCATCGACAAGCTCTACGGTGGCAACAAGCCCAAAACGTGGTCGACGAGTTCATTGCCGAGCGCCGGCGGGAGGCGGCCCGCGAGGAGCTCGAGTAGCTCGCCGCCCGCCATGGTCGTGCTCGATGCGTCGGCGCTGCTTGCCTTCCTGTTCGATGAGCCGGGCGAAGATCGGGTGCGGGACTCGCTCCCTGGCGCCTGTATGTCGACGGTCAACCTCGCCGAGGTCCTGCTTCGATTGACGCGCAGCCATCGTTCGGTCGACGACCTGCCGGCGCGTCTCGAGCCGTTCGAGATCGAGTGGGTGACGTTCGAGCGCGCGCACGCCGTCCAGGTCGCGGAACTCTGGTCGGGCACCCGAAGCGCCGGCCTGTCGTTGGGCGATCGCGTGTGCCTGGCGCTCGCCATCCGACGCGACCTGCCGGTGCTGACCGCGGATCGCGCCTGGGCCGGGCTCGCGCTCCCGATCGACGTCCAACTCATCCGCTGAGGGTGTTTGAGCCGTGAGCAGCGCGCCGGGCGCCGGGACCGGAGACGAGGCGCCGGTGCTGGTGCCGGTCGGGAGCGCCGATCTGGCCGTGCTCGAGGGCTTGGTGCGCGCCTACTACGCCGAGGATGGCCTGAGCTTCGACCAGCGCCAGCAGCCGGCCGCGCTCGCCCGGCTGCTCGAGGGCGAGGCGCTCGCCCGCGGCTGGCTCGTGCGACAGGGTGGGCGGGTGGTCGGCTACGTCATCCTGACCTGGAGCTTCAGCGTCGAATCCGGCGGCCTCGACGGCTTCATCGACGAGCTTTTCCTGGTCCCCGAGGTGCGGGGTCGCGGCCTTGGGTCGCGGGTGCTGGCGCTGGCCGAGCTGGAGGCGCGCCGGCTCGGGCTGCTGCGGCTCTATCTCGAGGTCGAGCACGGCAACCGGGCGCTCAACCTCTATCGCCGCGCGGGCTTCGTCGATCATCACCGCTACTTGATGTCGAAGCGGCTTGTGCCGTAGGGCGTGGCGCCGGCGGCCGCGCGCTGCTACAAGCTCTGGACCTCCCGATCGGTGCCCCGAGCAGGCCCCAGCAGGCAGAGACGTGATGGACAGGCCGAACGAGCGGATCATCCTGACGCCGGGTCCGGTGACCACCAGCCTCCCGACCAAGCAGGCGATGGCTCCGCGACTTCACCCCCAACGAGCCGGACCTGCTGGCCTTCACCGCCGAGTTCCGGTCAGCCCTGGTCGAGCTCGCGAACGGGCAGGGCGCCTACGTCACCGTGCCGATCCAGGGCACCGGCAATACCGCCAACGAGGCGACGCTCGGCACCCTGGTGCCGCGCGACCGGAAGCTCCTGATCGTCAGCAACGGCTTCTATGGCGAGCGTCTGAAGCAGATCGCGGGCGCGATCGGCGATCCCCTACAAGGCGCTCGATCTGCCGATCACCGAGCCGGTCGGCGCCGGGCAGCTGGGCGCGGCGCTGGCGGCCGATGCGGGGATCAGCCACGTGGTCCTCTGCCATGTCGACACCGGCAGCGGCCTGCTCAACCCGATCGAGCCGATCGCCGCCCTCTGCCGGCAGCGCGGCGTCGGCCTGATCATCGATGCGATCGCCTCCTTCGGCGGCCTGCCGCTCGATGCCAGCGCGCTGGCGCCCGAGGCGATCGTCGTCTCGCCCAACAAATGGCTCGAAGGGATGCCGGGCATGGGGCTCGTGCTGGTCAGGCGCACGGCCCTCGAGGCGGCGGCCGGGCGCTGCCATTCGTTCTGCCTCGATCTGCACCGGCAGTGGCGGAGTTTCGAGGACGCCGGCGTCTGGCGCTTCACGCCGCCGGGGCAGGCGATCGCGGCCCTGGTCGCGGCCCTCCGCCAATACGCCAGGGAGGGGCGGGCGGCGCGCCTCGAACGCGTCCGGCGCAACTGGCGCTGCCTGGTCGACGGCCTGCGCGCCCTGGGCTTCGTGACCGTGCTTCGGGACGAGGTCGCATCGCCCGTGATCGCGACCTTCCACGAGCCGGCCGACCCCAACTACGACCGGCAGCGCTTCTTCGAGGCCATGTGGCGCCAGGGCTTCGTCATGTTCCGCGGCCGCCTGACGCCGTTCCCGAGCTTTCGGATCGGCTGCATGGGCGCCTTGGATCACGAGGTCATGGCCGACGTCGTACGGGCGGTCGGGCAATCGATGCTCGAGATGGGGGTCGCCGACTGCCGGCCGGCGCCGGCCCAGGTGGCGGCCGAATAGCGGCCGCGGCGGTCGTGCCGAGCTGCCGCGCCCCGGCGGGCCCATCGCCGGCAATGCCCCAAAGCGGGTAGCCTGGACGATGGACGCCCAATGCCAATGGCTATGCTTTGGATTGTCGGTGAGCTTCGGCAGCTTGGGCCGGCGGCCATTCCACCTCGGGAGTCTTGGCTAGCCCACGATGGTGCAACGCACGCCTCCGCAAGCAAGGGCCGAATCCTGCGAGCAGCCGGAGACCCCGCCCGCGGCGCCTGCCCGGCAGCCGGCGCCGGCGAGCCTTGCGGACCTCATGCAGCAGCTCGAGCGCCAGAGCGCCGAGTTGGCCGCGGCGCGGCAGCGCCTGCAAGTCGAGAGGGATGAGCGCAGCCGGATCGAACGGGCGCACCGGGACAGCGAGGCGCGGGCGCGGCAGGCCGAGACCCGGCTGCGCCAGGCGCTCGAGAGCATCTCGGAAGGCTTCGTGCTGTGGGACGCCGACGACCGTCTCGTGCTCTGCAATCAGCGCTATCGCGAGCTCTACGCCGCGGTCGCCGACTCGATCCGGCCCGGCGTCGGCTTTGCCGAGCTGATGACGCAGTTCGCCGGGCAGGGCTACATCCCCGAGGCGATCGGCCGCGAGGCGGCCTGGGTCGCCGAGCGGGCGCAGCAGCGGCGCGCGCAGGCGGTCGAGCTGGTCGAGCGCCGGCACACCGACGGCCGGTGGCTGCGGATCTGCGGTCGCCGGACCCCCGAGGGGGGGATCGTCACGGTGCACAGCGACATCACCGAGCTCAAGCGCCAGGCCGAGGAGCTGCGCGAGCGCGAGGCCCAGCTGCGGGGCATCGTGGACAACGTCCCGATCGTGATCTATCGGCGCGTCCGCCATCCCGACGGCCGGATCAGCTATCCCTACCACAGCCCGCAGCTCGAGCTTCGCCACGGCTTCGATCCGGCGGCGGTGGCGCGCGATGCCTCCTTGATCCAGGACGCCGTCCATCCGGACGATCGCGCCGCCTGGCTCGCCGCGATCGAGGACTCGGCCGACCGACTGACGCCGTTCAGCGGCGACTACCGCATCGTGATGCGGGGCGGCGGCTTCCACTGGTTCCGGACGATCGCGACCCCGACCCGGGAGGCCGACGGCACGCGTGGTCTGGGACGGGGTCAGCATCGACATCACCGAGCTCAAGGCAACCGAGCAGGCGTTGCGCGCCAGCGAAACCCGCTACCGCCATCTGGTCGATGCCGGTCCGGTGGCGCTCCTCAGCCAGCGCGCCGGTCGGGTCACCTTCGCCAACGCGCGGGCACTCGAGCTGTTCGGCACAGGGACCCCCTCCGATCTGGTCGGCCGCCCGTTCGCCTTCCTGATCCATCCCGACGACCGACAGCTGGTGCATGCGGGTCCCGGCGACGGCGGGGCGGCCCCGGAGGCGCCGCCCGAGCCCTGCGAGATCCGGACCCTGCGGCTCGACGGCGGGACCACCGACGTCGAGGCGATGTTCGTGCCGGTCACCGACACCGACGGCGAGCCGTCGACTACAGGTCGTGCTGCTCGACATCACCGAACGCAAGCGAGCCGAGCAGCGCGTGCGTCACCTGGCGCACCACGATCCGCTGACCGGCCTGCCGAACCGCGCTCTGCTGCTCGACCGGCTGCACCAGGCCCTGGCCCAGGCGCGCCGCGAGCACGGCCGGATCGCGGTCCTGATGCTCGACCTCGATCACTTCAAGACCGTCAACGACAGCTTTGGCCACCCGATCGGCGACCGCCTGCTGTGCGCGGTCGCCGCCCGCTTGCGGACCACGGTCCGCGAGAGCGACACGCTGGCCCGTTTCGGCGGTGACGAGTTTGCCCTGATCCAGACCGGGCTGGGCGAGCCGAACGGCGCCGGCGTGTTCGCGCAGAAGGTCGTCGACGCCCTGGCCGAACCTTTCCTGATCGGCGATCAGGAGATGCGTGCCACCACCAGCGCCGGGGTCGCGATCTATCCCGAGCACGGCGCCGAATCCGAGCCGTTGCTCGAGCGCGCCGACATCGCGCTCTACCGGGCCAAGGCCAACGGCCGCAATCGCGCCGAGATCTTCGTCGGCAGCATGGCGGCCGATCTGCATCCTCGCGGCGCGCCCTCCGGCGGGCGGCGCGATCCGGTTGGCAGCGTCCACCGGCCGGCCGAGGCCGACGCGCGCGACCCGGTCGGGGAGGGCTGAGCGCCCGCGGGGCGCAGCCGCGCCGCCGTCCTTCAGCTCCGCGAGCGAGGCTGACAGGGAAGTCCGGTGCCCACGGCGGGCGCGGCCCGCTCGATCGCGGCGGCCAGCCGCGCGACCCCCGGCGCGACCGCCGGCTCGGGCACCCCGGCGTAGCCGAGCAGCAGCCCCTGGGCCGCCGCCGGACCCTGATAGTAGCTGGAGAGGGCAGGCGCCTCGACCCCGGCAGCGGCCGCCGCGAGCGCGATCGCGCGGTCGTCCAGGCCGGGTGCCAGCCGGCCGACCAGATGCATGCCGGCAGCCGAGGGCGCGAGCAGCAGGCGGTCGCCAAGACGGCTCCGGACGGCCTCGATCAGAAACGCCTGACGCTCGGCGTAGAGGGCGCGCATGCGGCGGATGTGCGCCGCCAGATGGCCTTCGCCGATGAAGTCGACCAGCGCCGCCTGGGCGATCGACGAGGGATGGGCATCGACCAGCGCCCGGACCGCCAGGAACGCGTCGATCAGCTGCTCCGGCACCACCATGTAACCGACCCTCAGGCCCGGAAACATGACCTTGCTCATGGTGCCGACGTAGATCACCCGGCCGTCGCGATCGAGGCCCTGGAGGGCCGCGAGCGGCCGCCCGGCGTAGCGGTACTCGCTGTCGTAGTCGTCCTCGAGCACGAAGCCGCCGGCCGCGCGCGCCCATTCCAGCAGCTCCAGCCTGCGCTGCAGGCTCATGGTGACGCCGAGCGGGAACTGGTGCGAGGGCGAGACCGCGATCAGCCGGGCGGCCGGCTCGGCAGCCCGGCCCCGGACCACGCTCAGGCCCTCGTCGTCGACCGGCACCGGCACCGGGCGGGCGCCGGCGGCGAGCAGCACCGCCCGGGTCGGCGGATAGCCCGGCTCCTCGATCCAGACCGGATCGCCCGGATCGATCAGCACCCGGGCCGCCAGATCGAGCGCCTGCTGCGTGCCGGAGACCACGATCACCTGCTCGGGGCGGCAGGCGACCGCGCGCGCGCTCGCCAGATAGTCGGCGATCGCCTGGCAGAGCGGCCGGTAGCCGGCGGGCTCGCCGCCGACCAGGAAGGCGCGGCGGGGGCGGCGCCAGCGGCGGGCCAGCAGGCGCGCCCAATCGTCGAACGGGAACTGCTCCAGCTCGGGCACGCCGGGCGAGAAGGGGTGGGCGCGGGATCGGCCGCGCTCCAGGCCGGCCAGCCTGGCGCCGCGCGCCGACGGCCCGGGTCGCTCGGGGCGGCGGGCCGCCCGTTGCCCGCCGCGGGCGCTGGCGCCGAGCACGGCTGTCGGCAGGCGATGCGAGACGAACGAGCCGGCGCCGACCCGACCGTCGACGTAGCCCTCGGCGTGCAGCTGCTCGAACGCCGCCATGACCGTGTTGCGCGAGACCGCGAGATCCTGCGCGAGCGCTCGGGTCGCCGGCAGCCGGGCCCCGGGGCGCAGCGATCCGCTCAGGATGGCCTGGCGGATTCCGAAGTAGATCTGGCGATGCAGCGGCTCGCCGCCGCGGCGCTCGATCTGGAGCCCCGGCGCGAGCGCGCCCGCGGCGCGTTTGGGCACGGCAACCTCGCGTAAATGGCTCTATCATATAATCTGAAATGGCTCTTTTTCCCAAGCCATTTGCTACCTACCTTCGGCGCTCAGGAGGGACCCGACCCCGATGGCCCAGCCGATCGACACCAAGCTCAGCGTCAACCTCAACAAGGTGGCGCTGCTGCGCAATCAGCGCGACGTCGGCTATCCGAGCGTGCTCGAGGCGGCGCGGCTGGTGGTCGCGGCCGGCGCCCATGGCGTCACGGTCCACCCGCGCCCGGACCAGCGGCACATCCGGCGCGCCGACGTCTACGAGCTCGCGGCCCTGATCGCCGGCGAGTTCGGCCGCGCGATCGAGTACAACATCGAAGGCAACCCGACCCCCGACTTCGTAGCTCTGGTCCGGGAGGTGCGGCCCGACCAGGTGACGCTGGTCCC
Organism: uncultured Alphaproteobacteria bacterium; assembly: GCA_963756905.1. Lineage (GTDB taxonomy): Bacteria > Pseudomonadota > Alphaproteobacteria > Geminicoccales > Geminicoccaceae > DATAOG01. Next base: position 43,590 of record CAVWPO010000021.1, read on the forward strand.
GGACGCGCCGGACCAGCACACCTCCGACCACGGCTGGGACATCGGGGCGAACTTCCGCGAGCTTTGCGCCGTGATCCGCGAGCTCAAGGCCTCGGGTGCCCGGGTCAGCCTGTTCATGGACGCCGACCCGGGCGCGATCGCCCCGGCCGCGACGGTCGGCGCCGACCGCATCGAACTGTACACCGGCCCCTACGCCCACGCCTTCGCGGGCGGCGCGGCGCAGCCGCTGCGCCGCTACGTGGCGGCGGCCGAGGCCGCGGCGCAAGCCGGCCTCGGGGTCAACGCCGGCCACGACCTCAACCTCGACAACCTGCCGGCTTTCGTCCGCGCGGTGCCGCAGCTCGCCGAGGTCAGCATCGGCCACGCGATCACCGCCGACGCGCTCCGCCTGGGCTTCCCGGCCGCGGTCGAGGCCTATCTGCGGGCGATCCGGAGGGTGGCACTCGCCGCCTAAACCGGGCCGCTCCTCGCGACCATCCACCGAGGGCGGGCCAACAGGGCCCGGGCCGTTTGACGGTGGCTTGCTGAAGGTGGCGGCGGCAACCGACGCACCCTGAGTTCTCGTCGCGAACGGCTCGAGATCCGAGGGGGGTGTGTCGCGAACGGCGGCGTCGGCTATGACTGGCGCTCGGTTCAGCTCCGACGGTGCGGATAGCAGCCGTGGTTTCGACGCAGGATCGGGCCTACCTGCGGTCTGGCGCGCATCGCTCCGGCCGCGCTACAACGCTCGGACGACGGGCAGGGAAGGGGGCAGGCATGGATCTGGTCGAGCGTCTGGCCAAGACCTACACGGGCGTGGTCCACGACGTGATGCGGGCGAGGGGACTGCGCGACTTCACGCTGCCGCCCACGATCCGGCCGCTCGACCCGGACCAGGTGCTGGCGGGCGTGGTCGCGACCGTGAGCGGCAAGGTCGACCGCGGCGCCGATCCGCATGCGACCCTGCTCGGCTGGACCGGGCTTCTGTCCAAGGCCAGGGCCGATACGGTCCTGATCTGCCAGCCGAACAACTCGACGGTCGCGCACATGGGCGAGCTGTCGGCCGAGACCCTGAAGCTCAAGGGCGTGCGCGGCTACGTCGCCGACGGCGGCTGCCGTGATGTCGACTTCATCCTGAAGCAGGGTTTTCCGGTGTGGTGCCGCTACTTCACGCCGCGCGACATCGTCGGCTACTGGCTGCCCGACCAGTTCGACGTGCCGATCCGGATCGGCGAGGTCACGATCCACCCGGGCGATCTCGTGCTCGGCGATCGCGACGGCATGGTGATCCTGCCGAAGGCGGAGGCCGAGGCGATCGTCACCGCCGCGGAGACCGCGATCGCCACCGAGAACCAGGTGCGCAAGGCGATCCTCGCGGGCGTCGACCCCCAGGAAGCCTATCTCAAGTACGGCAAGTTCTGAATCGGCGCAGCCCCGGCGGGAGCGCGCGCGCCGGGGCTTGCCGATGGGCGGCCAGGCTCAGGGCTTGCGCGGGGCCGGCAGAGACCCTTCGCCGCGCGAGATCAGGTCCTTGGCGAAGCGCTCGCTGAAGCCGGCGAGGAAGCCGATCGACCCAGAGCTGATGCACGGTGACATCGGCGATCAGCTTCTGATCCAGCGGCAGCAGCCCGCTCAGCCAGAAGGCGTAGGCGAACAGCCCGAAGATCGACGCCGATGAAAGGCTTGAACAGGGCGTTTAGCGAACAGGAAGACGTGCTCGAAATCGCCGAGCCTCGAGAACGACTTGAGCCGGCTGAGGATGCTGACCAGGCCGCCGAGGAAAGCTGCGCTCGCGACCGCCGAGCTCTGCAGCGGGTCGAACGGCACGAGGGCCTTGACGGCGCCGAACCCCTGCAGGCCGTACCAGGTGAAATGGGTCGCGAGGCCGAGGAACAGCGCGCCGAAGGCGCCGAGACAGACGGTCAGGAGCGGGCTGCCGTCGGTCAGGCGGATCAGGGTGCGCTTCGACCAGGCCATTGTGGCGCAGGAGCTCGTTCTCGGTCTCGACCCGCAGCGAGCGCGCGAACACCAGCTCGGGCTTCTCGCTCAGCAGCGCCGCCACCGCCGCGCCCGCCTCGCGCACCAGCCGCTCGAGAATCTCGTCCTTGGAGCGCTCGCCATCGCAGACGTCTTCCCGGGCGGTCTCGAGCAGCTCGAGCCAGCACGCCAGCTCGTACTGGATCTCTTCGTCGTGCAGTCCGGGACCTGCGAGCGTATCGCGAATCCGCCAGTATAGCATGTCCCGGGTCGGCGTGGCTGCGCCGGCCGCCGGGTCTGGCATGGTCGCCGTCGCCGCAGCCCCGGCGCTTCCCCGGCCATCAACGACATCCCGGGGGGCATTCGCGAAGCGGATCGGATTCTGTCATCGTCCAAACCCCAAATTGATCCACCGAACTTGCTGGCGGATCCATTCGGGATAGGGACGCGACTTTGGCGCTGGGCCATCCGGGATTTAACGCGCGCCACGGTTGACTGAAGGTGCCTGCCGGCACTCATTCGGCCGCGGCGATCGCCTCGATCTCGATCAAAAAGTCCGGACGCGCGAGGCCGGCCACGAAGATCAGCGTGCTGGCTGGCGTCGCGCCGTCGAGCATCCGGTCGCGCACCCGGCGCGCCAGCGCGGTGTCGCCGTGCACGGTCAAGAAGACGGTGGTCTTGACCAGGTCGCGCTTGGTCATGCCGGCCGCCTCGAGGATCGCGAAGATGTTGCGCCAGGCCTGCTCCATCTGCGCCTCGGCGCCCTCGGCGAGCGTGCCGTCGGGCTTCACCCCGAGCTGGCCGGAGATGTGCAGCCAACGCGCGCTCGCGGCGCCTTCGACGCCATGGCTGTAGCGCGAGAATGGCGGCGCCACGGTCGGCGGATTGTGATGCTTCAGCATGTCATGGCTCCCGAGCTGAAAGGATTGCGCTGGGGCGGCTTCCAGCCGGCAGGAGCCAGGCGCGGCCGCGGTGCCCCCTGGCCGCCGCCACCGCGCCCGGATTGGCTGCCACCATCAGGCCCGCATCGGCAGGGGAGTGGCCGGCGGAGCCGGCCGGCCTCAGTTGAGGATCACCACCTCGACCCGGCGATTGGCCATCCGGCCCGCCTGGGTGTCGTTGGTCGCGATCGGCTCGTCTTCGCCTCGTCCCTCGACCGACAGCCGGTCGCTGGCGATCTTGAAGTTGTCGACCAGGAAATCGCGCACCGCCCGCGCCCGCCGCTCCGAGAGGACGCGGTTGTAGGCGGCGTCGCCGATCGCGTCGGAATGGCCGAGGATCAACGCGTGCCGCTCGGGCTCGCGGGTCAGTGCCTCGCCGATCTCGCCGAGGATCCCGTAGGCGGAGGACTCGATCCGGCTGCTGTCGGTCTCGAACAGCCGGTCGCCGGGCACGGTCACCATCAGGCCGCGCTCCTCGGGCCGGGGATCGAGGTCGGCCAGCATCGCCGCCAGCCCGCCCGCGTCGCCGCCCGGCTTCCAGGCGGCCGGACGCACGGTCCCGCCTCCGGTGCCGCCGACCTCCCCGGCCGCCGCAGTCGGGACCAGACCGAGCTTGTCGGTCGTCGTCTCCGTCGTGGTGGTGGCGGTCGCCGGCGGCGCCGCCGCGGGCTGCCGCTCGAGGCAGTCGTAGAGGCTCACGAAACGGGCGTCCGGCCCGCTCACGACCTTGCCGACGACCTTCATGGCGGCCGGAGCGACGCCGAGCTCCGACTGGAGAAAATCGCGGACCGCGTTGGCGCGCCGGATCGACAGCGGCGGCTCGGCGGCGCGCTCGCCGGCGACATCGGCGTGGCCCTCGATCACGAGCCACTGCCGCCGCTCGACCGAGCGCTGAGCGGCGAGCTCTCGCCGCGACTTGAACAGCCAACCCACCGCCTCGAGGCTCAAGGTCGCGTCATCGGGGCTGAACTCGATCCGCTGACCCGCCGTCAACTCGGCGCAGTCGCCATAGGCTTGCTGCTCGACCTCGGCTTCCTGCTTGGTCAGCTGATCGAACGCCTGGTCGATGTCCTTCAGGCTGCCGTCGAGCTCGTTGATGAACTTGTGGATTTCGACGAAGCTGGTTTCCATCTGCTGCAGGTAGGACTTCAAGCCTTCGAGCGACCCTTGCGACTCGCGCACATTGGTCGCGATCGCCTTGAGCCCGTTGTGCGGCTCCGCCGGGCCGGGGGCGATCGACGGCTGATCGGGCGAGGGGGGCGTGATGCCCTGCGCCTGCGGCTCCGGGGGTGGTGCAGGCGGAGTTGCAGCCGGGCTTCCCGGGGCGTCGCGTGCGGGCGTGTCCGATGCGACGATCACCTCGGAGTTCGGGCCCTGCGCCGGCGCCACCCCCTCGCCGGCCACGGCGGCGGGCGCGATCTGGCCGGCCGTCGCGATCGCGCTGGTCGACTGAGCGCCGGCCGAGGGCAGTGGAAGGGTGACATCGGTCGCGCCGCTGCGGGCAGCCGGCGGCGCGACGCGGTCAGGCGCGGCCCGATCCGACGAGCTGTCGGCGGTTCGGCTGCTCGCGGCGCCGCCCGCGTCCGCGACTCCGGCGGCTGGCTCGCCGCTGGCGGTCGCCGACGGCGCCCCGTCAATCAGGCTGGCATCGGCGACTTCGGTCGAGATCCGATCGGCCGAGATGACGACCGGATGGTCGTCCAGGACGTCGTAGTAAAATACGAATCCATCGGTCGATCGCAACCGGACGAGATGCTGGCGGTGCTCGACCGGCGTCTGCAGCGCCAGCGAGACCAGCTCATAGCGCGAGTAGGGCGGCCGAAATTTTTGGTATTTGTCTTTGGCGTAGGCGTGCTGGACCAGCCTGGCGAAGCCGCGAAGATCGTTTTTGTCGGCCGTGGCATTGACATTGATGGCCAGAACGGCGGCGATGGCGAGAATCGGCGCCACCCAGAGGGGCCGCCTGACCAGCGCCCGCAGATAGGATCGAAACGGCCTGTAATCCTGCCAGTGCTCAACGAACGGCAAGGAACCGGCGCTCGCCGCCGACGCTTTGCCGGACGCCCCATGCGGCATGAACTCCCGGATCACCTTGAGCACGTAGCCGCAACAACCGGCGACCAGCAGCAGGATCATGCCGAAAATCATGAAGACGACCACGAAATTGGGGTCGACCAGCAACCGCAAAAAACCCAGGGGCGCCAGGAGATAGTCACCAAAGCCGGCGTAGCGCAGGTATTGGACGTCGAAATACGACCAGTACTTCCAATCTGCATAGAGGCCGAAGACCGCCAAGGCACAATAGATGGCGGCAGCGATGATCAGATATTGCCGGCGGACGTAACGACGATAGAGCAACTCCGAGCCGCCATCTTGGCGCGGTTGGTCGTCGGGGGCCGGTGGCGGTGCTTCGGTGCTCATTTTCCCCCCTGTCAGCCGGAGCCGCAAGGTTTTGAACAGCGCGGACTCAACCCTCCTAGCGATAGAAAGAGCGCAGGTCGAGATAACGCGCAAGAGCATTTTCGCGAAACTCTGCTAAAAAGCGTCCAAACTGTTGCGCGCGCGCAACGATCAGCAGCGGGTCGGCAACAGCGACGCAGGGCGCGCAGTCTCAGGATTGCCGCGCCCCCGATGGCCGACGCTCCGATCGACGTGGCTCCCGCGCCACCGCTTGCCGCTGCTGCAACAGTCTGCCGGGCGCGCTCCGCGGGCCGGTCAGGCGGCACTCCCGAGAGACCGGAATCGACCCGGCACGCGCCGATGGCGATCCCGGATATCGGCCTACGCTCGCCCCGTGACAGAATGATGGTACCGGCTTGATCGGGCGCCGGACCGCGAAGGCCGGGTCGGCACACCGGCCCGGACGGAAGCAGTGTTCCCGGGGGATTCCGAAGAGCCCGCGGATCCGGTCGGGTCGGAGACGACGGTGCCGGCCTCAGGCCCCCGGCTGGCCGCTGCCCACCGTCAAGCCGGCGGGCGCCGGCCCGGCCACTACCGCCGCGCGTATTGGCGGCTGCCGAACATGACCTCCCAGGCCGCCTTGTCGGTCTTCAGGTCGCGCCGGCGGTCGGCCAGGACCTGGACGGCGCGCTCCACCGCCGGGCGCTCCGCGATCTGGTCGAACCAGCGCACGAAGTTCGGGTACTCGGCCCGCTCGACCCCCTGGCGCTCCGGGAAGCGGGTCCAGGGCCAGATCGCGATGTCGGCGATCGTGTAGTCCTCGCCGGCGACATAGGCGCTCTCGCCCAGGCGCCGGTCGAGCACGCCATAGAGCCGGTTGGCCTCGTTCTTGTACCGGTTGCGCGCGTACTCGATGTCCTGCGGTGCGTATTGCAGGAAGTGGTGCGCCTGGCCGAGCATCGGGCCGATGCTGCCCATCTGGAACATCAGCCATTGCAGCGTGGCGTAGCGCTGCCGCGGCGTCTTCGAGAGGAACTTGCCGGTCTTCTCGGCCAGATAGATCAGCATGGCGCCGGATTCGAAGATCGCGAGCGGCTCGCCGTCCGGACCGTCCCGGTCGACCATCGCCGGCATCTTGTTGTTGGGCGAGATCTTGAGGAACTCGGGGTTGAACTGGTCGCCGGCGCCGATGTCGATCGGGATCACGTTGTAGGCGAGCCCGCATTCCTCGAGCATGATGTGGATCTTGTGGCCGTTCGGCGTCGGCCAGGTATAGAGGTCGATCATGACGGGCTCCCTGCGCTCCTAGCGTGGCGCGTCGGAGCATAGCTCCTGGCTTGTCGGTGGGAAGCCCCAAAGTTCGAAGGGCTCGCCGCGGCCCGCCCGATCCGCTCTCAGCCTGACGACCGTGGCGGCGCCGGCGTCCGGCCTTATCTCCCGCCTCCGCTTCGCCTATGCTGATCGGGTGTCCCCGGCAGCTGGGGAACGATCGGGAGCGGCGCGGCAGGTGCTCACCCGGGACGACATCAAGAGCGGTTGGATCCAGAAGATGGTCCGCGAGCTCGGCGGGGTCATGCGCGTCCTGTCCGAGGACGAGCTGCAGGCCTCGCTCGCTGCGGCCCTGCGCGGCGTCGAGCGCGCGTACGGCGTCTGGCTGTTCGGCTACGGCTCGCTGATCTGGAACCCCGCGTTCCATTTCACCGACCGCCTGACCGGCCGGATCTGGGGCTACCACCGGCGCTTCTGCCTCTGGACCCACCTCGGCCGCGGCCGGCCGGAGCGGCCGGGCCTGGTGCTCGGCCTCGAGCGCGGCGGCTCCTGCCAGGGCGCGGTCTTCCACATCGCGGCCGAGAGCGCCGAGGAGGAGCTCGCGATCGTCTGGCGGCGCGAGATGCTGAGCGGCGCCTATCGGCCACGCTGGGTCTGGGTCCAGACCGCCGCCGGCCGGGTGCGCGCGATCGCCTTCGTGATCAACCCGACGCACGAGCGCTACGCGCGCTTCCTGCCCGACGACCAGATCGCGGATGCGATCGCGACCGCTGAGGGCTGGCTCGGCCCCTGCACCGACTATCTGGTCAACACGGTCGACCACCTGGCCGCGCTCGGCATCCACGACCGCCCGCTCGAGCGCCTGCGCGACCGCGTGCTGGCGCTGCGTCGATCGCCGCCCTGAGGGGGTCAGGGTCGACCGCGCCCGGCGATTGCTGCTATAGCTCGAAGCCGGATTCCCGGAACGCGAGCTGCGTCATGCCAGACCTCGATCTCGTGATCCGCAACGGCACCGTCGTCACGGCCACCGACCGGTTCGTCTGCGACGTCGGCATCCGGGGCGGGCGCATCGTGGCGCTCGCGGAGGATCTGCCGCGCGCGGCGCGCGAGATCGACGCCGCGGGCAAGCTCGTGCTGCCGGGCGGGGTCGACAGCCACTGCCACATCGAGCAGCTCTCGGGCATGGGCATCTGGAACGCCGACGATTTCGAGAGCGGCACGGTCTCGGCGGCCTTCGGCGGCACGACCACGGTGATCCCGTTCGCCGCCCAGCACCATGGGGCATCGATGCGCGAGGTGGTCGCCGACTACCGCGAGCGCGCCCGCAAGGCGGTGATCGACCACGCCTTCCACATGATCGTGTCCGATCCGTCCCCGGCGGTCCTGGGCGAGCTGCCGGCGCTGATCCGGGAGGGCTACTCCTCGCTCAAGCTGTTCATGACCTACCCGCTGCTCCGCCTTGCCGACGAGCAGATCCTGGACCTTTTGACGCTCGCCCGCGCCGAGGGCGCCATGGTCTCGGTGCACGCCGAGAACGACGCCATGCTCGCCTGGACCGCGCGCCGCCTGCTCGAGCGCGGCCACAAGGCACCCCGCTACCACGCGATCAGCCATCCGCGGATCGCCGAGGCCGAGGCGGTGGGCCGCCTGATCGCCATGGCCGCCCTGGTCGACCAGCCGGTCGTCGTCTTCCACGTCACGACCGAAGGCTCGATGGCCGCGATCCGCGACGCCCAGACCCGGGGCCAGAAGGTGTTCGCCGAGACCTGCCCGCAGTATCTTCTGCTGACCGCGGCCGACCTCGACCGGCCGGGGCTCGAAGGGGCGAAGTGGATGTTCAGCCCGCCGGCGCGCGACCGCGCCGACCAGGAGGCGATCTGGCGGGGCGTCCGGAACGGCACCTTCCAGATGGTGACCTCCGACCACGCGCCCTACCGCTTCGATGCGACCGGCAAGCTCGCGGCCGGGCCCGAGCCCAACTTCAAGCAGATCGCGAACGGCATCCCCGGCATCGAGCTGCGCCTGCCGCTGCTGTTCTCGGAAGGGGTTCAGAAAGACCGGATCGAGCTGAACCGCTTCGTCGAGCTGACCTGCACCAACCCCGCCCGGATCTACGGCCTGCATCCGAGGAAGGGCACGATCGCGATCGGCTCGGACGCCGATCTCGCGATCTGGGACCCGGAGAAGACGGTCGAGATCAGCGATGCGACCACCCACGACCGGACCGGCTATTGCCCCTATGCCGGCATGACGGTCACCGGCTGGCCGGTCACGGTGATCTCGCGGGGCGAGGTGATCGTGGACGCCGGCGAGCTTGCTGGCCGAGCGCGGCCGCGGCCGCTTCCTGCCGCGCGCCGCGGGGCCCGCGGCCCGGCCGCTCGGCCGGCTGCAGCCCGAGCTCGACCCGGAGCGCAACTTCGGTGCCCCGCTCCTCGATTGAGCGCCGGTCCAGGCGGCCGGGGGCCGGGATGACGCCGGCGCGGCGCCGGCTCGGCTGGCTCACGGCCGCCTCGCTGCTGGTGCACGGCTGGCTGCCGGTCGTCCTGGGGGCGACCCTGGTCGCGAGCCATGGCGGCGACCGGTATGCGCCGCCCGACGTCCCGATCTGCGCGGCCGCGGCCGCCTCGCCCCGGCCGAGCCGGGGGCCGGAATGCCCGGTCACCCACGACCCGATCTGCCTGTGCGCGATCTTCGTCGGCGCCCTGACGCCGGACAGCGGGCCGGCGCTCGCCCCGCCGCCAGCGCTCCGGAGCGCCCGGCTGCGCCTGCCGAACCGACCGCCGGTCCGATCCTGGCCGGTCGCCCTGTTCGAAGCGCGCGCTCCGCCGGCCTTCGGCTGATCCGCCTGATCGACGTCCGCCGCGGCTTCTCGACGGGATCAGCCATCTCGCCGGGTGCCGCGACGGACACCTCGTGACCCTTCAGTCGGAGACGAGCGATGTCTCGCAAATTTGCCGGCGCTGCGCTCGGCGGCGCGCTGCTGCTGGCGCCGCATCTGGCCGCGGCGCACATCACCCTTGCGACCCAGAAGGCCTTCGCCGACAGCTCCTACAAGGCCGTGCTGCGCGTGCCGCACGGTTGCGAGGGCAAGCCCACGACCGCGATCCGGGTGCGGATTCCCGAAGGCCTGATCGCGGTCAAGCCGATGCCCAAGCCGGGCTGGCAGCTGGCCGTGGTCAAGGACAAGTACGAGCATCCCTACGCGTACGAAGGCGGTGAGCTGACCGAAGGGGTCAAGGAGATCGACTGGACCGGCGGCAAGCTGCCCGACGATTTCTATGACGAGTTCGTGTTCGTCGGGCGCCTGACCGACCTCGCGCCCGGCACGGTGCTGAGCTTCCCGACCGTGCAGGAGTGCGAGGGTGCTGTGCAGCGCTGGATCGAGATCCCGGCCGCCGGCCAGGACCCGGACGAGCTCCAGGCGCCGGCACCGCAGCTGACCGTGATCGAGGGCAAGGGCGGCGACGACGACTGAGCCGGGCGGCATGATCGGGCGCGGCGGCGCGGTCCGGCGCCGGCCGTCGCGCGCCGTCCTGCTCGCGGCGCTGGTGATCGGCGTCCTGCCGGCGCCGGCGCGGGCGCACGCGGTCTTGCTCGAGACGCAGCCGGCGTCGGGCGCGGTGGTGGCGAGCGCGCCTGACGTGATCATGCTGCGCTTCGACGAGCCGGTCCGCCCGATCAGCGTGCGCCTCCTGCGCGCCGAGGACGAGAGCGCGCTGACGCTGCCGCCGGTCGAGGCGACCGACACGCGCCTCAGCCTGCCGCTGCCGGACGGCCTCCCCGAGGGGAGCTATGTCCTGAGCTACCGGGTGACCTCGGCCGACGGCCACCCGGTCGCCGGCAGCTTCGTCTTCAGCGTGGGCGCGGCGCCCGGCACGGCGATCGCCGCGCAGGTCGATCCCTACGATGTCGCCTGGCAATGGCTTGGCGTCGTGGCACGCTCGCTGTGGTACGGCAGCCTGCTGCTGGCCGCCGGTCTCGCGCTCTTCCTTGTCCTGATCGGCCCGCCCCAGGACCTGGCGCCGCGCCTCGGACGCACCCTGATCTGGCTGGCGGTCGCCGGCCTCGTGAGCGGTCCCTTGCTGCTGGCCGCGGAAGGCGGCGCCCTGCTCGGTGGCCCGCCCGGGTCGCTGCTGAGCGCCCAAGTCTGGCAGCTGGCGCTCGGCTCTTCGGTCTTCTGGACGGTCGCGACCGCCGCCGCCGGCCTCACGCTGCTGATCCTCGCGCGCACGCGCCGATCCGCTGCTGCTCGCGGGCGCGCTGCTGGTGGCCCTGAGCTTCGGGCTCTCCGGCCATGCCGCGACCGCCGGCCCGCGTTGGCTGACCGTGCCCGCGCTCGGCCTGCATGTACTGTGCGCCGCGTTCTGGGTCGGCGCCCTCTGGCCGCTGCGGCTCGCGCTTGGCGGCGCGGCAGCCAAAGCGCAGCTGCAAGCCTTCTCCGCCCGGGCGCTCGCGGCCGTCGCCTGCCTGATCCTCGCCGGCAGCGTGCTGGCGGTCCTCCAGCTCGGAAGCTTCTCGGCCCTGATCACCTACGACTACGGCCGGCGCCTTCTGGCCAAGCTCGCGCTGGTCGCGGGGCTGCTCGGCCTCGCCGCGCTCAACCGGCTGGTGCTGACCCCGGCGCTCGGGCGCAGCGGACGCGCCACCCGCTGGCTGCGACTGACCATCGGGACCGAGCTCGCGCTGATGGCGGGCGTGGTCGTGCTGACCGCGAGCCTCGGCGCCGTACCGCCGCCGCGCGCGCTCGCCCTGCAGGCGGCCGCCCATGGCGGCGAAGGCGAAGCCCGGTCCGATTTTGCGACGTACGCTACGGCCCGGGGCGTCAATCTGATCCTGGTCGCGACCCCGGCGACCGCCGGCACCAACCGGATCGATCTCTACTTCACCGGCGCCGACGGCCGACCGGCGAACGCCAAGGCCGCCGAGCTGTCCGCAACTCTGCCCGAGCGGGGCGTCGAGGCGCTGCGCTTCGACGCGCTGCCGGTCGAGCCTGGTCATTTTCGGGCCGATGCCAACCTGCCGCTGGCCGGCAGGTGGCAGGTGCGCGCCGACCTGCTGATCGACGATTTTACAAAGGTCGGCTTTCGGACCAGGATCGCGGTCGGACGATGACGGCGACGGCGCGCTGGCGGCGTGCGGCCAGGATGCGGAGCAACCCATGGCAAGAAAGATCAGGATCGCGGCCGCCCAGCTCGGGCCGATCCACCTCGCGGACGACCGCGCGAGCGTGGTCCGGCGGCTGTGCGCCATGCTGCGCGAGGCCCATGGCATGGGCGCGAAGCTCGTGGTCTTTCCCGAGCTCGCGCTGACCACCTTCTTCCCGCGTTACTGGTACGACGACATCCGCGAGATCGACGCCTGGTTCGAGCGCGAGATGCCGAACGCCGCGACGGCGCCCCTGTTCGATCTGGCCCAGGGCCTCGGCGTCGGCTTCTATCTCGGCTACGCCGAGCTCGCCCGCGAAGGCGGTGCCAGCCACCGCTACAACACCTCGATCCTGGTCGGCCAGGACGGCCGCATCATCGGCAAGTACCGCAAGGTCCATCTGCCCGGCCATGCCGACCACCGCGCGGGCCTCCCGTTCCAGCATCTCGAGAAGCGCTACTTCGAGGTCGGCAACCTCGGCTTCCCGGTCTGGCGGGCATTCGATTGGGTCGTCGGCATGCTGATCTGCAACGATCGCCGCTGGCCCGAGGCGTACCGGGTCATGGGCCTGCAGGGGGTCGAGCTCGTGCTGCTCGGCTACAACACGCCGACCCACAACATCTACCATCCGGAGCCCTGGCATCTGCGCATGTTCCACAACCGCCTCGTGGTCCAGGCGGGCGCCTATCAGAACGGCGCCTGGGTGATCGCGGTCGCCAAGGCGGGCGCGGAGGACGGCCACGGCCTGATCGGCGGCTCCTGCATCGTCGCCCCGACCGGCGAGATCATGACCCAGGCGCTGACCGAGGACGACGAGGTCATCGTCTTCGACTGCGACCTCGACCTCTGCCACCACTACAAGAACACGGTGTTCGCCTTCGACCAGCACCGCCGGATCGAGCACTACGGCCTGATCACCGAGCGCACCGGCGCGATCCCGCCGCCCGAGTGAGCACCGACTTGACCGAGCGCACCGATCTCGGATCGGTCATTCGTTTTTACGAGACCCATCCGATCAACGAGCAGCAGATCCTGCACGATCTGGCGCGCGACGGGGTGGCGCTGGACGGCCTGACCGAGGCGGTCCTGCAGAACTACGACCAGGACCACTTCGGCGGCCTCGAGGCGGTCGACGCCCTGGCGGCGAAGGCGGGGATCGGGCCGGACACGCACGTCCTCGACGTCTGCAGCGGCATGGGCGGCCCGGCGCGCTATCTCGCCTGCCGCCACGGCTGCCGGGTGACCGGGCTCGACATCACCGAGAGCCGCTACCAGGGCGCGCTGCGCCTGACCCGGCTGGTCGGGCTCGACCACCGGGTCGACTTCCGGCTCGGCAACGCGCTCGACATGCCGTTCGCGGACGCGAGCTTCGACGTCGTGCTCGGCCAGGAGGCGTTCTGCCATGTGCCGGACAAGCCGCGTCTGATCGCCGAATGCGCGCGCGTGGTCAGGCCCGGCGGGGTGATCGCGTTCACCGATATCCTGAGCCGCGAGGCCTTGACGCCGGAGAGCTTCGAGCGCCTGCAGCGCGAGATGACCTTCCTGTCGCTCGAGAGCCTGGATGGCTACGGCGCGGCTGCTTGCGGCCAACGGCTGCCGTGTGCTTGCCCGGGACGACCTCAGCGCCTGGTGGACGGACATCCTGAAGCAGCGGCTCGCGATGTATCGTGGCCTGAGGGCGACCACGGTCGCGAAATTCGGCGCCGAGCATTTCCGCAGGTGGGACGACACCTACGCCTTCTTCGTCGGCCGGTTCGCGGACGGTCAGCTCGGCGGCGGCCGGTTCGTGGCCCGGCGCGAGGGGTAGGGCAGGGCTCAGCCGACCAGCCGGCGCGGGTCGACCAGCTCGTGGCCGAGCGCCACTCGGGCTTGATGTGGCTGACGATGATCGAGCGGCGGATGCCCGTCATCGGTTGCGTGCCGAAGAAGATGGGTCCACCGCCTGGCCTGGCCATGCGGCAGCAATGCCGCCGTTCCGCCCGCTTGACAGGGTTGTCTACGCAACCGAGGTTGAACACTCGCGCTGGTGAGCCAACTGCGGCGATTGGCAAAGAGCAATAAATCCACCTCGCCCCGCCGACCCGAGGAAAGTTCCGCCCCGATGCCGGCCTTCGACTTCCGACGGCTCGATCCGACCGTGCGCTACAAGCTGCTGGGCGGTCTGGTGGTGCCGCGCCCGATCGCGCTCGTGACCACCCGCGACCTCCAGGGCCGGGACAATGCCGCGCCGTTCAGCTTCTTCAACGTGCTCGCCGAGGAGCCGCCGCTGGTCGTGCTTGGTCTCGGCATCAGCGCCACGGGCCGGGCCAAGGACACGACCAACAACATCCGGGACAGCGGCGAGTTCGTGGTCAACCTGGTCGACGAGCCGATCGCCCTGGCGATGAACCTCTGCGCGGTCGACCTGCCGCCCGAGGTCAGCGAGGTCGAGCTCGCGGGTTTTTCCCTGTTGCCGTCGGACATCGTGGCGCCGGGCCGGATCGCGGAAGCCCCGGTCAGTATGGAATGCCGCCGCTACGTCACGCTCCAGCCCGGGCCCGAGCGCTTCATCGTGCTCGGCGAGGTGCTGATGCTGCACGTCCGGGACGGCATCGTCGACCCCGCGACGCCTGCGCGTCGATCGCGACGCCTACGCGCCGATCGGCCGCCTGTTCGGCGGCGGCTACGTCCGCACCCGCGACCGCTTCGAGATGCCCCGGATCAGCTACGCCGAGTGGCTCAAGCGCTCGTCGGGCTGAGCCGGACCGCGCCGATCGCCATGGCGACCGCGGCCTGGGTCGGATCGATCACGGGCACAGCCGAGCGCCCGCTCGAGGGGCGCGCGGTACGCCGCCATGCCGGCGCACCCCAGCACCAGGACGTCGGCGCCGTGCTGGTCGCGCAGGCGCGTGCCGATCGCCTGCATCCGATCGAAGGTCCGGTCCCGGTCGGCGAGCTCGAGCACGCCGAGGCCGAGCGGCAGGTCGCCGGCGAAGCGGGTGGCGAGGCCCAGCTGGCGGACGTAGCGGAGATGGCGGGGCAGGGAGGTCTCGAGGATCGCCACGATGCCGAAGCGCTCGCCCCGGGTCAGCGCCGTGAGCAGGCCGCATTCGGCGATCCCGAGCACCGGCCGGCCGGTCGCCTCCCGGCAGGCGTGCAGGCCCGGATCGCTGAAGCAGGCGATCACGAACGCGCTCGCATCGTCCTGCGCCCGCACCAGGCGGCAGAGCGGCTGCACGACCTGCTCGACGTGGGCCTGGGTCTCGATCCCGGGCGGACCCTCGGCGAGCGTCAGGCACTCGATCGCGGGACCGCCCGCCATGCGCAGCGGCGCCAGCGCCTGATCGATCGCGGCGGTCACGGCCGCGGTCGAGTTCGGGTTGATGACGACGATGCGCGCGCTCATCGCGGCTCCGCAAAGCGACCGGCCGGTCGGACGCGACCCGGCCCCGCCGACAAGGCCTCATTAACCCAGGTCAGGCGAATATGGCCAGCTCCCCGATGTCGGGCGGATTCCGTCGTCATGAGACTGCCGCAAGCCATCCGTGGCCTGTTCAGGAGCGAGGACGAGTCCGCCAATCCGCTCGAGAGGACGGCTGCGACGGGGGCCGCGGCCATGGAGGGGGTGAGCGCACCGGCGCGGGCGCCGACCGGCCGCCGCGCGACCCGGTCCGACAAGGCGCGCCTCAGGCGCTTCGAAGGCCGCCTGCGGAACCTCATCCAGGCCAGCAGCCCGTCCGAGCCGCTCGTGGCCGGGCGGCTGCAGATCATCGCGCTCTCGCGGGTCAAGGAGCGGCTCGGCGAGGACTGGGAGCGGCTGGCGACCAAGGTCCACCGGCTGACCCGGCAGATCCTGGACCGGCGGCTCGCCGACGAGGACGTCTACGTCCAGATCGCCGACCGCTACATCATCCTGTTCGCCAGGCTGTCCAGCGTCGAGGCGACCTTCAAGGCCCAGGCGATCGTCCGCGAGATCACGGTGCTCTTGATCGGCGAGCTGCCCGAGGTCGACGAGGCGCCGGTCCAGATCACGGTCCACGAGATCGACCCGGCCAGGATGAGCGCGAGGCCGACCTTGAAGGCCCTGGTCGCGAGCCTGGACGCCGCCGCGGCCCGCGGGTCCGATGCGATCGACGGCTCGGGGTCGGGCCGGCCAGACGTCACCGGAGGAGGCCCGGCGCAATTCGACTACCTGCCGATCTGGAGCCGGCGCGGCAAGGCGATCGTCGGCTATGCCTGCGCACGCCGGCAAGGCTCCAGCGCCGAGGGCGAGGATCCCTACGATCGCGACTGCCTGGCCTTGCGAGCCGTGCTCGCCAGTCTGCCGGAGATGGAGCGATATGGGTACGCGGCCCTGGTGGTGGCGCCGATCCGCTGGGATACCCTGGTCCAGCTCCAGCGCCGCCAGACCTACCTGGATCTTTGCCGGCATATGCCCCGCCGGCTGAAGCGGCAGCTCGGCTTTTCGATCTCGGAGGTTCCCGCCGGCGCCTGGGGTGATCTGATCCACGACCACCTGTTTCCGCTGAAGCCGTTCGCGCGCTTTTTCTTCGTCTGTGCCCCGCCCGAGCCCGGACAGATCCGCAACCTCGCTGACATCGGGGTTGACGCGCTCGCCTTCGACGCCATGCCTGCCGGCACGTTCGACGAGGCGCAGCGGCAACGGATCGAGACCTTCGCGCGCGACGCCTCGCGGCACAAGCTCGCAACCTGCGCGCTCGGCGTCAGCGAGCGCCGCGCCGCTCTGGCCTTGCTGGCGGCCGGGGTCGATTTTCTCGGCGGCGACGCGGTCGCCCCCAAGGTCGGCGCGCCGGGCGCCGCTTACCGTCTCGACCTGACCGGCCAGGAAGCGGTCTGAGGACCTCGTTCCATCGCCCGTGAAGCCAGCATCCCGACGCCGCTGACGGGCTCGACCCCGCCGGTCCGGAGGTCGTCCAGGCCTTCGATCCGCCTCTGGAGGCGCGGGGCCGGGCGGGCGCTCACTTGAGCTGATCGGCGACCGTATCGAGCCCCGCCTGCGAGCACATCTCGTCCTGATCGGCGCTGCCGCCGCTGACCCCGATCGCGCCGAGCAGGGTCCCGTCGGCACGCTTGATCGGCAGACCGCCCGGGAACGCAATGATGCCCGGCACCAGGGCGAGCCCCGGCGTGGTCCCGGGCTTGCCGTCCTTGCCGAACGCGATCTCGCCGATGGCGCGGGTCGGGAAGGGCAGCTTGGCCGAGCTCTGGGCCTTCATCTGAGCGATCTGGCCGGAGCCCAGGAAGGCGCCGTCCATGCGCCGGAACAGCACCAGGTTGGCGCCGTCGTCGACCACGGCGATGTTCATCTTCCAGCCTTCCTGGCCGGCTTTGGCTTCGCAGCCGTCGGCCATTTTCTTGGCCATGGCAAGCTCGAAGGCGCCGGCCGGCGCGGCCCTGGCCAGACCGAGCAGAGCGGTCGTGAGCACGAGTTGTCGTCGCATGGTGCCGATCCCCTTCGACGTTCGTTGCGGCAACCCACGGATAGCAGGTTCGCGGGACGATTTCACGTCTGCCCAGGCTCCTCGCCGCGCGGCGCGGCGGGCGCGCCGTACCGATCACCGCTCGACCCGATGGCATCCTGCGGTCATGATCCATGAGGCCAGCTCTGCTGTCGTAGCCGGATGGCGGCTGAGCCTACGGGTCGCAGGCGACCAGACGGAGAGGACCAAGCCCGGTGCTGATCAGGCCGGCACAGCCCCGTGATCATGGGGCCATCTGGCGGGCACTCGAGCCAGTGGTCCGCGCCGGCGAGACCTATGCGCTGCCACGCCAGATGAGCGAGGCGGATGCGATCGCTCTACTGGACCGGACCGGATCGCGAGACCTTCGTCGCCGAGGTCGAAGGGCGTCTGCTCGGCACCTATTACCTGCGCGCCAATCAGCAAGGTGGCGGGGCGCACGTGGCGAACTGCGGCTACGTCACCGCGCGCGATGCGACGGGGCGCGGCGTGGCGCGGCGCATGTGCGAGCACTCTGTGCAGCATGCCCGCGAGCGCGGCTTCAAGGCCATGCAGTTCAATCTCGTCGTGAGCACGAACGAGCGCGCGATAAGGCTTTGGGAGAGGCTCGGCTTCGAGACGGTCGGGCGGCTGCCGGGCGCCTTCCTGCACCCGCGCTTCGGCTACGTCGACGCCCTGGTCATGTTTCGAACGCTCTGAGCGAGCGCCGTCGTTGGGTTGACGCGGCCGTTCGGTTCACGCGGCCTTCGGTTGGCGCGGGTCTTGCTGGTGGACAACGAGAGGCTGTAGCGAGCGCGTTGATTTGTACGCGATAGGTAGCGCATGAGTTGACCGCTGTTGTGGGCCCTGTGGGGTTGTGGGCAACGCGGAGCGTTGTCCAGCAAATCCACAGGGCTGGCCGCGTCGCGGTGGTCACGCGGCCAGGTCCTCGGCCGGCGCAGGCGGGTCGGGCGGGAAGCTCGCCAGCCGCTTGGGCCCCTTGAAGATGGCGACCGTGCCGTCGGGATAGTCGTGGACCCGGACCCGGGCGCGCACCAGGTGCGGGCGCAGCGGCGTCGCCGGGATCTGCAGCTGGCGGCCGCGCCAGGCGACGCAGTTGTCGTTGCCGACGACGCGCTCCTCCTGGATCGCGAGGACGTCGCGCCAGAGCGCCTCGGGGACCACGACGAACGCTGCGGCCGGCTGCTCGGGCGCGATCGCGAAGGTCCTGTTGTGCTCGGCCAGGTAGACCTCGCGGAGGAAGCGGTTGGCGGCCTCGACGCTGGTGATCCCGGCCAGCGTCAGCTCCTTGGGCAGGCGGTCCTGCAGCGTCCGGAAGGCGCGCTCGCAACGGCCCCTGGCCTCCGGCGAGTAAGCTGGGATGTGGGCGATGCCGAGCTGCTTCAGCGCCCGGCCGACCTGCGTCAGCTGGATCTTGGAGACCTTGCCGCCGGCTTCGGGGGTGAAGAAATAGTGGCTGCCACGGTCGGTGTAGAGCTCCATGAACAGCCCGTGGCGCTCGATCACCTCGACCAGCCCGCGCACGCTGCTCATGGTGCCTTCCTCCTCGACCAGGAAGGCCGAGTAGAGCTCGCTGGTCGCGTCATCCATCGTGATGATCAGGTCGAGCGCCGGCTGGCCCGCGAGCCAGACGTGCTTCGAGCCGTCCTGGTGCAGCATCATGCCGCGCAGCGGCCGCCGCGGCCGCTTGCGGCGATGGGCGCCGCGCCGCGGCGCCGGCGACACCGTCCCGGTCTTCTGCAGATAGATCCGGGTGGTCGTGTAGCCGAGCTTGTAGCCGTGGCGCGGCTCGAGCTTCTCGTGGAAGTGCTTGATCGTAAAGCCTTGATAATGCTGCTGATACAGCGCCCGCATGCGCTCGAGCTCATCCCCCGGCGCCCGCCTCGGCGACGGCTGGCCGACCCGCCGGTCGACCAGGCCATCCGCCCCGTCCTCCTCGTAGCGCTGCCGCCAGCGACGCAACGTCCGCTCGCTGACCCCCAGCGCCGCGGCCGCCTCGTCATGGCTCAACCTGCCCCTCTGCCAACGTTCCAGCAGCTCCTCGAAACGCATGATCCCGATCCTTGCGAGTTCTCCACCCAGCCCCCCGTTCCAAGCCTCTTGGAACGGTCCCAGAACCGGACAGATCACGCGCTACCTAAACCGGACAACTCACGCGCTCCCTACACAGTGGACAACGACAGGCTTGACCGGGCTTCGCCAAAGGGCGAGGCTGGCAAGCGGGATAGCCGCCCGGACCAGGGCGGGCGAGGGCAGGCGCGACCCGGACGGTCGAGCGGCTCTGCCCGCCAGACGTAGAGCGCGATGGCCATAGAGCGAGAATATCTCGGCGCCAAGCCCGCCAAGCCTGCGCCCTGGAACGATCCGCGGATGCGCGCGATCGTTTACCAGGCGCTGACCCTGATCGGCGTCGCCCTGCTGGTCGCCTACCTCGCCCACAACACGATCACCAACCTGCAGCGCCAGGGCATCGCCTCCGGGTTCGGCTTTCTCCATAAGCCGGCCGGCTTCGCAATTCCCCAGACCCTGATCCCGTACAGCCAGCTGTCGCCGAACTCTCGGGTGTTCTGGGTCGGTCTCTTGAACACCATGCTGGTCGCGGGCGTCGGCATCGTGCTCGCGACCCTGATCGGCTTCGCGATCGGGCTCGCGCGGCTCTCGACCAACTGGCTGGTCGCCCGCCTGGCGACCGTCTACATCGAGACCATCCGCAACGTGCCGCTCCTGCTGCAGATCCTGTTCTGGTACTTTGCGGTCCTCCAGACCCTGCCGCAGCCGAAGGACAGCCTCGGGTTCCTGGGCCTGTTCTTCCTCAACAACCGCGGCTTCTACACCCCCAAGCCGGTGTTCGAGCCGGGCGCCGGCTGGGTCGGCCTCGCCGTCCTGCTGGCGATCGTGGCCGCCATCGTGGTCGCCCAGATTGCCAGGCGGCGGCGCGAGGCCACCGGGCAGCCGTTCCCGACGCTCGCGGTGGGGCTCGCGCTGCTGCTCGGACTGCCGCTGCTGACCTTCTTCGCCACCGGCATGCCGATCCATTTCGAGCATCCCGAGATGGGACGTTTCAAGCTTCAGGGCGGGTTGGTCCTGCTGCCGGAGCTGGTCGCGCTGGCGCTCGCGCTCTCGCTCTACACCGCCTCGTTCATCGCCGAGATCGTGCGCGCCGGCATTCTTTCGGTCAGCCACGGTCAGATCGAGGCGGCGCACGCGCTCGGATTGCGGCCCGGCCCGACGCTCCGGCTGGTGATCATCCCGCAGGCGCTCCGGGTGATCATCCCGCCGCTCACCAGCCAATACCTCAATCTGACCAAGAACTCCTCGCTCGCGGTCGCGATCGGCTATCCCGACTTCGTCAACGTGTTCACCGGGATCGTGCTCAACCAGACCGGCCAGGCGGTCGAGGTGATCGCGATGACCATGGCGGTCTATCTGACCCTGAGTCTCCTGACCTCGGGCCTGATGAACTGGTACAACCGGCGCCGGGCGCTGGTGGAGCGCTGAGCTCATGGCCCGGGCGAACGTCCGTGAAGGCGCGCCGGCGCTGGCGCCGCCCGCGCAGCGATACCGGCGTGCTCGGCTGGCTGCGCCAGAATCTGTTCAACTCGCCGCTCAACTCGGCGCTGACGATCCTCTGCCTGCTGCTGCTCTACGAGACCGTGCCGCCGCTCCTGCGCTGGGCGATCTTCGACGCCAGCTTCACCGGTGACAGCCGCGCGGACTGCGTCGCCGGCGGCGCCTGCTGGGTGTTCATCAAGGCCCGCTTCGGCCAGTTCATGTACGGCTTCTATCCGGCCGAGCAGCGCTGGCGGATCAACCTCGCGGTCCTGATCCTGATCCTCGGGCATGGCGCCGCTGTTCCTGCCGCGCTTTCGCCACAAGCTCGTCCTGGCGGCAGCGCTCCTGGTCGGCTATCCCGGTGCTCGCGCTCTATCTGTTCAGCGGCGGCGTGCTCGGCCTGCCGGAGGTCGAGACGTCGCTCTGGGGCGGCCTGTTCCTGACCCTGGTGATCGCGACCGTCGGCATCGTCGCGTCCTTGCCGCTCGGCATCCTCTTGGCGCTCGGCCGGCGCTCGGCCATGCCGGTCATGCGCGGCGTCTCGATCGCCTTCATCGAGGTGATGCGCGGCGTGCCGCTGATCACCGTCCTGTTCATGGCCTCGGTGATGCTGCCGCTGTTCCTGCCTCCGGGGGTCAATTTCGACAAGCTGCTGCGGGCGCTGGTCGGGGTCGCCCTGTTCTCGGCGGCCTACATGGCCGAGGTCGTGCGCGGCGGCCTGCAGGCGATCCCCAAAGGCCAGAACGAGGCGGCGCAGGCGCTGGGCCTCAGCTACTGGAAGAGCATGGGGCTGATCATCCTGCCGCAGGCGCTCAAGATCGTCATCCCGGGGATCGTCAACACCCTGATCGGCCTGTTCAAGGACACGACGCTGGTCCTGATCATCGGCCTGTTCGACCTGCTCGGCAGCGTCCAGGTGGCGCTCACCGACGCCAACTGGATCGGCTTCTCGAGGGAAGGCTACGTGTTTGCGGCGCTCGGCTACTGGATCTTCTGCTTCAGCATGTCGCGCTATAGCATGTATGTGGAGCGCAAATTGCACACCGGACACAAGCGCTAGGGGCGATCCGATGGCCACAGACGGGGCGAGGCAGGGCAGCGACGACGCGCCGATCATCGTGCTCCGCGGCGTGCACAAATGGTACGGCCAGTTCCACGTCCTCAAGGACATCAACCTCGACGTCGGCAAGGGCCAGCGGATCGTGGTCTGCGGCCCGTCCGGGTCCGGCAAGTCGACGATGATCCGCTGCATCAACCGGCTCGAGGAGCACCAGCGCGGCCACATCGTGGTCGACGGCATCGAGCTCACCAACGACGTGCGCAACGTCGACGCCATCCGGCGCGAGGTCGGCATGGTGTTCCAGCACTTCAACCTGTTCCCGCATCTGACGGTGCTCGAGAACCTGACGCTCGCGCCGATCTGGGTGCGCCAGACCCCGAAGGGCGAGGCCGAGGCGACCGCCATGAAGCTTCTGGCGCGGGTCGGCATTCCGGAGCAGGCGAACAAGCACCCGGGCCAGCTGTCCGGCGGGCAGCAGCAGCGGGTCGCGATCGCGCGGGCGCTCTGCATGACGCCCAAGATCATGCTGTTCGACGAGCCGACCTCGGCGCTCGATCCGGAGATGATCAAGGAAGTGCTCGACGTCATGATCGAGCTCGCCGAGGAAGGCATGACGATGGTGTGCGTCACCCACGAGATGGGCTTCGCCCGCTCGGTCGCCGATCTCATGGTGTTCATGGACCAGGGCGAGATGGTCGAGAAGAGCCCGCCGGCCCGGTTCTTCACCCAGCCGGAATCCGATCGGACCAAGCTGTTCCTGAGCCAGATCCTGTCGCACTGAACCGGTGGGCAGGCGCGATGGGCGCGACCGGATAAGTTCGATAACATGTATTATGACAAATTAATTCCTCTGCTCCGTCGGCTCAGACGACCCGGCCACCGCACGGACGACGCGCCCGAGCTGAAGCGGCGCCGATTGCCGGCAAAGGGAAAATAATCCTTTACTCTGCCGCCTGGGTGTATGACCCTATTGCCGTCGAAGACGGAAACCCCGGTCGAAAATCCCAGCCTGGAGCGCCCGCCATGTGGCTGCGCAAGCGTGCCGTCCCGCGCGTCGACACCAAGCATCTGCTCATGCTCAAGGGCCTGCTGCTGTGGGCGGTGATCGCGGTCGCGTTCCTCGCGGGCTGGCACTACGGCCTGCTGCAACGGGTCTGGATGGGCAATTCGACCGGCCTCTCGATCGCGATCACGCTCGTCTTTCTGGGCGTCGCGGGCCATGGCAGCTGGCATATCCTGCAGCTCTCGCGGGCGCTGAACCACGTCGTCGAAGTGCGCACCGCGATCACCTCCGAACTGGCACCGGAGGTGGCCGATGCGGCTCGGATCGACGGTCTGCCAATCGGTTGCGTCGCCGGCTACATCCAAAGCCTGCAGACCAAGGCCAAGATCGGCGGGCCGCGCACGCTGATCGATCAGGGCCTGCTGCTCGACGCCTTCGAAGCCGATCTGCGGCGCGGCCACGAGCTCGGCTGGTTCGTCGCCGACCTCTTGCTGTCGCTCGGCCTGCTCGGCACCGTGATCGGCTTCGTCCTCATGCTGGCCCCCATGAGCCATCTGGACGGCGGCGATCAGAACGCCATCCGGGCGGCGCTCGCGGCCATGAGCGGCGGCATGGCGGTGGCGCTCTACACCACGCTCGCGGGCCTGATCGGCGGCATGCTGCTCAAGGTCCAGGGCTACCTGCTCGACGGCGCGGTCCAGGAGCTGATCCGCCGGACGACGGAGCTGACCGAGATCTACATTCTGCCGGCGATCGAGCGGAGGCGGTTGGATGCGGCGGCATAGCCAGATCGGGGTCGCGTTCACCGACCTGCTCTTCAACGCGCTGCTGGGCTTCGTCGTGATGTTCATGCTGGCGCTGTTGCTGGTCAACCCGATCGCCAAGAGCGGTGCCATCGACCCCAAGGCCGAGTTCCTGATCACGCTCACCTGGCCCGACGGCCGCTGCGAGGACGTCGATCTCTACGTCGAGGATCCCGCCGAAAACCTGGTCTGGTTCCGCCAGCGCGAGGCCGGCCTCATGCACCTCGATCGCGACGATCTCGGCTGCCGCAACGACGTGGTCGAGATCGCCGGCCAGGTGGTGGTCAGTCCGATCAACCAGGAGACCGTCTCGATCCGGGGCGTCGTGCCCGGCGAATATGTCGTGAACATCCACCTCTACCGCGCCGAGGGCGGCCGCCCGGTGCCGGCGACGGTCAAGATCGAGAAGCTCAATCCGCGGGTCGAGCTGGTGTTCGCGGGCCCGGTGACGCTGACCGCGCAGGGCGACGAGCAGACCGCGGCCCGGTTCTCGGTCGGCGCCGACGGCCGGGTCCAGGACGTCAACCGTCTGCCCAAGCGGCTGGTGCCGCTCCGCCAGCTGGCCGCCGATCCGGCGACCGCCGCGCCATCGCCCGGAGGCCGGCCATGACCGCCCCGGTGCTCGGCCTCTCGGCGAGCTTTCTCGTGCTCGTCGTCCTGCTCCTCAGCCTCAATCTCAAGAGCGCCTGGCGCTGGCCGGTCAAGGCCGGGGCGATCGCGGTCGCACTCGGCTTCGTGATCGCGACCTTCGTGACCCTCGAGGGGATGCTCGGGTGGCCGACCGAAGTGGCGCCGCCCGAACGCTTCCAGCTCTATGCTGCGCTGGTGCGTGAGCCCGACCGGTCAAATCGTTCGAACGGAGCGATTTATCTCTGGCTGGTACCGCGTGGCGCCGATGGCCAGGACCCGCCGCCGCGTGCCTATGCCCTGCCCTATTCGCGCGCCCTGCACGAGCAGGTGGCGCGCGCCCAGGGGCGACTGAAGGAGGGTCAGCCGGTCGACGGCACCGCCGGCCGGCGCGCCGATGGCTACCTGCTCGGCACCCGCTCGCTCCAGGTCGAGCTGTACGAAGCCCCGCCCGTGCAGCTGCCGCCGAAGACGGGCTGAGGACGACGATGCCCCTCCGGTCATTCGGTTGGCTCGAGCTCCTGCGCCAGCGCATCGACGAACCGCTGCCGCCAGTAGACGATGTCGCGCTCCTGGATCTGTGCGAGCAGCCGGCGCCAGCGCTCCTGGCGCTCATCCAGCGGCATGATCAGGCCGCGATGCAGCGCGTCGGCGACCGCTTCGATGTCGTACGGATTGACGATCACCGCGCCATCCAGCTCGTCGGCAGCACCCGCAAAGCGCGACAGCACGAGGACGCCCGGATCGTCCTCTGACTGGGCCGCGACATATTCCTTCGCGACCAGGTTCATGCCGTCGCGCAGCGGCGTGACCAGCCCGATCCGCGACAGGCGGAAGAAACCGGACAGCGTCCGGCGCGTGAAGCCGCGGTTGATGTAGCGCAACGGCATCCAGTCGAACTCGCCGAACAGGCCGTTGATCCGGCCCGAGGCGGCCTCGACCTGGCGGCGCATCTCCAGATACTCGGGCACCTCCTCGCGCGAGGGCGCCGAGATCTGGACCAGGGTGACCTGGCCGCGCTGGCGCGGGTAGTTCTGCAGCAGCGTCTCGTACGCCCGCAGGCGCTCTGTGATCCCCTTGGTGTAATCGAGCCGGTCGACGCCGATGATCAGCTTGCGCCCGAGGAGCGAGCGCGAGAGCCGCTGGCTCGCCCGCACCGCCTCGGTCGAGGTCGCCATGCGGGCAAAATCCCCGGTATCGATCCCGATCGGGAAATCCTGGGCGCGCAGCGTCCGCCCGAAGGCATAGAGGAGGCCGTCGGCCAGCGCATAGCCGACCCCCTCGCGATAGAGATAGTCGTGGAAGTTGCGCAGATCGTTGCTGGTCTGCAGGCCGACCAGATCGTATTGGACGAGGGCTTCCATCAGGCGGTCGTGCCAGGGCAGCGCGACATAGACCTCGGCCGAGGGAAACGGGATGTGCAAGAAGAAGCCGAGCCGGCCCTTGACCCCGAGCCGGCGCAGCTCCTCGCCGAGCGGCATCAGGTGATAGTCGTGCACCCAGACCAGGTCGTCGTCGCGCAGATAGGGGTAGAGCTGCTCGGCGAACAGCTGGTTGACGCGGCGATAGGCGACGTACCAGTCGCGATCGAAGCTCGCGAGATCGAGCCGGTAGTGGAACAAGCGGCCAGAGCGTCCGGTTGGCGAAGCCGCCGTAGTAGCGATCGAAGTCCGACTGCAGCAGGTCGATCGTGATGTAGGTGATGTTGCCGGTCCGGACCACCTTGGGGATCGGCGTCCCGGCTTCGATGGTCTCGCCGCTCCAGCCGAACCAGATGCCGCCGGTCTCGCGCAGCGCCGCCAGCACCCCGACCGTCAGGCCACCAGCGGTCGCGGCCCGGCTGCCCGAGAGGGGCGTGACCCGGTTCGAAACGACGACGAGCCGGCTCACGGCGGTCGGCACCGGTGCCTCAAGCGACCACCTCCCGGATCCTGTTCAGCTGGATTGCGCAATGGCTAAGGTCGACCCGCGAACAGGTTGACAGCAATCGCGCCGCAGCTGGCTGGCATCGAGATCGATGTCCCCGGACGGTCGACCGAGGCGGTTGGGTCGGGCAAGCATGGTCTCGAACGACTCCCCTGTCTTGATCCGCCGCCCCTCTGCGATCAGGGCACTGATGTAGCAGAACGCACGGACGATGAAAGCGTTCACCCTGCGGCCGCATCATCGGCATCGATCCGGGCAGGCCAGAGGGGCGCTGCGGACTTGTGGGGTCGAGCGAGCCAACGGCGGCCAAGCCAGAGCTCAGGTCGGCGGCGGGGCCTGCAGGCGAGCGAGCCAGCCCTGCATCGCGGCCACGTCCGGGAGGCCGTGGCCGGCGCTGGTCGGGGCGGCGTCGGCGCCGATCCGGATCGAGACGCCGCCCAGCCGGTTGACGACCTGGAAGCCCGCCTCGTCGGTGACGTCGTCGCCCGCGAACACCGGCCGCCGGCCGGCGAAGGGCGCTTCGCCCAGGAACGCGGCGATCGCCTGGCCCTTGTCGCAGCCGGGCGGCTTGAGCTCGAGCACCATCTTGCCCGCGAGCAGCACGAGCGCGCCATGGCTCGCGGCGACCACGGCCTCGGCGGTCGCGGTCGCGGCGCCTTGCTGCTCGGGCGCGTTGCGGTAGTGGAGCGCCAGCGTCAGGCCCTTGTCCTCGAGCAGCACGCCCGGGTGCCGTCCGGCGAAGGCGGTGAGGCGCGCCCGGGCGGCTTCAAGCACCGCCGGATCTGGCTCAGCGCGGATCACTTCTGTACCGAGATTGCGACGCTCCAGCCCATGCAACCCTGCAGCACTGAGCCAGAGCGGCGCGAACAGCCGGTCGAGCTGGGCGAGCGTCCGGCCGCTGACCAGGGCCAGAGCCCCTCCGGTCGCGCGTTGGAGGTCGTCCAGAATCCGGCACAGGCGCTCCGGCACGTGGACCGCGCCCGGCTCGCGCTCGATCTCGACCAGCGTGCCATCGACGTCGAGAAAGAGCGCGATCGCCCCGGCACGGAGCCCAGGCGGCGGGGGCGGGGCGCTAGGCGAAGGGCACATGCGGTGGCACCAGACCTCGGCGCTTGGAGGGGGACCAAAGCGGCACTAGCATTGCCAAGCCCGACAAGATGTTGCAACCGCGATCTCAATCCCGGGTTCTGGACCGATCGATGACCGAGCCGGCACCGCCCGCGGTCGCCTGCATCATGCTGTCCCCTGGCCAGGGCGGCCTCGAGCAGTCGCTGCTCGACCATGGCGAGGCCTTGCTGCTCGAGCGCCATCCGGTGCACGCTCTGGTCCACCCGCGCGCCGCCATCCGGCCGGCGCTCGAGCGCCTGCCGCTCACGACCCTCGCCACGCTGCGCAACGCCAGCGAATGGGACCCGCTCGCGGTCCGCGGCCTGCGCCGCTGGCTGCACGCCACCGCGCCGGACGTCGTCCTGACCATCGGCCGGCGCGCGAGCACCCTCGCCCGCCGGGCGCGCCGGCAGCTGCCGGGACTGCCTCAGGTCGGCGTCGCGCTGAACTACAGCCTCGGATCTCTGGTCGGCCTCGATCACGTGCTGGCGACGACCGAGGACCTCCGCGACGCCCTGATCGCGGCCGGCCAGCCGCAAGAGCGGATCACCGTCGTTCCCAACCTCGTGCGCCTGCCGCCGGACGCGGCCGGGACGCCCCGTCATCCGGAAGCGCTGCCGATGATCGGCGCGCTCGGCCGGCTCGTGGCCAAGAAGGGCTTCTCGGACCTCCTCGAGGCCCTGGCGCTGCTCGCGGCGCGCGATTGCCCGTTCGAGGCGCGGATCGGCGGCCGGGGGCCGGAGGAACGCCAGCTCAAGGCGTTAGCCGCGCACCATCACCTGACCCGTCAGGTAAAGTTCCTCGGCTGGGTCGATGACAAGCGCGCTTTCTTCGAGCCGCTCGATGTGTTCTGCGTGCCGTCCCGGGAGGAGCCGTTCGGGATCGTCGTGCTGGAGGGCATGGCGCACGGCCGGGCGACGATCGCGACCGACGCGGCCGGCCCGCGCGAGATCCTCCGCCATGGCATCGATGGCCTGCTCGTGCCGCGCGCCGATCCGCAGGCGCTGGCCGATGCGATCGCGGCGCTGCTCGAGGCACCGGAGCGCCGGCGCAGGCTCGCCGAAGCCGGCCGCGCGGCCGTTCGCGCCCGCTTCGCCCTGCCGGTGATCGCAAGGCAGCTCTCGGCCGCGCTTTGTCGCGTGGCCGGTTGAAAAGACCCTCTTGCAACCTGCCCCGCCCGGACCGACTCTAACCCGTTCAGGTTGGAGAGTGGGCGTCGCGATGGCATCCCTCGGATATGTGCTGCTGCCGGAGCGCGGCGTGCTCGCGCTCAGCGGCCCCGAGGCCGCGAGCTTCCTGCAGGGTCTGGTCAGCAGCGATCTCAACCGGATCAACGGCGGGCAAGCGGGTTATGGCGCTCTGCTCACGCCGCAGGGCAAGTTCCTGTTCGACTTCCTTATCCTGCGCGCGGGCGACACGGTGCTGCTCGACACCGAGCGCGCGCGGCTCGGCCAGCTGCTGCAGCGCCTCACGATGTATCGTCTGCGCTCCAAGGTCGAGCTCGAGGACGCGAGCGCCCGCTATGCGGTCGCGGCGGTTCTCGGAGACGGCGCGGCAGAGGCGTTCGAGCTCGCCGATCGACCGGGCGCCTGCCGCCCGCTCGGCGAGGGCCTGGTCCTGGTCGATCCCCGTCTGGCCCGGCTCGGCGTCCGGGTGCTGCTGCCGCCCGACCGGATCGAGGGGACCCTCGCGGAGCTGGGGCTCGCGCGCCTCGAGCCGGACGCCTACGAGCGGTGGCGGCTCACGCTCGGCGTGCCGGACGGCAGCCGGGATCTGGTGGTCGAGCGCTCGACCCTGCTCGAGAGTGGCTTTGAGGAGCTGAACGGGGTCGACTTCGCCAAGGGCTGCTTCGTCGGCCAGGAGCTGACCGCGCGCATGCACTACCGGGGCCTCGTGCGCAAGCGCCTGCTGCCGGTCGCGCTCAAAGGCCCTAGTCCGGAGCCGGGGACCATCATCCGCCTGGGCGAGCTCGAGGCCGGCGAGATGCGCTCCAGCGTCGATGGCCAGGGTCTGGCTCTGCTGCGCCTCGATCGGATCGCCGCCGCCGAGCAGACCGGGACGGCGCTCTCGGCCGGCGAGACCGAGGTCCGGCCGGTCAAGCCCGACTGGGTCAGGTTCTAGGCGCTTCCCAGGCGAAGCGGCCGGCGCCGGCCTCCGCACGCAGCTTGCGCGCGACCTCGCGCAGGCGGCGGAACGGCGACTGGCCGGGCGGCGTGGTCAGGCCGTCCAGCCAGCGCCCGGCGAGCGCCAGGCCGTGCCGGCCGAACTCCTCGCGCAGCGCCTCGACGAGCCAGGCCTTGGCCTGGGCGTCGCGCCGGGCCTCGAGCCGGCCCTCGCCGGAGAGAAACCCGGCGTGCCCGGCGAGGGCCTCGATCAGGGCGTCGATGCCCTGCCCGTCCAGGCAGCTCAGCAGCTGGACCGGCATCGACCAGCCGTCCGTGCCGGCGGCATTGAGCTGGAGCGCCGCCGCGACGTCGCTCTGGGCCTTGCGCGCGATAGCACCGAGATCGGCCTTGGTGACCACGATGATGTCGGGGATCTCGGCGATGCCCGCCTTCATGTACTGCAGGCTGTCGCCCGACGCCGGCTGGACGCAGAACACGACCGTGTCCGCGACCGCCGCGACCTCGGTCTCGGACTGGCCGACGCCGACCGTCTCGACGATCACCTGATCGTAGACCGAGCGCATCAGCACGACCGCGGCCGGGGTCAGCGCCGCGAGACCGCCGAGCCGGCCGCGCGCCGCCATCGAGCGCACGAACACGCCCTGGTCCTCGGGATCGGCGTCGATCCGGGCGCGATCGCCGAGCAGGGCGCCGCCGCTCTTGCGCGACGAGGGATCGACCGTGATCACGCCAACCGTCCGCCCGCGCGCCCGATAGGCCCGGATCAGGCGCGAGATCAGGCTCGACTTGCCGACCCCCGGCGGGCCGGTGAGGCCAATCACGTGCGCGCATGCGCCGGCATAGGCGGCATCGAGCAGGGCCAGCGTCTGCGGCTCGCCGGCCGCCGCCTCGAGCCGCGCCAGCGCCATCGCCATGGCGCGCTTGCCGCCGGTGCGCAGCGCCTGCAGCGGCGCCGCCCGGGCGCCTCCCGTCACCTGGGCGCTCACGCGGTGCCGGCCGTCCCGCGCTCGGTCCCGAGGGCGGCCTGCGCCGCCGCCAGGCGCGCGATCGGCACCCGGTAGGGCGAGCAGGACACGTAGTCGAGCCCGACCTGCTCGCAGAACGCTATCGTCGCCGGATCGCCGCCATGCTCGCCGCAGATCCCGAGCTTCAGGTCCGCCCGGGCGCTCCGGCCGCGTTCGCAGGCGAGCGCCATCAGGGCGCCGACGCCATCGATGTCGAGGGTCGCGAACGGGTCGGCCGCGAAGATCCCGCGCTGCAGGTACTGCTCCATGAACTTGGCCGAATCATCGCGCGACAGGCCGAGCGTCATCTGGGTCAGATCGTTGGTGCCGAAGCTGAAGAACTCGGCGTGGCGGGCGATCGCGGCGGCGCGCAGCGCGGCCCGCGGCACCTCGATCATGGTCCCGACCTGATAGCTGAGCGGGCTGCCGCTTTCCGCCATCACCTCCCTGGCGACCGCATCGATCTCGGCCTTGATCAGCTCGAGCTCGCGCGCCATGCCGACCAGCGGCACCATGATCTCCGGCACCACCGTCTTGCCCGAAGCGGCGGCGACCGCGACCGCCGCCTCGAAGATCGCGCGCGACTGCATCTCGTAGATCTCGGGGAACAGGATGCCGAGCCGGCAGCCGCGCAGGCCGAGCATCGGGTTGGCCTCGCGCAGCTCGTTGGCGCGCCGCAAAAGCTTGGCGGCGTCGAGCCCGGACGCCTTGGCGAGCGCCGTGATCTCCTCCGGCTCGTGGGGCAGGAACTCGTGCAGCGGCGGGTCGAGCAGGCGGATCGTGACCGGCAGGCCGGCCATGATCTGGAACAGCTCGACGAAGTCCTGGCGCTGCATCGGCAGGATCTTGGCGAGCGCCGTGCGCCGGCCATCGGCATCGCCGGCCAGGATCATCTCGCGCATCGCGACCAGGCGGACGTCGTCGAAGAACATGTGCTCGGTGCGGCAGAGCCCGATGCCCTCGGCGCCGAACCGGCGCGCGGTGCGCGCATCCAGCGGGGTCTCGGCGTTGGTCCGGACCTTGAGCCGGCGGTGCTGGTCGGCCCAGCTCATCAGGGTCGCGAAGTCGCCCGAGAGCTTGGGATCGACGGTCGGCACCGCGCCCAGCATGACCGTGCCGGTGCTGCCATCCAGCGTGATCACCTCGCCGGCCGCGATCTCGCGGCCCTTCACGGTCAGGTGCTGGTGGCGATAGTCGATCGCGAGATCGGCCGCCGCGCAGACGCAGGGCTTGCCCATGCCGCGCGCGACCACCGCCGCATGGCTGGTCATGCCGCCGCGCGAGGTCAGGATGCCCTTCGCCGCGTGCATGCCGTGGATGTCCTCTGGCGAGGTCTCGATCCGCACCAGGATCACCGCCTCGCCCATGGTCCCGAGGCGCTCGGCCTCGTCGGCGTTGAACACGACCTTGCCGGAGACCGCACCCGGCGAGGCCGGCAGGCCCTTGGCGATCACCTCGCGCGGCGCCTCCGGGTCGAGGGTCGGGTGCAGCAGCTGGTCGAGGGATGCGGGCTCGATCCGCAGGATCGCCTCGTCGCGTCCGATCACGCCCTCCGCGGCCATGTCGACCGCGACCTTGAGCGCGGCGTGGGTGGTCCGCTTGCCGTTGCGGGTCTGCAGGATCCAGAGCCGGCCCTCCTGGACCGTGAACTCGATGTCCTGCATGTCCCGGTAATGCGCCTCGAGGCGATCGAACACGCTCGCGAGCTCGGCATAGGTCGCCGGCATCACCTCTTCCAGGGACGGCAGGGTGGCGCCGGTCGCCTGCTGCATCGCCCGGGTGAGCGGCTGCGGCGTGCGGATCCCGGCGACCACGTCCTCGCCCTGGGCGTTGACCAGAAACTCGCCGTAATAGCCCTTGGCGCCGGTCGACGGATCGCGGGTGAAGGCGACCCCGGTGGCGCTCGTGTCGCCGCGGTTGCCGAACACCATGGCCTGGACGCTGACCGCCGTGCCCATGGTCTCGGGGATGCCGTGCAGGCGCCGGTAGGTGACCGCGCGCGGCGTCATCCAGGACCCGAACACGGCGCCGATGGCGCCCCAGAGCTGCTCCTCGACGTCCTGCGGGAAGGGCTTCCCGGTGTGCTCCAGGACGATCGCCTGGTAGGCCTCGATCAGACGCAGCAGGTCGTCGGTCGAGAGCTCGGTGTCGAGCTGATAGCCGCTCTGGCTCTTGATGTCCTCGAGCTGGTCCTCGAAGCGGTAGTGATCGACGCCGAGCACGACGTCGCCGTACATCTGGATGAAGCGGCGGTAGCTGTCGTAGGCAAAGCGCGGCTGCTCGGACATCGCGGCGAGGCCGCTGACGGTCCGGTCGTTGAGGCCGAGGTTGAGCACGGTGTCCATCATGCCCGGCATCGAGACGGGCGCGCCCGAGCGGACCGAGACCAGCAACGGGCGCTCCGGATCGCCGAGCCTGGCATCGAGCTCGATCTCGATCCGGGCGAGCGCGGCCGCCACCTGCTCGGTCAGCTGCTCGGGATAGCGCCGCTCATCTCGATAGTAGTGGCTGCAGACCTCGGTCGTGATCGTGAAGCCGGGCGGCACCGGCAGGCCGAGCCGGCTCATCTCGGCGAGGTTCGCGCCCTTGCCGCCGAGCAGGCCCTGCATGTCCGCGCGGCCCTCGGCAGAGCCGGCGCCGAAGCTATAGACCCACTGGCTCATCACGCCACCCGGCGATCGCTGTCATCGCTTGCGCTGTCCTCGATCAGAGAGAAGTCGGCGACCGCCCCCAGAGCCGAGCGGATCTGGTCCAAGAGATACAGGCGGTTGACGCGCAGCTCGGGGTCCTCGACGTTGACGGTGACCCGGTCGAAGAACGAGTCGACCGGCTGGCGCAGGCGGGCGAGCGCCAGCATGGCGTCGGTGAAGTCTTCCCGCTCCAAGGCGCCGGCAATGTCGCCGCCGACGGTCATCAGGCGGAAGAACAGCATCTGCTCCTCCTTGGCCTGGAGGCGCTGGCCGTCGGGCTGGCCGGCGTAGGACCGGCCATCCCGCTTCTCCTCGATGCGCACGATGTTGCTCGCGCGCCGGTGCGCGATCAGGAGGTTGGCGCCGTCCTCGGTCGCGAGGAAGGCGCGCAGCGCCTCGACCTTGGCGAGCAGCCGGACCAGGTCGTCCTCGCCGGCGGCGGCGAACACCGCGCTGATCAGGTCGTGGCGCACGCCCGCCCCTTTCAGGTGGACGCGCAGGCGATCGGCGAAGAATTCCAGCAGCTCCGCGGTCACGGCATGGGCGTCGACGCCCGCCAGCTGCTCGCCGTAGCCCGCAAGCGCCTGCTGGAACGCCGCCCGCAGCGGCAGCCGCAGGCGGTTCTCGAGGATCAGCCGGATCACCCCCAACGCCGCGCGGCGCAGCGCATAGGGATCCTTCGAGCCGGTGGGCTTCTCCCCGACCGCAAAGAAACCGGCCAGGGTGTCGAGACGGTCCGCGAGCCCGACCGTCACGCTCACGGGCGCGACGGGACAGACGTCGTTCGGTCCCTGCGGCGCGTAGTGCCGGGCGATCGCTTCGGCCACGTCGACCTGCTCGAGATCATGCTCGGCGTAGTAACGCCCCATCACGCCCTGAAGTTCAGGAAACTCGCCGACCATGTCGGTCACCAGGTCGGCCTTGCAGAGCAGCGCCGCGCGCGCCGCGTACTCGACCCGGGTGTTGGGCACGCGCTGGGCGAGCCAGGCCGCAAGGCTCTGCAGGCGGGCGACCTTGGCGCCGAGCGAGCCGAGCCGGGCGTGGAACACGACGCCCTCGAGCTCGGGCACGCGGCTCGCGAGCGGCCGCTTGCGGTCCTGGTCCCAGAAGAACTGCGCATCCCAGAGCCGGGCCCGGAGCACGCGCTCGTTGCCGGCGACGATCGCCCGGCCGCCGTCCTCGGCCGGGATGTTGGCGACCACCAGGAAGCGCGGCGCGAGCTTGCCCGAGAAGTCCTCCAGCGCCAGGTACTTCTGGTGCTGGCGCATCGAGGTCACCAGCACCTCCTCGGGCAGCGCCATGAACCGCTGGTCGATCCGGCCGGGCAGCACGACCGGCCACTCGACCAGGCCCGCGAGCTCGCCGAGCAGCGCGGAATCGCCGCGCAGGCGGAGGTTCTCCGCGCGCGCCAGGCGCGCCGCCTCGCCCGCGATCTCCTTCTGCCGGTCGGCGCCGTCGAGCTGGACGTAGGCCGCGGTCAGCTTCTGCCGGTAGTCCTCGAAATCGCGCGCCGCGATCGGCACCGGTGCCAGAAAGCGATGGCCGCGGGTGGTCGCCGTCGCCTCCAGCGGGCCGAAGCGCACCGGCACGACCGCGCCATCGAGCAGGCAGAGGATGCCGTGCAAGGGGCGCACCCAGCGGATCGCATGGGCGCCCCAGCGCATCGACTTCGGCCAGGGGAAGCGCGCCAGGATCTCGCCCAGCACCGGCACGAGCACGTCCGCGGCCGACCGGCCGACGCGCAGATAGCGCGCGACGTGGACCCGGCCGCGCTTGTCGTCCTGCTCCTCGAGCTGGTAGTCGGCGACCCCGAGCGAGGCGACGAAGCCGCTCAGCGCCTCGGCCGGGGCGCCGACCCGGGGCCCCCGCCTCTCGACCTGGACATCGGGCTGCTTGGTCGCGAGGCCGCGCATCACCAGCGCCAGGCGCCGCGGCGTGGCGTAGGTCGAGACCTGCTCGAACGGCAGATCCGCCTCCTTCAGCGCGGCGCCGAGCAGGCGCCCGAGATCCTCGGCCGCGCGCCGCTGCAGCCGCGCCGGGATCTCCTCGGACAGAAGCTCCAGCAGCAGCTCGGCCATGGCCTCAGGCCGCCGGCCGCGCCGCGAGGTGGCCGCGCGCCTGCAGCCAGCTCTCGCAGCAGGCGCGCGCGAGCGCGCGCACCCGGCCAATGTAGGCGGCCCGCTCGGTGACGCTGATCACGCCCCGCGCATCCAAAAGGTTGAACAGATGGCTCGCCTTCAGGCACTGATCGTAAGCCGGCAGCGCCAGCGGCGGCGTGCGGGCCAGCAGGCTCTGGCACTCGGCCTCGGCGTCGGCGAAATGCCGGAACAGGCGCCCGGTGTCGGCGGCCTCGAAATTGTACGCCGAATACTCCCGCTCGGCCTGAAGGAAGATGTCGCCGTAAGTGAAGCCCTGGCCGTTGAAGTCGAGCGCATAGACGTTCTCGGTGCCCTGGACGAACATCGCCAGGCGCTCGAGGCCGTAGGTCAGCTCACCCGACACCGGCTGGCAGTCGAAGCCGCCGACCTGCTGGAAATAGGTGAACTGGGTGACCTCCATGCCGTCGCACCAGACCTCCCAGCCGAGACCCCAGGCGCCGAGCGTCGGGCTCTCCCAGTCGTCCTCGACGAAGCGGATGTCGTGGACCAGGGGATCGATGCCGATCGCCGCCAGGCTCTTGAGGTAGAGGTCCTGGAGATCGTCGGGCGAGGGCTTGAGGATCACCTGGAACTGATAGTAGTGCTGCAGCCGGTTCGGGTTCTCGCCGTAGCGCCCGTCCTTGGGCCGCCGGGAGGGCTGGACGTAGGCCGCCCGCCAGGGCTCGGGGCCGAGCGCGCGCAAGGTGGTCGCGGGATGGAAGGTCCCCGCCCCCACCTCCATGTCGTAGGGCTGCAACAGGACGCAGCCCTGCGCGGCCCAAAACCGCTGCAGGACCAGAATCAGGTCTTGAAAGCTCGACGGCTGGCTGCGGCTCACAGGCGCTCGATTTTCTGGAAACGGACGGGGCGCGCGGAAAATAGCCAGCCCTCGGCATGCGGTCAAGAAATCACGGCCCGCGGACGGCTCAGGCGCGGCGGCCCCGACGCCGCTGGGCTCCCCCGGGCCTTGGCGGTCGTCCCCGGGACCGTCGTGGTCGTCCTCGGCCTCGAGCCGAGGACCCGGCGCCCCTCAGGCGCGGGCGCGCTGGCAGTGGCAACCCTCGCGCGGGTCGACGTAGGCGCCGCAGCGCGGGCACTCGACCAGGTCGATCGTGCGGTTCGAGGTGGCCTTGGGCCGGCCGGTCGGCCGGCGGCGCAGCGCATCCGCCCGCTGCCGCTCCTGGGCGAGCCGGCCGACGTAGGCGAACCCCTTCCAGATCGCGATCACGACGAAGATCGTGAACAGAAGCTTGCTCAGCGACAGTCCGAACACGCGTAGCTCTCCCGGCTCCTCCGCCGCCTCGCCTCCGCCGAACATCGTGCCTGCGCGCGCGAATGTCGAGCCCCGAAGCTCAGTCGAAGGCGTGGGCGCGCGTTGGGACAACTGTATCGCGGGGGATAGCCTCGAGACCGCCCTACGATGGCCGCCGAATCCGAACGCGGCTTGGTGTGACTACCACCAGACAGCCGGAAAGTCGCTCCAGCTCCAATGTCCGCGCGACCTCCTCGGCGAGACCAACATAGCGGCTACGACTCTCAATTGCGGTCTGGAACACGATGATTCCGGCATGGGTTCCAGGGCGGTATTGGCGAACATCGGCAAATCCCCGGTCCGCCGTCACCAGCCACCGGCCTTCGGCCCGAACCCGCGCCATCAAGACGTCGTCCGGGCAGCCGCTCCAACCCTGCTCGAGCACGCTCTTAGCGTCGTGGCCCGCCCGCCCGAAGGCCTGAGCGACCGCCGGAGGTAAATCCTCGTCCACCTTGATCAGGACAGGCACGCGCGCTCACGAGGCCAACGGCACGAGCGGTGCCTCGCGCACCGCTTCCGCCGCGTAGAAGAGCGCTGCCCGCACGTCCTCCAGCGTGAGCGAGGGATAGGCGCCAAGGAGGTCTTCGGGGCGGTCGCCGTCGGCAATGCTGCCGACGATCAGGCTCACTGGAATCCGCGTGCCCTTGATGCAGGGCTCGCCGTGATGCACGGCGGTGTCAACCGCGATCCGATCCATCCACGCCTGACGGTCCACGTCGTCCTCCTTCAATCCTCGGAGTTTTCGTCCGACCATCATGCATCTCGGCCTGGTCGCACGATAGCGCATTCGGCTCAGAGCCCGTAGCGGGCCCAAAGGGCGCGCTCGGCCAGGCTGTCGAGGACGCCGTCGACCAGCGCGCGCGGGTCAGGGGTGGCAAAGCCCATGCCGAGCCGGCGCTGCCACCAGGAGCGGGTGGCGCTGATCTGGGGCAGCTTCACCTTGTCGCCATAGCGCGCCTTGAGGATGCCGTGCAGGGTGCCGAGGCCGTCGATCAGGCCGAGTGCCAGCGCCCCCTCCCCGGTCCAGACCTGGCCCTCGAAGACCTCGGCATCGCTCGCCGCGAGCCTGGCTCCCCGGCGCCCGCGCACCATGGCTTTGAAGCCCGCGTGGACCTCATGCAGGATGGTCTCGAGGCGCGCGACGTCGTCGGGGTCCTGCGGCCGGAACGGGTCCAGGAAAGCCTTTCTTGGCGCCCGCGGTGTGCACGCGGCGCTCGATGCCGAGCCGCTCGATCACCGCGTTGAGGCCGAAGCTTGCGTGGATCACGCCGATGGAGCCCACCAGCGAGCGCGCATCGGCGAAGATCTCGTCGGCGGCGAGCGCCAGCCAGTAGCCGCCGGACGCGCCGACGTCCTCGATGAAGGCCAGCACCGGCAGCTTCTTGTCGGCCGCCAGCGCGCGGATGCGCTCGGTGATCAGCGCCGACTGCACCGGCGAGCCGCCCGGGCAGTTGATCGCCAGCGCCACCGCCTTGGCGCCCCGGACCTTGAACGCCCGCTCGAGCGCCGCGTTCAGGCCGTGGAGCGTGAGGCCGCTGCCGCGCAGCGACGGCCCGCCGATCACGCCGGTCAGGCGCAGGACCGGCACGACCGGCGCCGGCGGCGGCAACCCGAGCCGCGCACGCCACCTCGCCAGACGCCCCTCAGCCATGCGCCAACCCCTCGCTTCGGGGACGCAGGGCCAGCGCCTCGCCTTGGCGCAGGACCGCGTCCGCGGCGGCGCTGAAGCCGCCGTCCTGGCCATGCAGAGCCAGGCCTTGCGCCAGGATCAGCGGGCCCCGGCTGCCCTTGCGGCCTTGCACCAGAACGCGCTTCGCCGGTTGGTCGCTTCGCGGCCAGAG
The DNA here is from genome assembly GCA_963756905.1 of uncultured Alphaproteobacteria bacterium. Taxonomy (GTDB): domain Bacteria; phylum Pseudomonadota; class Alphaproteobacteria; order Geminicoccales; family Geminicoccaceae; genus DATAOG01. The sequence continues at coordinate 81,949 of CAVWPO010000021.1, forward strand.
CGGGAAGACGACGAGGTCGCCGATCTGGCCGCGCAGGGCTGCGAGCAGGTCGGCCAGGCGATCGGCGCGGTGGATCAGGGTCAGCGTGCCACCCGGCCTGAGCCGGCGCAGGCAGCCCCCGAGCCAGCCGGCGAGGTCGAGGTCCTGCTCGAGGTTGGCCAGCGCCCGCTCCGGGACCGGCGAGACGCTCGCCGCCCCGGCCGCGAGATGGGGCGGGTTGGTCATGACGTGGTCGAAGCTCGTGTCCGCGAGGCGGGGCGGCGGCCGCTCGAGGTCGCCCAGGACCATCTCGACCCGCCCGCAAAGGTCGTTCTGCGCCACGTTCCGGCTCGCCAGCCGTTGCAATTGCGGCTGCAGCTCGAGCCCGACGATCCGGCAGGCCGGCTGCCGCGTCGCCAGGCAGAGGCTCGCGGCCCCGCTGCCGGCGCCGGCATCGAGCACGCTCTCGCCGGCCGCCGCGGGCACCGCGGCTGCCAGCAGCACCGGATCGATCGCCACCCGATAGCCCCGGGCCGGCTGCCACAGACGCACGCGGCCGCCGAGCAGGTGGTCCAGGGTCGGCTCCAGGGTCGACGGGTCAGGAGCCGGCGAGCGCATCTCTCGCCTGCTCGAGCAGGCGCTGCGCCTTCTCGTAATGGCCGTCCTCGACCATCAGCCGGCGGGGGATCGCGCCGATGCTGCCCTCGATCCCGCTGACGTGGTCGTCGAGCAGCAGGCAAGGGATCGCCTCGGCGGCCAGGATCGCCTGCGCCCAGGACAGATGGACGAGATCGTTGCTACGCAGCAGTTCTCGCATGGCGGCCGCATCCTATATTGAGCGCTCTCAGAGGGCCAGATTTGCATTGCATCCTGAGCCCTGATAGCAAGGTGCGGGGCGCGCCACCCGGGAGGAGCCGGCTTGACTGCCGTCAGTCCACAACTGCAAGCACTGCCCGAGCGGAGCAAGCTCGAGCCGCTGCAAAGGCTGGTCGAGGCGGACATGGGTCGCGTCAACCAGCTGATCGTGGCCCGGCTCGACAGCCCGATCCATCTGATCCCGCAGCTCGCCGGGCATCTGGTCGCGGCCGGCGGCAAGCGCGTGCGGCCGATGCTGACCCTGGTCGCCGCCCAGCTGTGCGGCTATCGCGGCGAGCGCCACATCCGCCTCGCGGCGGCGGTCGAGTTCATCCATAGCGCGACCCTCCTCCACGACGACGTGGTCGATCAGAGCGAATTGCGCCGGGGCCTCGCGACCGCCAACGCGATCTGGGGCAACAAGCCCTCGGTGCTGGTCGGCGATTTCCTGTTCGCGCGCGCCTTCCAGCTCATGGTCGAGGATGGCTCGCTCGCGGTGCTCGGCATCCTGGCCAACGCGTCGGCGGTGATCGCCGAGGGCGAGGTCGCGCAGCTGATGACGGCGAACGACGCCGAGACCACCGAGGCGACCTACCTCGAGGTGGTCAGCGCCAAGACCGCGACCCTGTTCGCGGCCGCAGCCGAGATCGGCGCCCGGGTCGCCGACCGGCCGGCGGCCGAGGCCGCGGCGCTGCGCAGCTATGGCGAGAACCTCGGCATCGCGTTCCAGCTGACCGACGACATCCTCGACTACAGCGCCCGCGAGGTGGTGCTCGGCAAGAGCCTGGGCGACGACTTCCGCGACGGCAAGATCACGTTGCCGGTGGTGCTGGCGTTCGCGCGCGGCAGCAGCCAGGAGCGCCGGTTCTGGCGCCGCACCCTGGAGCAGGCCGAGCAGCGCGACGGCGATTTCGCGCATGCGATCGAGCTTTTGCACCGCCACGGCGCGCTCGCCGACAGCCTGGCGCGCGCCGCCGAGTACGGCGCGGCCGCAAGCCGCGCGCTCGAGGGCTTTCCGCCGTCCGAGGCCAAGCAGGCATTGCTCGATCTGGCCGATTTTTGCATCGAGCGCGCTTACTAGCGGCGATCGAGGCCAGGCGCGGAAGGCGCGCGGCGCCGGCGACGCGCATTGCCGAGCCGGGCCGAAGCCGCTATATACTGCGCCGACCTCGGGTCGGAGTGTAGCTCAGCCTGGTAGAGCACCGTCTTCGGGAGGCGGGGGTCGCGTGTTCGAGTCACGCCACTCCGACCAAATTCCTGACCCATTCGCGAAATCTGAGGTCCGGGCCAATGGCCGCGACCGCGGGGCGACAACTTGCCGCTGCCGGCTTGGCGCCGCGCGCCGAGCACCCGGAATCTGTCGGCCGAGCACTTTTTTTGGTCCGCTGTACGCCGGCTGGCGGTTGTGCCTGTGAACCACTTCACACGCGGTCGAGCGATCCTGATCGACAAAGGACGTCGGGAGCGCGAGGAAACGAGAGGTGTGATGGCCAGGGTGGCGATCCGGGTGCTCGGCTGTGGTGACGCGTTCGGCAGCGGCGGTCGCTTGCAGACCTGCTTCTTCGTCACCGCCGGTCGCGATCGGTTCCTGATCGACTGCGGCGCCACGGCCATGGTCGCGATGCGCAGGTTCGGGGTCGACCCCGCGAGCATCGACCGGGTGTACCTCAGCCATCTGCACGGCGACCACTTCGGCGGCCTGCCCTTTCTCCTGCTCGAGGCGCAGCACATCAGCCGGCGCCGGCGACCGCTCACGATCGTCGGTCCGGCGGGCACGCGCGAGCGGCTGGTTGCGGCCCAGAATGCGCTGTTCCCGGGCTCCGGCCAGACCGCGTGGCGGTTCCCGCTCGAGTTCGTCGAGCTCGAGCAGGGGCGCACCGAGACGCTGGGCGGGGTCGCGGTCACCGCCTATCCGGTCGAGCACCCGTCCGGCTCGGCGGCCTTTGCGCTGCGCTTCGCCTGCAACGGCCGCCAGTTCGCCTATTCCGGCGATACCGAATGGACCGAGCAACTCGTCGGGCTCACCGAGGGCAGCGACCTCCTGATCGTCGAGTGCTACGCCTTCGATCGCACCGCCGGCTCCCATCTCGACCTCCAGACCCTGAACCAGCGCCGCCGCGACCTGCACGCCAAGCGCCTGATCCTCACCCACATGAGCCAGGCGATGCTCGACCGGCTGGATGGGATCGGCTGGGAGACCGCCGAGGACGGCCTGCTGGTCGAGCTGTAGGAGTGCCCGCACTCCAGTCGTCAAGCCGCCGCGCCACCGATCCGGCCATAGAAGCGATCGACCACCGCCAGGAGGTCGCGGTCGAGCCGGCCCCTCGCCGCCCCCGCGATTGCCTCGGGCAGCGCGTAGAGGGCTTCGGCGAGGCCGCCGGCGATGCAGGCGAGCGTGTCGGCATCGCCGCCGAGCGAGACGGCGTTCCGCACCGCATCCTCGTAGTCGGCGGCCTCGAGCGCGCAGATCAGCGCTTGCGGCACGGTCCCGTCGCAGGTCTCATCGAAGCCATAGCCCGGACGAATGGCGGCGACGCTGCCCCTCAGATCGTAGTCGAAGCGGGCGCCGACCTCGCTGCGGATGGCGTCGGGTGCGACGCCCGCCCGTGCCCGCCACATCGCGAGTGCCACCGCCTGCGCGCCGGCGATGCCGCGTGGATGGTTGTGGGTCACGGCGGCGGTGCGCGCGGCGAGCTCAATCGCTTCGGCCTCGTCGCGGGCGAGCCAGGCGACCGGGCTCACCCGCATCGCGGCACCATTGCCGAAGCTGCCGTAGGGCTCCAGGCTCTCGGATTCGAGCCAGCGCGCGAACCTGCCGCCGTAGCCACGCCCCGGGTAGCGACGCCCGTAGTCCTTGAGGCCGCGCGCGAAGTCGCCGCCCTGCAGGATGCAGTCCGCAACCGCGACCGTGCACACGCTGTCGTCGGTGAAGAACACGCCATCCCCGAACAACGGGAAGTCCTTGGTCTTGATCCGGTCCCACTCGTAAATCGAGCCGATGATGTCGCCCGCGATGGCGCCGAGCATGGTTGACCTCCCTGGTCGCAGGAGTCTAGGTCTAGGGGCTGCCCATCCTCTTATAGTAAATGAAGAGTCTTTCTAAGTGCTCTGATTTTTCTTGCTAAACGGCTCGATTCCGGCGGTCGGGGATGTGGCGGCGGCCTCGAGCATCCGCCGTCGGCCGGCTTCGGCGAGGCCGATGCCGGCGAGGATCAGGGCCAGCGCCAGGAGCGCCGTGGGCGGCGGCCGCTCGCCCATCAGGGTCATGCCCATGAGCAGCGCCCAGACCGGGATCAGGTAGTTCATGAAGGAGGTGAAGCTCGGGCCGGCGACGGTCACCAGCTTCAGGAACACGACCGTCGCGAGCGCGGTCGCGACCAGGGTGAGCGCGACCATGGCGGCGAACGGCCCGAAGGCTGCGCTCGCCAGCTGGCCGACCAGCCCCCGACCGCCGATCGGCAGCATGATCAGGCTGCCCGCGACCATGGCGCCGGCAGCCGCAACCAGAGGCTCGGCGGGCGGCCGGTGGCGCGCGAGGATGGCGTTGATCGCATAGCAGACCGCGCCGGTCAGGATCGCGAGCAGGTAGACGAGATCGCCCCCCTCGCCCTGCACCGAGCGCAGCGCCTGCGGCCCGATCAGCACGACCAGCCCGACGAAGCCGAGCAGGAAGCCGGCCGCCTTGACCCGGTTCAGGCGCTCGCCACGGACGAAGAAATGCGCCAGCACCATGGTCGTGAGCGGCATCATGCCCATCAGGATGCCGGCGAGGCTGCTGTCGACCCGCTGCTGCCCGAAGCTGATCAGCCAGAACGGCAGGCAGTTGCCGGCGAGCGAGATCAGGACGCTGAACAGCCAAAAGCGCGGGCTCGCTGGGAACCTCTGGCCGCGCGCCAGGACCAGGCCGGCGAGCAGCACCGCCGCGAGCGTCAGGCGGATCGCGACCAGGGTCGCGGGCGCGAAGCCTCTGACGGCGATCCCGGTCATCATGAACGCGCTGCCCCACATCGCGACCAGCGCGAGCAGGAGCAGCCAATGGCCGAGCGGTCGGGCCGTCACCGATGCCAGGCGGGCGGTCGTGATGACCTCAGTCGTCGACCTCCCACTCGACATCGATCGGCTCGATGATGTCGCCCAGGATCTCGATCTCGCCCTTGTGCATGCCCCAAAGGCTCTTCGGCCCTTGCTTGCGAACGATCGGCTCGAGCCGGACGATCGGCTTGCCGTACCTGGTGATGACGACCGGCTCACCCGAGCTGCTGACCTCGTCGACCAGTTCTTCGAAAAGGTGGCCGAACAGCTCGATGTCGACCGCGCGCATCTGATCCTCCCCGGCTTCTGGCTCCGACCCTAGCCGAAGCGCACCGGGCCGTCACGCCGCGCGGCCGACCTGCAGCAGCACGACGCCCAGCGCGACCAGGCTGGCGGCGAAGATCCGCCGGCGGCCGAACGGCTCGCGCAGCAGGCGGGTCCCGATCAGCGCCGCCATGATCACGCTGGTCTCGCGCAGGGCCGAGACCTGCGCCATCGGCGCCCGGGTCATCGCCCAGATCACCAGAGCATAGGCCGCGGCTGCCAGCACGCCGCCGATTGCCGCCGGGCGCCAGGCGCGTCCCAGCGCCTCCCCCAGGCGCGCCCGGTAGCGCCAGGCGACCACCAGCGCGAACGGCAGGGCGTCGATCGCGAACAGCCAGGCGATGTAGCCGGCAACGTCGCCCGCGCGCCGCCCGCCGAGCCCGTCGGCCAGCGTGTAGCCGGCGATCGTGACCCCGGTCGCGAGCGCGAAGCCGAGCGGCTTCAACGCGCCGAGCCGGCCGTCGTCGGTGAAGGCCAGGCTCAGGATGCCGCCCGAGATCACCAGGATCGCCACCAGGCCGAGCGCGCCCGGGCTCTCGCCGGCGAAGACCCAGGCGACCAGCGCCACGAGCGGTGGTGCGATGCCGCGCGCGATCGGATAGACGTGCGACAGGTCGCCATGGCGGTAGCCGTAGCCGAGCGCCAGATAGTAGCCGTGGTGGATCACGATCGACGCGAACAGGCAGGGCCAGCTGGCGACCGCCGGGACCGCGGCCGCGAACAGGAAGGGCAGCGCGCAGATCCCGGTCACCAGATTGAGCACGGCCAGCCGCACGAACGGGTCGCCGCCGGTCTTGACCAGGGCGTTCCAGCTCGCGTGCAGCAGCGCCGCCCCGAGCACCAGGGCGAAGATTGCCGGCTCCATGGCTCCGCAGTCAGCCTTTCCGGGGGCCCTGTCGCGGGCCTCTGGTTCGCCGCCGCGAGCTTGGCCGAACGCGGACCCGCTGTAAACCTTGGCCTTGGTGAGGCAATCGCCTCCGGGCGCCCTCAACTTGCCCGGCCTGGCGAATTCCCCTATAGCCCGAACCCGGCGCGCCCGCGCCGGTTTTATGCATGAACAGTGGTGTGGAACGCGCCGGCGATGCTGGACAAGACCTACCAACCGGCCGAGGTCGAGGCCCGGCACGACCGCCAGTGGGAGGCGGGCGGCCATTTCCGGCCCTCGCCCGATCCCGAGCGCGCGCCCTACTGCATCGTCATGCCGCCGCCGAACGTCACCGGCAGCCTGCACATGGGCCATGCGCTGGACAACACGATCCAGGACACCCTGATCCGCTTCTGGCGGATGCGCGGCCGGGCGGTGCTCTGGCAGCCCGGCACCGACCACGCCGGCATCGCGACCCAGATGGTGGTCGAGCGCCAGCTCGAGCGCGAGAGGCCTGAGCCGCCGCAAGATCGGCCGCCAGGCGTTCGTCGAGCGGGTCTGGGCCTGGAAGGAGGAGTCGGGCGGCAGGATCAGCCAGCAGCTGCACCGGCTCGGCGCCTCCGCCGACTGGTCGCGCGAGCGCTTCACCCTGGATGAGGGCCTCTCGCAGGCGGTCCGCAAGGTGTTCGTCGACCTCTACCGGGAGGGTCTGATCTACAAGGATCAGCGCCTGGTCAACTGGGACTGCCGGCTGCAGACCGCGGTCTCCGACCTCGAGGTCGAGGCGACCGAGGTCCAGGGGCATCTCTGGTACATCCGCTATCCGATCGAGGGCCTCAGCGGCCGCCACATCACGGTCGCGACCACGCGGCCCGAGACCATGCTCGGCGACACCGCGGTCGCGGTCCACCCCGAGGACCCGCGCTACCAGGACCTGATCGGCCGCCACGCGCTCCTGCCGCTGGTGGGCCGCCGGCTGAGGGTCATCGCCGACCCCTACTCCGACCCCGAGAAGGGCTCGGGGGCGGTCAAGATCACGCCTGCCCACGACTTCAACGACTTCGAGGTCGGCCGCCGCCACGGCCTCGAGATGATCAGCATCCTGGACACCGAAGGCCGGCTCAACGACCAGGTGCCCGAGGCCTACCGCGGGCTCGAGCGGTTTGTCGCGCGCGAGCGCGTGGTCGCGGACCTCGAGACCCAGGGGCTGATCGAGAAGATCGAAAAAATCCGGCACAGCGTCCCCTACAGCCAGCGCTCGGAGACGCCGGTCGAGCCGATGCTGAGCGATCAGTGGTACGCGGACGCCAAGACCCTGGCCGCAGACGCGATCCGCGCGGTCGAGGACGGCCGCACCCGCTTCGTGCCGGCGCAGTGGGCCAGCACCTACTTCGAGTGGATGCGCAACATCCAGCCCTGGTGCATCTCGCGCCAGCTCTGGTGGGGTCACCAGATCCCCGCCTGGTACGGCCCGGACGGCCGGGTGTTCGTCGCCATGGACGAGGCCGGAGCGGCGGCCGAGGCGCGGGCGCGCTATGGCCGGGAGGTGGAGCTCGTTCGCGACGAGGACGTGCTCGACACCTGGTTCTCGTCCGGGCTCTGGGCGTTCTCGACGCTGGGGTGGCCCGAGGCGCACGCCCGAGCTCGCGCGCTTCTACCCGACCAGCGTGCTGGTGACCGGCTTCGACATCATCTTCTTCTGGGTCGCGCGGATGATGATGCTCGGCCTCAAGTTCATGGGCGATGTGCCGTTCCGCGAGGTCTACATCCACGGCCTCGTGCGCGACGAGCGCGGCCAGAAGATGAGCAAGAGCAAGGGCAACGTGATCGACCCGCTCGAGCTGATCGACAAGTATGGCGCCGATGCGCTCCGCTTTGCGATCCTGGCCAGCACCACCCAGGGCCGGGACATCCGGTTCGGCGAGAGCCGCGTCGAGGGCTATCGCAACTTCGGCACCAAGCTCTGGAACGCCGCGCGCTTCTGCGAGCTCAATCGCTGCGATCTCGACCCGGCCTTCGATCCGGCTGCCTGCCGGCAGACGGTCAACCGCTGGGTCCTGAGCAAGCTCGCCCAGGCGGCCGAACGGACCCGGGCGGCGATCGAGGGCTACCGGTTCAACGATGCCGCCGGCGCGCTCTACGCCTTCACCTGGAACGAGTTCTGCGACTGGTATCTCGAGCTCGCGAAGCCTTTGCTCGCCGGCGGCGACGCGGCCGCGCAGGCGGAGACCCGGGCGGCCGCGGGCTTCGTTTTGGCCCAGCTCCTGCACCTGTTGCATCCGCTGACGCCGTTCGTGACCGAGGAGCTCTGGGACCGGCGCTACGGCGCCCCCGGCGGCGCGCTGATCGCGGCCGCCTGGCCCGAGCTCGGCGCCGGGCTGATCGATCCGGACGCCGAGGCCGAGCTCGACTGGCTGATCCGGGTGGTGACGAGCCTGCGCGCCGCGCGCAACGAGCTGGACGTGCCGGCCGCCGCCAAGCTCGCCCTGCAGGTCCGGGACGCGAGCCTGACCACCGGCGCCCGGCTCGAGGAGCACAAGGACGCGCTCATGCGCCTTGCCCGGCTGGCGCGGATCGAAGCGAGCCCCGCGGCGGCCGTGCGCGGCTCGCTCCAGGTCGTGGTCGACGAGGCGACCTTCATCCTGCCGCTCGCCGGCGTGATCGATCTCGAGCAGGAGCGCCATCGGCTGACCCGGGAGCTGGCGCGGGCCGAGACCGAGCTCCTGCGCTTCGAGCAGAAGCTCGCCAACCCCAAGTTCCTCGACCGGGCGCCCGCCGAGGTCGTCGAGGAGCAGCGCTCGCGCCGCGCCGAGGCCGAGCTGACGCGCGCCAAGCTGCACGCGGCGCTCGCCCGGATCGCCCCTTAGCCTGGAGGAGCCGATGCTGCCCTGTTTCGTCGCCCCGGGCGAGGCCCTGGCACGGCCGGTCACCCTCCTGCCGGCGGCGCGCTACCCCGGCTGGCTGGTGGCGCAGCCGGACGCGCTGCAAGGCTGGCTGCAGGCGACCGGCTTCGAGCCCAAGCCTGCGGCCACGGCCCTCCTGCCGGCGCCCGATGGCGGGCTCGCGGGCGCGCTCCTGATCCTGAGCGAGCCGGTCGAGCCCTGGGATTTCGCGATCTTGCCGGCGCGCCTGCCGGCCGGCGACTGGCGCCTCGACTGGGCGGGCTCGCCCGCGGAGACCGGCAAGGCCGCGCTCGGCTTCGCGCTCGCGAGCTACCGCTTCGAGCGCTATCGCAAGCGGGACGCCAAGCCGGTCCGGCTGGCCCTCGAGGACGCTCCCGAGCTCAGGGGCAGCGAAGCGATCGCCGAGGCGGTCTGGCTGGCGCGCGACCTGATCAACACGCCCGCCTCGGACCTCGGCCCGGCCGAGCTCGCCGAGGCGGCAGGCGCGGTCGCGGGCCGCTTCGGTGCCGCCTTCCGCACCGTCGAGGGCGATGCCCTGCTGACCGAGAATTTCCCGGCGATCCATGCGGTCGGCCGGGCCAGCCCGCGCGCGCCCCGCCTGGTCGAGCTGGTCTGGGGCGAGCCCGACGCGCCGAAATTGACCCTGGTCGGCAAGGGCGTCTGCTTCGATACCGGCGGCCTCGACCTCAAGCCCTCGCAGAACATGCTGCTGATGAAGAAGGACATGGGCGGCGCTGCGGTCACGCTGGGTCTCGCGCAGGCGGTCATGGCGCTGGCCGTGCCGGTCCGCCTCAGGCTCCTGATCGGCGCGGTCGAGAACAGCGTCTCGGGCAGCGCCTTTCGCCCGGGCGATGTCCTCCAGACCCGCAAGGGCCTCACGGTCGAGATCGGCAACACCGACGCCGAGGGCCGCCTCGTGCTGGCCGACCTTCTGGCCGAGGGCGATCGCGAGCGCCCTGCGCTGATGATCGACTGCGCGACGCTCACCGGCGCCGCCCGGGTCGCGCTCGGACCGGATCTGCCGGCGCTGTTCACGCCCGACGACGAGCTTGCCTCCGACCTGCTCGCGGCCGGCCACGCGGCCTTCGATCCGCTCTGGCGGCTGCCGCTGCATTCCCCCTATCGGGAGATGCTGGAGAGCCCGGTCGCCGACCTCAACAATGCCCCCTCGGGCGGTCTCGCCGGCGCGATCACGGCGGCGCTGTTCCTCAAGGAGTTCACCCTCGAGACCAAGGCCTGGGCGCATCTCGACATCTTCGCCTGGAACCCGAAGGACCGGCCGGGCCGGCCCAAGGGCGGCGAGGCGACCGCGCTGCGCGCGCTCCTCGCCCTGATCCTCGCGCGCTTTGCGGCCTGAGACCTGCCGGTCGCCTGGCCACCCCCCTGCCCCATCGCCCGCTTCGCCGGAGCCCCGCCCATGGATCGCGATCCACCGCCCGTGCGCGCCGACTACCCCGTCCTCTGCGAGATCCCGAGCCGCTGGCTCGACAACGACATCTATGGCCACATCAACAACGTCAACTACTACAGCTTCTTCGATACCGCGATCGCCCACTACCTGATCCGGGAAGGCGGCCTCGATCCCTGGCGGGCGGAGGTCATCGGCTACTGCGTCGAGAGCGGCTGCCGGTTCCGCCAAGGCGCCCGCTTCCCCGACCGGCTCACCGCCGGCCTCAAGGTCACCAAGCTCGGCCGCTCGAGCACCACCTATGCGATCGGCATCTTTCGCAACGACGACGAGCAGGCGGCGGCCGATGGCTACTTCGTGCACGTGTTCGTCGAGCGCGCGAGCGAGCGGCCGGCGGCCATCCCCGGACCGATCCGGGACGCGCTCGCGCGCCTGCTCGATCAGCCGGATTGATCGCCCGCCTCAAGCAGGGTCAGCTTGCGCGCCCGTCCGGCCGAGGACTAGATTGGCCGCTCCGACAATCTGTTGCGCGCGATCGCGAAGACCGAGGAGAAACGGTGAACGGGCAGCGGGCGAGGCTTCGGATCAATCTCTCTCAACGCGAGTTCGAGGTCGAGGGTAGCGAAGCCTTCGTCAAGGCCTACGTCGGGCGCTTCGAGGCCTGGCTCGGGGGCTTCGATCAGGCGGCCGGGCCCGCGCCGGCGCTCTCGGCCGGGCCCCCGGAGGCGCGCGCCGAGCCGGCGCCGAGCGAGCTTGGCGAGCTGACCTTCGGCGAGCTTCTGCATCGCCTGCCGCGCGCCGCCAGCGACGTCGACCGCGTGCTGGTGGCCGGCTGGTTCGGCCACATGCGCAGCGCCGACAGGTCGTTCAGCACCGGCGAGGCGAACGCGCTGCTGACCGAGCAGGGCATCAAGGTCGGCAACCCCTCGCAATCGATCCGACAGAACCTGACCGCCAAGCGCGTGTTCAAGCATCAGGGGCGCTATCGGGTGTCGCAGACCGGCCTCGACTACCTGCGCCAATTGTTCGGCGCCGATCTGCCGGGCTGATCATGGCGCGGGACCCGGACGCGCCCGACGCGCCGGAGGCGATGCTGGCCGAACGCCGGGCCCTGGTCGAGACGCTCGCGCGCGAGATCGCCCTCTACGGGGTCGGCGACGGCAGCTCCGAGCTCGATCCGCGGGTGCTCGATGCGCTGTTGCGGGTGCCGCGGGAACGCTTCGTCCCGCCCGACCTCAGGAGCGAGGCCTACGACAACCGGCCGCTGCCGATCGGCCACGAGCAGACCATCTCGCAGCCGCTGATCGTGGCCGTGATGACCCATGTCCTGCACCTGCAGCCGGACGCGCGCGTGCTCGAGGTCGGCACCGGCTCGGGCTATCAGTGCGCGATCCTGGCGGAGCTCGCCGCGGAGGTGGTGACCATCGAGACGATCGAGGCGCTCGCCGAGGACGCCCGGGCGAGGCTTCAGGCGCTGGGCTATCGCAACATCGAGTTCCATATCGGCGACGGTGCCGCCGGCTGGCCGGACAAAGCCCCCTACGATGCGATCCTGGTGACCGCGGCGGCGCCCTCGATGCCCCCCGCGCTGCCGAAGCAGCTGAAGCCTGGCGGCCGTCTGGTGATCCCGGTCGGCCGCGGCCCGTTCAACCAGGACCTGGTCCTGGTCGAGAAGGATGCGGCGGGTCAGATCCGCAGGCGGACCCTGTTCCCGGTCGCGTTCGTGCCCCTGCGCAGTCCGCCGCCTGGCGCGCCGCGATCCTAGGCGAGCCCGGCGCCGGTGAGCCGGCACAGTGAGCCGGCACAAGGTGAGCCGGTACAGGGGAGCCGGCACCGCCGGGGGAGCCGCCGCAGGTGCGCCGGCGCTTGATCCGGGCGCCGGCGCCGCGTATGATCAGATCATGGTGAGGACGATCCGACTTCGCCGGCAGGGCAGCCGAATTAGCCACCCGACCTCGCAAAGGGGTCGGGACGCTGCGATTCGCCCTGTCGTCGTTCGCGAGAAGGATCGTTCCCATGTCGTCTGCAAGCCCGCAACGGGTTGACTGCTTTTCCGTCTTTGCCGCCGCCGATCCCTCGGCTCTGCCCCGCGTCCTCGGGGTGTTCAGCCTGTTCGGGGTGATCCCCGAGCGCTGCCACGGCGTCCTGCTCGACGCCGATCCGGACCAGCTGGTGATCGACCTCCAGGTCGCCGGCCTGCCGCCCGGGCGGGCCGAGCAGATCGTGCGCCGTCTTGACCGGGTGATCCTCGTGACCCAGGTGTTGCATTCGGAGAAGCTTCGGGCAGAGAAGCTCCGGGCCGAGACGATTCGAGCGGCGGCATGCCAGGCGGCGCCGCGCCCGGCCGCGGCCGCGTAGGCCGATGGGGCGGCCCGGCCCGCGGCTCGCTTGCAGGAAGCGGCCTGGCATCGGTAGGATGAGGGGCACCATGTCCTGGCCAAGCATCGTTCTGGCGCTCGCGGGCCTGATCGCGCTCGGCGGGCCGGCCGGCGCCGCGGCGGACGATCCCTGCGCGCGACTGTTCGTGCCCGACGGCTACCGGCTCACCTGCACCCATCCGGGTGGCCCGGAACAGGCCGGCTGGCAACTCACGGTCCAGCCCGCCGAGGGCGCCTTCGCCCCGCTCAGCGAGCTCAGCATCCACCGGGTCGTCCAGCCGGTCGACGATCCGGCCAAGTGGCTGCGCGCCCAGCTCACGGTCGAGATGTCGAGCTTCGATGCCGCGCTCGACGATCTGCTCCACGGCGCCGACAGCCCGATCGCCGACACCGAAATGGCGAGCCAGCTGGAGAGCTGGCGCGGCCTGCTGCATTCGGTCGCGGGCTGGCCGCTGACCGGCTGCGGCGCGCCCGAGAACCACGCCGGCAGCGACCGCTGGGGGATGAACTGCCAGTGGCAGCTCGGGCCGTTCCGGCAGTATCTCGACCTGCGCCTGATCACGCGGGACGGTGCGCGCTACGCGGTCCAGATCCGGGCGATGAACGAGCACCGGCTGCACAATCTGGTCGCGATCGCCAACTCGTTCTAAGCTCGCGCCCCCGAGGCCGGATGCGCAGGAGGCCGCCGATGTCGTCGTCGCAGGCGCTACGTGTCGAGACCGGGAAGCCGGTGCCGCCGGCATTCCTGTGGGACGATCCGTTCCGCTTCGAGGACCAGCTGTCCGAGGACGAGCGCCTGATCCAGGCGACCGCGCGCGCCTACGCCCAGGACCAGCTGATGCCGCGCATCCGGGCGGCCAACCGCGACGAGCTGATCGAGCGCGCCATCATTACCGAGATGGGCGAGCTCGGCCTCTTGGGGGCAACCATCAAGGGCTACGGCTGCGCCGGCGTCAACCCGACCAGCTACGGCCTGATCGCGCGCGAGATCGAGCGGGTCGATTCCGCCTACCGCTCGATGTTCAGCGTCCAGTCGTCGCTGGTCATGGCGCCGATCGACGACTTCGGCTCGAACGAGCAGCGCCAGACGTTCCTGCCGCCGCTCGCGCGGGGCGAGATCGTCGGCTGCTTCGGCCTCACCGAGCCCGATCACGGCTCGGACCCGGGCTCGATGACCAGCCGGGCGCGCAAGTGCGCCGGCGGCTGGCGGCTGAGCGGCGCCAAGACCTGGATCACCAACGCGCCGATCGCGGACCTCTTCCTGGTCTGGGCGAAGGACGACGACGGCGTGATCCGGGGCTTCCTGGTCGAGCGCGGCGCCGCAGGCCTGGCGACGCCCAAGATCGAGGGCAAGTTCGCGCTTCGCGCCTCGCCGACCGGCCAGATCCTGATGGACGACGTGCGCGTGCCCGAGGAGCGCGTGCTACCCGGCGTGCAGGGCCTGAAGGGCCCGTTCAGCTGCCTCAGCAAGGCGCGCTTCGGGATCGCGTTCGGGGCGCTCGGCGCCGCCGAGTTCTGCTGGCACGCCGCCCGCCAGTACGTGCTCGACCGCAAGCAGTTCGGCCGGCCGCTCGCGGCCAATCAGCTGATCCAGAAAAAGCTCGCCGACATGCAGACCGAGATCGCGATCGGCCTGCAGGCGACGCTCCGGGTCGGCCGCCTGCTCGATGACGGCCGGGCGACGCCCGAGATGATCTCGCTGATCAAGCGCAACAGCTGCGGCAAGGCGCTCGAGATCGCGCGCGCCGCCCGCGACATGCACGGCGGCAACGGCATCGCGGACGAGTATCACGTGATCCGTCACGTCATGAACCTCGAGGCGGTCAACACCTACGAGGGCACCCACGACATCCACGCCCTGATCCTCGGGCGCGCCCAGACGGGAATTCAGGCGTTCACGAGCTGACGCCTGCGCGCCGGACGACGATCGCCGGGGGCGACCAGCCGACCGCAACCACCGTCATCCTGACGCGATCGCGGCGGCCGGTCGATGCCGGAGACAGGGTGGCGCCCCGATACCGGAAACCTCGGCCGCCGGGCCACCCAACCCGAACGACGCGCTCGAGCCCGGGAGAGCCGGGAAGCCCGAGAACCCGGCGGCGCGTGTTCCCGCTACATGAGCTCGGCGCGGCGCGCGATCTTCTGGATCTCCTTTTGCACCAGACGATCGACGATCGCCGGCAGATTCTCGTCGAGCCAATCCTTCAACATGGGCCGGATCATGTCCTCGACAAACTGCTCGACGCTCCGTCCCGAGCCGTCGGCGACCGAGTCCTCGGGGGGCGTGCTCTGAAAGGCCTGAGTGAGCTTGGCGAAGGCGCCGGTCGCGGCGCTCGCCGCGCCCGCGGATACCAGTCCCGCTCTGCTAGCGGCCGACTTCGTCTCCACGGCAGTCATACCCTCCTGGTTCGATTCATCCTCGATGATCGGGGCCGGTTCCTCGTCCTCGGGCGCCAGCTCGACCTCGTCGCCTGCACTGTCGGGCTCGGGCATGCTCTCCGGGACGTCGGCCGGCTCGGCCATGGCCGGCCCTTCCGCCCGCAGATCGATGACTTCGCCGCTGTCGCGGACCACCTTCGTCAGCTCGAGGACGTCCTCGGACTCGTCGTCGTCGCCGCCGGCCTCGCCCGCGGCCTCGTCGTCATGCAAGGGTTCGGCCTGAGCCTCGGCAGCCCCCAGCTCGTCGTCGTCCGAGGCGCTCTCCTCGGCCTCTTCGTCGGCGATGATCCGGCGGATCGAGGAGAGGATCTCCTCCATCGATGGCTCGTGTTGCTCTCTCGGCTCGGTCGTCACGTCGCTCATCCTCCAGACAATGGCCGCGGAGCCCTAGGCCGAGAGCTCGACAGCGATGCCCTCACTGCCGGCGCTGGCTGTCGACATTGGTGCCCAGCCCGACCAGCCGGTTGCGCACGTCGGCGTAATAGGCTTCCGAATTGTAGGGTTCGACCGGCAAGCTGATGCCGGTGACGGTCAGCTCCCCGACCGCGGCCTTCAGTCGATAGCTCGCGACCACCTGGTCGCGACGCGCCCGCACCAGATCGACCTGGGACTGGAACAGATCGTTCTCCTGGTCGAGCACATCCAGCGTGGTGCGCTGGCCGACCAGCGCCTCCTGCCGCGAGCCCTCGACCGCGATCTCGTTGGCGTGCACCTGGGCGCCGATCGACTGGATCCGGCTGGTCGCGGTCACAAAGGCCTGCCACGCGCTGGTCACCTCGTTGCGCACCGCGCGAAAAGTGGACTCGAGATCATTCTCACGCTGCCGCACCGTCTGCTTGTTCTGCCGCACCCGGGCATACTCGCCCCCGCCCTGGTAGAGGGGAATCTTGACGTTGGCGCCAATCGAAGCCTCCCGCTGCCAGTCCAGAGAGGCGTTAGGTTCGTCCGTATAGTTTAAAGCTCCCTGAATGGAAAGCCGCGGATAGAGAGCTGAAAGCGCGACGTCGACATCGGCGCGCGCCGCCGCCAGGTTGAACTGCGCCGCGGCGATGTTCGGATTGTCGACCTCGGCGAGCTGATGGGCCTCGGGCTCGTTGGCGGGTATCCCGGAGAGCGGCGGCGGCACCACGAGCTTGGTCGGCTCCTGGTTGATGACCCGGCGATAGTCGGCCCCGGCCGCCAACAGGTCACCCTCCGCCTGAATCCGGTCGGAGGTCGAACCTGACAGCCGGGCTTCGGCCTGGGAGACGTCGGTCCGGGTCACCTCGCCGACCTGGAAGCGATCGCGGGTTGCCTGGAGCTGACGCTGCAGGCGACTCTCGTTCTGGTTGGCGAAGTTGAGCACCGCCTGCGCCGCCAGCAGGTTGGTATAGACGGTCACGGCGTCGAGCAGCACGTTCTGCTCGGTGGCCATCAGGCGGGCGCGCTCGACCCGCACCAGCCGCTCGGCGCGTTGGGTGCTGGCGACCGTCTCGCCGCCGCTGTACAGCTCCTGATCGAGCGTCAGGGAGCTGCCCTTCTCGGTGAAGCTGGCACCGGAGCTGTTACCCTGCTCCTGAATCTCGCCCTGGGTATGGGCGAGCGTCCCCTGGATCGCGAGCGTCGGTCGCCACCCGCTCAGCGCCTCCGGCACCAGCTCGTCGGTTGACCGGAGCGCCGCCCGCTGCGCCTCGAGATCCGGATTGGTGAGATAGGCCGCAACCAGCGCCTCCTGCAAGGTCTGCGCGCTGCTCCCACCGGTACCGCCGAGCCATGCCGCGCCCGCCAGTGCCGCCATCAGTCGCCAGTGTCTCATGGCCTCCCTATACACCCCTCTCGCCAGATAAGGTAGCATCTGAGCCCGATTTGCCCCCATTCGATGTCGAGGGCGTGACCGGCGCGCGACATCGCTCCCAGACCTCAGTAGCGCGCCATGTCCGGCTCGACCTCGAGGGCGTAGGCCTCGACGCCGCCCCGCAGATTGACCGCGCGGCTCCAGCCCAGGCGACGCAGATGCCGGGTCGCGACCAGCGAGCGGCGACCGGTGTGGCAGACCACGACCAGCGGCCGGTCGCGCGGCAGCTCCGGCTCGCGCCCGGCCAGCGCGCCGAGCGGCAGGTGGATCGCTTCGGCAAAGCCGCAGATCTCGAGCTCCCAGGACTCGCGCACGTCGAGCAAGGCACAGCCCTCCGCTCCGGCCCGCAGCGCGGCCAGCCCGACGGGGTCGATCTCGAGGGGCAGCGGGTCGGGCGGGTGCTCGGCGCCGTCGCCGGCCGGTGGCCGGCCGGCGCTCAAAACGCGAACTCCACGCGGGATGCCAGGCCGGGCAGCCGGGGGATGCGGGCATCGAACAGGACCTGCCTGCCGATCACCCCGTGCAGGCGCGTGAACACCGTCAGCTTGCCGACCCGACCGTCGTCGATCACCGCCACCAGGCGGCCGCCCTCGCCGATCTGCTCCCAAAGGGCCGGCGGCACCGTGTCGACCGCCCCGACCAGCAGGATCACGTCGAACGGCGCCTGGCTCGCCTGGCCGGTGGTCGGGTCGTCGCTGACCGCGACCACGACGTTGTCCACCCCCAGCTCGTCGAGCAGGGTCTCGATCTGCCCGGCCGTCGCCTGGTCGGGCTCGACCAGGATCACGGTCGCTGCCAGCCGGGCCAGGATCGCGCCGGCGTAGCCGGTCGTGCAGCCGAGCATGAGCACGACCTCCTGCGGCTGGATCCGGGCGGCCTCGATCAGGCGCGCGAGCGCCAGCGGCTCGATCAGGTGCCCGCCGCTCGGCAGCAGCAGGTCCTCGTCGGCATAGGCGACCCCGCGCAGGACCTTGGGCAAAAAGTGCTCGCGGGGCACCTCGCGCATCGCGCGCAAGAGGCGCGCATCATCGATCTGACTGGGCCGCAGCTGGTTCTCGACCATGTTCGAGCGGGCGCGGGTGTAGTCCATCGGCAGGAACTCGCTGGCGGTGGTCACAAAGCGGCAGCTGATCGGGGCCAATAACCCAGAGGCGATCTGGACTATAGCGGCGCTCGGCGGCCGCGACAATCGGCATGACCGCCTCGCGCGCGCCGTTGACCCGCCCCTGCGCGATCGATAGAAGACCAGCAGCCGGAGCGGCCGTGGCCGGGTAGCAAAGTGGTAATGCTGGGGACTGCAAATCCCTGATCGGCGGTTCGATTCCGCCCCCGGCCTCCAAAACCGAACCGTTCGATCCGAAGCCCTTGCCGGCAAGGCGTCGCCGACCGAATGGCGCCGTTGACAGCGATGGCGGCGATCCACATAAGATGATCGCCATCGGCATCCGCTCCCAAGAAAACATGAACCTCGAGGCGGCAGTCTGGCGGCGCAGGCCTGTGGGAAAGCAGCAAGTCCGCCCATCGATCGGGCGCGGCACGCATCCGCGGCCGCCCGCGTCGGCGCGCCTGTCAAGCCCGCCGGCGCCGCATCGATGAAGCCCTTCGAGATCGACCCCGGCGTTTCGCCCCTCGAGCGTCGCTGAGGAGCCGCGTCGCGTGCGCGACCAGCCGTCACAATCAACCGCCCGCGCGTCGCTTGCCCTCGAGGTGCGCGGCATCTCCAAGCGCTTCCCCGGCGTGCACGCGCTCGATCAGGTCGACCTCGACGTGCGCCACGGCGAGGTGCACGTGCTGCTGGGCGAGAACGGCGCCGGCAAGTCGACGCTCATGAAGATCCTGAGCGGCGTCTACGCCCGGGACGGGGGGCGGATCTTCATCGACGGCCAGGAGGTCGAGCCCGACGGCCCGCGCCACGCTCAGGAACTCGGCATCGGCATCATCTATCAGACCTTCAGCCAGGCGCCCCATCTCAGCGTCGCGGACAACCTGTTCCTGGGCCGCGAGCCGCTGACGCCCTGGGGCCTGATCGATGGCCGCCGGACCAACGCCATGAGCCGGGCGGCGCTCGCCCGGGTCGGCCTGGCGCTCGACCCGGAGACCCCGATCAAGCGCCTGAGCGTCGCCCAGCGGCAGATGGTCGAGATCGCCAAGGCGCTGAGCCTGAACGCCAAGATCGTGATCATGGACGAGCCGACGTCGGCGCTCACCGATCGCGAGACCCGCCGCCTGTTCGAGATCATCCAGGCACTCCGCGCCGAGGGCCGGGCGATCATCTACATCTCGCACCGGCTCGAGGAGGTGGCCCTGATCGGCGATCGGGTGACGGTCCTGCGCGACGGCCGGAAGGTCGGCAGCGCCGAGGTCGGCAAGGTCGAGATGCCGACCCTGATCAGCATGATGGTCGGCCGCGACCTGGCGCAGACCGCCCTGCGCGAGACCGCGGCGCCCGGTCCGGAGGTCCTGCGCGTCGCGGGCCTCGGCCGCCAAGGCGTGCTGGCCGACATCGACCTTTGCCTGCACCAGGGCGAGATCGTAGCGCTCGCCGGGCTGGTCGGCTCCGGCCGCACGGAGCTCGCGCGCGCCATCTTCGGCGCCGACCCGATCGATGCCGGCCGGATCGCGGTCCACGGCCGGCCGGTCCGGCTGCGGCGGCCCGCCGACGCCGCCGCGCTCGGCATCGGCTTCGTCACCGAGGACCGCCTGCAGAGCGGCCTCTTGATGACCCTGTCGATCGGGCACAACGCGACCCTGCCCTCGCTCCGCCAGTTCGACCTGCTGGGCGGCCTGTTCCTCAACACCGCCCGGGAGCGCGGCACGGCGCAGCGCTTCGTGCGCCAGCTCAAGGTCCAGAGCCCCTCGCTCGAGCGCAAGGTGCGCTACCTCAGCGGCGGCAACCAGCAGAAGGTGGTCCTCGCCAAGTGGCTGATGGCCCGCTCCCAAATCCTGATCATGGACGAGCCGACCCAGGGGATCGACGTCGGCGCCAAGGAGGACGTGCACCGGCTGATGGTCGACTTCACCCGCCGGCAGGGCGGCGCGATTCTCCTGATCTCCTCGGACCTGCCGGAGGTGCTGCGCATGAGCGATCGCATCCTGGTGATGCGCGCGGGGCGGATCGCGGGCGAGCTCGCCGGCGCCGAGGCGACCCAGGAGCGCGTCATGCAGCTCGCGGTCGGGGGCCGGGCCAGGGCCGGCGCCGAGCCGTCCCGTTCGGCCGCGGCGCCGGCCGGGGCGTAGGCAGCGCAGGTGGCCACCCGGGATTCGTCGCCCGAAGCCCCGCCCGCCGCGGCCGGCCGCCCGGAGGCCCGCCGGCGGGATGGCCTGCTGGAGGTGGTGCTCGACAATCCGGCGATCTTCATGGCCGGCATCCTGCTTGCGATGTGGCTCGTGCTGGCCCGCCTGTCGCCCTACTTCTTCACGGTCGACAACCTGTTCGAGATCACCATCCAGGCGGCCGTGATCGCGCTGATCGCGGTCGGCCAGACCTTCGTCATCCTGTCGGCCGGCATCGACCTCTCGGTCGGCGCGGTGCTCGCCGCGACCACGGTCGTCGCGTCGATGGCGATGGACCACGGCTACGGCCTGACCGCCGGCATCGTCGCCGGCCTCCTGTGCGGCGCGGCCTTCGGCGCCGCCAACGGCATCGCGGTCGGCAAGCTCGGCATCCCGCCGTTCATCGCCACGCTCGGGATGATGGGCATCGCCCGCGGCTTCGCCCTGATCGTGACCGAGGGCATCCCGATCTTCAACCTCGCCCCCGGCTTCGAGGTCCTGGGCCAGGGACGGGTCGCCGGCGTCATCCCGGTGCCCACGCTGACCACGCTCGGCCTGTACGTGATCGGCTATCTGATCCTCAGCCGGACCCGCCTCGGGCGCTACACCTACGCGATCGGCAGCAATCTCCAGGCGACCCTGTTCTCCGGCATCAACGTGTCCCGCTACCTGATCCTGATCTACACGGTCAGCGGCCTCACGACCGCCGTGGCCGGGCTGACCGAGGCCTCGCGGATCGGCAGCGGCCAGCCCGCGGGCGGCACCGGCTACGAGCTCGAACTCGATCGCCGCGGTCGTGATCGGCGGCACCAGCCTGTTCGGCGGCGAGGGCAACCTGTTCGCCTCGCTGGTCGGCGCGCTGATCATCGCGACCCTGCGCAACGGCCTGAACGTGCTCGGCGTCTATGCCTTCTGGCAGCAGGTCGCGATCGGCGTGATCCTGATCGCCGCGGTCTATCTCGACCGCTGGCGCCGCCGGCGACGCGGCGAATGAGGTTCGGCAACGGTCAGATCCACTGACCGCACAATGAGGAGAGGGAGATGAGAAGCTCACGACTGGCCGGCTGGGGCATCACGACGCTGGCAGCCGGCGCGCTCCTGGCGGCGGGCCTGGTCCCCGACGCCCGGGCGGCGGACAAGAAGACGCTCGCCTGGATTCCCAAGGCCACCAACTCGACCTTCTGGCTCGCGGTCAAGCGCGGCGCCGAGAAGGCCGGCAGCGAGCTCGGCTACGACGTGCTCTACGTCGGCGTCCAGGAGCAGACCAACATCGCGGGCCAGGTCAACCTGGTCAACGACATGGTCGTGCGCAAGGTCGCCGGCATCCTGATCGCCGCGACCGACGCCAAGGCGCTGGCGCCGGCAGTCGACAAGGCGATCGACAAGGGCGTGCCGGTGATCACGCTCAACTCCGGGGTCGATTCCGACAAGCCCTACGCCTACATCGCGACCGACAACATCGGTGCCGCCAAGATGGCGGCCAAGACCATGGCCGAGCTGGTCGGCGGCAAAGGCAAGATCGGCGACATCGGCATCACCGCGGGCTCCCAGACCGGGCGCGAGCGCGAGCAGGGCTTCCTCGACGGCATGAAGGCCTACCCCGACATCAAGGTCCTGGGGGTGCAGTATTGCGGCTGCGACCCGGCCAAGGCGCTGAACATCGCGACCGACTTGATGACCGCCAACCCCGACCTTGCCGGCTTCTACGGCGCCTGCGACGGCGGCGGCACCGGCTCCGGCCAGCTGGTCAAGCAGAAAGGCCTCAAGGGCAAGGTGCACGTCGTCTCGTTCGACACCTCGCCTGAGGAATTGCAGCTGTTCAAGGACGGCTACATCGAAGCCCTGATCGTCCAGGACCCGTTCCAGATGGGCTACCGCGGCGTCTACGCGATGGACAAGGTGCTCAAGGGCGAGAAGGTCGAGCCCCGGGTCGTCGCGATCCCGGCCCAGGTCGTGACCAAGGCGAACTTCGACGATCCGAAGATCCAGGAGCTCCTCAAGCAGTAGCCGGCCGGCCGCGTCAGCCGGCTTGCGGCTGGCGCGGCCTCACCTTTGGATCTTGTTCGCGGGCGCGCGCGTCTGATATAGAGCAGGCCGCCATTGCGGATGCTCCGATCCCCGGTAGCTCAGTTGGTAGAGCAAGCGGCTGTTAACCGCTGGGTCGCTGGTTCGAGTCCGGCCCGGGGAGCCAACCCACAATTGTTTTTCTTTGCGCAGGCTTAGATCGCCGATGGGACGAGATTTTCATGTAAATGTGTCCTGTTCAACCTGCCGGCCGCCTCACCGACCGACCAGCCGCTGCAGATGTTCCGGGTACCGGGCGCCTTGCACCGTGACCTTGGCGAGGGCGCGGTCGATGTCGCGGAGATCGTCGGGCGTCAGTTCGACGGCGGCCGCTCCGGTGTTCTCCTCCAGCCGATGCAGCTTCGTGGTGCCGGGGATCGGCACGATCCACGGCTTTTGAGCAAGCAGCCAGGCGAGCGCGATCTGGGCAGGCGTCGTCTGCTTCTCAGCTGCGATTTCGCCCAGCCGATCGACCAGGGCCTGGT
This sequence comes from uncultured Alphaproteobacteria bacterium, assembly GCA_963756905.1. GTDB lineage: Bacteria > Pseudomonadota > Alphaproteobacteria > Geminicoccales > Geminicoccaceae > DATAOG01. The sequence continues at coordinate 104,788 of CAVWPO010000021.1, forward strand.
TCGCCTTCCGGGCCTCCGGCGTGAAGCGGGGAACGACGTTGCGGAAGTCGGTGCTCTCGAAGGTCGTGTTCTGGTCGATCGCGCCCGTGAGGAAGCCCTTGCCCAGAGGGCTGAAGGGGACGAAGCCGATCCCGAGCTCCTCGAGCGTCGGCAGCACCTCCTTCTCGGGCTCTCGCCACCACAACGAATATTCGCTCTGGAGGGCACTCACCGGCTGCACCGCATGAGCGCGCCGGATCGTCTGCACACCAGCTTCCGACAACCCGAAGTGCTTGACCTTGCCTTCCTGGATCAGATCCTTGACCGCGCCGGCGACGTCCTCGATCGGCACGTTCGGGTCGACGCGGTGCTGATAGAACAGATCGATGACGTCGGTCTTGAGCCGCTTGAGCGAGGCCTCGGCGACCTGCCTGATGTGCTCCGGCCGGCTGTTCAGGCCCCGCTGCTCGCCGGTATTCGGATCGAGATCGAAGCCGAACTTGGTCGCGATCACGACCTTCGCGCGGACGGGGCCGAGAGCCTCGCCCACCAGCTCCTCGTTCGTGAACGGGCCGTAGACTTCGGCGGTGTCGAAGAAGGTGACGCCGCGCTCGACGGCCGCCCGGATCAGCGAAACCCCCTGCTGTTTGTCGACCGCCGGACCGTAGCCGAAGCTCAGTCCCATGCAGCCGAGCCCGATCGCCGAGACTTCCAGGCCGCCGTTGCCAAGCTCGCGCTTCTGCATCGTCTTTTGTCTCCTGTGCTTGAGGTGAAGGTCGGACCGGGCTATTTCACGATCAGGCCCGGTATTGTTCGTCGCTGACGTGCTCCATCCAGTCGACGACCTTGCCGTCGAGCCTTTCCTGAATGGCGATGTGCGTCATGGCGGTGGTGGCCGTGGCCCCGTGCCAGTGCTTCTCGCCCGGCGCGAACCACACCACGTCGCCCGGCCGGATCTCCTCGACCGGCCCGCCCTCGCGCTGCACCCAGCCGCAGCCGGACATGACGATCAGCGTCTGGCCCAGAGGATGCGTGTGCCATGCGGTCCGCGCGCCGGCCTCGAAGGTCACCCTGCCGCCGGCGGCGCGGGCCGGATCGGGCGGGCTGAACAGCGGATCGATGCGGACCGTACCGGTGAACCACTCCGGAGCGCCGTTGCGGGAAGGCTGCGAACCGCTTCGTTTGATCTCCATCGTCCCTCTCCTTCGTCTTGTCCGGCCGTGCGGCTGCCAGCGACGGCAGGCATGCGTCTGAGCATGATCATGGCAGGTTCCCTTCGACTGATCGGGAGTCTCGGCGCCGGCCGCCGACCTTGAATCTAGAGGGCGCGACGGCATGCGATTAGATGGCAGAATGCGCATGCACCTATGAGATGCATGCATAAATCCCTCATCAGAAATCAGAACCGGCCGTCTTGCACTCGGCACTCAACCCGACGACCCGCCAACGCCCCGCGTCTCGCCAATGAGCGCCGGCAAAGCCTGCTTCCACCGTGGGCCCGCGGTTTGAGGGAATCGAGTCCGGGCTTCAGGCCTTACCTGGACTTCGGGAGAAGCCCGCCCGTGCTACGGCCGCTCAGCGCGGCTCCAACCGCAGCGTGGTCGGCAGGACTTCGGAGCGCACCATCGCCTGCGCATACGGGCTCGTCTGGTATTTCCTCAGATATTCGCGGCTGGCCCGGTCGACCGCAGCGGGGTCGCTCGCCGGGATCGTCTGCACCGCCAGCCGGCGGCCGGCAAACTCCAGGGTGGCGGGCCCGCCCGCCGCGAGGTCCCTGTACCAGCGCCCCTTGGCGCCCCGCACCGAGCGCACGAAGACCTCGTCGTCGGCCACCGCCACCCAGATCACCACCGCGGCCTCCGGGTGCTTCTCGGTCCGGATCGCGACCTCCTGCAAGCGGTGCAATTCGCGCAGGGTGTCCGCATCGAAGCTCGCCATGGCCTGGTCTCCCGTAGCGTCGCGGGACCGCCGCTCTGAGTGCGGCAACCTGGCCCCATGATTTAGGAATTCGCATCGGTCGCGAACAGCCGCTAAAATCGGCACGAGCTTATGAGCAGATGGCATCAATGCAGCGCGCAAATCTGAACGACCTCCTGGCCTTCCTGGCCGTCGGGCGCGCGCGCAGCTTCACCAAAGCCGCAGCCAAGCTCGGCGTTTCCCAGTCCGCGCTCAGCCACACGATCCGTGGACTCGAAGAGCGGCTCGGCGTCCGGCTGTTGACCCGCACCACGCGCAGCGTCGCGCCGACCGACGCGGGCGAACGCCTGCTGCGGACCGTGGGCCCCCGGCTGGACGAGATCGACGCCGAGCTGGCCGCGCTGAGCGAGCTCCGTGCGAAGCCCGCCGGCACCGTCCGCATCACGGCGGACGAGCACGCGGCCGAAGCGGTGCTCTGGCCCGCCTTGCAACGATTCCTGCCCGACCATCCGGACATCAAGGTCGAGATCGCCATCGACAATGGCCTGACCGACATCGTCGCGGAGCGGTACGACGCCGGCGTCCGCCTCGGCGGGATCGTGGCCAAGGACATGATCGCCGTGCGCATCGGGCCGGACCTGCGCATGGCGGTCGTCGGCGCGCCGTCCTATTTCGCGACGCGGCCAGCAGCCACAGAGGCCGCAGGACCTGACCGGCCACAGCTGCATCAGCCTCCGCCTGCCAACCTTGGGCGGCCTTTACGCCTGGGAGTTCGAGAACGACGGCCACGAGCTGCGGGTGCGGGTCGAAGGGCAGCTCGTGTTCAACAGCATTGCCCTGATGCTCGAGGCGGCGCTCGCCGGCTTCGGCCTCGCCTACCTGCCCGAGGGCCGGGTGCAGACGCACCTCGCCACGGGCCGGCTCATCCGGGTGCTCGCGGACTGGTGCCCGCCCTTCTCGGGCTACCACCTCTACTACGCGAGCCGCCGCCAACCCGCCCCAGCCTTTGCCGTGCTGGTCGATGCACTTCGTTTTCGGGGCTGAACTGATGAGGTCAGATGATCCCGCCGTTGGCGCGCAAGGTCTGGCCGTTGATCCAGGCGCCGTCCGGGCCGGCGAGGAAGGCCACGGCCGCGGCGATGTCGGCGGGCTCGCCCAGGCGCTCCAGGGGTGCGAGCTTGGCCAGGTGGTCGATCAGCTCCGGCGACTTGCCGTCGAGGAAGAGGTCGGTCGCGGTCGGTCCGGGGGCGATCGCGTTGACCGTGATGTTGCGGCCGCGGAGCTCCTTGGCGAGCACCGCCGTCAGCGCCTCGACGCCCGCCTTGGTCGCCGCGTAGACCCCGTAGGTCGGCTGCCGCAGCCCGACCACGCTCGATGAGAAATTGATGATCCGGCCGCCTTCGCGCAGCCGTCTCGCGGCTTCGCGCAGGGTGTTGAAGGTGCCCTTCAGGTTGACCGCGACCAGGCGGTCGAAGGCGGCGTCCTCGGTATCCGCGAGGTTGGCAAGGGTCATGATGCCGGCATTGTTGACCAGCACGTCGACGCCGCCGAAGGCGGTCTCGGCCGCATCGAACAGGCCGCGCACGGCGCCCGGATCGCTGACGTCGGCCCGGGCGGCGAGCGCCCGTCCGCCCGCGGCCTCGATCTTGCGCACCAGCGCTTCGGCAGCGGCCGCGCTGCCGGCATAGTTGACCACCACGGCGAAGCCGTCGCGCGCGAGGCGTTCAGCGACCGCGGCGCCAATGCCGCGGGACGCGCCGGTCACGATCGCGATCCTGGCCGTGGGCTCGTTCATGTCCTGCCTCCCTCGCCGCTTGGGTCGTCCTCGTCGAACCCGGGCTCGACCGCAGGTACCGCATAGGCCTCGCCGAACCAGTGCGCGAGATCGACGTCGCGGCAGCGCGCCGAGCAGAACGGCCGGAACCGCTGCACCCGCGGCCGGCCGCAGAGCGGGCAGCGCGGCCCCTTGCCCTCCGGCGGCGACTCCGGGGTCGAAGGCTTACCCGCAGGCCTGCGACCCTCGCTCATCCCTCGCCCGCCTCGATGCGATAGCTGCCGGCGCCCAGCAGCGGGTCGGGCCGCAGCTTCGGCACCCGGCCCTCGCGCTGGCAGAACGCCGTCCAGACCGCCGCCGCGGCGCCGCCGAGGAAGTCGTGCAGGTCGGGTGCGACCGCAGCCCCGGGCCGGGAGGGCGGCGGCGCCGCCAGATCCCGCATCAGCGCCTCGGCCTGCTGGCGCAGGCCCGGCAGCCGGCCGCCGCCGGCGCAGCTCGGGCAGGCCCGGCCGAGCTGCTCGGCGAGCGAAGGACCAAGGCGCTGGCGGCTGATCTCGATCAGCCCCAGAGCGCTCATCGGAAAGGCCCGTACCGGCACCGGATCGGCGGCGAGCGCGGCCCGCACCGCGGAGAACAGGCGCGCCCGGTCGCGCTTGCCGGCGAGATCGACGAAATCGACCACGATCGTGCCGCCGAGCTGGCGCAGCCGCAGCTGCCTTGCGACCTCGCCGGCCGCCTCGAGATCGACCTCGAGCGGTCGCCGGCCGCCGCCGTCGACGTCGATCGCGGTCAGCGCCGCGGTCGGCTCGATGATCAGCGCGCCGCCGCCGGCGAGCGGAGCCAGGGGCTCGAGCGCGGCCGCCAGCTGCTCCTCGGCGCCGGTCGCGACGAACGCATCCGGCATCAGCTCGAGGCGATCCTGCAGCGCCGGCCGCCAGTCGGCGAGGTAGCGGCGGGCGCGCGCGAGGACCGCGGCGTCGGCGACCAGGATCCGCTCCGGACCGGCGCCCAGGTGCTCGGCCAGGACCCACTGCACGGGATCGGCGGCGCCCTGCAGGCGCGCCGGCGGGCGCAGCTCGGCCGCCTTGGCCTGGATCGCCTGCCAGAGCGCGCGCAGCCGCTCCGCCTCGACCCGCAGCTCGTCCTCGGACGCGCCGGCCGCCGGGCGGAACTCGAACTGGCCACCCTCGGGCCGATGCGGCCGGTAGACCAGGCAGGGGCCCGCAAGCGCCACGTCGCCGGTCAGCCGCGCGCCCTTGCCGCCCTGGGGGTCGCGCCGGCCCTGGACGATGACCGCCTGGCCCTCGTGCAGCCGCTGGCCGATCGGGGTGCCGCGCGCCTGCTCCGAGGCCTGCGGCACGTCGCGCGCCGCGAGCCAGCCGTCCTGCTCGAGACCGCAGTCGACGAACGCGGCATCGAGCTCGTGGTCGATCGCCCGCACCCGGCCCAGCCAGACCTGGCCGCGGACCGGCATGGCCCCGGCGTCGAGCACGCTGACCTCGAGCAGGCGGCCGTCCGCGAGCAGGCCCGCACGCAGGCCGAACATCGTCGGCTCGATGACCAGCTCCAGGCTCATGGCGGGTTCAGGCTCATCGGCTCGGGCTTCGGAGGCTCATCCGCGGGTTCAGGCTCGTCCCGGCTCATGGCGGGTTCGGGACGCATCCGGAGTCACAGCGGCTCCAGGCTCCGGCGCGCACCGCCAGCCGAGCCCGCGCAGCAGATCGACCGTGACCGCGAGCGGCAGCCCGACCACGTTGGAGTAGCTGCCGTTGACCGCGAGCGTGAAGCCCTCGGCGCGGCCCTGGATCGCATAGCCCCCGGCCTTGCCCTGCCACTCGCCGCAGGCCAGGTAGGCGTCGAGCTCCAGGGCGTCCAGGCGCTTGAACCGGACCGCGGTCATGACCAGCCGTTCCGCCCGCCGGCCGCCGGGGGCTGCGATCGCGACCGCGGTGTAGACCCGGTGGCGCCGCCCGGAGAGCAGCTTCAGGCAGCGCTCCGCGATCGCCCTGTCGGTCGCCTTCGGCAGGATCCGGCGGCCGCAGGCGACCACCGTATCGGCCCCGAGCACGAACCGGTCCGCCGCCGGCCCGACGCCGACGATCGCCTCGATCTTGGCGGCCGCGAGCCGGCGCGCGTAGGCCCTGGGGAGCTCGCGCGGGTGCGGCGTCTCGTCGATCTCGGGACCTTCGATCGCGCTCGGCTCGATGCCGATCTGGCGCAGCAACGCCAGTCGTCGTGGCGAGGACGAAGCCAAAATCAGGGGCGGGTTTGCAGCCACCCGCTACTTGAAGCGATAGGTGATCCGGCCGCGGCTCAGATCGTAGGGCGTCATCTCGACCGTGACCCGGTCGCCGGTCAGGACCCTGATCCGATTCTTGCGCATGCGGCCGGAGGTGTGAGCGAGAATTTCGTGCTCGTTCTCAAGTTTGACGCGAAACATCGCGTTGGGCAGGACTTCGGTGACGGTGCCGCCGAACTCGATCAGATCTTCTTTGGCCATCCAACCTCCTCTGTTTGGGCGACTTTGGCGGGGAAACCCACGCTCGGGCGGGGAAACCCCACGCTGTAGATGACGGCTGGCAACAACGAGGTCAAGGGGGTGCGGGTGTGGTGCGGGTGCGGCCATTCCTTCGCCGGAGGCCGGGATCGGCGTTCAGACCATGTTCGGCGCGCCGGCCGGCGGAAACCGCGCGCTCAGCCGCAGCAGCAGCTGGTCGCGCAGCCCGCGATAGGCGTCGAGCCGGGTCTCGCGCGCGCCCGTGACCAGGCTCGGGTCCATGGTCGGCCAGAACTCGATCTCGCAGGAGCTGGTCCGGGTCAGCTCGACCGCGTGATGCTGCGCCTCGGGCGACAGGGAGATCACCAGATCGAAGTAGTCGTCCTCCAGATCATCGAAGCCCTTTGGCCGATGCCGCGACAGGTCGATGCCGATCTCATCGAGCGCTGCGACCACGAAAGGATCGATCGGCTGCGGCCTGAGGCCGACCGATTGCACGTAGACCTTGCGGCCGTGGAGATACTTCATGACCGCCTCGGCCATCGGCGAGCGGATGGCATTGTGGGTGCAGGCGAACAGAATGCTGCCGGGAAGCTCTTCCAAAGGCTTAGGCACGGATGTGGAGGACGCAGATTAAGGTGAAAAGGCGGCGCGCGGTCTCGTCGTCGACCGCAATCTTGCCGGCGAGCGCCTCAGCGAGCTTCTCCGCCCCCTCGTCGTGCAGGCCGCGGCGCCCCATGTCGATCGCCTCGATCCGGCTCGGCGAGGCGTGCCGGATCGCCTGAAAGTAGCTCTCGCAGATCAGGAAGTAGTCCTTGATGATGCGCCGGAAAGGCCGCATCGAGAGCGTGACCTCGGTCTGCTGGCCGCCCGCCGCGTCGGCGAGCGCGAAGATCAGATTGGCCTCGCGCAGCGACAGCAGCACCCGGTACGGCCCGGCGAAGCCGTTCACCAGCCGGAACGAATTGCGCTCCAGCAGATCGAACACGGCGACCTGACGCTCGTGCTCGACCTCGCGGCTCCAGCGCACGATGCTCGCGGCATCGAGCCGGATCTCGATGATCCGGGCGCCGCCATCCCCGGTCACGACGGCGTCAGGGCGCGAAGGCGCCGGTCGATCGCGCGCGCATGACCGTCCAGGCCCTCGGCGCGCGCAAGACGGGCGGCGGCCGGGCCGAGCGCCGCGAACGCCCCGGCCGGACAGCCGAGCACCGTGGTCCGCTTGAGAAAGTCGAAGACCGCGAGCCCGGAGGCGAAGCGCGCGGTCCGGCCGGTCGGCAGGACATGGTTGGGGCCGCCGACGTAGTCGCCGATCACCTCGGGCGTGTGCGCGCCGATGAAGATCGCGCCGGCATGGCGGATGCGCGGCGCCAGCGCCTCCGCCCGCGGCCCGAGCAGCTCGAGATGCTCGGGCGCCAGCCGGTCGACCAGCGCCGGCGCGCGGTCCAGCTCGTCCAGGCGGATGATGGCGCCGAAATCCCGCCAGCTCGCGGCCGCGATCGGCCGCCTCGGCAGGTCGGCCAGCTGAACCTCGACCTCGGCGCCGACCCGCTCGGCCAGCTGCTCGCCGTCGGTCACGAAGATCGCCTGGGCGAGCTCGTCGTGCTCGGCCTGGCTGAGGAGATCGGCCGCGATCCAGGCCGGGTCCTGATCGCCGTCGGCGACCACCAGGATCTCCGACGGTCCGGCGATCATGTCGATCCCGACCCGCCCGAACACCTGCCGCTTGGCCTCGGCGACGTAGGCGTTGCCGGGCCCGACGATCTTGTCGACCGGCCGGATCGTCCCGGTCCCGTAAGCCAGCGCCGCGATCGCCTGGGCGCCGCCGATCCGGTAAATCTCGTCGACGCCCGCGATCCGGGCGGCGACCAGGACCAACGGATTGAGCACGCCCTCGGGCGCCGGCACCGCCATCACCACCCGCTCGACGCCCGCGATCCGGGCCGGGATGGCGTTCATCAGGACCGAGCTCGGATAGGCCGCGGTGCCGCCCGGGACGTAGATGCCGGCCGCCTCGATCGGCCGCCAGCGGAGCCCGAGGCGGACGCCCAGGGCGTCGACGTCCTCCTGGTCGACCGGCAGCTGGCGGCGGTGGAAGGCGCCGATCCGGGCGGCGGCGAGCTCGAGCGCCTGGCGCAGCTCGTCCGGGCAACCCTCGAGCGCGCGGCGGATCTCGCCGTCATCGACCCGCAGCTCGGCGGCGCTCAGGCGATGGCGATCGAACCGGAGCGTATAGTCGAGCAGCGCCTGATCGCCCTCGACCGCGACCCGGGCGAGGATCGCGGCTACCTGCTTGCGCACGTCGACCGGCTCCTGGCCGCGCCGGCGGGTCAGGCGGGCGAGCGCCGCCTCGAAGTCGGGCGCGCGCTCGTCCAGGCGCAGCACCATCGCTAGCCGCGCTCGGCCGGCGTCCCGGCCAGCTCGTGGGTCGGCGCCACCGCGGCCGGCCAGGGCTCGCCGAAATCCTCGAGCGTGGCGGCAATCTCGCGGACCCGCAGGCGGATCGCCATGTCGCCGGCGAACAGCAGGGTGACGTCGATCAGCCCGCCCTCGCCCGGCGCCGCGACCAGGGTCAGGAGCTCGAGCCTGACCGCCCCGAAGCGGCTGTCGAGGCCGTAGCGCCGGACCGCCTCGACCTCGTTGACGACGAGCGCCGACTGGCATTGGGTCATGCCGTCGCAGCTCGCGGGATCGGCCAGGCACTCGCGCCGGAAGCGGGTGAACGCCGCGACGAAGCGGCGCTCACCGGCCAGATAGGCCATCTCGGCGAGCGGGATCAGCGCGTCCTGCAGACAGGCGGCGATGACGCTGAGGTCATCCGGGTCCACCGCCTTCAGACGCAGCCGCTCGACCATGATCGCCGGGGTCCCGGTCAGTGCAGCCGCTGGATGTCGGCGCCGCAGGCGACCAGCTTCTCGGCCAGCCGCTCGTAGCCGCGATCGAGGTGATAGACGCGGTTGACGACGGTCTCGCCCTCGGCGGCAAGGCCAGCCAGGATCAGCGAGACCGAGGCGCGCAGGTCGGTCGCCATGACCGGCGCCCCGGTCAGCCGCCCGACCCCGCGGATCAGGGCCGAGCCGCCGTGGACGGTGATCCGAGCCCCCATGCGGGTCAGCTCCGGCACGTGCATGAAGCGGTTCTCGAAGATCGTCTCGGTGATCATCGAAGCGCCTTCGGCGATGCACATCAAGGCCATGAGCTGGGCCTGCAGGTCGGTCGGGAAGCCGGGATAGGGCTGGGTCATGACGTCGACCCCGGTGGGCTTCGTCGCGCGCCCCGAGACCTTGATGCCGAGCTCGCTCGGCTCGACCGTGACGCCCGCCTCCTCGAGCTTCTCGGCAACCGTCTGGACCAGCTGCATGCGGCCGCCCGCGAGCTCGAGCGTGCCGCCGGTGATCGCGGCCGCGATCGCGTAGGTGCCAAGCTCGATCCGGTCGGGCAGCACCGTGTGCTCGGCGCCGTGCAGCCGCGGCACGCCCTGGATCACGAGATTGCCGCGGCCGATGCCCTCGATCCTGGCCCCCATCGCGACCAGGCAGCGGGCGAGATCGACGACCTCCGGCTCGCGCGCGGCATTGGCGATCACGGTCTCGCCCTCGGCCAGGCAGGCCGCCATGAGCAGGTTCTCGGTGGCGCCGACCGAGGGCAGCTCGAGCCGCAGGCTCGCGCCCTTCAAGCCCTGCGGCGCGGACGCATGGATGTAGCCCTCGCTGAGCTCGATCTCGGCGCCGAGCTCCTCCAGGCCCTTCAGGTGCAGGTCGACCGGGCGCGGCCCGATCGCGCAGCCGCCGGGCAGCGACACCTTGGCTTCCCCGCTCCTCGCGAGGAGGGGTCCAAGCACCAGGACCGAGGCGCGCATCTTGCGCACGAGGTCATAGGCCGCGAGCGTGCTGGTGATGCGCCGCGTCCGGAGCTCGAGGCGGCCGGACCGGTCGGCATCGACGGTCATGCCGAGGGTCTCGAGCAGGCGGCACATCGAATCGATGTCGGCCAGCGCCGGCACGTTCTTGAGGATCAGGGGCTCATCGGTCAAAAGGCCGGCGGCGAGGATCGGCAGCGCGGCGTTCTTGGCGCCGCTGATCGGGATCTGCCCGTTGAGCGCGCGGCCGCCGCGGATCAGGATACGGTCCATGGGATGACGGGGCTCCAGTTGCCAGAGGCTGCGGCGCGCTCAAGCGCCTTTGTAGGGCTTCGGGCGCACCGCCTCAAGTCGAGCCTCACCACTGGTTTCGGCGGGCTTAACGCCCGGGCGGTTCGGGCGGGCCGACGGCCCGGTTGCGTCCCCCTCCTGCCGGCCCCGCTGCTGCTGTTTGCGCTTGCGCAGGTTCTGCCGCAGCGCCTCGGCCGCGCGCGCCGCCCGCGCGGCTTTGTCCTCGATCGTGCGCGCCGAATGCTTGGGCCGCTCCGGCTTCTGGTCGTGCTCGCTCATGCCTGCTTTCCGATTTCCGGTCTGCCGCCAATTCCCTTGCATCGGTCCCCGACCCTGTGGCATTAGCCCCTGCCACCATCCCGGATCGGGCGCCGCCGTAGCTCAGCGGTAGAGCACTCCCTTGGTAAGGGAGGGGTCGAGTGTTCAATTCACTCCGGCGGCACCAGCCTTCCGCAGGTCCCGAAGCTCCGGCCAGGCCGTAGCGCCTTTCTTTTCGTACCAGGTCGCCGCCCGGCTGGCTCGCTGCCAGGCTGGAGCAAATGCCCTGAAATCGCAATCCGGCGGCCGCCGGTCCGCCGCGCGCGGGCAACCGCGGTCGTGCTGACCCCGGAGCGCAGCCGCAAGGCGGTCGCGAAGGGCATCAACCATGCTCGCGCCAAGGGCTGTCAGGTGATCAGCATCAGCCTCGGGATCCCGACCTTCCTTCCGACCATGACCGGGGGCATGGGGCGGGCGGTCGACCGGGCCTACGAAGAGGGCGTGATCATCGCCGCCGCCGGCGGCCAGATCATCGACAGCGTCACCTATCCGGGCAAGTACTGGCGCACGATCGGGGTCGGCGGGGTGACCTCGGAGCGGCGCATCTGGTTCGACTATCGGGACGGCAGGGACATGATCGACGTCTGGGCGCCGGCCGCGCGCGTTCTGCGCGCCGACAGCGTCGCCGGGCCGGGACAGGTCGCAATGCCGCCGATCGAGGGCGCCGATCCGGGTGCGTCCGCGCTCAGCTCCGGCTCCCATTCCGGCGGCTACGGCGCGGGCGACGGCACCTCCTACGCGACCGTCCACGTCGCCGCCGCCGCCGCCATGTGGCTGCGGCATCGCGGCGACGACATCGCCCACGCCTACAACGAGAAGTGGCAGCGGGTCGAGGCCTTCCGCCGCCTGTTGCATACGACCGCGGGGCCGCTCGACGGCGCGGCGCCGGCCAACCGCTCGGGCGTGCTCGACATCGAGCAGCTGCTGCTGGCCGCCCTGCCGCCGGCCGCCAGCCTGACCAAGGCGCGACCCGACCGGGACAAATGGGCCTGAGCCGCTCCTGCGATGCCTGGAGGACAACTCCGGGTACGACCTGAGAGCAAAGTCCGGAGCCGGCTCAGCGCCGGTGCCCTCGTACCAAGCGAATTGTCGTGCGGGTCGCCTCGGGCCGCACTGCGCGGTCAATCCGACCGCGGCAGGTCATCGAGAGCGATCACCTGATCGCGCCAGGCGCCGTTCCCGATTGCCCTGAGGAAGCGCTGATCGTCGGTGACGAGCGGTGCGGCCTCGAGCTGGGCGCAGGCCAGATACATGCAGTCGTACACGGGGTGGCAGAGCGTCAGAGCGATCTGCAGCGCATGCTCGTTGAGCTCGATCGCGGGCACGAGCGCGGGCACGCCGCTCCTGATCCAGGCGGCGATCAGGCCGGCGACCTGTTCGGAAATCTCCCCGCGCCGCGCCTTCGCCCAGGCGACATTGGTCACCTCCGAGACGATCAACTCGGGCGCCACGATCGTCTCCGCGAGACCGAGCAAAGCCTTGGCATTGGCGTGCCGAGCTTCGGGCGTGTACCACTTGATGGCAACGCTCGCATCGACGACGACGTTCACAGATCGCGGTCCCGCGCCGCACGGATCAACTCGGTGCTGTCGGTTTGCGCGCGCTCGACGGGCGTCATTGCCGTGATCTGCTCGGCCACGGCCCTCAGCTGCCGCGGCGTCGGCACCCGGGCCGCGTCACGCAGGATCTGCCGGACCTCGCCCTCCAGCGACCGACCCCGGCTCTCCGCCCGCGCCTTGAGCCTCGCGACGACCTCATCCTCAAGGTTCCGAACCGTGAGCTTGGTCATCCCCCTTAGCCTCATTGCTCCGATCAGCAGGCTATCATGACGGCATTTTGCCGGCAAGCCTGCTGCGGGCAGTCGGGCCACCTGAGGCGTGAGCTGCGGCAGGTCAGAGATCTCAGCGCAGGCGACGGCGGTCGAAGTCGACCGTCTCCGAGTGCTCGATACGATAGCTCAGATCACCACGCGTGGATCATCCATGACTGGCGATCATCCCGGCGCCTACCGCGCGCCAACTAACCCGCGTGAGGCGAGACGAGGTGGTCGGGGGGCGCGGCTAGGGCGGCCTGCTCCTCGCGCAGCCGTTCGCGGGCAGCAAGCGAGAGCTGGATGTGCAGCTCCTTCAGCTGCTTCTCGTCGACCGGCGAGGGAGCGCCGAGCAGGAGCTCCTGGGCCTGCTGGTTGAGCGGGAACGCCGTGACCTCGCGGATGTTCGGCTGGTTCGCGATCAGCATCACGATCCGGTCGATCCCGGGCGCGATCCCGCCGTGCGGCGGGGCGCCGTAGTGCAGCGCCCGGAACATCCCGCCGAAGCGCTGCTCCAGCACTTCCGCCGGGTAGCCCGCGAGCGCGAACGCCTTGACCATGATGTCGGGGCGGTGGTTGCGGATGGCGCCCGAGCTGAGCTCGACGCCGTTGCAGACGATGTCGTACTGGAAGGCCAGGATGTCGAGCGGGTCCCTGGTCTCGAGCGCCTCGAGCCCGCCCTGCGGCATCGAGAACGGATTGTGCGAGAAGGTGACCGATTTGCTGTCCTGGTCCCATTCGTACATCGGGAAATCGACGATCCAGGCGAACCGATAGCAGCGCTCCGCGATCAGGCCCAGCTCCTCGCCGAGCTTCGTGCGGATCAGGCCCGAGAGCCGCTCGGCCGCCGGCCGCTGGTCGCAGACGAAGAAGACCGCATCGCCGTCCTCGAGCCCGGCCGCCGCTTTGAGCGCCGCGATCCGCTCCGGGTCGAGGAACTTCGCGACCGGCCCCTTGGGCTCCTCGCCCGCCGCATATTGGATGTAGCCGAGGCCCGGCGCGCCCAGGCTCTGGGCGTAGGCGACCATCTGGTCGAAGAACCGCCGCGTCCGGCCGACCGCGCCCGGCGCCGGCACCGCGCGCACGACCGCCCCCTTCTCGAGCGCGCGCGCGAACACCGCAAAGCCGCCACCCCGAAAAATCTCGCCGACGTCCGCGATCTCGATCGGGTTGCGCAGGTCCGGCTTGTCGCTGCCGTACTTCACCATGGCATCGCGGTAAGCGATGCGCGGGAACGGCAAGGGCGTCACCTCCCAGTCGGTGAGCTCCTCGAAGACGCCGTGCATCACCGGCTCGACCGCGGCGAACACGTCCTCCTGCTCGACGAACGCCATCTCGAGGTCGAGCTGGTAGAACTCGCCCGGGCTGCGGTCGGCGCGCGCGTCCTCGTCGCGAAAGCAGGGCGCGATCTGGAAATAGCGATCGAAGCCCGAGATCATGAACAGCTGCTTGTACTGCTGCGGCGCCTGCGGCAGCGCGTAGAACTTGCCGGGATGGAGCCGGGACGGCACCAGGAAGTCGCGCGCCCCTTCGGGCGAGCTCGCGGTCAGGATCGGGGTCTGGAACTCGACGAAGCCCTGCGCCTCCATGCGCCGGCGGATGCTCGAGATCACCTTCGAGCGCAACAGGACGTTCTTCTGCATCGTCTCCCGGCGCAGGTCCAGGAACCGGTAGCGCAGCCGGGTCTCCTCCGGGTAGTCGCGCTCGGCGTTGACCTGCAGCGGCAGGACCTCGGCCGGCAATTCGACCACCAGCGCGTCCGCGACCAGCTCGACCGCCCCGGTCGCGAGCTGCGGGTTGACCGTCTCCGCGCTGCGCGCGACCACATGGCCGGTGACCGTCAGCACGCTCTCCAGGCGCACCCCCTCGGCATCCCCGAAAAACGGTTGCTCGGGCTGGAACACGATCTGGGTGATGCCGTGGTGGTCGCGCAGATCGATGAACAGCAGCTGGCCATGATCGCGCTTGCGGTGCACCCAGCCGGACAGCCGCACGAGCAGGCCCTCGTGCTCAGGTCGCAGCTCGCCGCAATTGTGGGTGCGATAGGGATGCATCCTCAGCCCTCGTGCTCCAAAGGTGCGCCCGGCCCCGCCGGCCAGCGCGCGGTAGAGGTCACCGAACCCCGCCGCCTGTCAAGGCGGCAGAGGACGCGCGGCCGGGGAGTGCACCAACCGCTGGAGCGCAGCTCGCCCGAGCCTCGGCCCGATCGCCGCGGTCCTCCGCCGGCGTCGCGCGCGACCGCGTTTGCTGCTTGGCAATGAGATACGCTATATGCGTGGCTTGAAAGCCCACCTCAGCAGGGAAGCCGATGCCCAGAGGCCTGATCCTCGTGAAGGCGGCCTACGATGCCGATGCCGCGGTCTGGTTCGTCGAGTCCAGCGATCTGGAAGGCGTCAACGCCGAAGCTCCGAGCCTGGAGGCGTTGCTTCACAAGCTGCCCGGCGTCATCCTCGACCTCCTCGAGGAGGAAGGGTTCGATGGCGCCGAGGTGCCGGTCGAGGTCGTTGCGCATGCCAGCACGCGGGTGCGGCGGGGCACCGCGGCTTGAAGGGCTACGGCAGGGCCGTTCGGAAGATCCTTGTCGAAGCCGGGTGCAGATTACTCCGGCAGGGTCGCGGAGATCACGAGATCTGGACCAGCCCCCACGCGCGCAAGCCGTTCACCGTGCCGGTGACGATCGCGTCCCGGCACACGGCGAATAAGGTGCTGAAGGATGCTGGCCTGCCGAAAGCATTCTGAGCAGCGGGTGCGCGCCATGCGGGACATCGCCCGGGAGTGGCTAGAGGACCTGCTCCCTACGGGTTTGCGGCGTCGCTCGCTGGCCCTATGTTAGGGCGGCCCGCCGGGCTGTGAAATGCTCGGCAACAGCGTGAACGGGCCCGGATGACCCTGCTGACCACGACCCGGGAGCTGGCTGACCTCTGTGCCGATCTGGCGCAGGAGCCGTTCGTCGCGCTCGACACCGAGTTCATGCGCGACCGGACCTTCTGGCCGAAGCTCTGCCTGATCCAGCTGGCGGGCGAAGCAGCGTCACGCCGCGGTCGATCCGCTCGCCCCAGGCCTCGATCTCGCCCCCTTGTTCGAGCTGCTCGCCGATCCCGCCGTGGTCAAGGTGTTCCACGCCGCCCGCCAGGACATCGAGATCTTCTACAACCTCACCGGCAAGATCCCCACACCCCTGTTCGACACCCAGCTGGCCGCCATGGTCTGCGGCTACGGCGAGGAGGTCGGTTACGAGACCCTGGTCGCCCAGCTCGCCAAGGCCCGGATCGACAAGAGCTCGCGCTTCACCGACTGGGCGCGCCGGCCGCTCAGTGCGGAGCAGCTGACCTACGCGATCGCCGACGTCACCCATCTGCGGGTCGTCTATCAGAAGCTGAAGCAGCGGCTCGAGGAGACCGGGCGCAGCGCCTGGGTCGCCCAGGAGCTGGCCGAGCTGACCGCGCCCTCGACCTACGATCAACCCCCGGACGAGGCCTGGAAGCGGATCAAGGTGCGCTCCCGCGATGCCCGCTTCCTCGCGATCGTC
Organism: uncultured Alphaproteobacteria bacterium; assembly: GCA_963756905.1. Lineage (GTDB taxonomy): Bacteria > Pseudomonadota > Alphaproteobacteria > Geminicoccales > Geminicoccaceae > DATAOG01. Next base: position 120,762 of record CAVWPO010000021.1, read on the forward strand.
CAGGCGCTCGCCGCCTGGCGCGAGCGCACCGCCCAGGAGCGCGATCTGCCGCGCAACCGCGTGCTGCGCGACGATCTGCTGCTCGAGGTCGCCGCCAACCGTCCGACCTCGACCGAGGACCTCGCCAAGCTGCGCCGGATCAACCTCGATCGCCGGAGTGCTGCCGGCGCGGTCGAGGCGATCCGGGCGGCGCTCGCCATCCCTCAGGCGGAGCTGCCGAAGATCGAGGCGCCGCCCAAGCTTGCCCGCGGCCTCGGGCCGCTGATCGAGCTGCTGCGGGTCCTGCTCAAGCTCAAATGCGAGGAGAACAACGTCGCGCAGCGGCTGGTCGCGACCACCGCCGACCTCGAGGCGATCGCCGCCGAGGGCGCGCCCAAGGTCGCCGCGCTCAAGGGCTGGCGCTACGAGGTGTTCGGCAAGGCGGCCCTGGCGCTGAAGCAGGGCGAGCTCGGACTCGCGATCCGCGGCGGCCAGCTCACCCTGGTGCCGATGCCGGATCTCGCCGAGCCGGCCCGAGGCCGGGCGTGACCAGCGAGCCCTCCGAGGCCGGGCAGATCCTGATCGTCGGCCGCAACAGCTTCCTCGCCCGCCACGCCCTCGACACCCTGCCCGCCGACCGGGTGCGCGCGGTCGGCCACGACGCGATCGATCGCCCGGACCTGCTGGACGGCGTCGCGACCGTGGTCAACTTCGCCCGCCATCCGCTGCTCGGCAGCGAGGGCTACCGGCCCGAGGCGATGGACACCGACCTGCGCCTCGCGAGGCTGATCGGCGCGCGGGCGATCGCCTACCTCATGCTGAGCTCGCGCAAGGTCTATGCGCCAGGCGACCGCCCGCTCGCCGAGACCGCGCCCACCGGCCCGACCGACGCCTACGGCCGCGCCAAGCTCGCGGCGGAAGCCGCGCTCCGCGAGCTGCTCGGCGAGCGCCTCACGATCCTCCGCCTCGCGAACGTGTTCGGTGACGAGCGGATCGCCGGCCGCCGGACTTTTCTGTCGCTGGTCCTCGACCAGCTGCAGACGGACGGCGAGATCCACTACGCCATGAGCCCGTTCGTCGCCCGCGACTTCCTGCCGGTCGCGATCTTCGCCCGCCTGCTCGCCGGGATCGCCCAGGCCCCGCCCGGCGGCATCCTCAACGTCGGCTCGGGCATCGGCCTGCCGACCGGCCGCCTCGCGCTCTGGATCCTCGAAGGCTACGGCCGCGGCCGCCTGGTGATCACCTCCCCGCGCGAGCACGACCCCTTCGTCCTCGACGTGGCCCGCCTCAGGAGCCTCTATGGCCCCCCCTGCTCCCTCGATGACCTCCGCACCGCCTGCCTCGAGCTCGGCCGCCGCCTCGCTGCCGAATCCCGAAGTTAGCGCAGGCGCCGGGCGTCAAACCGGCGCTTCGGGTCGCTCAGCTCGTCCTGCGCCAGGACCAGCTGCAGCTCGTCCGCACCCGTGCCATGGGTGCGCTCGACGACCGTGAAGATCGCGGCGCTCGCGAGCTCGAGCGCTGGCGCGGGCGCCCCTTTGCGCAGGTAGTGGCCGAGAAACAGCGCGCTGAACGCGTCGCCCGTCCCGTGCACCAGACCTGGCAAGCGGGGCGTCGTGACCAGCCAGCTGCCGTCGGCGCTGTCGGCGAGCAGGCCGATCATCCCGGGGGCATCCGGCAGCGCGAGCCCGGTTGCCACCACCAGACGCGGGCCCGTGGCACGGACGGCTGCCGCAGCCGCCAGGGCGTCATCGAGAGTATCGACCGGGCAGCCGCTGAGGTGGGCAAGCTCGAAGCGATTGGGCGTGACGATCTCGGCCGCCGGCAGCAGGCGACTCTGGATCGCCTCGGCGACGCCCGGGTCGACGAACACGCCGGTATGGTCGTCGCCGATCACCGGATCGCAGAGATAGAGCGCGTCCGGTCGTACCGTGCGGACCGCCTTGACGGCGCGTAGCACCAGATCGGCGACTTCCGGCGCCCCGAGATACCCGCTCAGCACAGCCGCGCAGCGGGCGAGCGTGCTGCTTCCCCGGCTGCCGGCGCCGACCGCGGTGGCTCGCGCGGAGGGGGAAGCCTCGAGGCCGTTCAGAAGCTCCTCGATCTGGGCCGGCGCGAGCTTGTGGCCGCGCCAGCCCCGGCCCTGGCCCGGATGATGGGCGAGCAGCACCGTGGGCACGGGAAAAACGTCGAAGCCCAGGCGTTGCAGGGGCAGCGTCGCCGCGCTGTTGCCGACGTGGCCGGAGGCGACCTGCGACTGGATCGAGAGCACCGCGTCGGGCGGTCCCCCCGCCCGCGGCTCCGTCATCGCCGCCGCAGGCGGTCCCGGCAGGCGAGCGCCACCCGGTCGATGATCGCCGCCGCATCCAGCTGGTACTCGCGGTAGAGGTCCGGGATGTCGCCCGACTGGCCGAACCGGTCGACGCCGAGCGGGTAGACCCGGCAGCCGCCGCTGCTGCCGAGCCAGGCGAGCGTCGCCGGATGGCCATCCAGCACCGTGACCAGCGAGGCGTCGGCGGCGAGCGGCGCCAGCAGGCGCTCGAGCGCCGGACGAGCGCCGTCGTCGCCCGCGGTCCGGCGGCTCTGGGCGGCGCGCCAGTCGGCGTGCAGGCGACCCGCCGAGGTCACCGCGAGCACGCCCAGCCCCGGCAGATCGTCGGCCAGCGCGTCGGCCGCTTCCAGCACCTCGGGCAGGACCGCGCCGGAGCCCACCAGCGCGACCTCGCTGCCGGCGGCCGGCGCGCGCAGCCAGTAGGCGCCGGCCAGGACGTCCGCGGCCAGCTGCTCGCTCATCTCGCGCTTTGGCTGCTCGACCGGCCGGGTCGAGAGGCGCAGATAGACCGAGCCGCCGTCGTCGGCCTGGAGATGCTCGAAGGCAAAGCGCATGATCACCGCGAGCTCGTCGGCGTAGGCGGGCTCGAAGGCGAGCAGGCTCGGCTGGCCGATGCCGATCAGGCCGGTGCCGACCGACTGATGGGCGCCGCCCTCAGGCGCGAGCGTGATCCCCGACGGCGTCGCGACCAGGAGAAAACGCGCGTCCTGGTAGCTCGCGTAAGTCAGCGCGTCGAGGCCGCGGGCGATGAACGGGTCGTAAAGCGTGCCGACCGGGATCAGGCGCGAGCCGAACAGCGGGCCCGCGAGGCCAAGCGCCGCCAGCATCAGGAACAGGTTGTTCTCGGCGATCCCGAGCTCGACGTGCTGGCCGCGCCGGCTCTCGGCCCAGAGCTGGCTGGACGCGACCTGCTCGACCTTGAAGACGTCCGCGTGCTCGGCGCGGTTGAACACGCTCCGGCGCGCGACCCAGGGGCCGAGGTTGGTCGAGACCGTGACGTCCGGCGAGGTCGTGACGATCCGGGCCGCGAGCTCGCCCTGATCGCGCGCGAGCTCGCCCATGATCCGCCCGAACGCCTCCTGGGTCGAGGCGCGCGCCGCCCGGCGGCCGAGCGCGAGCGCGCTTGGCACCGGCAGCCGCGGGCTCGCATGCGTCTCGGTCCGCCTGGCGAACGGCACCGCGGCGCAGAACGCCGCCAGCTCCTCAGGCTCGAGGTCGAGGCCGGCGAAGCGCTCCCACTCCTGCCCGTCCGGGATCCGGTTGGCGGTCTTGAAGGCCGCCATCTGGTCCTCGGTCATCAGCCCGGCGTGGTTGTCCTTGTGGCCGGCGAACGGCAGGCCGAAGCCCTTGATCGTGTAGGCGATGAAGCAGTGCGGCCGATCATCCTCGACGCCGCGGAAGGCCTCGAGCACGGTCTCGAGATCGTGGCCGCCGAGGTTGGTCATCAGGCGCCCGAGGGCCGGGTCGTCGTGCTCCTCGAGCAGCGCCCGGATGCCCGCCAGATGGCCGAGGTCGTGCTCGAGATGCTGGCGCCAGGCGCCGCCGCCCTTGAAGGTGATCGCCGAATAGAGATCGTTCGGGCAGTCGTCGATCCAGCTGCGCAGCGCCTGGCCGTCGGGCCTGGCGAACGCCGCCTCCAGCAGCCGGCCGTACTTGAGGGTCACGACCCGCCAGCCGACCGCGCCGAAGAAGTCCTCGATCTTCTTGAACAGGCGCTCGGGCACCACCCGATCGAGGCTCTGGCGGTTGTAGTCGATCACCCACCAGACGTTGCGGACGTCGTGCTTCCAGCCCTCGAGCAGGGCCTCGAAGACGTTGCCCTCGTCGAGCTCGGCGTCGCCCACGATCGCGACCATGCGGCCCTTGGGCTGGCCCTCGGGCAGCAGCCGGCGCTCGTGCAGGAGGTCCTGGGTGAGCGACGCGAACAGGGTCATCGCGGCGCCGAGCCCGACCGAGCCCGTCGAGAAGTCGACGCCGTCGGTATCCTTGGTCCGCGACGGATAGGCCTGGGCGCCGCCGAAGGCGCGAAAGCGCTCGAGCTTCTCCCGGCTCTGCCGCCCGAGCAGGTACTGGATCGCATGATACATGGGGCTCGCGTGCGGCTTGACCGCGACCCGGTCGCCCGGCCGCAGCACGTCCAGGTAGAGGGCGGTGATCAGGGTCGCGACCGAGGCGCAGGACGCCTGATGGCCGCCGACCTTGAGCCCGTCGCGGCTCGCGCGGATGTGGTTGGCGTTGTGGATCATCCAGCAGGCGAGCCAGAGCACCTTCTGCTCGAGCGCCGCGAGATACTCGTGGGTCCGGTTGCCGCCCGCAATCGGGGGTTCGGCGTCGCTCCGGCCGGCCAGCTCCAGCATCGTCAAGGGCTCTTTCCTAAGTTCTCATCCGTGCCAGCGGCGGGCGCCATTGAACGATCAGCACCCCCGGTCCGTCAATCTTCGCGCCTTTAAGATCCGAGCAGCGGGTCCGGCCGGCTACGACGACGACGGCGGTGTGCGGATCTGCAGCGCGCGACCCATGCGCTCGACCATCTCCATGACGAAGCCGCGGCGCGCGCCGGCCTCGGCCGCCCGGTTGCGCGCTTCGACCAGGAGGTGGTTGACGGCGTTCAGCCGGCCCGCGAGCACGGTCGCGACATAGAGGGCTGCGAGCGGCTCGGAGCGCAGGAACCCTTCCGCGTCCTCGACCACGTAAAAGCTGGACGACTGCACCGCCAGCACGTCCGCGGTATGAGCCTGGTCGAGCAGCAGCGCCACGTCGCCGAACACCGAGCCGGGCTCGATCACCCGGGTGAGGAAGACCTCTTCCATCACGATGTCGACCGCGCCGTGCTTCAGGAACAGCAGCCGGCCGGTGGCGCTGCCCTGGGCGAGCACGACGTCGCCGCGCTCGAACATGAGGATCGGGAAGCCGGCGAGCTTGTCCAGGATCTCACCCGGCGCCATGGTCTGCATGGCCGCGACCTCCTCTGCTGGCAGACGCCGGCGGGCAACGCTTCCCTGCGCTGCCGTCGATCGCCTGTGCGATCAGAGTGTCGCTTTTCGGCCCGCCCGGCAACCTTTTGTGGCGTCGGGCCGCCGGTATCGCGGGGGTGGCGGCGGCCAGCCGGTGGCCGGCGCCTGCCGCCGCGCTGCCCGGCCGGCGGCCGGGCGGGATCTTTAAGCTCAGTGGAACAGGAAGTAGACGACGATCAGCACCGGAATCGGCACCCCGATCAACCACAGAAGAGCATATCTCATCGCAACTCTCCCCCCGAGGCCGGCCGCGGTTCGGCCGGTCGTGCCAGATCTCAGGGCCGCCACACCACTCCGCGGAGCGGTCCTCGAGGCCGACGAGCGCCTCGAACATCGTCTCCGCCTGCATGGCGACGCCTGGCTAGCAACCCGGGTTGCGACGATTGGTTCCGCGGGCGGCCGCGCCGGGCGGCGTCAGCCGCCTTCCTTGAGCTCGGTCTCGATGAAGGCGAATTCGAACGCGTTGGCGTTGATGACGTCGTGCTCGACGCCGGCGTTCCGGAAATAGGGCACGCCGTGCCTGAGCTCCGCCCGCCTGCGCTCGCCCCCCGGCCCCACCAGCTCGAGCACGCCGTCGGCCAGCGGCACGACGACGTAGTCGAACGCATGGCGATGCCAGCCGGTGGCGGCAGCAGGCGCAAAGCGCCACTCGGTCACGCGCACGCGCTCGTTGTCGATCAGCACGGTCTGCACGGCTTTCCCGGTCATGGTCGGATCCTCCCCGGTTGCTCGGCGGCCCCTTCAGCGCCAAGTTGGCGCTCTTTAGCGAACAACCCCGCTCTTGACGATGCGCTCCTGCTGCCCGCCGGTTGTGAGTCCGCGTCGATTTAGCGGATCGATGGCGGCCTTCCCAGGCCCGGCCGCGGCCAGCGATCGGCGCCCCGGTGCCGTCAGGCCGCCTTTCCGCCCGAGGGACAGTCGTTCAGGGGACGAGCAGCGGTCCGGAGCCGAGGCGGGCGACCGCCAGGGCGAGGCCGAGCGGCACCAGGCAGCCGGCCGCGAACATGACGCGCTCGAGCCAGAGCCAGCGGCGCGAGGCGAGCCGTCTGGCGAGCCGGTCGGCGGCGAACACCAGCGCCAGCAGCAGGAGGGCGATCCGGCTGGCGCCGCCGAACAGGGCCAGCGTCCCGGCCAGCGCCAAAGCGGTGCCGGTCGGGCCGACCAGGCTGCCGTTGGTGAGCGCGAGCGAGCGTCCGGCGACCAGCACGCCCGCGAGCGAGGCCGCGAGCGCCAGAGCCAGCTCGGCCACCAGCGGGGCGCGGCCGAAGTCGGCGAGCGCGGCCAGGCCCACGACCGCGCAGAGCAGCATCAGGGCCCGCCTCGGGTTGCGCTGGCGGGCGCCCGCCAGCGGCCCGATCATGGCGGCCCCGAACAGCGCCAGCACGGCCGCGATCCCCAGGGTCGGCGCGGCCAGCGGCGCGCGCGCCGCGAGCCAGATCACGATCGCGATCGGCCAGGCGAGCAGCGCGGTCTGCAAGGCGTCGGCAAAGCGGGGCAGCAGCGGCAGCAGGATCCCGAGCAGCACGCCGAGCACGGCCACGCAGGCGACCTTCTCCAGCGCCGTGACCGGCGGCCAGGCCGGCAGGCCGAGCAAGGCCCCATAGGCCGCAAGGAACCCGAGCGTCTGCGCCAGGCCCAGCAGGGGGACGCTGCGCCGGCCGCCGAGCCAGAGCCCGGCCGCGGCCGTGAGCGCCGCCGCGAGGCCAAACGGCAGCACCAACGGCGCGCCCAGGAGCCGCATCACGCCGTCCGGCATCGGCCCCGACCGCGCGCCGCCCGCGTCGGCCCGGTCATCGCCCGGCCGGGCCTCGATCTGCGCTCGTTAGCACGTCCTTATCTCAGATCGTCGAGACTTGCGCCCGGGCGCGACCGAGGAAGAGGCTGATCGATCGCCATGCTCGCCTGGGCATTGCGTTATCTCGCGCTCGCCGTCGTCATCGGCATCGGTTTCGCCGTGCTCCGCGGCAGTCCCTGGCTGCAGCCGGTGAGCGCGCCGTCCGCGCCGCAACCGAGCATAGCCGACGACGCGCGCGATGCCACCCCCGCGAGCAATGCCTGGCAATCCGTGATCGAGGCCGGACCGCAGGGGCACTTCGTGCTCGAAGCGGTGGTCGACGGCGTGCCGGTCACCTTCCTGCTCGACACCGGCGCCTCGGAGATCGTGCTCACCCTGGCCGACGCCCACCGGCTCGGTTTCAGCCCGCAGAACCTCCAGTTCAGCGAGACCTATCACACCGCCAACGGCGAGGTGCAAGGCGCGCCGGTGCGGCTGCGCGAGCTGCGGGTCGGCCAGTTCAGCCTCTACGACCTCGACGCCTCGGTGAACGCCGCGCCGCTGCCCATCTCGCTGCTGGGCATGACCTTTCTCGAGCGCCTGCACGGCTACCGGGTCGAGGACCGGCGCCTGATCCTCGAGTGGTAGCCCGGTCCTGCCCCCGGGCTCAGCGCGGCGGCGAGCCGGCTGGCGGCGGGGCCTCCTGGTTGCCGGGGGCACGGCCCGCCCGCTCGGCCTGGTCCGCAAGCTTGCCGGCGCCGCGGTCGACCGACTGCGCGGCCTTCTCCGCCCCGCTCGCGACCAGGGCGGTCAGGTTCGCGAACGCGCCGCGCGCCCGGTCCGCGAGGCTCGGGTCGTAGGACACCGCGAGCGCGCCCAAAAAGACGCCGAGAACGAGGCCCAGAACAAACCTGGCCATGATCGATCCTCCCTTGCCCCCCGGGGCAACCCGACCCGCCCGCGCGCCAAGCGGTGCCGCTCAGTCGCACCTGGCTGCTCATCCGCATCGGCCGACGCCAGGCAGATGCA
>CAVWPO010000022.1:0-91758 GCA_963756905.1 uncultured Alphaproteobacteria bacterium
TCAGAAGGATGACGCGGTAGACCGTCGCCACGCGTCGGTTCTGCACCCGATCGACCAGGATCGCCACCAGCAATGGAATGATGATCGTGCCCGGCAGGAACATCATGGTGAACAGAGCGGCCCGCCACAGGCTCGTCCACATCAAAGGATCGCGCAGCGCCTCGGCATAGTTGCCGAAGCCGACCCAGTTGGCCGGGTCGTGGCTGAGAAACTTGAAATCGGTGAAGCTGATCCAGATCACGCGGATGATCGGGTAGGCCTGGTACCAGACGAAGAAGATCAGCGTGGGCAGGAGGAACACCCACGGATTGATCTGCTCTTGAAGGTGGCTCCGGTGGGTCGGCCAGGAAGGTCGAGCTACGGCTGCTGCCACGACTTTGCCCGTCCTTGAGGCGGGGCGCCGACCGAAAGCAGGCGGTCTGGCCGCTCGGCGAGGCGGCTCAGACGGCGGGCGGACGGCAGGCCCGCGACCGCCGCCTGCGCCTCGCGCCGCTAGCCGCGCTGCATCTCGGCGTGCACGGCATCGACCACCTTCTTCATGGCGACGTGGGGATCCTTCTCCTCGCCCTTGAGATAGGTCTCCCAGATCGGCTGCCCGATCACGAACTGCTGCAGGCCGAAGAGGTGGTTGGTGATCGCCTTGGCCCGGTCGAGCTGACCGCGCACCAGGCCGACGAAGGCCGGCATCCAGTCGGGCGGGTTGGTCGCCCAGGCGGCGTAGATCGAGCCGTAGGGCGGCAGTTGCCCCGGATGCGCGGTTTCCGTCCCGGCGATCGAGTCCTTCCAGATCTGCGGGTCGTAGGTCAGGGCCTTGAGATACTCCGCCGCCTTCTCCTTGTTCTGACCGTATTTCAGCAGGCAGGAGCCGGTGGTCCAGAACACCGTCGAGCCCTCGCCCTTGGCGAACTTGGGCAAAGGCGCCAGCTTCAGCAGGCCCGGGTCCTGCCAGTACTGGGCCATGCGCAGCGGCGCATTGAAGTACTTGGTGTAGTAGCCGACCCGCTGGGCGGCGAAGGCGACCTCGTCCGGGGTGCCGTTGACGCCGGCGTCGCTGGAGCCCGCGAGGAGAATGTCGGGATTGGCGAGCGCTATGATCTTCTTCATCAGCATCAGCGCTTCGACCGCCGGATCGCTGGTGAAATCGAACAGCCCCTCGGAGGTGTAGACGTCGGTGCTGAGGCTGTGGGTCATCGGCGCGAGCGAGCGCCAGCCATGGGCATCGAAGGTCGCGCCGAACGGGGCGGCGCCCGAATCCACGACCTTCTGGGCATTCTGCAGATAGTCGTCCCAGGTCGCGGGCGCCGTCTCCGGCAGCCCGGCCTGCTTCGTCAGGCCCGAGTGCCAGCCCATGCCGATCACATCGAGCAGGAACGGCCAGCTGTAGAGCTTGCCGTCGACCGTGCATTCCTTGCGGATCGACGGGATGATGTCGTCGATGACCTCTTTCGGGATGTAGTTGTCCCAGGGCTCGATCACGTCGGCCTGGATCATCTGGCTCATCTCGACGAACGGCGTCATGCCGACGTAGACGTCCCAGGTGCTTTCGCCCTTCTTGGCCTCGGCGACGAACCGCTCGATGCCGAAGCCTTCCACGGGCGCGATCTGGTAGTTGATGCCGGGGAATCGGGCGTTGACCTTGGGGATGCCCGGATGCAGGTCCTCGATCCACTGGTAGAACGTCGGGGTCAGGGGCCGGTCGGCGAACGCGGTGCCGATGCCGAGCCTGGCCGCCACGCCGACGCCGGCCATGCCCAGGCCGGCAGCGAGGCTGCGGGTCAGGAACTCCCGCCGATCGATTTGGCCCCGCAGCATCTGCTGGCGCCACGCCTCTTGCCGGAGATCTCCCTGCTCGTTGCGTTCGACCATTTCTGCCTCCTCCAGCGCACGAGAGTCCGCAGGCCCCCGGCCATCCGATGACTATACCGGCTTGGCGGTGGTTGGCAATGCGAGGCGGGTTCTGGAGACGCGCCGGAGGCCGGCTGCGCGGGGGCGGCACCCGACTTGGAAGACGTAGCGCCCCGGGGCCGGCCCCGGCGCCCGCCCGCCCGGAGCTTTTGAACCCGAGCCGGCAGGGCCGCCGGGCGCCTACTATTGGCCGGTCGTCTTCGGGGCGGGAAAGCCCGCGCGCATGTAGGTGATGACCTGCCAGATCTGCTCTGGGGTCAGCTGGTCCTTGAAGGCCGGCATCTTGGTCCCGAACGGCGCCCCGCCTTCGGCGATCGCCCAGAGCAGGTATTCGTCGACCGCCTGCGGCATCCGGATCAGGTCGGCGAGCAGGGCGGGCGACGGGTAGAGTGCCTGCCCGGCGTCGCCATGGCCCATGCCGGCGGCATCGTGGCAGGCGGCGCACCGGTCCGCGTAGATCGCGCCGCCCCGGAGCACGGTGTCGGGCGTCCTCGTGAAGGGGTTCTGCGCGCCGCGGTAGGCCGCCGGCACGCCGTCCCGCAGGAAGGCCTCGTGGCGGGTCAGCCGCTCGCGAAGGCCCTGATCCAGAGGCTTCGATTGCCAGACGTCCGGCCGCGTCGGGCCCGGGCCCCACATGTCCCAGCCGAACGGCGGCGCCTGCATCTGCGCCCGCGCGCCGCCCGGCTCGAGAGCCAAGGGCGATGAGCCCGAGACCGCAGGCCGCCAGCAGAGCGGCATGCCAAAGCGACTGGCCGGTTCGGCTCACGCGCCGCTCGCGAGGGCGGGAACGCCGCCGATCAAGGGGAGGCCGCCGGCGCCGCCCGGGTCAGTGCAGGCGGCCGTGGCAGTGCTTGTATTTCTTGCCCGAGCCGCAGGGGCAGGTCGCGTTGCGCGGCACCTTGCCCCAGCTTGCCGGCTGGCTCGGGCCGGGCGCGCCGGCGGCACGGGCGCCACCCCCGGGCGTGCCGCCACCGCTCGCCGCGACCCGCGGCCGCGGGCGGGCAGCACCACGCGCCGGCCGCGCATCGTCGGTCCCGGTCGCCGCCAGAGGCTCGGCCTCGGCCTCCGCCGGCTCGGCCTGCTGCGCCTGCATCCGGATCTCGAGGTGGGTCAGCACCTGGGTCACCGTCTGGCGCAGATTGGTCAGCATCGCCTCGAACAGCGCGAACGCTTCGCGCTTGTACTCGTTGAGCGGGTCCCGCTGGCCGTAGCCCCGCAGATGGATGCCCTGGCGCAGATGGTCGAGGTGCAGCAGGTGCTCCTTCCAGAGATGGTCGACGATCTGCAAGAGCAGGCTCTTCTCGGCCATGCGGATCATGTCGGCACCGTAGGTCACGACCTTGTGCGCGGCCTTGCGGTCGGACTCGTTGACGATCCGCTCCTTGATCTCGGCGTCGGCGATGCCCTCCTCCTTGGCCCACGCGCCGACGGGCAGCTCGATCCCCAGCAGGCGCCCGGCGTCGCGCTCCAGCCCCTCGGTGTCCCACTGCTCGGGATAGGCCTTCTCCGGGATCGCCGCCGCGACCAGGTCGTCGATCACCTGATGGCGCATGTCGCGCACCGTGTCGGCGACCTCGCGCGCCTCGATCAGCTCGTGGCGCTGCTCGTAGATCACCTTGCGCTGATCGTTCATGACATCGTCGAACTTCAGCAGGTTCTTGCGGATCTCGAAGTTGCGCGCCTCGACCTTCTGCTGCGCCTTCTCGAGCGCCTTGTTGATCCAGGGATGGACGATCGCCTCGTCCTCCTTGAGGCCGAGCTTGCCCAGCATGCTGTCCATGCGCTCGGAGCCGAAGATGCGCATCAGGTCGTCTTCGAGCGACAGGAAGAACTTGGACCGGCCGGGATCGCCCTGGCGGCCCGAGCGGCCGCGCAGCTGGTTATCGATCCGGCGCGACTCGTGGCGCTCGGTGCCGAGCACGTAGAGGCCGCCGGCGGCGATCACCTTCTGCTTCTCCGCCTCGACCTCGCGCTCGATCTTTGCGGCGCGCTCGGCGCGCTCCGCCTCGTCCTCGACCTCGGAGAGCTCCTGGAGCTTCCTCATCTCGGCGTTGCCGCCGAGCTGGATGTCGGTGCCGCGGCCGGCCATGTTGGTCGCGATCGTCACCCCGCCGAACCGCCCGGCCTGGGCGACGATGAACGCCTCCTGCTCGTGGTAGCGCGCGTTCAGCACCTGGTGCGGGATCTTCTCCTTCTTGAGCAGGGTCGACAGGTGCTCCGACTTCTCGATGCTGACCGTGCCGACCAGGATCGGCTGGCCGTGCTCGTGGGCATCGGCGATGCTGGCGACGATCGCCTTGTTCTTCTCGCCGGCGGTCCGGTAGACCTCGTCGTCCTCGTCGTCCCGGATCATCGGCATGTGGGTCGGGATCTCGACCACGTCGAGCTTGTAGATCTCGCCGAACTCGGCCGCTTCGGTCGCCGCCGTGCCGGTCATGCCGGCGAGCTTGGGGTAGAGCCGGAAGTAGTTCTGGAAGGTGATCGACGCGAGCGTCTGGTTCTCCGGCTGGATCGTCACCTTCTCCTTGGCCTCGAGCGCCTGATGCAGACCGTCGGAATAGCGCCGGCCCTCCATCATGCGGCCGGTGAACTCGTCGACGATCACGACCTTGCCACTCTTGACCAGGTAGTCGACGTCGCGGGTGAACAGGCGATGCGCCCTGAGCGCCTGGTTGACGTGGTGGACGAGCGTGACGTTGGCGATGTCGTAGAGCTCGGGGTGCTTGAGCAGGCCCGCCTCGTCCAGCCACGCCTGCATCTTCTCGCCGCCGCTCTCGGTCAGCGAGACCGCCCGCTGCTTCTCGTCCTTCTCGTAGTCGTCGGGCTCGAGCTTCGGAATGTAGCTGTCGACGGTCAGGTACAGCTCCGAGCTCTCCTCGCTCGGCCCCGAGATGATCAAGGGCGTGCGCGCCTCGTCGACCAGGATGCTGTCGACCTCGTCGACGATCGCGAAGTTGAAGCCGCGCTGGACCAGGCTCTCGGGCGCGAACTTCATGTTGTCGCGGAGGTAGTCGAAGCCGAACTCGTTGTTGGTGCCGTAGGTGATGTCGGCGCCGTAGGCGCGCTTGCGCTCCGGCTCGTCGAGGCCGGGCACGATGCAGCCGACCGAGAGGCCGAGGAACTGGTAGATCTGACCCATCCAGCCGGCATCGCGCCGCGCCAGATAGTCGTTGACGGTGACCACGTGGACGCCGTTGCCGGTCAGCGCGTTCAGATAGACCGCGAGCGTCGCGACCAGGGTCTTGCCCTCGCCGGTCTTCATCTCGGCGATCTTGCCCTGGTGGAGGACCATGCCGCCCATCAGCTGGACGTCGAAATGGCGCTGGCCGAGGGTCCGCTTGGAGGCCTCGCGCACGGTCGCGAAGGCCTCGATCAGCAGGTCGTCGAGGGTCTCGCCGGCAGCCAGCCGCTCGCGGAAGCGATCGGTCCGGGCCCGCAGATCGGCGTCCGAGAGCGCCTCGAGCTCGGGCTCGAGGGCGTTGATGGCATCGACCGTCTTGTTCAAGGACTTGATGACGCGGTCGTTGGCCGAGCCGAACAGCCGCTTGGCGAGAGCGCCAATCATGGGCGCAGGGTCCTCCCGGGGCGGGGTCGAGACTGGGGGCGAGACTGCCCCGTGAGATAGGCAGTTTGGCCCTGGGTGTCAACGCGACCCACGGGCTCGATCGGGGGCTCGGCGAATGCTTGTGAGCCGCCCGCTCTTGTGCTTTATGGCGCCCCTCGCGCACTGATCCCTGGAACCAGTCCATGTTGGCCAAGTCGCTCGTCGCCGCCGCCCTCGGTTTCCTCGCATTGAGCGCCCCGGTCCGGGCGCAGCAACCCGCCCCGGATCAACCCGCCGCGCAGCAACCCGCGGCAGATCAACCCGCGGCGGTTCAACCCGCGGATGACGACCCCGTGGTGGCGATCGTCAATGGCGTCGCCGTCCATCGCTCCCAGCTCGAGGAGACCGCGCGCAGTCTGCCCGAGCAGTACCGGCAGATGCCGATGCAGGTGCTGTTCGGCATCCTGCTCGACCGGGTGATCGATTTCCAGCTGCTCGCCAACGAGGCCGAGCGCGAGAACCTCGGCGCCGATCCCGGGCTCCAGGTCGCGCTCGCCGAGGCCCGGACCAACGTGCTGCGCGATGCCCTGATCCGGCGCAAGATCGAGGAGGGCACGACCGAGGCCAAGCTGCACGAGCGCTACGACCAGCTGAAGAAGTCGGACAATTTCGCGCAGCCCGAGGTCCACGCGCGCCACATCCTCCTGAAGAGCAAGGAGGAGGCCATGGCGGTGATCAAGGAATTGCAGGGGGGCGCCGATTTCGCCACGCTCGCCCAGCAGCGCTCGACCGGGCCCTCGGCGTCGAACGGCGGCGACCTTGGCTTCTTCCGGCGCGAGCAGATGGTGCCCGCGTTCGCCGACGCGGCGTTCGCGCTCCAGCCCGGCCAGATCACCACCGAGCCGGTCCAGACCCAGTTCGGCTGGCACGTGATCAAGGTGTTCGAGCGCCGGACGGCCGAGCCGACCTTCGAGGACAGCCAGCAGCAGCTGCGCCAGGACCTGGCCCGCGAGATCGTGACCGCCCTGGTCGCGGATCTGCACGAGGGCGCCAAGATCGAGCGCTTCAATCTCGACGGCTCGCCGATGCCGGCGGCGCCGGCGCCCGGGGCCCCGCCGGCGGCCGGGGTCCCGCCGGCGCCCGAGGGCCAGCCGGCCCCCGCGGCCCAGCCGGAAACCCAGCCGACACCAGAAGCGAAGTGAGAACCGCCGCCCGGCCCGCGTGATCGCGGCCGAAGCGCCAGAATCGAGGGGCCGGTCGGGGAGGGAAAGGTCATGCCGCTTGCGCGTTCACCGCTGGCGCCGGCGCGCTTCCCCGATCTGCCGGGGGTCGCGGGGGTGCGGCTCGCGGCCTGCGCCGCCGGGCTCCGGTATCGCGGCCGCCCGGATCTGACCCTGGTCGAGCTCGCCCCGGGCACGACGGTCGCGGGCCTCTTCACCAGGAGCCTGCTGCCGGGGCATCCGGTCCGCTGGTGCCGCGCCATCCTGCCTTACGGCCGGGCGCGCGCGCTGGTGGTCAACGCCGGCCAGGCGAACGTGATGGTCGGCGCGGCGGGCGATGCCGTGGTCCGGACCGAGGCCGAAGCCGCGGCGAAGCTGCTCGATGCCCGGCCGGAGGAGATCTACATCGCCTCGACCGGGGTGATCGGCGAGCGCCTCGATGTCGCAACCGTGGTCGCAAGGCTGCCGGAGCTCGAGGCGGGTCTGGATCCCGGCGCCTGGGAGCTCGCCGCCCGGGCGATCGCGACCACCGACACTTTCTTCAAAGGCAGCTTCGCGCGGGCGGCGATCGGCGATGCCGAGGTCACGATCTGCGGCATCTGCAAGGGCTCGGGCATGATCCAGCCGGACATGGCGACCATGCTCGCCTTCCTGTTCACCGATGCGGCCCTGCCGGCGGGCCTGCTGCAGGCGCTGCTGGCCGAGGCCAACCGCGGCTCGTTCAACGCGATCACCGTCGATGGCGACACCTCGACCTCGGACACGGTCCTGCTGTTCGCAACCGGCCAGGCCCGCCATCCGGCCCCGGCGCGCCTCGACGACCCGCTGCTCGAAGGCTTTCGCAGCGCCCTGGCCGAGGTCATGACCGATCTCGCCAAGCAGGTCGTGCGCGACGGCGAAGGCGCGAAGAAGCTGATCGAGGTCCGGGTCGCGGGCGCGGTGACCGAGGAGTCGGCGAAGAGGATCGCCTTCAGCATCGCCAATTCGCCGCTGGTCAAGACCGCGATCGCGGGCGGCGATGCCAACTGGGGCCGGCTCGCGATGGCGATCGGCAAGGCGGGCGAGCCGATCGAGCCGGCGCGGGTCGGGATCCGCTTCGGCGGCCACGCGATCGCCGAGGCCGGCCACCGGCTCGAAGGTTACGACGAGACGCCGGTGGTGGCGCACCTCAAGGGCCAGGAGATCCTGCTCGAGGTCACGGTCGGCGGCGGCCCGGGCGCGGCCACCGTCTGGACCTGCGATCTGACCGCGGGCTACATCGCGATCAACGCCGACTACCGCTCGTAGCGGCCGCCGTGCGGGCGCCGGGCTCATCAGACGCCGGTGATCAGCATGTCGATCGCGCCGATGATGTCGTAGCGGTGGTCTTGCGAGGTTGGCGACCGGCTCACGCAGGCTGCGGGCGGGCAAGCCGCCGATCAGCGTGGTCGCCATGACGACGGTGTTCTCTTCGACGACGAATTTGGGATTCAGCCCGGGAAAGGGTGGATCGACCACGTCCGCTCGCACCAGACGGGACCACGACCCGCAGGTTCAGGTGCGCGAGGATGTCGGCTTGGACGTCGAGGACGTAGGGAACCCTCGATCTCGGGCGCAGGGTTCCGATAGACGTCGAACTGCGCCACTACAGCCGCTTCCGGATGTCATTGAAGATGCCGTATTTCTCGACGAAGCGGTTGTGGGCCTCGATCGCCTGGCGGTTCTCTTCCTGCCACCGGCGCGCGCGCTCGGCCCGGATCAGCTGCTCGAGCTGGGATTCGAGTGTCTTGGACAGATTGACGCCGAGCTCGCGCGCCTGCCGCAGCAGGTCGCTGTTGATCGAAAGATTGACCGCCTTCTTCGGCGCCTTAGGGTCGCAGACGGGCGCAGCCATGACAATTCTCCGGCAATCGGACGCCAGAATATGCGCATGTTCGTGCGCATGCAAGCGAGACGGGGTCCTTCGCCGTCTTTTGACGGTCCGCACAGATCCTGAGCAGAAGCCGCACCCAGTCTAGCGTTGATCGCCGCCGTGACGTTTTGATAACTCGAGTCAGGCCATGCGCAGCCATCCGAGCGGGCGCGCCGAGGAAGTATGATCAACGAGATCCTGACCCTCCTCGGCCTCGATCTTGATCGTCTCCAGGATGTCACGGCGAACACGGTCTACCCCGCTGGCAATACAGCGAGTTGCGATGAAGAGCCCGAACAGGCCAATGAGGACCGGCGAGCGCGCGACGAGCAGCATCCACATGGCACCGTTAACCTTGTGGATCTCCTTGCGTACGATGGCCTGGGTCTCGGAATCGACGATCCGCTCGACCGCGCGCGAGATCGAGCTCTGGTGTCGCCGTGGCCGGAAGGTGATGTAGTAGGACAGCAGGCGCGGCCAAGAGATCCTGTCGGCAAAGCGGATCAGCGTCTCGATGCCTGAGCGGATTTGCCGGTAGTCCGCGGACCTGAAATCCAACCGGCCGGCGGCCGCCAGATCAAAGATCTCATCCCGCGCCTCGAAGCATAGCTGACGCATCCAAGCCACACAGGTAGCTTGCCAAAGGCTGTACACCAGGAACAGGGCCATCCCGCCCAGGATGGACAGCACCAGGAAGTTCAGGTCGATGAGCGTCGCGGCGTCACTCGTCACGGGGATGCGTCCTTCCATCCGGCGTCAAACCGCTCGAAGTGCGATCGGGGTCCCACCGTTGTTCGAGCACAGCGTTCCGATTCTCATATCGCGCCAGGGTCCGGTGCCTCAACCTGCGCTCCAGCAAGCCGTAGCCAAGACCACCGACGCCGACCGTGACGCTCACCGATACAGTTAGGCCGGATGGGCTGCTAACAAAATATGAAAACATCAGATCTGCGTGCGTCTGTTGACCAGCGAGATAGCCGATTGAAAGCCTTAGCTGCTCAACCGATGTGACCGCTACCCAGGCGCCAAAGCCCCATTTTGCACATGTCTGCAAAAAAGCGAAAATCCGGTCAACGACGATCAGCCCCATACCCGATGGGGCAGGCTGGGCAATCAATTCCTGAAAGGTCCCTTCTGGCGCTGACATCCGCTGCGCAGTATCCCTTGGCCTGTTCGCGGTGCATGATGATACCTGAGACAGGCGACGTGATCAACCTTTGGTTGGAGGCCTATGATTGCTATAGCGCTCGGTAAGAATCGCCGTGGGCCTGGTGCTTGGCCTCGAGGGCTTTCACCAGCTGGACCATGAAGGCGCAGGTGGGGGTGGGCACCCCGACCTTGACCCCTTCCGCCACGACCCCGCCCTGGATCGAATCGATCTCCGAGCGCCGTCCGGCGAGCAGGTCCTGGTACATCGAGGGGCGCGCGTTCGGGATCTTGCCGGCAAAGTCCGAGACCCACTGCACCGGGTCGGCGTAGGCGAGCTTGATGCCCTTGGCGGCGGCGACCGCGGCCGCCTCGTTGATGCAGGCCTTGGCCAGGCCCCAGGCCCATTCGTTGGCGCGCGCCTGGCCGACCCGCATGCCGGTTGCCGCGCAGATCGCGCTGAACGCGACGTTGGCGATCAGCTTGCTCCAGACCACCGGCCAGAGGTCCTCGAAGGTCTGGACCTTGAAGCCCGCCTGCCGCCAGACCTCGGCGACCCGCTCGAGGCGCGGCGTGATGCCGCCTTTCAGCTCGGCGAGGTTGATCGCCTCCATGCCGTTGTGGTGGACGTGGCCGGGCCCGATCATCTCCGCGCCGAACCCGCCGGCGATCCCGAACAAGAGATTCTCCGGGCTCAGCACCCGTTGGATGCGCTCGACGTTGCCAAGCCCGTTCTGGATCGTCAGGACCAGCGTCTCGGGCCCGATCATGGCCCGTGCCGCGCGCACGCCCGCCTCGATGTCCATGACCTTGGTCGCGACGATCGCGAGCTCGCAGGGCCCCGCCTCGGCGGCATCGCCGGTCGCGTTGACGGCCACCGTCCGATCGCCGCTGGCGCCCGTGCAGCGGAGCCCGGCGGTCCGCATCGCCTCGACATGGTCGCGCCACTGATCGAACAGCCAGAGCTCGTTGCCGGCATCGGCCAGGATCGCGCCGTAGACCGAGCCCATGGCCCCGCTGCCGACGATGCCGATCTTCATCAGCTTCCCCCTCCCCGGTCACGCTTGCCCAGGCTACGCCCGGTCGCGCCCGGCGACAACCGCGCGCCCCGGCGGGTGGAATTTCGGCCGTAACGTACCTGATGGCGACCGCGATGGTTGTCCGGAACAATTTGCTGTGTTTTTTAGGGATATGCCAGATGGGAGATTTGCATGCGGCGGGCGCTCGGATCGGCCAGGCGACGGATCGGCCTCGGGCATGGGCTTCTCTTCTGCGCGCTGGTCGCGCTTGCCGGCTGCGGCAGCACGCGGCCCCATACCGGAGCGGCGCCGGCCCCGCATTTCAAGGTCGGAGCAGCCCTATCAGGTCGATGGCAGGTGGTACTATCCGAGGTTCGAGAATGCCTACGAGGCGACCGGCATCGCGTCCTGGTACGGCGCGTCCTACGACGGCCACCGGACCGCGAACGGCGAGATCTACGACGTCGAGGCGCTGACCGCGGCCCATCCGACCCTGCAGCTGCCGAGCCTGGTGCGGGTCACCAACCTCGAGAACGGCCGCAGCCTCGTGCTCCGGGTCAACGACCGCGGGCCGTTCCTCAAGGACCGGGTGATCGATCTGTCCCAGGCGGCGGCGCGCGAGCTCGGCTTCGAGAACCAGGGCCTCGCCCGCGTGCACGTCCAGTATCTCGGCCTCGCGCGCCTCGACGACAAGCCGATCCGACCGGGCGAAGGCCGGGCCTACGCCGCCGCCACCTGCGCCCTGCCCAAGGCCGAGCGCCAGCTCTGCTAGGCTAGCCGGAGCGATCGTCAAGGGCCCGCCAGGCGTCGACGAACGCCTGCGCGGACCGCGCGACCTCAGCCGGGCTCATGCCCGGCCGATAGAGCGCCGAGCCGAGGCCGAAGCCCTGGGCGCCGGCCGCGAGCCAGGGCGCCATGCCCTCGGGCGCGATGCCGCCGACCGGCAGCAGCCAGACGGCCTTCGGCAGCACCGCGCGCCACGCCTTGACGACCTTGGGCGTGAGCGCCTCGGCCGGGAACAGCTTGAGCGCGTCGGCGCCGGCGTGGAGGGCCGCGAACGCCTCGCTCGGGGTCGCAACCCCGGGCAGGCAGTGAAGGCCGCGGGCCTTGGCCGCCCGGATGATCGTCGGATCGCCGTGCGGCATGACGATCAGCCGGCCGCCAGCGGTCGCGACCTGCCCGACCGAGGCGCGATCGAGGACCGTGCCGGCGCCGACCAGCGCCCGCGCGCCGAACGCCTCGGCCAGGCGCTCGATGCTCGCCAGCGGCTCGGGCGAGTTGAGCGGCACCTCGAGCGCGACGAAGCCCGCCTCGATCAGCACCGCACCGATCGCGACCGCCTCCTCCGGCCGGACCCCGCGCAGGATCGCGATCAGCGGCAGGGATTTGAGCCTCGTCTGGAGCTCGTTCACGGCACCAGCCCCGCGGCTCTTGCGATCAGCAGCTGGCCGCGGGCGCCCGCGTCGGGATGCCCCGGCCGCGCCCGCAGCCCCGCGGCCTCGATCGCGTCGCGATAGCGGAGCGCCAGCTCCGAGCCGCCGATCACCGTGATTGCCCCGGCCGCGGGGACGTCGGGCAGGCAGGCCCGCGCCTCGGCGATCTCGCTGCCGATCAGCAGGCCGGACAGATAGGAGGCGATGCCGCTCGCCGGCAGCCGGTCGAACAGGCCGAGCGTGCGCGCGCTGAACAGCCGCTTGAGCAGCCCCCCCGCGCCGGTCCGGGCATAGGCCAGGCCGCGCGCGAACGCCTCCTCGTCCGCCGCCTCGCCCGCCATCAGCCGGCCGAGGATGCTGTGCGCCTTCAGCACGGCGAACACTTCGCCGGTCATGAAGGTCGCGAACCAGACGATCCGGCCGCCCTCGGCGAGCGCCCATTTGCTGTGGGTGCCGGGCAGGACGAAGGCGCTGCGCCCAGGCTCGTCCCCAAGCTCGCCGAGGATCTGCGTCTCCTCGCCGCGCATCACGTCGGGCACGCCGTCGGCGCCGACCAGCGACAGGCCCGGCACGAAGTGGATCGCCCGGCCGGCGCCGGTCTCATGGCGCTGGAGTGCTGCGGCCAGCTCGGCCCCGCCGGCCGGGCAGGCGCAGTAGGGGACCTCGACCCAGCCCTGGCGCGAGGTGATCATGCCGGAAGCGACCACCGGCGCAAGAGGCGCGGCCGCGAGCCAGGGGCCGATCTCCCGTTCGAGGACGGCTTCGAACGCACCGCCCTCAACCTTGAGGATGCCGGCCGCCGCGGTCCTGGTCGCGATCACGCGGCCGTCCGCGGCGATCCGGTAGGCGCGAAACGAGGTCGTGCCCCAGTCGATGCCGATCAGCGCGGCCTCGTCCGCCATCCCCATCGCCCGATCGAGCGCCATCCGCCGGCGCCGGCGATCCGTTATGCGGGGATTGCCGGGCGAAGGGAAGGGTCGGGAAAGGGAAGGGTCGGGCTTGGGGGGGAGCCTCAGTCGCCCTTCGGATCGCCGCTGCCGCTCATCAGGATCGCGGCCGGCCGCAGCGCCGGCACCAGCTCGCAGAGCGTGATCAAAGTCGCGGTCATCGGCACCGCCAGGATCATGCCCGGGACGCCCCAGATCCAGCCCCAGAAGATCACCGACAGCAGCACCACCAGCGGCGAGATGTCGAGCGCCCGCCCTTGCAGGCGCGGGTCGAGGACGTTGCCGATCGCCTGGTCGATCGCGATGATGCCGCCGGCCGCGATCAGGGCCCAGAGCGGCCCCAGCTGGAGAAATGCGACCAGCACCGCGAGCACGCCCGCGATGATCGAGCCGACCGTCGGCGCGTAGTTCAGCAGCCAGAACATGAGACCCCAGAGCAGGACGAAGTCGACCCCGATCAGCCACAGCCAGGTTGCGACCAGGGTCCCGGACAGCGCGCCCGAGAAGCTGCGCACCAACAGGTACGAGCGCACCTTGTGGCCGATGTCGGCGACCGCCGCGCGGGTTTCCTCGGAGTGGCCGAAGGCGGTTTCGGCCTTGCGTTCCCAGGCGCTGGCCTCGACCAGCATGAGCAGGGCGAAGAAGAAGATCAGAACCGCGATCCCCGTCATTCCGCCAAGCAGGTTGAGGCCGGTCGGCAAGCCTTGCGCCAGGGCACTGAGACTACTGCCGCCGAGTTCGCCGGCCTGCGGCAGCTGGATGCCGTGGGCGCGCCCCCAGCCGAGCGCGCCGTCCAGCCAGCCCTCGAACCGCTGGGCATAGTCCGGACCCCGGGCGATGACCGGCGCGAGGCTCATGGACAGGAGACTGATCGCGAGCGCCACGATCGCGACCACCGTCAGCATGGTGAGCGGCACCGCGAGCCAGCGCAGCCAGCGCGGCAGCGCGCGCCGCAGCCAGGCCTTCATCGGCTGCACGAGCACCGCCAGAAAATAGGCGAACGCGAGCGGCATGGTGACTTCGGCCGACAGCTTGAGCGCGGCCGCGCACAGGATCAGGGTGATCGGGGCGAGCAGCCAGACGAGGACGTCGCGGCTGCCCCGATCGGCGACCGGCGTCGGCTCCTCACGTATCTCCACCAGCGGCAGAGGCGGCGCGGCAGGCAGCCTCCGCGGCTCGGCGTCATTCCGTCTCAATGGTGGCGGATCGCGTCGATGAGCTTGCCCTTGCTCATGCGCGAGCGGCCCTCGATGCCGAGCGCGCCCGCCCGCTTGCTGAGCTCGTCCTTGGTCCACTCCTCGTAGGGCGGCGACTTGCCGCCGCGCCGCGCCGCGGTCTGGCGCCCGGTGTTGGCGATCCGGGCGGCCTTCTCCTTGCTCGCCCCCTCCCTGCGCAGCGCTTCGTACTGCGCGTCGTCCTTGATCTGCGGTCCGTGATCCTTGGCCATGGGCTCCCCTCCTCGCCTGGTCCTGCACTAACCTCGCTCAGCGCGCATGGTTCCGGGCCTGGTCCACACCGGTTGCGCTGCGCGCTAGGCAGCGTCGCGGCCTGCCGGTAGCATGGTCACGGGAGCGGTCGGGCGCCGGGGCGGCGCCGGAGGATCAGATGGCGGGAGATGCGTGATGGGGATCCTGGACGCGCTGCGCGGCCTGTTCGTCGGCCGCGGCGAGGCCGGTCTGGCGGCGGCCGGCGAGCCCGTCGAATACCGCGGCTACCGGATCACGCCGGCACCCGAGCGCCAGGCCTCGGGCTGGAACACCGCCGGCGTGATCGCCAAGACCTTCGAGGACGGCGTCAAGGAGCAGCGTTTCATCCGGGTCGACACCCATTCGAGCAAGGACGATGCGATCGCCTTCTCGATCACCAAGGCGCAGCAGATCATCGATGAGCAGGGCGATCGCCTGTTCCGCAATTCCTGACCCGGAGGCCGGGCCCCCGAACCTCCTGCCACGCGACGGCGAGGTCTTTCTGTACGCGGACGCGCTCGCGCCGGCGGATGCCGACCGGCTGTTCGAGGAGCTGCAGCGTACGGATCGACTGGCGCCAGGAGGTGGCGACGGTCATGGGCCGGCGCCTGCCGATCCCGCGCCTGACCGCCTGGCATGGCGCGGCCGGCTACGTCTACAGCGGCATCCGGATGGCGCCGGCGCCCTGGACGCCTGCCCTGCTCGAGCTCAAGGAGATCGCCGAGGCGATCGCCGGCCAGCCCTTCAACAGCGTGCTGCTCAATCTCTATCGCGACGGCCGGGACAGCGTCTCCTGGCACGCCGACAACGAGCCGGGCCTGGGCCGCGACCCGGTGATCGCCAGCCTGTCGCTGGGCGCGGTCCGCCGCTTCCAGCTCAGGCACCGCCGCTCGGGCGAGCGGGTGGCCATCGACCTTCCCCACGGCTCCTGCCTGATCATGGCCGGCGCGACCCAGCACCACTGGCTGCACCAGCTGCCCAAGACCACGCAACCGGTCGGCGCGCGCATCAACCTGACCTTCCGGAAGACGACTCCCTCAGCCAATT
This sequence comes from uncultured Alphaproteobacteria bacterium, assembly GCA_963756905.1. GTDB lineage: Bacteria > Pseudomonadota > Alphaproteobacteria > Geminicoccales > Geminicoccaceae > DATAOG01. The sequence goes on from CAVWPO010000022.1 coordinate 15,619, forward strand.
CTTGACATCTTTACCAACCTGTGATTTCTCTTGGCGGGAATAGTACAACCAATGGCGATGTGGACGGCCCTGCCCTCTTAGCGCATCTTTGACGGTAACAGCTCAAAGTGTGGAGGAAGGGCAATGGCTACCAAGGAGCGACTCATGCTTGGCGAACTGGAGGAGCTACTAGAGCGGGCGAGGCGTGTTCGGATGAACGCCGCAGAGCGAGAGGAACAGCGCCGCAGCTTTGCCTATGGGAACACCAAGATCGAAAACCCGCTTATTACGCGTGAAACTGTGGATCAACAAGCGGAGGCTCTGAAGGCCAAAGATGGCAGTCAGGCGGAAGCATTGATCGCCAGAGCAAGGCTGAATTGGCGGAACTCATAGTCGACCCGAAGGAACGAGCCGAGCGGGAAGCCCGTAATGGCTTGGTCCAGTTCGACCTTGTCGAGAAGCTGATTGAAGCTCACCGACATCCCGATCGACCGTTTCGCCTTCGCCCGTCGTTGATCCTCGGGCTCCATAGGGCTGCCCTCGACGGAATAAGCTCCTATGCGGGAAATTTTCGCCCCGCTGGAGTTGGAATACAGGGGAGCGGCCATCAGCCACCTGGCGCGCATCTGGTGCCAGAATTAGTCGAAGATATGTGCGATTACGTCAATGCGCACTTGGACAGACCGGCTATCCATTTGAGCGCCTATGTTCTCTGGCGACTAAATTGGATCCATCCGTTTGACGACGGCAACGGTAGAACCGCGAGGGCCTTAGCATATTTCCTCCTCTGCGCTCGGCTTGGGTATAGGCTGCCAGGCACAAAAACTATACCTGAGTTAATCTCTGACAACAAAAGTCCATACTACGCCGCTCTCGAAGCGGCTGATAAGGTCTGCGCAACCGGCAGTGTAGATGTCAGCGAACTCGAGGCATTAATCTCAAGCCGTCTGGCAGCTCAGCTCTACGGAATTCATCAACAAGCGGTGGGCGAAACCTGAAGCGGATCGCCGAGGCGCTGGCTGCCGGCCGTTCAACAGCGTGCTGCTCAACCTCTACCGCAGCGGGCGGGACAGCGTCTCCTGGCATGCCGACAACGAGCAGGGCCTCGGCGGCGAACCTGATGATCTCCAACATCTCGCTGGGTGCGGTCCGCCGCTTCCAGCTCAGGCACCGCCGCTCCGGCGAGCGGGTGGCCATCGACCTTCCCCACGGCTCCTGCCTGATCATGGCCGGCGCGACCCAGCACCACTGGCTGCACCAGCTGCCCAAGACCGCGCAAGCCGTCGGCGCCCGCATCAACCTCACCTTCCGCGCGATGGCGTGACGCCGACCGACTTTGCCTTGAGCCCCTCGTTGCCTACTGCGGCGCCTGGACCAGCAGCTTGCCGAATTTCGCCTGCTTCTGGTAGACGAGGAAGGCCGAGACATCGAGGTGATCGACGCTGGCGAGCATGCCGACCTTCGGGGCGAAGAAGCGATACTGGGTGTCGTCGACCTTGGCGGGCCCGACCTTGCCCTTGTAGGTCCACTTGATCAGGGCGGCGTCGTAGGTCCCGGCAGGCGTCGTGACCTTGTAGGCGCCGAGGTAGCTGTAGGTCACCTCGAGCTTGCCCTTGTGGCTCACGACCGTGGGGTCGCTGAGGTCGGAGACCTGGACCGCGACCGACGAGCTGCGCGTGTCGCCCGGTGCCAGACCGACGAGCAGACCGGGCTCGGGCGGCTCGTAGCGGGTGAGCACCGCCTGCTCGGCGTTTTCCTCGGTGACGAAGGTCAGGCTGCCGTCCTTCATCTTCTTGATGAACACGATGCCCTTGGTGCCAACCGCATAGCGCCAGCTGGCACCCGTCGGGTCGCGCTCGAGCCGTTCCACGACGTGCTGCTCGGTCTGGCCCGCATCCTTGCCGCCGACGTATCGATAGGTCCAGGTGCCATCGCGCAGCGGCGCGAACTCCGGCGTCAGCTTGGCGCCGGCGACCGGCTGGCCAACGACACCCTGGCCCAGCAGCTCGTGGAGCATCGTGAGCTCCGCGGCGGTCAAGGTGGCAGCCGCGCCGGCGGGCGGCGCGCCCAGGCCCACCAGCAGCAGCGGCCAGGCGATGGCGACGATCCAAAGCGGTCTCATCCGTTTCCCTCCAACTCGTTTCAGCCCCTTGATGCCCAGAGAAAGAGAGCAGCGAGGCGGCATTGAGAACATCACTCCCTAACGCGCGGTCCAGCCGCCGTCGACCAGAAGGCTCGTGCCGGTGACCATCGCGGCGGCCGGCGAGGCGAGGTAGACGACCGCGGCGGCGACCTCCTCGATCCGCGCGAGCCGGCCGAACAGGATCTGGTCGAGGACCGCGCTCTTGAAGGCGGGGTCGTCGAAGAACGGGCGGGTCAGCGGCGTCTCGACGAAGGTCGGGGCGACCGTATTGACCCGGATCCGGAAGGGGGCGAGGTCGATCGCCATCGCCTTGGTCAGGCCCTCGAGCGCGTGCTTGGTCGCGCAGTAGACGGTGCGCCCGGCGCCGCCGACGTGGCCCATCTGCGAGGACATGTTGACGATCGCCCCGCCGCCGCTTTGGGCCATCAGGCGCGCGGCCGCCTGCGCGACCACGAAGGCCGCCCGGAAGTTCAGCGTCAGCAGGCGGTCGAGCACCGCGTCCTCGACCTCGAGGAACGGCTGCGGCTGGTTGAAGCCGGCGTTGTTGACCAGCACGTCGAGGCGCTCGAGGCTCCCGATCGCGGCCCGGACCGCGGCGCTGTCGGTGACGTCGCAGACCAGCGCCCGCGCGTGCCCGCCGTCGGCCTCGATCTCGCCGACCAGAGCCTCGAGCTCGGGCCCGGTCCGGCTCAGCGCGATCACCGCAGCACCCGCCTCGGCCAGCGCCCGTGCGCAGCCCCGGCCGATGCCGCGGCCGGCGCCGCTGACCAGCGCGACCTGGCCATCGAGGCGGAACGATCGTTGGCTCATCGACCCGCTCACGATGCCCCTGGGGCGTTCCGGCCGCCGTAACGACGGACGCGCAGGTCCGCCTGCTCCTGGTGGCCGGCGAAGCCCTCGAGCGCGCAGAGCCTGGAGCAGTATTCGCCGATCAAAGCACTCGCCTCGGGGGTCGTGACCCGCTGATAGGTCACGGTCTTCAGGAACTTGCCGACCCAGAGGCCGCCCGTGTAGCGGGCCGCGCGCTTCGTCGGCAGCGTATGGTTGGTGCCGATCACCTTGTCGCCATAGGCGACGTTGGTCATGGGCCCGAGGAACAGAGCGCCGTAGTTGGTCATCCGCTCGAGGAAGAAATCCGGATCGCGGGTCATGACCTGGACGTGCTCGGACGCGATCCTGTCGGCCACTTCCACCATCTCGGCCTCGTCCGCGCACACGATCACCTGGCCGTAGTCGGCCCAGGCGCGGCCGGCGAGCGCTGCGGTCGGCAGGCGCTGGAGCTGGCGCTCGACCTCGGCCATGGTCTCGCGGGCGAGCTTCTCCGAATTCGTCAGCAGGATCGCGGGCGAGGTCGGGCCGTGCTCGGCCTGGCCGAAGAGGTCGGTCGCGCACATCTCGGCATCGCAGCTGTCGTCGGCGATCACGAGCGTCTCGGTCGGGCCCGCCAGCAGATCGATCCCGACCCGGCCGAACAGCTGGCGCTTGGCCTCGGCGACATAGGCGTTGCCGGGGCCGACCAGCATGTCGACCGGCGCGATCGCGGCGGTGCCGAGCGCCATCGCGGCGACCGCCTGGACGCCGCCCAGCGCATAGATCTCATCGGCGCCGCCCAGATGCATCGCGGCCACGATCGCGGCCGCCGGCCGGCCCTGATAGGGCGGCGCGCAGGCGATCACCCGCGGCACGCCCGCGACCTTGGCGGTGACCACGCTCATGTGGGCGGACGCGACCATCGGGTACTGGCCGCCCGGCACGTAGCAGCCGACCGCCTGGACCGGAATGCTCTTGTGGCCCAGGATCACGCCCGGCAGGGTCTCGACCTCGACATCGCGCAGCGCCGCCTTCTGGACCTCGGCGAAGCCGCGGATCTGCGCCTGGGCGAAGCGGATGTCGGCGATCACCGGCGCGCCGAGCGAGGCGACGCAGGCCTTGATCTCGTCCTCGCTCAAACGAAAGCTCGCCGGCGACCAGTGGTCGAACCGCTCCGAGAGCTCGCGCACGGCCGCATCGCCCCGCTGCCTGACGTCGTCCAGGATGCCCTCGACGGTCGCGCGCACCCTGGCGTCCGCCTCATCGGCCGCCGCCTGGCTGATGCCCTCCTTCAGCCACCTTGCCATGATCCGCTCATCCCGCTCGTCAGGTGCGCTGCTCCTGCTTCGGGAGCGCGCAGGTCCAGCGGCGGATCTGCCATTCGGGCCGCTCCGCCGCCCATTGGACCAGCTGCAATTGCGCATCCTCGGTGCAGTGGCGGGCGTCCACGGCCTGCTGGAAGGGCAGGTGGAACTCCTCGCATTTGGCCGGCTGGTTCAGCAGGCACGCGATCACGATCAGCTCGTACATCCGGGCCCTCTCCGCTCGATCGCCGCTCGCCTACGATCGAGCGACGCCCGAGCCTACCGATTGTCGCCGCCCGCGTATAGAATGCTGCGGCAAGGAGTTGGAGGATGGCCATGCGACCCTTGCCAAGCCTCGCGCTGCTCGCGCTGCTGTCGCTGACGACGCCGGCAGCGCCGGTGCTCGCGGACATGAGCGGCGGCGTCGGGTCCGCATCGGCGACCTCCGGCACCGACGACTACGCGGCCGGGGTCGAGGCCTTCAAGCGCCAGGACTGGCCGGCGGTGATCGAGCACATGGCGAAGGTGATCGACGAGCGGCCCTGGGAAGACGAAGCCTACAACCTCTCGGGCTTCGCCTACCGCAAGCTCGGCAAGTACAATCAGGCGCTGCAGTTTTACGATACCGCGCTGAAATTGAACCCGCACAATCTCGGCGCGCTCGAATATCTGGGCGAGGCCTATCTCGAGATGGATCGTCCGAAGGACGCCCAGGCGATGCTCGACCGGCTCGACAGCGAATGCCAGCGCATCACCAAAGCCGCCACCGCCGGCAGTGCCACGCCGGACTGCAAGGAGCGGGAAGACCTGGAGGAGGCGCTGGCGGTCTACCACGCCGGCAAGTCGTGAGGCCGCGGCCGCTCGTGCAGCGCTGGCCTCAGCATCACTCCGCGGGGGTCGTCTCCAGCGCCGCGGCGCGGGCGGCGTTGCCCGGGCGGCGATAGACGAACTCGGGCGGCACCGCGCCGGCTTCCCGGACCGCGGTCGCGACCAGCTCCGCGTGATGCGGCGACAGCGAGCAGGCCGGGTCGGTCGCTTCGGCCCGCCCGGTGATCGCGAATGCCTGGCAGCGGCAACCGCCGTAGTCGACGAGCTTGCGCGGGCAGCTGCGGCAGGGCTCGGCCATCCACTCGGTGCCGCGAAACGCGTTGAAGGCCTCGCCGTGGTACCAGATCTCGGCGAGCGGCCGGTCCTTGACGTTGTCGAAGCGGAGCGTGCGGATGCCCTCGGCCGCGTGGCAGGGCAGGACCTTGCCGGACGGCGTGATGTTCAGGTTCTGCTTGCCCCAGCCGCCCATGCAAGGCTTGGGGAAGCGGGCGTAGTAGTCGGGGACCACGTAGTCGATCACCAGCACGCCCTTGAGGCGCACGCGCGCCGCCTCGACCAGCTCGATCGAGCGCTCGGTCTGCTCCCGGGTCGGCATCAGGGCGGCGCGATTGGCCAGCGCCCAGCCGTAGTACTGGACATGGGCGACCTCGAGGCGCTTGGCGCCGAGCTCGACCGCGAGCTCGATGATGTCGCCGAGATGCGCGAGATTCTGGCGGTGGACCACCGCGTTGATCGTGAGCGGCAGGCCCGTGGCCCTGACCAGGCCCGCGACCGCGAGCTTCTTCGCGTGGCCGTCCTTGTAGCCGCCGATCCGGTTGGCGTTGGCGGGCTCGCTGTCCTGGATCGAGATCTGGATGTGATCGAGGCCGGCGTCCGCGAGCGCCTCGACCTTGGTCGGATCGAGCAGGACCGCGGCGGTGATCAGGTTGGTGTACTGGCCAAGGCCGCTCGCATGCCGGATCAGCTCCGGAAGGTCCGGCCTTAGAGTCGGCTCGCCGCCCGAGAAATGGGTCTGGAGCACGCCCAGGGCATGCGCCTCCTCGATCACCCGCCGCCAGGTGGCGGTGTCGAGTTCGGCCGCCGCTTTCTCGAGCGCAAGCGGATTTGAGCAGTAGGGACACTGCAACGGGCACCGGTGAGTGAGCTCGGCCAACAGCGACACCGGCAGCGCAACTTCCTGCGCCGCCGGCGCGCTCATCGCCAGCTCAGACGAATTCGACATCGCTTGTGGCCACCGGGGCGGCGGGCACCGGGGCCGCGCCGCCCCTTGCGTGGCTTACTGGCCTAGAGATCGGCCGGGAAGTAGGCGTTGATCTCGCAACCGCACGCGATCTCGACGATCTTCGGGGTGTTCCACTGCATAGCAGCCTCCTCGTTTGCGCGACCGCCACCGGCCGCGATCTGCCAGCCCGCAGGCACGATACCCTGAGGCTAACTGAACCCTATGTAAGGCCTGACTCCGATAAGTTCCAATCGTATGTTCTTGTCGATCCAATCAGCTCAACTGATGATGTAACCTCTGCGTGCATCCCTCAGCGCCCGCACCGACCTAGCTTGATCGCTCGCCGGCGGTTGCCGAGCGAGTCGCCGCAGGCAGGAAATCCGGCATCGGCAACGGCTCGGCGGCCACCAGCGGCAAGCCCGCGGCCTGCCAGCCGTCGGTGCCTTCCGGATACCAGACGACATTGCTGTAGCCTTCGGCGAGCGCGCGCTTGGCGGCGTTCCAGGACATCCAGCAGTTCGCCTGGCAGTAGAAGATCAGCTGGCGCGAGCGATCGCCTTCGGTGATCCGCGCCAGATTGTCGCGGAACCAGCTCTCGAATTCGGCCGAGAGCTCGCCATAGCCGACGTTCGGCAGCCAGACGCTGCCGGGAATGTCGGCCCGCGGCTCGGGCCGCCAGATGCTGCCCGGCGGCCGGTTCGCGGGCGGGCGCGGCGCCGGCAGGACGTCGATCAGGAGCGGCGGTGACGGCGCGCCCATCAGGGTCTGCAGCTCGGCCGTGGTCACCACCTTGGCGCCGGCGAGCGCGCCCGGCACCGGCGCCCGGTAGTCGGCCAGGCGATAGCCTGCCGGCTCCGGCACCGCCTCGAGCCGGCCCTGCTTCCCGGCCTTGGCCGGGACCGGCTGCCCCTGCGCGTCGAGCAGCGGGATCGCCGTAATCGAGCAGGATCGCCTGGATCGCGTCGCCGTTCGTCGCCAGGAAGTCGTTGAGCGCGCGCTTCCATTCCGGCTCGTTGCGCCGCAGCCCCATGGACACCCGGAAGTCCAGGTGCATGCCCTGCGCCGTGCCGACCAGCGGCGTCACCTCGAGCGGCGCCTTCTGCTGCTTGGCCCAGTAGCCCGCGATCGGTCCCCAAAGGATGCCGACGTCGATCACCCCGTTGGCGACGTCCTCGACCATCTCCCGCCCCGGGCTGTCGAAGCGGGTGTCGACCACCAGCTGATAAGGCTTGAGATTGGCGAGCAGGCTTTGCTGCGCCAGCAGCGTCACCGGCGGCGTGCCGGCGACCGCGCCGATCTTCCGGTTGGCGAGCTGCGGATCGTCCAGCGCGGTGATCTTGGGGTTGGCGTCGGCGCGCTGGATCAGGGCATAGCTCGAGCGGTAGTAGGGGTTGGTGTTCTGCATCAGCTGGCTGGGCGAGGGGATGCCGATCACCACGTCGCAGGCGCCGGCATTGAGCGTGTTGCGCACGAAGCCCACGACCTGCGGGTACCAGGTGTAGGTCAGCGGGACGCCGAGCTTGCTCGCCAGCAGCTCGGCGATCCGGTTCTCGAACCCCTCCCCGGCCTTGTTGGAGAACGGCAGATTGCTCGGATCGGCGCAGACCCGGAGTTTGGTCCGATCGGTCAGCTCGCCGACCTGAGCCCAGGCGCCGGTCGTCATGCAGCCCAGCAGCAGGGCGGCCGCGGCCGCCCTCGTGATCTCGAGACCTGCACGCATCTGCATCGGGGGGTGCCTTACTTCGCCATCCGCTCGGGGCGGCCGCGGCCGAGCGCGCCGTCGGAGCGCGCCTTCAGATAGGTGTAGATGTCGTCGAGATTGTTGACGACGTCCTCGACCTCGCCGAACGCCGGCATCACCAGCTGCTGGCTCGTGCTGACGTCCTTCTTGCCGTAGATGACGGTGGCGACGAACTTCTCGTAGTCGATCTGCTTGAGCGAATCGACCAGCGAGGGCGCATAGGAGCTGCCGGCACCGTCCGGGCCGTGGCAGCGCAGGCAGGAATTGTCGTAGCGCCGGTAGCCGTTGTAGGTCGCCATGCCGACCTTGCCGTCGACGATGTCGTAGGGCTTGTCTTCCCAGGACGGCTTGCCGGACTGATCGGACTTCTGCTGCCCGAGCACGGCCGGGCCGAGGCCGACGACGACCGCTACGCCGGCGGCGAGCATGACGAGGGCACGGACGCGCCGGTCACGGGTCACGTCAGACATGGCCACAAAAACCACCTCCACGAGATCAGATCATTTCTTGGTCCCAGGCCGCGGCCAGCGCCGGGACGGGACGCGATCGTGCGCCGCGAGCGGCGGCCCGGCACCGCCTGCTGGCAATGCCGGGCCGCGCGCGCGGCGAAGGAACCCGATCAGTCGGGCAGGGTGAAGACGGTCAGCACGCCGCCGAGCTGGGTGTAGTTGGAGAGCGCCTTGTACGCGCCGACCGCGCCCAGGCCTGCGGTGTCCTCGGTCAGGCCGGCCGCGAGGCCGATGCCCGCCCAGCCGCCGACGCCCGAGAGCACGCCGACGTACTGCTTGCCGTTGTGCATCCAGGTGTTGACGTTGCCGATGATCCCGGACGGGGTCTTGAAGCGATAGAGCTCCTGCCCGGTCTTGGCATCGACCGCCTTCAGATAGCCCTCGAGGGTGCCGTAGAAGACGACGTTGCCGGCGGTCGCGAGCGCGCCGCTCCAGACCGAGAACGGCTCCGGGTTCGACCACACGATCTTGCCCGTCGAGGCGTCCCAGGCGATGAAGTTGCCGAGGTTGGTGCCGCCCGGCGCCGGGTACATGCTGAGCGTGGCGCCGACGTAGGGCTGACCGGCGGTGTAGGAGACCGCGAACGGCTCGTAGTCCATGCAGACGTGGTTGGTCGGCACGTAGAACAGGCCGGTCTGGGGCGAATAGGCGGACGGCTGCTGATCCTTGGTGCCGAGCGCCGCCGGGCAGATGTTGGTGGTGTTGACGTCCTCGCCCTGATGGTCGGTCGAGTAGCGCGGCACCACCTGCGGCCGGCCGGTCTCCTTGTCGACCCCGGTCGCCCAGTTGACCGCCGGATCGTACTTTTCGGCGACCAGCAGCGCGCCAGTCTCACGGTCGAGGGTGTAGCCGAAGCCGTTGCGGTCGAAGTGCACCAGCGCCTTGTGCATCTTGCCGTCGACGTTGAGGTCGGTGAGGATCATCTCGTTGACGCCGTCGTAGTCCCACTCGTCGTGGGGCGTCATCTGATAGACCCACTTGGCCACGCCCGTGTCGGGGTTGCGGGCGAAGATGGTCATCGACCAGCGGTTGTCACCGGGGCGCTGCACCGGGTTCCAGGTCGAGGGATTGCCCGAGCCGTAGTAGACCAGGTTGAGGTCGGGATCGTAGGACATCCAGCCCCAGGTGGCGCCACCGCCGATCTTCCACTGATCGCCCTTCCAGGTCGCGGTGCCGGAGTCCTTGCCGACCGGCTGGCCGAGCATGGTGGTCTTCTCGGGGTCGAGGAGGGTCAGATTGTCCGGACCGCTCGAATAGCCGGACCAGACCTTCTTGCCGTCCTTGATGTTGTAGGCGGTGACGCGGCCCGGGACGCCGAACTCGCCGCCCGAGATGCCGACCAGGACCTTGTCCTTGATCACCATCGGCGCGCTGGTCCCGGTCTCGCCCTTCTTCGGGTCGCCGTCGACCGCGCTCCAGACCACCGCGCCGGTCTTGGCGTCGAGCGCCACCAGCGTCGTGTCCGCCTGATGCAGGAAGATCTTGCCGTCGCCGTAGGCGGCGCCGCGATTGACCGTGTCGCAGCACATCACCGGGATCGTGTCCGGGTCCTGCTTGGGCTCGTACTTCCAGATCACCTTGCCCACATCGTTCAGGTCGAGCGCGTAGACGGTGTTCGGGAACGGCGTGACGATGTACATCACGTCGCCGATCACCAGCGGGCCGCCCTCGTGACCGCGCAGCACGCCGGTCGAGAAGGTCCAGGCGACCTGCAGATCCTTGACGTTGCCCGCGTTGATCTGGGCCAGGCTGCTGAAGCGCGTGCTGCTGTAGTTGCCCAGCGGCATGGCCCAGTTGGCCGGATTGTTCTGCATGACCATCAGTTCTTCGTTGGCCTGTGCAGAGATCGACAGCGCCAGCAGCCCGATCGCAGCCGCGCCCGTCAGTAGCCACCCTCGTTGCATGATCAGCTCTCCCAGCTGGTTATGCGCCGGGACCCGAAGGGGCCCCCGGACGCTTCTTAGGTCCCGGTTCGATCACCGTGGTGATCGCTGATCGTCCGGGCGCCGCGATTTCTCCGAACGGGCGAAATGTAGCGACAGCAGTCCGGATCCGACAAGCACAATCGGGCCGACCTAAACCTCGGCGGTGGCCTTCGCGTGCGACCCGGCGTCGCAACCGGCCGCCAGCCCCCGACCGGCCCGGTGGCGGCCCGGCCGCTGCCGGGCCCGCCGCCGATCTCAGAACGAGCGCGCGTTCCGCATGCCGTGCCCGCCGTCGACCGCCTGGTCCTTGGCCACGATCGCCTTGTCCAGGATCTCGACCTGGGCCTGCTTGCTCGCCAGGTCCTTCTGGATCTCGAGCCTCTGCGCCACCAGGGCCGCGCTCTCCTGGTGGAGGTCGTTGATCTGCTGGCGCGCCTGCTGGCCCTCGTCCAGCATGTTGCCGAGCAGCCCGCGCAGGAAGTCCTGCTCCTTCTTGAGCACCTCGAGGGTCTGGAACACCGAATCCTGATTGCGGACCTCGGCGCCGAGCCCGGTCAGCTTGACCTCGAGGTCGCCCTTCTGCGCGCGCAGGTCGTTCACCTTCTCGGCCAGCTTGGCGTATTCCGTGGTCGCCAGGTCGCGATCGGCGAGCGCCATGTTGAGGTCCGACTGGGTCTGATGCAGCTTGGAGGCCGCCTGGTCGCGATCGCGGGTCAGGTCGACGATCTGATCCTGCAGCCCGGCCACCCGGGAGCTGAGCGCGACCGCGCTCTCGGCGAGCGGCCCCTTGCGCTTGATGTCCGCATCCAGCGCCGCGACCTGCTGGGTGAGCTCGGCCCGCTGGGCGGTGAGCTTGGTGACGTCGCTCGCCAGCACCGCGTGGTCGAGCTGGCTCTCGATGTCGGCCAGCTTGTCCTGGGTCGTCTTCAGATGCTGCTCGGTGGCGGCGAGATCCTTCGCCTCGCGATCCCGGGTCCGCTCGGCCTGGGCCTGCTCCACCTGGACCTGGGCGAGCGCCGTCTGCCGGTCGATCAGGTTCGACTCGGTCGCCGCCAGCTGGTCCTTGGCCTTGGCCGCCTGGTCGGTGAGCGTGTCCAGGCTGCGCTGGCTGACGACCGACTGCCGCTCGATCTCGCCCAAGAGCTGCAGGCGATGGTTCAGCCGGCCGGTCACCTCGTCGTAGCGCGTCTGCGCGCCCGCGAGCTGGTCCTTGACGGTCGCGAGCGCCGCCCCCGCCTGGGCGACGTCACGGTCGCGCTCGCCGAGCACGCCCATGCGCGAATTGAGCCGGGCGACCGCCTGCCCGATCTTGGCGTCGGTGTCCGCGAGCGTCGCGGCCAGCCGGTCGAGGTCGTTCCGCTTGGCCGCCAGGTCGCGCTCGCGCTCGCCCAGCACCGTCATGCGCTCGTTCAGCGCCACGGTGACCTTGTTCAGACGGGCCTCGGTCGCCGCCAGCTGATCGTCCACGGTCTGCTTCTGCGCCCGCAGATCGGCGAGGTCGCGCTCGCGCTCGCCGAGCAGCGCCATGCGCTGGTTGACCCGGCCGTTGAGCTGCGCCAGCCGGTCCTCGGCAGCCGCGATCTGGGTGGTCAGGCGATCCTTGTCGCGCAGGCTCTGCTCCAGGTCGCGCTCGCGCTCGCCGAGCACGGCCATGCGCTGGTTGAGGCTGCCCGTGGCGTGGTCGATCCGTGCCTGCGCGTCGCCCAGCTGGCCCTTGAGGCCGGCAAGCGTGGTCCCGGCGTCGGCGATCTCACGCTCACGGTCGGCGAGCGTCGCCATCCGGGCGTTGAGCTTGGCGGTGGAGGCGTCGATCTGCTTCATCAGGCTGTCGAGATCGCCCGACTTGGCCTGCTCCTGCTTGAGCGTGCCCTCGAGATCGCCGGCCTTGACCTGCTCCTGCTTGAGCGCGCCCTCGAGCTCGGTCACCCGCGTCTGCAGCTGGTCGCCGGTCTGGGTCAGCTCGGCGACCCGCTGGTCGAGATCGTGACGTTCCTTGGCCCAGAGCGCGACCGCGTCGCTGTGCGCCGAGCTCGAGTAGATCAGGATCCCCCAGCCCAGGAGGGCCACCACCAGCGCGCCGATCGTGAACTGCGTGGCACGCGGCAACGACATCACGCTTTTCATGGCCGAGCCTCCGCATTGATGGGCCCCGGTTCAGACGCCAAGGCACCTTCGTCCCCGTTGAACGCTAACACAGCCCGCGCGCGGTGGCCACAGACGGCGTGCGGAAAAATTGCGGGCCGAAGGGTGCGGGATCTACTGCCCGGTCAGCTTGGCGAGGCTCTCCGGCGGCGCGCCGGGGCGGGCCGAGCTTGCCGCCTGCGGCGACGCCAGCTGCGCCACCAGCTCCTGCAATTCCCCGGTCAGCTTGTCGCGCTCGGCCGAGAGCGAGCGCAGCTGCTCGTCGAGGCCCACGAGCTGCTGATTGACGCTCACGCTCTTGTGGAACAGTGGCCGCTTGTGCTGCAGCTCGTCGTTGAGACCGGCGACCTCCTGCCGGAGCGCCGCCTGGCTCGCCGTGAGCTCGGCGACGCTCTGCGCGAGGCGCGCCTTGTCGAGCTTGGCCTCGGTCGCGCCGAGCGTCGCCGCGGCGTCGGCCAGGGTGGCTCGGGTACGGTCGAGCTCGCTCGCCGATTTGGAGCGCTCGCGGCCGAGCGCCGCAACCTCGACATCCAGAGCATTGAGCGCCGTCTGGCGGCTCGCGCGCGTCTGATCCAGCCCCGCGACCTCGGCCTGGAGACGGTCGTGCTCGGCGCGGGCGTGGCCGAGCGCCCGCTCGGCCGCCGCGAGGTCGAGCTCACGCTCGCCCAGGACCTTGAGCCGGTGATTGAGCCGGGCGGTCGACGCCGCCTGGTCCCCGGTCAGCGCGGCCAGCTGGCTGCGCGCCCCGGCGAGCGCCGCCGCGGCGGCGGCGAGGTCGTGCTCGCGCTCGCCCAGCACCGTCATCCGCTGATTGAGCTCGGACTTGGCCTTGTCGATACCGACGGTCAACGCCGCCAGATCGCCGGCCGCCACGCGCTCTTTGGCGAGCGTGCCTTCGAGCTCCGCGATCCGGCTCGACGACGTGGCCCGCTCCGCGGCCAGCGTGCCTTCGAGGTTCGCGACCCGGTCGGTGAGGTCGGTCCGCTCCTGGTTGAAGCGCCCCTGCTGGGCGTCATAGCCGGAGCGGACGCTGAGATACATGCTCCAGCCCAGGATCGAGAGCAGCACCAGCAGGCCCAGCACGATGAGCGTGGTGCGCGACAGCGCGAAAGATCGTGGCATCTCGAAGGCCCCAGACGCGGTGATTGGTTGATCGTCCCCGACGTCAATCTACCACGCCCGGCCGGCGCTCACCAGCCGGCTCGCCCCGACCGGCGCACGACCGGCGGCGCCGCCCTTTCTGAGCCGCCCGAGATCTCGTAGGCTTGGCCGAAGCGAGGCAAGACCAAGCGCGAGGGAGCAGGTGATGGCGCAGGCAACGCGGAGCCATCGGCGCGCTTTTGCGGCGCGCGCCAGCCGGGCCATGCCGGCGCTGCTGGCATTCGGCCTGCTCTGGCTGACGGCCGCCGCCGCCCTGGCCGCCGCCCTGACCGCGCAGGAGGTCGCCGCGCGGATCGAAGCCGCGGGCGAGCGGCCGGCCGATCTCGCCAACCTCGATCTCAAGGGCCTCGACCTCGCCGGCCTGAAGCTGCGGGGCGCGGATCTGCGCGGCAGCCTCATGAACGGCGCCAACCTCGAGGGCGCCGATCTCGCCGGCGCCAACCTCGATCTCGTGATCCTGCGCGATGCCAGGCTCAAGGGCGCGAAGCTGCGCGCGGTGAGCGCCTTCCAGACCGTGTTCTCCGGCGCCGACCTCGCCGGCGCCGACCTCAGCGGCGCCAACGTCGTCGCCAGGTTCGAGCGCAGCGATCTCGAGGGCGCCAATCTCGAGGGCGCCAATCTCGCGGCCGACATGACCAATCAGTCGATGGGCCTGATGCGCGCCCATCTGACCAAGGCCAACCTCAAGGGTGCCAACCTCGCCGGCGCCAAGCTCTCGCGCTGCACCGCCGAGTTCGCCGACTTCTCGGGCGCCGATCTGAAGCGCGCCGATCTGTCCCGCTGCGAGCTGGCCGGCGCCAACTTCGCCGGCGCCGACCTCGCGGGCGCCGATTTCACCGGCGCCGACGTTCAAGGCGCCCGGTTCGAGAACGCGATCGGGCGCGCGCAGGCGATCGGGCTGCCCTGAACGACCGGGGCACGGCATGGCCGGTCGCCTCACGCGCCGGGCGGCCCTGGCCGCGGGTGCCGGCGGTCTCGCGGCCGGGGCCGCCTGGGCGGGCGCACGGGCCGCCGGCGCCGGGCTGCCCGCGGACCTCGAACCGCTGCCGGTGCGTGAGATCGCGCCCGGCCTGTTCGTCCACCAGGGCGCGTACGAGCTCGCGAGCGCCGGCAATGAGGGCGGGATCGCCAACGTCGGCTTCGTGGTCGGCGCCGATGCGGTCGCGGTCATCGACAGCGGCGGCTGTGCCAGGGGCGGCGAGCGGCTCCGCGCGGCCATCCGCCGGGTCACCGGGCGGCCGATCCGCTACGTGATCGCGAGCCACGTCCACCCCGACCACCTGTTCGGTCACGCCGCCTTCGTCGGCGATCGCCCCGAGTTCGTCGGCCACGCCAGGCTGCCCGAGGCGCTTGCCGCGCGCGGCGCCTACTACCTGGAGAACCTGCGCCGGGATCTCGGGCCGGTCGCCGAAGGCACCAGGGTCGTGCCGCCGACCCTCCTGGTCGAGGACCGGCTCGAGCTCGAGCTTGGCGGCCGCAGGCTCGTGCTCGAGGCCAAGCCCACCGCCCACACCGACAATGACCTCACCCTGTTCGACGCCCCGACCGGCACGCTCTGGCTCGCTGATCTTCTGTTCATGGAGCACGTGCCGGTGATCGACGGCAGCCTGCTCGGCTGGCTCGCCGTGCTGGCGGCGCTGCGGACGGCGAAGGCGGCCCGGGTGGTGCCCGGCCATGGTCCGGTCAGCGCGCCCTGGCCCGAGGCGGCCACGCCGATCGTGCGCTATCTCACCCGCCTGCGCGACGAGGTCCGGGCGCGGCTCGCGGCCGGCGGCACGCTCGAGCAGGCGGTGGCGACGGTCGGCCAGGCGGAGCGCGGCCAGTGGCGGCTGTTCGACTTCTACCACCCGCGCAACGTCACCGCGGCCTTCACCGAGCTCGAGTGGGAGTAGGCGCGGGAGGCTCTGGACGGTCTATCGCGCGCCGCCGCCCGGGGCCGACGCGGAGGTCGCCGCCGGCTGGCGCAGGAGCACGATGCTGATCCGCCGGTTCTGCGCCGCTTGCGGCTGCGCGGGCTCGAGCGGGTCGGTATCGGCCTTGCCGACCACCCGGGCGATCCGCGCCCCCGGCAGGCCGGCCGCGATCAGGGCCCGGCGCGAGGCGTTGGCGCGGTCCGAGGACAGCTGCCAGTTGTCCTGCTCGCTGCCGGCCCGGAACGGGATCGCGTCGGTGTGGCCGGTCACGGAGATCTGCCGGCCGGTGCGGCCGATGATGGTCGCGAGCTTGGCCATCAGCGCCACGGTATAGGGCTCCAGCGTGGCCCCGCCGAGCGGGAACATCGAGCGCTGGTCCTGGTCGACGATCTGGATCCGCACCCCCTCCGGCGTCCGGTCGACGCGCAGATTCTCGCCGAGCCCGGCGAGCGCCGGGTCCGACTGGATGGCCTGGTCCAGCTCGGCCTTGACCCGCTGGAGCTCGGCCTCGTCGGCGCGCTCGCTCTGCTTGCGCAGCTGCTCCTCGGTCACGTCCTCCTCGGGGTGGTTGTCCTGGGGCATGCTCATGCTGAGCGTGACGTCGGGATGGCTCATCGGCGACTGGTCGAGCTGACCGGGGTCGTTCGGGGTCTGACCGCCGCTGATCCCGTGGCTGCCGACCATGTCGTTCTTGGCAAAGGGGGTCGGCATGAAGAAGTTGGCGAGGCCCAGCTTCTGCTCCTCGGTGGTGGCGGCGAGCAGCCAGAGCAGCAGGAAGAAGGCCATCATCGCGGTCGCGAAATCGGCGTAGGCGATCTTCCAGCCACCGCCGTGCCGGCCGTGGCCGTGGCCCTTCCTGATCTTCTTGAAGACGATCGGCTGGTCGTTCGCGCGGGCCATGAGCGGCGTCCCCGGGCGTCCGCCCTGGCGTCAGCCGGCGGCCGGCGTGTTCGCGACCGCCTGCTCGAGGGTGCTGAAGCTCGGCCGCTCGTGGCTGTAGAGCGCCTTGCGGGCGAACTCGACCGAGATCACCGGCGCATAGCCCTGGAGGAAGGCCAGCAGGCCGGCCTTGATGCACTCGTGATACTTCGCCTCGGCGGCAAAATAGTTCTTCAGCTTGGCGCCGGCCGGCGCCACGAACCCGTAGGCCAGCAGCACGCCCATGAAGGTGCCGGCGAGCGCGGCCGCGACGTGGCTGCCGAGCACCGCCGGCGGCTCCGCGATCGAGCCCATGGTGATGATGATCCCGAGCACCGCGGCGACGATGCCGAACGCCGGCAGGCCATCGCTCATGCCGGTGACCGAGCCCGCGATCAGCTCCATCTCGGCGTGGTGGGTGTCGAGATCGGCGGTCATCAGGTCCTCGATCTGCTGCGGGTTCTCGGCGCCGAGCGTGATCAGCCGCCAGTAGTCGCACAGGAACTCGACCGCGTGATGGTTGCCGATGAAATGCGGGAAGCGGCGGAACAGCTCGCTCTTGTAGGGGTCCTCGAGGTGCGATTCGAGCGCCAGCAGACCCTTGGTGCGGGCGAGCTTGAACATCGTGAACAGGAGCGTCAGCAGCTCGAGATAGGCGACCTTCGGATAAGGCGTGCCGCGGAACAGGACCTTGAGATTCCTGAGCACGCCGATCTGCACCGGGGCCGGGTTGGCGATGATGAAGGCGCCGATCCCCGAGCCCAGGATGATCAGGACCTCGAGCGGCTGCCAGAGGACGCCGATCTCGCCGTGCGGCAGGTAGCCGCCCAGCACCGACCCGACCACGACCAGGAAGCCAAGCAGGAACAGCATGGAATGTCCGAGCGGGAGCGCCGCACCGCCGGCGCCCTTCAGGGGTAGCGGGCGCAGTTGAACATCCGGTAAAGCCGGCGGGTCTCGCTGGCCGCTCGACGGCCGCCCGGGCTGCGCGCGCCTCCGGAATTGCCCGCCGGGCGGTCTCCGCTATGATCCCCCCGGACCTGGGATCGAAGGAGGCATCGATGGTCATGCTGCGACGCCTGGCGCGCCTGGCTGCCGGCGGGCTGCTGCTCGGGCTGGCCGGCGCCGGGCCGGCGCTCGCCGCCGATGCCGACGACCCCTGGCCGGAGCTGCGCGCGCAGCTGTTCGCCGACCGCCCGATCGAGGACGGCGCCGGCGTGATCGCGCTCGAGGCGCCGGTCCGGGCGTATGACGCCGCGGTCGTGCCGCTCACGATCACCGCGCTGATGCCGCAGACCGACGCGCGCTACATCAAGACCGTGCACCTGCTGATCGACCACAACCCGGCGCCGCTCGCGGGCGTGTTCCATCTGACCCCGGCGAGCGGCCTTGCGACCCTCGCGACCCGGGTCCGGGTCAACGAATACACCACCATCCGGGCGATCGCCGAGACCAGCGACGGCCGGCTCTACATGGCCAGCCGGTTCGTCAAGGCGGCGGGCGGCTGCTCGGCGCCGGCGCTCAAGGACCGCGAGGCCGCCCTCGCCCGGCTCGGCCAGATGAAGCTCAAGCACGCGCCCTTCCGCCTGGGCGAGCCGAACCAGGTCCAGCTGCTGATCAGCCACCCCAATTACACCGGCATGCAGATGGACCAGGCCTCGCGCAACTGGATCCCGCCGCACTACGTCCAGACCATCGAGGCGCGCTTCGACGGCCGGCCGGTGCTCTCGGTCGACGCCGACATCAGCCTCAGCGAGAACCCCTCGATCCATTTCTCCTTCGTGCCCGACCGGCCGGGCCGGCTCGAGGTCGACGTCCGCGACAGCGAGGGCCAGAGCTTCAGCGCGAGCTGGCCGGTCGCGCCGGAAAGCTCATCCTGAAGGCGCGCCCGATGTTCGAATCGGCGGCGCTGCCGCACGTCATCGACAAGGAGGTCTACAAGGCCGAGGAGCCCAAGCTCCGGCAGGGCCTGCTGGACGCCCAGTTCGACCTGACCGAGCGGCGGAACTTCGCGGCCATCATCGTGATCGCCGGGGTCGACTGCGCCGGCAAGGGCGAGGCGATCCACAAGCTCTACGAGTGGCTCGACCCGCGCCACCTGCGCACCCGGGCCTACGGCGAGCCGACCGACGAGGAGCGCGCCCGGCCGCGCATGTGGCGCTACTGGCGCGATCTGCCGCCCCAGGGCACGATCGGCGTGGTCTTCGGCTCCTGGTACAACGATCCGGTCAAGGCCTTCGTGCTCGGCGACATCGAGGAGCTCGCCTTCGAGCGCGAGCTCGACGCGATCAACCGCTTCGAGACGATGCTGGCCGACGAGGGCGCGCTGATCCTGAAGCTCTGGTTCCACATCAGCCGCGCCGAGCAGAAGAAGCGGCTCAAGAAGTTGAAAGCCAGCCCGGGCGCCAGCCGGCACGTGCTCGAGGAATGGTCTGGCATCGAGCATCACCTGGCGGCGACCGGCGCTGGCGAGAAGACGGTGCAGCGCACGAGCACGGCGCACGCGCCCTGGGTCGTGATCCCGAGCGCCGACGACCATTTCCGCGACCTGACCATGGGCCAGACGATCCTCGCCGCGCTGCAAAGGCGCCTGGCCGACGGCGGCGCGTCGCGGCCGCCGGCGGCGCCGGCGCTGATCGCGGCTCCCGATCACAAGACCGTCCTGGACGCGCTCGACCTCTCGCTGACCGTGCCCAAGGCCGCCTACGAGAAGCGATTGCGCCAGCTCCAGGACCGGCTCGCAGCGCTGACCGACGCCAAGGCCTTCGCGCGCATCGGGCTGGTGCTCGCGTTCGAGGGCAACGACGCCGCCGGCAAGGGCGGCAGCATCCGGCGGGTCACCCAGGCGCTCGACCCCCGCCGCTTCGACATCCATCCGATCGCCGCCCCTTCCGACGAGGAGCGGGCGCAGCCCTATCTCTGGCGCTTCTGGCGGCGCCTGACGCGCAAGGGCAAGGTCGGGATCTTCGATCGCACCTGGTACGGCCGCGTGCTGGTCGAGCGCGTCGAGGGCCTGTGCGACGAGAGCGCCTGGCTGCGCGCCTACAACGAGATCAACGATTTCGAGGCGCAGCTCGCCCACTTCGGCCTGGTGCCGGTCAAGTTCTGGCTGGCGATCAGCCAGGACGAGCAGCTGCGCCGGTTCGAGGCGCGCGCCGAGACCTCGTTCAAGCGCTACAAGATCACCGACGAGGACTGGCGCAACCGGGACAAATGGGACCTCTACCGGCAGGCGGTCGGCGACATGGTCGACCGCACCAGCACGACCTTCGCGCCCTGGACCCTGGTCGAGGCGGAGGACAAGCAGTACGCGCGCCTCAAGGTGCTCGAGACGATCTGCGAGCGGATCGAGGCGGCGCTCTGAGCGTCGGCCCTCTGGAGGTGTGAGCCAATTCACATCGGCGCGGGCGGGAAGTCCGTACAGTGTCCTCAATCCAGACCTGATCGGAATTACGAGAAACTGCGGCTCGCAGGAAGCGACCCCGTCACCCACTGGAGGGCAAGCCAATGCCGCATCTGGAGCGCCTCGCCGCACGATACGCGCGTGGCGTAACCTTCCACGATGCCTCCTACGTCGACATCGCGCGCCGGACCCTGACGGTCGGAGGGTTGTTGCCGGTAGCGCTGTTCGCGGCTTTATCCTGGGACGGCAAGGCTGCCGCAGCGCAAGAGCGAGCTGCCATCACTGCAGACGAGACCGTGATCGTACTACCGACGGCAGCCCGAACTCGACGCGGTTGGCGATGCATGGACCATTCCTCTCCACGCCTGGGTGTTCGAACCCGAGGGGGACTCTTTCTGGCGAAGCATCACCGTCGCAGGCTTCGCCAACCTGCTCCGACTGCCGAAGGGATCGGAGGCGAACCAGCATTTTCAAGAGCGCGCGCGGGATTTCTTGGTCGACGATAAGGGCGGCAAGAGTCTCGAGCTGAGCCTCGATGACCGGCACGAGTTACGACTGCCAAAGACCGGCGACAATGGTCACACCGAGGCAGAGGCGCAGGTACGGGCGGCCGATCTGCCATCAGGCGATGGCAATCCCTGGTTGGACGTGGCCGTCGTTCTGAAGCAGGGAGATAACAGACGTTTCGTTGGCGGCATCCAACTGATCTCCGCCGAAGGGCCTTCGGTCGTTTCCGATATCGACGATACGATCAAGATCAGCCATGTAAACGATCACCGGCTGCTCTTGGAGTTTACCTTCATGAGGGCTTTCGAGGCGGTCCCCGGCATGGCGCACGCCTACCAAAGCTGGCAGGAGTCCGGTGCCGTCTTTCACTACGTGTCCTCCTCGCCTTGGCAGCTGTACCCGGCGCTTGCGGAGTTCATGTCGAGCGCGAACTTTCCCCGCGGCTCGCTTTATCTCCGCAACTTTCGGGTCAAGGACCAGAGCTTCTTCAACCTGTTCGCCTCTCCGGAAAAGACTAAGCCGCCAGTTATCGAGGCGCTGCTTGAGGCCTATCCCCATCGCGACTTCTTCCTGGTGGGAGATTCTGGCGAGAGAGATCCGGAGATCTACGGCGCCATAGCCAGGGCGCATCCCGGGCGGATTGGTCACATCTATATCCGTTTGGTGGCCCCTGAGCACCGCAGCGGCGGACGCATGGAGAAAGCTTTCGCGGGCCTGCCCCCGGATCTCTGGAGCCTTTTCGTAGATCCGGGCGAGCTACCGAAGTCGATTGGCGTGCAATAGGGGATAGCGACTTCAGAAGCAGCGGACCTCGGCCTCGGTCTGGGCCTGCTTCAGCCGGTCGACCGCGTCCTTGGCGACCGCGGTATCCCGGAACAGCTCCGCCTTGTCGCCGCCGCCTTGTATCTGGCGCATGCGCAGCACGGTCTCGGCCTTGACGTAGTCGTCATAGGGCAGGATTGAGGCGATCACGTCGATGCTGCAGGAGCACTTCTTGAGCGCCTCCTGGGTCTCGCCGTTGCTTGCCATGCAGCCGAACACGTAGTCGGCCGAGGCCTCGGTCGGATAGTCGTTCGCCCGCGCCCCGGCGGTCGCCGCCACCAGAAGGCCGCCCGCGGCCATCACGCCCAGGATCGATCGCGTGCAGCTCGCCATCACTTTTGCTCCAGATGGGCGGCGATCGCCCTGCCGAGGGTGAATGCCCGCTTCCCGAGCAGGTCCGGTTGCTGGCAGAGAGAGGACAGCGACGATCGCCGGTCGCGGTAGATCCGCAGGTCCCAGTCGCGCTGAGACGAGACGGCGTCACGCTCCTGGAGCTGATCGCTCGCGAGCTGGGTCAGCCGCTGGTTGCTCGCGGTGATCCGATCGGCGAGCGCCTGCTGGCCGCGGGCGTATCTCTTGAGCCCGCCGTTGATCGAGCCGAGGTCGTGATTGATGATGGCGAGCGTCTCGGCGAACAGCCGGGTCAGCGGTTCGTTCTTCTGCCCGGCCGGCAGCCCCTTGGCGAACTCGTCGATCTTCGCCTTCGCCTGCTCGAGCGGCGTCCGGCGGGCCGCGAGATCGGCCGCAAGATGCTGGATGGTCGGATCGACGTCGCCGGCGGGTGCCAGCGCGCCGATCGAAGGCCCGGGCCAGACCGCGCCCGGGCCGATCTCCGGCAGCATAGGCTGCTGGCACGGCCAGTCCGCGTCTTCGGCCGCGGCTGCCGGCCGCACGGCCGCCGTCAAGATCAGCAGCCCGGTCACCGACGCCACGGACCAACCGAGGAGGGCGCGCGCTCGGCGGCCGCGTTCCGGCTCGTGGCGGATCATTGGATCAACTCCCGGCTCCATCCCAGCGCCCGACGGCGATGCTCATCGCGCTCCGGCCAGCGCGCAGCCGGTCTCGCGCCTGCGCCATCGCCAATGCGGCCACGAATCTCCCATCCCTGCCGAGGTCCTCACTGGCGATTGGTGCGCTCGCCCGAGGCTCTTGCTTGTCCGCCCGGACAACCAGATAGTTCAAGGCCGAAGCGCGGGCAAGCCGCGCAGGCCGGTTCTGGGGGAGCAGCGATCATGAGCGGATCCGCATCGCGATGGGCACTGCCGCTGGCGGGCTTGCTGCTCGCCGCCTGGCTGACCGCGGGGGCGGCCGCTGCCAGCGAGCCGCCCCGCCTCGCGATGTTCGATTTCGAGCTGGTCGACACCAGCCTCGTGGGCGAGACCCGGGGCATCGATCCGGCCGATCAGGCGCGTCTTGCCATGATCGAGGAGCAGCTGCGGGCGGCGCTCCAGGACTCGGGCCGCTATGACCTGGTCGATACCGCGCCGGCGGCGGCCGCGATCGCGACGGCCGGCAGCCTCTGGAGCTGCAATGGCTGCGAGCTCGGGATCGCGCGCAAGCTCGAGGCCGATCTGGCGCTGGTCGGCTGGGTCCAGAAGGTCAGCAATCTGATCCTCAACCTCAACGTCGTGGTCCGCGATGCCGTCACCAGGAAGGTGGCGCTCGCGGGCAGCGTCGATATGCGGGGCGACACCGACGAGAGCTGGCGCCACGCGATGCGCTACCTGATCAGGCATCGCCTCCTGGTCGAGCAACCATGAGGCGAGCCTGATAGCCGCGCGCGCCAACTCGAAGCCTGATCCGGGATCGCTGGGGCGGTCTTTCACATTCTGACGCTGGCGATGTCCGGGATCTCGAACTACGTTTCCGGGACGGCCAGCGTCGGGCGAGCAGGGACGCCCGCGTGCCGTGGGCAAGGGCCGGGCCCGAACATCGAGCCTGCAATCAGGGGGGAAGGCCTGCTTTGAACCGCCACGGCCCGGCTCTTCGTCGACGGCGCGTCCTCGAGCTGACCGCGACCGGAGCCGTCGCCCTGGGCTCGGCCGCGCTCTGGTGGCCAGGCCGGGGCCACGCGGCGAGCGGGCCGGTGCGCTGGGTGAGCCCGCGCGGCACGGTCGAGGTGCTCGACGACTATCCCTATTGGGTCGCCAAGAAGTACGGCTATTTCGGCGCGATCGAGACCACCCTGGATCCGGGCCCGCGGGGCGACGAGATGGCGACGCTCAGGATGGTCGATCAGGGGCAGGCGGACGTGGCCTTCCCGCCGCCGCGCGTGTTCGCCATCGGGATCGATCAGCATATCCCGCTGGTCTCGGTCTGGCACATGGTCGCGTACGATGTGTTCAGCCTGGCCTTTCGCAAGGGCCAGAAGGTGGCTGCGCTCGGCGACCTCGCCGGCAAGACGATCCTGCTCGGCAGCGCCGGCTGGCGCGCGATCGTCGATCCGCTGCTCGCCCAGGCCGGGGTCGACTACAAGAGCGTGCACTACGTCGAGGCCGGCAACCAGTGGGGCCAGGCGCTCAAGCAGGGCCAGGGCGACGCCGCGCTGTGCTGGGAGGGCCTGCGGGCGCAGTGGACCGGCCAGGGCCTGGACTTCGACTACATCCTGCCGGCGCAACTGTCGAAGTTCCCGGCCAACAGCTTCGTCATCCGGCGCGCGGACTTCGAGGCTGCGATCAAGAACGAGCTCTATGAGGCCTATCTGCGCGCCTGGGCGATGGGGCTGGAGTTCGGCTATCGCAACCCGCGCGCCGCGACCCACATCGTCCTGCAGCAGTTCCCGGGGCTCGCCGCGAGCCTGAAGCCGGCGGTCGCGACCGCCTCGCTGATGCAGCTCGGCCACGCCTTCCGCGGCGACTGGGCGCACCGGCACGGCTGGGGCTGGCACGACATGGACCAGTGGCGCCGGTTCTTCGATACCATCCACGACCTCGGCATGATCGGCCAGCCGATCGATCCCACGGCCGTGCTGAGCAACCGATACGTGCCGGCGGCCAACGGCTTCGATGCCCGACAGGTGCAGGCCGACGCCGACGCCTACCAGCTGCCGGCCGACTTTCAGGCGGTCGACGTCGCCGCCATCGAGGCTACTCAGATCTGAGCCTCACTTCCGCGCGCGCCAAAGCCAGAAGTGGAACCTCGATGGTACGGAATCGTAGCCTGAACGCGCAAAAGTGCGGCGCTCATGCCGCAGCGTCTCGACCGGCCTCCGATCCCGGCGGCAGCGCCCCGTAGCCGGCTCAGCATGCGGCGTCGGCGTCCTCAATGCCGCCCTGTGGCCGCCGGCCCGAGATCGGCGCAGCGCGCCCGGCTCGGTATCCCGGCGCCGTCGCTCAATGGCGCAGCGTGCCGACCGGCCTGCGGAGCGGCGGCGGCGCCCCGAGCTCGGCCAGCGCCCCGCGCACCCGCTTCAGCATGCCGGCGTCGTCGCCCGGGCACGGGATCGGATCGGCGCAGAGGGTATGTCTGGCATCGAACTCCCAACGGCGCAGGATCTGGAGCTTCTGCGCCCGGCTGAGATCGGCCGATCGGACCACGGCATCGGGGCTCGCGAACATCGAACTCGGCACCAGCCGCGCCCGCTTCAGCTCGATGCCATTGAGCTTGCTCATCTCGCCCCCCTGTGGCCCCCACCTGGTTGGGTGCATCCTGGCAAACGTTACCGCGACCTCATGGTTCCCGATTGCCGACATATGGTCGAAAATTTACGTGGATTTGTCAACCATTGATTAAGATTGGCCGGAAAAACAACCCTAAAGGGGAAATCGCGCCCCGAGGATGAGCCCTGAGGGTTCATGGACTCGAGCATGTGCCAGGTTGAAAAGATGCTGCAAGGTGTGCGATTGGCGCTCAGTTTAGAGATAGAGGCGCGCTCTCTAGGTTGGCAGAGAGGACGCCGTTATAGGTAGCTCGGTCTCGGCAAGGTAGGCAGCAATGGTAGGGTATGGCGAGCGACTCGGTAGCGGTGAGAAGTAGTAGTCGCGCAGGTGCTGAAAGCTTTGCGGTGGTGAAGGTAGGGGTCGGTCGCACGGAACGCTCGCCCGAGGCTCTTGCTTGTCCGTCCGAATGACCAGATAGTTCAAGGCCGAAGGCGGGGCAAGCCGGCTCCGGCCCCTGATGTCGTGGAGCATGGAGCATGGGCGGACCCGCATGGCGACGGGCGCTGCAGGTGCCGGGCCTGGTCCTCGCCGCCTGGCTGAGCGCGGGCGCGGCCGGCGCCGCGGAGCCGCCGCGCCTTGCGCTCTTCCCCTTCGAGCTGATCGACAGCAGCCTCCAGGGCGAACGGGCGGGCGTCGATCCGGCCGACGAGGCGCGGCTCGCCATGGTCCAGGACGATCTGCGCACGGCGCTCGCGGCCTCGGGCCGCTACCAGCTGGTCGATACCGCGCCGGCGGCGGCCGCGATCGCGACGGCCGGCAGCCTCTGGAGCTGCAATGGCTGCGAGCTCGGGATCGCGCGCAAGCTCGAGGCCGATCTGGCGCTGGTCGGCTGGGTCCAGAAGGTCAGCAATCTGATCCTCAACCTCAACGTCGTGGTCCGCGATGCCGTCACCAGGAAGGTGGCGCTCGCGGGCAGCGTCGATATGCGGGGCGACACCGACGAGAGCTGGCGCCACGCGATGCGCTACCTGATCAGGCATCGCCTCCTGGTCGAGCAACCATGAGGCGAGCCTGATAGCCGCGCGCGCCAACTCGAAGCCTGATCCGGGATCGCTGGGGCGGTCTTTCACATTCTGACGCTGGCGATGTCCGGGATCTCGAACTAGGTTTCCGGGACGGCCAGCGTCGGGCGAGCAGGGACGCCCGCGTGCCGTGGGCAAGGGCCGGGCCCGAGCATCGAGCCTGCAATCAGGGGGGAAGGCCTGCTTTGAACCGCCACGGCCCGGCTCTTCGTCGACGGCGCGTCCTCGAGCTGACCGCGACCGGAGCCGTCGCCCTGGGCTCGGCCGCGCTCTGGTGGCCAGGCCGGGGCCACGCGGCGAGCGGGCCGGTGCGCTGGGTGAGCCCGCGCGGCACGGTCGAGGTGCTCGACGACTATCCCTATTGGGTCGCCAAGAAGTACGGCTACTTCGGCGCGATCGAGACCACCCTGGATCCGGGCCCGCGGGGCGACGAGATGGCGACGCTCAGGATGGTCGATCAGGGGCAGGCGGACGTGGCCTTCCCGCCGCCGCGCGTGTTCGCCATCGGGATCGATCAGCATATCCCGCTGGTCTCGGTCTGGCACATGGTCGCGTACGATGTGTTCAGCCTGGCCTTTCGCAAGGGCCAGAAGGTGGCTGCGCTCGGCGACCTCGCCGGCAAGACGATCCTGCTCGGCAGCGCCGGCTGGCGCGCGATCGTCGATCCGCTGCTCGCCCAGGCCGGGGTCGACTACAAGAGCGTGCACTACGTCGAGGCCGGCAACCAGTGGGGCCAGGCGCTCAAGCAGGGCCAGGGCGACGCCGCGCTGTGCTGGGAGGGCCTGCGGGCGCAGTGGACCGGCCAGGGCCTGGACTTCGACTACATCCTGCCGGCGCAACTCTCCAAGTTCCCGGCCAACAGCTTCGTCATCCGGCGCGCGGACTTCGAGGCTGCGGTCAAGAACGAGCTCTACGAGGCCTATCTGCGCGCCTGGGCGATGGGGCTGGAGTTCGGCTATCGCAACCCGCGCGCCGCGACCCACATCGTCCTGCAGCAGTTCCCGGGGCTCGCCGCGAGCCTGAAGCCGGCGGTCGCGACCGCCTCGCTGATGCAGCTCGGCCACGCCTTCCGCGGCGACTGGGCGCACCGGCACGGCTGGGGCTGGCACGACATGGACCAGTGGCGCCGGTTCTTCGATACCATCCACGACCTCGGCATGATCAACCAGCCGATCGATCCCACGGCCGTGCTGAGCAACCGATACGTGCCGGCGGCCAACGGCTTCGATGCCCGACAGGTGCAGGCCGACGCCGACGCCTACCAGCTGCCGGCCGACTTTCAGGCGGTCGACGTCGCCGCCATCGAGGCTACTCAGATCTGAGCCTCACTTCCGCGCGCGCCAAAGCCAGAAGTGGAACCTCGATGGTACGGAATCGTAGCCTGAACGCGCAAAAGTGCGGCGCTCATGCCGCAGCGTCTCGACCGGCCTCCGATCCCGGCGGCAGCGCCCCGTAGCCGGCTCAGCATGCGGCGTCGGCGTCCTCAATGCCGCCCTGTGGCCACCGGCCCGAGATCGGCGCAGCGCGCCCGGCCCGGTATCCCGGCGCCGTCGCTCAATGGCGCAGCGTGCCGACCGGCCTGCGGAGCGGCGGCGGCGCCCCGAGCTCGGCCAGCGCCCCGCGCACCCGCTTCAGCATGCCGGCGTCGTCGCCCGCGCACGGGATCGGATCGGCGCAGAGGGTATGTCTGGCATCGAACTCCCAACGGCGCAGGATCTGGAGCTTCTGCGCCCGGCTGAGATCGGCCGATCGGACCACGGCATCGGGGCTCGCGAACATCGAACTCGGCACCAGCCGCGCCCGCTTCAGCTCGATGCCATTGAGCTTGCTCATCTCGCCCCCCTGTGGCCCCCACCTGGTTGGGTGCATCCTGGCAAACGTTACCGCGACCTCATGGTTCCCGATTGCCGACATATGGTCGAAAATTTACCCGAATTTGTCAACCATTGATTAACGATTGACCGGACAAAACAACCTAAAGGAGAAATCGCACCCCGAGGATGAGCCCTGAGGGCTCATCGACTCGAGCATTTGCCCAAGGCCTGCCAACCGACCGCCCGCCACCGGCGTCGCGACCTGGCGCCCGGTCCTCGAGACCGGAGCGCGCCCTCCCCAGGCCTCGCTCGAGCCGGGCGCCGCGCGACCGGCAGCCCGGGTTCGGCAAGGTCGGCAGCAATGGCCAAGGTCCGGCAAGCAAGCCGGCCGCGGCTGGAGACGTCGTCGCCGCGCCGGTGCTGACTGCCCTGCGGCGGTGCCGGCCGGGATCGGTCGCACGGCTCCCCCCTGCGACCCCTCAGCGCTGCCAGCCGTCCTCCGAATAGGCGCTGCCGGCGCGCCAGCCGACCAGCGCCGCCCGGACGTAGGGCACCATGTTGGGCGGCAGCGCGTCGAGCGGGAACCAGGCGAGCTGGTCGCACTTGTCGGGCTCCAGGTTCTGCGGCTCGCCCGACCAGCGCAGCGCCTCGAAGAACAGGCCGATCCGCTCGTCCCGGGTGCAGCGGTGCACGACATGGGCAAAGCGCAGATCGTCGGGCAGGATCAGGAGCCCGGCTTCCTCCATGGCTTCGCGACAGAGGGCCGCGCGCGCGGTCTCGCCGCCGTCCATGTGGCCCGCGACCACGCTGTAGTTGCCGTCCTCGTAGCCGGTGTTGAACCGGCGCAGCAGCAGGATCTGGCTCTGTCGGACAAGAAAGAGATGGACTTCCGGCACTAACTTGAAGCGTTGCATGAACTCTCGGCCTCGGTTGTGAGAGCCTGCGGTAGCCATCGGGTCTGGTCACACCCAAGATCGGTGAAGCATCCCCGCATCCGCATGCCCTGAGTCAAAAAGGGAGCGCAACAGGCGGACAGAGCGATCGCGGCGGCGAAGATCGTCAAAAAGACCCGCCCCGACCTTGATTCGGATCGGGAGGGCCGAGATCGGCGCCGACCGCGTCCGGAGAGCGTCGCCCCATCTGCGCAGGATGCGCCAACCCTGCCAGATCAGCGCCGGATCCTCCATCCCCAGTCCGTAGCCACCTGTCCGGGTCGGCGGCGCCCGACGGGTTGCCCTCGAGGGCCGATCGGTGCGACCTTCGCTCTCCCTGGTCCCCGACCACCAGCAAGGGAAGGCATGGCGATGGACGCCGCTGCGCTCAAGGAATTGCAGGCCCCGCTCAAGCAGCGCTACCGCGAGACGCCCGAGGCGGCGGTGATCACGCTCAAGGCCGAAGGTGCGATCGGCGAGGGCGTGACCTGCAGCGTGCAGACCGCGAAGGCGCTGGTCGAGGCCGGGCTGCATCCGGCGACCGGCGGCAGCGGCCTGCACGCCTGCTCGGGCGACATGCTGCTGGAGGCGCTCGCGGCCTGCGCCGGCGTGACGCTGAACGCGGTCGCGACCGCGCTCGAGATTCCGATCCGGAGCGGCAAGGTCCGGGTCGAGGGCGATCTGGATTTCCGCGGCACGCTCGGGGTCGCCAAGGACGCGCCGGTCGGCTTCCGGGACATCCGGCTGCGGTTCGAGCTCGATAGCGACGCGACCGAGGACCAGCTCGCGACCCTGATCAGGCTCACCGAGCGCTACTGCGTGGTCTACCAGACGCTGCGCAACCCGCCCCCGGTCGAGATCGCGGCCACCGTGTAGGGGTCGTGGCGGATCAGTGCCGGAAGTGGCGGATGCCGGTGAACAGCATGGCGGCGCCGGCCTGGTCCGCGACCGCGATCACCTCCGCGTCGCGCAGGCTGCCGCCCGGCTGGATCGCGGCGGTGGCGCCGGCGCGCAGGGCCGCATCGAGGCCGTCCGGGAACGGGAAGAAGGCATCGGACGCGACCACGCTGCCGACGATCCGGGACTGGCCCTCCTCGGCCTCGCGGCTGACCAGCGCGGCCTTCTCGATCGCGATCCGGACGGCATCGACCCGGCTCGCCTGGCCGGCCCCGATCGCGACCGTGGCACCGTCCCTGGCGAACACGATCGCGTTCGAGCGGACGTATTTCGCGACCGTGAACGCAAAGCGGAGGTCGGCGACCTCGGCCGCCGTCGGCGCCCGCCCGGTCACCACCCGGAGCTCGTCCTCGGCCAGCAGGCGGGCGTCGCGCTCCTGGACCAGGAGGCCGCCGATCACCGAGCGCACGACCAGCTCGCCCGGCCGCGGCTCCAGCATGCCGCCGGTCAGCAGCAGGCGAAGGTTCTGCTTCGTGCCCAGCACCGCCCGCGCCGCATCGTCGGCCGCGGGCGCGATCACGACCTCGGTGAACACCCGCGCGATCTGCTCGGCGGTCGCCTGATCCAGCGGCCGGTTGAGCGCCACCACGCCGCCATAGGCGCTCTGCGGATCGCAGGCGAGCGCCCGGCCGTAGGCCAGCGCCAGGTCGTCGCCGATCGCCGCGCCGCACGGGTTGGCGTGCTTGATGATCGCGACCGCGGGCGCGCTGAATTCGCTCACCAGCTCGAAGGCGGCATCGGCATCGGCGAGATTGTTGAAGGAGAGCGCCTTGCCCTGGACCTGCTCCGCGGCGGCGACGCCTGGCCGCCCCTCGTCGGTGGCATAGAACGCCGCCCTTTGGTGGGGGTTCTCGCCGTAGCGCATGGTCTGACGGCGGGTCGCGCCGAGGATCAGGCGTTCGGGCAGCAGGTCGCCCTCCTGGCTCGCGAACCAGCGGGCGATCGCGCCGTCGTAGGCGGCGGTGCGCGCGAACGCCTTGGCTGCGAGCGTCCGGCGCAGGGCCTCGCTGGTGGCGCCGCCCTGCGCCTCGAGCGCGGCGACCACCGGGCCATAATCGGCCGGGTCGACGACCACGGTGACGCCGGCGTGGTTCTTGGCGGCGGCCCGGATCAGGGCGGTGCCGCCGATGTCGATCATCTCGACCGCATCCTCGGCGCCGGCGCCGGCCGCGATGGTCGCCTCGAACGGGTAGAGGTTGACCACGACCAGATCGATCGGCGCGATGTTGAGCGCCGCGATGGTCGCCATGTGGGCGTCGAGGTCGCGGCGCGCGAGGATGCCGGCGTGGACCGCCGGATGCAGGGTCTTGACCCGGCCGTCCAGGATTCCCGCGGCGCCGGTCAGCGTCGCGACGTCGATCACCGCGAGCCCGGCATCGCGCAAAAGCCGCGCCGTGCCGCCGGTCGAGATCAGCTCGATGCCGAGCCCGGCCAGCGCCTGCGCGAGCTCGACCAGGCCGGTCTTGTCCGAGACCGAGAGCAGGGCGCGCCGGGTCGGCCGAACGGTCATGAAGGGGCTCCAGGAGGACTGAGGCTCTGGTAGCGGCTCAACCGCGTGCTCGCAAGCGCGCGATGAAGAAGCCGTCGAGCCCGCCCTGGCCCGGCAGATGGCTGGGCAGAGTCCGGACCTCGCCGGCCGGGGTGCGCTCGACCGCGAGGCCCTCGAGCTCTTCGGGTGCTATCGGCCAGCGCTCGAGCGGCAGGCCGCCCTCGAGCGCCGCCTCGATCAGCAAAGCCCCCTCCTCCGGCTGCAGCGAGCAGCTGGCGTAGACCAGCGCCCCGCCGGGCGCCAGCATCAAAGCCGCGTTCGCCAGCAGCTCATGCTGCAGCTTGGCAAGGCGGAGCACGTCGGCCCGGGTCTTGTGCCAGGCGATGTCCGGGTGGCGGCGGATCGTCCCGGTCGCGGTGCAGGGGGCATCGAGCAGCAGCCGCGGGGCGCGGTGCTCCGGACGCCACTCGCGCGCATCTGCGACCACGACCTCGGCGCCGAGCCCGAGGCGCTGGAGATTGGCGCTCAGCCGCTCGGCCCGCCGGGACGAGGCCTCGAGCGCGATCACCCGGGCGCCGGCGGCGGCCAGCTGGGCGGTCTTGCCGCCCGGGGCGGCGCAGAGATCGATCACCACCCGCCCCGCGACCTCGGGCAGCAGCCGGGCGGGCAGTGCGGCCGCGGCGTCCTGGACCCACCAGCCGCCCTCCGCATAGCCCGGCAGGTCCTCGACCGCGCCGCCGGCCGGCCGGCGCAGCGTGTTGCCATAGAGCTGCGCGGCATCGAGGCGGCGGGCCCAGAGATCAGGGCGATCCTTGACCGTCAGATCGAGCGGCGGCTCGACCAGGTGGGCCTGCGCGATCGCGCCGGCGCGCTCCTCGCCGTAGGCCTTCGACCAGCTCTGCCAGAGCCAGTCCGGGGTGTTGAGGCGGGCGGCGTCCTGCGCCTCGATCAGGGCTGGGCCCTCGCGGGCGACCCGGCGCAGCACGGCATTGGCGAGGCCGCGCGCGAAGCCGATGCGGCCGCTCGCCAGCGCCACCGTCTCGCCGACCGCGGCGTGCGCCGGGGTGGAAAGGAACAGGAGCTGGACCGCGCCCAGCCGGAGCAGGTTGCGCACCCGGATCGACCTGGGCGTCGCCCGCAGGAAGGCGTCGAGGACAGCGTCGATCTGGCCGAGCCGGCGCAGCGTGGTCGCCGCCAGCAGGCGGGCGTGCGCCCGGTCGCGCGCCGGCAGCAGGGCCTGCTTCGGGTGGCCGGCCAAGACCTCGTCGAGGGGCCGGCGGTCGCCCAGCACCAGATCGAGCACGTCGAGCGCGACCCGGCGGGCGCTGTTCGGGGCCGCGCTGTCCGGGGCCGCGCTGTCCGGGGCCGCGCTGGGCGGTGTGGCCATGGCGGGACCCGCGGTCAGGCGGCCGGCTGGTCGATCCGACGGCCGGTCAGGACCTGCTCGATCAGGGCGGCGGTCGCGGCCGCGCCGTAGAACGCGACGAAGGTGCCAAAGCGCGGCCCCTCGGTCTGCCCGAGCAGGATCTCGTAGAGCGCCTGGAACCAGCCGCGCAGGTTGGCGGCGAAGCCGTGGCGCTTGCCGATCTCGTAGACCTCCTGCTGGATCGCCTCGGCGCCCTGCTCGAAGCCCGCCTGGTCGAGGGCTGCGCGCCGATCGAACGCCTCGAGCCAGCGGGCGAGCTCGGCGAGCGCCGGCCGCTCGGCGTCGGTGGGCAGCCGGTAGGACTTCGCGGGCTTGACGAAGTCCCGGTAGTAGGCGAGCGCGTGCCCGACCAGCTGGTCCAGAAGGGGGGCGTTCTCCGGGCGTGGCATCGCGGGCGTAGCGGTTGATGAAGCCCCAGAGCACGTCTTTCGCCTCGGCGTTCACGACCGAGGCGAGGTTGAGCAGCATCGCGAAGCTGATCGGCAGGCCGCCCGGCCGGCGGCTGGCCGCCATGGATGTGCCAGACCGGGTTGTGGTAGCGCTGCTCGAGGGTCTGCTCGGGATAGCGGTCGAGCAGGCCGAAATAGTCGTCGACGTTGCGCGGGATCACGTCGAAATACAGCCGCTTGGCCTTGCGCGGCGCCTGGTACATGAAGAGCTTCAGGCTCTCCTTGGTGCCGTAGGTCAGCCACTGGTCGCAGGTCAGCCCGTTGCCCTTGGACTTGGAGATCTTCTGGCCCTGGTCGTCCAGGAACATCTCGTAGGCGAAGCCCGCGGGCGGCGTGCCGCCGAGGATCTTGCAGATCTGGCCCGAAAGCTTGGCCGAATCGATCAGATCCTTGCCGTACATCTCGTAGTCGACCCCGAGTGCTGCCCAGCGCATCGCCCAGTCCGGCCGCCACTGCAGCTTGGCCCGGCCATCCAGGACCGACTGCTCGACCAGCCGGCCGGCCTCGTTCCGCCAGGTGACCGTGCCGGCCTCGGGATCGGTCTTGAGGATCGGCACCTGGAGGACGCGGCCGGTCTCGGGGCAGATCGGCAGGATCGGGCTGTAGGTCTCCCGGCGCTCCGGCCCGAGCGTCGGCAGGACGACCCGGAGGATCGCGTCATGGCGCTCGAGCACGCGCCGGAGCGCGTCGTTGAACCGCCCCGAGCGATAGCATTCGGTGGCGCTGACGAACTCGTAGTCGAACCCGAAGCCGTCCAGGAACGACTTCAGGCGTTGGTTCATGTTTGCGCCGTAACTCACTGCCGTGCCGAACGGATCTGGGATCGCGGTCAACGGCTTGTGGAGGTGCTGGGCGACCTTCTCCCGGTCCGGGATGTTGTCGGGCACGGCGCGCAGGCCGTCCATGTCGT
This sequence comes from uncultured Alphaproteobacteria bacterium, assembly GCA_963756905.1. Classification (GTDB taxonomy): domain Bacteria; phylum Pseudomonadota; class Alphaproteobacteria; order Geminicoccales; family Geminicoccaceae; genus DATAOG01. Next base: position 49,604 of record CAVWPO010000022.1, read on the forward strand.
CGGAGAAGGCGTAGAGCTTGGTGGGCCAGCCCGACAGCAGCTCGAACACCCGGCGCACCAGCGAGGTCCGGAACACCTCGGCGAAGGTGCCGATGTGCGGCAGCCCGGACGGCCCATAGCCGGTCTCGAACAAGACAAAGCCCTTGGCCGGCAGCCGCCCGCCCAGCCGCTCGATCAGCCCCCCGGCCTCGACCACCGGCCAAGCCTTGCTCGCGCGCAAAAGCTCCAGATCTTCCGTCATCGCCCACCTCTAACCTCCGTCGCCTGAGCGGGCAACGGCCGAAACCCATCTCTATTGAACGACATTGAAACGTATGCCTGCTGTGAGTACATTCGGGGGCACAGGTGGAGAGCAGGAATGGTTGCCCAAAGCCGCGCGGAAGCTGGCAAGAGCTTGCGTGTCAACCTCCGGATTGACGCCGCCAGCAAGCGGATCCTGGAGCGGGCGGCGGCCCATGTGGGCTCGAACCTCAGCGATTTCGTGCTCAGCAACGCGCTCGCCGCAGCGAACGAAGTGATCCGCAGCCACGAGACGATCGTCCTGTCGCCAAGGGATTGGGATGTGTTCTTCGAGGCGCTGGTCAACCCGCCAGAGCCAGGCGAGCGCCTCCAGCAAGCGCTTCGACGCCACGACGACCTCTACGGTTAAATGGCCGAGCTGGCGCGGGTCGTCTTCGATCCGCTTGGCTCACAGCATGACCGTGCCGCCTTCGACAGCGGTGAGCCGGCCCTGGATGACTATCTCCGACGACGCGCATCACAAGACATCAGGCGTGGAACCGCCCGCGTCTTCGTCGGCATCGAGTCCGGGCAGCAGCTCGTTGTCGGCTACTACAGTTTGAGCGCAGCCAGCTTCCTGCGCGACGACCTGCCTCAGCCGCTCGCGAAGCGACTGCCTCGCTATCCGATCCCGGCGGCGATCCTGGGGCGTCTTGCCGTCGATCGGCGCTGGCAGCGCCGGGGGCTCGGCGCCTTGATGATCGCGGACGCGATCAAGCGTCTGATCCGGGCACGCCGGTCGCTCGCGATCTATGCGCTGATCGTGGACGCCAAGAATGACGATGCCGCAGCGTTCTACCGGCGCATGGGCTTTCATGTCTTCCCGCAAACGCCAGATCGCCTGTTCCTGCCGCTTGAGCCGATCCTGCGGGCACGAACGGGCTCCGATCGGGTTTCTTGACGCTACCAGCGCAAGGTGGCGATGGCGGCCGTGGGAAGGAGGCCGTGGCGGGCGCAGAGGGTGGCGAGGCGGGTCGGGTCGGGCTCGGCGCCGGGTTGGATGCCGAGCTCTTGGGCGTGGATGCCGCGGGTCACGAGCAGGCTGTCGTAGCCGGCGGCCGTGGCGCCCTTGATGTCGGTCGCGAGGCTGTCGCCGATCACCAGGATGCGGGCGGACTCGGGTTGGCCAAGGGCGCGGGCGGTGCGGTGGAAGATCGCAGGATCGGGCTTGCCGTGGTAGATCACCCGGCCGCCCTGCTCGAGGTAGCGCTGCGCGAGCAGGCCGGCGCAGGGGCTGGTGACGCCGCTTTGCCGGTGCACGACGAGATCGGGGTTGACGCAGATCATCGGGGCGCCGCGGGCTCGGGCGGCGGCGAACAGGGGATCGTAGCGCGCGAGCGGATCGGCCTCGTCGAACAGGCCGACCGTGAGCAGGAAATCCGCCTGCCCGGCCGCCTCGACGGCGCGGTAGTCGAGGCCGTCGACCAGATCCATGTCCCAGGTCGGCCCGATGTAGAGGTAGGCGCGCCCGAGGGCGGCATGCTCGGGCCGGTCGCGCAGCGCGAGCGCATCGTGGGCGGCCTCGCCCGAGGTCATGAGCAGATCGTAGGCGTCGGGCGGGACGCCGATCGCGCTCAGGCGGCGGCCGGCGCTCGCGGCGCGGCGCGGCGCGTTCGAGAGCAGCGCCACCGGCTTGCCCGCCGCCCGCAGCGCGGCCAGCGCCTCGAGCACGCCGGGATAGGGCTCGGTGCCGCCGTGGATCACGCCCCAGAGATCGACGATCAGGGCGTCATAGCCGGCAACGAACTCCCGCAGGCCCGGGATCAGGTCGATCGACGGCCGGGGGGCGACCAAGGCATCTCCTTTGCGGCCACGGCAGCGAGGGCGCTCGCGCATCTCTTGCCATGGACCGGCCACCCTTGTGAAGGCGCCGGCGCGCCGGGCCTCTCGGGCGGCGTACGAGCGCGCCAGATCGAAGGCGCCGGCGTCCGCCGCCCATATCAAGCCGCCGGCGCGTGGTCGCTCAGGCGGCGTGCGAGCGCGCCAGGTCGAAGGCGCCGTCGTCCGCCGAGAGCGCCCAGTCGCCCGGCAGCGCGATCGCCTCCTCGTGGAACCCGACCCGGCCGATCAGGAGCATCGGCCCGGCTGAGCCAACCCCGCGCTGCAGCTCGAGCAGGGCGGGATCGATCTCGCCATCGGGCGTGCTGAGCGCGAAGCGCGCCGCATCGAGCAGGACGAACTCGAACCCGTTGGCGCCGAGCGCGCCGGCATCGGCTGGTGGCGGGCCGATGCGGCGGAGGCAAAAGCGCATGCCGCGCGCCCGCAGCTTGGCCAGCGCCGCCACGCCCGGCTGAGCGCGCACCGCCTGATCGAGCCCCAGCACCAGATGCTCGCCCAGCTGCGGATCGTCGTCCAGCTGGCGCTCGAGCTCGGCGCCGAAGGCGGGATTGCTCAGGCTGTCGGCCGCGATCTCGCACACCACCATGACCTCCCGCCCCTCCGCGCGGGCGTCGCCGAGCAACTCGGCGGTCCGCCGCAGCAGGCGCTGATCGATCAGCCCGAGCAAGCCGCAGCGCGCCGCGGTCGAGCGGTAGCGCGCCGGCGCCAGATGGCTGTCGTCGGCCATGTGCAGCCGCGGCAGGGCGTGGTAGAGCGCGGTGTCCGGCCGCTCCAGGCTGGCGATCGGCCGCAGGCGGACGTCGACCCGACCCTCGGCCAGGACCGCCTGCAGCTCGCGCGGTCCGAGCACCCCGGGCGGCTCCAGGCGCACCAGCAGCGGCCAGCGCCCCTCCGGCGGGTGCTCCGGCGTCGCGTCGTCGACGGCGGCGGCGCGGCGTCGCGTCATCGACCGCCTCAGCGGGCGCCTCGGCCGGGATCGCGGGCTTTGCCGGGCTCGCCCGGCGCAGGACCGGCACGGGTGCCACCGCCGCGGCCTGACGGGCCCGGCGCCGCAGCCGGCGCAGCCGGAACAGCACGCCGAACGCGGCCAGCGCGATCACCGTCATGAGGACCAGCGGACCGGCCACCGGCCTGATCAGCGACGGCCACAGCACGACGGCGGCCGCCAGGCCGGCCAGATAGCCCAGCAGCAGCGCCAGCCAGAACAAGGTCGGCATGATGGTCACCTCCGTCAGAGGTGACCGAACCTGCCGGCTCAACCTTGTCTTAAGGTTAACGACCGGATCCGTCGGCTCCGAAGGCTGCATTCACGTGGCTCGTCCGTCGATCGCCGGGCCGTGAGCGCGCATCAGGCGACCTCGCGCTCCAGAAAGACTGTGCCCAGCGGCGGCAGGGTCAAGGTCAGCGCGTGCGGCCGCCCGTGGGAGCCGAAGTCGTCCGTGGTCACGCCGCCGCCATTGCCGATGTTGGCGCCGCCGTAGACCTCGGCATCGGTGTTGAGCCGCTCGCGGTAGTGGCCGGGCAGCGGCACCCCAATCCGGTAGCCGTAGCGCGGCACCGGGGTGAAGCTCGAGACCACGACCACGATGCGGTCGGGATCGGCGCCGCGGCGCAAAAACGCGACCACGCTCTGCTCGTTGTCGTGCAGCTCGAGCCATTCGAAGCCATCGGCCTCGCAGTCGCGCTCGTGCAGCGCCTTCAGCTCGCGATAGAGGTGGTTGAGATCGCGCACCAGAAGCTGGACGCCCCGGTGCCAGGGATGGTCGAGCAGGTGCCAGTCGAGGCTCGTGTCGTGGTTCCATTCGCGCCCCTGGCCGAACTCGCAGCCCATGAACAGGAGCTTCTTGCCCGGATGGCCGAACATGAAGCCGTAGTAGGCGCGCAGGTTCGCGAACTTCTGCCAGCCGTCGCCGGGCATCTTCGCCAGCAGCGAGCCCTTGCCGTGCACGACTTCGTCGTGGGACAGCGGCAGGATGAAGTTCTCGGTGAAGGCGTAAATCAGGCCGAAGGTCAATTCGTGATGATGATATTTGCGATGCACGGGATCCTCGCTCATGTAGTGGAGCGTGTCGTGCATCCAGCCCATGTTCCATTTGTAGCCGAAGCCGAGACCGCCGAGATAGACGGGCCGCGAGACGCTGGGCCAGGCGGTCGAACTCCTCGGCGATGGTGGTGGCGCCCTCGACCTCGCCGTAGGCGAGCTCGTTCAGCCGGCGCAGCAGGGCGATCGCGGCGAGGTTCTCGTTGCCGCCATACTCGTTCGCAATCCACTCGCCGGCTTTGCGCGAGTAGTCGAGATAGAGCATCGAGGCGACCGCATCGACCCGCAGGCCGTCGATGTGATAATGCTTCAGCCAGAACAGGGCGTTGGCGAGCAGGAAGTTCGCGACCTCGCGCCGGCCGTAATTGTAGATCAGCGTGTTCCAGTCGAGGTGGAAGCCCAGGCGCGGGTCGGCGTGCTCGTAGAGGTGGGTGCCGTCGAAATAGCCGAGGCCGTGCGGATCGGTCGGAAAGTGGCCCGGCACCCAGTCGAGCACGAGGCCGAGGCCCGCCTGATGGCAGCGGTCGACGAAGCGCGCGAACGCCTCGGGGGGCCCATGCCGGCTGGTCGGCGCGAACAGGCCGACCGGCTGATAGCCCCAGGAGCCGTCGAACGGATACTCCGAGACCGGCAGCAGCTCGAGGTGGGTGAAGCCCATCTCCTTGACGTAGGCGACCAGCCGGTCGGCCAGCTCGTCGTAGCTGAGGTAGCGGTTGCCCTGCTCCGGCACCCGCATCCAGGAGCCGATGTGGCACTCGTAGACCGAGATCGGCGCCTCGCGGGCATTGGCGCCCCGGCGCGCGGCCATCCACTCGGCATCCGACCAGGCATGGTCGCCGAGCCCGGCGACCACGGACGCGGTCCTGGGCGGATGCTCGGCGGCAAACGCGAGCGGGTCGGCCTTGAGCGGCAGGAGCTCGCCGTGCGCGCCCTTGATCTCAAACTTGTAGACCTCGCCGCGCCCCAGCCCCGGCAGGAACAGCTCCCAGACGCCGCATTCGATGCGCTTGCGCATCGGATGGCGGCGGCCGTCCCAGCCATTGAAGGCGCCGACCACCGAGACCCGCTTCGCGTTCGGCGCCCAGACCAGGAAGGCGGTCCCCTGGACGCCCTCGAGGGTCATCGGGTGGGCGCCGAGCTTCTCGTAGAGGCTGAGGTGGCTGCCCTCGGCCATCAGGTAGACGTCGAGCTCGCCCAGGATCGGCGGGAAGCGGTAGGGATCGTCGACCTCGACCGTGCCCGCGCCGGCCTCCAGGCGCAGGCGATAGCCAAAGCGGGCCGTGCGGTCCGGCAACGGCAGCACGAACAGGCCATCGGCGTGCACCCGGGAGAACTCGCCGGCGGAATGGCCGCTCGCCGCGTCGACCAGCCAGACCCGGGCGGCCTGGGGCTGGAAGCTGCGCACGACCAGGCCGCCGTCGGGGACCTCGTGCATGCCGAGCTGGCTGAACGGGTCGCCGTGGTCGCCGCGCACCAGCGCCTCGATCGCGGCCGGATCGACGGCGGGCGTTCTGGTCTTAGCCGGCATGGTCGGTCGCCTCCAGCTCGAGCAGGCTGGTCACGCCCTTGAGGGGGATCCGCACCCAGAGCGGCCGGTTGGCGGCGTCGTAGCAGATCTCGTAGAGCGCCTTCTCGAGCAGGAACAGGTTGAGCAGGCGCTCCGCCTCGGCCGCGTCCTCGGGATAACTCGGGCAGCCGGCGATGGTTTCCCGATAGCCGGCAAGAAAGGCGGCCGCGCTCGCCTGACGCCAGGCCTCGGCCAGGGTCCGGACGATCTCGCCGGTGCCCGGATGGACCTGGGCCAGGCTCGTGACCGCGGCCCAGGCGGCGTAGTCGAACGAGCGCAGCATGCCGGCCACGTCCTTGAGCGGCGACGTCTTGGCGCGCCGCTCGGCGAGCGGGCGCGCGGGCTCGCCCTCGAAATCGAGGATGTAGAAATCGTTCTGGGCGACCAGCACCTGGCCCAGGTGGTAGTCGCCATGGACCCGGGTCTTGGCCGCGCGCACCGGCGGCTCGGTCAGCGCATCGATCCGAGCGTAGCAGTCGTCGCGGTGCGCGAGCAAGGCCTGGACGCGGCTGCGGTCGCCGTCGTCGAGCTGCGGCAGCACGTGCTTGAGCGCCTTGAACGCCGCCTCGGCCTGCCGGCGCACGGCGCGCTGCCAGGCCTTGAGGTCGGCCCTGGTGATCGGCTCGGCCGCGAAGGCGGGGTCCTCGGTCGGGGTCGCGAGCGCCCGGTGCAGCTCGGCGGTCCGCTGGCCCAGGATGCGGGTCTGCGCCAGGTAGAAGCCGTGCGGGTCCTCGGCGGGCGCGGCCGCCGGCTCCGGCCCCGCGGCGGCGTGCAGGCGGAGCTCATCCAGCGTCCGGTAGAGATAGTCGGTCGTATAGATCCAGCCGTCGCCCTGGTTGCGCACGAAGCCGAAGGCCGCGGCGAGCGCGGTCGGCGCACCGTCGGCGCCGATCCGCTCGATCGCGCCCAGCAGGGGCGGCGTGTTGGTGAACCGCGCCGTCTCGGTCAGGAAGCGGCCGATCTCGATCTCCGGCTGGACGCCGGCCTGGAGCTTGCGGTAGGCCTTGAAGACCGCGCGGTTGCCGATCATGGCCGAGGAGTTGCTCTGCTCGGTGGCCAGGCGCTTGACCTCGACCTCCTGGGGCACTTCGACGCCCGCGAGCGCCGAGGTCGACCAGCAGCGGATGCTGGCATTGGCGCCGGCCGCGATCACCGTCCCCTCGCGGATCGCCTTGAGGGCGGCGAGCGGAAACTCGGCGCTGGCCATGGCGTCGTAGAGCGCGCCCACCTTGGCGCCGCGGCGGACCTGGGCGAGCGCGAACGAGAGCAGCGGCCAGCCATGGCTCAGGGCCTGGTCGTCGTAGCTGGTCGCGAGCGGCAGGAAGTAGCGCTGCGGCGGCTCGCCGCCGGCGAGCCCGACCTCGATCTCGGCCAGGAGGTGGCCGTCGCGGCCGCCGCCGAGCTCGGCCCAGTCCGCGACCCGGGTGCCGGTGATCGCCCGATCCTTGGCGCCAAACCAGCGCTGCTTGACGAGGAATGCCGGCAGGACCTCGCGCTCGAGCTCGCGCCCGCCCTGGCCCTCGAGCACGGCGCGCCAGCCGTCGCGCAGCACGAGCGTGATGAAGTCCGGCAAGGGCTCCGGGATCGGCTCGTGCCAGCGCGGCAGCTCGGCCGCCTCGGCGAGCACGAACCAGTAGAAGCCGTGGCCCGGCAGGGTCAAAAGATAGGGCAGGTCGCCGATCGGCGGGAACGGGCTGCGGCCCAGCAGCTCGACCGGGACGCAGGCCTTGAACGCGCTGAGGTCGAGCTCGACCGCCTGGGCCGAGCGAGCGAGGTTGGCGACGCACAGGATGCGGTCGCCCGCGTGCTCGCGCAGATAGGCCAGAACCTTGCGGTTGCGCGGGTAGAGCAGGCGCAAGGTGCCGCGGCCGAACGCCTGGTGGGTCTGGCGGACCGCGATCATCCGCTTCATCCAGTTGAGCAGGGACGCGGGCTCGCGCTGCTGCGCCTCGACGTTGACCGCCTCGTAGCCGTAGATCGCATCCATGATCGGCGGCAGGTAGAGCCGCGCCGGATCGGCGCGCGAGAAGCCGCCGTTGCGGTCGGGCGACCATTGCATGGGCGTGCGCACGCCGTCACGATCGCCGAGGAAGATGTTGTCGCCCATGCCGATCTCGTCGCCGTAGTAGACGATCGGCGTGCCCGGCAGCGACAAAAGCAGGCTGTTCATCAGCTGGATCTTGCGCAGGTCGTTCTCGAGCAAAGGTGCCAGGCGGCGGCGGATGCCGAGGTTGAGCCGCGCCCGCTTGTCGGCGGCGTAGAAGTTCCAGAGATAGTCCCGCTCCCTGTCGGTCACCATCTCGAGGGTCAGCTCGTCGTGATTGCGCAAAAAGATGCCCCACTGGCAGGACCCCGGGATGTCCGGGGTCTGGCGCAGGATGTCGGCGATCGGATGCCGGTCCTCCTGGGCGATCGCCATGTACATGCGCGGCATGACCGGAAAGTGGAACGACATGTGGCACTCGTCGCCGTCGCCGAAGTAGGGCAGCACGTCCTCGGGCCACTGGTTGGCCTCGGCGAGCAGCATCCGGCCCGGGAAATGCTGGTCGATCTCGGCGCGGATGCGCTTCAGGACGGCGTGGGTCTCGGGCAGGTTCTCGTTGATCGTGCCGTCGCGCTCGACCAGGTAAGGGATGGCATCGAGGCGCAGGCCGTCGATCCCCATCTCCAGCCAGAAGTGCAGGATCCTCAGGATCTCGCGCAGGACCGTCGGGTTGTCGAAGTTGAGGTCGGGCTGGTGGTGATAGAACCGGTGCCAGAAGTATTGCTGGGCGACCGGGTCCCAGGTCCAGTTGGACGGCTCGGTGTCGATGAAGATGATCCGGGTCTCGGGATAGCGCTGGTCGGTGTCGCTCCAGACGTAATAGTTGCGATGGACCGAGCCGCGCTTGGCCTGACGGGCGCGCTGGAACCAGGCGTGCTGGTCCGAGGTGTGATTGATCACGAGCTCGGTGATCACGCGCAGGCCGCGCTCGTGGGCCGCGCGGACGAAGCGGCGGAAGTCGCGCATCGTGCCGTAGGCCGGATTGACGTGGCGGTAGTCCGCGATGTCGTAGCCGTCGTCGCGCAGCGGCGAAGGATAGAACGGCAGCATCCAGATCGTGTTGATGCCGAGCTCCTGGATGTAGTCGAGCTTCTGCATCAGGCCGGCGAAGTCGCCGACGCCGTCGTTGTTGCCGTCGAAGAACGCTTTGATGTGCAGCTGATAGATGACCGCGTCCTTGTACCACGACAGATCGCTGCGATCGATCATGGCGCCCGCCCCGCTCGAGACCACCGGCGGGTCACGCCGGCCGGCCGGGCGGCACGATCCGCCAGATCGCGCAAGGATTGGCGTCGGGATCGAGCCAGAGCTGCTGCAGCTTGCCGTGCCAGGTGAAGCTCTGGCCCGAGAACAGCTCCTCCACCTGCACGCTCGCCGCGTCGGGCAAGCCCAGCTCCCACAGCGGCACCTCGAACTGGCAGCCCTGGGCGTGGTGCGGGTCGAGGTTGACCGCGATCAGGATGATGTTGTCCTTGGCCTTGGTCATCTTGCCGTACACCAGCACCTGGTCGCTCCAGGCGTTGTAGAAGCGGAGATTGGTGAACTCGTGCAGCGCCGGGTTCTCGCGCCGGATCCGATTCAGCCTGGCGATGTAATCGCGGATGTTGCCCGGGCGGTCGTAGTCCCAGGCCTTGATCTCGTACTTCTCGGAGTCGAGATATTCTTCCTTGCCGGGAATCGGCGTGCCCTCGCAGAGCTCGTAGCCGTTGTAGAGGCCGTAGACCGTCGCGAGCGTCGCCGCCAGCACCAGGCGGCTCTGAAAGCCCGGCCGGCCGCTGGTCTGCAGAAACACCGGGTTGATGTCCGGCGTGTTGACGAACAAGTTCGGTCGCATGTACTCCTTGGGCTCGTCTTGAGTGAGCTCGATCAGATACTCGGTCAGCTCGGCCTTGGTAGTGCGCCAGGTGAAGTAGGAGTAGGATTGGGTGAACCCGACCTTGGCAAGCTGGCGCATCATCTTGGGCCGGGTGAAGGCCTCGGCGAGGAAGATCGCGTCGGGGTGGCGGTCGAGCACCTCGCGGATCAGCCATTCCCAGAACGGCACCGGCTTGGTGTGCGGATTGTCGACCCGGAAGATCTTGACCCCATGGCCGATCCAGAACAGGACGAGGTCGCGCAGCGCGTACCAGATCGCCGGCAGCGCATCGCGATAGAAGTGGACGTTGACGATGTCCTCGTATTTCTTGGGCGGATTCTCCGCATATTTGATGCTGCCGTCCGGGCGCCAGTCGAACCAGTCGGGATGTTGCTTGATCCAGGGATGATCCGGCGAGCATTGGATGGCGAAATCAATCGCGAGCTCGAGGCCGTGGGCATGCGCCGCCGCGACCAGCCGGCGGAAGTCCTCGAAGCTGCCGAGCTCGGGATGGAGCGCGTCATGGCCGCCTTCGGCGCTGCCGATCGCATACGGGCTGCCGGGATCGTCCGGCGCCGGCGTCAGCGTGTTGTTGCGGCCCTTGCGGTTCTTCTTGCCGATCGGGTGGATCGGGGTGAAGTAGAGCACATCGAAACCCAGGCCCTGGACGTAGGGCAGGCGCCTGATCACGTCGTCGAAGGTGCCGTGGCGCTTCGGGTCGCCGCTCTGGGAGCGCGGGAACAGCTCGTACCAGGCGGCGAACTTCGCGGCCGGCCGGTCGACCAGGACCTCGAGCTCGGACTTGTAGCGGGACGCGTTGGTGCGGGGCCCTGCGCGGCGCATCAGCTGACGGACGCTCTCGCCGAGCAGGACCTGCAGCTGGCGACCGTGGTCGTCGGGGTGCGCCTTGAGCTCCTCGAGCAGCGCCGCCAGCGCCCGCTGGGCCTCGCCCTTGGCGTCCGCGTGGGCGCGCTCGATCAGCAGGCGGCCTTCGGTCAGCTCGAGGCCGACGTTCAGGCCGGCATCGTGCTTCTTCATGATCTCGGCGCGCCAGCTCTCGAACAGGTCGCGCCAGGCCGCGATCGTGTACAGATAGCGGGCGTTGCGGGTGACCGGGAACTGGCCGCCCCAGCGGTCGTTGTCGACGAACGCCATCGGCGCCTCGCGCCAGTCCCGCTCGTCCTGGGCGCGGTACTGGATGCAGGCGGCGATCTTGTCGTGGCCGTCGCAGAAGATGTCGGCCGCGACCTCGACCACGTCGCCGACCACCCGCTTGATCGGATGCCGGCCGCCATCCAGCTCCGGCTCGACCCGCTCGATCACCACGCGATTGGCGGCCAGCGCCCGCAGGCGCTGCTCGCTCGTTCGGGCGAGCGTCTCGGCCGACGGCGGGGCGACCCGCCTGCCCGCCTCGGCCCGGCTCCGGAAGACGCGGAGCTGCAAGGGTTCGAGGGTGATCGGGCGGCCCGGCTCGAAGGCGACCGGGGCGACCGCGGGCGTCACGTCCTCGAAGTCGCTGATCCGGCCCCCGGCCTCGCCGAGCAGGGGGCCCGGGTCGACCCCCCAGGCGCGGCCCGGATCGGGGTTGATCAGGACGATCGCCGCGTCCTCGGACGACGGCAGGTCGCCGCCCGAGAGCCGGAGCAGACCCACGACCGGGCTGTGGGGGGCCGTGATCTTGGTCTGCGCCCCCTCGACGTTGAGCGCCGGGCAAGCCGCCCGCATCGCGTTGACGGCGGCGATGAAGCCCGTGAGATCGATCCGCGGGTTGGCGGTCTCCCAGGCCCAGTCGCCGGGCCGGCTCGCGACCACGTCCATGCGCGTCCGGCAACCGTACTCGTAGCCCATCGGCATCAGCACGCCGCTCGAGAACGTCGCGGCGAACAGGTAGCGAAGCCGGTAATGCCGCTCGAGCTCGGCCGGCTCCGGGTCACCGAGATCGATCGCCAGGCGCTCGGTGTCGTGGCTCTCGGGGAAGGCGATGGTCGGCGCGACCTGGCGGTAGAGCGCATACTGCTCGAGCAGCCAGGGGGCCCGGAAGTCCCACCATTTGGCGCTGTTGAAGAGATAGTCGAAGCCCGAGCCCCGCAGCGCCAGGACCTGGTCCGGGGTGCAGCCGAGGGTTTCGGCGAAGAATTTGCAGTCCGGGTCGGCAGCCTTGGCGGCAGCGATCAGCGGCTGCCAGACCTCGGCCGGCACCTGATAGGCGGCATCGCAGCGGAAGCCCTTGAAGCCGAGCTTCAGATGATGGCGGACCAGCTCGATCCAAAACGCGGTCAGCGCCGGCCGGTGGCTCGGGTTGTCGTAGTCGATCTCGGCGAGATCGCCCCAGACCGTGTATTTGCGCGGGTCGACCGGATCGAGGGCGCGGGGCGAGCGCAGCTCGCCGTCCGGCTCGCGCTTGAACCATTCCGGGTGCTGCTCGACCAGGAGCGCGTCCTTGGCGGTGTGGTTGATGACGAGGTCCATCATCGCCGCGATGCCGCGCGAGGCGGCAGCCTTGGTGAAGGCCGTCAGCAGCAGGGCGGGATCGCCGCCGTCCTGCAACAGCGGGTGCAGCCGATAGAAATCCTTGATCGCGTACAGGCTGCCCGAGAACCCCGGGTAGTGGAACGGATTGAGGTAGATCCAGTCGAAGCCCATGCCGGCGATCCGCTCGAGATGGCCGGCCCAGGCCGGCACCGGCCCGGCAAGCAGCGGGAAGAGGTTGTAGATGCGTGGTCCCGGCATTCCCAAACCCGACGTGGCGGCCAAGGGCCGGCGAGCGGTGGCCTCGGCGCCCTGGAGGTGATTTCTCACTCGAGATTGACGAGCCTAGCAGTTGATGGCGCGCGGGCCAACCGGCCCGGGTCTCGATTCCGATCTCGTGCGGCGATCCTCGATCGAGCCGGGCGTGCCCCGCGGGCGCCTGGTTTCATGACGCTTTATGTAGAACTCCTGGCTGCGGAGCCCAGGGGAAAAGCCCGAATGGGAGCGGATTCGACCCCGGAGCTGCCGGCCTCCGGTGGCGCATGCTCCGGTTCCGGACAGCCGCCAGGGCCTCACCGACGAGACTGATCCCGGCTCAGGCGGCGAGATCGGTCGCTGCATAGAGGGCGGCAAGATCGAGACGGACAGGCGGGTCGTCGAGCTCGACCGTGCCCCCGCTGACGAAGCGCTCGCGCCAGATGTCACCCGCGCGCGAATGGAGGTGGACCAGACGCTGGTGCTGGGCGACGACCAGATAGTGCTGCAGGCTCGGGATCTTGCGATAGGCCAACCACTTGACGCCGCTGTCGTCGCCCCTGCTGGAGGGCGACATCACTTCGATGATGATGACGGGCTCGGCGATCACGGGGGTCGTGTGGTCGATCGGCGCGCAGGTCACGACCACGTCCGGGATCGCCGAGATCTCGTCGGTCAGGATCTGCGGCCCGTCGACCAGCACCTCGCACCCGCGGGGCGCGAGCGCGGCGTACAGCGCTACGGATGACGTTCCGCTTGATGATCGAATGGTTCATCGAGCCGGGCGCCATCATCTGGGGCACGCCGTCGACGAACTCCCAGCGCTCGGGCTGGCGGGCATGCCAGGCCTGGAATTCCGCGACCGTCCGCGGCCAGTCCTCCGCTCGCGCCATCTCGGCCATGGTCACCCCCGCGTCGCCACCAGCTCCGGCTCCCAGTCGCCGATCACCTGCTCGATCGTGTACGGGCATGCCTCGGGCAGCATTGCGGCGGCCGCTCGCTCGCCATAACGCTCCATCTTGCGCTGCACGAGCCGGCGCGCTTCGCCGTATTCCTCCCTGAGCGCCCGCTTCAGCTGGCGTCGAATGGTCGGGGAGAGCTTGCGCTTCATGCGCAAGCGGAATGCGTCCACCTCGTCCATCCGCTGCCGGTGGTTCTCGATCGCTGGCGAGTGCTCGATCAGGAGGAAATGCTGGATGATCTGTTGCGCCAGGCTGAAGACGGCGTCGTGCTCGCTCTTGCCCAAATCGCGGATCTCCTCGGCGAGGTGCCCGAGGTCGAGCGGCAGGTTCGGCCGCGACTTCGCGAAGCGGCGCAGCTCCTTCGCCTGGGCCTGCGTCCAGGCGTAGAAGTCGGTCTCGTAGAGCTGGTCGGGCCGGGTGGCACTCATGGTCAGAAGTCTAGACGGCCGCCGCCGATCCGCCAATCGCGGGAGTCACTCGGAGCCGAGATTCGCGCGCGGCTCCCAATCGCCGAGGATCTGCTCGAGGGAGTACGGGCACGCGTCGGGCAGCGCGGCAGCGGCCGCCGCCTCCCCGTACCTGCGCATCTTGCGGGTCGCGTTCCGCAGCGCTCGCCCGTAGATCGCGGCCAGCTCGGCTTCGAGGTCGCGTCGGATCGTCGGGGTCAGCTTGTCCTCGATCTGACTTCTGAACTCGTCGACCTCGTCGAGCCAGTGCTGCCGCTGGTCCCCGGCCGGCGAATAGGTCGCGAGCAGGAAGTGCTGGATGATTAAGCGCACAAAACTGAAGACGGCGCTGCGCTCGCTCATGCCCAGATCCTCGATCTCCTCGGCAATGTGCCCGATGTCGAGCGGCAGGTTCGGGCGGGTCTCCGCAAGCAGGCGCAGCTCCTTCGCCTGCGCCTGCGTCCAGGCGTAGAAGTCGGTCTCGTAAAGCTGCTTGGGCCGGATCGCGGTCATGGTCGGATGCGAGGTTGATGCGCGCAGGCGGCCGCTCAGTTCGGGCGGCCGGCGGGCCGGCTCTCGGCGAGCAGCTGGCGGAGCACGTAGTGGAGAATGCCGCCGTGGCGGTAGTAGTCGACCTCGTCCAGGGTGTCGATCCGGCAGAGCAGGCTGATCTGGTCGCGCCGGCCGTCGGCGCGGGTGATCGTCGCCGGCACGTCCTGGCGCGGCTTGATGCCGCCTTCGAGCCCGGAGATGTCGAACAGCTCGCTGCCGTCGAGCTCGAGCGTCTTGCGGGTCATGCCGTCCTTGAAGGTCAGCGGCAGGACGCCCATGCCGACCAGGTTCGAGCGGTGGATGCGCTCGAAGCTCTCGGCGATCACGGCCTTGACGCCGAGCAGGAGCGTGCCCTTCGCCGCCCAGTCGCGCGATGAGCCCGAGCCGTACTCCTTGCCGCCGATCACCACCAGCGGCACGCCCCGCTCCTGATACTTCATCGCGGCATCGAAGATCGACATGACCTCGCCATCCGGCATCAGCCTTGTCCAGCCGCCCTCGGTGCCGGGGGCGACCTCGTTGCGCAGGCGGATGTTGGCGAAGGTGCCGCGCATCATGACCTCGTGGTTGCCGCGGCGCGAGCCGTAGGAGTTGAAGTCCTGCGGCCGGATCTGGCGCTCCATGAAGTAGTCCGCGGCCGGGCCCTTCTTCGCGATGCTGCCGGCCGGCGAGATGTGGTCGGTCGTGATGCTGTCGCCGAGCAGCGCCAGCACGCGCGCGCCCGCGATGTCGTGGACCGGCCCGGGCTCGGGGGCGATGTTCTCGAAGTAGGGCGGCAGCCGCACGTAGGTGCTGGCGTCCTCCCAGTCGTAGACCTCGCCGCCGGCGCCGCCGATCTTGGCCCAGTGCTCGTCGCCCTTGAAGACGTCGGCATAGGCATCCTGGAACATGCGCGCGTCGACCCCGCTCTGGATCGCCTTCTGGACATCGGCCGGGCTCGGCCAGATCTCGCGCAGATAGACGGGCCTGCCGTCGCTGCCGGTGCCGAGCGGCTCGCGGGTGAGGTCGACGCGCAGGCTGCCGGCCAGCGCATAGGCGACCACCAAAGGCGGCGAGGCGAGGTAGTTGGCCTTGACCTGGGGATGCACCCGGCCCTCGAAGTTGCGGTTGCCGGACAAGACCGCCGCGGCCACCAGCTGATGCTCGTCGACCGCGCGCGCGACCGGGTCCGGCAAGGGGCCCGAGTTGCCGATGCAGGTGGTGCAGCCGTAGCCGACCAGATCGAAGCCGATCGCGCGCAGATCCTCCATCAGGCCGGTCTTGTTCAGGTAGTCGGTGACCACGCGGGAGCCCGGGGCGAGCGAGGTCTTGACGTAGGGCTTGGGCGTCAGGCCCCGCCGCCTGGCGTTGCGCGCGAGCAGGCCGGCGCCGATCATGACGCCGGGATTGGAGGTGTTGGTGCAGCTCGTGATCGCGCTGATCACGACGTCGCCGTGGCCGAGATCGCCCGCCATGCCTTCGAGCGGCACGCGCTTGGCGGGCTCGCCGCCCGTGCCCATGAGCGCGGGCAGCGCCGCCTCGAAGGCCGCCTTGGCGCCCGAGAGCGCGACCCGGTCCTGGGGCCGCTTGGGGCCGGCGAGCGACGGCTCGACGGTCGCAAGATCGAGCTCCAGCATCTCGGTGAACGCAGGCTCGGCGCTGTCGCTCGCGCGCCAGAGCCCTTGTGCCTTGGCGTAGGCCTCGACCAGGGCGATCCGCTCAGGATCGCGGCCGGTCAGGCGGAGGTAGTCGAGGGTCTGGGCGTCGATCGGGAAGATGCCGCAGGTGGCGCCGTACTCGGGCGACATGTTGCCGATCGTGGCGCGATCGGCGAGCGGCAGATGGTCGAGGCCCGGGCCGCAGAACTCGACGAATTTTCCCACCACGCCCTTCGCGCGCAGGGTCTGGGTCACGGTCAGCACGAGGTCGGTGGCGGTGGCGCCTTCGGGCAGCCGGCCGGTCAGCCTGAAGCCCACCACCTCCGGGATGACCATCGAGATCGGCTGGCCGAGCATCGCGGCCTCGGCCTCGATGCCGCCCACGCCCCAGCCGAGCACGCCCAGGCCATTGACCATGGTGGTGTGGCTGTCGGTGCCGACCAGCGTGTCGGGATAGGCGAGCTGGCGGTTGCCCTCGGGTGTGGTCCAGACCACCTGGGCCAGGTACTCGAGGTTGACCTGGTGGCAGATGCCGGTGCCGGGCGGTACGACCTTGAAGTTGTCGAACGCGGACGCCCCCCAGCGCAGGAAGGCGTAGCGCTCGCCGTTGCGCTCGTACTCGCGCTCGACGTTGATCTCGAAGGCGCCGGGCCGGGCGAAGGCATCGACCTGGACCGAATGGTCGATCACCAGGTCGACCGGCGTCAGCGGGTTGATCTTCTGCGGGTCGCCGCCGAGCTCCAGCATCGCCTGGCGCATCGCCGCGAGGTCGACCACCGCCGGCACGCCGGTGAAGTCCTGCATGAGCACGCGCGCCGGCCGGAAGGCGATCTCCTGGTCGGAGCGCCGCTGCCCCAGCCAGGCGACCAGCGCCTGGAGCTGCTCGGGCGTGACCGTGCGGCCATCCTCGAAGCGGAGCAGGTTCTCGAACAGCACCTTCAGCGAATAGGGCAGGCGCGCGATCGCGCCGAGCGCGGCGCCGGCCGCTTCGAGCGAGAAATAATCGTAGCTGAGGCCGCCGACCTGGAGCTGGCGCCGGACGCCCAGGCTGTCGCGGCCAGAAACGGAGCCGGATGCGGGCATGGTGGCTCTCCTCGATCGTCGGCGATGGCCGCGGGGCGGCGGGCTCTACCCCGCCGGATCGGCGGACAGGCGCAGGTTGCGGATCTTGCGCGCGGTCAACTCGGCACGCGTGCGCAAAATATGCACGGCCGTGAAGTAGCACAAGAAGGCCGCCCACATCACCAGCAGCGGCACCAGCATGCTCGGGTCGATGGTCGGCCCGCCAGCGCGCAGGATGCTGTCCGGCTGGTGGAGCGTGTTCCACCAGTCGACCGAGAACTTGATGATCGGCAGGTTGACCGAGCCGACGAGGCACAGGATCGCGGCCGCGCGGGCGCCGCGGTTCGGATCGTCGAACGCCTCGTAGAGCGCGATGTAGCCGAGGTAGAGGAAAAAGAGGATCAGGACCGAGGTGAGGCGCGCGTCCCAGACCCAGTAGGTGCCCCACATGGGCTTGCCCCAGAGGCTGCCGGTGACCAGCGCGATCGCGGTGAAGGCAGCGCCGATCGGGGCGGCCGCGCGCGCCGCGGTCTCGGCCAGGGGATGGCGCCAGACGATCCCGACCACGCTCGCGATCGCCATCAGCGCATAGACCATGAGCGCCATCCAGGCGGCCGGCACGTGCACGTACATGATCCGGTAGGCCTCGCCCTGCTGGTAGTCGGGCGGCGCCTCGATCAGGGCAAGATAGAGGCCAAGCACCATCAGCACGACGGCAGCACCGCCGGCCCACGGCAGCACGGCGTCGGCGATCCTCTGATAGCGCAGCGGGTTGGCGAAGCGATGCATGCGAGCGGGTTCCATTCGTCCCATGCATTGTTCCTCCCGAGAAACTTGTGCTCGTCCTGCAGGCTGCCAACCCTAGAAACCAATGAATAAGTAGTCGAGGGCGGCCATGATCCGGTCGCGATCGGCCGCGAGGTTGGCGACCGAGTGGCGCAGATCCGCGACCGGCATGGTCGTCAGAGACGGGACGAGCATGGCGTAGCTGTTGCCAAGGACGGTGACGACCGGCAGGAGCTGGCCGGCGAAAGGCGGCATGGCGGCTCGTGGGGCGAGCGGGTGCGACCACCCGCTCGCGGGCGGTGTCGGCGAGATCCGACTGCAGGATCACGACGAATGGCAGGGCGCGCCGGGCTCTTTGGATCGGGTTCTCGAAAACGTCAAACTGACGGGTCGTCATCGGCGCCGTAGTGTTCGCGGACCATGCGTGCGAACGAGCCATGCTCGGCGACGAAAGCGTCGTGCGCGTCGATGTCGCGCTGGATCTCGGCCCTCAGCCGCTTGGCCATGTGCAGCGACAGCGCTTGCGCCAGCGCCGCTTCGGCGACCCTCGACAGATTGATACCCGCCGCCTTTGCCTTGGCGCAAAGGTCGGCATTCAGGGTCAGGCTTACGGTACGCCTGCGCGCTTCGGCATCGTAGAGGCTCGCTCTCATGGACCCCCCGCGTGGTTGACAGGGGTAATTTATCCGTGCTGGCAGCCACGGGCAAGAGTCGGATGTTCGCAGCACCGTCCGGTGCGGAGCCACTACTCCAGCGCCAGGCGTAGCGCGGCGGCGCTGGCGAGGGGGGCGAGCGCCAGGGCGGCGAGCAGCATGGCGCCGAGGATCAGGAGCTGCGGCCGGCCGGAGAGGCCCATGACCTCGCCCTCGACCGCGCTGACCCCGAAGATCAGGACCGGGATGTAGAGCGGCAGGACCAGGAGCGCCAGCAGCACGCTGCCGCGCCTGGCACCGACCAGAAGTGCGGCACCGATGCTGCCGATCAGCGTGAGAGTGGGCGTGCCGAGCAACAAGGCGAGCGCCAGCACGCCCTGGGCCTTGCCCGGCAGCTGCATCAGCAGCGCCAGCAGCGGCGAGACGGCGACCAGGACGAGGCCGCTGGTCAGCCAGTGGGCGAGGCACTTCCCGAGCGCCACCAGCTCGAGCGGCAGGGTGCCGAGCGCCAGGAGCTCGAGCGAGCCGTCCTCGGCATCCGCCTGATAGAGCCGGTCGAGGCTCAGCATGACCGCGAGCAGCGCCAGCACCCAGATCACCCCGACCCCAATGCGCGCCAGGATCTCGGGCGCCGGGCCGACCCCGAACGGGAACAGGGCGAGCGCCAGCACGAAGAACAGGACCGGCTGCAGACTGTCGCCGCCGCGGCGAAGCCCAAGGCGAAGGTCGCGCCGGATGAGCGCCCCGAGCGCCGCCATCATGCGCCGAACTCCAGCACCGAGGCGTCCGGCACCGCGACGTCGCCATGGGTCGCCAGCACCGCGAGGCCGCCCGTCGCGCGATGCGCGGCCAGCGCCTGCTCGAGGTGGCTCCGGTTGGCGGCATCCAGGCCGACCCCGGGCTCGTCGAGCAGCCAGAGCGGGCGCTCGGCGGCGAGCAGGCGCGCGAGCGCCAGGCGACGCTTCTGCCCGGCCGAGAGATAGCGCGCCGGCAGATCCTCGAGCGGCAGCAGGTCGAAGCCCGCGAGCGCCGCCTCGAGCCCGCCCGCCGGGGCGCCGGCGAGCGCTGCCGCGAACGCCAGGTTCTCGCGCGCCGTGAGCGCGCTTTTCACGGCATCGGCGTGGCCGACGTAGTGCAGGCGTGCCCGATGGGCCGCGAGATCCTGGTCGACCGGCGCGCCCGCCCAGGCGAGGCGGCCGGCGGCGGGCGGCAGGAAACCCGCGAGCAGGCGCAAGAGGCTGGACTTGCCGCTGCCGTTCGGCCCGCGCAGCACGAGCACCTCACCCTCGGCGAGCGCGAACGACAGCCCTGCGAACACTTCGCGGCCGCCGCGCTCGCAGGCCAGCTCGTCGGCGGTCAGGAGCGCGGCGGTGGACAGGGCGCGACCGTGGGCAGGCGGCGCTCAGCCGGGCGGGCGGCGATCGTCGATCACCTTGCCGTCGTTGGCGAGCGTGCCGGGGCCGACCAGGCGGACCTCGCCGCGCAGGCTCGTGACCGTGCGCAGGCTCGCCTCGATCGCATCGGCCAGGCCCTCGACCGGCGCCGCCACCTCGCAGTGCAGGCTCATGCGATCGAGGCTCTCCTGACGCTCGACCACCAGGCGCACGCGCCCGACCTCGGGATGGCGGCGGGTCACCTCGGCGACCTGGCTCGGGTAGACGAACAGGCCCTTGACCTTGGTCGTCTGGTCGGCCCGGCCGAGCCAGCCGCGCACGCGCCGGTTGGTCCGGCCGCAGGGGCTTTGGCCCGGCATGATCGCCGAGAGGTCGCCGGTCGCGAACCGGATCAAGGGATAGTCGGGGTTGAAGGTGGTCACCAGCAGCTCGCCCACCTCCCCCGTTGGCACCGGCTCGCCGGTCCCCGGACGCACGATCTCGACCAGCACGCCCTCGTCGACCACCAGCCCTTCGCGCGCCCGGGTCTCGTAGGCGACCAGGCCGAGATCGGCGGTGCCGTAGCTCTGATAGGCGTCGATGCCGTGCGTGTCGCGGAGCTCCTCGGCGAGAGCTCTGGGAAAGGCCTCGCCGGTGACCACCGCCTTGGTCAGACAGGAGAGATCGATGCCGAGGGCCCGGCCGCGCTCGAGCAGGATCTTGAGGAACGAGGGCGTGCCGGCGTAGGCGACCGGGCGCAGCTGCTCGATCACCTTGAGCTGCTGCTCGGTCTGGCCGGTGCCCGCCGGGATCACCGGGCAGCCGAGCGCCCGCGCCGCGCTCTCGATCACCGAGCCCGCAGGGGTCAGGTGATAGGAGAAGGCGTTGTGCACGAGATCGCCGCGGCGCAGGCCGGCGGCATGCATGGCGCGGGCAAAGCGCCAGTAGTCGGGCCGGGCGCCTTCGGGATCGAAGATCGGCCCGGGCGACACGAACACCTTGGCGAGCTGCGCGAGCGGCGTGGCGTTCAGGCCGCCGAACGGCGGGCTCGCCGCCTGCAGGCGGTGGAGCTCCTCCTTGCGCAGCGGCGGCAGGGTGGCCAGCGCCCCGAAGCTCGTGATCCGGTCCGGATCGATCCCGGCGAGATGAGCGGCGAGCCCGGGCGCGCGCTCGACCGCGTGGTGCAGCAGGCCCGGCAGGGCGGCCAGCATCTGGGCGTCGCGCTGCGCCGGATCCCGGAGCTCGAGCGGATCGTAATAAACCCCGCCAGTCTCGGTCATGTTGCCACCTCGCAAATGCCGGCCCTGGCCCGATCGGCTCAAAATGGTCGGCCGGCCGCGATCGAGACGCCGTAGCGGGCGCGCAGGCGGGCCACATGACCGGTCAGCCAAGCCGGCTGGCGGCACTCCGCCCACTCCCGCCACAGGGCATCGAAACTCTTCGACTGGAAGGTGACGGGGCCGCCGTGCACGGCCTCGCTGAGCGCTGCGAGCTCGGCCCTATGCCGACGGAACTCGTCGAACTGATCGGCGTTCAAGGGCTCCCAGAACAGGTAGAGCAGTGTGGTCACCCGGTCCGGAAAGGTGCGGCCCAGGGCGAGGGCATATTTGACCAGGCCGCCGAGGTCGACGTGCCGGTAGAGGGTCGGCTTGTCGCGCAGCTGCTGGAGCAGCCGCTGCCAGAGCTCCAGGGCGGGCGTCGCCGCCATCAGCCGGTCGTAGGAGGGTGCGACCGTGGCTTTGCGCCGGCTCAGATACTCGATGCAGCGCACCGTCACCGCCACCGCGACGCCTTCGCGCAGCGCCAGGAGGTCGAGATGCGGCGGCGTGCCACGCAGGCCGGTCGGGCAGCGCACCTCGAACTGCACGGCATCGAACCCGACCCAGCCGGCAAGCGGCATCCGATCGGTCGTCCGGCGCCAGGGGAGGAAGCTGTTGATCGCCAGCGCCGCCGCCGAATGCGCCGATTTGAGCCGGGTCCGGTCGATCGAGTTGGGCAGCTGATGGTCGGCGATGCCATCGATCAGAAGGTCGCTGATCCGGCGGATCCGACCGTCGCCCTGCAGGGGCTCGCTCGCGCTGTCGTGGCGCAGGGCCTCGGCGAGCGCCGAACCGGTGCGTTGCGCCAGGCTGGCCTGGAGATGGCTGCCGATCATTGTCAATGTCCTAAAGCCAACGCTTGCGCCGCTTGTAGCTCTTGATGTCGCGGAAGCTCCGCCGCCCGCTCGAGGACAGGCCGAGGTAAAACTCTTTGACGTCCTCATTGCTGCGCAATGCCGCGGCGTCGCCGTCGAGCACCACCCGCCCGCTCTCCAGAATGTAGCCATAGCCGGCGTAGCGCAAGGCGACGTTGGTGTTCTGCTCGGCGAGCAGGAAGGTGACCCCGGCCTCGGCGTTGAGCCGGGCCACGATCTCGAAGATCTCCTCCACCAGCTGCGGGGCCAGACCCATCGACGGCTCGTCGAGCAGGATCATCTTGGGCCGGGCCATGAGCGCGCGGCCGATCGCGGTCATCTGCTGCTCGCCGCCCGAGGTGTAGCCCGCCTGCGCCCGGCGGCGCTCCTTGAGCCGCGGAAAATAGCCGTAGACCCGGTCGAGGTCGGCTTCGATCCCGGCCTTGCCGTCGGTCCGGGTGTAGGCGCCGGTCAACAGGTTCTCCTCGACCGTCAGGTGCTCGAAGCAGTGGCGGCCCTCCATCACCTGGACCACGCCGCGGCGCACGAGCTCGGTCGGCGACAGCGCGGCGACGTTCTGGCCGCCGAGCTCGATCGTGCCCTTGGTGACCTCGCCGCGCTCGACCCGGAGCAGGTTGGAGATCGCCTTCAGCGTCGTGGTCTTGCCGGCGCCGTTGGCGCCGAGCAGGGCGACCACGCCGCCCTCGGGCACCGACAGCGAGACCCCCCGCAGGACCAGGATGACGTGGTCGTAGACGACCTCGATGTTGTTGACGACCAGCAGGGCCCGGGCCGCATCCGGCCCGGGCCGCAGGTTCGCCTCGGCCAGCGCGGTCGCGGCCACGACCGGCGCCCCCCGCTCAGCCCGCGCAGCTGCGCGGGGTGATCCCCTTCTCCTTGGCGTAGGCGGCCGCGCTCGCCTCGATCATCGGCCGGACCACGTCCCTCATGGGCTTGATCCAGTCGCTGACGAACGACCACTGCTTGCCGTCCCATTGCTGGATGCGCAGCGCGTGGTCGCCCTCGTGGTCGGCGCAGCTGACCTTGATCGGCGGCGTGAAGCCCGCCATGCCGAGCTCCTTCAGCCGGTCCTCGGTGATGTCGAGGTGCTCGAGCCCGTCGCGCACCTGCTCGCCGGTCAACGGCTTCTGGCCGTAGATGCCCTGGGCGGTGCGGATGGCCTCGACCACGATCATGGCGTTGATCAGGCCGCGGTCGTACAGCACCTCGCCGACCTTGTCGCGATCGGCTTTGCCGAGCCCCTTGTCGTAAACGTCTTTGAAGATGTCGTCGAACACCGGGAAGTTGGTGCCCGAGGCGTGGAAGGTGGCGCTCTTGTAGCCCTTGGCCGCCTCGCCCGCGGGCTCGACGTCGGGCTCGGCGCCCGACCACCAGACACCGATGAAGTGGTCCATCGGATAGCCGACCGCCGCCGCCTCCTTGATCGCGGTCGAGTTCATCACCCCCCAGCCCCACATCAGCACCCAGTCGGGATGCAGCTGGCGGCCGATCTTCAGCCAGGTCGCCTTCTGCTCGAGCCCCGGATGAGGCACCGGGAACAGCGACAGCTCATAGCCGAGCTTCTCGGACAGCTTCTGCAGGGTCGGGATCGGCTCCTTGCCGTAGGCGCTGTCGTGATAGACCAGGGCCAGCTTCTTGCCCTTGAGCTTGTCCAGGCCGCCCTCCTGGGCGCCGATGTATTCGACCAGGGCGGACGCCTGGCTCCAGTAGGTCATGGGCAGGTTGAAGACGTAGGGGAAGACCCGGCCGTCGGCGGCGTCGGTGCGGCCGTAGCCCATCGACAGGATCGGGATCTTGTCGGCGGTCGCGCGCTCGATCAGGGCGTAGGTGATGCCGGTGCTGTAGGGGTTGACCACCGAGGCGCCGGTGGGCGCGTGGTCCTTGAGGCGCTCGTAGCACTCGACGCCGCGGTCGTTGTTGTAGGCGGTCTCGCACTCCTCCCAGGTGAGCTTGACGCCGCCGACGCCGCCGTCGCGCTGGTTGATCAGGTTGAAGTAGTCGTTCAGGCCGTTGGCGATCGGGATGCCGTCCGGCGCGTAGGGTCCGGTGCGGTAGACCAGCAGCGGGATGAACTGCTCACCGCCGGCAAGCGCCTCGGTCGCCAGCCCGGCCGTCAGTCCGATCGTCAGGGCCAAGCCGCCGAGCACGGTCTGCCTCACGTCCATCGTTGCCCCCTCGGGTTTGTGGTTCGCCGTTTTGCGGCCAGCTCCGTATCCGGGCTCGCCCGATTGGCCCGACCTTAGCACGTCCTGCCGCCGCCAGCCAACGCGTTGCTTTGTCCCGCCGCCGGCGACCCGATCGCCGGCGGCACCCACCGTTCGGCGGCGGCCGCTCACGGAATCAACATCAAGAAGACGGCGATGGACGGCGGATCGGGCGAGGCTACGGGCCTAGTAAGGAAACGGCCAGCGGCGGAGCTTTTCCTTGGCGATCTGCCAGAGCCGGGCGAGGCCGTGCGGCTCGACGATCAGGAAGAAGATGATCAGGCCGCCGAAGATCATGAACTCGAGGTTGGTGATCAGATCGGTCGGCATCTGGATGCCGAGCAGGCGCGGCGCGTTGCTGAGGAGGATCGGCAGCAGCACGATGAAGGCAGCGCCGAGGAACGAGCCCAGGATGCTGCCCAGCCCGCCGATGATGATCATGAACAGGATCTGGAACGAGCGGTCGATCTGGAACGCCAGCGCTTCGACCGCGCTCGTGTAGATGAACGCCCACAGGGCGCCCGCGATGCCGATGTAGAACGAGCTGATCGCGAACGCCGAGAGCTTGGCGCCGAGCGGCCGGATGCCGATGATCTCGGCGGCGATGTCCATGTCGCGGATCGCCATCCAGGAGCGCCCGATCTTGCACCGCGTCAGGTTCTTGGCGGCGAGCGCCAGCAGGCTCGCGACCGTCAGCGTGAACAGATACTTGGCCTCCGTGCTGGATTCGGCGCCGGTCACGAAGACCTGGCCGAACACCGCGCGCGGCGGCGCGCTGATCACACCCGAGGGGCTGTAGTTGGTGAACCAGGGCAGCTTGTTGAACAGCCAGACCAGGAAGAACTGGGCAGCGAGCGTCGCGACCGCGAGATAGAAGCCCTTGATCCGCAGGCTGGGCAGGCCGAACAGGAGGCCGACGCCGGCGGTGATCAGCCCGGCCAGCGCGAACACCAGGACGATGTTCAGACCGGGGAAGGCGGTCGCGAGCTTGTAGGCGGCGAACGCGCCGCAGGCCATGAAGCCGCCGGTGCCGAGCGACAACTGGCCCGCATAGCCGGTCAGGATGTTGAGCCCGAGGGCTGCGATCGAGAACACCAGGAACGGCAGCATGATCGTGTCGAGCCAGTAGCGATCGGCGACGAGCGGCACGACCACGAAGGCGAGCAAGAGGATCGCCGCGAGCCCGATCCGGTCCTGGCGGATCGGCAGGATCGCCCGGTCGGCGGCGTAGCTGGTCTTGAACTGGCCGGTCTCGCGGTAGAGCATGGCTTGGGTCCCGCGCTCCTTGGCTCAGACGCGCTCGATGATCCGCTCGCCGAACAGGCCCTGGGGCCGGAACAGCAGGAACCCCATCGCCAGCATGTAGGCGAACCAGTCCTCGATGCCGCCGCCCAGCGCGTCGCCCCAGAACACCTCGGCGATCTTCTCGCCGGCGCCGATGATCAGGCCGCCGACGATGGCACCAGGGACCGAGGTGAAGCCGCCCAGGATCAGGACCGGCAGCGCCTTGAGGGCGACCAGGGCGATCGAGGGCTGGACGCCGAGCTTGGTGCCCCACATGATGCCGGCGACCAGGGCGACGATGCCGGCGACCGACCAGACGATGGTCCAGATCACCTTGAGCGGGATGCCGACGCTCATCGCCGCCTGGTGGTCGTCGGCGACCGCGCGCAATGCCCGCCCGATGGCGGTGTACTGGAAGAACAGCGCGAGGCCCGCGACCAGGGCGCCGCAGGTGACCGCGGCGAACACGTCGAACTGGTTGATGTAGACGCCGCCGACGATCCAGGGCTCCTGCGGGATGCCGAGGTCGAGCACGCGCACCTGGCTGCCCCAGACGGCCTGGCCGAAGCCGTCGAGGAAGAAGGTGATGCCGATGGTCGCCATGAACAGGCTGATCGGCGCCTGGTTGACCAAGGGCCGCAGCACGATCCGCTCGATCAGGACGGCGACCACGATCATGATGCCGATCGTGAGCGCGAAGGCGAGCCAGGGGTTGACGCCGACGTCGTCGATCAGGCCGGCAAAGCACAGCCCCGCGAACAGCACCATGGCGCCCTGGGCGAAGTTGAACACGCCCGATGCCTTGAAGATCAGGACGAAGCCGAGCGCCACCAGCGCGTACATGACGCCTGCCATGAGCCCGCCGATCAGCACCTCGACGAAGAACAAGGGCGCGCTCGCGATGCTGACGAACGGATCGACGAAGACCGCGTTGAGGGCGCTCACGAGCCCGCCTCCCGCTCTGCGAGCCAGCGCTCGAAGTCGGCTTTCAGGGCTTCGATCTCGTCGACCCAGGCCTGCGCTTCGGCCGGCGAAGGTTCTGGCGGTGGCGGGCGGCTGAGGTCCTCCTCCGGGTAACGGTGTGCCCACACGTAGTCGGTGAACCGGTCGAGTTCGAGGAATCGGGCTCGGTGAACGAAGCCCTCCGGCAGCCGCTCCGCGGATGACTTGATCTCGTGACCTTTGCGAGGGCGCATCTCATGCGCAACCAGAGCCGCTTTGGTCAGCTTCTCCGCCGCCTGTTGGACATGGTAGGCAGCCTGGTCCGGCATGGGATCGCCCGGCGCGCAAGCGCGGCGCGCCATTTCGAGGTCGCGCCCGACCTTCTTCAACCAACCGGCTACGACTTGTCGGTTCATCGCCGCGTGATTGCCAGAGGGTGCTGACGATTCGATCCAGATGCGTCGCTTGGCGCGCGGATACAGTCTGACACCATCGCTATTCACCTCGAAGGGAAGCGTTCCAACCTCGTGCCGCCAATCGGCGAAGCCGCTCGCCCGCGCTGGAATCAGTTCGACATTCAGCTCGATGTTTCGCCGCACCTCAAGCAGATCATTCCAGATCTGTCGGCTCATCCGTTCATCCGGAACGACGATCATCAAGTCGTAGTCGCTGTCTTCATCGGCATCGCCGCGGGCGCGCGAGCCGAACAGGTAGATCGCGAGCGGATCGATTTTCTCGACGATTTGCCGAACCAGCCGGTCGAGCTCCTCGGGATCGTCGATCCGGGGCCTCGCCCGTGTCAGCGCCTCAGTCATGGGCGACCCCGAGGTAGGCGTCGATCACGGCCGGGTCGTTGCGCACCTGCTCGGGCGTGCCGTCGGCCAGGAGCTTGCCGTAGTCGAGCACCACGACCCGGTCCGAGATGTCCATGACCACGCTCATGTCGTGCTCGATCAGCGCGATCGTGGTGCCGAACTCCTCGTTGACGTCGAGCACGAAGCGGCACATGTCCTCCTTCTCCTCGAGGTTCATGCCGGCCATCGGCTCGTCCAGCAGCAAAAGGTCGGGCTGCATCGCCAGCGCCCGGCCGAGCTCGACCCGCTTCTGCAGGCCGTAGGGCAGCTGGCCCACGGGCACATTGCGGATCGCCTGGATCTCGAGGAAGTCGATGATCTGCTCGACGAACGCGCGGTGCGCCAGCTCCTCGCGCCTGGCGCGCCCGAGGTAGATCGCCTGCTCGAGGAAGTTGGCGCGCATCTTCAGGATCCGGCCGGTCATCAGATTGTCGAGCGTGCTCATGCCCCGGAACAGGGCGATGTTCTGGAAGGTCCGGCCGATGCCCTGGGCCGCCGCCTCGTGCGGGCGCATGTGCCGATAGGTCCGGCCCTTGTAGGCGATCGTGCCCTCCTGGGCCTGGTAGAAGCCGTTGATCACGTTCAGCATCGACGACTTGCCGGCGCCGTTCGGGCCGATGATCGCGCGGATCTCGCGTTCGCGGATGTCGAAGCTGACGTCGGTCAGCGCCGTCACCCCGCCGAAGCGCAGCGTGATGCCGCTGACCTCGAGCAGCACCCGATCGAGCGGACGCGCCCTGCCGGCGCGCGCGGTCGGCTCGATGAGCGCGGCCATGGGCGCTCGCCTACTCGGCAGCCTGCTGGATCGGCAGCACCTCGGGCGCGGCGTCGTGGATCGCCATCTCGGCGGTGATCCTGCCGGTGCGGCCGTCCTCGAAGGTGACCTCGGTCTCGACCGCGACCTTGCTCTGGCCCGAATAGAGCGCGTCGATCAGGCTCCGGTAGCGCTCGTCGATCACGCCGCGACGCAGCTTGCGGGTCCGGGTGAGCTCGCCGTCGTCGGCGTCCAGCTCCTTGTAGAGCAAGAGAAACCGGCTGATCCGCTGGGCCGGCGGCAGGCTCGCGTTGACCTTCTCGACCTCCCCCGCCATCAGCTCGTAGACCTCCGGCCGGGCCGCGAGGTGGGTGTAGGTCGTGAACGCCAGCCCCTGGCCCTCGGCCCATCTCGCGACCATCGCGTAGCGCATGCACAAGATCGCGGTCACCACCGGCCGGCCGTTGCCGAGCACCACGCATTCGCCGATGTAGGGCGAGAACTTAAGCTTGTTCTCGATGAACTGGGGCGAGAAGCGGACCCCGGTCGCGGTCGTGGCGATGTCGCGCAGCCGGTCGACCACCACCAGCCGGCCCTCGCCGTCGAGATAGCCGGCATCGCCCGTCTTGAGCCAGCCGTCCGCGGTCATCGTCGCCTGGGTCTCGTCCGGCTGCTTGAAGTAGCTCTTGAACATCCCGGTATGACGCACCCGGACCTCGCCGAGCCCGGTCGGGTCGGGATTGTGGATCTGAATCTCGGTGTTTTCGAAGGGCACGCCGGAGCTGTCGAAATCGAGCGCGCCGCCGGTCTGGATGGTGTAGGCGCCGGCCGCCTCGGTCTGGCCGTAGAGCTGGCGGAGCGGCACGCCCATGGCGAGGAAGAAGCGGAAGGTATCGGGCCCGAGCGCCGAGCCGCCGGTCGCCGCCGACTTGACGCGGGAGAGGCCGAGCCGGTCGCGCAGCGTGTCGAACAGCGCCCGGTCGGCGAGCCAGGAGCGGCGGCCGGCGTCGAGCGCCTTCAGCCCGGCGGCAACGGCGCGCCGGAAGATCGCCTGGTTCAGCCGGTTGGCGTCGAGCATGCGGGCGTGCACGTCGGCCGAGATCTGCTCCCAGACCCGCGGCGCGAACAGCACGTGGGTCGGCCCGATCTCGCGCAGGTCCTGGATCACCGTGCGGTCGTCCTCGGGGAAGCTGACCCGGATGCGCGAGAGCAGCGGCATCAGCACGACGTAGACCTGCTCGACGATCCAGGGCAGCGGCAGGATCGAGACGTACTCGTCGGTGGGCTCGCGCGGCTCGGCGCGCAGATAGGCGCAGACGTGCTCGAGCAGCGGCCGGTGCTGCAGCATCGCGAGCTTGGGGTGCGCGGTCGTGCCCGAGGTGGTGCACAAGACCGCGACCTCGTCGCCGCGGCCATCGGCCACCACCCGCTCGAACCGGCCGGCGGGCTCTGCCTTGCCCCGCTCGATCAGCTGCCCCCGCGAGAGCAGCCGGCGATCGGCGTATTTGCGCAGGCCGCGGGAATCGTTGTAGACGATCCATTGCAGCCGGGGCAGTTCGCCCGCGATCTCGAGCAGCTTGTCGACCTGCTCCTCGTCCTCGGCGAACGCGACCTTGGCCTCGGCATAGGCGAGCAGGTACTGCACCTCCTTGGCCAGCGCGTCCTCATAGATGCCGAGCGACATGGCGCCGACGCTCTGCGCCGCGAGCTCGGCCCAGAGCCAGTGCGGCCGGTTGCGGCCGATGATTCCGACGACATCGCCGCGGTCCAGCCCGAGCGCCAGGAGCCCGAGCGCAAGCTCCTCGACCTTTGCCCTGGACTCGGCCCAGCTGTACGCATGCCAGATGCCGTACTCCTTCTCGCGGAGCGCGACTTCGGGACCGAACCGGGCGGCATTGTGCAGCAGCAGCTTGGCGGTGGTGTCGGCCTGCGAAATCTCGGGCAGCTGCATGGTCAGGTTGCCACCCCTCGCGCCGCCCGGCTCCGGTGCGAGCGCCGGATCATCAGGCGGCGCGTCACGGCGCGCCCATGCCCGCCGCGCCCTGGCCTGAGGGCCGGCCCTGATCGCGCTGCGGTGCGCTCGACGGCGTCGGACACCGGACTCCGCCTCCCGGGGCGTTCGCTCGATCGGACGCGGACCGCCCTGCCCCCGCAGGCCATCGCCGCGGCGACCAGGCGATCCGCCCCTGCCTCTCGACCTTAGCTATAACCGACGCCTGGCGGCAAGGCTAGTGCCCGGCCCGGCCCCGGCCCTCGGACAGTCTCCGCGTCGACCGACATGACGACCGCGGCCACGGCCAGCCGGACATGGACGGGGACGTCCGACCCCCTACCCGCGGCCGCAGCACGTGCGCCGTTGGTCGAGCCTGCGCGCGAAGCACCGGAGCCCGCCGGCATATAGGCTTTGTTAGCGCGCGGCGCGGATAGTGCAGGGCTCGCACCAGCTTTGGGCGGCCGATCATGATCCAATCGACCAAGCCGAGGGCCCATCTCGGACCCCGCACGCTCGGGCTGTTCGGCAGCCGGGCCGGGCGGAGCGACGTCCTGCGGGTCCTCATCCTGCTGGCCGGGACGCTGGCGCTCGCGTCGTTCGTCGACATACGCCCGCTGTTCGCCGAATTGTCGAGCCACGGCTGGGGCTGGCTGCTCGGCGAGCTCTGGGCGCTCATGATCGCGCTGGCGATCGGGTCCGGCATGCTCGCCGCAAGGCGCACGCAGGAGCTCGGCGTCGAGGTGGCCCGCCGGCAGGACGTCGAGCGCCGGCTGGTCGAGATCGCGGACCAGTCAGCGGTGGCGGCCGCCGCCCC
The DNA here is from genome assembly GCA_963756905.1 of uncultured Alphaproteobacteria bacterium. GTDB lineage: Bacteria > Pseudomonadota > Alphaproteobacteria > Geminicoccales > Geminicoccaceae > DATAOG01. The sequence continues at coordinate 80,463 of CAVWPO010000022.1, forward strand.
GGTCCCCGACCGCGTCCCTGGCGGGTCGTCGGAGTGGACCTTTGAGATCGACGCCGAGCAGCAGCTGACCAAGGTGTCGGACAATGCGCCGCCGGCGCTGATCGAGCTGGCGCGGGCGCGGACCTTCTGGCGGCCGGGCGGGCCGCTGGCCGACGACGACGCCTGGGTGCGCCACCGCGGCGATCTGATCCGTGGCCGTGCCTTCCAGGATTTCCAGTTCCGGATCGCCGACACCGATGGCGGCGAACGGCATCTGCAGATCAGCGGCCGGCCGGTCCACGACCGCGCCGGACGGCTGGTCGGCTTTTGCGGCAGCGGTACCGACATCACGCGCGCCGTGGTCGCAGAAGCCGAGGCCCGGCATCTCGCCGCCCACGACCCGATGACCGGTCTGCCGCATCGGGGCGAGCTCTGCGAACGGCTCGCGCAGGCCGTGGCGCGCGCCCGGCATGGCGAACCCGCGGCCCTGCTGTGCCTCAATCTGGATCGGTTCAGCGAGATCAACGACACCCTCGGCCCGGGGATCGGCGACCAGCTGATCAAGGCCTGCGCCGCGCGCCTGCAGGCCGGCCTGCACGAGACCGGCATGATCGCCCGGACCGGCGGCGACGAGTTCGCGATCCTGCAGCCGCGCATCGGCGAGCCGGCCGATGCCGAGGCGCTCTGCCAGCATCTGCAGGGCTGCCTGATCGAGCCCTTCGAGATCGAGGGCCACAGCCTGACCGTGACCGCCTGCATCGGCGTCATCATGGTCCCCGGCGATGGCGCCACCGCGGACGAGCTGCTGAGGCATGCCGACATCGCGCTGCGCTGGGCCAAGAGCGAGGGCCCCGGCAGCCGCCGCCGGTTCGAGCCGGACATGGACGCCGAGCTGCGCGCGCGCACCGCGCTCGAGGCCGATCTTTGGCACGGCTTCGCCGCCGGCGAGTTCGAGCTCCATTACCAGCCCCAGATCGCGGCCGAGACCCAGACCGTGATCGGCCTCGAGGCCCTGCTGCGCTGGCGGCATCCGACCCAGGGGCTGGCCCAGCCGCGGGAATTCCTGCCGATCGCCGAGGAGATCGGCCTGATGGTGCCGCTCGGCGCCTGGGTGTTACGCGAGGCCTGCGCGCGCGCCGCGGCCTGGCCGAAGATCCGGGTCTCGGTCAACCTGTCGCCGGCGCAGTTCCGCCAGCGCGATCTGGTCGCCCTGATCCAGCAGACCCTCGAGCAGACCGGGCTCGCGCCCGAACGGCTCGAGCTCGAGATCACCGAGGGCGCCGTGCTGAGCGACACCCAGCTTGCCTGCGAGATCCTGGACCGGCTCAAGCAGCTGGGGGTCACGATCGCGATCGACGACTTCGGCACCGGCTATTCCAGCCTGAGCTATCTGCAGAAATTCGACCGGATCAAGATCGGGCGCTCGTCGACCAGCACGCTCGGCCGGCACGACCAGGCCGACGTCATGGTCCACGCGATCCTGGGCCTCGGCCGCGTGCTCGGCATGGAGGTCTGCGCCGAGGGCGTCGAGACCGCCGAGCAGAGCGACTGGCTGCGCGCCGAAGGCTGCACCGAGCTCCAGGGCTTCCTGTTCAGCCGGCCGCTCGAGGCGGCCGAGCTCGACGCGTTCATCCGCGGCACGGTCGAGGCCGACCTGCCGGTGACCGCCTACGAGGCCGCGCCGGCGGCCTGATCGGCCCGGCCGCTCAGCGGCAGCGAGTCGGACGCCCCGCGCGAGAATTTCGAGCGTACACGGCTGTCCGGCGCGACGGCGGCGATCCGGGACTGCTTGCACAAAAGCCCCTCAGGCGAGGTCGGGGCGCGCCCGCGCGCAGATCGCCGCCGGATCGAGACCGCGCGGCAAGGTCCCGAACTGGCGGCCGCCGCCGTCGGCCAGGCGCGAGGCGCAGAAGGCGTCGGCGACCGCGGGCGGCGCGTGCTGGACCAGGAGCGTGCCCTGGAGCGCCAGCGCCAGCTGCTCGACCAGCCGGCGCGCCTGCGCCTCGGGGTCGGCCTGTTCGCGCAGGCAGTTCTTGAGCCGCACGAGCCAGGCATCGAGCCTGAGGTCGGCGCCGCGGGCCCGCTCGAGCTCGGCGAGGAGGGCATCCTGGACGCCCGGATCCCGGGTGAGCGTGCGCAGGACGTCGAGGCAGACGACGTTGCCCGAGCCTTCCCAGACCGAGTTGACCGGCGCCTCGCGGTACAGGCGCGGCAGGATCGAGGTCTCGACGTAGCCGTTGCCGCCCAGGCATTCGAGCGCCTCGCCGATCATCGCGGGCGCCCGCTTGCAGATCCAGAACTTGGCGACCGCGGTCGCGAGGCGCGCAAAGCTCGCGGCCGCCGGATCGCCCGCGGCCGCATCGAAGGCGCGCGCCAGGCGCAGCGCCAGGACGACCGCCGCTTCGGCCTCGAGGACGAGATCGGCGAGCACGCTGCGCATCAGCGGCTGGTCGATCAGCCGCTTCTGAAAGGCGCTGCGGTGGGCGGCGTGATGCAGCGCCTGCGCGACCGCCTGGCGCATCAGGGCGGCCGAGCTGAGCGCGGCGTCGAGCCGGGTGTGGTGGACCATCTTGATGATCGCGCGCACGCCGTGGCCGGGCTCGCCGATCGGCTGCGCCAGCGCGCCGGCGTACTCGATCTCGGCCGAGGCGTTGGCGCGATTGCCGAGCTTGTCCTTGAGGCGCTGGAGGTGGATGGCGTTGCGCACCCCGTCCGCCCGCCAGCGCGGCACGAGGAAGCAGGTGAGCCCCGCCTCGGTCTGCGCGAGCGTGAGGAAAGCGTCCGACATCGGCGCCGAGCAGAACCATTTGTGACCGATCAGGAGCCAGTTGCCGTCACCCGCCGGCTCCGCCCGCGTGCTGTTGGCGCGCAGATCCGAGCCGCCCTGCTTCTCGGTCATCGCCATGCCGATCAGGGCGCCGCGCTTGCCCGCGACCGGCTGCGAGCTCGGATCGTACTCGGCCGTCAATACCTTGGGCGCCCAGGTCCCGGCGATCTCGGGCGCCGCGCGCAGCACCGGCAGCGCCGCGAAGGTCATGGCCAGCGGGCAGCAGACGCCGCTTTCGACCTGATTGAGCAGAAAGGCGAGCGCGGCGCGGACGACGTGGGCGCCGGGGCGGGGATCGACCCAGGGCAAGGCGTGGACCTGCTCGGCGATCGCCCGGCGCATCAGCTCGTGCCAGGCGGGATGGAACGCGACCTCGTCGATCCGGTGGCCGAAGCGGTCGTGGCTGTGCAGGACCGGGGGGTTCTGGTTGGCCTGCTCGCCGAGGCGGATGGTCGAGGCCTGGCCGAGCCAGGCGCCGAACCTGGCGAGCCGGTCTTGCCCCCAGCTCCCGCCCTCGCGCGCCACCGCTTCGCGCAAGGCCGCATCCTGCTCGAACAGGTTGTAAGCCTCGAGCGGCGGCGGCTGGTTCAGGACCTCGTGGGTGGCGAACAGGGTCGACGGTGCAGTCATGGCCATCTCTCCCCGGCGCGGGCGCCTGCGGCACGCCTGCAGCCCGGCTGCCGGTAGAGGTACAACTGGCGCAAATAATCTTGAAGTCGTGCTAACGCCGGGTCTCACCCGGGGCTCGATCGAGTTCCGGGAACAGCCGTGGCAAGGCCTCGATCCGTCGCCAGCCATCGCCGCGAGCCACCGTCTCGACCGTGATCGCGTCGAAATACTCATCGAGCACGGCGGCGCGCTCCTCGGCGAGCGGCGGGGCGCAGTAGTCCTCCTCCTCCCAGATCGCGCCGGCCGGATCGACGCGGGCGTTGCGCAGGCTCCTGGTGAGCGCCCGGCCGAAGGGCTGCAGATCGATGAAGGCGTCGGCCGCCAGACGCTCCGCAAGCTCCGCCTGCACGGTCCGGCCTGATCCGCGCGCGGACCAGATAGTGGGCCATCAGGTCCCTCCAGCCACGGCGGACACGGTGGCCAGCACCACCGACGGCGACCACGGCCGGATCGAGACCCGCCGCGCCGCCATCATCCACGACGTCGCCTGGCTCGCCGAAACCCACGGCTTTCCCGGCCTGAAGGCGATCGGCAAGGTCACCGCGACGCGCGCGCAGGGCGGCCAGGCGACCACCGCGAGCCGCTACTACCTGCTCTCCCGGCGGCTCACCGCCGCCCGCTTCCTCGAGGTCGTGCGCACCCACTGGCAGATCGAGAACTGCCTGCACTGGGTGCTGGACGTGATCCTGGACGAGGACCAGGCTCGCGCCCGCAAGGATCATGCGCCCGAAAATCTCGCCCGCCTGCGCCGCTTCGCCCTCAACGTCCTGCGCGCCAACCGCACCCAGGGCTCGACCCGCGGCAAGATCAAACGCGCCGGCTGGGACGACGCCTTCCTCCTCAACCTCCTCGCTTCCGCCTAATGCGATCACCGTGTGGCGGGGTTGCTTCCCCGTGGTGTAGGAACTAAACTGGTTCCGGATTGGAGGCGTTTTGGAGCCAGACATGCCCGTCAGCCTGTCCATCAAGAATGCGCCCGACGAGATGGTGAAGCGTCTCAAGGAGCGCGCCGAGCGCCATCATCGGTCGTTGCAAGGGGAGCTCATGGCGATCCTCGAAGAGGCCGTGGCCGGGCCTCGATCGCACACCGCCGACGATGTTCTGACCAGGACCCGGCAGCTCGGCCTGTCGACCCCGCGCGAGGCTGCCGCGATCGTACGCGAGGACAGGGATGGCCGTTAAGGTCGTCGACGCGTCGGCGTTGGGTGCCCTGCTGTTCGGCGAGCCGGACGGTGCTCTGGTCGCCGAACGCCTGCGGGCGGCCGGCCTCGTCGCTCCCGCATTGCTGCCGTTCGAGATCGCCAACATCTGCCTCAAGAAGGTGCGCCGGCACCCGGATCAGCGGGATGCCCTGATTGCCGCGTTCGAGATGCTCGGTCGGATGGAGGTGGGCGTCATGGACGTCGACCATGGTGACGTGCTCGGGCTGGCCGAACGTTCGGGCCTTACCACGTACGACGCGAGCTACCTGTGGCTCGCCCGCAGGACGAGCTCGGAGCTGGTCACGCTTGACCGGCAGCTCGAGGCGGCGGCGGCAGCGAGATCGTAAGGGTCTGGAAGTCGGAAGCAGGGGCCCTGCCTGGATGCGGCAGTCGTTCAGCCCCGAGGATACGAGACTCGCGTCCCCGCCCAGCGGGCAACAGGACCCTGCGTGCGCCCGCTGAGGTTTGGCCGGCGGCGAGTTTGCTGGCATAGTCGCGGCCGTCGGCGGAGACCTGTTGGGGGCGGGGATGACTGAGTATCTCGGGATGTTGCGGCTGGAGCGCCGGATCGCGCTGGTGACCGGCGGCGGCAACGGCATCGGGCGGGCGACCTGCCAGGCGCTGGCCGAGGCCGGTGCCTGGGTCGCGGTCGCCGACATTGATCCGGAGGCGGCTCAGCGGGTCGCGGCCGAGATCGGGCGGGGCGAGGCGCATCGGCTCGATGTCACGGACGAGGACGAAGTCGCGGCGGTGGTCGAGGCGATCGCCGCCCGCCACGGGCGGATCGACATCCTGGTCAACAACGCCGGGCTCGGCGCCCGGGTCCCGACGGTCGAGCTGCCGACCGAGCGCTGGCGTCAGGTCATGGCCGTCAACCTGGATGGCAGCTTCTTCTGCGTGCGCGCGGCCGGCCGGCACATGCTCGAAGCCAAGCGCGGCGCGGTCGTCAATCTCGCCTCGATCATGGGCCTGGTCGGCGGTGGCCACTACCCGAACCTCGCCTACCACAGCGCCAAGGGCGCGCTCGTCAACTTCACCCGCGCGCTCGCCTGCGAATGGGCGCCCCACGGCGTCCGGGTCAACGCGGTCGCTCCGACCTTCGCCCGCACCCGGCTGACCGAGCCGCTGCTGGGCGACCCCGCGATGGTCGAGCGGCTGCTCGCCGAGACGCCGCTTGGCCGCTTCGTCGAGCCCGAGGAGGTCGCCGCGGCGATCCTCTTCCTTGCAAGCGACGCCGCCAGCATGATCACCGGCGTGACGCTGCCCGTGGATGGCGGCTGGACCGCGCGTTGACCGGACGATCGACCCTGACGCCGACGCTCGAGCCGCTGTCCGCGCCCGATGGCCGCGCGTGAGCTCGTCCTGGTCGCGGCCTGCGCGCTGGTCGACGTCGACCATCGGGTGCTGCTCGCGCGCCGGCCGGAGGGCAAGCCGATGGCCGGCCTGTGGGAGTTCCCGGGCGGCAAGGTCGGGCCCGGCGAGACGCCGGAAACCTGCCTGGTCCGCGAGCTCGAGGAGGAGCTGGGGCTGGACGTCGCGGCCAATTGCCTGGCGCCGCTCACCTTCGCCTCGCATGCCTACGCCGGGTTCCATCTCCTGATGCCGCTCTACGTCTGCCGGGTCTGGACGGGGTTGCCCGAGCCCCGCGAGGGCCAGGCCCTGAAATGGCTGCGGCCGCGCGACATGCCGGAGCTGCCCATGCCGGCAGCCGACCGGCCGCTGGTCGCGTTCCTGCGCGATTTTCTGTGACGACAGCCAGGCGTCGCGAACGCTCTGCCGCCATCCGCCGCATCGGTGACGCCGGACCGCGGCCGGCTGGTAGACCATCCGCGAGGCCCCGTGGTAGATCCGCGCAGGAAAGGACGCAGCCAAGGGGGAGCTGGCATGCGATTTGGGGGGCAGGTGGCGATCGTCACCGGCGGCGCCAACGGCATCGGCCGGGCCTGCGCCGAGGCCTTCGCGGCCGAGGGTGCGGCCGTGGCGGTCGCCGACGTCGACGCCGAGCACGGGCGGGCGGTCGCGCGCGCGATCGAGGACGGCGGCGGCCGGGCGATCTTCGTCGCGACCGATGTCGGCGACGCTGGCCATGCCCGCCGGCTGATCGAGCAGACGCTCGCCGCCTTCGGCCGGCTCGACGTCCTGATCAACAACGCGGGCATCATCAAGACCGCGGATTTCCTCGAGATCAGCGAGGCGGACTTCGACGCCGTGCTCAGGGTCAACCTGAAGGGCGTGTTCCTGGTCGGCCAGGCCGCGGCGCGCGTCATGGTCAGAGCGGGCAAGGGCGCGATCGTCAACATGTCCTCGGCCAACGCCGTGCTGGCGATCGCCAACCAGGTGCCCTACGTGACCAGCAAGGGCACGGTCGGTCAGCTGACCAAGGTCATGGCGCTGGCGCTCGCCGACAAGGGCGTGCGGGTCAACGCGATCGGTCCGGGCTCGATCCTGACCGACCTCCTGAAGGTCGTGATGAGCGATGACGCCGCGCGCCGGCGGATCCTCTCGCGCACGCCCATGGGCCGCTGCGGCGAGCCCGCGGAGATCGCCAAGGTGGCCCTGTTCCTCGCCAGCGACGAGGCGAGCTACATCACCGGCCAGACCATCTATCCCGACGGCGGTCGGCTCGCTCTCAACTATACGGTGCCGGTGGCCGAGGGCTGACCGTCCCGGCTGTTGCCAAGCGGCAACAGCCTTCCCATCTGCTTGGCGGAGCCCTAGAAAGCAGCTCGGCGCAGCGCGCCACCATCGGTGCGGTCGGTGCGGCGCGCCGGCGACCCGTGTCTGAGGGAGCAAGTTATGGATCGACCGTTGATGCCGAAAGCCACGGCCGTGTGGCTCGTGGACAACACCAGCTTGACCTTCGAGCAGATCGCCGACTTCTGCGGCCTGCATCCGCTCGAGGTCAAGGGCATCGCGGATGGCGAGGTGGGTGCGGGGATTCGCGGCCTGGATCCGGTCGCGAGCGGCCAGATGGAGCGCGGCGAGATCGAGCGCTGCCAGAAGGACCCCCAGGCGCGTCTCAAGATCGCCCGCCCGGCGGTCGCCGACCTCAAAATCACCAAGCGGCGCGAGGCGCGCTACACGCCGCTCTCCAAGCGCCAGGATCGACCGGACGCGATCGCCTGGCTGCTGCGCCACCATCCGGAGCTCACCGATCAGCAGATCTGCAAGCTGCTGGGCACGACCAAGAACACGGTCAACGCGGTGCGCGACCGCACCCACTGGAAGAGCAGCGAGATCCGGCCGCGCGACCCGGTCCTGCTCGGGCTCTGCAATCAGGTCGACCTGGACGCGGCCGTGATCACGGCGCGGGCCGCGCAACGGCACCATCAGGAGATCGATTTCGCGGCCGCCGAGCGCGCCTTGTACGAAATCGAGACCGAGTGAGCCGCTCGGGCGCGCCGGTCAGAGACCGAACGAGCCGCCGACCCCGAGGTTGAGCCAGCGCGGCAGGATGCCGAAGCCGTAGGTGCTCGCGTAGTCGTCGGGAAACAGGGCCTCCGAGGTACGCCAGAGCAGGCGCTCGAAGGCCCGGTCGGTAGGGCCTGCGACCCGATCCTCCTGGCGCACGACGTCGAGCGCCTTGTCGCCGTCGCAGAAGGCGGCGAGCACGCTCAGCTGGTCGCTCGCCGGCGCCGTGACGATCGCCTCCGGCGCGCCACAGATCGCGGCCGCGGCCGGCTCGTTCACCGGGTCCAGGATCACCACGAGATGCGGCTCGGGCGCTGCCGCCCGATCGGGGGCGGTGGTGAACTCGACCGTGAGGGCCCGGACGCCTTCGGCCATCGCCCGAGTCACCAGAGCATTCAGGCGCCCCTCGTCCATGCCGAACGGATTGCCGCGGACGACCGCCAGGATCGGCCCGGCGCTCCGGTGCTCGGCGAGCGCCCGTCGGGCATCCTCGCCCGGTGCGCCGGTGCGCGGCGCTTCCTGCGCGCAACCCGCGAGCAGCGCGCCGCCGGCCGCCAGCACGGGCCGCCAGCGGCTGCGGCCCGGGCGCCGGCCGCGGGTCGGCGGCTCAGGCCTGGTCGGCACTGTCGCTCTGACCATCCTCCATACCGGCCGGCCCGGGATCGCGCTCGAGCGACGCCTGCGCACCCGCCACCTTGTCCCAGTGGCGCGCCGACAGCAGCCGGCGGTCGCGCTCGATCCAGTCGGCGATCTGGCGCAGGGCCGCGGCCGCGCTCGAGGGCAGGGTGCCGGGGCTGATCAGGACCCGGAGCGGAACGTCCTCGCTGAGCTCATGGTCGAGCTCGACCGACAGGCCGATGCCCTCGGAGGTCGCCGCCGGGTAGGCGTCGAAGCGGACGAAGGGCTCCGGCTCGCGCTCGGTATAGCGCTCGAGCAGATGGCTCTTGCTCGGCCTGGCCGCCGGCGCCTCGAAGATCCCGCGCATCAGCCGGCGCTTGAGGTCCTCGGGCTGGTTGTGAAACATCTCGCGGGCCTTGCGCAAGGCCGCGAGGTCGCCCGAGTTGAGGCCGCGGTCGATCCGGTAGCGGAGCACCGCGTCCTCGCCCAGGGCGGCGACCACGAGCGGCCGTAACTCCTGCAGGAAGTGCCGGAGCGCGCGCCGTTCACCGACGTAGCGTTCACCATCCATGGGCGTCTGCCGTGCCTTCCATGCCGAATTAACCGGATGTTAAGGGTTCGCGGCCGCTTCGACAATCGCGAATACCCTTAAAATGCAGTCCTATGGGGCGCGCCCGACCGGGAACCAGGGTTAGCGCCGGCGGACGCCCTCGAGTCGCCGACCGCGGCGCCGGCACGGTGCCCCCGGTGTTGCCGGCGGCGGCGATTTCCCCTGGATGACCGCCGGCGAAGATGGAATACTCGGCCGAGCAACCAACAACGACGGCCGCAAAAAGCGTACCGAGCCGGAGGACCGTAGACATGCGACAGCTGGCAGATTTCGGCAAGCGGGCCACCCTGGTCATCGCCGCGGCGGTGTTCGTCATGCTTGCAGGCGGCGCCTCGGCCGGGGACATGCGCAAGGTCAAGATCGGCACCGAGGGCGCCTACCCGCCGTTCAACGGCATCGACAGCAACGGCCAGCTGGTCGGCTTCGACATCGACATCGGCAAGGCGCTGTGCGCGGCCGCGAACTTCGAGTGCGAGTTCGTCGTCCAGGACTGGGACGGCATCATCCCGGGCCTGATCGCCAAAAAGTACGATGCGATCGTCGCCTCCATGTCGATCACCGACAAGCGTAAGGAGGTGGTCGACTTCACCGAGAAATACTACCAGACCCCAGCCAGGTTCGTCGCGGCCAAGGGCGCCAATTTCGACGTCTCGCCCGAGGGGCTCAAGGGTAAGGTGATCGGCGTGCAGCGGGCGACCACCCACGAGAACTTCCTGCGCGCCAAGTTCCCGGGTGCCGACGTCCGGACCTACGAGACCCAGGACGAGGCCGACGCCGACCTGGTGTCCGGCCGGCTCGACCTGGTGATGGCCAACTCGGTGGTCTTGCTCGAGGGTTTTCTCAAGACCGACGCCGGCCAGGGCTTCGAGTTCGTTGGCCCCGGCTACAGCGATCCGAAGTTCCACGGCGAGGGGGTCGGGATCGCGATCCGCAAGGGCGAGGACGACCTGCGCCAGGCGTTCAACGCCGCGATCGAGAAGATCCGAGCCGATGGCACCTACAAGAAGATCAACGCCAAATACTTCGACTTCGACGTCTATGGGCCGACCTCGTAGGCGGGCGCGGGCGACCCGTCGCCCGGTCGCGTGATCGGCGCGGAATGGCCGGCGTGCTCGACTTCAAGGGCTATGAATGGGTCTTCTGGGAGGGTGCCAAGATCACCCTCCTGGTCGGCCTGTCGGCGGTTCCGGTGGCCCTCCTGCTCGGCCTGCTCGGCGCCTGGGGCAAGCTCGGCGGCAACCCGATCGCGCGCGCGCTCGCCGGCATCTACACGACGATCGTGCGCGGCGTGCCCGAGCTGGTGCTGATCCTGCTGGTCTACTACGGCTTCACGATCCTCCTGCAGCGGCTGCTTTCCTTCGTGACCGGCGGCGACGTGGTGGTCGACATCGATCCGTTCACCGCCGGCACGCTCACGCTGGGCGTGGTCTACGGGGCGTTCGCCACCGAGGTGTTCCGCGGCGCCTTCCTGGCGATCGATCGCGGCCAGGTCGAGGCGGCCCGGGCGATCGGCATGAGCCGGGTGCTCGGCGCTCCGCCCGGGGTCATCCTGCCGCAGGTCTGGCGCTTCGCGCTCCCGGGCCTCGGCAACGTCTGGCTGGTCCTGATCAAGGCGACCGCGCTCATGTCCGTCGTCCAGCTGCCGGAGCTGATGCGCATGGCCGACGTCGCCGCGCGCGCGGTGCGGATGCCGTTCACCTTCTATTTCGGCGCCTCGGTCATCTATCTCTTGATCACGGTCGCCTCGCTGCTGGTCCTGCACCGCGCCGAGGCCAGGGCCAACCGCGGCATCCGGCGGGCCTGAGTTCCGTGGACCTCGGGATCATCGTCGACAGCCTGCCGCGCCTGCTGAGGGGCGCCTGGATCACCCTCCAGCTGACCGGGATCAGCGTGCTGGTCGGTCTGGCCCTCGCGGTGCCGGTGGCGTCGGCACGGTTGTCCGCCAACCCGCTGTTGCGCTGGCCGGCGTTCGCCTACATG
>CAVWPO010000023.1:0-28644 GCA_963756905.1 uncultured Alphaproteobacteria bacterium
TGTTTCATCGCATTTGATTAAGGATACTATCAGTTCCGGACGTCGATCCACGATCAGCTTGCCACTACGTCTTCGATCGAGCTGGGAGGGGGTGGCGCTGATCAGCGGCAGCCGGGGCAAGCGGCGGCACCTGTCAATCGCCGCGAGAGCCGCTCAGCGCCGAGAGGTCCGCATCGTAGGGAGGATGTGACCATGACTATCGCCGAAGTCGGTCCCGCAAGTCACCAGCAGGGGACCGAACCAGCGTGATCACCAATTCAATTCTGTTGACGCGGCGCATCCGGGAGTTGCAGCGCCGTCGCCTGGCCCTGGTCGGCCGGCAGGAGCAGGTCCGGGCACAGCTGCCCGACTGGGCGGTCGAGCCCCTGCGTCTGGTCGGTCTGACCAACGACGAGATCCGCAGCCTGGTCGCCAATCTGTCGTCGACGGAAGCCGAGGCCGGCCTCAACCAGATCGAGGCCGACCTCGAGGACCTGGACCGGCAGATCGAGGATCTCGAGAACGTCCTGGTCGCGACGCCCTCGGACGGCCTGGACGAGATCGAGGCCGTGATCCGGCTGACCGTCGACCGCTTCCGCGAGATCATCGTCAGCGACCCCGACGATGTCTTCTACGACCACGGCGAGGCCCGCTTCCTGGCTCTGCTCGAGCGCGTGCAGGAGGATCTGAGCTGCATGCTCCAGCGCACGCGCCTCGACGCCAGCTGAGGTCCGGCCCTTCGGCCCTGGCGCCGGACCGGCGCGGGCCCGGCAAGGGTGCCTGGCGGCGCGCGAGCCCGGCCACGGTCGCCGCCGGCTGGCAGGGCGTCATGAGCGCGCGCCGGTCGCCGTCCACGGAGAACAGCGGATAGCGCCTCGCCCGGCATCGGCGCGGCCGTGGGTTGCGATCGCCTCGATTCTGTCCCGCCGCTTGCGGGGCGCGCCCGGAGTTGGCTATCGTCCGCCCGGCCGGTGCCGACCGGTCACGTCGCCATCGCCGGGAGCGTCAGGTGGGGCACCAGCAGGGGGCAGCGGCGCGCCTCGCGGTCGACATCGGCGGCACGTTCACCGACGTGGTCGTCGAGGCCGGCGACCGCCGGACCACGGCCAAGGTCCTGACCACGCCAGCCGCCCCCGAGCAGGCCGTGCTGGCGGCGATCGGCCAGGTGCTGGGCGCCGCCGGGCTCGGCGCGGCCGAGGTCGCGCTGGTGATCCACGGCACGACGCTCGCGACCAACGCCGTGATCGAGCGCACGGGCGCGACCACCGCCCTGATCACGACCGAGGGCTTTCGCGACGTGCTCGCGATCGCCGACGAGAGCCGCTTCGATCAGTACGACATCAACCTGGTCAAGACCGCGCCCCTGATCCCGCGCGAGCGGCGCCTGACGGTGCCCGAGCGCGTGGCCGCGGACGGCCGCGTGCTGGTGCCGCTGGACGAGGCCGCGGTCGGCGCCCTGGTGCCGCGGCTGCAGGCGCTCGAGGTCGAGAGCGTCGCGGTCGGTTTTCTCCACAGCTATGCCAACCCCGCCCACGAGCGGCGCTGCGCCGAGCTCCTGCGGGCCGCCCTGCCGGAGCTCTGGTTCACGCTGTCCTCGGAGGTCTGCCCCGAGATCCGCGAGTACGAGCGCTTCACGACCGCCGCCGCCAACGCCTACGTCCAGCCGCGCATCGCGGGCTACCTCGAGCGGCTCGAGCAGGGGCTCGCTTCTGCCGGCCTTGGCTGCCCCCTGTTCCTGATGACCTCCGGCGGCGGCCTGATGACGGTCGCGCACGCGCGCCGCGAGCCGATCCGCCTGATCGAGTCGGGGCCGGCCGGCGGCGCCATCCTGGCGGCGCGGATCGCCGCCGAATGCAGCCTTAAGCGCGTGCTGTCGTTCGACATGGGCGGCACCACCGCCAAGATCTGCCTGATCGACGACTTCAGGCCGGACGCGGCGCGCCATTTCGAGATCGACCGCCAGGCCCGGTTCGTCAAAGGCAGCGGCCTGCCGCTCCGGATCCCGGTGATCGAGATGGTCGAGATCGGCGCCGGCGGCGGCTCGATCGCGCGCCTCGATGCGACCCGGCGGATCCAGGTCGGACCGGCCAGCGCCGGCGCCGAGCCGGGCCCCGCCTGCTATGGCCGGGGCGGCCGCGCGCCGACCGTGACCGATGCCGACCTGGTGCTCGGCCGGATCGATCCGACCCGGTTCGCGGGCGGCCGGCTGGCGCTCGATCAGGACCGGGCGGAGGCGGCGCTGGCGGCCGGGATCGGGACGCCGCTCGGCCTCGATCCGAGCCTGGCCGCGATCGGGGTCGCGGAGGTGGTCGACGAGACGATGGCGAACGCCGCCAGGGTGCACGCGGTCGAGCGCGGCGCCGACGTCGCGGAGCGGACCCTGATCGCGTTCGGCGGGGCGGCCCCGATCCATGCCGCGCGGCTGGCGGGCAAGCTCGGCATCCGGCGGATCGTGGTGCCGACCGCCGCGGGGGTCGGCTCGGCCGTGGGGTTTCTGCGGGCACCCGCGGCCTATCAGGTGGTGCGCTCGATGCCGCTCCGCCTCTCGGGCTTCGATCCGGCCAGGGTCAACGGCCTGTTCGCGGAGCTCGAGCGGGAGGCGCGCGCGGTCGTGAGCGCGGCCGCGCCGGGGGTCCCGCTCGAGCAGAGCCGGATCGCCTACATGCGCTACGTCGGCCAGGGCCACGAGATCGTGGCGCCGCTGCCGGTGCGCCCCCTTGGCCCCTCGGATCGCGCGGTCCTGCAAGTGGCCTTCGACGACGCCTATCTGAGGCTCTACGGCCGGTTGATCCCGGGCCTCGATGTCGAGGTGCTGAGCTTCGGGCTGAACCTCGCGAGCGCCGCTTTGCCGGTCCGGCCGGCAGCCGGCGCGCCCGCGGCGTTCGAGCCGACCCCGGCCGGCCGGCGGCGGCTGCTCGACCCGGCGGCGGGGGAAGCGCTCGAGGTGCCGGTCTACTGGCGCCCCGACCTCGCGCCCGGCGCCAGGCTCGACGGCCCGGCGCTGATCGGCGAGGACGATACCACGATCCTGGTGCCCGCCGCCTGCAGCGCCAGGGTCGATGGCCAGGGCCATGTCTGGCTCGAGCGTCAGGCGGCGGAGGGACTGCCATGACCGGGCCGGTCATCGACCGCGCTGAGGCGCTGGCCGAGCTCCGGCGGCAGGTGATGTGGCAGCGGCTGATCGCCGTGGTCGAGGAGCAGGCGATGACCCTGCTGCGCACCGCGTTCAGCCCGATCGTGCGCGAATGCGGCGATCTGTCGGCGGGCGTGTTCGACCTGGAGGGCCGGATGCTCGCCCAGGCGGTGACCGGCACGCCGGGCCACGTCAACTCGATGGCGAAGTCGGTCGGCCACTTCATCGCCGCCTTCCCGCTCGCGACGATGCAGCCGGGCGACGTCTACATCACCAACGATCCCTGGCTCGGCACCGGCCACCTGCACGACTTCGTGCTGGTCACCCCGGCCTTCCACCGGGGTCGTCTGGTGGCGCTGTTCGCCTGCACCAGCCACCTGGTCGACATCGGCGGCATCGGCTTCGGCCCCGACGCCAAGGACGTGTTCGCCGAGGGCCTCGCGATCCCGATGCTGAAGCTCGCCGAAGGCGGCCGGATCAACCAGACCCTGCTCGCTCTGGTGCGCGCCAACAGCCGGGCGCCGGTCGAGGCCGAGGGCGACGTCTACTCGCTCGCCAACTGCAACGACACCGGTTGCCGGCGCCTCGGCGCCATGATGACCGAGTTCGGCCTCGAGGACCTGTCCGAGCTCGCCGGCTACATCGTCGAGCGGTCGCGCGCCGCCGTGCTCGAGCGGGTGCGGGCGCTGCCCAGGGGCACCTGGCGCTACCGGATGACCCTCGATGGCTACGACCAGCCGATCGAGCTGGTGGCGGCGCTGACCATCGCATCCGATGGCGTGGTGGTCGACTACGCCGGCACATCGCCCGTGTCGCGCTTCGGGATCAACGTGCCCAAGACCTATTGCGAGGCCTATACCGGCTTCGGCCTCGCCTGCGCGATCGCGCCCGAGGTGCCGAACACCGCGGGCTCGCTCAGCGTCTTTCGGGTCGAGGCGCCCGAGGGCTGCATCCTGAACGCCCCCTACCCCAGCCCGGTCGCGACCCGGCACGTGATCGGCCAGATGCTGCCGGACGTGGTGTTCGGCTGCCTGCACCAGGCGCTCCCGGACCGGGTGCCGGCCGAGGGCACGTCCTGCCTTTGGACCCTGACGCTCGGCCGGGGCGCGACCGCGGCCCAGGGCAACGCGCGCCGGTTCATGCTGAATGCGGTCCACAACGGCGGCACCGGCGCCAGGCCGCAGGCCGATGGCCTGTCGGCGACCGCCTATCCCTCGGGCGTGCGCGGCACGCCGGTCGAGATCACCGAGCAGATCTCGCCGCTCGTCTACCGGCGGCGCGAGCTGCGGCCGGGCTCGGGCGGCGCCGGTCGCCAGCAGGGCGGCCACGGCCAGATCATCGAGATCGAGGCGCAGGACGGCGCGCCGTTCGGGATCTGGGCGGCGCTCGACCGCACCCTGCACCCGCCGCGCGGCCGGGCCGGCGGCGAGCCCGGCGCCGCCGGCCGGATCCGGCTCGACGATGGAACCCGCCTGGCCGGCAAGGGTTATCAGGAGATCCCGGCCGGGCGCCGGCTGATCGTCGAGACGCCGGGCGGGGGCGGCTATGGTGCCCCGGCGGAGCGTGACCCGGAGGCCCTCGCCCGGGACCGGCGCGCCGGTCTGATGGCGCCGGCGGCGACCCGCGGTGAACGGCCTGTCTGACAACCGGCGTCCGCGCCCCGCGTCTGTCTGACCGCCGTCGCCCGCAGTAAACCTCGGTTAAGGGAAGGTCCGGCAGACTCCGGCCCTGCGAATTGCGCGTTCGCGTCGGTTCGCTGTTTGAGCGCGGCGCGCGATGCGCTAAGCTAAGCGGGAGGTTGGGGGAGGTCACGCACGCAATGTACCGGCGCACGATCCTCGGAGCCCTTGGACTGCTCGCGGCAACGCCCGCGTTCGCCGCTCAGGCGACGACCACGGACGAGGCCTACTCGTGTCGGAATGGCGAGCGCGAGCGGCGGGTCGAGCTCCAGCATGCCGACGCGCCCGATCGCCTGCCGTGCCAGGTGCTCTACTGGCGCGACGGCGCCACGCCGCCCGACGACGGCAAGTCGATGTGGCAGGCGGACCACGACTTCGGCTTCTGCATCGAGCGCACGCGGGACCTGGTCCAGCGCCTCCAGGAGGCCGGCTGGAAGTGCCAGAAGGGCGACGGCACGACGGCCCAGATGCAGGCGATCCCGGCGCTCGCGCCGAGCGGGCTGCCGGCGGGGGGCGGCGAGCGGGCGAAGCCGGGCGGGGCGGTCGCGCCGGGCCGGCTGCCGGTGGAGGACGGCGAGCGGACCAAGCTCGGCGAGGCGCTGACCCGCGACATGCAGCGGCTGGCGCAGCTCACGGAGTCGCCCGGCGCCCGATTCGAGATCGAGGGCACCGAGCTCGGCGACCTCGACCACGATGGCCAGGCCGATGCCGCGGTGCTGCTCAACTATCAGTCCGACCAGCCCGGCACCGCCCAATTCCTGGTGGTCTACCGGTTCGATGGCAAGACCTTCGTGCCCGCCGCCAAGACCTACGTCGGCGGGGTCGGCACGGACGTGCTCGCGAGCGGCATCGAGAAGATCGAGGACGGCACCATCCACCTGCTCCTGGAGGTGCGCCAGCCGGGCGACCTGGAATGCTGCCCCTCCGGCCGCCGGAGCGAATCCTACGTGCTCCGGAACGGTGCGCTGGTCGCGCTCCGGTCCGAGAGCTGAGGCGGGGCCCGTCGCCTGGGCCGGGGTCCGGATCAGCCGGCCGAGGCGATCTCCTGCTGAGGGGTGGCGGGTGCCCGCTTGGGGCGCCGCTGCCAGGGCAGGCGCAGCGTCTGCCGGCCCATGTCGCGTTCGATCTCGGCGGCGCTGTTCGCGTCCCGGCGCCGGCTGTGGCGTTGGACCGGCGCCGGCTCGGCTTTGGCCTCGGGCCGGTCGGCGAGGTCGAGGACCGGGATCGCCGCGATGTCGGCGATCTGCTCGCGGCAGCGGCGGACCACCCACCGATCGGTCAGGTCGACATCGAGCAGGACCGAATCGAAGCGCTCGTGACCGAGCCGCCAGAGCGCGTTGGCCATGCCGATCACCTGCACGATCTCGACCGGCGCCATGACCTGCGCCATGGTCCGCGCCAGCCAGGGCAATTCGCCCCCCTTGGTGCGGATCAGCAGGAAGCGCAGCGGCTGGTCGTCGACTTGAGGAGGGGTGGGCGGCGGCGGAATGAACTGGATCGGGGAGGACTGGGACAGCATGGTCGGAGGTGGCGGCTGAAAGCGCGGCAGGCGGCACTGTTGAGCTCCCTGGCGGTGGCAATTGCTCGGCGCTGAATGAGGTTTTATCAACTCCAAGTTAAATATCAAGCGGAAATACAAAACCAGACTGCGTTGCGGAGTTCGGATCCTCAGCCGTCGATCAGCTCGGTCGTGGTGATGTCGATCCCGAAGCCCGCGAGGCCGATGTAGTGGCGGTGGCGCGTGGCGAGCAGCCGGATCGAGGTGACGCCGAGGTCGCGCAGGATCTGGGCGCCGATCCCGACGTCCCGCCATTGCTGGGTGCGCACGAGCTCGGTGGTCGGGCCGGCGGCCGACGCCTCCGGACCGGCGTCGGCGGCCTCGCTGACGCCGCCGGCCGGAACCCCGGCCGTGCCCTCGCGCAGATAGATCAGGATGCCCCTGCCCTGCGCCGCGAAGCGCTGCAGCGCTTTCGGGATCAGATGGCCGGGCGCACCGTCCCGGCGCGCGAACACGTCGCTGATCACCTGCTCGCGGTGGATCCGGACGGGGATGTCGACGCCGCTGCCGAGCTCGCCCAGGATCAGCGCCACATGATGGACGGCATCGAAGGGGGTGGCGTAGGCGACCGCGCGCGCGGGCCCGACCTCGGTCGCGACCTCGAACTCGCCGATCCGCTGAATCAGCTGCTCGCGCCGCTGCCGGTAGGCGATCAGGTCGGCGACCGAGATCATCTTGAGGCCGTGCTCGGCCGCGAACTCGGCCAGCTGCGGCAGCCGCTTGACCGTGCCGTCGTCGTTGACCAGCTCGGCGAGCAGGCCGACCGCCGGCAGACCCGCGAGCTTCGCGAGGTCGATCGCCGCCTCGGTATGGCCGGAGCGCACCAGCACGCCGCCGTCGCGGCCGATCAGCGGGAAGATGTGGCCCGGCCGGACGAAGTCGTCGGCGGCCGCGTTGGCGTTGGCGAGCGCGCCGATCGTGTTCGCCCGCTCCTTGGCCGAGATGCCCGTGGTCAGGCCGAAGCGGTAGTCGACCGAGACCGTGAAGGCGGTGCCGAGCGGGGCGTCGTTGCGCGCGACCATCGGATCCAGGCGCAGCCGGCGCGCGGTCTCGGACGGCAAGGGCGTGCACAGGATGCCGCTCGTGTGCCGGATCATGAACGCGACCGGCTCGGCCTCGGCCTTGGCGGCGGCCATGATCAGGTCGCCCTCGTTCTCGCGATCGGCGTCGTCGACCACGATCACGATCCGGCCGGCGGCAATCTCGGCGATCGCGGCCTCGACGCTGTCGAGCTGGATGGTCATCGCTGCAGGTCCCCCCGGCGCGGCTGCTCGGGCGCAAGACTAGCCGAAATAGGCCTGGTGGACCTCGGGATTCTCGGCGAGCACGGCGGGCGCGCCCTCGGCCACCACCCGGCCCTTGGCGAGCACGTAGCCGTAGTCGGCGATGGCAAGGGTCTGATGGACGTTCTGCTCGACCAGGAACACGGTCACGCCCCGCTCGCGGATCCGCCGGATGATGGCGAAGTTCTGCTTGACGTAGATCGGCGCGAGGCCGAGCGAGGGCTCGTCGATCAGGAGCAGCCTCGGCGCCCGCATCAGGCCGCGGCCGATCGAGACCATGGCCTGCTCGCCGCCCGACATGGTGCCGGCGAGCTGGCGGCGGCGCTCGCGGAGCTGCGGGAACAGCTCGAAGACCTCGTCGATCCGGCGTCGGACCAGCGTCTCCGAGGTTTCCTGCCAGCCGCCGACCCGGAGGTTGTCCTCGACCGTGAGCTTGGGGAAGACCTTGCGGCCCTCGGGGATGCAGGCGATCCCGGCGGCGATCACCTTGTGGGTCGCAAGGCCGGCGAGCTCCTGGCCCGCGAAGCTGATCTTGCCGGCGCGCGGCGGCGTCAGGCCGAGGATCGCCCGGATCAGCGTGGTCTTGCCGGCGCCATTGGCGCCGAGCAGGCAGGTGATGGTGCCCGACCGGACCGTGAGCGACACGTCCTCGAGCACGTCCGCCTGGTCGTAGCCCGCCCGCACGCCCTCGACCACCAGCCCTTCGGCCGCCGCCATCACGCCAATCCCAGATAGGCTTCCTGCACCCGCCGGTCGGCCGCGACCTCGCGGTAGCTGCCCTCGGCGATCTTCTGGCCGTAGTTGAGCACGACGCAGCGCCCGGTGATCGCCTCGATCACCGCCATCTCGTGCTCGATGATGATGATCGTGAGCCCGCCGATCCGCTCGCGCACGGCCAGGATGTCGGCCATCAGCTGGCGGGTCTCCTCGCGGGTCATGCCCGCCGAGGGCTCGTCGAGCAACAGGAGCTTCGGCCGGCTGATGAGCGCCCGGCAGATCTCGATCCGCCGCCGGTCGATCATCGGGATCAGGCCGACCGCGGTCAGCATCCGCTCGGCGAGCGGCGGATCGAACAGGGCGACCAGCTCCCTGGCCCTGGCGTAGCTCGCCTCGAGCTCGCGCCGGAAGGCGCGCCGCCGGAGCAGGTTGAAGCCGAGCCCGGCGTGCAGATGGGCGTGGTTGCCGATCATGATGTTGTCGAAGATCGAGAGCGGCAGGCAGAGCCTCGAGCGCTGGAAGGTGCGCGCGATGCCGGCCCGGTAGACCGCCTGCGGCCCGCTCCGGGTGAGGTCGACGCCTTCGAGCAGGGCCCGGCCGGCATCCGCGGGATAGATGCCGGTCACGACGTTGAAGAAGGTGGTCTTGCCCGAGCCGTTGGGGCCGATCAGCCCCAGGACCTCGCCCGTGTCGACGGAGAGGTCCAGGCGATCGAGCGCGGTCAGGCCGCCGAAGCGCCGGGTGAGCCCGTTTGCTACCAGGAGCGGGCCGCTCATCGGGGCAGGCCGCCCGGCAGGTAGCGGCGAAGCTCGCGCGGCATCAGTCCCTCGGGCCGGAAGCGGAGGATCAGGATCACCATCAGGGCGTAGAGGAGAAAGCGGTACTCCTGGATGATCTGGAGCTTCTGCGGGACCACGACCACGATCACCGCCGCGACCGCGACGCCCCAGGGATTGCCGATCCCGCCCAGGAGCACGATCGAGACCAGGACCAGGCCGTCGGCGAAGGTGAAGTTGTTGGGCGCGATGAAGCCCAGCATCATGCCGAACAGAGCGCCCGCGATCCCGGCCAGCAGGTTGCCGAGGGTGAAGGCGGTGATCTTCCAGCGGCCGGGATCGATGCCGAAGCAGGCGGCCGCGGTCTCATCGAGCCGGACCGCATCCATGTTGAGCCCGATCCAGGAGCGCTCCAGCCGGCGCACCAGGGCGAACGCGATCACCACCAGGAGCAGCGCCAGCAGCACGTAGTTGAGGTAGAACGAGGCCTTGATCGGGCCGAGCTTGAGGTTGTCGTTGAAGGCCCAGCCGAACAGCTCGATGCCCTTGACCCGCAGCCCCTGCGGCCCGCCCAGGACGTCGTTGACCTCGAGGAAGGTCCGGAACAGGAGCGCGAAGGCGATCGTGACCACGGCCGCGTAGTGGCCGCGCGTGCGCAGCACCGGATAGAGCAGCAGGGAGCCGATCAGCGCGGCCATCAGGCCACCGGCGAGCAGCACCAGAAGATGCGGCAGGGCGGTGTCCGCGGCCAGCACGGCCGCCGTGTAGCCGCCGATGCCGAAGAACGCGGCGCCGGCGAAGTTGAGGACGCCCGCGTAGCCCAGCTGGATGGTGAGGCCGAGACAGGCGAGGATCTCGACGAGCACGGTCGCGACCATCAGGAGCGCGAAGTGGTTGGCGTGGAAGCAGGCCGCGACCACCAGCACGGCCAGCACGGCGGCCCCGCTCAGGGCACCCTCGTTGCGGGCAAAGCTCGCCTGGACGCGGGCGAGCCAGCCGAGCCGGCCGGCCAGAAGGACGGCGGCCGCGAGGGCCACGAGCAGGATCAGGACGGCGGTCTGGCTCTGGACCCAGAGCAGGAGCAGCGCTGCCAGGGTCAGGGCGGCAAGCGCCAGGAGTCCCGGCGCGAGGCCCGGCATCGGCGGCCTCAGACCCGCTCGCTGACCGGCTCGGCGATCAGCCCGGTCGGCCGCCAGGCCATGATCGCGATCACGACCGCGAAGGCGAACACGTCCTTGTACGCGCTCGCGAACGGCAAAGCGACCGCGCCGATGGTCTGCAGGCCCGCGAACAGGAAGCCGCCCAGGATCGCGCCGTAGAGGTTGCCGAGCCCGCCGACGATCGCCGAGCTGAAGCCGATCACGCCCAAAAGGAGGCCCATGCCGAAGTTGATCTCGTTGTAATAGAGGCCATTCATCACGCCCGCGAACGCGGCCGCGGCCGAGCCGATCGCGAAGGTGATCAGCACGATGGCGGTGACGTCGATGCCCATGGTCGCCGCGGTCTCGGCGTCCTGGGCGACCGCGCGGATCGCGAGCCCGAGCCTGGTCCGGTTGATCACGAGATGGATCAGGACGATCACCGCGAGGCCGGCGAGCAGCAGGATCACGCTGTCGAGGCGCAGCGTGAAGTCGCCGAAGCTCATCCGGGCGGTTGGCAGCAGCGCCGGGAACCGCTTGGAATTGGCGCCGTCGGGATAGAACACGCGGATGCTCTCGCGCAGCGCGGTGCCGAGCATGAGCGTGATCAGGAGGGTGTTGAGCGCGGGCGCGCCCTTGAGCGGCAAGACCAGGAACCTGGCGATCAGGGCACCGAGCAGGGCCATCAGCCCGGCTGCGACCAGCACCACGGCGGCGATCTGGACGACGGGCTCGGTGATGCCGAGGGCGGTCAGGCCGAGCCAGGTCGAGAAGCCGGCGAAGGCGCCGACCATGAGCACGTCGCCATGGCTGAACTGGATCACGTCGAGGACCCCGAAGAACAGGGTGAAGCCGACGGCGACCAGGGCGTACATCATGCCGAGCATGAGCCCGTTGACGACGAACTGCCCGAGCAGGCCAAGGTCCATGATGCTCCTCACTTCCGTCACCATCGTGGCCCGTTCGCCGATGCGGCCGCTCCACCGACATCCGGGGGCCTTTCTTGATAGGACCCCTGAGCCCCCGACGGCTCGATCGCTCCATGCCGATCCGCCCGCCGACGGCACCCGCCTCGCCGTCCTCATGCAAAGACGGGGATAGAGCCTCGGTCAGATCCTCGGCTTGCCTTTCATAGGGGCCAGACCCGATCATAAGGGCAAGAGCGGGCGTTCACGACCGGCCAAGGTCCCGGTTTACCCAAAACAGGGGCTTTTCGACAGGAGGGACACCGATGTCGGATGACAGGCGCGACACCGACAGGAGCCACACCCACACCGGACGACCCGATGCCGGATGACCGGAGCGATGCCGATGTCGGACCACGAGAGCGACACCGACATCGGACGACAGGAGCCACACCGACATCGGACTCAAAGGGCCGCAATCGTCCGCCAAGCAGCGCCGGGTTAATCTTTGGTCAACCTTTCCCCGCCAGACTTCGAGCTCCGTGGTCCATGCGACCGTAGGAATCCGCGCCCGGCCATTTTCCGCACGCGACAGACTCCCACGGTCGCATGGACCATCGGGCACGGAGCGTAGAATTTGTTGGTTAACCAGAAGTTAATCATCCGTTCCCGGCCTCCCTTTTTGGCGGTTTTGAGGTCAGTTCGTCGCCGGCGGTTGTCACAATGCCCGGTCGGGGGCTGCAGCACCGCGCGACTTCACCCACCTGAAGGTCGTATCCGCTCTGCCTTTGGCATCGGGCTTGAAGACCCCTTCGGGGGCCATCACGCGGTGGCGGTCAGAAGCCGCCGTGTGGTGTGCTTGGCAAGGCCCCGCTCCGGCGGGGCCTTGCTCTCCTGCTCATTCCGTCCCGGTCAGCTTGCGCTTGCCGCTGGCGTAGTCGCTGTCCTCCCAGACCACCCACTTGCCGTCCTGGACGACGTATTTGGTGATCAGGGCGACCGTGTTCTGGCCGTGGCCGTCGAAGGTGATCGGGCCGATGATCGAATCGTGGTCCTTGACGTTGGCGAGCGCCTTGGTGACCGCCTCGCGGTCGGGGCCGACCGCCTCGATCGTGTCCAGGAGCAGGTTCATGCCGGCAAAGGCGAACGGCCCGTAGGCCTCGGCCGGCTCGCTGTAGCCCGCCTTGGCGTACTGCTCGGTGAAGAACTTGCCGCCCGGCAGCTTCTCGACCGGGGCGCCCTCGCGGAAGGCGACCACGCCCTCGGCGAGCGGGCCCAGGCCCTGGATGAAGGCGTCCGAGACGATCCCCGACGTCCCCTGGAACTCGGCCTTGAGCCCGAGCTTGTCCATCTGCTGGCGGATCCGGATGCCGATCGGGACCAGCCCGCCGAAATAGATCACGTCGGGGTTCAGGGCCTTGGCCTGGGTCAGCTCGGCCGTGAAGTCCTGCTGATCCGCGGTCACCCCGAAGGTGCCGAGGACGCCGCCGCCCGCGGCCTTCAGAAACTTGCTGAAGTACTTGTTGTGACCGTTCCCGTAGTCGGTGGTGTCGTGGATGATCACCCAGTTCTGATAGCCGAGGCCGGTCATGAACTGGGCCGCGACCTCGTTCTGGTTGATCATCGTGCCGTTGACCCGGTGGATCTCCGGGTAGTCGTTGCCGTAGGTGATGTCGGGCAGCACGGCACCCCAGACCACGACCGGCAGACCGAACTTGTGGTAGATGTCGACCGTCGCCATCGCCACCACCGAGCAGTAGTGGGTGACCGCGGCGATCACCTGGTCATCGGCCGCGAGCTTGGTCGCGACCTGGACGCCGATGTCCGGTTTGCACTCGTCGTCGAGGGCTGATCATCTCGTACTGATACTTGGCCTTGGGGTCCTGGTTGCGCAGCCTGACCGCGAGATCGGCCGAGTTGCGCCCGCCGAGGCCGACCGCCGAGGTCCCGCCGGTGAGCGGCGCGATGAAGCCGACCTTGACCACGTCCTTGGCCAAGGCGGCGGGGCCGGCGAGCGCCAGCGCCAGGCCGAGCGCGGCGAGCGGCGCGATGCGAAGGCTACGGTTCACGACGGTTCCTCCCTGTCCAGCTCAGCGGCCCGCTAGACATACCGCCCCGCGCCGAGCTTGCAAACACCGCCTCGGGAGATCGCCCGCCTTGACGTCTGGCAGCAACGACCCATAAATATGGGTCAGTGGTCAAGGGCTGGCGGAGACCCCGATGAAGACGACGATCGAGATCAACGATGCCCTGCTGCAGCAGGCCAAGCAGGTTGCCCTCGATCGCAAGCTCAGCCTGAAGGCGGTCGTCGAAGCGGCCCTCCGGCAGTTCCTGGACCAGCCCCAGGCATTCCAGCAACCCGCCTTCAAGCTCCGCAAATGCACCTTCAAAGGTCAGGGGCTGCAGCCTGGCCTCGATTGGCACGACTGGGAGACGATTCGCGCCCTGATCTACGAAGGTCGGGGCGGGTGATCGCGTTCGATACCAACATTCTCCTGCACGCCCATTGGGAAGATTCACCCTGGCACGAGCGGGCGTACGGATGTGTCACTTCACAGGCAGAATCCGGGCTGGCCTGGGCGATCCCCTGGCCATGTCTGCATGAGTTCCTCGCGGTCTCGACCCATCCGCGAATTCACGAGCCGCCGACTCCGTTGCATCGTGCTCTGGAACAGGTGAGCTCGTGGCTGGAGGCGCCGACCCTGCGCCTGCTCGGCCCCGGCACGGGGTATTGGGCGGTCCTCCGCGGTCTTCTCGAGTCGAGCGAGACGACTGGCGGCAGAGTCCACGACGCGCACGTTGCCGCGCTCTGCCTGCATCACGGGGTCAGCGAGCTCTGGAGCGCGGATCGCGACTTCCGCCGCTTCAAGGCTCTGAAAGTCACCAACCCGCTGGTCGACGCCTGAGCTCGCTCAGGTCGGCACGTCGGCCTCGGTCACGCAGTGCACGAGCCGGTAGATGCCGCGCACCCGGCTCGAGGACGCGCCGTGCTCGGTCAGGGCGGCTTCCGAGAGCGGGTCGGCGCGGACCGCGGCCAGCGCTTCGCTGGCGTAGCCGCCGACCAGGATCACCCAGTCGACGAACTCGTTCGCATCGCCGCGCAGCTTCTTCTCCACGGTCTCCTGGCCGCTCGTGGTCGGCTCGCCTTCGAGCAGATGGGCGCAAAGGACGCCCGGGCGGCTGACCAGCTCGGGCAGCACGGCCTCGGCGAGCCAGGCGCGCAGCGCGTCCTCCCGGCCGGTCGCGGGCGACAGCAGGATCATGGTCCAGAACGCCGGCACGCCGCCCGCGCCGAAGCTCGCCGCGACCTTGCAGAGCGTCCGGCTGTTGTTGTTCATGTGCGGCGTGATGCGGCGCGTCCAGGGGGTCGGATCGTTGAGCCGGTCGAGGTACGGCTGGCCGGTCAGCGTCGCGAGGTCGTCGACCTCATAGAAGTTGAAATACTTCGGCGCGCCGCTGATCGCGACCGCGCGCTGGCCGCGGCGAAAGCCCTGGATGCCGACCCGCTCGAACATGTGCTCCTTGGAGTGCCACTCGTTGTAGTCGCTCTCGATCCCGGGCGCCGGATCGTGCCAGATGACCAGCGCGCCTTTGCCCAGAAGGGCCATGCTTGTCTCCCCTCGTCACTCTTGTGGGCCGATCTTGACGCCGTTGACCTTGCCGAGCGCGCGGGCGAGCGCCGGCACGTAGCTCTCGCTCTCGCCCTGGGCGGCGGCGAGCGTGAAGACCTGGTGGATCGCCTCGCCGAGGAAGGCCGTGGCACCGACGCTCTCGGCCAGATGGGTGTAGTAGCGGACGTCCTTCTGGCCGTTCTTGAGCTTGAAGATCATGCCGCCCTGGCCGGAGAGCACCCAGGGCATGAAGCGCTGGAAGACCGACGAGTTGGCGCCGCCTTCGCTCACCACCTCGAACAGCTTGGCGAGATCGACGCCCGCCTTGGTCGCGGTCGTCACCGCCTCGGCGATCAGGGCGGCGGTACCCTGGCTCAGGAAGTTGTTGATCAACTTCATCTTGTGCCCGGAACCGATTGGTCCGACGTGGAAAATGTTCTCGCAATAGGCCTCGAGCACGGGTCGGATCAGGGCGAGCGTCGCGTCGTCTGCGCCGACCAGCGTGTTCAGCCGGCCGGCCTCGGCGTCCTTGGGCGAGCGGGTGAGCGGCGCATCGGCAAAGCCGACGTTCCTGGCGGCCAGCGCCTTTGCCACCCGCTCGGTCGAGGCGGGCTCGGCGGTGGTCGCATCGATCACGATCAGGCCCTCGTGCGCGCCGGCGAGGATGCCGTCGTCGCCGAACACGCAGGCCTCGACCTCGGCCGAGGACGGCACGCAGAGGATCACGAAGTCGCTCGCGCGCGCGAGCGCCGCCGGGCTCTCGGCCTCGGTGGCGCCGCGGCCCAGCAGGTCCTCGATCGGCTGCCGGTTGCGATGCCCGAGCACGGCAAGCTCGAAGCCCTTCTCGACGATGTTCCTGGCCATGCCGTGGCCCATCAGCCCGGCGCCGATGAAGCCGATCCGTCCGCTCATGATCCTTCCCCCCGCTTCCGGTCCCCCGGCAGCAAAGCCGAGCCCGCGCGGCTTGTCATCCGCAAAGCCGCGTGCATTGGTGCCACGAGCCGCCCGGGAGCCCTGAGCGATGCGTGCGATCCTGCTGTTGTTCGACAGTCTGAACCGGCGAGCGCTCGAGTGCTATGGCGGGACCACGGTCCGGACCCCGAATTTTTCCCGGCTGGCCGAGCGCGCCGTGCGCTTCGATCGCCACACGGTCGGCAGCATGCCCTGCATGCCGGCGCGCCGCGACCTGCACACCGGCCGGCTCAACTTTTTGCACCGGAGCTGGGGCCCGCTCGAGCCGTTCGACAACTCATTCCCGGCGCTGCTCGCCAAGGCCGGCATCTATTCCCACCTGGTCTCCGACCACTATCACTACTTCGCCGACGGTGGCTGGACCTACCACCAGCGCTACAACAGCTTTGCGTTCATCCGCGGCCAGGAGGCCGACAAGTGGCAGGCGATGGTCCGCCCGCCGCTCGAGCGCTTTGCCGAGATCTACCACCCCGAGCAGTTCGAGGCTAATCGCGCTGGCTTTCGCCTGCAGCAAATGATCAATCGCGAGAAGATCCGCGAGGAGGCGGACTTCCCGGTCGTCCAGTGCTTCGCCAGGAGCTTCGAGTTCCTCGATGCCAACCGGGGCGAGGACAATTGGCTGCTGCAGCTCGAGACCTTCGACCCGCACGAGCCGTTCCATGCGCCGGCCCGCTTCCGCAAGGACTACCCGACCAACTATGGCGGCCCGATCCTCGACTGGCCGCGCTATCGCCGGGTGCTCGACCGGCCGGACGAGATCGCCGAGCTACGCGCCAACTACGCCGCCCTGGTCGCCATGTGCGATCATTATCTGGGCCGCCTGCTCGACTACATGGACGCGCACGACCTCTGGCGCGACACGGCGCTGATCCTGACCACCGACCACGGCTTCCTGCTCGCCGAGCACGACTGGTGGGGCAAGAACCGGATGCCGTTCTACGACGAGATCGCCCACATCCCGCTCATGATCTGGCACCCGGACCATGCGTCCGAGGCCGGCGCGCGCCGCGAGGCGCTGACCCAGACCATCGACCTGATGCCGACCATCCTGGAGCTGTTCGGCCAGCCGGTGCCGCCCGAGGTGCGCGGTCGTTCCCTGATGCCGTTGCTCGCCGGCGAGACCCGGGTCCGCGAGAGCGCGATCTACGGCATCTTCGGCGGCGCCACCAACGTCACCGACGGCCGTTTCACCTACTTTCGCTATCCCAGGGACCTGTTCGCGCAGGAGTTGTACGAGTACACGCTGATGCCGGTGCACATGCGGGGCTTTTTCGAGCTGAAGGAGTTCGAGGGGGCAAAGCTCGTCGACCCCTTCGACTTCACCAAGGGCCTGCCGATGCTGCGGCTGCCGGCGAGGAGCGACGCGAGGCGGCCGCCAACCCAGGGCGGCGGCCTCGAGGACGCGGTGACCGTGCTCTACGACACCGAGGCCGATCCCGGCCAGATGAGCCCGGTCCGGGCGCCCGAGGTCGAGGAGCGGCTGGTTCGCGCCATGCTCGGCCACATGCAGGCGCACGCGGCGCCGGCGGAGGCCTACCTCCGGCTCGATCTCGTGCCGCCCGGCTAGGGTCTGCCGGTGCGCGCGCTCAAAGCCGCCTTCGGCAGCCAGCCGCCGATCGTCCGGGCGGCGCTGCTGATGACCCTCGGCGCGATCTCGGTCGCGATCCAGAACAGCATGATCCGGGTGGTCTCGGCCGAGGTCCACTCCTTCGAGGTCGTGTTCTGGCGCAACGTCTTCGGCCTGCTCGCGATGCTGCCGTTCATGCGTGGGGCGGGCGGTGGCATCCGGCTCGACATGTTCCGGGCGCGCCGGCCGAGCCGCATCCTGATGATGAGCGTCTTCCACGTCGGCGGCATGATCTGCTACTTCGCGGCGATCGCCTGGCTGCCGCTCGCCGAGGTGATCGCACTCGCCTTCTCCAAGCCTCTGTTCGCGACCGTGGGCGCCGCGCTGGTGCTCCACGAGGTGGTGCGCGCCAGGCGCTGGAGTGCGATCGGGATCGGCTTCGTCGGCGTGCTGATCGTGCTCCGGCCGGGTGCTGAGGCGATCTCGCCGTTTGCCCTCTTGGTGCTGCTCGGCGCCCTGCTCGCGGCCGCCACCACGCTCATGATCAAATACCTGACCCGCACCGAGCGGGTGCCGACCATCGTCTGGTACCAGGCGCTGTTCGCGACCCTGCTCTCGTTCCCCTTGTGCCTCTTGCACTGGCGGCTGCCGGATCTCGCCGGCTGGCTGCTCCTGATCGGGATCGGCAGCTTCGGCACGCTCGCCTGGCTGACGCTCGCCCAGGCGGTCCAGCTCGCGGACGCCTCGGCGGTGGTGCCGTTCGAGTTCCTGCGCCTGCCGTTCGCGGCGCTCGCCGCCTACCTCTGGTTCGGCGAGGTGCCGAGCCTCTGGACCTGGCTCGGCGGCGGGCTGATCTTCGGGGCGACCATCTACATCACCGAGCGCGAGGCGCGCCTTGCCCGGCAGCGGGCGGCGGCCGCGACGACTGCGGGCCCGGTCACCTCGCCTTAGGCGAGACTGGCGTCAGGTCTCCGCCGGACGGGCCGAGGCGGCGCGGGTGCGCGTCGGGCCGGGTCGCTCCGGCGCCAGGCGATAGATCAGCAGCGCGCCGAGCAGCATGGCCGCGAGCAGGGCGAACACCAGGCGATAGCCCGCGGCCGAGCCCAGCGCCTCGCCGCCGCGGGTGAGGCCCACGACGTAGCCCGAGAGCCACTGCGCCACGAAGGCGGCCGACAGCGCCGAGAGATTGATCGTGGTGACCAGGCGCCCGGCGCGCTCGATCGGCACGAAGCTCCGGCCGTGGGCGGTGAGCGTGACGTAGAACGGGCTCGTGAGGCCGAGGCCGAGGAACAGGACGACCACGAGCCAAAGCGGCGGATCCGGCAGGCCCGCGAGGATGGCGAGGATCAGCATGCTGCTGCCGGCGCCGGCCAGGACCACGCCGCGCCTCGTCCCGAACCAGCGGTCGAGCGGGCCATAGGCGAGCGTGCCGAGGTTGAGCATCAGGACCATGCCGAGCAGGACATAGCTGGTCTGGTCCCGGCCGAGGCCGTGCACGTCCCGGAGATAAGGCCCGGCCCAGAGCCCGCCGGTGCCCATGAAGGGTGCTATGGTGCAGGCGGCCATCGCGAAGATCCGCCGCAGATCGGGATCGCCGAGCAGGGACCCGAGGCCGCGCAGGCTCTCCGCCAGGCTCTCGCGGCCGGCGCCGCGGACGGTGGCGGCGGCAGGCAAATCGCGGAGCAGAGCGCAGGCCACGAGCAGGGCGAGCGCGCACAGCAGATCGATCGCGAGGTAGGTGGGCGTCCAGCCGAACCTGTGCAGGGCGAGCGCCAAGGGCGTGGTCGCGAGCAGGCCGCCGACGAGGCTGCCGAGCGCCAAAACGGTCGCCGCGACCGTGGCGAAGCGCTCCGGCGGTGCCCAGCGCATGGCGAGCAGCATGATGCTCGCGACCACGCCCGCGAAGCCCGCGCCGATCAGGAAGCGGCCGGCCGCGAGGCCGATGAAGCTCGTGGCGCGCGCGAACAGGAGCGTGCCGAGCAGGGCGAGCGTCACCATCGCCGTGACCGTCCGGCGCGCGCCGAAGCGATCGAAGGCGAGCCCGGCCGGCAGCTGCGCCGCCGCCGAGGCGAGCAGCATGGCGCCGATCACGAGGCCGATCTGGCCGGCGCCGAGGCCAAAGCTGCGATCGAGCTCGAGCGCCACCACGCCGCCCGAGGCGCGATGCAGCTGCGCGATCACGAGCAACGCGCCGGCGACGGTCAGGACCCGGAACATCGGCCCAGGATAGCCGGGCCCCGGCGCCGGCGTCGATCGCGGCAGGCGCCTGCAGCCGCGGGCGGCTACCGGCCCGCCGGTGCGGCCGCCGGCTCGCCCTGGCGGCCGCCCGCGAACACGACGATCAGGGTCAAGAGGCTGAGCCCGGCGATCGTCCAGAACAGATTGCCGGGATCGCCGAGGTCGAGCACCAGGCCGAACAGGAGCGGCCCGGCGATGCCGCCGATGCTGAAGCCCGTGGTCACGAAGCCGAACACCTTGCCGCTCGAGCCCGGCGGCGTGACCGCGCTCACCATCATGTCGCGCGACGGCGCGACCACGCCCGAGAACAGGCCGGTGCAGGCGAACAGCACGCCGACCAGAAGGATCGGCGGCCGCAGCAGCGGGACCGCGGCCGAGAACAGGGCGACCAGCAAAAAGCAGCCGGCGACCACCTGATGATGCTGCCGGGTCCGATCGGCGATCCAGCCGCCGAGCAGCACGCCCAAGGTGCTGGCCACGAGGTAGACCGTGAGCGGCACGGTCGCCGCCGCCAGATCGACCTGGTAGAGGGCCTCGATCGCGGCCACGCTGAAGCTCGTGTAGCCGCCGAGGCTGATCGCCAGCATCACGAAGAACACCAGCGCCATCAGGATCGGCCCGCTCAGCAGCAGGCGCCAGCCGGGCGCCGCGGCGCCGCTCCCGGCCGCCCGGCGGCCGGCGTCCGCATCGGCGCGCAGCACGCCGCTGTTGGCGAGCAGCACCGCGGTCACGACCAGACCCGCCATGCCGGCCAGCAGCAGCGCGAGCCGCCAGCCGAACAGGGTCGCGAGCGAGACGATCACCGGCGGCGCCACCGCGAAGCCCGCATAGCCGCCGAAGGTGTGGATCGAGAACGCCCGCCCCATCCGCCGCTGGTCGACCGCCGCCGACAGGATCGCGTAGTCGGCCGGGTGAAACACGCTGTTGCCGAGCCCGGCCAGCACCATCAAGAGGAGCAGGACCCGGTAGCTCGGCCAGACCCCGACCAGGCCGATCGCGAGGCTGAAGAGGGCGAGGCCGGTCATCAGGATGCCGCGCGCGCCGAACCGGTCGACCAGGAAGCCGACCGGCGCCTGGGTCAGCCCCGTGACGCCGTTGAGCACCGCGATCGCGACGCCGAGCTCGACATAGCCGACCCCGAACGCGTCCTTGAGCAGCGGGAACAGGGGCGGCAGGAGCAGGATGTAGAAGTGGCTGAAGAAATGCCCGGTGCCGATCAGGCTCATCACCTTGAGGTCATGGCGGGCGGGCAGAGCGGCAGTCTGGATCATGCTCATGGCGCGCCAGATTGGCAGATTCCGAGGCTTCGGGAAAGCCGGATGCGGCCTCCGATCTCGCCGCTCGCCGGGTGATCTCGGGCGGCCGGCTCAGCTGCCCGGGAGGACCAGGATCCGGTGCCAGGGCAAGGTCGCGCGCGCGAGAGTGACGGTCGGGGTCTGGCTGATCACGACATCGTGGCTCGCGCGCACAAGTTCGAGAAAACGGGCGAGCGTGAACGGGCTGAAGTAGTGCATCGGGATCACCAGCGCCGGCCGGATCTGCCCGATCACCTCGACCATCAGCTCCTGGGCCATGGTGAAGCTGCCGTCGACCGGCACCAGGAGCACGTCGATCTGGCCGAGCTCGCGCAGGTGGACGTCGGTCAGGAGGTGGTGCAGGTGGCCGAGGTGGGCGATGCAGAGCCCTTGGGTCTCGAACACGAAGATCGAGTTGCCGTTGACCCGCACGCCGCCCGCCTCGCGCAGGTTGGTCGGCACGTTGCGGACGTGCAGGTCGAGGTAGGTGAGATCGTGGCGGGCGATCCCGCCGCCCGGGTCCCAGCCGCGCAGCACGTGCTCGATCCGGGGATCGGGATGGTCGGTGTAGTGGGTCTCGTGGGCGTTGTTCATGGTCGCGATGGCGGGCGGCTCGAAGCCGCCGAGGAAGCCGTTGTAGTCGGTGACGGCACTCGCCCCGGCCGGGGTCTCGATCAGGAAGCTGGAATGGCCGAGGAAGGTCAGGCGCACGCTGCCGGCCGGCACGGCGGCGCGTTGCCCGGCCGCCGGCACGATCTGCGCCGGGCCGTCGGCGACCGGGAAGCATTGCGCGGCCAGCCGGGCTGCCGGCGCCGGCCGAGCCGAGCGCAGCCAGCCCGGCGAGCAGCCAGCGCCATGCGCTGCCGGCACGGACCGTGGGCGATCCGGCTGGCCATGACCCCTCCGCTCGTCAGGCCCCTGCCCGGCCGGACCGGCGGCTCGCGTGGGACTCGACAACGTCGATGCGCTTGTTGAAACCTAGCCGCTCTGCCAGGCAGAGCAAGCCGGACCCCGCCAACCAGCCAGGAAGGATCGCCGATGCCCGAGCCGAACCCGCAGATGGCCGCCATTCTGGCCCTGATCGCCGAAGCCATGAAGGGCCGGCCGGAGCGCACCTCGCTCTCGCCGGTCGAGGCGCGGGCGCAGACCAGCGCCACGACCGAAGCCTTCTGGAACGCCGACCGGCCGGTCCTCTGGGCGGTCTACAACCACGAGATCCCCGGCCCCGGCGGGCCGCTTCGCATCCGCCTGTACGATCCGGGGGCCGCGCGGCCGGCGCCCTGCCTGATCTACATCCACGGCGGCGGCTGGGTGATCTGCAGCCTCGACACCCATGACGGCGTCTGCCGGCGGCTCGCCCAGGCGGGCGGCTTCCTGGTCGCGAGCATCGACTATCGCCTGGCGCCGGAGCACAAGTTCCCGGCGGGCCTCGAGGACTGCGTCGCCGCGGTCCGCTGGCTCGCCGAGCATGGTGGCGCCTGGGGGATCGATCCCGCCCGGCTCGCGATCGGCGGCGACAGCGCCGGCGCCAACCTCGCGCTGGCCGTGCTCCTCAGCCTGCGCGACGCCGGCGCCAGCCCGCTGCGCGCGGGCCTCCTGATCTACGGCGCCTACGCGGCCTACACGGCCGACTTCAAATCCGCCTCGCAACAGGCCTTCGGCGACGGCAGCTACATCCTCTCGGCCGCCGACATGCGCTGGTTCTGGAACCACTACGTCCGGGACGAGGCCGACAACCGGAACCCGCTCGCGGTGCCGCTGCTGGCCGACCTTGCGGGCCTGCCGCCGCTCCTGGTGACCGCGGCCGAGCTCGATCCGCTGCTCGACGACAGCACGGCGCTGGTCGCAAAGCTCGAGGCGGCCGGCAGCCCCCACCGCTACGTGCTCTGGCCGGGCGTCACCCACGCCTCGATCCAGATGACCCGCATGCTCGATGTCGCCAAGGACCACACCGAGGCCATGGCCGCCTGGCTGCGCGATCAGGTGGAGGGGTAAGAATCGCGCTGGCCTGCATCGTGGCGGCGCACCGGCCGTGGTTGCGCATGACGCACGGTCGACCGCCGTTCGGGCAGCTCGCGGATCGCCGCAGCCGGCGATGTCCGGTGTCCTGGACGACGCAGCCGGGAACGGCCGCGGACCGGCGGGCGTTGCCGCCATGACGGGACCGGGAACGGGAGCAGAGACATGGCGACCTACGAGCCTCGGCCGATCGACACCTCGAGGGTCGAGCTGGACGAGGAGCTGCAGCAGCTGACCGAGCGGCTGGCCGAGAACGCCCACGACCACTGGGCCAGGCGGCGCATGGCGGAGGGCTGGACCTTCGGCCGGGTGCGCGACGACGGCGCGCGCAGGCACCCCAACCTGGTGCCCTACGACCAGCTGACCGAGGCGGAGAAGGAGTACGACCGCGAGACCGCGATGCAGACGCTGCGCGCGATGATCGCGCTCGGCTGGCGGATCGAGCCCGCCTGAGCCCGTGAGCGGCCGCCCGACCGCCGACCGGGGCGCCGGGCGGCGGGCAGCCGCGGGCTCAGGGGTGGTTCGCGCGCATCGATGCCGGCTGCCCCGGCAGCTGGAGCTTCTTGCCGGTATCGGTCACCTGGCCGCCGTCGACCTTGAGGATCGAGACGTTGCTGTCGAGGAAGTTGCCGACGTAGAGATGGCTGCCGTCCTGGCTGAACACGACGCCCTCGGGCAGGCGGCCGACGTCGACCTCGCCGGTCTTGGTGACCTTCTTGCCGTCGATCGCCAGCACCGCGACCTTGCCGGCCGGATGGGCGAACCAGGCGTCCTTGGCCACCCCGCCGCTGCCGTTCAGGAGCACGGCGGCCGCAATCTTGCCGGTCGGGCTGATCGCGAAGCCCTCGGGCGCGTCGCCGACCACCACCTTGTCGATGGCGCGCGGCGGGTCGGCCTCGAGGTCGATCACGGTCACCGTGTCGACGTGGCCGTCGGAGGTGCCGGCGTTGCCGTTGTCGGCGGTCAGCGCGAGCTTGCCATCCGGGGTGATCGCGAGATTGTACGGCCAGAGACCGACCGGGATGTCGTAGCCGCCGTAGGTGACCTTCTGGCCATCGATCGCCAGCACCGCGATCTTGTGGTCGGCGAACTTGGCGGCGAGCGCCCGCTTGCCGTCGGGCGTGATCGCGACCGCCGAGACCTGGGACTTCGCGTCCGCGGCGGCGACCTTTACGGTATCGACCAGCTTGACCTCTTTGCCATCGATCGCGAGCACGCCGATCGAGTTGTCGGCGCGGTTGGCGACCAGGGCGAGGTTGCCGGCGGCGTTGATCGCCAGCCCCGAGGGTTGCTTGCCGACCTCGACCGTGGCGATCGGCATCGGCGGGTCGGCCTGGAGGTCGATCACGTAGAGCTTGTTGTCCGGCACCGGCTTCCAGGCGCCGTCCTGCTTGGTCCAGGCCATCGCGTTGGTCGCGATCGCGAGCATCCCGTCGGGGGTGATCGCGAGGTTGGTCGGCGGCCCGAAGACCGAGTTCATGAGCGCCAGATTGGCGATGATCTTGGGCTTCTCCGGGTCGGTGCCGATGTCGACGATCGAGATCGAATCGCCGCCCGGCGCCGCGGTCACGACCTTGCCGGCAGCATCCCAGCTGACCTTCTGATCGTTGCCCACGATCATCAGCTCGGCGCTCGCGATCGCCGGCAGCGCAGCCCAGGCCGCCACGGCCGCGCAGATAGGAAGGCACCGCCTGCTCATCGTCATCGTCTCCATGTCTCTGTTGGCCGCGTCCGGTTGTCTCCGGCCGGCATCGGCGCGCGACTTCTCCGACCAGCCCCGGGCTCGCCGCGCGCGCTCTGATTGCCGACTATGACCGCCGGCGAGAGGCTCGACAACTCCCTTTGGGAAGGACGCTCGGGACGGCGACAACCGAAGAGCGTTTTCAATTCCTAAAGCTTTTCTATTCATGGGTGTGAAGGGGCTCACTGACACCGGCCACGTTCCGTCCGATCCTCCAAGCATAGTCAATCGGGCGCCAGGCGTTGCCCGTGCATGGCGCCTCACCCTGGAGGGATCAAAACCATGCAGATCGGATTGTCCGACGCACCAGCGCCCTATCAGGCAAAGCCCAACGGCGCGCATCCAGTTGACGTCATTCCCGCCCTCAAGGAGGAGAAGAGCCGGCGCGCCAGGGAGCGCAACCTCATTCGCGTCTTTTTGAGCCACAAGAAGAAAGATTTCAAAGCCGCTAACCAGATCCGCGAAGTGCTGCGTATTCAATCTGCCGGTCACATCGAAGTCTTCATGTCCGAAAACATCACCAAAGGTGATGATTGGCAGGGGAAGATCGAGCAGGCCTTGTATGAGTCCGACTGGTTCATTCTGCTGTATTCCGGCGTCGACGACGACTGGGCGTGGTGCCACCACGAGGCCGGGATTTTCCGGGGTATGGTGTACCCCGATGCCGACCGCCTGGTCGTCCTCTACCCGCCCAACGTCGAGCTGCCCGACCCGCTCAAGAAATACCAGGCGGTCAAATGTCAACCGCCCCAGCCCGATCAGCCCGACGAGCTCGATCTGTTCTTCAAGGAGATTTTCGGCAAGCCGCCCTATCCGGGCCTGCCGCCGATCAACTCGGTATTCGCCAACGAAGCCTGTGCCACCCGGCAGGACGCCGCCGAGAAGATCGTCCAGGCCGTGGGCTTTCTGGTCGTCAACTCGATCGTACCCGAGAACGTCATGTATCTGCACGTGCCCGACGTCAATCTGCTCAAGTCGGCAGCGGTCCCGGATGGCATCAGCATCTGGCGCGGCTCGAGTGCCATGCGCCTGTTCGAGCTCGGCGACACCGGCTTTTCATGGCAACAGTTTCAGGCGCGAACTCGATGCCGATCTTCGCCAAAACCTCGATGCGACATTCTGGCCTGCGATTTACAAGGCGTGCGCCAAATCATTGACCAGCTGTCGAGTGGCGGCGACCTACACGGTCTTCCGGTCGCCGGCGCGACGGACACCACTATCTGCCGGTGATCAATCGCGTCGACATCACTGGCGACAACAGTGCGACTTTCTCGATCAGCTTCGTGCAAACCGCCGCCGGCACCCAGAGCAACGTCCGCGAGAAGAGCGTCGCCAGGATCTTCACGGCGCTCAACCTCTCGCACCGCTTTCGCTGGGAGATCATCGACCCCTACAAGGACGCCGATCGCCTCCGGGACTTCGTCGAGCACCGGGCGCGGGCGCTCGAGGGCGACGGGCGCAGCGGCGCCGGCAATGGCGGCACCGGCCTCGCGACCGTCTGGGAAGCGATCAAGCTCCTCGAGATCGAGTCGCGCAACCGCGGGGTCAACGATCAGGATGCGTTGCCGGCCGACTTCGGCCCGGGTGCGCAAGCGCGGGTGAGCGCGATGTTCGACCACTGGCAGACGATGCGCCAGCGCCTGCAGGATGCGGCCCAGGCCGGCGACGTCCCGGCCTTCGCGGCCGTCCTCAAGGAGCTCAATTCGGTCAATGTCGAGTTCATTTCCCTGGCCGCCAAGCGCCTGGGCGAACTGGTCCAGGCCGACGCAACTCAGCGCGAGAAGTGAGCGGCGGTTGCGGCGATCGCGGAGCTATCCGGCCCGCTCGGCGCGGCGCGCCGCCGCCATCGCGGCGAGCGTCGGGAAGCGGAAGTCGGGGTGAACCTCGGTGTCCGGCCGGTGGGTGGCGCCATGGCCCGCCTGGCCCGCCCGCCGGTGGATCCAGCAGGTGGCGAGGCCGATGCGCTTGGCCGGCACGTGGTCGTGGTAGAGCGATTCCGCGGTGTGCAGGATCTGCTCGCGGGCGATGCCCTGCTCGGCGAGCCTGGCCAGCAGGTACTCGAAATTGCGCGGGTCGGGCTTGTAGGAGCCGATGTCCTGGGCGGTGTAGACGGCATCGAACGCGACCCCGAGCTTGCGTTGGCTGTGGGCGAATGAGGCCCGGTCGACGTTCGAGAGGATCACGAGGCGATAGTCCCGCTTGAGATCGGCGAGCGCCCCGGCGCTGTCCGGAAAGGCGGGCCAGTCCTCGATCGAGGCGCCGAACGCCTGCGCCGCTCCGGGGTCGGGGGCGACGCCGAAGTGCGCCGCGATCGCGCCATGGACCCGGCTCAGGAGCTCGGGATAGAGCAGCCCCGGGGTCGCCGCCTGCTGCGGCGCTTCGGCTTGCGCGAAGGCCGCCAGGATCTGCTCGCGGCTCGCTCCGACGCCCGCCCGCTCGAGCCAGGGCTGAAGCGCCTGCACGATGCCGCTCTCCCAGTCGATCAGCGTGCCGTAGCAATCGAAGGTCAGGACCGAATAGTCGGAAAGCCGCATGCCGTCCCCTCCCCGCGTCCGACGGTTGCCGCGCCCGGGCGCTGCCGTCGTCCCATGCTCGAAGCCCGATCCTAACGCCGGCGATGCGGATCGCACCACCGCCCACCCTCGCGGCCTGGCAGCGCATCCGAGGTCCCGCAGGTTCGATTCCGGGTTGCCGGCAGGCGCGCGTGGCGTTAGCATGTTCATGTTTTGTTCATGATACGATCGGCACCCGTCCGGCGAAGCCGCCCGTTGCGGTCGCCTGTGCGATGCACAAATTAGGGAGGCTCCCCGATGTCACGGGTCCTGGAGCGAGGCTTGGCAGGCGAGGCGATCATGCTCACGACGGCTTATCGTCCGGAGATCAGCCGGATCACCGACTGGCTGGTCGAGCAGGGCCTGCTCCGGCTCAGCTTCGAGAGCCTGGTCGAGGGCTTCTGCGAGCGCCTCGTGGCGCTGGACGTGCCGATCTGGCGCGGCTACGTCAGCGCCCAGACCCTGCACCCCCGCTTTCGCGGCATGGGCGCCTCCTGGCACCCCGACCGGGGCATCAGCACCGACGTCTACATCCACAGGCTGACCCCGGCGGAGGGCTATCTCTCGAGCCCGTTCAAGCGCATGGTCGACCTCGGCGTCAACGATCTGCGGGTGCGCCTGGACGGCAACGAGCCGATCGAGTTCCCGCTGCTCGAGGAATTCCGCCAGGACGGCGCCACCGACTATCTCGCCCAGCGCACCTGGTTCGGGGTCAACGGCAGCCTCGACGACAAGACCGGCCTGATCTCGTCCTGGACCACCAGGCGGCCGGGCGGCTTCACCGAGGGCGACCTCGCGGCGCTCAAGCACCTGATGCCGCGCCTGGCGCTGGCGCTGCAGGCGCGGCTTGGCTACGACATCGCGGTCAACCTGCTCGACACCTACGTCGGCCCCGAGGCGGGCCGGCGGATCCTGAACGGCGAGATCCGGCGCGGCATGCTCGAGGTGATCGGGGCGGTGATCTTCTACGCCGACCTGCGCGGCTTCACGGCCAGCACCGATCGCCTCGCGCGCGACCGCGTGGTCGACATGCTGAACGCCTACTTCGACTGCCTGGTGCCGAACATCGACGCCTTCGGCGGCCAGGTGCTGAAGTTCCTGGGCGACGGGCTGCTCGCGACCTTCCCGCTCGACGGCCGCCCGGCCGCCGAGGTCTGCGAGCTGGCGCTCGATGCCGCGGCCAAGACGCTGGGCGAGGTGCGGGCGCTGAGCGCCGAGCGCGCGCGGGCGCAGCAGCCGATCATGGACCTCGACCTGGTCCTGCACCTGGGCGATGTCTACTACGGCAACGTCGGCAGCACCGACCGGCTCGACTTCACCGTGATCGGCCCGGCGGTCAACGAGGCGGCGCGGATCGAGGCGCTGTGCGGCCAGCACGACCGCAACCTCTTGATCTCCGAAGCCTTCGCGCGCGCCGCCAGCCAGTCCGCCGACCGCCTGGTCTCGATCGGCCGCTTCGCGCTCCGCGGCGTGCGCACCG
>CAVWPO010000024.1:0-74692 GCA_963756905.1 uncultured Alphaproteobacteria bacterium
TCAGATGCTGATCGGCGGCGAGTGGGTGGACGCCGCCTCGGGCGAGACTTTCGAGTTCGAGAACCCGTTCCTGGGCGGGCCCTGGGCGCTGGTGCCGCGGGCGGCGCCCGCCGACGTCGACCGGGCGGTCGAGGCCGCTTACGACGCCTTCCGGGCGCCCGGGTGGCGGCGGATGAGCGCCACTGCGCGCGGCGCGCTTGCTGCGCCGGCTCGCGGACGTGATCGCGGGCGAGGCCGACCGGCTGGCCGAGGTCGAGACCCGCGACAACGGCAAGCTGATCACCGAGATGCGGGCGCAATTGCGCTATCTGCCGCAGTGGTTCCACTACTTCGGCGGCCTCGCCGACAAGCTCGAGGGCCGGGTGATCCCGATCGACAAGCCGGGCGTGTTCAACTTCACCCGCGAGGAGCCCTATGGCGTGGTCGGCATCATCACGCCCTGGAATTCGCCGCTCCTGCTCGCGGCCTGGAAGCTCGCCCCGGCGCTCGCCGCCGGCAACACCGCGGTCTGGAAGCCATCCGAGTTCTCCTCGGTCTCGGCGCTCGAGTTCGGAAAGCTGTTCGAGCGCGCGGGCCTGCCGCCAGGCGTGGTCAACATCGTGACCGGCTTCGGCGGCGAGATCGGCGATGCGCTCGTGACCCACCCCAGGGTCGCCAAGGTCGCGTTCACGGGCGGCGACAAGACCGGGCGCGGTCGTCTATGCCTCGGCCGCGCGGCAGATCAAGCCCGTGACCCTGGAGCTCGGCGGCAAGTCCGCCAACATCGTGTTCGAGGACGCGGTCCTCGACGATGCCGTCAAGGGCGTGGTCTCGGGCATCTTCGCGGCCACCGGCCAGACCTGCATCGCGGGCTCGCGCGCCCTGGTCCAGCGTCCGGTCTATGACCAATTCCTCGAGCGCCTGCTGGCGCTGGCGAAGACGGCGCGCATGGGCGATCCGCTCGACGATGCGACCCAGGTCGGGCCGATCACCACCCGGCCGCAGTACAAGAAGGTGCTGGAGTACATGCAGGTCGCCAAGGACGAGGGCGCTACCTGCGTGCTGGGCGGCGGGCCGGCCACACGGCCGGAGTGCGGCCAGGGCTGGTTCGTCGAGCCCACGATCTTCACCGGGGTCCGCCCCGACATGCGGATCGCCCAGGAGGAGGTGTTCGGCCCGGTGCTCGGGGTCATCCCGTTCGACGACGACGAAGAGGCGGTCGAGATCGCCAACGGCACGCTCTATGGCCTCGCGGCCGGCGCCTGGACCCAGAGCATCAAGCGCGCGCTGACGATGGCCGAGCGGCTCGAGGCCGGCACGGTCTGGATCAACACCTACCGCGCGGTCAGCTACATGTCGCCGTTCGGCGGCTACAAGCGCTCCGGGATCGGGCGCGAGAGCGGCCAGAGCGCGATCCGCGAATACCTCCAGGAAAAG
This sequence comes from uncultured Alphaproteobacteria bacterium, assembly GCA_963756905.1. Lineage (GTDB taxonomy): Bacteria > Pseudomonadota > Alphaproteobacteria > Geminicoccales > Geminicoccaceae > DATAOG01. The sequence continues at coordinate 1,417 of CAVWPO010000024.1, forward strand.
AGCGTCTGGATCGACATCAGCGGCAACGTCCCGAACCCGTTCGTGCTGCGCTGACGGCCTCGGCATGAGACTGGCCTGCGATACCGGCGGCACCTTCACCGATCTCGTGATCGAGGACGGCGGCGAGCTGCGCATGTACAAGTCCTCGACCACGCCGGACGATCCGATCGAAGGCGTGCTGGATGCGCTGAGCCTCGCAGCCGCCGACGCCGGCCTGCCGCGCGCCGACTTCCTGGCGCGCGGCGAGACCTTCATCCACGGCACCACGCGCGCGATCAACGCGATCCTGACCGGCCACACCGCGCGCACCGCCTTCCTCACGACCGAGGGCCACCCGGACATCCTGGTGATCCGCGAGGGCGGCCGGATCGAGCCCTTCAACTTCACCGTCCCCTACCCCGAGCCCTACGTGCCGCGCGCGCTGACCTTCGAGATCAGGGAGCGGATCGGCGCCGATGGCGAGGTCGTCAGACCGCTCGACGAGGCGGGCGTGCTCGCGGTGATCGAGCAGCTTCGGAACAAGCGGGTCGAGGCGGTCGGCGTCTGCCTCTTGTGGTCGATCGCCAACCCGGCCCACGAGCAGCGCGTCGGCGAGCTCCTGGCGGCGCATCTGCCCGAGGCCGCCTGCACGCTTTCGCACCGGCTCAACCCGACCCTTCGCGAATACCGGCGGGCGTCCTCGACCTGCATCGATGCTTCGCTGAAGCCGCTGATGCGCGGCTATCTGCATGGGCTGAAGGGCCGGCTGCGGCAGGCGGGGTTCGCCGGGCGGGTGCTGATGGTGACCTCGCAGGGCGGGATCATGGATGCCGACGACGTCGCAGAGGCGCCGATCCATAGCATCGGCTCCGGCCCGGCCATGGCGCCGGTCGCCGGCCGCCACTACGCCGCCCTGGATGCCGGCACCGACACCGCGATCGTCGCCGACACCGGCGGCACCAGCTACGACGTCAGCCTGGTCCGCGAGCGGCGCATCCCCTGGACCCGCGAGACCTGGCTCGGCCAGCGCTTCCGCGGCCATATGACCGGCTTCCCCTCGGTCGACGTCAAGAGCATTGGTGCTGGCGGCGGCTCGATCGCCTGGGTCGATGCCGGCGGGCTTCTCCACTGCGGCCCGGAGAGTGCCGGCTCGAGGCCCGGCCCGGCCTGCTACGGCACCGGCGGCAGCGCGCCCACGGTCACCGACTGCGCGCTCCTGCTCGGCTATATCGACCCGGCGTTTTTCCTCGGCGGCGCCATGCGCCTGGACGTCGATGGGGCACGCGAGGCGCTGGAGCGCGAGGTCGCGAGCAAGCTCGGGCTCGGGATCGAAGACGCGGCCGCCGCTGTCCTCGCGCTGGCCACCGAGAAAATGGTCGGCGCGATCGAGGAGATCACGATCAACCAGGGCATCGATCCGGGCGCGGCGGTGCTGATCGGCGGCGGCGGGGCGGCCGGCCTCAACGCGGTCGCGGTCGCGCGCCGGCTCGGCTGCCGCGAGGTCGTGATCCCCGAGACCGGCGCCGCGCTCAGCGCCGCGGGCGCCTTGATGTCCGAACTTGCCGCCGAGTACGGCCGAATGGCGTTCGCGACCAGTGACCGGTTCGATGCCGAGGCGATCAACGCCGTGCTCGCCGAGACTCGAGGACCAGTGTCGGGCGTTCATCGAGGGCCCGGGCGAAGGCTCGCTCGAGCAGCGGATCGACTATGCGGTCGAGGCCCGCTACCCGCACCAGATCTGGGAGATCGAGGTGCCGCTGCGAACAAGCCGCTTTCGGACCGGGGACGACCTTCGCGCCCTGGTCGCGGACTTCCATGCCGCGCACAAGCAGATCTTCGAGATCAGCGACCCCGCCTCCGGGATCGAGCTCGTGACCTGGCGCGCCCGGGTGCGCTGCCGCCTGCGCGAGAGCGGCTCGGGACGCCTGGTCGCGGGCGCGCCCGAGGCCCGGATCGAGAGCGGGCGCCGGGTCTATTTCGCCGATGCCGGCTGGGTCGAGGCGGCCGTCCGCCGGTTCGAGGCGGTCGAGGGCGAGGTCATGGGCCCCGCGATCATCGAATCCTCGTTCACGACCGTCGTGGTCGATCCTGGCGCCGTTGCCCGCCGGACCGCGGCCGGCAGCCTCTCGATCACGATCTGAGGCACGGCTGCCGTGACCGAACCGAGCCCGACCGACGGCGTGCGCATGGCGATCCTCTCCAGCCGCATGGAGAGCATCGCCCGCAAGATGCAGAACACGCTGTTCCGCACCGCCCGCTCGGGCGTGCTCAACAGCGCGCATGACTTCTCCTGCGTCATCCTGACCGCCGACTGTCGCCTGCTGGCCGCCGCCGAAAGCCTGCCGATCCACATCATGATCGGCCCCGACCTGATGACCGCGGCGGTGCTCCGCCATCACCCGGAGCTGAAGCGCGGCGATGCCTTCCTCCACAACTCGCCCTACGAGGGCAACTCGCACGCCGCCGACCACTGCCTGATCGTGCCGGTGATCGACGACGCCGGCATCCGCCGCTTCTTCGTGCTCGCCAAGGCCCACCAGGCCGACTGCGGCAACGCGAGGCCCACGACCTACATGGGCGCCGCCCGCGACGTCTACGAGGAAGGTGCTTTGATCTTCCCGGCGGTCAAGGTCCAGGAAGACTACCGCGACATCGAGGACATCATCCGCATCTGCCGGATGCGCATCCGCGTGCCCGAGCAGTGGTGGGGCGACTACCTGGCAGCGCTGGGCGCCGTCCGGATCGGCGAGCGCGAGCTCCAGGGCCTCGGCCGGGAGGTCGGCTGGGACGTGCTGGAGCGCTATGCCGAGGACTGGTTCGACTATTCCGAGCAGCGGATGATCGAGGCGATCCGAAGGCTGCCAAGCGGCCAGGTCACGGTGCGCTCGACCCACGATCCGTTCCCGGGCGTCCCCGACGGGATCGCGGTCGACGCGAAGGTCGCGGTCGACGCGGAGCAGGCGCGGATCACGGTCGACCTGCGTGACAATCTGGACTGCCAGCCCTGCGGCCTCAATCTCACCGAGGCCTGCGCGCGCAGCGCCGCGATGGTCGGCATCTACAACGGCCTGATCGACCACCGCGTGCCGCCCAATGCCGGCAGCTTCCGCCGGATCGAGATCCGGCTCCGCGAGAACTGCTGCGTCGGCATCCCGCGCCATCCCTACAGCTGCTCGGTCGCGACCACGAATCTCGCCGACCGGGTCTCGAACCCGGTGCAGGTGGCGCTGGCCGAGCTTGCCGACGGCTTCGGCATGGCCGAGACCGGCCCGATCATCCCGCCTGCCGGCGGCGTCATCTCCGGCCGCGACCCGCGCCGCCACGACGCCCGCTTCGTCAACCAGGTCCACCTCGGCCTGACCGGCGGCGCCGCCACGCCCACGACCGACGGCTGGCTGACGATCGTCCACGTCGGCAACGCCGGCATGTGCCGCCACGACGGCATCGAGGTCGACGAGCTGCACCACCCGATCCACATCAGCGCGCGTCGGCTGCTGCCGGACACCGAAGGTGCTGGCCGGTTCCGCGGCGCGCTCGCGGCCTACGTCGAGTTCGGCCCGACCGCGGGCTGCCGGCTGGAGGTGCTCTACACCTCCGACGGCACGATCAACCCCGCGGGCGGCGCGCGCGGCGGCTGGCCAGGCAGCAAGGTCCAGGCCCTGAAACGCGAGCGAAGCGGCGAGCTCACGCCTTTGCCCAACTGCCACGGCGTCGCCCTCGAGCCCGGCGAGCGGATCGTCTCGCATTCGGCGGGCGGCGGCGGCTACGGCCCGCCCTTTGAGCGCGAGCTCGAACGGGTCAGGCACGATCTCGACGAAGGCTGGATCACGCCCGAGCGGGCGGCCGAGGTCTATGGCGTCGTGCTTGCTGCCGATGGCCGGATCGACCTGGCGGCGACCGCCGCCCGCCGCGCCACCCTTGCCGAACCGTCCTGAGCCTGGAGAACCCCCTGATGCGCATCGCCAAGATCGAGGACCTGCACTGCGACGCCGGCTGGCGGACCTGGTCGTTCCTCAAGATCACGACCGACGACGGCGTGGTCGGCTGGTCCGAGTACAACGAAAGCTACGGCAGCCGGGGCCTGACCGCGGTCATCAAGAAGCTCGCCGAGCGCCTGATCGGCCGCGATCCACGGCCCGTGGAGCGCTTGACGGCGCTCATGCACGCGATCACCCGCCAGGCGCCGGGCGGCCTCGCCCAGCAGGCGATCGCGGCGATCGAGAACGCGCTGGTCGACGTCAAGGCGCGGGCACTCGGCATCCCCGTGGCCGAGCTGCTCAATGGCCCGGTGCGCGAGCGGCTCCGGCTCTACTGGTCGCACTGCGGCTCCTACCGGCTCGACCACTTCGCGACCATGGGGACGTCCCCGGTCCGCTCGCTCGACGACATCAAGGCGCTCGGCCAGGAGGTCCGCGAGCGCGGCTTCACCGCCCTCAAGACCAACATCTTCTGCTTCGATCAGGGCGCCCCCTACATGTACCAGCCGGGCTTCGCCCGCAACGACGGCTGGCCCGAGCTGAACGTCGACCAGCGCCTGCTCGGCATCATCGAGGCCCAGATGGCGGCCTTCCGCGAGGGTGCGGGGCCCAAGGTCGACCTGTTGCTCGACCTCAACTTCAACTTCAAGACCGAAGGCTATCTGCAGGTCGCGAAAGCGATCGCGCCCTATCGGCTGCTCTGGCTCGAGATCGACAGCTACGATCCGAAGGCGCTGGCCCTGATCCGCCAGCAGGCCGGGACCCCGATCGCGTCCTGCGAATCGCTGTTCGGCCGGCGCCAGTTCCGGCCCTTCTTCGAGGCCCAGGCGGTCGATGCCGCGATCGTGGACGTGCCCTGGAACGGCATCCTCGAGGGCATGAAGATCGCGGCCATGGCGGAGGCCTACGAGGTCAACTGCGCGCCGCACAACTTCTACGGCCACCTCTCGACCATGATGAGCGCGCAGTTTTGCGCCGCGATCCCGAACTTCCGGATCATGGAGATCGACATCGACGACGTGCCCTGGAAGGACGAGGTGGTGAGCCCGCCCACGATCGAGGCCGGGCATCTGGTCCTGACCGACGCGCCGGGCTGGGGCGTCGAGGTCAACGAGGCCGCGATCCGAGCCCATCCGCCAAAGAGCTGAATGCTGGTGCAAGAACCTGGGAGGAAGACGATGTGCACGCCCTACGTGGTCGACGAAATGACGAAGAAAAAGATCGCGGCCTGGAGCGCTGAGCGCCACAAGGCCTCGACCAGCCCGTTCGGCAAGGACGACCAGATCGGCATGCTGAACCTGATCGACGCCGCCTCGCGCGCGGCGATCCTCGCGCGCGCCGACGCCGGCAAGGTGTTCGATCTGGCGGTCGACCACTTCGTCGGCATGCCCGCCTGGATCGCCGCCAACGACCCCGGCTACCAGATCTGGATGACCCACACGCCCGGCGGCGAGGAGGTCGACGACGTCATGGGCATCGGCGCGCAGGCCAACGAGCTGATCTCCTACTCGGGCGACGCGGTCTCGATGTACACCCATTGCGGCACGCACATCGACACGCTCAACCACTTCGGCTACCACAGCGAGCTCTTCAACCACTTCAAGGCCAAGGACCATCTCGGCAGCCGGCACTGGGCGGTCGCGGGCGCCGAGAAGCATCCGCCGATGATCGCCCGCGGCGTGCTGCTCGACGTCCCGGGCGCGCTCGGCCTGGACGAGCTGCCGCCCTCCTACGGCATCGGCCCGGACGACCTCGCGGGCTGCCTCAAGCACCAGAAGACCGAGCTGCGACCGGGCGACGTGGTCCTGGTCCGCACCGGGCGCATGCGCGCCTGGCCCGATCCCGGCGCCTACACCACCAACGCGCCCGGCCTCAACCGCGCGGGTGCCGAGTTCCTGGCCAAGGCGGGCGCGATCACGATCGCCGGCGACAACCTCGCCCTCGAGCATGCGCCATCGGCCGATCCGGAGAACTGGCTGCCGGTCCACACCTATCTTCTGGTCGAGGCGGGCGTGCCGATCATGGAGATGGTCGACATGGAGGAGATCGCCGCGGCGAAGCTCTACGAGTTCTGCTTCTTCGGCGCCTGCATGAAGCTGCGCGGCGCCACCGGCGCGCCCATGCGCCCGGTCGCCATGCCGCTGAAAGCCTAGAGCGGATTCACGCCAGAGGAGTGGAGAAAATGCCGGTCGGCAGCAGGTACGTCTTCATGGCGAGCATGGACATAGCCCCCGAGAAGGAGGCGCTGTTCAACGAGGTCTATGACCAGGAGCACGTCCCGAACCTCATGAAGGTGCCGGGCGTGCTGGCGGTGACCCGGGTCAAAAGCGAGCCGTTCGCGTTCTCGATCGGCGGCGAGCGCAAGCCGATGCCGGCGGCGAGCCCGCGCTACACCGCGATCTACGAGCTCGAGAGCCCGGACGTGCTGGCGAGCGCGGCCTGGGCGCAGGCGGTCGAGGCGGGCCGCTGGCCGGGCGAGGTCCGCCCGTTCACGAGCAACCGTGCCCACTCCCTCGCCAAGGTGATCTCGACCTCGGGACGCTGAGGCCGCGCTCGTCTCAATCGTAGTCGATCGGGGTGCACTGCCAGCCTCGGTCGTGGCGCTGCCAGTAGAGGTTCTTGAGCCGGGTCGTGACCGGGCCGGGCTCGCCGTCGCTGACCGGCTGGTGGTCGATCCTCGTGACCGGCAGGATGCCGCCCGCGGTCGAGGTGATGAAGACCTCCTCGGCCGCCTTGAGCTCGGCCGGCGAGATCCTGCCGATCACCGCTTCGACGTTCTGCTCGGCCAGCAGGTCGAGCGCCGTCTGGCGGCTGATGCCGAGCAGGCAGGTGCCCTCGGGCGTGGTCACCCGTCCCTCCTTGACCGCGAAGACGTTGAAGCCCGGCCCTTCCGCGACGTTGCCTTCCTCATCCAGCAGCACCGGCATGTCGCAGCCCTGGTCGTAGGCCTCAAAGAGGCCTTTGGTCAGGTCGCCCCAGTGGAAGTTCTTGATCGAGGGGTCGACCGAGCGCGGCGGGATGCGCAGGACCTCGCTGATATGCAGGTGGATGCCGTGCGCGCGCATCTCCTCGGTCGCGATCCAGACGAACGGGATCACGAGCGCGTAGAACCGGTTCTGGCACCGGCGCGGGTCGCGGGTGCCCTTGGGCGGCAGGCCACGGGTCAGGATCACCTCGACATAGGCCTCGCGCAAGGCCGTGAGGCGCACAAGGCGCGTCAGGATTTTTTCCACCTCCTCGCGGCTGTAGGGATTGGTCAGCCGGAGGCCGGCAGCGCTCTTCTCGAACCGGTCCAGATGATGGCCAAGCCGGAAGAAACGCCCCTTCCAGACGTGGATCACGTCGTAGGTGCAGTCGGACCGGAGAAAACCCCAGTCCAGGATCGGGATCCGCGCCTCGGCGATCGGCACGTACTCGCCGTCGATGAAGGCAGCCCCGTCCGGAAGACTTCCAACCTCGTCCGCGTCCCGGAGCCGCTCGCGCGCCGTTGCCATGCCATCCCCCGCCCGATCTGAGGTTCTCGAGAGCCGGGCGACCCTAGCACCGGCGGTGAGCACGGCCAAGCGGCGTCAGATCTCGATCAGGCGGTTCGGCAGCTCGTCGACGTCGTCGGCCGACGGCGGGAAGTGCTCGGCCAGCCGGTCGCCCACCAGCCCGATCGCGGCGAGGAAGCCTTCGGCGATCCGGCCGGTCCGGACCCGCTCGACGAAGGCCGCGACCGCCTGGTCCCAGGTGCCGGGCGGCACGACGGCATCGATGCCGGCGTCGGCGATGATCTCGACGTAGCGCTCGGCGACCGCGACGAAGATCAGGACGCCGGTGCGCTCCCGGGTCCGGTCCAGCCCGTGCGCCAGGAACTGCTCGCGGGCGAGACGGCTGGCGCGGCGGCGCTTGAGCGCGGCCGGCACCAGCGCGCGGTGGACCGGCGGCAGGTGCGCGATCAGCGCCAGGACGACGAACGCGGCCGCCTGGGCCAGATACAGCCGCCAGGCGCTGAGGTCCGGCCACGCCGTCAGAAGACCCGCCGGCAGCACCAGGGCGGCCAGGGCCGGCCACAGGAGCGGGAGGGCGCGGTAGTCGTCGGCGGCCGCGGCGATCACCGTGACCAGCTCGCCGCTGGTCCTGCGCTCGGCGTCGGCGATCGCATCGGCGATCCTTTGCCGGTCCTGATCGGTCAGGAAGGCCATGCTCACCAGCTCCCCGAAGCGCCGCCGCCGCCGAAGCTGCCGCCGCCGCCGCTGAAGCCGCCGCCACCGAAGTTGCCGCCACTGCCGCCGAAGCCGCCGCCGCCGAAGCTGCCTCGACTGCCGCCGAAGCCATCCTGGCGCCCGCCCCAACCGCCGGGCAGGATCACCGGTCCACCGTAACCCTGCGAATCGCGGCGCCGGTTGCCGCGGGACAACATGTTGAACAGGATGATCAGGATGACCGGCAGGACGATCATCAGCGGAAACGGCCAGGGCGGCGCCTGATCCTGGACCCGGGCCGGCGGCAGCGCCGGATTGTAGCTGCCGCCCAGCGTCTGGATGATGGCGGCGACGCCGGCCTTGATCCCGGCCGCGAAATCGCCCTCCCGGAAGCGCGGCAGGATCTCGCCCTCGATGATCGTCCGGCTCCGGGCGTCGGTGAGCTCGCCCTCGAGCCCGTAGCCGACCTCGATCCGGACCTTCCGCTCCTCGGCCGCCACGATCAGCAGCGCGCCGTTGTCCTTGCCCTTCTGGCCGAGCCCCCAATGGCGGCCGAGCTGGTAGCCGTAGTCCTCGATCGGCTGCCCCTGGAGCGACTTGACGGTCACGACCACGAGCTGATCGTGGGTCTGCTGCTCGAAGGCGGCGAGTGCTGCGTCCAGCTCCTGCTCCTCGCGCTCGCTCAGGAGGCGCGCATCGTCGACCACCCGGCCGGCGAGCGCCGGAAACTGAAGCTCCGCGCCCCGGACCGCCGCGGCCGCCAGGAGCAGGCCCAGCAGCAACGGCAGGACGGCAAGGACGCGGCGCATCGGCGGCATCGGAAGAGGGCTCAGAAGCTGACCTTGGGCGCCTGCTCGGCGCCGGCGCTGGCGGTGAAGTTCTGCTTCGGCTCGGAGCCGTAGACCATCGCCCACAGGCGGCCCGGGAAGGTCCGGATCTCGGTGTTGTAGGCCTGCACCGCCTGGATGTAGTCGCGGCGCGCGACCGCGATCCGGTTCTCGGTGCCCTCGAGCTGGGATTGCAGCGCCAGGAAGTTCTGGTTCGACTTCAGCTCCGGATACTTCTCGACGACCACCATCAGGCGGCTGAGCGCGCCGGTCAGCTGGGCCTGGTTCTGCTCGAACTGCTTGAACGCGTCGGGGTTGGTCAGGACGTCCGGCGGCAGCTGCATCTGGCCGACCTTGGCGCGCGCCTCGGTGACCGCGACCAGCACGTCCTGCTCCTGCTTGGCGTAGCCTTTCACGGTCTCGACCAGGTTCGGGATCAGGTCGGCGCGCCGCTGATACTGGTTCTGGACCTGCGCCCAATCGGCGTTCACCTGCTCGTCGAGGGTCGGAATGGTGTTGATCCCGCACGCCGTCAGCAGCGGCAGGAGGAGCAGGAACAGCACCGCGGCCGGGCGCGCGCGGCGGCCGGGCGCCGTTGCAAGTCTCAACAGGTTTGCTGCCAAGGGAGGAACTCCGGTTGCCTCGAAATGCGGCGCGGCGCGCCAGGGCGGAGCCGAGCTGGCGGAGGGAGTGGGATTTGAACCCACGAGGGGCTTTCGCCCCAACACGCTTTCCAGGCGTGCGCCTTAAACCGCTCGGCCATCCCTCCGGGCCGGCGCCAAACATAGTCAGCGCCAGGAGGCGAGGCAATCGTCGGCGGCCGGCGACGGCGGCGGCCTGTTGCCTTGGGGGACCCGGGGCTCGTATGAACGATCCCATGCGTAGCTTCGGTTACTGGCTCGGGGTCGCCCTCCTGATCGCCGGCGCGGCGGCGGCGCTCGCGGATCTGGTGACGGTCGTCCGGGGCGCGCCGACCACCTTCAGCCTCGGCGCGATCTGGTTCCACATCAACGCCAACAGCCTGGTCGGCTTTCAGGCGCTGATCGAGAAGGGGCCCCTGCCCTGGCTCTGGCCGCCGATCCAGGAGCTGCTGGTCCTGCCGACCTGGCTGATCCTGGTGCCGCCCGGCCTCCTGCTGGTGCTCGCCTGCCGGACCGGCTCGCGCGCCTGAGCCATGGCCGAGGCCCCGCCGCCCGCGATCGCGATCCTGCTGCCGCCGGCCGAGCAGTTCGGCCCGAAGCGGGCGGGTGCCATCGCCCTGCACGTCCGGGACGTCACGCGGGCGAGCCGGTTTCGGGACCGCATCCGGATCTACGGCGCGCCGGTCGAGCGGCCGTTCGAAGGCTTCGACTTCTGTCCCCTGCGCCCGGCCTGGCATGGCCTTCGGGGCCGCAACATCGGCCTCGCCGAAGCGCTGCGCCGCCGGCTCGCCGGCCAACGGGCGGTGCTGGTCGAGGTCTACAACCGGCCCAACATGTTCGCCCATCTGGGCGCCCGCACGGATCTGCCGCTCACGCTCCGCCTGAGCAACGATCCGCGCACCATGCGGGCCGCCTGCACGCCATCGGAGCGCGCCCGGCTGCTGGCCCGCGCCCAGGCGATCCTTTGCGTCAGCGACTACGTCCGGCAGCGCTTTCTCGACGGTCTCGCCGAGACGGCCGACGCCGGCAAGCTGCACATTCTGCGCAATGCGATCCCGCGCACCCTTTCGGGGCCGCCCGAGAAGGCGCCGCTGATCCTGTTCGTCGGCCGGATCATCGAGCAGAAGGGCATCGCCGACCTGGTCGCGGCGCTCGAGCGGGTGCTGCCGCGCCATCCGGTCTGGCGGGCGGAGATCGTCGGCACCAGCCGGACCCGGCGGCGGCCGGAGATGACCGCGTTCGAGGTCACGCTCCGGGACCGCTGCGCCCGCCTCGGCGGGGCGGTCCAGTGGCTGGGCCATCTGCCCAACGACCAGGTCATGGCGCACTACCGGCGGGCGGCGGTCGTGGTCCTGCCCTCGCTCTGGCCCGAGCCGCTCGCCCGGACCGCGGTCGAGGGGCTGGCGAACGGCTGCGCCGTGCTCGCCTATCCGAGCGGCGGCCTGCCCGAGGTGCTCCGTGGCCGCGGTCTGCTGGTCGAGCCGGCGCTGCCCGAGGCGCTCGCCGAAGCGCTCGAGCGGGTGATCACCGACGAGCCGCTGCGCGCCCGCCTGCAGGACCAGGCCTGGCGCGACTACCCGTTCGACATCCAGGCGCTGGCGGACGCGATCGACGACCGGCGCGAGGCGATCCTCGCCGGTCCGAGCAAAGCCGCCTGAGGTGATCACCTCCCCGGCCAGCCGGTCCGCGGGCTCCGCCCGGCTCGACCGGCTCGGCCGGGTGCTCGTGATCGCGCTGCCGGTGCTGTTCCTGATCGGCCGGGCGCCGGCCGACGTCGCGGTCTCGCTGATCGGCCTGCTCCTGCTGATCCGCAGCGGGCTCGCTCGCGACTGGGCCTGGCTGCGGACGCCCTGGGTCATCGTCGGGCTCGCGATCTGGCTCTACCTGATCCTCGCGAGCGCGTTTGCGGCCGATGCCGCCGGCGCCTACAGCCGCGCCCTGCCATTCGGCCGCTTCGTGCTGTTCGGCGCCGCCCTCCAGCACTGGCTCCTGGCCGAGGGCAGGACCCGCCGGGCGCTCCTGACCGCGCTCGGCGCCGTGCTCGCCTTCGTGCTCCTCGACAGCCTGCTCCAGTTCGCGATCGGGCGTGACATCTTCGGCCACGCCATCCAGGACCAGCGCCTGACCGGGCCATTCGACGACAAGGTCCCGGGCAGCTTCCTCGTCAGGACCTGCTTTCCGGTCCTGGGCTTCGCCTTCGCCCTTGCCGCCGGCTGGAGCCGCAGCCGGCGGATCGCGCTGGCGGGCGGCCTGATTCTGGTCCTGGCGCTCGCGGTCGCGCTGACCGGCGAGCGGATCGCGCTCCTGATGCTGGGAATCGGCCTGGTGCCCTTCATGCTCCTGGTACGTGAGCTCCGCCTGCCGCTGCTGCTCGCGGGCTTCGCGGCGCTGGCCCTGACCGCGGCCGCGGTCCTGCTGAGCCCCAGTCTCGAGACCCGCCTGATCCATGATACCGCGTACGACCTGCATGACTTCTGGGACCGACGCTACGGCGAGCTGTTCCTGCGCAGCGTCAGGATCTGGCGGAGCGAGCCGGTGATCGGGATCGGCCTTCGGAACTTCCGCCACCGCTGCGCCAACCAGGACTTCAAGCCGCTCGGAGCGGTCGAGGACCGTTGCTACACCCACCCCCACCAGATCTATCTGGAGTGGCTGGTCGAGGCGGGCGCCATCGGCTTGGGCGGTTTCCTCGTCCTTCTAGGCCTTTGGGGCCGTGACCTGACCCTGGGCCTGAGGTCGGTTGCGGCCGAGGACTATCCGATCGCGGTCGGCGCCGCGGCGGCCCTCCTGGTCTTCCTCTGGCCGCTCCGCTCGAGCATGAGCTTCTTCTCGAACTGGAACGCGATCCTGTTCTGGCTGATGCTCGGCCTCGCGCTGGCGCTCTGCGCCCCACGGCCGGCCGCCCGCTGACCGCCGGACCGGCGCCGGCGGGCCGTCGTCAGTCCATGATCGCCTGGTAGACCAGCTGCTTCACCTCGCGGCGGTACCAGGCCCGGCTCGGCCCCGGCGCCTGGGTCATCAGGACGCCGACCAGCTGCTCAGCGGGATCGACCCAGAAATAGGTGCCGGCAAAGCCCGCCCACATGAACTCGCCCTGCGATCCCGGGACCGCCGCGATGCCCGGCCCCTGGCGCACGGCGAACCCGAGACCGAAGGTGTAGCCGGGGGTGCCGAGGAGCAGCTCGCCCGGACTGACCGGCGCCTCGATCCGGGTGCCCAGATGATCGGAGGTCATCAGGCGGATCGTGGTCGGGCTCAGGATCCGGACGCCATCGAGCTGCCCGCCGTTCAACAGCATCTGCGCGAACAGCGCATAGTCGCTCGCGGTCGAGACCCCGCCGGCGCCGCCGGAATCGTTGGCGGGCGGCGCGGAGACGTCGATCAGATGATTGGGCGCGCCGGTCGCCGGGTCGCTCGCCAGCGGCTCCGCGAGCCGCGGAAGGTTCGCCTGCGGCACCGAGAAGCCGGTGTCGACCATGCCGAGCGGCTGGAACAGGCGTTGCTCGAGGAAGTCGCCAAGGCGCATCCCCGAGGCCGCCTCGACCACCCGCCCGAGCAGGTCGACCGCCAGGCTGTATTCCCAGACGGTGCCCGGCTGGTGGATCAAGGGCGCCTTGGCCAGCGCCGTCACCTCGGCGGCCGGCGCGACGTCGCGCGCCTCGTACGCCCGACCATCCGGCTTGAACAGCCCCGCCTTGGCGTAAGCCTCCTTGACCAGCGCGTTGCCGGTGATCTCGCCATAGGCGAGCCCCGCGGTGTGGCGCAGGAGATCCTGGACCGTGATCGGGCGCTCGGCCGGGACCAGCGTGTAGGTCACCTTGCCGAAGGAGTCCGTCTTCGGCACGCTGACCTGCTGGTCCTTGAACTCCGGCAGATACCTGGCGACCGGGTCGGCGAGCTGCAGGCGGCCCTCCTCCGTCAGGATCATGGCTCCGACCGTGACCAGAGGCTTGGTCATCGAGTAGATCCGGAAGATCGCGTCCTTGGCCATCGGCGCGTGGTTCGCGGGGTCGCGCAAGCCGAAGCTCTCGAAGTAGGCGACCTCGCCCTTGCGGGCGACCAGCACGATCGCGCCGGGCAGCCGGCCCTGGTCGATCTCCTTCTGAAAGACCTGCCCGATCCGCGCGAGACGCTCCGACGACAGCCCGACCTTCTCGGGCGCGACGGTCGGCAGCTCGCGCGCGCTCGCGAGCGGCCCGCCGATCAGGACGACGAGGCTTATGAGCGCGCCGAAGATCCGGTTCATGTCCACCTCCCTCTCGCGTTTCCTTCGAGGCTTGCTGGCCGCCGAGACAAGCCCTCTTTCGATCGCCAGTCAATTCCCGGCGCAGCGATCCTCAACCTCCGGCCGCACGCGCGCCCGCCCTCAACCCGACCCGGGCGCAACCTGCTCCCGAGCCTGCGGACGATCGACGCGCCGGACCCGCGATGGACAGTGGCGCCGATCGGCGGCCGCGGTTATGAAGCTTGCCTCAGGCTCTCCATCTGCTCGCGAGCGCTCCAGGCGCCGCGGCGGCAACGAGGGGCGCCGGATGGGGGGGCGACAACCTCGGCTGAGGCCTGGCGTATCACGGTCGAGCTGATCGTGATCTGAACCACGGACGAAGCGATGCGAAGTGGCCCTGTCGCTGCAACCACCCGGCCATGGATGACCGCCTGCGCCGCGGGCTGCCTGATTTTCCTCGGGTCGCTGGCCGCGGTCGCCTGGCAGTTGCACCTCTCGATCGAGCGCGGCCTGGGCTATTGGGGCTCGGAGCGCACCTGGCTCGGGCTGCCGGACGTCTTCGAGTGGATCGGCAACCTCGGCGACCGGGCGATCCTGCTGCCGGCGGCGCTGATTCTGCCGCTGCTCCTGCCGATCCGCCGGCACCGGCACTGGTGGCTGCCCGCGGTCGTGCTGCTGGGTTCCTGGACGCTCGGCAGCCTTGCCGCCGCGGCCCTTGGATCGTTCCGGCTCGGGGGCGACGGGGTCGCGTTTCCCGATACCGATGCCGTGACCGGGGTCGCGTTCCTGGTCACCGGCGGCCACCTCATCCAGCGCTCGCTGACCCGTCGCTCGATCAAGATCGCGCTCTGGACCTGCGGCGTCCTCCTGCTGGCCCTGGCGAGCCTCGATCCGATTCTGTTCGACCCCGCGCACACCTTGCCGCTCGGCGGCGTCGCCGGCGCCGGTCTCGGCCTCGCCTGCGCGGCAGCGGCCGCCTGGTGGGACGAGGCGACCCTGAGACCGGTGCCTTCCGGACCAGGGCCCGTGGCCAGGCCTGCGGCCGCCAGGTCTGCCGAGCTCGACTTCCTTCGGGAGCCCGATGGTGCGTCCGCCGACGGCAGCGGCAGCTCGCCTGCGACCACGCCCCTGATCGCGCGGGCGCTCTACCACCTCTACGAGCAGCACCTTCTGCGCCAGGTCCACAAGTGGCCCGCCCCCCGCCACGTCGGCGTCATCCTGGACGGCAACCGCCGCTATGCCCGCCGTCAGGGGGTCACCGATCTCCGGGAAGTCTACCGCCTCGGCGCGCAGAAGCTCGACGACGTGCTCGACTGGTGCGCCGAGTTTCGGATCCCCGCGGTGACGCTCTGGGTCTGCTCGACCGACAACCTTGGCCGCACGTCCGACCAGGTGTCCGGGATCCTGGCCGCCGTCGAGGCCAAGTTGAAGGCTTTGGCCCACGACCCGCAGATCCATCGCCAGCAGGTGCGCGTCCAGGCGATCGGCAGGCTGGAGCTGCTGCCGGCGACCACCGTGGCGGCGATCCGGGCCGCCGAGGCCGCGACCGAACGGCACGCCGCGATCACGCTCACGATCGCGGTCGCCTACGGCGGCCGCGAGGAGATCGCCGATGCCGTCCGCGGCATGCTGGTCCACGAAGCGAGCAAAGGGGCGGAGCTTGCCGACGTCATCAGGCGCGTCACGCCCGCGGCGATCAGCCGGCACCTCTACGTCGCGAGCCTGCCCGACCCGGAGCTCATCATCCGCACCAGCGGCGAGATCCGCCTCTCGGGCTTCCTCTTGTGGCAGAGCGCCTACAGCGAGTTCTACTTCTCGGACGTCTATTGGCCGGCCTTCCGCAAGATCGATTTCCTGCGCGCGCTCCGCGCCTTCCAGCAACGCAAGCGCCGCTTCGGGCGCTGAGGGCGCCGTCGAGGCCGTCGCCGCGCGCCGTCCGGGTCAGCGACGCGCCGGTGAAGCCGTCGTCGAGCGCGAGCCGCCCGAACGCCAGCAACACCGAGAATAGTCACACTATTGCATCTAAGGCCGAAGGTCTTGATGAAACTCTGGCGTGGATTGTCGAATCAGCCAAATTCGACTATAATTCTCGTCAGATGACTTTGGGGCTGCCCGTCCTTTCGGGTGGTGTCAAGCGAGCGCCCCCGGATTTGACTACGACGGGGCGGGGAGGCCCGGGTGGAGTTTCATCGGCTGGCGGCCGCAGAGATCGACTGGCCCGCTCTGGACGTCTTCGAGGACCGGATCTTTTCGCAGCGGCGGCCCTGGCTCGAGTTCATCAAATCGTTCGTCAACGGCGACATCGTGGTCGCCGAGCTGCGCGATCTCGGCACCACGCTCGGCTATTTCACCGGCATCCGATCCCGGGTCTACGGCATACCCGTCCTGGGCAGCCCGTTTCGCGGCTGGCTGACCCACGACATCGGCTTCAACCTGGCCGCGGACGTGCCCCGCGGCGACGTCCTCGAGGCGCTCGAGCGCTTCGCCTTCAAGCGGCTGGGCTGTCTTCAACTGGAGGTCGCCGACCGCCATCTGGCCACCGACGCTGGCACAGGGCTCGGCTTCCAGCTGCGCCTGCGTCCGAGCCACCTCTCCGATCTCACCGGCTCGGAGGCCGCGCTCTGCGCGCGGCTGTCGAGCAGCACCCGCTGGTCGATCCGCCAGGCCGAACGCAACGGCCTGCGGGTCGAGATCGCCGGGCCGGCGGGCTTCGCCGACGAGTACTATCGGCAGTTCACCGAGCTCTGCGCCCGGCAGGGCCGGCGGCCGCCCTACCCGATCGAGCGGGTCAGACGGCTGATCGAGCTGTGCCACGGCTCGGGCGGTCTCTTGCTCGCGCGCGTGCGCCATCCGGACGGCCGCAGCATCGCGACCGGGATTTATCTCGGCTTCAACAAGGTCTCGCAGTTCTGGGGCCATGGCAGCCTTGGCGCCGATCAGAGGCTCCGCCCCAACGAGGCCCTGCACTGGTTCGCCATGCGCTACTGGAAGCAGCGCGGCATGGCGGTCCATGACTGGGGCGGCGCCGACGCCTACAAGGAAAAGTACGGCTGCACGGTCCGGGTCACGCCGCTGTTCCGAAAGTCGCGCTCCCGGCTGCTCGAGCGGGCGCGCACGACGGTCCTGACGCTGCGCGCTCTGCCCCGCCGGCTCAGGCAGCGAGGCTACCAGCCGAAAATCCAGGAAGCCTCCTGACGGCGCGCCGCCGGCGCGGGCGCGGCTGGTCGCCCTGAAGTCGCCGCCGATCGTGAGCACGTGGCCTGGTGTTGGCGCACTTCACCATCGCCTCCCGATCGCCGTCGAAGGGGCATTTGCTTGTTCTACCTCGCCAGACCGATCATGATCGGATGGCGCCAAGGCGAGGAGGTCGACGATGGGTCGGATCCGGCACGAGCGGATCGTCTCCGATCCCGATATCATGATGGGCAAGCCCACCATCAAGGGCACCCGGATCACGGTCGAGCTGATCCTGGAGGAGCTCGGCGAAGGGCTGTCCGTGGAGGATGTCCTCGCGGGCCATCCTCATCTGACCCGGGATCAGGTGCTGGCGGCCCTGCGGTTTGCCGCGGACTGCCTGCGCAGCAAGGACGATCGCAGTCGGCAACCCTGAAGCAGCATGAGATTTCTAGCGGACGAGTGCGTGCGCGAGGAAATCGTGGTGGCACTCCGCACCGCCGGACATGAGGTGGCGACCGTCGCTTCGAGCGATGCTGGCGCGCCAGATCAGCGTGTCCTGGAGTACGCCGTCCGGGAGCGGGCCATTCTGCTTGCCGCCGATAAGGGTTTTGGCGACATCGCCATTGGGCGTGGCATGCGCGCTTCGGGCATCGTCCTATTTCGACGGTCCGCGGGTTACCCACTGCGGGCAGCCGCGCGCCTGCTGCGCTTGATCGAGGAGCACGGAGACGATTTGTACGGCTACTACGCGGTGATCACACCAGCCCGTACGCGGCTGCGCAGGCTCGAAGGGACGCCGAGCCGCAGCCGGTGAGCGGCGAAGGCTGAACTCGCAGGCTGCACCATGCTCATCTCATCCGGAGGGGTCGACGTCGGAGCCCGGATGACGCATCTTGGGGTACGGCTCGCGGTCGGGCGGCGCCCGGCGCGGGACGGCGATCACAAGGGGTTTCATGACGATTCGAGCGGACATGGTTGCGTCGGCGGATCTGCCGGCGCCGGCGGCGGCGCCATCGCCGCGTTATCTCGACGCGCTCAACCCGGAGCAGCGGGCGGCGGTCGAGGCTGACGACGGGCCGCTGCTGGTGCTGGCAGGTGCGGGCACCGGCAAGACCCGGGTGCTGACCACGCGCCTTGCCCATCTGCTGCTGACCGGCCGGGTGCGGCCCTGGCAGGTGCTGGCGGTGACCTTCACCAACAAGGCCGCGCGCGAGATGATCCTGCGCGTCTCGCTGCTGCTCGGCCAGAGCGTCGAGGGCCTCTGGCTCGGCACCTTTCATGCGCTGGGCGCCCGCCTCTTGCGCCGGCACGCGGAGCTGGTCGGCCTCAAGCCCAACTTCACGATCCTCGATGTCGACGACCAGCTCCGCCTGGTCAAGCAGGTGATCGAGGCGGCCGAGCTCGATCCCCGCCGCTGGACGCCGCGCGTGCTGCTGGCGATCATCGAGCGCTTCAAGGATCGCGGCCTCACGCCTGCGAACGTGCCCGAGAGCGAGATCAGCGACTTCGCGCTCGGCCGCACGCGCCAGCTCTACGCCGCCTACCAGGAGCGCCTGCTGACGCTGAACGCCTGCGACTTCGGCGATCTGCTGCTGCACGGGCTGACCCTGTTCAACGAGCAGCCCGAGATCCTCGCCGACTATCAGGGGCGCTTCCGCGCGCTCCTGGTCGACGAGTACCAGGACACCAACGTCGCCCAGTATCTCTGGCTGCGCCTGCTCGCCCAAAGTCACAAGAACATCACCTGCGTCGGCGACGACGACCAGTCGATCTACAGCTGGCGGGGCGCCGAGGTCGGCAACATCCTGCGGTTCGAGCAGGACTTCCCGGGCGCCCGGGTCGTCCGCCTCGAGCGCAACTACCGCTCGACCGGCCACATCCTGGGCGCCGCCTCGGGCCTGATCGCGCACAACCGGGCGCGTCTCGGCAAGACGCTTTGGACCGAGGGCGAGGCGGGCGCGCGGGTGCGGATCGCAAGCTTGTGGGACGACGAGGAGGAGGCGCGCTTCGTCGGCGAGGAGATCGAGGCCCATCAGCGGGCCAAGGGCCGGCTCGAGGACATCGCGGTCCTGGTGCGGGCGGGCTTCCAGACCCGCGCCTTCGAGGAGCGCTTCATCAACCTCGGCCTGCCCTACCGGGTGATCGGCGGGCCCCGCTTCTACGAGCGCGCCGAGATCCGGGACGCGATCGCCTATCTCCGGCTCGTGCATCAGCCGGACGACGATCTGGCGTTCGAGCGGATCGCCAACGTGCCCAAGCGCGGCATCGGCGATGCGACCCTGCAGCTTCTGCGGCGCAGCGCGCGCGATGCCGGCTCGAGCGCGGTCGCAGCCGCGCGCCTGCTCTGCACGACCGATGAGCTCCGGCCCAAGCTCCGGACCACGCTCGCCGGGCTGCTGCGCGACTTCGAGCGCTGGCGCGAGCTTGCCCTGCGCGTGCCGCCGCGCGAGCTCGCCGAGACCGTGCTCGAGGAGGCGGGCTACGTCCGCATGTGGCAGGAGGACCGCTCGGTCGAGGCGCCGGGCCGGCTCGAGAACCTGAAGGAGCTGGTCCGCGCGCTGGCCGAGTTCGAGACCCTTGCGGGCTTCCTCGAGCACGTCAGCCTGGTCATGGACAACGCCTCCGACCCGGCCGGCGACATGGTCACGCTGATGACCCTGCACAGCGCCAAGGGCCTCGAGTTCGACACCGTGTTCCTGCCCGGCTGGGAGGAGGGCGTGTTCCCGAACCAGCGCGCGATCGACGAGGGCGGCCAGAAGGCGCTGGAGGAGGAGCGCCGCCTTGGCTACGTCGGCATCACGCGCGCCAGGCGCATGCTCACGGTCTGCTACGCCGCCAACCGCCGGGTCTACAATCAGTGGGCGGCGAGCCTGCCGGCGCGCTTCATCGAGGAATTGCCGAGCGCGCACACCGAGTTCCTGCAGCGCCAGTCGGTGCCCGAGCCGCAGATGAGCGGCTGGTTCGACGACCTGCGCGCGGGCGGCCGCGGCCCAGGCTTCCAGCGCATGCGCGCGGCCGGCAAGGCGCCGCTGATCGATGGCCAGGCGCGCGTGCTGACCAGCGAGGCGCCCAAGCGCACCCAGCTGCTCGAGGTCGGGCAGCGGATCTTCCACGAGAAGTTCGGCTATGGCCGGGTGCTCGCGGTCGAGGGCAACAAGCTCGAGATCGCCTTCGACAAGGCCGGCACCAAGAAGGTGATCGACAGCTTTGTCGCCCCGGCCTGAGCGCCTGCCGCCCGGACGCGCACCCCGGCGAGGCACTTCGCAGCCGCCGCTCTGGCAGAGCCGCTTTGTGGTGCCGGCGGTGGCGGTGCCGCTGTTCCTGGACGCGCTCGAGGACGACGCCTTGAGCGTCGCGGCGTTCGAGCAGGCCGCGGCCGACGGCGCCGACGGCGGGCTCTGGCGGATCGAGCTCCTGCATGGGGCCGAGCCCGGGCGCGAAGCGCTGGCCGCGCGCCTGGCGCCGCTGGCCGAGCGCGCCGGACTGGCCATGATCGACGTCAGGGTCGCACCGCTCGCCGCGACCGACTGGCTCGCCCGGACCGCCGAGAGCTTCCCGGCCCAGCCGATCGGCCGGTTCTGGGTGCACGGCAGCCACATCGCCGGACCGGCGCCCGACGGCACCCTCCCGATCCGGCTGGATGCCGGGCTCGCCTTCGGCTCGGGCGAGCACGCCTCGACCCAGGGCTGCCTGCTGGCGCTCGAGCGCCTGGCCAGCCGACGCCGGTTCCGGCGTATCCTGGACCTCGGCTGCGGCTCGGGCATCCTTGCGATCGCCGCGGCCAGGCTCTGGCCAGCGCGGGTGATCGCGGCCGACAACGATCCGGTCGCGGTCGGGGTGGCGCGCGCCAACGCCCTGCGCAACGGCGTCGGCCATCGCATCCGCACGGTTGCGAGCGAGGGCTACCGCAACCCCAGGGTCCGCGCCGGCGGCCCCTACGAGCTGATCGTCGCCAACATCCTGGCCGACCCCTTGTGCGAGATCGCGCGCGCGACCGCCGGTCACCTGGCGCCGGGCGGTATCGCGGTGCTCTCAGGGCTGCTCGATCGCCAGGCGCTACGGGTGCTCGAGGCCCACCGGCGCCACCGCCTGGCGCTCCAGGCGCGGATCGACGTCAGCATCTGGACCACCTTGGTGCTGCGCCGCCGGCCTGACCCCCGCGCCCGAGGGCGCCGCTCGAGCACCTGAAGTTGCCCGCCGGGCGCGGCTCAGGGCTCGAGGTCGCGCCGCTCGCGGCTGAGGAGCGAGGTCGCGCCGCTCGCGGCTCAGGGCCTGAAGTTGCGGCCGAAGGTCCGGCTGTAGCCGCCGAACTCGGCGGTCGTGCAGCTGATCTCGCGGAACCCGACATTGACGGTCTGCAGGTTGACGCAGCTCTGCACCTCGCCGGTCGCCCGGTCGACCAGCCAGAGCTGCTGCCCGGCCACGATCTGGGTGCTCTCACTGGTCTCGGCCGCCTCGGCGACCTTGGGCTGCACCGCCGAGCCGCGCAGGATCGTCGGCGCCGCGGGCGCCCCGGCGCGCTGGCTGAGGACCAGGACCTGCGGCGACGGCCGCGCGCTGTCGGCCCAGGCGGCCGCCGCGCTGGTCAGCCCGATCCCGACGCCGGCCGCAATCACCATCCATCGACGCATGAGTGTTCTCCGAGAAGCAATGCCTGCCGTGTGTGGTCTGGCAACGTGTTCGATATTGAGCGCATTTGTCTTAAATTGCAAATCGCGGCGGCAACTTGGACTTCACCGTCGTGCGATCGGTGGCAACCGCGAGGACGCCAGCCGGCGCGACCGATGCTGGTTAACCCACGCTAATCCTTGGGCATCGGCCGGATGCCAAGGCGGGCCTTGATGGCCGCGGGCGACGTCGCCAAGGTAGTACCGGGGTATCGGTCGAATGGACTTAAGGGGAGCGCAGGTGATGGCGGTTGCGACCTTCGGGGCGGGTTGTTTCTGGGGCGTGGAGGCGGCGTTCGCGCGCGTGCCGGGGGTGCGCTCGACCAAGGTCGGCTACGCCGGCGGCCGCCTCGCGAGGCCCACCTACCACCAGGTCTGCAGCGGCCAGACCGGGCATGCCGAAGTCGTCCAGGTCGACTACGATCCCGAGCAGGTCAGCTACCCTGAGCTGCTCCAGGTGTTCTGGGCGGAGCACGACCCGACCCAGGTGAACCGTCAGGGGCCGGACGTCGGCAGCCAGTACCGCTCGGTGATCTTCGCCCATGACGGCGACCAGGAGGCTGCGGCCCGCGCGTCCAAGGCCGAACTCGACCAGTCCGGCCGCTTCCAGCGTCCGATCGCGACCGAGATCACGCCCTTCTCGAGCTTCTACCCGGCCGAGGAGCACCACCAGAAATATCTCGCCAAGCGCGGCCTCGCGAACTACGGCCGGCCGTAGCCGGCGGGGGCCGGGGCGACCGGCGGGTCGCCCGATAGCGCTACGCGATCCAGCCGCGCCTCTTGAAGATGCCCGCGAGGACCTTGCCGATCTCGTCGGCGGTCCGCTTGGTGGCATCTTCGATCGTCTCAGCCCCGGCCTTCTGGCCGACGGCAGGTCCCCCTGCAACCGGCATCAGCATGCCCGGTATGTTGGCGCCGGCGACGTTGACTTCGCCCTGGCCCAGCGGTCGCGGGCCGGCCGCGGTGAGCTGGTCGACCTCGACGAACGTCTGGAGGTCGGCCTCGCCTGCCCGAAAGCCGATCACCATCTGGTTGATCGGGTTGCTGCCGTCGATCGCAACGAACTCGCCCTGGATCACGACGTCGCCTGGCTGCGGCGGCGGCCCGCTCGCGGCCCGCTCGGCGGGCAGGCCCATCCCCCGGAGGTCCTCGACCAGCCTCGCCGCCACCCGCTTGCCAAGCTCGCGGCCGACCTCGATCTCCTCGGCGGTCTGGCGGGTGGCGGGCTGGTCGTAGTGGCCGGCGACCGCGGCGTCGGTCGGCAGGTCCGCAGGCGTGGCGGCAAAGTCGCGGACGATGATGCGGTTCGGCTTCGCGATCTCGCTCGATGCGCAGCCGGCGATCAGCGCCAGGATCGCCAACAGGACCGTCTGACGACCGAAGGGTCGCATGGCCACCTCTCCGCGAGCGACCGATCCCGTGGTCGGCGTGCCTTGGGCTTCGTTGCCGGCAACTCTAGCGCGGAACGGCTTCGGTCTGCCATGGCCAAGTTGGCAACCGGCTCGCCGGCGACCGGCGGGCGAGCGTCAGGGCCAGCATGAGGGCCAGGCTCTGGGTCAGCATCTCGCCGCCCTCCTCGGCCACCTCGAGCACGAGTTGCGAGGCGTAGAAGGAGTTGATGAAGGCGAGATGGACCAGATCCATGACGATCGCGAAGAAGGCCAGGAGTGCCAGCAGCAGCAGGAAGCCGACCCCCGCCGCCCGATGCTCGGGCGCGCTCCGGGCGCAGGCCGCCGCCACCATGGCGAGCAGCGGCAGCCCGACCAGGCCATAGACCATCATCTCGCCCAGGCTCTCCGCCTTGATCCGCGGCAGGTCGACGAGCCCGAGCGCCGGCACGATCAGCCCGCCCAGCACCTGGTTGACGGCGAAGGCATCGTCGACCAGGACGAGCAGGAAGATCGCGGCGAGCGCCAGATAGACGAGCTCGCGCGCCCGGTACGCGAGCCGCACCAGGAGACCGATCAGGAGCAGCGTCTGGGCCGAGCCGAACAGCTGGCCGAGGCCGACGTTCGAGTCCAGCGAGAACCGGGGGTCGCGCGGCCAGGCGTCGATGCCGTGACGCACGCAGTAGTAGTAGGCGGCCTGCAGGACGATCAGGGCGAGATTGCAGGCGAGCAGGCCCAGGCCCCAGCGGACCAGGGCGCGGTCGGCCGGAATCTGCTTCAGGAGTTTCCAGTAAAACTTTGCCATCGGCTGATTTTTCTGACCAATGGAATGGATGAACGAGGGCTGGGGGAGCTTCCCCGATCGACCTTCGGGATCGGCGGCGCGGGCGTTCATACCTGCAGCCGGCAGTCGGTCCAGCGGCCGCCCGCGCGGCTCGATTCGAGCGCCGCCTCGACGAAGCGGACGCCGCGGGCGCCATCTTCCACGGTCGGGAAGTCGAGCGCCAGGGGCTCCGGCGCCTGCCCGGTACGTCGCGCGACGATCGCTTCGGCGGCATCGGCATAGAGATTGGCGAAGGCCTCGAAATAGCCTTCCGGATGACCGAGCGCGACGCGGCTCGCACGCTCGGCGGCGGCGCTGAGGCCCGGCCGGCCGCGGGTCAGGAGCTCCGGAAAGCCGTCGAGCCGGCGGTGCAGCAGATGGTTCGGGTCCTCCTGCTGCCATTCGAGGCCGCCCCGCTCGCCGAACACCCGGATGTGCAGCCCGTGCTCGGCGCCGGCGGCCGAGTTGGTGACCCACATCGAGCCGCGGGCGCCGCCCTCGAAGCGCAGCAGCAGATGGGCGAGGTCGGCGACCTCGCGCCCCGGGATGGCGCTGCCGACCTCGGCCGCGAGCTCGCTCAGTTCATGCCCGGTGATGAAGGTGGCAAGGTGATGGGCGTGGCTGCCGATGTCGCCCAGCACCAGCGACGCTGCGCCCTGCTCGGGGGCGAAGCGCCAGCTGGCGGCGCGGTCGCGGTCGGCTTCGGTCGGTGCGGCAAGGTGGCCCTGGATGTACTCGACGTGGACCTGCCGGATCGCCCCCAGCGCCCCGTCGCGGACCATCGCCCGGGCGTGTCGGACCAGGGGATAGCCCGTGTAGTTGTAGGTCACGCAGAACACGCGACCGCTTGCCTGCACCCGCCGGACGAGATCCTCGGCGTCCGCGAGCGTCGTGGTCAACGGCTTGTCGCAGATCACGTCGAGGCCGGCCTCGAGCGCCGCGCGCGCCGCGGCGTAGTGATCGGCATTCGGGGTCATGATCGCGAGCACGTCGATGCCGTCGGCGCGCGCCGTCTCGCCGGCGATCAGCTCCGCGTGGTCGCCGTAGGCCCGCTCCGGCGCGATGCCGAGGTCCTGCGCCGCCGCCCGCGAGCGCTCCGGGTTGCGGCTCAGCGCGGCCGCCACCACCTCATAGTGGTCGTCGAGGCGGGCGGCCGCCCGATGCACCGGGCCGATGAACGAGCCGGGCCCGCCGCCGACCACGCCCAGCCGCAGCCGGCGGCCGAGGCGCGCGATCGTCCTGTTCATGGCTCCCCTCCCTGCATCCCCCGAGCCCGTCTCGAGCGGCTCGTGTTCGGTGGTTGCGAGCTGTGGCATCCTCCATTATAAGGCGCAAGCTTCCGGCTGGCCCCCGTAATCGGCCGGGCTCGGAGAGCGGAGTTGTCGTCCCGGTGAGCCGGGTTTCCGGCGAACGGAGTCGTCGATGTCGAAGCTCAAGACCAAGCGCGCCGCGGCCAAGCGCTTCCGTTTCACCGGCACGGGCAAGCCGGTGCGTCAGCACGCCCATCATCGCCACTATCTGAGCGTGAAGTCGCAAAAGGCCAAGGTCGGCTCGCGCGGCTCGACCCTGGTCGCCGACGCGGACGTCAAGATGGTGCGGCGCATGCTGCCTTACGGCTGAGCCTCGGACGGGAGAGAGAGTCCTCATGGCACGGATCAAGCGCGGGGTAACGGCCAAGGCGCGCCACAAGAAGGTGGTGGCGCTCGCCAAGGGCTACCGCGGTCGCAACAACAACTGCTATCGCCTGGCGCTCGAGCGGGTCGAGAAGGCGCTGCAGTACGCCTATCGTGACCGGCGCAACCGCAAGCGCGACTTCCGCTGCGCTGTGGATCCAAAGGATCAACGCGGCGGCGCGCGAGCAGGGGCTGACCTACGGCCGGCTGATGCACGGCCTCAAGAGCGCCGGCATCGAGATCGACCGCAAGGTCCTGGCCGACGTCGCGGTCCGCGATCAGGCGGGCTTCGCCAGTCTGGCCAAACAGGCCCAGGTCGCGCTCGGCGGGTGATGGGACCAGGTCCCGCGGGCGCGAAAGGGGCCGGGAGGCCCCTTTTTTGCTGGCGGGCGACCGATCCGGGGCGGTCGAGATGGGAACGGGACCGATGGATGTCGATGTGGAGCGTCTCGAGCAGGCGCTGCTGGCCGAGGTCGCCGAGGCCTCGGATCTGCAGGCCCTCGACGGCGTGCGGGTCGGCGCGCTCGGCCGCAAGGGCAAGATCACCGGCCTGACCAAGAGCCTGGCCGAGCTCGAGCCGGAGGCCAGGCGCGAAGCCGGCCAGCGCTACAACCAGCTCAAGCAGGCGGTCGCCGACGCGATCGCGGCGCGCAAGGCTGTGCTCGAGACCACCGCCCTCGACGCCCAGCTGCTGGCCGAGCGGGTCGACGTCACCCTGCCGGCGCGGCCGTCCGCCGAGGGCCGCGTGCATCCGGTCAGCCAGGTCACCGAGGAGATCACCGCGATCTTCGCCGAGATGGGCTTCGCGGTCGCCGAAGGGCCGGACGTCGAGGACGACTTCAACAATTTCGGCGCCCTCAACATCCCGGCCGAGCATCCGGCGCGCCAGATGATGGACACCTTCTACCTCGAGGCCGAGCAGGCCGGGCGGCCGCTGGTGCTGCGCACCCACACGAGCCCGGTCCAGATCCGGACCATGCTGGCCGGCCCGCCGCCCTACCGGATCATCGCGCCCGGGCGCACCTACCGCTGCGATTCCGACCTCACCCACACGCCGATGTTCCATCAGGTCGAGGGGCTGATGATCGACCGCCGCACCCACATGGGCCATCTCAAGGGCTGCCTCACCGACTTCGTGCGCGCGTTCTTCGAGCGCGACGACGTGCCGGTGCGCTTCCGGCCCAGCTACTTCCCGTTCACCGAGCCCTCGGCCGAGATGGACATCGGCTGCCGCCGGAGTGCCGGCGAGCTGATCGTCGGCGAGGGCGACGACTGGCTCGAGATCCTGGGCTGCGGCATGGTCCATCCGAACGTGCTGCGTGCGGTCAAGGTCGATCCGGAAGTCTGGCAGGGCTTTGCCTTCGGCATGGGGATCGACCGCGTGGCGATGCTGAAGTACGGCATCCCGGACCTTCGGACCTTCTTCGAGGCCGACCTGCGGTGGCTCCGCCACTACGGCTTCCCGGCGCTCGACGTGCCGACCACCCACGGCGGCCTGTCGCGATGAAGTTCACTCTGCCATGGCTCCGCGAGCAGCTCGAGACCGACGCCGGCCTCGAGGAGATCGTGGCCAGGCTGACGATGCTCGGCTTCGAGGTCGAGGGCGTCGAGAGCCGGGGCGCCGATCTCACGCCCTTCAAGGTCGCGCTGGTGACCGAGGTGCGCCGCCATCCCGACGCCGAGCGCCTGAGCGTCTGCCGGGTCGACACCGGCAGCGAGCTCACCGAGGTGGTGTGCGGCGCGCCCAACGTCCATGCCGGCATGAAGGCGGTGTTCGCGCCGGTCGGCGTCGTCATCCCGGCGACCGGCCAGGCGCTCAAGCGGGCGCGGATCCGGGGCGTCGACAGCAACGGCATGCTGTGCTCGGCGAAGGAACTGCTGCTCGGCGAGGACCAGGACGGCATCATCGAGCTGGCACCGGATGCGCCGGTCGGCCGGCCCGCGAGCGAGGTGATCCGGATCGAGGGCCCGGTGATCGACGTCGCCGTGACCCCGAACCGCGGCGACTGCTTCGGTGTGCTGGGGATCGCCCGGGAGCTCGCCGCAGCCGGGCTCGGCAACCTGAAGCCTCGCGATTTCAGTCCGGTAGCGCGCGCATTTGATGCAGATCTGGAGATCACGCTGGACTTTCCGGCAGGCGACGAGGCGGCTTGCCCGCTGTTCGTCGGCCGGGTCTTTCGCGGCGTCCGCAACGGGCCGAGCCCGGCCTGGCTGCAGGCGCGCCTCGCGGCGATCGGCCTGCGGCCGATCTCGACCCTGGTCGACATCACCAACCTCGTGACCTTCGATCTCGGCCGGCCGCTGCACGTGTTCGACGCCGGCAAGCTGCGCGGCAACCTCAGCCTGCGCTTTGCCCGCCCCGGCGAGACGCTGGCCGCGCTCGATGGCCGGGCCTACCGGCTCGAGCCGGACATGACCGTCATCGCCGATGCCTCGGGCGCGATCAGCCTCGGCGGCATCATGGGCGGCGAGAGCACCGGCTGCACGGCCGAGACCACCGAGGTCGTGCTCGAGGCGGCGCTCTTCGACCCCTTGCGGACGGCGCTCACCGGCCGCCGGCTCGGGATCGAGAGCGACGCGCGCGCGCGCTTCGAGCGCGGCGTCGATCCGGGCATGGTGCTGCCGGGCACGGAATACGCCACGCGGCTGATCCTGGAGCTCTGCGGCGGCCGCGCGAGCGCGCCGATCATCGCCGGCACGGTGCCGGGCGCGCGGGCGCCGTTCCGCTTCCGCATGCAGCAGCTCGAGCGTCTGGCCGGGGTCGCGCTGCATGGTGCTGTGATCGAGGGCCACCTGCAGGCACTCGGGTTCCGGACCGAATGGGTCGAGGATGGCGTCCTGCAGCTGTGGCCGCCGTCCTGGCGGCACGACGTCACCATGGAAGCCGACGTGGTCGAGGAGCTGGTGCGGCTGCACGGCTACGACCGCGTGCCGCCGGTGCCGGTGCGCCGGACCGAGGCGGTCGGCCATCCGGCGCTGAGCCCGGAGCAGCGCCTGCGCTGGGGCGTCCGGCGGGCGCTGGCGGCGCGCGGCCTCGCCGAGGCGGTCACCTGGTCGTTCGCCGCGCCCGGGCTCGCGCGCCGCTTCGGCGGCGACGGCGTCCGCCTGCGCAACCCGATCAACGCCGAGCTTTCCGTGCTGCGGCCGAGCGTGCTGCCCAATCTTTTGAGCGCGGCCGCGCGCAATCAGAGCCGGGGCCAGGGCAACCTCGGCCTGTTCGAGGTCGGCCCGCGCTTCTTCGGCGCCCAGCCGGGCGAGCAGGAGGTCGCGGCCGGCGGCATCCGGGTCGGCCAGACCCACGAGCGGCACTGGGCCGAGGCGCCGCGTGCGGTCGACGTGTTCGATGCCCGGGCCGACGCGCAGGCCCTGCTCGCCAGCTGCCGGCTCAACACCGACGCGCTCCGGGTCACGGCCGACGGCCCGAGCCACTATCACCCCGGCCGGCGTGGCCGGCTGATGCTCGGGCCGCAGACCGTGCTGGCCGAGTTCGGCGAGCTCCACCCCGGCATCCTGCGCGACCTCGACATCATCGGCCGCGCGGTCGGCTTCGAGGTCTTCCTGGACCGCCTGCCCAAGCCCAAGGCCAAGGCCGCCCGCTCGCGCGCGCCGCTGAAGGCATCGCCCTTCCCGCCGGTCGAGCGCGACTTCGCTTTCGTGGTCGCCGACGAGGTCGCGGCCGAGAGCCTGCTCGCGGCGGTCCGCACGGCCGACAAGACCCTGATCCGCGAGGTCACGCTGTTCGACGTCTACGGCGGGCCGGGCCTCGGCGACGGCATGAAGTCGCTCGCGGTCGCGGTCCGCCTCCAGGCCCAGGACCACACGCTGGCCGAAGCCGAGATCGAGGCCGTGGCGAAGAAGATCGTCAGCGCCGCCAACAAAGCGACCGGTGCCGTGCTGCGACAGTAGGAGCCCGAAGTCGCAAGCGCCGCCTCCTTCCAATCTCCGGGGGGATCGCCACATATTCCCTGCGATATGAAGGTCGTCCTCGACGCGAACGTTCTCGTTGCCGCGCTTCGGAGCAAGCGAGGAGCGTCCGCGGCGTGGCTGCGCGCGGCTCTTGGTCGAGAGGTGGAGATGCTGGCATCGGTGCCGCTGATGCTGCAGTACGAGGCGGTCGTCTTGCGCCCGGAGCAGCGCGCGGCCAGCGGCCTGAGCGAGGTCGAGCTGGGCGAAATCTTGGACGCGGTCGTTGCGGTCGCGAGGCCGGTAACGATCTCGTATCTCTGGCGCCCGACCCTGCATGATCCGGACGACGAGCTCGTGCTCGAGACTGCCGTCAACGGGGGAGCCGATCTGCTGCTGACCTTCAACGAACGAGACTTTGCAGGTGCGGAGCGCTTTGCACCCCGCGTCGTCAGGCCGGGGCCGGCATTGCGGGAATGGTTGGAGGGCGAAAGGTGACGAAAGCCAACTACGCGCTGAGGCTTCAGGCCTCGCTGAAGAGCGAAGCGGAACGAGTGGCCAAAGCCGAGGGCACGACGCTGAATCAGCTGATCAACGTCGCGCTCGCGGAGAAGCTCTCGGCGCTGCGCACGGCTGACTACTTCAAAGAGCGTGCCGCGCGCGCCAACATCGGCAGGGCTCTGGAGCTGCTCGATCGCGCCGGCGACGAACCCCCGCGGGAGGGTGACGAGATCCCACCCGGGCTCGAGGGGCGGCACCGATAAGATGACCGGGACCTCGCGTGTGAAATCGCCGGAGGCCGCTGCGTGACCGACCTCGCCCGGATTCGCAACTTTGCGATCATTGCGCACATCGACCACGGCAAATCCACGCTCGCCGATCGGATCATCGAGCGCTGCGGCGGGCTCGAGGCGCGCGAGATGCAGAGCCAGGTGCTCGACAGCATGGAGCTCGAGCGCGAGCGCGGCATCACGATCAAGGCGCAGACCGTCCGGCTCAGCTATCAGGCCAAGGACGGGCAGACCTACCAGCTGAACCTGGTCGACACGCCGGGCCACGTCGACTTCGCCTACGAGGTCAGCCGCAGTCCTTGCGCGCCTGCGAGGGCTCGCTGCTGCTGGTCGATGCCACCCAGGGCGTCGAGGCGCAGACGCTCGCCAACGCCTACCAGGCGATCGATGCCGACCACGAGATCGTGCCGGTGCTCAACAAGATCGATCTGCCCGCGGCCGAGCCGGACCGGGTCAAGCAGCAGATCGAGGACATCATCGGCCTCGATGCCGAGGATGCGCTGCTGATCTCGGCCAAGACCGGCGCGGGCGTCGACGACGTGCTGGAGGCGATCGTCAAGCGCCTGCCGCCACCCAAGGGCGAGCCGGACGGGCCGCTCAAGGCGCTCTTGGTCGACAGCTGGTACGATCCCTATCTCGGCGTCGTGATCCTCGCCCGGGTCAAGGACGGCTCGCTTGCCAAGGGCCAGAAGATCCGGATGATGGGCAGCGGCACGGTCCATCAGGTCGACCGGGTCGGCGTGTTCACGCCCAAGGCCGTCCAGCTCGACGACCCGCTCGGGCCCGGCGAGATCGGCTTCATCACCGCCAGCATCAAGGACATCGGCGACACCCGGGTCGGCGATACGATCACCGACGACCGCCGGCCGGCAGCAGCACCCCTGCCCGGCTTCCGGCCGTCGCAGCCGGTCGTGTTCTGCGGCATGTTCCCGACCGATGCCGCGGATTTCGAGGACCTTCGCGACTTGCTCGGCAAGCTGCGCCTGAACGATGCCAGCTTCGAGTTCATCCCCGAGCATTCGACAGCGCTCGGCTTCGGCTTCCGGTGCGGCTTTCTCGGGCTCCTGCACCTCGAGATCATCCAGGAGCGGCTGTCCCGCGAGTTCGATCTCGACCTCGTGCTGACCGCGCCCTCGGTGGTCTACCGGGTGCACAAGACCGACGGCTCGCAGCTGGAATTGCACAACCCCGCCGACATGCCCGATCCGACCCAGATCGACCACATCGAGGAGCCCTGGATCCGGGCCACGATCCTGCTCCCGGACGAGCACCTCGGCCCGGTGCTCGCGCTTTGCACGGAAAAGCGCGGCGAGCAGGTCGAGCTCACCTACGTCGGCCAGCGCGCCATGCTGGTCTACCGCCTGCCGCTGAACGAGGTCGTCTACGACTTCCACGACCGCCTCAAGTCCTACTCGCGCGGCTATGCGAGCTTCGACTACCAGCTCGACGGCTACGCGCCCTGCGGAGCTGGTCAAGCTCTCGGTGCTGATCAACGGCGATCCGGTCGACTCACTGGCGCTGATCGTGCACCGAAGCATGGCCGAGGCGCGCGGCCGGGCGCTCTGTGTGCGCCTCAAGGAGCTGATCCCGCGCCAGATGTACCAGGTCGCGATCCAGGCCGCGATCGGCGGCAAGATCGTCGCCCGCGAGACCGTCAAGCCGTTCCGCAAGGACGTGACCGCCAAATGCTACGGCGGCGACGTCACCCGCAAGCGCAAGCTTCTGGAAAAGCAGAAAGAAGGCAAGAAGCGCATGCGCCAGGTCGGCAAGGTCGAGATCCCCCAGGAAGCCTTCCTCGCGGCGCTGAAGATGGAGAGCTGAAGGCGCGCGATCGAGGAATGGCACCATCAGGTAAGTATCTATCGATCAGATGATGAAGGCACGTGACCGAAATCGCTAAAGGCCTGTGAGCTCCGGCCGAATGGCGGAGGTGGGCTTCGCGCCGGACGAGCAGGTCCGGTCGACGATCACCTGACAGCCAAGACCCCGGCGGTTCGCCCAAACGCTTCATCGGCGTCGGCAAGGGCCTGTTCCCTCGGCCCGAGGTCGACGCCTACCTCCGCCGCAGCCGCAACGCATGGCGGTCCTAGAAGGCCTTGGAAGTGGTAGCTGGTCTGACCTCGGACCGCCAATGTCTTCATCTATGCGGTCGAGGCGGTGGCAGACTCATGCGGTTGCGATTGCGACGCTGTCCGATCGGCTCGAAGAAGGCTCGATCTGTACGCCGTCACGAGCGCAGCTGACGCTCAGCGAGGTTCTCGCGCAGCCGTCGGGGCAGGCACCTCGATATCGACGAATGCATGACGAGGACATGCTCGAGTGCCATCGCGTGGCTGTCGGCCTGCGCGGTACGAACGCGGACTTCTCATCAAGCCGCTCGGATTGCAGTCCGAGCTCGCGCTCCGTCTCCCAGACGCGATCCATGTCGCGACCGCGGTTGCTGCCGGATGCACGGCAGTCCTCTCGAGACGACCGACGGCTGCACGTGCCAGCCAAAATCAGTTCGCTGCGGGTTGAGATGACCTGCTGACTCCGCAATGGCGACCCGCCACGAGGACAGGGTACGTCCGGCGCGGCAACCCGGGCTCAAAAGCGCGATCGTCGCGCGGATCTCGTCGTAGCTCCGCCCGCACCTGGCCCTCGTGCGATCGATCAGGCCGGCGGCCGTCAACAGCTCGACGTCCTCATGGATACGCTTGTAGTCGCGGCCCAGCATGCGCGCGAGGCGGCGATGCTGGTCGCCGGATGGCGGTGGATGTGGCGGAGCAAGCGCCAGACGCTTGGGCGTCAAGGTCCGCGCCAACAGCTCCCAGCTCTCGAACGTGAGGTGAGTTTCCGCGCCGGCTTCGCCTCGCTCGGCCTGCCGCCAGGCGCGGACGAAGCGCTGCCCCGACGCCTCGGGACCTTCCCCGACATGAACGCTAACCTTGGTCGTCATCGCCCTCTCGCACGCGCCGCACGTCGGCAAGGAAATCCGCCACCAGCTGCTCGATCGACGTGAACCGATAGTCCAGCTGGCGGTCGCCAAGGTGCTTGTGATCTCCTTTGCCACGCTCGTTGTCGTAGCCGATCACCCGCTGTCCCGGATGCCCGTAGAACAAACTGTACTTGAGCCGAGTGCGTGCTGGCCGCCACCGGCTCAGGGATCTCCCAGATCGTCATCTCCATGATCGCCCCGTCGTCGAACAGATAGCGATCGCGAAAGAGCAGGCGGGCCTTCATATGGCGTATGATGCCATGGATCGATTAGGGCATCAAGCGCCATAGACCGGCGTGGCCGCGCGGCGTCGGCGGGCAGGCGCGTGCCGGAAGCACAGGGCAAATCCTCCGAGCTCAGCGGAGTGAGAGCGTCGGTGCTCCGCAACCCTTCCCGAGCCTGCGGAACAGGGCGGGGTCGTCCACGCACGACCGTGCGCTATCGCCGCCGTCGAGCGCCCGCCACGATCCGCACACCGTCTTGGGCCCGCGCCGGCCAGACTTCTGAAGGCGAAGCAGCGCGGTGTGCCTTCGCGCCGGATAGAACCGAGCGAACGCGCCTCGATCACGTGCGCAGCGTCGCTATCCGCCGATCCAGGCCGTGGTCTCGCCGAGGCCGGCGATCCGGTAGGTCACGCGGTCGCCGACCTCGGGAAAACGGGTCTTGAGGGCGCTGCCGGTGATCACGATCTCGCCGGCCTTCATCCCGCGGCCGCGGGACGCGAGCAGGTTGGCGAGCCAGGCCAGCGATTCGAACGGGTGGCCCATGGCGGCGCCGGTCACGCCGCGGTCGACGACCGCGCCGTTCCAGTCCAGCTCGACCGGCGTGGTCTCGAGATCGAGGCCCCGCCAGTCCGTGACCTCGCGGCCCGAGCACCACGCCGCCGCACCAGCATTTGTCGGTCAGGATCGAGGCGGCATCGAGGTCGGTGTAGTCGGCGTTCCGGTCCTCGATCAGCTCGAACGCCGGCATGCAGGTCGCGACCGCCGGCGTCACCTTGGCAAGGGTGTAGGGCGCGCCCGCGGCCGGCAGGTCCCGGCCGAGGCGGACGCCGAGCTCGAACTCGAGGCCGAGGTGCATGAAGTCGGCAAGCCGAAGGGTCGCGGGCGAGCTTTGGATCGTGCTGGCGAAGATCGCGCCGCCGGCCGGCTGGTCGACGCCGCAGAGCTCCTGGATCGCCTTCGAGGTGAGCGCGATCTTGTGGCCGCCGAGCGCGCCCCAGCCGGCCGCGCTGAACCGCCGGTGGACCTCGTCCTGGACGTCATAGGCCTCGGCCAGCGACGCGGGCGCCAGCTCGCCCCGCAGCCGCTCGAACCGCGCCCGCCGTCGATGCGCCTCCAAAATATGGTCCGCGATCCGCGCCACCTTCGCCTGGTCGGTCATGGCCCCTCGCCTCCTTTGCGCGCTCCCCGACCACCATTCTGCCCGTTTCCGCGCGCCCGTGCACTGGCAAGCTTGCGCGGGGCGTCAGCCGGCACCGAGCCAGAACAGGACCAGGGACACGGTCACGACCGAGAGCAGGCTCGAGAGCAGGATCGCGGACGCGCTCTCGACCTGGCCCGCGTCATAGCGCACGGCGAACAGATAGGCGTTGACGCCGACCGGCAGCGCGGCGATCAGGACCGCGACCTTGGCCCAGAGCGGCGGCACCTCGAAGACCCAGCGGGTCAGGCCGAGCACGATCAGCGGCTGGACGATGAGCTTCAGCGCGACCGTCAGGGCGGCCGGGGCGAGCGCGCCGGTCAGGCGATAGGCCCGCAGGCTCGCCCCGACCGAGAACAGCGCGCAGGGCACCGCGGCGCCGCCGATCAGGGACGCCCAGCGCTCGACCGTGCCCGGCAGCTTGAGCCTCGCGAGGTTGAACGCGATGCCGAGCACCAGCCCCCAGAGGATCGGGTTGGTCGCGAGGCCGCGCAGAATTGCGATCGGCAGCTCGCGCAGCCCCTCGCGCGAGCCGCGGCCGACCTCGATCACGACCGTGACCGCGGTGAACATGATCAGGCTGTGGGTCGCGAGCAGGAGGAACAGCGGCAGCCCGCCCGGATCGCCGAAGCTCGTCAGCACGAGCGGCGTGCCGAGCAGCACGGCGTTGCCGAAGGCCGAGCCGAAGCCCGTGATCGCCTGGCGCTCGAATGGTCCCCCGAACAGCAGGCGCGCGAGCAGGGTGCCGGTGCCGAACACCAGTCCCGCGCCCAGATAGTAGGACAGAAGGTACCCCCAGGGGATCTGGTCGGGGAGCGCCGCGGTCGCCATGTTCCGGAACAGCATGACCGGAATCGCGAAGTAGAACACGAAGCCGGCCAGCGCCTGGGAGGCCGCCGCGTCGAACACCCGGGTGAAGGTCGCGGCGTAGCCGAACGCCATGAGCCCGAAGATCGGCACGACGATGTCGACGATGGCGGTCAGCGGCTCGTGTCCTCGGGCGCGATGGCGGCGCCGCAGCAGCGGTCGGCAGGCGGGCGAGTATGTCGCGGCCCCGGTGCGGCCACAATGGCCCGGCCCGGCCGTGACCGGTGCCCGGCTTGTGCTAGAACCGGCGGCGGATCGCCGGCAGGACGGAGACCGCGGATGACGATCGGAGGCGGGTGGCGTCGACAGCGCTGGTCAGGCGGCGCCCTGCGCGCGCTGCTGCCGCTCCTGCTCGCCCTGCCGTGGGCGCAGCCGGCGGCGGCCGCACCGGCGCCCCCGGGCCCGCCGGAGGAGCCGAGCATCGCCACGATCGTGGGCGAGCCCGGCCACCAGGGCGGCGACCTGCGGATGCTGATCGGCGGCATCCGGGACACCCGCCTGCTCGTGGTTTACGGCTACGCCCGCCTGATCGGCTACGACCGCCACCTCGAGCTCAAGCCCGACATCGCCAAGGCGGTCGACGTCGAGGCCGGGCGGATCTTCACCTTCCATCTGCGGAAAGGCCACCGCTGGTCGGACGGGGCGCCGTTCACGACCGAGGATTTCCGCTACTGGTGGGAGGACATGGCGAGCAACCCGCGGCTCAGCCCGATCGGGCCGCCGCGCGAGCTGGTGGTCGAGGGCGAGCTGCCCAAGGTCGAGATCCTCGACCCATTGACCGTCCGCTATTCCTGGTCGAAGCCCAACCCCTTCTTCCTGCCGGCGCTGGCCGGGGCGCGCCCGCTGTTCATCTACGCGCCCGCCCACTACCTCAAGCAGTTCCACGAGAAATACGCCGACCCGGCGAAGCTCGCCCAACTGGTGGCCGCGGCGCGCGTGCGCGACTGGGCGCAGCTGCACGGCCGCCACGACGACATGTACCGGTTCGACAACCCGGACCTGCCGACCCTCCAGCCCTGGGTGATGCGCACGCGGCCGCCGGCCGAGCGCTTCATCGCCGAGCGCAATCCCTACTACTACCGGGTCGACCCGGCCGGCCGGCAGCTGCCCTACATCGACCGGGTGATCCTGGTGGTGGTCGACGACAAGCTGATCCCGGTCAAGACCGGCGCCGGCGAGACCGACCTGCAGGCGCGCGGCCTGGTCTTCAAGGACTACACCTTCCTCAAGGAGAGCGAGCCGCACAGCCACCTTAGAACCCTGCTCTGGCCGACCGCGCGCGGCGCCCATCTGGCGCTCTATCCGAACCTGAACGCGACCGACCCGGTCTGGCGCCAGCTGTTCCGCGACGTCCGCTTCCGGCGTGCCCTGTCGCTCGGGATCAAGCGCGACGACATCAACGAGACCTTCTATTTCGGCCTCGGGATCGGCGGCAACAACAGCGTCCTGCCGGCGAGCCCGCTCTACCAGCCCGAGTATCGCTTCGCCTGGGCGAACTTCGACCCGGACGCGGCCAACCGCCTGCTCGACGAGATCGGCCTGACCCGGCGCGACGATCGGGGCGCCCGACTGCTGCCCGACGGGCGGCCGATGGACCTGATCATCGAGAGCGCGGGCGAGGGCAGCGAGGAGTCCGACATCCTCACGCTGGTGCGCGAGAACTGGGCCAAGCTCGGCATCCGCGCCTACACCAAGCCCCTGCAGCGCCAGGTGCTGCGCAACCGGATCTTTTCCGGCGAGACGCTCATGACGATCTGGTTCGGCCTCGAGAACGGCATCCCGTCGGCCGACATGAGCCCCTACGAGTTCGCGCCGACCACCCAGCAGGAGTACCAATGGCCGAAATGGGGCCAGTACTACGAGACCCGGGGCGAGGCGGGCGAGCCCCCCGAGCTGCCCGAGGCCAAGCGGCTGCTCGACCTCTACAACGCCTGGCGGGTGAGCTCCACCCAGGAGCAGCGGCGGCAGATCTGGGAGGAGATGCTCCAGATCTGGAGCCAGCAGGTCTACTCGATCGGCCTGATCGGCGCCGTCCCCCAGCCGGTGGTCGTGAGCGAGCGCCTGCGCAACGTCCCCGACAAGGCGATCTTCAACTGGGAACCCGGCGCCCAGTTCGGCATCTACCGCCCCGACACCTTCTGGTTCGCGGGCGGGGCAAGTGAGATCGACGAAGCGAGCGACGTCGGCGGACGCGACCCCGCGCAAAACCCGGGCCAAGCCATTGACAGCGGCGGCCGGAAGCGTACCGTCATTGAATGTTCTGGCCGATACTACCGTAAGGTTTCATGCACCGGCAAAGCAGCATTTTCGAGAAGGGTGCAGCCATGTTTGCTCCGCGTGTCGCAAAGCCGAAGTCGGCCCCACCCGCCGCTCCGCGGCGCGGCCAAGCGGCCCGGCCCCACGCGCGCGCGCCGGGCAACAGCTACAGCGGACGATCGGCAATCAGGCGATGTTCCGGCGCTGGCAGCGCGAAAGCGCGACCCGGAACGAGCCGCGCGCGCCCGAAAACGAGCACACTGCCGCACCCGTGACCGTCCGAAGGCTACCTTCTGGGACCGCAGCAAGATCCCGGTCTTTCCTCCCGATCGCGCGGAGCCGTCTCCCATCCCGCCGCTTGCCCCGGCGCCGCGCCTACCCGGTCCCCTTCAGGCGAAGCTCGAGGTCGGCGCCGTCGACGACCCGCTCGAGCACGAAGCGGACCGCGTCGCCAACCAGGTGATCGCATGCCTGCCGATCGCCTCTCCGTGCGGTCGCGCCACCGCAGATCAGCCGGAAATGCGCCGAATGCGAGGAGGAGGAAAAGCTTCAAAAGAAGCAGGCCGGGCCACAAGCCGCCGTCGCAGGTTCCTGCCATCGTGCACGAGGTGCTGCGTTCGCCTGGGCAGCTGCTCGATGCGGCCGCGCGACCTATTTCGAGCCGCGCTTCGGGCCGATTTTTCGCAGGTAAAGGTCCATACGGCCGCTCGTGCGGCGGAATCCGCCCGAACGATCGCCGCCCGTGCCTTCACCAGCGGTTCGCACATTGTTTTCGCAACCGGCGAGCACCACTCGCGGACGAGCGACGGCCGAAAGCTTTTCGCCCACGAACTTGCGCATGCCGTCCAGCAGTCGGAGCGCAGTATCGTGCGCATTCAGCGCCAGCCGGACCGGCCTTCTGAAGCGGCCAGCGCTCTGAACCCCGATGAGCTCGTAGAAGCGTTCCCCATTCATCCATATTTCTGCGACATCAGCAGGGTTCGCGGAGAACGAGAAGATGTGGGTAGAGGGGATGTAGTCCAATACAGACACTACCTCACGGGTAATCGCTATCGCACCATCTGGCCTCGACACTTGGCATCGATCAGGCGATCGACCCTCGGTGTCGCTACAGATCAGCGTCACGGCCGGACTGCGAGGCGAGCAGTCCCGCGAGCCAGAAGGCCGCCACGAGGTATCCCCCGATCACGTCGGTCGGGTAGTGGAAGCCGAGATAGATCCGCGAGAGTCCGATCGCGGCGATCAGGACCAGCGCTGCCGTCCAGATGGCGGCGCGCGCCGCAACACCGGCGGTCCTGGCGGCGAAGATCCAGGCGAGGGCGCCATAGAAACAGGCCGAGAAGAGGGCATGGCCGCTGGGGAAACTATAGCTTGCCGGCGGGATGCCGAAGAACGGTTCCGGGCGGGCGCGATGGAGGGCGTATTTGAGGGCGTTCTCCAGCACGATCGCGCCGGCCATCACCACCGCGAGCGCAAGGGCGGCCCGTCGGCGTCCGCTGGCATAGAAGCCGACGACCGCGAGGCCGAAGAGCGATGCGATCACCGCCGCCGAGCCGAGCCGGGTGATCGCGCCCGCGAGGAGCGTGAGGTCGGGGGAGGCGAACTGATGGATGCCCGCTCGAAGCCGCTCATCGAAGCTCCCGACAGCTCCGGAGGCGGTGGCCACCGCCAGCCCGACGAACAGGCTGAGGCACATGGCGGCAAAGGCCAGCGATGCCCTCTGGCCCCCCGTTCGCGGAGCATCAGGCACCTGCGGCCGTCCCTTCGGCAACCCGCGACCAGCCGTCGGGTCCCGATCGGAACCGATCCGTCGCCAAAAGGGCGAAGTCGCCGCGCTCGCCGTCCCATGCTGAGGGTGTCGATCGCGATGTCCGGCCGCTCGATCCGGATGATGTTGTAGGAATTGAGCTCGCCGCGGCGGCGCGACGAGGTGGCGGTGCCGGCCTGGACCATCAGGGCCGAGTAGCCGGGGATCCGGTAGCGAACGGCGCTGGCGCTGCGGCGGCTGACGTGCAGATGGCCCGAGAGGATCATGTCGACGCCGCAGCGCGCGAAGGCCGCCATCGCCATGTCGGCGCGCCCGACCAGGCCGCGCCGGTCGTCGCCCTCCGGCAGATCGAACGGATGATGGATCACGACGATCCGCGTGACGCCCTCGGCCGCAGCGCTCGAGCCGCGCGCAGCTGCGCGCGACCTGCAGCCGGTTGATCCGTCCGTTCTTGATCGCGAACGACCGGGCGGTGTTGATGCCCAGGATCGCGATCTCATCGTCGGCGTAGAAGGGCTCGAGGTCCGCGCTGATGTAGCGTCGATAGCTCGCCAGCGGCCGCAACCAGCGTGAGGCGACGTCGTAGAGCGGCACGTCGTGATTGCCCGGGACCACGATCTGGGGCGACGGCAGGCTGCCCAGGAAGTCGCGCGCCTCGGCGAATTCCTGCCGGCGCGCGCGTTGCGTCAGATCGCCCGAGACGACGACGACGTCGGGCCCGGCGGCGCGGATCGCCCGCGCCAGGGCGGGCAGCACGGCGCGGTCCAGGCTGCCGAAATGCAGGTCCGAGACATGGGCGAGGGTGCGCAAGGCTTGCCGTCCTGCCGCTACTTCGGAGGTGCGTCCGTCCCGGCGGCCGGAACGATGACGCCAAGCGCGCCCGGGCGGATGCGGTAATGGAGCGGGGTCTCCAACCTGGTCACCTCCCCGTCCCTGGCCACGCGCAGGCGCCTGGCCTTGGTCCGCACCCAGCATTCCTTGGCGTCGTAGATCGTGTACTCGCCGGAGGGGACGTGTCCGAGCAGCGCCTGCAGGGCGAGGTGCAGGAGCCGCGCGCGGCCGGCGGGCGGCGCGCAGCAGATCCACAGCTGGCCGCCGTCGAGGCGGGCGCGCTCGCCGATGCCCGCCCCCGCCATCTCGTAGCGGTTGTTGCCGATGAAGACAAAGGCCGTCGCATCCACCGGCTGCTCCTGCGAATCCACCCGCAACTGGACCCGCATCGGCGCATAGCGCCCCAGGATCGACAGCGAAGCCCGCGCGAAGGCCAGCCACTTGCCGATGCCACGGGCCTGCAGCTTCTCCCGCTCGCGCACCATGGCGGGATAGATCCCGAGGCTCGAATTGTTCAGGAAGGGCTGGCCGTTGACCTCGCCGACATCGATGCGGGCGAGCGTTCCGGTGAACAGGTTGGCGATCGCATCCTCGAGCTCCATGGGGATCTTGAGGTCGGTCGCAAAATGGTTGAGCGTGCCGAGCGGCAGGATGCCGAGCGCGCGGTCGGTGCCGACCAGGGCCGCCGCGACCGCGCTCAAGGTGCCATCGCCGCCGGCGGCGACGACCGGCTGGCTGCCATCGGCCACGGCGCGGCGGGCGAGGTCCGGGATCTCGCCGCCAGCTTGGGCAAGGACGATGCGCGCCTGCGCGCCATTGCGGGCGAACAGGGCGGCAATCTCGTCGCGTGCCTGCCCGGCCCGGTCAGAGCCGGCCGTGGCGTTGAGGATGCAGGTAACGACGGCCGAACGGACGAACGGATGGTCTGCCATGGTCCCCCACTCTACCCGCCATCCACCCGATGGCAGCCGGCTGAGCCGAGAGAGCAACGAGGAAACGGGCTTGGCACTCCCTTCAAGTCCACGCGATCTCAGCCCCCTTCAAGAGGGCGTGGTCGGCCACGACCTGACGGCTCAGTCAACCTTGGGGGTTGGCTCGCACAGCCGAGTCCGATGGAAGGGCCTCGCGAACCGGCGTCTGGCGGAACAAAGGCATGTGCCGGAAGCCGGCCGGGTCGTGGCCGGGGCGGCGGCGGCCCCTCGGCCGTGGCGCTCCCGCGCCCGCGCGAAAGCGGCGGCCGGCGCCCTGGACTCGAGCCGGGCGATCCCCCAGATAGTGCTCTTGGTCGCCCTCGCCGCCCGCTCGACCGGCGGCCCCGCGGCATGACGAAGCTAGGCGAACAGCGTGCCGCCGTGCTATGCGCAGGTCGGTCGCCAACGACGGGACGGTAAGCGCGTGTCGGTGCAGGGCTTGGCCCAAGGCTCGACCCAAGGCTCCACTCAGGGTCCGACCCCGGGCCCGAACACGAAGGGCGACGCGCGCTGGCAGGCCGCGGCGGCCGCAACGGCCGGCGCGACCGCGCGGCCCGAGCGCGCGCGGCGCGGGTGGCTCGCCCGCTTCGGCGGCGGCCCGAGCCACGAGCTGCCGCGCACCGCCTTCGGCTTCCTGCTCCAGTTCGGCCTGCCCCAGCAGATCCTGCTGCTGACGCTGACCGCGGCTTCGCTCCCGATCTACTACGCCTCGCTCGATCTGCCCAAGCAGATCGTCGACAAGGCGCTCGGCGGCAAGGCGGCCGATTTTCCGCGCACGGTCAGCTTCGGCGGCCTCCATCTCGGCAGCTATCCGCAGCTCCAGTTCCTGGCCTTCCTGTGCGGTCTGTTCCTGCTCACCGTGCTGATCAACGGCGCCTTCAAATACGCCATCAACGTCTACAAGGGCCGGCTCGGCGAGGGCCTCCTGCGCCTGCTGCGCAGCGAGCTGTTGAGCCGGGTGCTGCGCTTCCCCTTGTCCCACTTTCGCAAGATCTCCCAGGGCGAGCTGATCGCCATGGTGACCGGCGAGGTCGAGGCGCTCGGCGGCTATTTCGGCGATGCGATCGTCACGCCCGCGTTCCAGGGCGGCCTCCTGATCACGGCGCTCGGCTTCATCTTCGCCCAGGACCTGACCATGGGCCTGGCCGCGATCGCCCTCTATCCCCCCCAGGCCTGGCTGATCCCGAAGCTGCAGCGCCGGGTCAACCGGCTGGGGTACGCCCGCGTGCGCGAGGTGCGTCATCTGTCGCAGCGGATCGGCGAGGTCACGAGCGTGATCGAGGCCGTCCACGTCAACTACGCCGACCAGCTGCAGCTCGACACCTTCACGGGCCACCTCAAGCGCATCCTGGACATCCGCTACGACATCTACAAGAAGAAGTTCTTCATCAAGTTCCTCAACAACTTCATCGCCCAGCTGACCCCGTTCTTCTTCCTGTCGATCGGCGGCTACCTGGTGCTGCGCGGCCACCTGACGCTCGGCTCGCTGGTCGGCGTGCTGGCCGCCTACAAGGACCTGGCGCCGCCGTGGAAGGAGCTGCTCGACTTCTACCAGGGCCAGCAGGACGCGCGCATCAAGTACGACCAGCTGATCACCCAGTTCGATCCGGGCGGCCTGCGGCCGCCGTTCGCGGTCGAGCTCGAGGCGGCCGAGCGGTTCGGTCCCGGCACCCCGATCAGCGGCCGGATCGAGATCCAGGACCTCGGGCTCGAGGAGGACGGGCTGGTCAGCGTCGAGCAGCTGTCGGTCGCGATCCCGGCCGGCCAGCACGTCGCCCTGGTCGACGCCGACGGCGGCGGCAGCCATCTGCTCGCGCGCGCGCTCGCGAGGCTCGATCTGCCGAGCCGCGGCCGGCTGCTGCTCGACGACCAGGAGCTGGGCCAGCTGCCGCGCGCGCTCTACACCCGCGGGGTGGCCTTCGTCGGCGCGCCCGCGCGCCTGGTCCAGGGCACGGTCGCCGACAATCTGCGCCTGCTGCTCGGGCCCGACCTCGGGACGGTGACCACCGACTCGGTGCTGGCGGCGATCGAGCAGGTCGAGCTCGGCGACGATTTGTTCCGCTTCGGCCTGCGCGCGGTGATCGACCCGGCCCAGCATCCGGCCCTGGTCGAGGCGATCCTGCGCGCCCGCGCGCGCGAGCACGAGCTGCTGGCCGCGCGCGACAACGCCGGCCTCGCCGAGCCGTTCGAGCGCGACCGCTACCTCGCCAACGCGACCATCGGCGAGAACCTCCTGTTCGGCGTGCCGAGGGCCGCCGAGCTCGACGCCCGAGCGCTTGCGACCCATCCCTACGTCCGCCAGATCCTCAAGGAGACCGCGCTCGAGGGGCCGCTGATCGAGCTCGGCCGGACCGCCTGGCACAACCTCTCCGAGATCTTCGGCGACGTCCCGGTCCATCACCAGCTGGTGCTCGAGTTCAGCCCGATCCGGCCTGAGGAATTGACCCTCTACCGGCAGCAGCTGGCCGGGCTCGACCAGGCCCCCGGGACGACGCTCAACGCCGAGCAGCGCCGGCTGCTGCTCAACCTCGCGCTCAACCTCACGCCCGCCCGCGACCGCCTGGCCGATCTCTCCGCGGAGCTGACCGACAAGCTCCTCGACGCCCGCCGCCGGTTCGTCGAGCAGCTGCCGGCCACCATGGCCGGGGCGATCGAGTTCTTCGACCCCGAGCGCTACCTGGTCCAGCTGAGCGTGCGCGACAATCTCGTGTTCGGCCGGATCCTCAGCCAGCACGCGCGCGCCGCCGAGCGCATCGAGCAGATCATCGGCGCGCTCGCCGACGAGCAGGGCTTCCGCCGGCTGGTGCTCGAGGCGGGCTTCGACTACACGGTCGGCATCGGCGGCAGCCAGCTGACGCCCCAGCAACGCCAGAAGCTGGCCCTCGCCGCGGCGGCGCTTCGCCAGGCCCGCGTCCTGGTCGTCGACGGCCCGACCCGCGACCTCCACCGCGGCGCCGCCACCACGGTGCTGGCCCGCCTGCTCGAGATCTACCAGGGCCGCACGGTCATCTGCGCCCTCGACGACGCGACGCTGGCCCCGCTGTTCGATCGCGTCCTGACCCTGGGCCAGGGTCAGCTGATCGAGGACTGCGCTCCAGAGCCCGCGGCCCTGCCAGCGGCCGACGACGAGGCGGCAGCCGAGGCCGAAGGCCTGCCCGAGGCCGAGATGGAACGCCTGCCGGCCGCCTCCTGAAGGCCGGCTCGGACGGTCCCGTCGCGTTCCGCAGGCCCCTTCCCACAGCCGACGCCGCCCCAGGCCCCCGCGGGCGGCCATGGCCCTCAGCCAGGCCGGCCTGATCGACCAGGACGGCTGCTGACGCCGCTCAACAAATCGGCGGCGTCCGGTTGCTGTCTCCCGGGAAACCGGCCGCGTCCGGCGACCGTCGGACCCAGGTGCCCCGGTGGAGCGCCGCCTGCAGGAGCTGCCGCAGCTGCTGCTGCCAGAACTTCGCGATCCCGTCGTGCCATGGCCGCGCGTGTTCTCGCTGGCCGGGATCAGGTACAGCCGGCCGTCCTTCACGCGCTTGAGCTCGCGCTCCATGATGCCGGTTTGCTCACCAGAGCGTCCTGCGCAGCGACCATGTCGTCGTAG
Source organism: uncultured Alphaproteobacteria bacterium (assembly GCA_963756905.1). GTDB lineage: Bacteria > Pseudomonadota > Alphaproteobacteria > Geminicoccales > Geminicoccaceae > DATAOG01. The sequence continues at coordinate 46,359 of CAVWPO010000024.1, forward strand.
TTGTACCTCGGGAATCCCGCGCGCAGGCCATCGGACGGCTTGGACGATTGGCCGGCGCCGATGCCATCCGGCAGGATGATGAAATACCTGCTGGCATCGGGCGCCTGACCGGCGCCGAACAGCTCGCCCGCGAACTCAGATGACAAAAGACTGGCGCCGGACCCGGCGGTGCCGTGCAGGATCAGCACCGGCTCCCCGGACGGGTCGCCGATCGTCCGGTAGTGCAGGCGCAGCTCCGGCATGACGTCGCCCGTGTGAAACCGAAAGTTCCGCGCGACCCATTCGCCCTCCTTGGGTGCTGGGTAATCTGCCGCCATCGCCGCAACCGCGATCATGGCGACAATCGCGCAGGCCGCGGTGTGCCACAGCAATTTCAAAATCGTCATCGGACCTTCTCCCAGCTGAGAGTCCCCAGATGCCGAGCCCGGAAGGCGGGACTATGCGCCGGGCCCCGTGCGAGGCAAGGCTGCGCGGTCGGAATCTGCCCGAGATTGCCGGAGAGCACCGGAGGTCGAGGCCTGCGAGCGGCCGCCAGGGAACGGCTCGGGCCGGAAACGCAGGCGCGAAACCTCGGACGCCCTGCCTCCGGACGCCGACCGCGGCGCGTCAGGCGGTCTTGATCGGGAACCGCAGGGTCAGGCGGGTGCCGGCGACTGCTCTGCCAGCTCGCCTCGGCGTCGATCTGCCGGCACAACAGATCGATCAGCTTCATGCCGAGCCCCGACTCGGTCGCCTCGGGCATCCCGGGACCGTCGTCGCCAAGCACCAGGGTGGCGCCGCCGTCCTCGTGGCTCAGCACCACGGCCAGGGTGCCGCTGCGGCCGCGGAAGGCGTATTTGAAGCTGTTGGTCAGGAACTCGTTGACGATCAGGCCGAGCGCCTGGGCGCGCTCGGTCGCGATCTCGATCTGCGCGACCTCGGCCGCGAGCTTGACCTCGGCCGCCGCATCGGCCTGGAAGTTGAACAGATTGCCGATCAGGCCCAACAGGTACTGGCCGGCGTCGATCAGATGCGGCTTGGCGCCGCCCCGCAGCTGCTGGCCGACCGAGGTCAAAGCCATGATCCGCTGCGCGATCTTCTGCAGATTGTCGCGCGCCTCGATGTTGGTGACGGTGCCGAGCTGCAGGTTGATCAGGCTGATCAGCTGCTGGTTGTTGTTCTTGACCCGATGCTGCAGCTCGCGCAGCAGCATGTCCTTCTCGGCGGCGAGCAGGGCATTCTGGTCGACCAGGCGCGCCTGGTCGATCGCGAGCGAGAGGATGTTGGCATAGCCCTGCAGAAACTTGATGTCGTCGTCGCCAAAGACGCGCGGCGCCCGGCTGTCGGCCTCGAGGACGCCGAAGATGTGCTGCTTGCTTCGAATGATGACGTTGACCGCGCTCTTGACGCCATGCTCGCGCAACAGCTCCGGGATCCGGAACCGCTCCTCGCGGTCGAGGTCGTTGGCGATCACCGGCTGGCCGGTCTGGAGCGCGTAGCCGGCCGGCGATTCGAGATCGGCGCCGATGGTCGCCTGGCCGACCACGCCCTCGCCCCAGCCGATCCCGGCGCGCACCAGGAGCCGTTTCTCATCAGGCAGATACTCGAGCACCTTGACGAAGTGGACCTCGAGGCTCTGGGCGGCCTGCTCGGCGGCATCGCTCAGCAGCCCGTCCAGATCCGCGCCTTCGGCGGCGCGCAGGCCGAACTCGGCAAGCTCGGCGCGCTGCTGCAGCAGACTGCGTTGCGTCTCGCTCTCGCCCTTGGCCATGGCCACTCGTCCGTTGCCGCATCCGATCTCCCCCGCAGGGGCCGGTTCAGGGGCTACCACCCCGAGGCCCTGATGACCAGCGCACCATTGACGGCCGGCGCGTGCGACGGCGGCGCCGTCGGGCGGCCTCGATCACCCCGGCCCGGAAGCAAGCCGCCCGCGGCCGCCGAGCGGGTCGGCGTCGCCCTGCTCGGCGCAGACCGGCAGGATCGAGGGCGAGACGGGGTCTTCTATTCTTTAGACCGACACCCCGGCTTGCGTCAGAACACTAACCCCGGCTTGCGTCAGAACACTAGTTGTTGATCAACACAGAACCAATATAGCGTTCCGCGTCTGCCCCCGTGATGGGGGTCAGACCTTGACTGCAGAAATAGCCATAGACGAGATCATGCGGCCGCTCGCGAGCATCTTCATACATTACACCGGAGGTGGCGCTGAAGCCGACACAGTGTCGCTCGTCACCCGGGATCCGAAAGAAGCGGTATTCCGTCGGGCCAAAATGGGCCCGGCTGGTGCCTGACGCTTCCCAAGTCAACTCCTCCTGGAACAACGACTGCACGTAGCGCTGCGTCGGGCGGTACTCGACCACGTAGTTCGGCCGAGGCGTGATGCAACGATCCTTCCAGCAGTCTCGGTGCCACGGAACTCCGCAATATAAAACTCGTTGCCCGTGCCTGCGTCGCGTTGGACGAAATGACGTTCGGACACCCTGGCAAAACCTTCATCGAAACGGATGATCGAGTCTTTGCGAGCGACGGGCTCGGGCGGCGCAGAAGGCTCTGTCTGGCATCCGATCACGAACACGGAGAGCGCAGTCAACCCGAGCCACCGGCTTAACAGCAAGCCGGTCGAGAATAGGGTGCGCATTTTTGAAACCCCGTCTTTAGCCTTCTTCCCAATATGCTGGCTTCTGAACGCCGATCATGCACCGCTTTGCCGCATAAGGCAAGCACTTGAGGGGTTCGATGCAACCATTTGGCGTGGAGCAAGAAACCAGGCCGTGAGGGTGACGGGGCACGATGGCATGGACCGGCCCGCCTCGAGCCGGCCGGCTCCGTCAGCTGCGACCGCAGGGCCGGGCCAGCGGCGGGATATGGTCAAGGTGCCGCTCACTTTGAGGTCAGCGTGCGCCATAAGTGTGCCATCGGAGCAACAGAAGTGACCATCGGTGGAGCATGGCGAGTTGCTGACCGGATCAATTGAGGGTCGGGGTCGGGCGATCATCTCTGCTCTGCCCGGATTCCGCGGACGCGCGGTGGCCAGGACGGGGAAAGCCGACGCCGAGGCAGGTCTGTGGGGCTCGGAACGGCGAGCCGGGCTTCCGAGCTGCCGGGCGCGGAGGGCATGGTCAGCCCCTTCGTCACGCTGCCGAACGCCCCTCACGCTGCCGACCTTGAGCTGAAGCGGAGGGTCGACTAGGGTGGCGGCCCGGCAAGCGCGCATGTGGGCAAGATGGCAAAGAAGAGCTTCATCGACCTGATCGGCAACACGCCGCTCGTCCATCTGCGGCGGGCGTCGGCGGAGACCGGGTGCACCATCCTGGGTAAGGCCGAGTTCCTCAATCCTGGCCAGTCGGTCAAGGACCGGGCGGCGCTGTTCATCATCGAGGATGCCGAGAAACGGGGCAAGCTGCGGCCGGGCGGCACGATCGTCGAGGGGACCGCGGGCAATACCGGGATTGGCCTCGCCCTGGTCGGCAACGCCAAGGGCTACCGGACCGTGATCGTGATCCCGGAGACCCAGAGCCAGGAGAAGAAGGACATGATCCGGCTCTGCGGCGCCGAGCTGATCGAGGTGCCGGCGGTGCCCTATCGGGACCCCAACAACTACGTGCGCTATTCGGGGCGGCTCGCCGAGGCGCTGGACAAGGCGCTGCCCAACGGCGCGATCTGGGCGAACCAGTTCGACAATGTCGCCAACCGCGACGGCCATATCCGGACCACAGGCCCCGAGATCTGGGCGCAGACCGGCGGCAAGGTCGACGCGTTCGTGTCCGCGGTCGGGACCGGGGGCACGCTCGCCGGGGTCGGGATCGCGCTCAAGGAGCGCAACAAGGACGTCAAGATCGTGCTGGCCGATCCGGATGGGGCGGCGCTCTACCACTACTACACGCAGGGCGAGCTCAAGGCCGAGGGCAACTCGATCACCGAGGGCATCGGCCAGGGCCGGATCACCGCCAACCTCGAGGGCGCGCCGGTCGACATGGCGTTCAACATCAAGGACAAGGACGCGCTGCCGCTGATCTTCGATCTGGTGGTCGAGGAGGGCCTCGTGCTCGGCGGCTCGAGCGGGATCAACCTCGCGGGCGCGATCCGGGCGGCCAGGGAACTGGGCCCCGGCCATACGATCGTGACCGTGCTCTGCGACTACGGCAACCGCTACCAGAGCAAGATGTTCAACCCCGCCTTCCTGCGCGAGAAGGACCTGCCGGTGCCGGCCTGGCTGGAGCACCGGCGGACCGACGTCCCGGACGTGCGGCTCTAGAGCTGAGGACACCCATGGCCGCGCCCGCCTCCCTGGTCAGCACCGAGTGGCTGGCCGCGCATCTGGCTGTGCCCGACCTCAAGGTGGTCGATGCCACGTGGTTCCTGCCGACCATGCAGCGGGACGCGAAGGCCGAGCATGCGCAAGCGCACATCCCGGGCGCGGTCTATTTCGACATCGACGACATCGCCGATGCGGCGAGCCCGCTGCCCCACATGCTGCCGGACCCGGTCAAGTTCTCGAGCCGCGTGCGCAAGCTCGGCCTGGGCGATGGCACGAGGATCATCGTTTACGACAACAACCGCTACTCGGCGAGCGCGCGCGCTTGGTGGATGTTCCGGGTGTTCGGGCACGAGGATGTGGCCGTGCTCGATGGCGGGCTCGCCAAATGGCGGGCCGAGGGCCGCCCGGTCGACGATCGCCCGGTTCTGCCGCGCGAGGCGCACTTCACGCGCGCGCCAGAACAGCCTGCTGGTGCGCGATCTGGAGCAGATCCGCGCCAATCTCGTCGCAAGGCGCGAGCAGGTGCTCGATGTCCGCTCGGCCGGGCGGTTCGCCGGCACGGAGCCGGAGCCCAGGGCCGGCCTGCGTTCCGGGCACATCCCCGGCAGCCGCAACCTGCCCTATCTCGACCTGATCGCCGCCGACGGCACGCTCCTTCCCGCCTCGGAGCTCCATCGCCGGGTCGCGGCTTCGGGCATCGATCTCGAGAAGCCGATCGTGACGAGCTGCGGCTCCGGCGTCACCGCCGGCACCGCGGCGCTGGCTCTGCACCAGACTCGGCGCCGCACGACGTGGCGGTCTACGACGGCTCCTGGACCGAGTGGGGCGGCCGCGGCGACACCCCGATCGAGAGCTGACGGCGCATGCCCGAGGCGGCGCATCGAGGGGGCTGGCGGGAAGACGATTCGGCGGTCTTCATCGACTACGGCCGGGCCTTCACACCGGAGCGCGAGCGCCAGCAGGAGATCGTCTGCGACCTGATCGCGGGCGTCGCCCCCGACCTGGTGGTCGAGCTCTGCTGCGGCAGCGGCGAGCTCGCGAAGCTGTTGCTCGAGCGTCTGCCCGCGGCCCGGGTGCGGGCGCTCGATGGCTCGCCGCGGATGCTGGCGACCACGCGCGCGACCTGCGCCGCCTACGCCGACCGGCTGGACCCGCAGGCGTTCGATCTCGCCGCGAGCGATTGGCGGGCGCTCCGGCCGCCCCCCGATGCGATCTGCTCCTCGCTCGCGGTCCATCACCTGGACGGCGACCGGAAGCGGCAGCTGTTCCAGGATCTCTACGCGGGGCTGCGCGCAGGCGGCATCTTCGTGCTGGCCGATCTGGTCCGGCCCGCGAGCCCGGCCGCCTGGCGGATCGCCGCCGACGACTGGGACCGCGCGGTCGCCACGCGCTCGCAGGCGATCTACGGCGACGACCGGGCGCGGCGCGAGTTCGACAGCCGGCGCTGGAACTACTTCCGCTGGCCGGACGACAACGGCATCGATCATCCCTCGACGGTCGCCGAGCACGTCCATTGGCTGGCCGCGGCCGGCTTCGAGGCGATCGATCTGCACTGGCTGCTGGCCGGTCACGCGATCCTGTCCGCCCGCAAGCCTGACACCAAAGAACACTGATTTCGCAGATGCCTGTCGAGCAATCCTCACACGCAAGCTCCGGTCCCGCGCCCGAGCATCCGCGACCATGACCCAGGACGTTGCGCGCGCAATGCCCGCGCCCGACGACGCGCGCGGCGAGCGGCAGGTCGACACCCTGGTCACCTATCTCGAGATGACCGCGCCGCCGGGGTCGCCGCCGGTCGCGCCGCCGCGGGCCGGTCTCGAGGTCCGCCTCGCAAGGCGGCCGAGCGTCTCGTTCTACCGTTATCTGTATGGGACGATCGGCGAGGACTGGACCTGGGTCGTGCGCCGGCTGCTGTCCGACGCCGAGCTCCGCGCGATCCTGGATGATCCGGCGGTCGAGGTGAACGTGCTCTGGGTGGACGGCGTGCCGGCGGGCTATGCCGAGCTCGACCGCCGCCAGCCGCCCGACATCGAGCTCGCCTATTTCGGCCTGCTGCCCGAGTTCATCGGCCAGGGGCTCGGCCGCTGGCTGCTCGACTGGGCGATCCGCCACGCCTGGCGTGCCCGCCCCCGCCGCCTTTGGGTGCACACCTGCGATCTCGACCATCCGCGGGCGGTCGGCGTTTACCGAAAGTCCGGCTTTCGAGTCTATGACCAGCGCCTCGAGCAGCTCCTGCTGCCCGATGGGATGAGGCCGCCCGAGCGGCCGCGGTCGGGACCCGACAGCCAATGCGTATCCTCATGAGCGCCTTCGCCTGCGGCCCGAAGCGTGGCGGGGACGAAGGTGTCGGCTGGAGCCGGGCGCTCGAGGCCGCGCGTCTCGGCCATCAGCTGGTCGCGGTTGGGCTCGAGGAGCTGGGGCGGGCCGATGGTCTGCTGGCAGAGCTCTTTGCGGGTGCGCGAACGCGCGCCGGGAGCCTGCGCTGGCCGGCCCTGGTCGGCAGCCTTTACGACGATCTGCGCCGGCGGCTGCGGCGCCGGGCGGCGCCGGCGCCCGGCCACGGGATCGGTCGGCTCCAGGCGCGCCACCTCTGAGTGGCGGCGCGCCGGCCCCGAGGGCAATGCGGGTCTTGCTCAGCGCCTTCGCCTGCGCCCCGCACAGCGGCTCCGAGCCCGGCGTCGGCTGGCATTGGGCGCTCGAGCTCGCCCGCCGGGGCCACGAGGTCGTGGTGCTGACCCGGGCTCGCGACCGCTCGGCGATCGAGGCCGAGCTGAATGCCGGTCGCCTGCCCGAAGGTCTCGGCTTCGATTTCCTGATGCCGGACTGGCTCGGCCGCCTGGCCGCGCGTGGCCTGCCGCTGCAGCTCGTGCATCTGGTCTGGCAGCTCGTCGCCTACCGCCACGCGCGCGCTCGCCTGGGCGGGGAGCGGTTCGATCTGGTCCACCACCTCACCTATTGCGTGATCCGCCAGCCGAGCTTCATGGGGCGCCTGCCGGTGCCCTTCGTCCTCGGTCCGGTCGGCGGCGGCGAGCGGGCGCCCTGGGCGCTGCGCCAAGGCATGGGCGCGCGCGGCTGGCTGCTCGAGCTGGTCCGCGACGGCCTCAACCTCTTGGCCCTGGTCGACCCGATGACGCGCCAGGCGCTGGCCGCCGCCCGCCTGATCTACGTCTCCGGCCCCGACACCGCGCGTCTGGTGCCCAGCCGCCATCGGGGCAAGGTCCGGATCGGGCTCCAGGTCGGCATCGATCTCCCAGCGCCCGCCCGGCAGGAAGAGCGACGCCCGGAGGAGGACCACGAAGCTGCCGCCGACCGGCCGCTTCGGCTCTTGTTCGTCGGCCGCTGCCTGGCCTGGAAGGGCATGGACATCGGCCTCGCGGCCCTGGCGGAGCTGCTGGCGCGGGGACGGTGGGCGCGGCTCACGATCGCCGGCACGGGTCCCGCCGCCGTCCGCTGGCGCGCCCAGGCGCACCGGCTCGGGATCGACGATGCGCTCGACTGGCTCGCCTGGGTCGAGCATGACCGGATGGCCGAGGTGTACCGGGCCCATGACGTGCTGCTGTTCCCGAGCCTGCACGATTCCGGCGGGCAGGCGGTCCTGGAAGCGCTGGCGCACGGCCGGCCGGTCGCCTGCTTCGACCTCGGCGGCCCCGGCAGCATGGTCGATGCGAGCTGCGGGCGGGTCGTGGTCACGCGCGGCCGCCGCCGCCGCGAGGTCGTCCGGGGGCTCGCCGACGCGCTCCAGGAGCTCGCGGATTCGCCGGCTCTGCGCCGGCGGCTCGGGCAAGGGGCGCGCGACGCGCGCGGCCCGCTATGCCTGGCCGCGCCAGGTCGCCCGGGTCTACGCCGAGATCGAGGGGGCGCTGCGGCCGGACGGCGTGGCCAGCGGTCCGGCGCACTCGTCGCCCTCAGGGCTGCTGCCGTGAGCGCGGCACAGCCGTCCTGGCCCCGGGCCGCGAGGTGCACGCCCGGGCACAAGATCCTTGAAACCTGTCATCTGCTAATGCACATCAGGGGCTCGGCGTGCCAGCCATGCTGCCAGACGTTGGACGATCGATGGACCGGTTGACCTCGACCCGAACCGGAAGCACCGAGGTGGTGATCCACCAGGGCCGGCTGCATTGGCCCGGTCGGCCGGATCACGTCCCGTCCGCCGCCCCGTCCGAGCTGGCCGCCGGCAGCCAGATGGAGACGCTGCGCAACCTCGTCGTCCTGATCACCGTCTGGCTCTACCTGCTCTTGAACTGGGGCTTCATGCAGCTCCGGATCCCACCGGTCGCCGGCGGCGGCCTGCCGGTCGGCGAGATCGTGCTGCTGATGTACCTGGTCACGATCAACTACACCGGCGTGCTCGGCCGGCTGTCGTTGACGATCCCGATGCTGCCGTTCGCGGTCTGGTGGCTCTTCGGCGTCGGGCGCGCGATGTTCGACTTCAGCCAGCACGGCACCTGGGCGTTGCGCGATGCGGCGCACGTCCTGGAATCCTTGTTTCTCCTGGTCGGCTTCGTGTTCGCCGGTCAGCCGAAGAGCTTCGACCGGTTCTTCGACTGGCTGCCCAAGATGCTCGTGGTCTGCGTCCTCTATGGCATGCTGTATCCGCTGCGCGATCAGCTCTGGAACCTGTCGCCGACCATCATGTCGGGCTCCGGCTACCCGGCCCCGATCTTCTTCAGCATGGCCAATACCTCGCAGATGTTGTTCATGGCGGCGATCTATCTGATCCTGTTCCACAGCAACCGGCTGCTCGCCAATGTCGTGGCGGTGATGATCATCGGCTACACGGTGGCGGTCTTCCAGGCCCGCACCCTCTATCTGATCCTGTTCGCGATCTTCGCCTTTCTGGCGTTCTACCGGCGCTCGACGGTCGGCAACCTGGGCATCCTGGCGGTGCTGTCGGCATTCCTCTTGGCGCTGATCACCCTGGTCGGGCTGCACTTCCAGGGCCGGCTCGGCGCCACCTTCAGCGCCGAGTTCCTGGTCGCCCATTTCCTGGCCATCTTCGGGATCTGCGATCCCTCGTTCCAGGGCGTCTGCTCGGCGGCCGAGGGGGTGGACCAGCGCATCCAGTGGTGGACCAAGATCTACAACAGCATGATCGGCGATCCCTTCAGCCTGCTGCTCGGCCTCGGCTACGGCCTGCCCTTGACCGACTTCCACGGCTCCACCGGGGCCCAGGTCCGCGAGCCGCACAACTCCTACATCACGGTGGTCGCCCGCACCGGCATCATCGGCGCCGTCTGCTGGGCGGCGATGATGCTGAGCCTGCTCCAACGCTGGCACAGGACCTTCATCCATTGCCGCCGGCTCGACTGGCGCGAAGGCGAGAACCGGCTCATGGTGCTGATGGTCTTCTTCATCTGCACCTGGGTGCTGGCGCTGGGCGAGGACGGCTTCGAGAAGCCGTACAACATCATCCCGTTCTACTTCTTCTGGGGTGTCATCCTGCGCATGGGCCTGCTCCTGGAGCGGGGCCTGATCGGGCCCGGCTCCGAGCGGCTGCCGCCCGACCCCTACCAGCCCTAGTCGGCCGCCGACCATCGCCGCGTCGCTGGCCGGCATGGGCGCCGGGCTTCCTCGACCGGCGCCGGCGGCCCGGCGGTACCGATGGGGCGGCTGGGCGCGAGCCGTTGAGTTCAACCAGAGGCATCTACATGTCGTGGTCGCTCCGGCGGGCGCTCCACCAAATGTTGACGGGGGCGCGAATTTCTGCCTTTCTACGATGAGCTTTTGAGGAACCGCGCCGCCGCGATCAGGAGGACCATGCTGCGCCCTGCCGACCTCGATCCGATCTCCGTCGGGCCCGACCGGGCGGCGCCGCCGCCGCAGCGCAAGCTCCGGGTCCTGCTCAGCGCCTTCGAATGCGCCCCCGGCGTCGGCTCGGAAACCGAGGTCGGCTGGCGCTGGGCGATCGAGATCGGGCGGCTCGGCCACGAGGTCGTGGTCCTGACCTGGACCCGCGACCGCGCGATCCTCGAGGCGGCGCGCGCGGCGGGCACGGTGCCCGCGAACGTCCGCTTCGAGTATGTCATGCCGGCCTGGCTCGAGACGGCGCTGCACAGGGGCCTGCCGTTGCAGCTCGTGCATCTGTCCTGGCAGCTGGTCGCCTACCGCCATGCCCGCCAGCTCGTCCTGAGCGAGCGGTTCGATCTCGTCCATCACCTCACCTACTGCGTCATCCGCCAGCCGAGCTTCATGGGCCGGCTGCCGCTGCCGTTCGTGCTCGGACCGGTCGGCGGCGGCGAGACCGCGCCGCTTGCGCTCCGGCGCGGCATGGGCGCGCGCGGCTGGCTGCTCGACCTGGTGCGCGACGGGCTCAACCTGTTGTCCCGGTTCGACCCGATCACCCGCCGCGCCCTCGACGACGCCCGCCTGATCTACGTGTCCAGCCCGGACACCGCGCGCCTGGTGCCGGACCGCCACCGGGGCAAGGTCCGGGTCCAGCTCCAGATCGGCATCGCCGAGCAGGAGATCCTGGCGGCGGCGCCTGCCGACCCGCACGTCAACGGCGAGCTCCGCCTCCTGTACGTCGGCCGCTGCCTGGCCTGGAAGGGCATGCACCTCGGGCTCGAGGCCCTGGCGCAGCTGCGCGCGCGCGGCCGCCCGGCCCGGCTCAGCATCGCCGGTACCGGCGCCGCCGAGGGCCGCTGGCGGGCGATCGCGCACCGCCTCGGCCTGGACGATGCGGTCGACTGGCTGGCGTGGGTGCCGCATGAGCGCATGCCGGAGGTCTACCGCGCTCACGACCTGCTGCTGTTCCCGAGCCTCCACGACTCCGGCGGCCATGTGGTGCTGGAGGCCCTGGCCCACGGTCGGCCGGTGATCTGCTTCGACCTCGGCGGCCCCGGCAGCATCGTCGACGCCAGCTGCGGACGCGTGGTGACGACCGCCGGACGGTCGCACGCCGAGGTGGTGAGCGGTCTGACCGATGCGCTCCAGGAGCTCGCTGACGCCCCGCACCTCCGCCGACAGCTTGGCGAGGGCGCGCGCAGCCGTGTCTGCCGCTACGACTGGCGCCGCCAGATCGCGCAGGTTTACAAGGAGATAGAGGCTTTGGTGGCAGACCCAGTTGCGGGACGGACACACCCCTGAGGGCTGATTTTCGTTTCGCCGCCAGGACCCTCGCTTGTCACTTGAATTCCGGGCGGACGCTCGGCAGACTATAAAAACGGTGAACGGGAGCGGTCGCCGGTCAATCCTGGCTTGTGCGCGCGCTCAAAATACGGATGCAACTAAAGGCAGCGTCTAGATAATCTCCAATCACGGTTGGTTGACGCGGGATTAGCGCATTGCGATCGCGCCACCCGCTTGATGCTTGGCAGACAACTTCGCCGGATGTCCGCGTCCTGTAGCTCGCAGGAGCGGTGGGAGGTCGATCCGTGAGCGCATTCAATGGGTTTGCGGTGCCTGAGGTATCCATAGGATTGCCGGTGTACAACGGGGCCGACTACGTCGCCGAGGCGATCGAGTCGATCCTGAACCAGAGCTTCCAAGACTTTGAATTGCTGATCCAGGACAATGCGTCGACCGACGCGACCGAGGACATCTGCCTCGCCTACGCGGCCCGGGACCGCAGGGTCAGCTATGTCCGCAACCCGCGCAACGTCGGCGCGGCGGGCAACTACAACCTGGTCTTCGAGCGGGCGCGCGGCCGCTACTTCAAGTGGGCCGCGCACGACGACGTCTGCGCGCCGGACTTCCTCGAACGCTGCGTCGAGGCGCTCGAGCGCGATCCTGCCGTCGTGCTCTGTTGCGGCCAGACCACGTTGATCAATGACGATGGTTCGCCAGTCGATTACGACGACGAGCAGAAGTGCTACGTGACCAGGCACGGTGAGCGGGTCGGGCAGATCGATCCGCTGCATCGGGCCGAAGGCGACCGGCCGGCGGGCCGGTTCTGGGATGTGCTGGTCCGGACCATGCGCACCTTCGAGATCTTCGGGGTGATCCGGTCGGACATGCTGCGCCGGACCCGCCTGCACGGCGGCTACTACGGCTCGGACAAGGTGCTGCTGGCCGAGCTCAGCCTGCTCGGCCGGTTTCATCTGCTGCCGCAGGTCCTGCTGTACCGGCGCTGCCACCGCAACCAGTCGAGCAACCTCGCCCTGACCCAGAAGAGCAGCTGGATCGGCGGCGGCAAGCGCGAGGGCTGGCTGGCGCTGCGGCTGCGGAGCGTGATCCCCGGCTACATCGAGGTGGTCCACGACGCCCCGATCGCGCTCGCCCAGAAGGCGATGTGCTACAGCGCGATCGCTTACCGCCTGATCGCCCCGCAGACCTGGATCAAGCAGTTCCTGCCCGGGCGCTACACGGAGACCTGATCGGGGCCGCCGATCTCGAGGACCATGCCGTCATAGGCGGGCTCGACGCCGGCCGGCAGACGGCGCCGCAGGTCCCAGTAGTCGAGCTCGTGGTTCATGTGGGTGAGCACCGCCCGGCGCGGGCGGAGCTCCGCGATCCAGGCCAGCGTCTGCTCGAGATGGGCGTGGCTCGGATGCGGGCGTTCGCGCAGGCAGTCGACCAGCCAGACCTCGACGCCCGCGAGCGCGGCGAGTGCCGCCTCGGGCAGGCCGTTGACGTCCGGGGAGTAGGCGAAGCCGCCGACCCGGAAGCCCCAGCTCGGCGACCGGCCGTGGCGCTGCTCGAACGGCTGGATCTCAAGCTCGCCGACCGTGAACGGGCCCTCGATCGCGACCGCCGTCAACGCCGGGCGCCACCAGCCCAGGTCCGGCTCGGGCGGCAGGAAGGCGTAGCCGAACCGCTCCCGGATGCGGGCGAGCACGGCCGCCTCGCCATAGGCATCGATCGGCCGGTCCATCAGGAAATTGAGCGCGCGCACGTCGTCGACGCCGTTGACGTGGTCGGCATGGGCGTGGGTGTAGAGGATCGCGTCGACCCGGTCGATCCCGGCGTCGAGACACTGGCAGCGCAGATCGGGCGGCGTGTCGACCAGCACCCGGGAGCTTCCCTGCTCGATCAGGATCGCACAGCGACGGCGGCGGTTGCGCGCCTCGCCCGAGGTGCAGACCGCACAGCGGCAGCCGATCACCGGCACGCCGCTCGACGTGCCGCAGCCGAGAATCGTCACCCGCATGCGGGATCGGCGGGTGGTTGGGCCTTGGTGAACAACCGGAAGAAGTTCTCCGTGGTGACGCGCTCGACCTCGCCGACCGGGATGCCCTTGATCTCGGCCAGCCGGGCGGCGACCTCGCGGACGCGGGCAGGCTCGTTGCGCTGGCCGCGGTACGGTTCCGGCGCGAGATAGGGCGCGTCGGTCTCGAGCAGGAGGCGATCGAGCGGCAGCCCGCGCACGGTCGCGCGCAGCTCATCCGAGCGCCGGAAGGTCAGGATGCCGCCGATCCCGAGGTAGAGGCCGAGCTCGACCGCCTGCCGGCCGAGCTCGGGGCTCGAGCTGTAGCAGTGGATCACGCCCGCGAACCGCCCGGCGGCCATGGCATCCCGCAGGATCGCGATGGTGTCCAGATCGGCCTCGCGCGTGTGCACGATCAGCGGCAGGCCGCTCGCCCGCGCGGCCTCGATGTGGGCCAAAAAGACGCTCGCCTGCACGTCCTTAGGCGCGTGCTCGTAGTAATAGTCGAGGCCGCTCTCGCCGATCCCGATCACCTTCGGGTGACCCACCTGCGCCAGGAGCGGTGCGGCATCCTGGATGGTCTCCTTGGCCGCCCGGTGCGGATGCACGCCGACCGAGCACCAGACCCCGGGATGGGCGTCCGCGATCGCGAGCACCCGATCGAAGGTGCCAAGGCGCGTGCCGATCGTCTGCATGGCCCGCACGCCGGCCGCGCGGGCGCGGGCGAGGACCGCCTCGCCCTCCTGAGCCAGCGCCGGGAAATCCAGATGGCAGTGGCTATCGACCAGCATCGCCGCTCTGACGCCGCTGCCCGGGCATTGCGGTCGCCACCTCGACCCGGCGCGGGAACACGCCCTCGGGGCGTGGCAGCAGGGCCCCGGCGCTCAACGCTCCGTCGGCGCTACGATAGCTCGCAAACGTGCGTGCGCTCTTGGCCACGGCCAGCTGGTCGAGGATGCGCTCGGAAGCGTCGGGCATGAAGGCCTGGGTCAGCAGGGCGAGCTTGCGGATCGTCTCGGCGAGCACGTAGAGCACGGTCCCCGCCCGCTCGGGGTCGCTCTTGCGCAGCGTCCAGGGCGCCTGCGCGTCGACATAGCGGTTGGCCGCGCTCACCACCTCGAAGATCGCCTCGAGCGTCCGGCTCAACGCCTGAACCGCCATCTCGGCGCGCGCCCGGTCGAGCAGGGCCTCGGCCGCGCCGAGCAGCGCGCTGTCCTCGCCGGCAAGCTCGGCCGGCGCCGGCAGCCGGCCGTCGTGGTAGCGCTGGATCATCGACAGCACGCGCTGCACCAGGTTGCCATAGTCGTTGGCGAGGTCATCGTTCATCCGGCCGATCATGGCGCTCCGCGAGAAGTCGCCGTCGTTGCCGAACGGCACCTCGCGCAGGACGAAGTAGCGGGTCTGGTCGAGGCCGTAGTCGTCGATCAGCTGCAGGGGCTCGACCGCGTTGCCGAGCGACTTCGACATCTTCTGGCCCTCGATCGTCCACCAGCCGTGGGCGAAGACGCGCCGCGGCGGCTCGAGCCCGGCGGCGAGCAGGAAGGCCGGCCAGTAGACCGCATGGAAGCGCAGGATGTCCTTGCCGACGACGTGCACGTCGGCCGGCCAGAAGCGCTGGAACAGCTCGCCCTCGGTATCCGGATAGCCGAGCGCTGTCATGTAGTTGGTGAGCGCGTCCAGCCAGACGTAGATGACGTGGTCCGGATCGTCCGGCACCGGGATGCCCCAGCGGAAGCTGGTGCGCGAGACCGAGAGATCCAAAAGGCCGCCCTTGACGAAGCTGATCACCTCGTTGCGGCGCGCGGCCGGCAGGATGAAGTCGGGATGCTCCTCGTAGAAGCGGAGCAGCCGCTCCTGCCAGCTGGAGAGGCGAAAAAAGTAGCTCGGCTCCTCGACCCACTCGACCGGGGCGCCGGTCGGCGCGAGGCCGCCCACGAGCTCGCTCTCGGCATAGAACGACTCGTCGCGCACCGAGTACCAGCCGGCGTAGGTGCCGAGGTAGATCTGATCCCGGCGCCGAAGCTCGCGCCAGAGCGCCTGCACGCCCGCCTTGTGGCGGGCCTCGGTGGTGCGGATGAAGTCGTCGTTGGTGATCCGCATGCGGCCCGCGAGGTCGAAAAAGCGCTCCGCGACCTGGTCGGTGAAGGTCTGGGGCTCGAGGCCGGCGGCGGCGGCCGCCTTCTCGACCTTCTGGCCGTGCTCGTCGGTGCCGGTGAGGAACCAGACCCGACGGCCGTCGAGGCGGGCAAACCGCGCGATCGTGTCGCAGGCGAGCGTGGTGTAGGCGTGGCCGATGTGCGGCACGTCGTTGACGTAGTAGATCGGCGTCGTGACGTAGAAGGCCTCAGCCGGGGACATCGAGCGCTCCGAGGGGGGCATCGCCGGCGGGGAGCTCGTCCGGATCCGACCCCGGCGCCAACAGGGTGAGGATGTGGAGGAGCGCCTGCCCGCGGTCAAGGTTCAGACCGTCGACGGCTGGCGCCAGGCGGCCGATCGTCTCCCAGAGCCTCGCCCAGCGATCGAGGGAGCGTCTTTGGACCAGCCGGTCGAGCACCGCCGGCTCGGCTGCAAACAGCGCCGGACCGCGCCGACCGACAGCCGTGGCGACCACCCGGCCGAGCAGCTCCTGGATCAGCCCGAGCGGCCCGGCGAAGCCGCGCTGCTCGGCGTGGCGCGCGAGCGCGCTCGCGAGATCCGGCAGCGATCCGCGCTCGCCGGCCGGGCCGGCGAGGCCCTCGGCGAGGCGGCAGTAGAGGGGCAGCCAGTCCTCGCCGACCAGCTCCAGGGCCCGGCCGAGGCTGCCGTGGGCGAGCCGCGCGATGGCGCTTGCCTGCTCGCCGCCAAGCTCGGGGACCCACTGCGCCAGGCGGTCGATCACCATCGCGTCGGGCAGCCGGGCGAGCGGCAGCTTGGCGCAGCGCGAGCGGATGGTCGCGGCGAGCTGGGCGGGCCGGTGGCTGATCAGGAGCAGGACGGCGGCCGGCGGCGGCTCTTCGAGCGACTTGAGCAGGGCGTTGGCGGCGTTGCGATTGAGGCGCTCGGCGCCGTCGATCAGAACCACGCGCCAGCCGCCCATCGCCGCGGTCGCGTGCAGGGCCTGGGTCGCCGCGCGCACCAGGGCGACCGGGATCTCGGACTTGACGCGCCCGGTCTTGGGATCGCGCTCGGGCTCGATCACGGTGAGGTCGGGATGGGCGCCCTGGGCCACCTGCCGGAAGACCGGATGGTCCGGGGGCAGACCGAGCGCGGGGTCGATCGCGCCCTGACCCGCCAGCAGGGCACGGGCGAAACGATAGCCGAGGGTCGCCTTGCCGATGCCCTCGGGGCCGCTGAGCAGCCAGCCATGCGCCAGGCGCCCCGAGCGGAGCGCCCGGCTGAGCACGCCCTGCGCCGCCGCCTGACCGATCAGGTCGGGATTGGCGCGCGGCTCCGGCGGCGCGGCCGCGATCTCCATGTCACTCCACCACCGCGAGATCGAGGCCGAGGCGCGCCTGGACGGCGCTGCGGACGGCGCGCGCGACCGAGGCTTCCGGCCGGTCGGCATCGATCACCACGCAGCGTTCCGGCTCGGCGCCCGCGATCGCGAGGAAGCCCTCGCGGACGCGCGCGTGAAAGGCGGCATCCATGCGCTCGAAGCGGTTCTCGCCGGCGCTCGCCCGGCGGCGCGCGAGGCCGATCGCAGGCGGCAGGTCCATGATCAGGGTGAGGTCGGGGCGGAGGTCGCCGAACACCGCCCGGTGCAGCTGGTCGACCAGGGCGCGGCCGATGCCGCCGGCGATCCCCTGATAGACCCGGGTCGAGTCGATGAAGCGGTCGCAGACCAGCCAGCCGCCGCCCGCCAGGGCCGGCTCGATCACCCGGAGCACGTGATCGTGGCGCGCGGCCAGCAGCAGCAAGGTCTCGGTCATCGGCGACCAGCGGGCCGGCGCGCCGCCCACCAGCAGCGCGCGGATCGCCTCGGCGCCCGGCGTTCCACCCGGCTCACGGGTCACGACCACGGCGAGGCCTGCCGCCCTGAGCGCCGCCGCCAGGCGCTCGACCTGGGTCGATTTGCCGGCCCCTTCGCCGCCTTCGAAGGTGATCAGCCGGCCGCGCGCGGTCATCCGCCGGCGATCTGGCGCCGGCCCCTCGGCGCCGGCCAGGTGTTCACGACGGCCCCCAGATCAGATAGCCGAGCGCGCTGGTCACCCGACCGAACAGGTTGACGGTCCGGACGTTCTCGCCGGCGGTCAGCGGCAGTCGCAGGGGCTCGATCCCGGGGGCCGCGATCTCGAGCTCGGCGAGCTGGGCGCCCTGGACGACCGGGGCCGGGATCGGCCCGTCGTAGGCGACCTTGACCTCGAGCCCGCGACGACCCTCCGCGGTCAACGAGACGATCACGTCCTGCTGCAGCACGAGCGGTATGCTGCTGTGATTGCCGAGCCAGACGTTGGCCTGCTCGACCGTGTCACCGGCGGCGAACAGCTTGTAGTTCTTGAACTCGCGGTAGGCGTATTCGAGCAGCCGCTCGGCCTCGCGGGCCCGCTCGCCCGGGCGCTGCAGTCCCGCGAGCACGAAGACCACCCGGCGGCCGTCACGGTCCGCGGACGCCGTCAGACCATAGCCGGCGTCATCGGTGTGGCCGGTCTTCAGGCCATCGACGCCGAGATCCCGATTGAGCAGCGGATTGCGCGAATGCTGGCGGATGCCGTTGTAGGTGTATTCCTTCTGGCTGAAGATCGGATAGTACTCGGGGAACCGCTCGATCAGGATCTGCGCCAGAGTCGCGAGGTCGCGGACGCTCATCAGGTGGCCGGGATCGGGCCAGCCGCTGGCGTTCTTGAAGGTCGAATGGCTCAGGCCGAGCTCGTGCGCCCGCTTGGTCATCATCTCGGCGAAGCCCTCCTCGGTGCCGCCGAGCGCTTCCGCGACCACGATGCAGGCATCGTTGCCGGACTGGATGAGGATGCCGTGCAGGAGATCCTCGACCCGGACGCGCGAGCCGACCCCGACGAACATTTTCGAGCCGCCCATGCGCCACGCCTTCTCGCTCACGGGGAACGTGTCGTCGGGCTTCAGACGGCCGTCCTTCAGCCGTTCGAGGACCATGAAGGCGGTCATCAGCTTGCTCATCGAGGCTGGCGGTACCGGCTCATCCGGGTTCTTGGCGAACAGGACCTGATGCGATTGCAGGTCGACCAGGATCGCGGCGGTGGCGGTCGTCTCGAAAGCGCCCGCCCGCGCCGCGGGCGCGGTCAGGGTCAGGCAGATCAGGGCGGCGAGGATCAGGCGACCCCGGCGCAACAGGCTTGTCAACATCAGTCCCTCTCGGTTCGAATGGCCGTGGACGGATGGGCGGGCGACCTTCAGCAAGAGGCCGGGCCCGGCGGCTCGGGCTCGACGATGAAGGCGCTCGGAAAGCCGCTCTGCTTGAGCCGGTCCAAGGCCGCCTCGGCGGCTCCCGGATCGGGGATCGGCCCCAGGCGGATCCGGGTCAGATGGTCGTCGGCGGGCGTCTGCGCCCGGACCGGGATCGCGGTCACGTCTTGCACGCGGGCGGCGGCACGCATCGCCCGCTCGGGCTCGGAGAAGGCGCCGATCTGAATGAAGCGACCGCCACAGGTCGCGGCCTCCGCCGTGGCGATCAGCCCGCCCGCGACCACCGACGGCCGTGCCTGGGCGACCACCGTCGCCGGTGGCGGCGGTGGCGGTGGGCGCGCGGCGGGCGTAGCGGACGATCGGCCGCGGTGGCTCGCCCTTGGCGTCGGCCAGGCCCACGAACTGGACCCGGACGCGGGCCAGCCCCTGGCGCTCGAAGCCGAGCTCGCGGGCCGCGGCCTGCGAAAGATCGATCAGCCGGTCGCCGACGAACGGCCCGCGGTCGTTGACCCGCAGCTCGACCTCGCGATGGTTCGCGAGATTGGTGACCCGCACGATGCTCGGCAGCGGCAGGGTCGGATGCGCCGCCGTCAGCTCGTGGCGATCGAAGGTCTCGCCATTGGCGGTCGCATGGCCGTGGAAATCCGAGCCGTACCACGATGCGATGCCGACCTGGTCGTAGTTGGGATCGAACTCCGGATAGTACCAGCGGCCGTCGATCCGATAGGGCTGGCCGACCTTGTAGACCCCCTCGCGCCCGGACGAGCCGCAACCGGCGAGGATCAGGACGATGGCGCCGAGCAGCCCGAACGCCGCCAGCCTGGCCCGGCTCGGGCGCAGGGCCGCCATCACCGCGCTCCCGGACCGGCGGCCGGATCGGTCAGCCATCGCCGATCAGATCCGCAAGCTCGCCCACGGTCAGGGCAAAATAGGTCGAACGGTTCCAGGCCATCAGGACCCGGAAATTGTCGTAGACGAGATAGGCGGGCCCCTGCCCGTCGTCGGTGCGCAGCAGCGATGCCGACAGGCTCACCCTCGGCAGATCGCCGCCGTCGGCCTGGCGCACGCCGAGCGCCTGCCATTGCGGCAGGGGCTTGCGGATCTGGAGGCTCGCGAGCTCGCCGTCGACGGCCGCAGGCAGGCTGACCTTGCGGCCCCAGGTGCGGCGATCGTTCCAGCCGGCCTTGGCGAGATAGTTGGCAATCGACGCGAACACGTCGGGCAGGCTGGTCCAGATGTCGCGCCGGCCGTCCCGGTCGTAGTCGACCGCATAGGCGAGATAGCTGGACGGCATGAACTGGCTCTGGCCCATGGCGCCGGCCCAGGAGCCGGTCATGCCCGCGGCGGTGACGTCGCCGTGGTCGACGATCTTGAGCGCCTGGATCAGCTCGCCGCGGAAGAAGCTGGCGCGCCGCCCGTCATAGGCGAGGGTGGCGAGCGCGCCGATCACCGGGAACTCGCCATGAAAGCTACCATAGGTGCTCTCGACGCCCCACAGCGCCACGATCATGCTCGCCGGCACGCCATAGTCGGCCGCGACCCGCTCGAGCAGGCTCTGGTGCTCGCGGTACAGCTGGCGACCGCGCTCGATCCGGATCGGCGACAGCACCCGCTGATTATATTCCTGAAAGGTGAACCGGCCCTCGGGCTGCCGGCGATCGAGCTCGATCACGCGCCCGATCGGCGTCAGGCCGGTGAGCGCGCCGTCCAGCGTCGCGGCGCCGATGCCCTGGTGCAGGGCGTCCTGGCGCAAGCCGTCCAGCCAGGCGTCGAAGGACAGGGTATCGGCCAGCGCGGGCGGCGCCAGCAGAGCCCAGACCAGGGCGACGATCGAGCCCAAGCGGCGCCCGTTCGATCTCGCCTGCAGCGGCATGATGCTTCGGCCCCTGCCTTCGCGGCACCCTCGGCGTGACCAACCGTGGGTAGCATACTCCAAGGTGAGCAGCTCGAACAAGCAGCATTTGCGCCGTATTTCCTTGCTACCCATGGGCGATTCTTCCGGACCGGGCCAGCTGCGGCGCCTCATCCGGCCCTGGCCGCGCCCTGCCCCCAGTGCGCCAGCTTGCCGAGCAGGCGGGCGCGATCGATCGGCTTGGTGAGGTAGTCGTTCATGCCCGCCGCCAGGCAACGCTGGTCGTCACCGGGCCAGGCATTGGCGGTGATCGCGATCACCGGCACCCCGGCACGGCCGGGCGGCAGCTTGCGGATCCGGCGGGTCGCCTCGAGCCCGTCGACGCCGGGCATCTGCACGTCCATCAGGACCAAATCGTAGTCCTTGCCCCGCAACGCCTCGACCGCGCTGGCGCCGTCGTTGACGACGTCGATCTGATGGCCGGCTTTCTCGAGCATCAGGACGGTCATCCGGCAGTTCAGCGGGTTGTCGTCGGCCAAGAGGATCCGGAGGCCGGCGCGCCGCTCGGACATGCTGTGCACGGTGATCAGCCCGGACGCGCCCGGTTCGGCCCCGGCTGCGCCCGGCGTGCCGCGCAGCTGAAGCAGGCACTCGAGCAGGGTCTGGGCGGTCACCGGTTTGGGCAGATAGGCGGCAAAGCCGATCTCCTTGACCCGGGCGGCGTCGCCCCGCAGTCCGGAGGAGGCGATCATCACCAGCTCGGTCGACCGCAGTCCCGGGTCGGCTTTGATCCGCCGGCCCAGCTCCTCGCCGCTCATGTCCGGCAGCGAGCCGTCGATCAGCGCGACCTCGATCGGTCGGCCGCGGCCTTGCGCCTGCGCCAGGGCGGCCAGGGCGGCCGCGCCCGAGTCGGCCACCTCGGCGGCGACCCGCCAGCTCCGGGTCCGCTGTTGCAACAGGGTCCGGGTGGTCGCGGTGCGATCGACGATCAAGAGCCGCATGCCCGCAATCTCGGCCGAGGGCGCCACCGGGCCCGGCCGGGCCGCCGGCGTTTTGGCGAGCACCAGCGTGACGTCGAACACGGTCCCCTCGCCCGGCCGGCTCGAAAGCCGGATCTCGCCGCCCATCAGGGCGACCAGCCGCTTGCAGATGGCAAGGCCGAGCCCGCTGCCGCCATAGAGGCGCGGTACCGACGGGTCGGCCTGGGCATAGGCGGTGAACAGGCGGTCCTGCAGATGCTCGGGGATGCCGACGCCGGTGTCGCGCACGGTCAGACCGAGGCCAACCACCGACGGCCGATCGGCGACCAGACGGACCGCGAGGCTGACCTCGCCAGCGGCCGTGAACTTGATCGCATTGCCGAGCAGATTGAGGCAGATCTGGCGGATCCGGCCCGGGTCACCACGGAGCGCGGTCGACACGTCCGGATCGATCACCAGCCGCAGCGCGAGGCCCTTGTCGCGGGCCCGCGGGCCGACCATCGCGATCACCCGCTCGAGGACGGTCCTGAGATCGAAATCAATGTCGTCGAGCTCGAGCCGGCCCGCCTCCATCCGCGACAGATCGAGAATGTCATTGATGATCGTGAGCAGGGCCTCGGCCGAGTTCGAGCACGGCCTCGCCGAACTCGCGCTGCTCGTCGGACAGCGGCGTCTCGAGCAGCAGCCGCGTCATGCCGATGACGCCGTTCATCGGCTCGCGGATCTCATGGCTCATGGTCGCGAAGAACAGCGACCTCGCCTCGTTGGCGCGTTCCGCCGCCAGCGCCCGGCTTCGCCATCGCTCGAGCTCCTGGCGCAGCGCGGCGGCATCGCCCCCGGCAGGCGACCGGGCTTCGGGAACGTCAACTCGAGTCGGACCGTCGACCGGCATGGCCAGGTCATCTCCCGCAAACGCTCGCCGGGAATGGCCCTTGTTTCCTTAAAACCTCGTTAACGCAACCGCAGATCAGAGAGCATCAGGCGGATTTGTCGTCCGGAGAGATCAACGCGGCTGGCGCCGGTCTCGGGCAAAGCCCCTTGACTTTAGGAGCTATTTCCTATAAGTGTAGCGCACCTACCCGGGCTGCGTCTTGCGATCTGCCCCCTCCCGCGCCCGGCTCAGAGGGAAACAGCTGCCATGACCGCTCTACCCGTTGCCGGCGCTCGGCGCGCCGCGCCGCGCGCCATCGACTGGCGTCACGCGGCCGAACTGATCGCGCGCGGCGTGCCCTTGGCCGCCGTCGCCCGCCGGCTCGGCTGCTCGCGCGGCCGACTGTCGCGCCGACGCCAGCATGACCCGGCGTTCCGGCGTTCGATCGAGGAGTTCAAGGAAACCGTGGCCGATCAGGACCGCGACCGGATTGGCGACCTGCGCCTCGCCCTGCGCGCGGCGATCGAGAAGGAGGTCGGCAAAGGCAATGTCCGGGTGATCCTGTGGCTCGCCGATCGGCTCAGGTTGATCACGCCGCCCGGCGAGCGGACCCCCGAGCAGGAGCTGCAGGCGATCGTGCAGTCTCTCAGCCCGGACGAGCTGCGCGAATTCGAGAGCCTGCGCGACGCGCCCTGACGCTCACGGTCGCTCTCAGGCGCTCGCGCTCAGGAGAACGAGATCGAGCCCCGCCTCGAAGTACAGCGTCAGGCCATTGTCGAACGTCACGAACTTGAACCCCGACACGTCCTCGCCCGCGGCGGTCAGATGCGGACCCGCCCGACCCTCGTCGACCACCGCCCGATCGGTCCGGACCGCGAGGCTGCGAAAGCCCGAGTCGTTGTAGAAGACGATCTCGCCGCGGGCATCGCTGACCAGATCCGCAAGCGCAAGCTCGACCTCGGCCATCCCCGAGGCAACGCCTTCCGAGGCAACGGCTTCAGACGGCTCGCCGGTCGCAGGCCGGTCACCGTCCGCCGGCGTTCGCCCGGCCTGCGAGCGCGTGGTCCGTGCCAACTTGCTGTCGTCGTTTGCCATGGCGGCTCAAACAGTCACCCGATCCCATGTTCCCTTAACGTTAATCCATCATGCTGACAAGCTGGGGCCAGCTCTCATCGAGCCTCGCGCTGCTGAACTCTGGCATCAACATGCTAGTATAAATATCGATCTAATAAGGACAAATCATTATCAGCTTCCCAGACATGGGGATACCTCAGGGTACGCTTGATCCCTGGCGTGCCCGCCGCCCGCACGCGCCTGGCGCGCCACAAGGCTTCCTTAAGCCCGCACCGGTAACCTTACGCCGCGTTCGACGACAGACCGGGACACAACGGTCGGGGCGGGCGCGCTCGGGTGCTTGCGCGCCGTCGCCGGCGGCGCGAGGTGGGAAACGTCGTATGCTCCGCTGCCGATCGCGGGCGGTCTCGCCCCGCCATGTCGTCATTGCGACTTCGCTGGTCTCCATTCTCGTCCTGGTCGGCAGCGCGCCGACGGCGCTCGCGGCTCCGGCGCCGGGCAGCCCGCCTGGCCTCGGCGCCTGGCTGGCCGATACCGGCGCCAACGATCCGGCGGCGGGCGGCCGCGAGGCGGCCAATCGCAGCGTCGGCGCCTCGCTGCCCGGTGTGCAGCGGAGCGGCCCGGCCTGGTTGCGCCGGGTCACGGTCGACGCCAGATACCAGGACCGGGCGCAGGCCGCCTATGACGTCGCGGCCGTCCAGCCGCTGGAGCGGCGTTGGGACCGGGGCGACCGGCTTTCGCTGCGCGCTGGTCTGAGCCACGATTCCGGAGGCTCGAGCGGCGGCAATCTGGGGCTCTACTACCACCCGGGCGGGCGCGGCGAGGATCTGACGCTGGCGCTCAGCGGCACGGTCGAGAACCACTGGCTCCAGGACTACCGGCGCCATCGCATCGGCACCGAGCCGCACTCGGACGCCTTCGAGCTCGGCACCTCCTCGTTCGACGACGTTCCGGATCGCCAAAGCGGCGCAGATGGCGTGCCCGACCGCCGGTTCGACGGCTACGGCATCGCCCTCGGCGCCCGCATCCCCGAGGTCCCTTGGGCCTGGTTCCGGGTCAAGAAGGACTGGCAGATCCCGGTCAACGCCGAGCAGCCGACCACCAGCGACCGCCTGAGCCTGCAGTTCGGGCCGCTGATACCGCTCGAGATCGAGACCGGCACCACGAGCGACGGCGAGCACCGGTCCTGGTTCGCGCAGCTGCGCCTGCGGATCCCGCTTGGCCGATGATCGCCCGTCGCCCGCCCCGCGCCGGGCTCAGAGGCCGCCCGCCAGCAGCCAGGGCGGGTGGACGAACGCCGCCGCGTGCACCGCGGGCGTGTAGCAGCGGAGCCCCGCCGGGTACGGGCGGGCCGCCAGCTCGGCGGCGCTGAGGCGGCGTTTGGCCGGATCGTCCGAGCCCCAGGCGAACACGAACGGGCCGCCCAGATAGGCCGGCACGGCGCTGAGCAGGAAGCTCGAATCGGCGAACACCCGGCCCAGCCGCTCGCCGCAGGCCCGGAAGCGCTCCGGCTCGGTGACCGGATTGCCGCTCTGGCCGACCAGGATCCCGCCCGGCCGCAGCCGGGCCCGGCAATCGGCATAGAAGGTCTCGGTGAACAGGGTCTCGCCGGCGCCCATCGGGTCGGTGGTATCGAGGACGATCACGTCGAACTGGCGGTCGCTGCCGGCGACGAACGCGACCCCGTCGGTGAAGATGAGCTCGGCGCGCGGATCATCGAACGCGCCCCGGTGGATCGACGGCAGCCAGGCGCGCGCGATCTCGACCACCCCGGGATCGAGCTCGACCAGGGTGACCCGCGCGAGCGCGGGATGCTTGAGCGCCTCCTCGAGCGCGCCGCCGTCGCCGCCGCCGATGATCAGCACGTCCTGCGCCGCGCCATGGGCGACGATCGGCACGTGGGTCATCATCTCGTGATAGATGAACTCGTCGCGCTCGCTGGCCTGGACGATGCCGTCCAGGACCAGGACCCGGCCAAGCGTCGCATTCTCGAAGATCAGCACGTCCTGGAGGCCGGTGTGGCGCTCCAGAAGGACGCGCTCGACCGCCAGGCGCTGGCGCCAGTGCGGATGGTAGATCTCTTCGAACCAGGCCATCGGATCCGTCACACCAGCCCGCGCAGCTGCTCGGAGATCGCGATCCGGCCGGCCTGCAAGGCGTGCTTGAGGATCGGCACCACCCGGTGCGGCAGGGCGGCGCCGCACATGAAGACGTCGATCGCGGCATAGCCGCGCTCGGGCCAGGTGTGGATCGAGATGTGGGATTCCGCCAGCAGCGCCACGCCCGAGACGCCGCCGCTCGGGCCGAACGCGTGCAGGTGCAGATGCAGCAAGGTCGCGTCGGCCGCCTGGATCGCGCGCCGGAGCGCGAGCTCGATCACGCCGACATCGTCGAGGTGGGCGGCCTCCCAGAGGTCGATGATCAGATGGCTGCCGGCGTAGCGCAGCCCATCGCGCTCAATGAAATGATCCGCGCGGCCCGGCGCCGCGACCGTCTCGCTCGTTGGGACCTCGACCTCGGCTCGGGCGTCGGGCGCCTCCGCTTCGGCATCCACCCCAATTTGGGCAAGAGAGGGCCTGGTCATCGCTCTCCCCCCGCAAACCAGCAGTGTACCCGAAGATTTTGAACGGAGCGATATGTCCCGCCTCGCTGGTTGGTTTGCAAGGGCCAATTGCGATTTTGTCCTGGGCGCAGCAACCAAGGCCCCCAGGAGCTTGATCTGGGCAGGAGCAACGCCCAACTAGGAAGAAATCCACCTTGTTTCTTCCTGGGACTCGGCGTCATGGCTCTCAATATCAAGGATCCCGAGACCGACCAGTTGGTTCGCCGGCTCGCGGGCCTGACCGGGGAGAACATCACCCAGGCGGTCAGGACCGCAGTCCGGGAGCGGATCGAGCGCGAGGAACGCGGCCGCGGCAAGGCCACGTTCGAGGAGCTGATGGCGATCGCGCAGCGGATCGCCGCGGCGCCCGATCGGGACCAGCGCACACCCGACGAGATCGTCGGCTACGACGAGCGCGGCCTGCCGCGCTGATGGTCGTCGACACATCGGCGATCCTGGTCGTCCTGTTCGAGGAGCCCGAAGCCGATACGTTCTTGCGCCATCTGCGGGCCGCCGTCCGCCCCCTGCTCTCGGCCGCGAACTGGCTCGAGCTCGCGATCGTGATCGACGGACGCAAGGGCCCGCAGTGGCTGCCTGCATTGGACGCCATTCTCGATGGTCTCGACGTGGTCACCGTCCCGGTGAGCCTCAGCCAGGTGCGCATCGCGCGCGACGCTTACCGCGTCTTCGGCAAGGGCAACCACCCGGCCGGCCTCAATTACGGCGATTGCTTCGCCTACGCGCTCGCCAAGCAGCGCGACCTGCCGCTGCTGTTCAAGGGCGAGCATTTCCCCCTGACCGACCTCCGCCCGGCGCTGTGATCTGGCTGGCGGGGGTCGGTGCCATGGGTCAAGCGCCACCAGCACCGTGAGCCGGCCAACACCCGTCATTGCGGGCATCGCCACCCGGCGTTCACGCCTGGCGGGTAAGCCGACCTTCCCGCCCAAGGGGACCGCGGCCCCTACCTCGCAGGCCCGGCCCCTGCTACCGCAAGCCCCCGCGACCACGGCGCTGTCCGGGGATTTGGGCACACTTCCCGAGGCCGGGAGATCCCGCGGGGAAGCGCTCAGCGCCGGGCGGCGCTGGCGCGCAGCGCCTGGATCTGGGCCTCGGTGACCGCGGGGTGGCCGGCCAGCAGGTCGGCGAGCGCCGCGAGCGCGATGTCGCGGTTGTCCTTGAGCAGCCAGTAGCCGGGATATTCCCAGTCGGGGATCTGACGGGTCTCGAGCGCGATCTTCGGGACCTTGTTCTTGAGACCCCAGTCCCGGCCGAGGACGCGCAGGGCCTCGGGCGGGATCAGGACCTCGACCTCGCGGCCCGAGAGGTCCATGCCGCCGTCGGTCAATTGCACCAGCTCGTCCTCGTCATCGAAGCCGACCGCGACCGCCCCCGCCTTGAACAGGCGCGCCCGCTCGACGTCGAAGCCCGCGCAGTTGAGGGCCTCGCCCTGCAGGCGGGCATGGAAGGCGTACTCGCCCCAGGCCGCGAAGATGTCGGCTTCGAGCGCCTCGAGCCGCGGCTCGCCCAGGGTGCGGCCCGGGAACCAGGGCGTGTCCTCCATGGACCGCGCCCAGTCCTGGTGGTCGAGGTCCTGGCGCGCGACCTGCTCGTCGGGGCCGAGATGGGCGTATTTGCCGAAATCCGGGACCGCGCCCGCGCAGCCCGAGGCGTGCAGCTCGACCACGGCGTCGAGATAGCCGAGGCTGAGCGCGCGGCAGCGTTCCCAGGCGCTTCGTACCTCGGGTGCGTCGTTGACGTTCTGGCCGCGCCGGCGCTGAATCTCGCGCAGCCGCCGGCGCTGCTCCCGCTCCATGTTCCGGGCTCCCGGCCATTGGCGAATCTCAACCGGCGCACGATATTGAGCCCTACGATCGCGCACAAGCCCGTCAAGCCGGTGGTCAAGACCGTCAGATCGGCCTAGACTCGGGCTTCAGGGCAGGTTCATCCACGCTGAGCACGCGGCCCGCCGCACCGGGTCGGGACGCAGGGCCAGCCTGGACTGGGGTTGAAGACAACGATGAGCGGCGAGCAGATCCGCAAGGTCTACCTCGACGAGGACGAGGACTTCTCCGAGCGCCAGTCTTATGGCCGGCGCGTGGTCACGCCGGTGCGCTACTCGACCGATCCGCGCGACGTCGGCTGGGTGCGCCAGAACATCCCCTGCCAGACGGCCTGTCCGGCGGACACCAACGTGCCCGCCTACATCCAGATGATCCTGGAGAACCGCTACGGCCGCTCCTACGAGCTCAACCGGATCGCGAACGTGCTCCCGGGT
>CAVWPO010000025.1:0-40266 GCA_963756905.1 uncultured Alphaproteobacteria bacterium
ACGGCCGGTCGGGCCCGTGATAGGCACGGTCGACGTCAAGCCATCACGGAAGCCCACCGATGACCGTCGCCAGCGGCCGCGAGTTCCTGATGATCCCGGGGCCGACCACGGTGCCCGACGAGGTGCTGGCCGCGATGCATCGGCCGGCGATCGACATCTATTCGGGCGCGCTGATCGAGGTCACCACCAGCTGCATCGCCGATCTGCGCGCGATCTTCCGCACCGACGGGCGGGTCTACGTCTATGCCGCCAATGGCCACGGCGCGTGGGAGGCGGCGCTGACCAACGTGCTCTCGCGCGGCGAGGCGGTGCTGGCGCTGGAGAGCGGCCGGTTCGCGCGCGCCTGGGGCGAGATGGCGGCGATGCTCGGGGTCGAGGTCGAGCTGCTGCCGGGCTCGCTGCGCCGGGCGGTCGACCCGGCGGCGCTCGAGGCGCGCCTGCGCGCCGATCCGGCAGGCGTCATCAAAGCGGTGCTGGCGGTGCAGGTCGACACCGCCTCGGGCGTGGTCAACGACATCAGGCACTGCGCCGGGCGATCGATGCCGCGGGCCACGGCGCGCTCCTGATGGTCGACACGATCGCCTCGCTCGCGACGATGCCGTTCGACATGGACGGCTGGGGCGTCGATGTCGCGGTCGCGGGCGCGCAGAAGGGCCTGATGACGCCGCCGGGGCTCGGTTTCGTCGCCGCCGGCGAGCGCGCGCTGGCGGCCCACCCTGCGGCGGGGCTGCGCACGCTGTACTGGGACTGGACCGCGCGCGAGGGGCCCGAGCACTATCAGCAATACTGCGGCACGCCGCCCGAGCATCTGATGTTCGGCCTGCGCCGGGCGCTCGACCTGCTGCTCGCCGAGGGGCTCGAAGCTGTGTTCCGGCGCCATCGCCTGCTGGCCGAGGCGGTGCGGCGCGCGGTGCTGGTGTGGGCCGAGGGCGGCGCGCTGGAGCTCAACATCGAGCGCCCGGAGGAGCGCGCCGATTCGGTCACCACCGTCCTGCTCCACGGGCTGGAGCCCGAGGCGCTGCGCGAATACTGCCGGCGGCATTGCGGCGTGGTGCTCGGCATCGGCATCGGCGAGCTCAGCGGGCGCGCCTTCCGGATCGGCCACATGGGCCACGTCAACGCGCCGATGGTCATCGGCACGCTCGGCGCGGTCGAGATGGCGCTGGCCGCGCTCGCCGTGCCCCACGGCCGGGGCGGCGTGCAGGCCGCGGTCGACTGGCTCGGGCAGTCGGTACCGGCCTGAGCCTCGCGCGTCGCGCAGGGCAGTCGGCAGGTCCGCCCGCGGGCCTGCGAAGTCAGGTCCTGCCGGCCTCCGCCTCGCTTTGCCTGCCCCGCAGCTCAGGCACCGCCGTGGATGTAGTCCTGGAGCACTTGCGTCTCCGCCTCGAGCTCCTGCAGGCGGTGCTTGACCACGTCGCCGATGCTGATGATCCCGATCAGCTCGCCTTCCCTGACCACCGGCAGGTGGCGGAAGCGGCGCTCGGTCATGGTCTGCATCAGCTTCTCGAGCCCGTCCTCCGGGCTGCAGGTCACCACGTCCGCGGTCATCAGCTCGGCGACCGTCATCCGCAGCAGCCCGCCGCCATAGTCCGCGAGCCCGCGCGCCAGGTCGCGCTCGGAGATGATGCCGCACAGCCGGCCGTCCGCATCGGTCACCACGACCGCGCCGATCCGCTTCTGCTTGAGCAGGCCCGCGACCTCGGCGATCGTTGCCTCGGGCCGCGTGCCGACCACGGTGCTGCCTTTGGCTGAGAGTATCTGGGCGATGAGCATACGCTTGACCCCCTGTCAGGTCCGACCGCGGCGCTCTCGCGCAATGCGCTATTGACGCATCTGACCAGAAACCGGCGATCAGGTCCAGCGATTCGCGCGGCGGCCCACCCGAGCGGGCCGACGGCGTCGGTGGTCGTTGGTCTCAAAGTTCTGATTGCATGTGATCATATTCCTATATATCATGAATTGGGTCCGCGGCTGGCCGGGGACGTCACGACCGCCATGACCCTGCAGGTGAGCCGATGGAATTCGTCGTGGTGCGCTACCCGGAACGGCGTCCGGTCTTCATCGACGGTCAGGAAGCCGGACGGACGGCCCAGATGCTCCTGGTCGAGGAAGGGCATCACGTCCTCGATCTGGGCGAGCCGCGCGACTACCGGCCGGGCCGGCTCGACTTCGAGGCCAGGGGCACCAGCGCCGTCACGCCGCTCGAGCTCGCGTTCAGGCCGCAGACCGCACGCGCCAGGAGGGTTGCCTGATCGCCCGCTGGCGGCGGGCGCTGGCACTCGCGGCGCTGGTCGCGGCCGGCGGCTGCGCCCGGTTCCCGCTCAACCCGCCGCTCGCGCACTACGAGGCCGGGGCCGGCTATCGCTTCGCCAATCTCGGCCACGCGCACAACTCCGACAGCCTGTTCGTCGTGCTCACCTTCTCCGGCGGCGGCACCCGGGCGGCCGCGCTCGCCTACGGCGTCCTCGAGGCGCTGCGCGCGACCCCGATCGTCTGGGAGGGCGAGCGCCGCTCGCTGCTCGACGAGGTCGACGTGATCTCGGCGGTCTCCGGCGGCAGCTTCACCGCCGCCTACTATGCCCTGAAGCGCGAGCGCGCCTTCGCCGACTTCGAGAGCGCGTTCCTCAAACGCGACGTCGAGGCCGACCTCAGGCGGCAGTTGCTGTCGCCGGTGAACTGGGCGCGGCTCGCCTCGCCGACCTTCGATCGGATCGACCTCGCGGCCGAATACTACGACCGGCAGGTCTTCGGCGGCGCCACCTATGGCGACCTCTTGCGGGACGGCCGCCGGCCGTTCGTGATCGTCAACGCGACCGACATGTCGGCGGGCGCGGGCTTCCCTATGACGCAGGACCGGTTCGACCCGCTCTGCTCCGACCTCTCGAAGCTGCCGCTCGGGCGCGCCGTGGCGGCATCCTCCGCCTTCCCGGTCCTGCTCAGCCCGCTCACGATCAAGAGCTATGCCGGCGCCTGCGGCTATCGGCCGCCGCGTTGGATCGAAGAGGCGGCCAAGGACTACGAGGCCAACCCGCGCCGCTACTGGAAGGCCAGGCTCGCAGAGAGCTACCAGAGCCCCAAGCGGGCCTGGATCCACCTTCTGGATGGCGGGATCGCCGACAACATCGGCCTGCGCGGCCCCCTGGAATCGATCGCCTCCAACGACAGCCCCTGGAGCCTGGTCAATGCCCTCAATCAGGGCCGGATCAGGAAGCTCGTGGTCATCACCGTCAACGCGAGGTCAGACCCGGATCTCGACTGGGACCAGAGCAGCCGGGCGCCGGGCATCCTCGAGGTCCTCAACACGGCGGCCGGCGCCTCGATCGACAACGACTCCTTCGAGACGATCGACCTTTTGCGCCAGCAGTTCAAGGAGTACGAGCGGGCGGCGGGCGAGTATGCGGGCTGCCGGACGCTCCTGAAGGGCCAGTGCGCGGGCGCGGACATGCCGTTCCCGGCACCGCCCCATCCCGACTATTACCGCATCAACGTCGAGTTCGACGCCCTGGCGGATGCCGGCGAGCGGCGCTACTTCAAGAACCTGCCGACCTCGTTCAAGCTGCCGGCCGCGGCGGTCGACCGACTGCGCGAGGTGGGCGGCCGCCTGCTGCGCCAATCCGAGAGCTTCCGGAAGCTGGCCGGCAGCCTGCAATAGTTGCGTCCCGGGCGCGCCCGCGGCACAAATCCCACCGGGTACCATCGAGGGGACACGCTCAGCATGATCATCGGCCTGATCGTCCACGTGCTCGCCGCGATCATCTGGGTCGGCGGCATGTTCTTCGCCTATGTCGTGCTGCGGCCGGTCTCGGGCGAGCTCGATCCGGGGCCGCGTCTTGCGCTCTGGCGGGGCGTGTTCGGGCGCTTCTTCCCGTGGGTGTGGGCGAGCATCGTGGGCCTGCTCGCGAGCGGCTACGGCATGCTGCTGTTCGGCCTCGGCGGCTTTGCCACAGCCGGCGTGCACGTGCACCTGATGCAGGCGATCGGCCTGCTCATGATGGCGCTCTTCCTGCACCTCTATTTCGCGCCCTGGCGGCGCTTCCAGCGCGCCCTCGAGCAGGGCGACCCGGCCGCGGCCGCCCGCCAGCTCGGCCAGATCCGGACCATCGTTTTGATCAACCTGACGCTCGGTCTGATCACCGCGGCGATCGGCGCCAGCGGCCGCTACTGGGGCTGAACCGGGGGCTTCACGTTCCAGTTCACATTTGCCTCGGAAACGAGTAAAGTCCGTCCGAATCGCGCCGCCGCCACGAGAGAGTGCCTCCGTCCAGCGACCGACGCCGTTCGAGCAGGGTATTGGCCCTGTCCTACCGACGACCCGAGAAGGCGCCTGCGCCGAGAGGAGTTCCGTCTATGCCCGTGGGCACTGTGAAGTGGTTCAACCCGACCAAGGGTTTCGGTTTCATTCAACCCGACAGCGGCGGCAAGGATGTGTTCGTGCACATCTCGGCGGTGCAGCGCGCAGGGCTCGAGAGCCTCGAAGAGGGGCAGCGGATCGAGTTCCAGGTCGTGCCTGGCCGGGACGGACGGACCTCGGCTGATCAGCTGAAGGTCCCGAACGACTAAGCCTCGCCCGGGCGCCCGGGCGCCGTCCTGCTCTCGAGCCGGACGAGCGCAGCGAGCGCATCCTGGAGGATGGCGGCGGCGGCGAGCGCGTCGAGGCGATCGGCGCGTTTTTGGCCGCGCAGGCCCGCGCGATCGGCCGCCTCTTCGGCGGCGAAGGTCGAGAGGCGCTCGTCCCAGAGCAGGATCGGCAGGCCGAGCGCCCTCTCCAGCCGTTCGGCGAAGGCGGCGACCGCCTGACAGCGCGGCCCCTCGCTGCCGTCCATGTTGAGCGGCCAGCCGATCACCAGGCCGCCCGCCTCACGTTCGCGGATCGCCGCCTGCAGGCGCTCGAGGTCCCGCGCCCAGGTCCTGCGCCGGATCGTCGTCAGCGGGGTCGCGAGCCGCCAGCCGGCGTCCGCGCCGGCGAGGCCGATCGCCCGCTTGCTGACGTCGAGGGCGAGCAGACCGGGGCGGCGCCGCCCTGGTCCGGCGTCCAGGCGCCGCCTGGCCAGGCTGGCGAGCCAGGGCTCGAGGTTGCCTGCGATCGGCAAGGGGTATAATTTCCGCCGCGCTTTACCGCCGGCCGACAGGCTCACGTCGGCCCTGGCGTCGGGGAGCCATGGAGTTCGGGGGGCCATGGCGTTCGGGGGGACCATGGCAGATGTCGATCGATGAGGCCACCGTCGAGCGGATCGCGCGCCTCGCCCGGATCGACGTGCCCGAGACCGAGCGGGCGCCGCTCGCGCGTGAGCTGTCGCACATCCTGGAGTGGATCGAGCAGCTGAACGAGGTCGACACGGCGGGCGTGCCGCCGATGACCAGCGTGGTCGCGATGCGGCTCGCCTGGCGCGAGGACCGGGTGACCGACGGCGGGAGGCCGGAGGACATCCTCGGCAACGCGCCCGAGCGCCAGGACGACTACTTCGTGGTCCCGAAGGTGGTCGAGTGAGCGATCTCACGCGCCTCACGCTCGCGGCGGCGCGCGCCGGCCTGCGGTCGAAGCAGTTCTCGGCGCGCGAGCTGGCGCTCGCGCACATCCGGGCGATCGAGGCGGCACGCGGGCTGAACGCCTTCATCACCGAGACGCCGGAGCGCGCGCTCGAGATGGCGACCGAGTCCGATCGCCGGCTCGGCCGCGGCGAGGCGCGCCCGCTCGAAGGCATCCCGCTCGCGATCAAGGATCTGTTCTGCACGGCGGGCGTCCGGACGACCGCCGGCTCCCACATCCTGGACGGCTTCGTCCCGCCCTACGAATCGACCGTCTCTGGCCAGCTCTGGCAGGCGGGCGCGGTCCTGGTCGGCAAGACCAACCTGGACGAGTTCGCCATGGGTTCGTCCAACGTCACCAGCTATTTCGGACCGGTCGTTAATCCATGGACTGAAGTCGGGGCCGACCAGCCCCTGGTCCCAGGCGGCAGCTCGGGGGGGTCGGCCGCGGCGGTCGCGGCCGGGCTCTGCCTCGGCGCCACCGGCACCGACACCGGCGGCTCGATCCGCCAGCCGGCCTCGTTCTGCGGCATCGTCGGCATGAAGCCCACCTACGGGCGCTGCTCGCGCTTCGGGATCGTCGCCTTCGCGAGCTCGCTCGACCAGGCGGGGCCGCTCGCGCGCACGGTCCAGGACGCCGCGATCCTCTTGCAGCACATGGCGGGCCACGACCCCCAGGACAGCACCAGCGCCGATGTGCCATTGCCCGACCTCGAGGCCGCCATGACCGGCGATGTGCGCGGCCTCCGGGTCGGCATCCCCAAGGAATATCAGATCAAGGGCTCGCCGCCCGAGATCGAGGCCCTCTGGCGCCAGGGCGAGGCCTGGCTGAAGGCCGCCGGCTGCGAGCTCCGCCCGGTCAGCCTGCCGCACAGCCGATACGCGCTCCCGGCCTACTACATCGTCAACCCGGCCGAGGCGTCCTCCAATCTCGCCCGCTACGACGGCATGCGCTACGGCCTGCGCGTCCCGGGCAAGGATCTGATCGACACCTACGCCAGGACCCGCGCCCAAGGCTTCGGCAAGGAAGTGCGCCGGCGGGTGATGGTCGGCACCTACGTGCTCTCGGCCGGCTACTACGAGGCCTACTACCTCAAGGCGCAGCAGGTGCGGACGAAGATCCTGGACGAGTTCAAGGCGGCGTTCGAGCAGGTCGACGTCCTCCTGACGCCCGCGACCCCGACCGCGGCGTTCCGGATCGGCGACAAGATGGACGATCCGGTCGCGATGTGGCTGAACGACGTGTTCACGGTGCCAGCCAACCTCGCGGGCCTGCCCGGGATCTCGGTGCCGGCCGGCCTGTCGGCGGACGGCCTGCCGCTCGGCCTCCAGCTGATCGCCCGGCCGTTCGACGAGGCGACCCTGTTCCGGGCCGCGGGCGTGCTCGAGCAGGCGGCCGCATTCAAGGCGCTGCCGCCCTATCTGACCGCAAGGGCCTCCTCATGAGCGAAGCGGCGGCCGGACCGGATCTGATCCAGGGGGCGAGCGGGCCATGGGAGGTCGTGGTCGGCCTCGAGGTCCACGCCCAGATCAGCTCCAACGCCAAGCTGTTCTCGGGCGCCTCGGCCGAGTTCGGCGGCGCCCCCAACCACCACGTCTCGCCGATCGATGCCGGCATGCCGGGCATGCTGCCGTCGCTGAACGGCTTTTGCATCGAGCAGGCGGTGCGCTCGGGCCTCGGGCTCGCGGCCGAGATCAACCGATATTCGGTGTTCGAGCGCAAGAACTACTTCTATCCCGACCTGCCCTGCGGCTATCAGATCTCGCAGTACGCCAAGCCCCTGGTCGGGCGCGGCGCGCTCACGATCGACCTTGCCGACGGCCGCAGCGTGAGGGTCGGCATCACGCGCCTGCACGTCGAGATGGACGCCGGCAAGAGCCTGCACGACCAGCGCCCGGATGCGACGCTGGTCGACCTCAACCGCTCGGGCGTGGCGCTGATGGAGATCGTCTCCGAGCCCGACCTGCGCTCGGCCGAGCAGGCGGTCCTCACCATGCGCAAGCTGCGCTCGATCCTCCGCTACCTCGGCACCTGCGATGGCAACATGGAGGAGGGCTCGCTGCGCTGCGATGCCAACGTCTCGGTCCGCCGGCCCGGCGAGCCGCTCGGCACCCGCACCGAGATCAAGAACCTGAACTCGATGCGCTTCGTCGGCCGCGCGATCGAGCACGAGGCGAGGCGCCAGGTCGAGCTCATCGAAGCGGGCGGCACCGTCGAGCAGGAGACCCGCCTGTTCGACGCCGCCAAGGGCGAGACCCGGCCGATGCGCACCAAGGAGGAGGCGCACGACTACCGCTATTTCCCCGACCCCGACCTCTTGCCGCTGCAGCTGGACGACTCCTTCATCGAAAAAATCCGGGCCCAACTCCCTGAGTTGCCGGATGCCAAGAAGGCGCGCTTCATCGCCGACTTCGGGCTCTCGGCCTACGATGCCGAGGTGCTGGTCGCCGAGAAGGCGGCCGCCGACTACTTCGAGACGGCCGCGAGAGGCCGCGACCCGAAGCTGGTCGCCAACTGGGTGATCACCGACCTGTTCGGCGCGCTCAACCGGGCCGGCCGCGACATCGCGCGCTCGCCGATCACGCCCGCGCGCCTGGGCGAGCTCATCGACCTGATCCAGGCCGGCACGATCTCCGGCCGGATCGCCAAGGACGTCTTTTCCCAGATGCTCGAAAGTCCGGCGACGATCCCGCCGTCGATCGTCGAGAAGAAGGGCCTGAAGCAGATCTCGGACACCGGCGCGCTCGAAAAGATCATCGACGAGCTGATCGCCGCCAACCCCGGCCAGGTCGAAAGCTACAAGAAGAACCCGAAAGCGCTCGGCTGGTTCGTCGGCCAGGTCATGCGCGCGACCCAGGGCCAGGCCAACCCCCAGCTGGTCAACCAGGCCCTGAAGCAGAAGCTCGAGCTTGATGAGCGTCGGCGCTTGCGGCCATCCGTGCCGCTCTGGACGATGCCCGCTATCAGCGAAGCCTTGCCAGCGAGATCATCTTCTCGGTCGAGAAGACGCCGGAGGGACTCATGGCGGTCCCCAGTATCCAGAGTTTCATGCTGCCGGTGCTGCGAGCGTCGGCCGAGAGGCGAGATCGCGTCCAAGGATCTGCGCGATCGCGTGGCGCGCGAAAGCTCGGCCTGAGCGAGTCCGACGCTGCCGAAATACTCCCGAGCGGAGGCGAGACCAGGCTCGCCGACTCGAACTACATGGGCGAGCGTGCACCTGCAGCGAGCGGCAGCTCGAGAAGGGTCGGCCGAGGGGTCTAGCGGATCACCGAAGAAGGCCGAAACGTGCTGGCCGAGAGTCCGCCGCGCATCGACATCCACTTCCTCGAGCGTTACCCGAGTTACGTCGAGTGGCGCCAAGGTGGTGCTTCAGACGGCGGCGCCGCCGGCGAAGCGGCGGCGCGACTGCGTCCCACCGGAAGAGCTGATCGAGGTCAGCTACCAATTCATCAGTGCGGCACTGGAGGCCGACTGCTCGACCGCGTGCGCGAGCTGTCGCCGGCCTTTTTCGAGAAGCTCATCATCGAACTGTTGATTGCCATGGGTTATGGCGGCGGCTCTGCGGAGATGGGTCAGGCGATCGGTCGCTCGGGCGACGGCGGCATCGACGGCACCATCAAGGAGGACGCGCTCGGGCTCGACATCGTATACGTCCAGGCCAAGCGCTACGGCGCTCAGAACACCGTCGGTAGTGGCGAGGTGCAGGGCTTCGCGGGCAGCCTGGACGGAGTCCGCGCGACCAAGGTGTCTTGGTCACGACCTCGACCTTCAGCCGGGCGCGCGGGAGTTCGTCCAGCGGATCGCCAAGCGGATCGTGCTGGTTGACGGCGCAGCGCTCGCGCGTCGATGATCCGGCACGGCGTCGGGCGTTCGTACCCGCACCACCTATGAACTCAAGAAGATCGACGAGGACTATTTCACTGAACGAGGAACGGCTAGCCTACCGCCATGAGCAAGGCTGCGAGCGAGGTCATCTTTTCGGTCGAGGAGGCCCGGAAGGCGGCTTCGTCGCGCGCGCACTCGGCCACTCGATCTTCACCGAAGCCGACACGCTCGATGATCTTCGCAGGCGGTCCGTGACGCGGTGCGCTGTCACTTCGATGACACCGATCGCCCGAAGGTGATCCGCCTGCACTTCGTGCGGAGGAAGTCTTTGCGGCATGAGGCTGCCGCGCGACCTGTCGGGCAGGACCTGGTCAAGGCGCTGCACAGGCTCGCTACCGGACAACGCGACAGACGAGCAGCCATATCCGGCTGACCACGGACCGGCAGGGCGAGCATCACGTCACCGTCCCGGATCACGATCCGATAAGGGTCGGTACGCTCAGCGTCCTCGCTGACCTTGGGCGGCACCACAAGCTGAGCCGTGATCAGCTGATCGGCTCCTCTTCAGGCGAAAATAGCCGACCGAGTGAGCGGAACGCCGGCGCGATCGGCGCGATGAGCGGCTGGTGCGGCACAGTCCGACCAACTGCATGGCGACAAACCCGTTTCGCTGGCCTATGGTGGCGCCATGGCCGACGCCCATCCACCCGATCTCGCCCAGACCGTCGCCCGGCTCGAGGCGCGGCGGCTGGAGCTCGAGCAGCTGACCGCGAGCCATCGCGACGAGTCGCGCCCGGTCGAGCTCGACCAGACCGGGGCCGGCCGGCTGGCGCGCATGGACGAGCTGCAGGCGCAGGCGATGGCGGTCGCGACCGAGCGCCGCCGCCAGCTCGAGCTCGACCGGATCGATGCCGCGCTGCGCCGGATCGCGAGCGGCGACTACGGCTTCTGTGCCCGCTGCGGCGAGGACATCGGCCTCGAGCGCCTGGAGTTCGACCCGACCACGCCGCTCTGCATCGCCTGCGCCCGCGCCGGCGAGCGCTGATTTTTCCGGACGCCGGCGCGGTCACCGAGGGTCGTCAGGATCTCGCGTTGGACCGCGACGTAGCCGTCGGCCTGCACGGCGATCTTCGAGGCCAGCAGCCGGTGCGCCGCCGGCAGCGCGTGGAACGGCAGCGCCGGGTGGGCGTGATGCTCGGCGTGGTAGGGCATGTTCCAGGCGAGCCGCCGGACCAGGGCCGTGCTGCGGGTGGTGCGCGAGTTCAGGAGCATCGCCGGCACCAGCGGACAAAGCGTGTGCTCGGCCAGCAGATACATCCGCAGGAACGGCTGCCCGAGCAGCGCCGGCCCGAGCCAGAAGACCAGCAGCGCGTCGCTGCCCGCGAGCGCCGAGCCCAGGGCGGCCACGGCATAGCCGCCGAGCAGCAGGCGCGCCTCGCGGACGATCCGCGGCCGGGCATGGGGGGCGATGAAGGGCTCCCCTGCCCGCCCCAGCGCATGCCGGAGCGTGGTCCCGATCCGCTCGCGCCAGTAGGGCAGGCCCGAGACCTGCCAGAGGTAAGCGCCAAGGGTCGCGGGCTTGGGCACCGCGAGCTCCGGATCGCGCGCCGGGTCCTGGGTGTAGCGATGGTGGGTGAAGTGGAACGCCCGGAAATATTCGGGCGGCAGGAGCAGCACGGCACCGCAGGCCCAGGCGATCGCATCGTTCAGCCGGCGGCTGCGAAAGGCGGTGCGGTGGATCGTCTCATGGAGCGGCGCGAACAGGAACACCAGCAGGATGCCGTAGGCCAGCATCGCCGGCACCAGCCAGGGTGAGCCGCGCGCAAGCGCGACGCCGGCGCCGGCCGCGAGCAGCGCCAGAAGGTGCAGCCCGAGCTGACCGAGCCCCCTCCGATCGGAGCGGGCCGCGAGGGCGAGCAGCGCGCGGCGTTCCGCAGCGCTCGCCGCGGTGGTCGCATAGATCGCATCCGAAGCCGGCCGCATGGCCCTCAGCTCTAGCACATTCGGGCTTGACGCCAGCCCCCGAAGCGTGTCGAAGGCCTGCGGAGACCGCAGGCCGCTGGCCATCGAACCTCGGATCAACGGGAGCCATCGTCCATGCACTGGACCCTTCGCCTGTTCGGGAGCCTCGTCCTCGCCATGACCCTCTCCGGCGCCGCCAGCAGCCAGGACCTCGAGAACACGCTCTACATGGACCTCGCGACCGGGCGCGTCGTGATCCAGCTGCGCCCCGACCTCGCGCCCAAGCACGTGGCCCGGATCAAGGAGCTGGCGCGCGCCGGCTTCTATGACGGCATCATCTTCCACCGCGTGATCGACGGCTTCATGGCCCAGACCGGCGATCCGACCGGCACCGGGCGCGGCGGCTCCGACAAGCCCGACCTGCCGGCCGAGTTCTCGAAGCAGCCGTTCGAGCGCGGCACGGTCGGCATGGCCCGGACCTCCGATCCGAACAGCGCCAACAGCCAGTTCTTCATCATGTTCGCGCCGGGGCCCTTCCTGAACGGCCAGTACACGGTCTGGGGCCAGGTGGTGGACGGCATGCAGTACGTCGATCAGCTGGCCAAGGGCGAGCCGCCGCGCAATCCCGACAAGATCATCCACCTGCGGGTCGCGGCCGACGTCAAGCAGTGACCGAGAGCGGCCGCGCCGGCCTCAGCGCCGCAGGCGCTCCTCCAGGAAGTCCTTGAGGGCAACCGCGTTGTTGCGCTCGCTGTCGCGGGCGGCGTAGACCAGGGTGACCCGCCCTTCGCCCGCCCGCCGGGCGAGCTCCCCGATCGCCGGCCCCTGCCCGTCCAGCTCGCGACCATAGCGCTCGCGGAATTCGTCCCACTTCTTCGGGTCGTGGGCGAACCACTTCCGAAGCGCCGTGCTCGGCGCCAGGTCCTTGAGCCAGGCGTCGATCCGGAGCGCGTCCCTGGTGATGCCGCGCGGCCAGACCCGGTCGACCAGCACCCGGTAGCCGTCGCTCCCGGCCGCCGGCTCGTAGGCGCGCTTCAGCGCGATCGGCACGTGTCCTGCCTCCCCGGCGCTCCCTTGAGCCCGCTACCCGGCCTGAGCGCGCGTGGCGACGATGAACAGCCGGCGGAACGGGAACAGCGTGCGGCCGTCCGCCCGCTTCGGATAGGCGGCCCGCAGGCGCTCCCGGTAGTCCGCCTCGAACGCCCGAAGCTCCTCGGCTGCAAGCGCGGCCAGCACCGGCCGGAGCGCCGTTCCCCGCATCCAGCCCAGCACCGGATCGTCGCCGTCGAGGGCCTGGAGGTACTCGGTCTCCCAGATGTCGATGCTGGCAGAACCCGGCGCCAGCAGCTCGTAGTACACCTGA
Source organism: uncultured Alphaproteobacteria bacterium (assembly GCA_963756905.1). Lineage (GTDB taxonomy): Bacteria > Pseudomonadota > Alphaproteobacteria > Geminicoccales > Geminicoccaceae > DATAOG01. The sequence goes on from CAVWPO010000025.1 coordinate 12,678, forward strand.
GGTGCGCCGACCGGCTCCCCGAGCAGCAACGGCCGCAGCCGTCTGCCCCAGGGCCCCGCGTCCGCGACCTCGCGCAGGAGCACGTGCGAGGGCGAGCCGAAGTTGCGCGGCATCTGCACCGCGAGCACGCCACCTGGCCGCACCTGCGCGAGCAGGCGCGGCAGCAGGCGCGCGTGGTCGGGCAGCCATTGCAGTGCGGCGTTCGAGAACAGGACGTCGACCTGCGCAGCCGGCGTCCAATCGGCGATGTCGCCCTCGACCCAGGTCGCCCGGATGCCGCTGGCGCGCGCCTTGGCCAGCATCTCGGATGAGTTGTCGACCCCCACCACCGCCGCATCGGGCCAGCGGGCCGCCAGCAGCGCGGTCGAGTTGCCGGGCCCGCAGCCGAGATCCGCGACCTGTGCCGGCATCTTCAGCGCGACCCGCGCCAGCAGATCGACCGCCGGCCGGGTCCGGTGATCCCCGAAGGCCAGGTAGCGCTCAGGGCTCCAGCTCATGCGAGCGGCGTCACCTGCCCGGCCAAGGGAGTGCCGCGCACGCTTTCGATCAGCCGCCGGTCGGCGGTGATCAACGGCGCGCCCTCCGCCTCTGCGAGCGCCAGGTAAAAGCAATCGTAGACCGGATGATCCAACTCGCGTGCAAGTGCCGCAGCGCGCAGCGCCAATCGCCGAAGCGGCCGGTAAACGATCGCCCCGCGCGCGATCCGGGTCACAATGCCCTCGAATTGGGCATCGTCGATCCTGCCGCGCCGGCGATGCTTCCACGCGGCGTTGATGATTTCTGCGACGATCAGCTCCGGGGCAAGGAAGTCGTGACCTCCGTCGAGCAAGCGATCGGCGATCGCGCTGTCGGTCTCATCGATCATCCATTTGATCGCAACGCTCGCGTCGACGACCAGCTTCACCGGTTGTCTCGATCCTCTCGGATCAGCGCAGTGCTGTCTATGGGCGGCCCTTTCGGGGTCATGGCGCGAATCCGGCGGAGATCTGCGATGATTTCCGCACGAGTGGGCTTGGCTGCGTCGGCCAGCACGTCACGGAGCTGCTGCTCCAGCGATACGCCGCGGGCCTTCGCGCGCCGCTTGTGAGCCGCGATCACCTCGTCGTCGAGCTTGCGCACGATCACCTGGCCCATCGACCACTCCCGATGCTGGTCAGTGCCCGTGATAGCGCAGCGCCCCCAAGGGGCGCAACGGCGGCTCAGCCGGCGTAGGGCGAGACGACGTAGGGCGGGCCGCAGTTCTGCGCGATGCCGTCGCCGAGCGCCTGGTAGCCCTCGGAGGCATCGGAGCCGAGCGCCAGCATGCCGGCGACCGGGGCCGCGACCACCAGGGTCGCGCCGCAGACCACGGTCTTGAAGGCGAGCGCGAACGGCGTGCCGATGATGCTGACCGCCCAGCCCGCGGCGGTCGGGCTGGCCCTCTTGGCCGCCGGTGCCGACGCGGCATTCCCGGTCGCCGGCCCGGCGCCGTAGCTGATGGGCACGGTTTCTGCGCCGGAGGTCATCGGCGCGTGGGGCGCGCCCGCGCTCGTGGGCGCCGGTGCCGATCCGCCATTCGATCCGGCGGGCTGAGGCGAGCTGGCGCAGGCCGCAAGGGCGAGCGCGAGCGGTACGACCAAGGCTTTCCTCGACATGGTTCTCCCTCCGTCCGTTACGGCCGTGCTTGCCGTCCGGCCGCGGGCTCTCTTTCTGAAGTGGTGACGCAAAGCCCGGCCGTCACTGTTCTTAAGTCATAAGTGGTAGCTGCGGCGGGCGCGGGAGCTCAGGCCCGCATCCTCGCACCGCCCGGATCGAAGAACGGCCGCAGGCTGGCCTCGGCCGGATAGCGCTCGCCCGCGATCTCGATCTCGAAGCGCGCCTGGCGCACAAGCCCGGCCGTGACCCCGTCCGGATGGCGGACCCAGCCCATGCCGAGCGCGCGACCGAGCGTGTGGCCGTAGCCGCCCGAGGTGAGGAGACCGATCCGGGCGCCGTCCATGACGATCGGCTCGTCGTGGTGGAGGAGCGGCGCCGGGTCCGAAAGCTTGAACTGCACGAGGCGTTTGGCCGGGACCTGCCCGGCGGCGCCAAGGAGCGCCTCGCGACCGATGAAGCCGCCGGGCTTGTCGAGCGCGACCGCGAAGCCCAGGCCCGCCTCGAAGGGCGTGTCGGCGTCGCCGACGTCGTGGCCGAAGCTGCGGAACGCCTTCTCCAGGCGCAGCGAGTTCAGGGCGTGAAAGCCCGCGAGCGTGATCTGATCGCCGATCGTCGCCAGGACCAGATCGAGCACCGGGCCCGCGAACTCGCTCGCCACATAGAGCTCGAAGCCGAGCTCGCCGACGTAGGAGATCCGCTGCGCCCGGACCAGCGCGTAGCCGAGCTCGATCTCCTGGGCCGTCCCGAACGGGAAGGCGTCGCTCGACAGATCGGCCGTGCTCAGGCGGGCCAGCAGCTCGCGGCTAGCGGGTCCCATCAGCCCAAGCACGGCAAAGCCCGAGGTGACGTCGGTGAGATGCGCGTGCGCGCCCTCCGGGATGTGCCGGCGCAGCCAGTGGAAATCGCGCGCCTGGCTCGCCGCCCCGGTCGTGATCAGGAAGCGGTCCGGGTCCAGGCGCGTCACGGTGAGGTCGGCCTCGATGCCGCCCCGCTCGTTCAGCCACTGGGTGTAGACCACGCAGCCCGGTGCGACCGCGACGTCGTTGGCGCACACCCGCTGCAGCACCGCTTCGGCGTCACGGCCCTGGAGCAGGTATTTGCCGAACGAGGAGAGATCGAACAGTCCCGCCCGCTCGCGCACCGCCCGATGCTCGGCGGCCACGCGCTCGAACCAGCGTGTCCGGCCGTAGGCGTAATCATACTGTGGCTGCGTCCCCGGCTCGCCGTACCAGCCCGGCCGTTCCCAGCCGGCGGTCTCGGCAAAGCAGGCGCCGCGCGCGGCCAGGCGCTCGTGCAGGGGCGAGAGCCGCGCCGGGCGCGCGCTGGCATATTGCCGGCTCGGCCAATGCATGGCGTAGAGCAGACCCAGGCCCTCGACCGCGCGATCGCGGACATAGCGGGAGGTGCCTTGGAACGGCTGCATCCGCCGGATGTCGACATCCCAGAGGTCCATGGGCGGATGGCCCCGCACGATCCACTCTGCAAGCGCCATGCCGGCGCCGCCGGCAGACTGGATGCCGATCGAGTTGAAGCCCGCGGCCACGAAAAAGCCCCTGAGCTCCGGCGCCTCGCCGAGATGGTAGCGGTCGTCCGGGGTGAAGCTCTCGGGGCCGCAGAAGAACTTCCGGATGCCGACCCCGGCCAGCGCCGGAAGCCGGCGCATGGCGTCCTCGAGGAACGGCATGAAGTGGTCCCAGTCCTCGGGCAGCTCGCCGAACTCGAAGTCGTCCGGGATGCCGGCCATGCCCCAGGGCTTGGCGACCGGCTCGAACACGCCGACCAGAAGCTTGCCCGCGTCCTCCTTGGCGTAGAGGCAGCCGTCCGGATCGCGCAGCACGGGCAGGTCCTTCGGCAGCCCCGCCATCGGCTCGGTCAGGACGTAGAAATGCTCGCACGCCTGCAGGGGGACGTTGACCCCCGCCATGCGCCCGACCGCGCGCGCCCACATGCCGGCCGCGTTGACCACGACCTCGGCCGCGACCGGCCCCTGCGAGGTCAGCACGCCGGTGACCCGGCCGTTCGCCCGGGCGATGCCGGTGACCCTGCAGCCTTCGACGATCCGCGCGCCGGCCATGCGCGCGCCCTTGGCCAGCGCCTGGGTGATGTCGATCGGGTTGGCCTGGCCGTCGGTCGCGATGAAGATCGCGCCGACCAGGTCGTCCACCTCGAGCAGCGGATGGCGGGCCTTGGCCTCGGCCGGGCTCAGGACCTCGATCTCGAGGCCGAAGGTCCGGCCCATCGAGGCCGCCCGCTTGAGCTCGGTGAAGCGCTCGGCGGTGCGCGCGAGGCTCAGGCTGCCGTGCTGGCGAAAGCCGGTCGGCTGGCCGGTCTCGGCCTCGAGCCGGCCGTAGAGCTCGGCCGAATATTTGGCCAGGCGCGTGAGGTTCTCGGTCGCGCGCAGCTGGCCGATCAGCCCGGCCGCGTGCCAGGTCGTGCCCGAGGTCAGCCGCTTGCGCTCGAGCAGGAGCACGTCGCGCCAGCCGAGCCTGGTCAGGTGATAGGCGATCGAGCAGCCGACCACGCCGCCGCCGATGATCACGGCTTGCGCGTGGCTTGGCAGATCTGTGGACACCGCCGGCCTCCCCGATGTCGTCGCGGGCCAACTCCGACGACGACTGGCCGGACGGGCTCGCGTCCTTTCGGATAAGCGGCGGGCGGCCGGGTGTGAAGCCGAAAAGCGGCAGCGTGGCCGGCTAGATCGACGCGGTCAGCGACGGCGCGCGCCCGGCGCCCGTGTTGCCCAGCGGGTCGGGGCCAAAGCGGTTGGCGCCGCGCGCGCCCGGGAGCAGGCCGACCTCGACCGCGAGCCAGATCACCCCCAGCACGGGGATCGCCGTGACCGACAGGAACCAGCCGCTCCGGCCGCGATCGTGCAGGCGCTTGATGGTGATGACGGAGCTGGAAATCGCCGTCGCCAGACAGAGCAGGACGCCGAGCACCAGAAGGCCCGGCTCGCCCTCGGATCTGATCAGCATGTCGGCGACGATCTGGGCGCCGATCAGAGGCAGGGAGAAGAGCCAATAGCGCTGCCGATCGATCCGGCCGCGGGCGGAAAAATACAAGTCTCGCCAATCCATGGACGATCTCCGCCGGGCGATGGACCGGATCGCCGCCGATGATCGCAGGCCGGGCTTACGATCGGCTTAAGGCACAGCACGCGGGCTTCGCGAGCGGTTCACCCCTGACTGTCGGGCCGCGGCTCAGAGCGGCCGCCTGGCGCAGGCCTCGTAGGTCGGAGCCCAGGGGCGCAGGCGCTCGAAGGCGGCGCTCGCCGCGAGCACGTCGCCATCGGCATAGCGCCGGCCGATGATCTGCATGCCGACCGGCAGGCCGTCGACCATGCCGGCCGGGATCGAGGCGGCCGGGTGGCCCGTGAAGTTGATCAGATAGGTCAGGCACCAGCCGATCAGCGGGTCGACCGCCTCGCCGTTGACCGCGCTCGGGCCCACGGTGTTGCCGTCGCTCGCGTTCTCGACCGGCAGGCAGGCGAGCGTCGGGCTGACCAGAAGGTCGTAGTCGGCGAGCACGCCCTGGATCGCGCCGTAGATCTCGGAGCGGGTCGCCTGGTCGTTGAAGAACTCGAGCGCCGACATGCGGTAGCCCTGGTCGATCCAGCGCAGATACTGCGGCGGGAAGTCGTCGCGATGGTCACGCAGCAGGTCGATCCCGTTGGCCTTGAAGATCTCGAAGGTCTGGACGTTGAGGGGCATGATCAGGCGGCACCAGAGATCGCTGAGCTCGGCCTGCGGCCGCTTGATGCCGACCTTGACCTCCTCGACCACGGCCCCCGCCTCCTCGAAGGCGCGGACCGCCTTGGCGACCGCCTCGGCGACCCGGGGCTCGACCGGGAAGACGTCGAAGTTCGGGCTGTAGGCGATCTTCCAGCCGCGGATCGAGGCCCGGGTCGCGAGCGTGAAATCGATCTGCTCATCCAGGCTGAAGGGGTCGCGCGGGTCGTAGCCCGCGAGCGCGGTCAGCGCGAGGGCCGCGTCGTCGACCGTGCGGGTGATCGGGCCCTCGAACAGGAAGGGCGTGGTGCCGCCGAACGCGTTGGCGCCGGCGAAGAACGGCACCCGGCCGAACGAGGCCTTGTAGCCGTAGACCCCGCACCAGGACGCCGGGATCCGGATCGAGCCGCCGCCATCGGTGCCCTCGGCGAACGGCAGCAGGCCATCGGCGACCGCGGCCGCGCTGCCGCCCGAGGAGCCGCCGGTGTTCCTCGCGAGATCGAACGGATTGCGCGACGGCCCGAACATCGGATTGTCGCAGGTGCCGCGAAAGCCCATGACCGGGCTGTTGGTCTTGCCCACCAGGATCGCGCCCGCCTGCTCGATCCGCTCGGCGAAGGCGCAGTGGAACTCGGGCACGAAGTCCTTGAGCGCGCGCACGCCGCCGAAGGTGCTGGGCCAGCCGGGCTTGAAGTCGAACAGGTCCTTGATCGCGGTCGGCACGCCGTGCAGAGGGCCGAGCGCCACGCCCGACATCAACGCCTGCTCGGCCTCCCGGGCGCGCGCCCGCGCGTCCTCGAAGCCGAGATGGACGAGCGCGTTCAGGCTCGGGTTGCGAAGCTCGATGCGGGCGATGAACGCGTCCACGACCTCGACCGGCGACAGATCGTGCCGGCGGATCCGGAGCGCCAGATCGGTCGCCGACAGCTGAGCCAGCTCGTCCGAAAGCGTCATCGGTCCCCTCCTCGATCCTCGGCGCGCCCGGGTTGACCGCGCCAACGCCCGGCTGCCACCTCAGTACGGAACCCGAGATAGGCCAATTTTTCGGGCCGCGCCAACCGAAAGGCAACCCTGCCGGATCCGGGCGGTCCGGCCCGATGCCTTGCCGAACGCGGTTTTCGCGCCAATTTGCAGTCCGCGCTTGCGCGCTCAACAAGAGGGAGGGAACGAGACATGCCGCGGAGCCTGACGATCTCGACGGTGCTGGCGGGCGGCCTGCTGCTGGCGACCGGTGCGCTCGCCGCCGAGCCCAAGCCGGTATGGCAGGTGGGCGGCCTGGACGCGCCGGAATCCGCCGTGCTCGACGAGGCGGCGGGGGTCATCTACGTGTCCAACGTCAACGGCAAGCCGGACGCCCTCGACGGCAACGGCTACATCGCCAAGCTGTCAGCCCAGGGCAAGATGCTGAACAAGCATTGGGTCACCGGCCTGAACGGGCCCAAGGGCCTGGCCCTCCACGACGGCAAGCTCTACGCCGCCGACATCAACAAGCTGGTCGTGATCGACACCGCGAGCGGCAAGGTCGTGGCGACCTACGATGCCCCGGGCGCCAAGTTCCTGAACGACGTCACCGCCGCGGACGACGGCCGGGTGTTCGTCTCCGACATGGTCAACAACCAGATCTGGATGCTGAAGGGCGACCTGCTCTGGCTCTGGCTGGAGAGCCCGGCGCTCGAGAACCCGAACGGCCTGCTCGCCGAGCCGGACCGGCTGGTGGTCGCCGCCTGGGGCAAGATGAACCCGGACTTCTCGACCGACGTGCCGGGCCACCTGAAGGCGGTCGACTACCAGACCCGGGCGATCACCGATCTCGGCAACCAGCCGATCGGCAATCTCGATGGCCTCGAGCCGGACGGCAAGGGCGGCTACCTGGCGACCGACTGGGTGAAGGGCGCGCTTTACCGGATCGACGCCAGCGGCAAGGCCGAGATGCTCATGGACCTGAACCAGGGCAGCGCCGACCTGCACTATGTCACGACGCAGAGGCTGGCGATCATCCCGATGATGATGGACAACGCGGTCGTCGTCTACGAGGTCGACTAGCCCGCGCCGGCAGCCGGCCGGAGCGGCCGACGCCTTCCGGTTCGGCCGGCCGCCGATCTGAACGCAGGCGGGCGGATCGCCACGGCGATGTTCGCCCTGGTGCAGGGCGCGTGCCACGGCGGCAGGTGCTGTCGCCAGGTGGGCGCGCCTGCGTCAGGCCGGCCCCCGAGCGGCGGCCCGGCAGGCAAGCTCAACGAGACCAACCGGAGGCTCGGCGCCCTGGTCGGCCGGGCCTGTCTCGACCCCGGCCGAACGATGCTGGCCGAACGGGGTAGCCCGCCTGCACGGTCCGGAGCAGGGGCCGGCCGTGGTATCAAGAGGAGCCAAACTTTTCACTCAACAGAGAAAGCGCCCGCGATGGGATCGATCAAGGTGGGTAAGGTTTCCGACGGCGCGACCGACCAGAGCCGACGGGAAGCATTGAAGCGGTTTGGCCGCTACGCGGCCGCCGCGCCGGCCGCGATGGTTCTGCTCCAGCCACGCGCGAGTCACGCCGGCGGACGCAGGATCATCCGATGGGTCAGAGGCCGCGGCAAAGGCGGCGGCCACTACTAGTCCCAGGTGTCGCCTTGCTTCGCTCGGACGGCCCGGTTCCGCCGGATGCGGGACCGGGCTTTTCCATGCGCCCGATCGACCTCGATGGCGTCGCGCTGCCGCTGACCGATCAGCTGGTGGTGATCGCGCCGGACGGCATGGTCGTCGCGCTCAGCCCCGGCGGCCGCCGCCTGTGGGAAGCGATCCGGGCCGGCTGCACGGTCGACGAGCTGGTCGCCGCGAGCGTGCAGGACGGCAGCCTGCGCGAAGACGTGGCGCGCAAGCGCATCGGGCGCGCCCTGGCATCGTGGCGCGCGCTGGGCCTGATCAGTTCGGGGGCCCGGCACGCCGAGGCCGCACCCGTCCCGGCGCCGGTCGTGGCCAGGCCCGCCGAGCGTCACCCTGGAGCTGGACGCGGTCTACCTGCCCGGGGACCGCCCGGTGCGGGTGCGCTGTGACGACCGGGTGCTCGCCGGCGTGATCGAGGCCGCCTGCCGGTCGTGTCGGGTCGGGGACGCGGGCGGCGCGCTCGCGACCGTGGACGTGATCGAGCAGGATGGCGCGTTTGCCGTCCGGGCCGACGAGGCGGTGCTCACCCGCGCCGACGACCTGGCCGCCAATCGCGCCCTGGCGCGGCACCGGTGCCTCACGGCGCTGCTCGAGATCTCCCGCCGGCCACGACAGTGGCTCGGCATCCTGCATGCTTCGGCCGTGGCGGCGGGCGGGCGCTGCGTCGCGCTGTGCGGCGAGCGGGGGTCCGGCAAGAGCACGCTCGGGGCCGCGCTGGTCGCCGCCGGGGCCGATTTCGTCACCGACGACTACGCGCCCCTCGAGCGGGCCAGCTGGCTCGTCTGGCCGGTCCCCTATGCGCCCGGGATCAAGCGCGGCTCCTGGCGCCCGCTGCGCGGCCGCTACGCCAGGCTGCAGGAGCAGCCGGTGCACCGGCTCGCCGGCCTGCAGATCCGCTATCTGGACCTCGAGCCCGCGCGCCGGGCGCCGCTCGATCGCGGCCTGCCGGTCGGAGCTCTGGTGTTTCCCCGCTACCAGGCCGGCGCCGGGCTCGAGCGGCAGCGGATCACGGCCGCCGAGGCCCTGACCGGGCTCTGCCACGCGCGCTCGCTGCTCGACCGGCAGCCCGACGTGCTGGCCGAAACCCTGCGCTGGGTCGAGTCGGTGCCGGCATACCGGCTCGTCTATGGCGACCTCGACCGCGCCATCGCGTCGGTCCGGTCGCTGTTGGGGGTCGAATGATCCTGCAGCGCACGCATCCGTTCGACGTGATCGCCTGCGTCCTGGCCGAGCGGCTGGAAGGCTGCGGGCCTTCGGACGCGCTGCGGACCCTGGTCCGCTGCCGAGGCATCGACTGGGAGCGGGTCGTGGGCCATGCGAGCGCCCAGTTCGTGCTGCCCGCCCTGGCCGCGGCCCTGAAGGACCTCGCCCTGACCGGGGAGCTGGATGAGGAGCTGACCGCGTTTCTCGACGCCGTCCACGCCGCGAATGCGGAGCGCAACGGCGAGCTTCGGGCCGAGCTCGCGGCCGCGATTGGCGTCCTGAATCGGGCCGGCATCGAGCCCGTGCTGCTGAAAGGCGCGATCCGGCTGGCCGACCGGCTCTATCCCGACGACGGCTGGCGCATGCTGCAGGACCTCGATCTCCTGGTGCCGAAGGCGTCCTTGGCGGAGGCCATCCGCGCGTTCGAGGCGGCGGGCTACGCGGCCTGCGGGTCAGCGGGCGAGATGCGGCGCCGCGGCGGCCTCTGCCAGGTCGATCTGCATACCGAGCTGTTCTCGACGCCAAGGCAGGGCCGGCTCCTGCCGGCGGGCGATCTCCTGGGGTGGGGACGGCCGGTCGCCTTCGGCGATGGCAGGGCACGGATCCCCTCGGTCGAGCATCAGCTCGTGCACCTGATCGGCCATGGCCAGATCCGGCATTTCGGCCATGCGTTCGGGCGGATCGCCTTGCGCAACCGGCTGGAGGCGGCGGCGCTGCTGCAGTGGGGCGACGAGCGCATCGACTGGCAGGCGGTCCTGGCGCGCTTCGACGCCGCGGGCTACCGCCGGCCGCTGCTGTCCTTCCTGCTGGCCCTGAACGACGGCGCCTGGTGCAGCGTCGCGCTGCCGGACGGGATCGACCCCCTGACCGCCCTGCAGGGGTGCCGCGTCGCGCTGCAGGCCCGCTCGACGGTGTTCGCCTACATCAGCTCGCGGGTCGGCTGGTGGCTCTCAGCGATCCGGAGCCAGATCGAGGCGCAGGATGGCGGCCGCTGCCGGGCGGTCGAGAACCTCAGGCGGCTGATCTTCGAGCGCGGGGCGGTCCGGAGGCTGGCTCGAGCCGTCCTGACGCGACGGCGCCACCTCCTGCACATGTTGCCTTACCTGGGCTGGCTCCTGGCCCAGTGACGGCGCGATCGCCGGGCGCTCACGCCCGGCGATGCGGCAACGGCTCCAGCTGCAAGCGCCTTGAGCTCACGGCCGCTCGCCGCGGCGCAGGCGAAGCTCGATGGCATCGATGCAGGGCATCAGATCGGCGATCGTGTCGACCACATAGTGGGCGCCGGACTGCAGCATGCGCCGGTAGGCGCGCTCGCGCCTGACCTCCTGCTCGGCCGCCGGCAGCGCCTGCCAGTCGGCGAGCGACAGGCCGACCTCGTTGCCGCTGACCGCGAGCCCGATCGACCACATGCCGGCGTTCAGCCCCTCCTCGACGCCTGGGATGGTGTCATCGACCTTGACGCAGGCCGCGACGCAGTCGACCCCGAGGTTGATCGCGTTCTGCAGGCACATGAAGGGATAGGGCCGCCCGGCCGGCATCTCGGAGGCGGAGACGGTCGAATCCGGCTCATAGCCCTGGCGGGCGGCATCCCGCCGGTTGATCGCGGTCATCTCGGTCGTGTAGCCGGTGGTCGAGCCGATCTTGATCCGCCGCTGGCGCAGCGCCGCGACCGTCTCGAGGGCGCCCGGGATCAGCTCGCTGTAGGTCGAGAGGCACTCCAGCTGCAACGGCACGAAGGCCTGGAACATGGCCTCGACGTCGTCGTCGTCGGGCAACCGGTCGTGGGTCTCCTGCCAGCGCCGCCGGACCGCATCGAGCTCGGTGATCTTCTGGATGTGCACCCGCTTGTGGGCACCCATGGGGACCCGCGCTTCGGCGACGCTGATCGGCACGCCCTGGCGCCGGAAGACCTCGACGAACACGACCGCCGGCGCGACGCAGCCGAAGTCCATGGTCGTGCCGGCCCAGTCCAGCAGCACCGCCTGCACCGGCCCGCGGTAGGCGCGCGTGTACGCGAAATCGTAGATCTGGCTCATGGTCGATGGTTCCTCACGTGATGTGTCGTTGTGGGTCACGCGGCCGCGGCCGCTGGCCGGCCGTCGGCGACCCCCATCTCGGCGAGGGTCTGCCGGATCGCCGCGAGCGCGCCCCGCATCTCGGTCGCACCGATCCGGCCGATGCAGCCGATCCGGAAGGTCGGTGCCACGGTCAGCTTGCCCGGATAGATGACGTAGCCGCGGGCGCGCAGACGATCGTAGAAGCCCTCGAAGGCGAAGCGCGGGTCGGCCGGCATCCGGAAGGTGACGATGATCGGCGCCTGCAGATCGTCCGGGAGCAGGGTCTCGAAGCCCAGCGCGCGCATGCCCGCGACCAGGAGCTCGCAGTTTTCGCGATAGCGCCGGCCGCGGCCCGGGGTGCCGCCCTCGGCGGCGTGCTCGGCCAGCGCCTGGTCGAGGGCGGCGAGCACGTGGGTCGGCGGCGTGAAGCGCCACTGGCCGGTGCGCTCCATGCTCGCCCACTGGTCCTCGAGATCGAGCGACAGGCAGGGCGCCTGGCCCCCGGCCGCGCTCAGCGCCGCCGTCCGGACGATCGCGAAGCCGAGCCCCGGCACGCCCTCCAGGCACTTGTTGGCGGAGGCCGCGAGCCCATCGAACGGCACCCTCCTGGCATCGAGCGGCAGCGCGCCAAAGGCGCTCATGGCATCGATCAGGAGCCGCCGGCCATGGCGCGCGGTGACCTCCGCGACCCGCTCGATCGGGTTCAGGATGCCCGTGCTGGTCTCGCACCAGACGGCGGCGACGTGGCTGATCGCAGGGTCGGCGGCGAGCGCCCGGTCGAGCGCCGCCGGATCGTTCGGCCGGTCCTCCGGCGTCGTCAGCGTGACCACCGCCCGGCGATGACAGCCCGCCATCCTGACCATGCGCTCGCCATAGGCGCCATTGACCAGCACCAGGAGCTTGCCGTCGCGGGGCACCAGCGTCCCGAGCATCGCCTCGACCACGAAGGTGCCGCTGCCCTGGAGCGGCACGGCGACATGAGTGCCCTCGGCGCCGGCCAGCTCCAGCAGGCGCGCCCGCACCCTCGCGTTGAGCTCGATGAAGCCGCGATCGCGCGAGCCCCAGTCGCGCAGCATCGCCTGCTTGACCGTCAGCGACGTGGTCAGCGGGCCGGGCGTCAGCAGATAAGGCTCGTCAGGGCTGCCGGGCACCGTGGGGCTCCCTCCGGATCGGATGACCATTGGCATTCTGCGCGCCCGTGCCTATAAATCAAATGCATAGTTGTGATGGCTGCATAGGCCAAAGTTATGAACTTCACCCAGCTTCGCGCCTTCCACGCGGTCGCGACGGAAGGCGGTTTCACCCGCGGTGCCGCCCGGCTCCGGATCAGCCAGCCCGCGGTCACCGTCCAGGTCCGCGCCCTCGAGCAGCGCTATGGCGTGGCCTTGTTCCGGCGCCTCGGCCAACGGATCGAGCTCACCGAGTTCGGCCGCGACCTGTGGCTGCGCAGCCGGCGGGTGTTCGCCCTGCTCGACGACCTCGAGGAGCTGATGGCCTCGGCCGGCGAGCTCCGGGTCGGGCGGCTCGAGATCGGCGCCGACGGGCCATTCTCGGTCATGGACCCGGTCGCCGCCTTCATCGCCCGCTACCCGGGCGTCCGGGTCGCCGTCCGGATCGGCAACGCCACGCGCGTCCTTTCCGACCTGCGCGAGGCGCGCACCGACCTCGCGGTCCTCAACCTCGTCTTGCCCGCGGACGAGCTGCACAGCCGCGCCCTCTACCGCGACCGGATCGTCGCCTTCCTGCCGGTGGAGCATCCCTGGGCCGCGCGCGGGCGGATCGAGGTCGCCGAGCTGGCGGCCGCGCCCTTGATCCTGCGCGAGCCGGGCTCGGCCACCCGGGCGCTGCTGCTCGCGGCGCTGGAGCGGGCCGGCCTCGCGCCCCGGGTCGCGCTCGAGCTCGGCTCGCGCGAGGCGGTCCGCGAAGCGGTGCTGGCCGGGCTCGGGATCGGCACCGTGTTCGAGCGCGAGCTGGTCCCGGATCCCCGCCTGCGCCGGCTCGCGATCGAGGGCGCCGATCTCGGCGCCACCGTGTCGCTCGCCTGCCTGCCCGAGCGGCGCGAGCTGCGCGCGGTTCAGGCGTTCTTCGCGCTGGGCGCCGCCAGCGCCGCCTGATCGATCGGGCGCCGGTCAACCTCGGCCGCGATCTGCAGCGGTGCCGCCGACGATTCGAAATCCAGCCGGACCGCGAGCCCCGGCCGGTTGTCGTCGAGCGCCAGCCGGGCGCCGTGCAGCTTGGCGACCGCGGCGACCAGGCTGAGGCCGAGCCCGTTGCCCGGGGTCGAGCGGGTGGCATCGAGACGGACGAAGCGCTCCAGAACCCGCCCCCGCTCGGACGCCGGGATGCCGGGCCCGCTGTCGGCGACGGTGATCGCGAACCCGCTCCGCGCCCGCTCGACGCTGAGCCGCACCCGGCCGCCCGCGGGCGTGTATTTGATCGCGTTGTCGAGCAGGTTGGCGACCGCCTGGGCCAAAAGGTGGTGGTTCGCCCGGACCCAGGCGTCGGCCGGGCAGCGACGCTCGAAGGCCACGCCCTGGTCCTCGGCCAAAGGCTCATACAGCTCGGCCAGGTCCTGGGTCAGCTTGGCGAGGTCGACCGGCTCGAACCCGGCCCGGTCGCTGCCGGCCTCGGCGCGGGCGATCTCGAGCAGCGCATTGAAGGTGCCGATCATGGTCTCGGCATCGACCAGGGTCTGCTCGAGCACGGCGCGCGACTCGGCCTTGTCCGGCTCGCCCATGAGTGCCACCTCGATCCGGCTGCGCAGCCGGTTGAGCGGCGTCCGGAGGTCGTGCGCGACGTTGTCGGTCACCTGGCGCATGCCCTGCAGCAGGCGCTCGATCTGGTCGAGCATGGCATTCAGGTTGGCGGCCAGCTGGTCGAACTCGTCGCGCGTGCCGCTGAGCGCGATCCGCTGGCCGAGCTCGCCGGCCATGATCTGGCGGGTGGTCCGGTTGATCGCATCGACCCGGCCGAGCATGCCGCGGCTGATCGCAAAGCCGCCGGCGAGGCCGAGCAGGAGGGTCAGCGCCAGCCCCCAGCCGATCGCCTGCTTGATCAGCGACTGGATCTGCAGCCGGTCCTCGACCTCGCGCCCGACCAGCAGCCGGAAATCGTCGGCCAGGCTGAAGCTCGCGGCCCGCGCGCGGCGCCGCTCGAAGGTGTCGCCGGTCGGCACCTGGACGCTGAAGTCGAGCCAGCCGTCGGCATCCGGCTCGACCTCCGGCCAGCGGTCGAGGTTGCCGGCGATCCGCTGGCCGAGCGGATCGGTCAGCAGGTAGACGCTGGCGCGGTGCGGTTGCGCAGCGCTCCGCCGCTCGATCACCTGCCGCAGGCCGTCCAGACCCTGGGCGCGGTATTGCTCGGCCAGGCCCGCGATCTCGGCCTGGATCGTGTCCGCGGTCTGGCGCTCCATCACGCCGGCGGTCGCGACGTAGAGAAAGCCCAACAGCGCGAGCGCCGAGACCCCGAACAACGCCAGATAGATCAGGGCCCAGCGGAAGGTCGAAGTCTCAAGCAGCCGCTTCAGGCGCACGCAGACAATACCCGGCGCCGCGCACGGTGTGGATCAGCGGCTGCTCGAAGCCGCGATCGATCTTCTGGCGCAGGCGCGAGATGTGCACGTCGATCACGTTGGTCTGGGGGTCGAAATGGTAGTCCCAGACGGTCTCGAGCAGCATGGTCCGGGTCATCACCCGGCCCGGATGCCGGAGCAGGGTCTCGAGCAGCTGGAACTCGCGCGGCTGCAGGTCGATCGCCCGGCCGGCCCGGGTCACCTTGCGGGTCAGAAGGTCGAGCTCGAGGTCGGCGACCCGCAGCCGGGTCGCGACCGGCGCCGTGGTCTGGCGGCGACCGAGGTTCTCGACCCGCGCCAAAAGCTCGGAGAAGGCGTAAGGCTTGACCAGATAGTCGTCGCCGCCGGCGCGCAGGCCCCGGACCCGGTCGTCGACCTCGCCCAGCGCCGAGAGGAACAGCACCGGCGTGCTGTGGCCGGTCGCGCGCAGATGCCGCACCAGGCTCAGGCCGTCGAGGCCCGGCAGCATGCGATCGACGATCAGCACGTCCCATTCGCCGGTCGCCGCCTGCAGCAGCCCGTCGCGGCCGTCCTCCACGAGCTCGGCGCCGTGGCCGCTCTCGCGCAGGCCCTTGACGAGATACTCGCCGGCCTCGGCGTCGTCCTCGATGATCAGGATCCGCATGGCGGTCATATAGTCGGTCCCTCAGGCAGGGCCACAAGTTCGATCGTCGGCTCAGCGCCCGTCGGCGCCGCGGTCGACCGGCCGGCGAGCGCGGCCTCGATCGCCGGCAGGCCGGCGCGCAGGCCGGTGCGCAGGGCTTCCGCGCGCACGGCCTCGAGGTGCCCGACGGCGGCCGCATCCCGTCGCCCCCTGCCCCAGTCGGCGAGCGCGCGCCCGCGGGCGATGCACAGGTCAATCAGGGGCAGCGGCTCGGGGCGGGTGTAGTCCTCGAGCGCGGCGGCATACCGGTCCGCGGCGTCCCAGTCGCCGTCGGTCAGCGCGGTCTCGATCGCCGCGGGATAGAACATCAGATAGTTGTGGCTGACCACGCCGCCGGCGCGCAGCAGCGCCTCACCCTCGGCCAGCGCCGCCCGACGCTCCTCGGCATCATCGGTATGGCGCGCGAGCCAGCCGAGCAGGATCGGCCCCCAATAGGCCATGCCGGTCTCGCGGCCGATCGCCAGCGCCTGGCGCAGCAGGTCGACCGCCAGCGCGCGACGCCCCGCGTCCGCCTCGACCATCGCCAGCATCGCCAGCCCCTCGGCCTCGAAGCGGCGGGCGCCGAGCTGGCGGGCGAGCGTGATCGCCGGCTCCACGACCGGCCGCGCTTCGGCCAGCTCGCCGCGCTCGGCCCGACAGAAGAAGACGATGTGACGCGCGACCACCTCGGCGCGCCGATGGCCGACCCGGCTCGCCGCCTCGATCGCGCCCAGCCCGACCTGCACCGCGCCCTCGCTGTCGCCAGCACTCAGGCGGGCCGAGGCCGCCATCGCCAGGCTCGCCACCTCGATGCGGCCAAAGCCGTGCCGGCGACACAGCTCGATGCAGCTCTGAAACGCCCGTCCCGAAGACAGCATCCGCCCGCGCACGTATTCGGCATCGCCGAGCCCGCCGAGCGCCTGGGCCTCGAGCTCGGGCGAGCCGCACAGCCGCGCCAGCTCCAGGCTCTTCTGATGCTCCGCAAGGCACGCCTCGATGCGGCCGCGCGGGAAGTAGAGGTTGCCGCGCAGGAAGTGGATGCGGGCCTCCGCCTCGATCAGGCCATGGCGTTCCGCCGCCGACTGGGCCCGCTCCAGATCTGCGAAGGCGCCATCCAGATCCTCGGTCACGCGCTTGACCGAGGCGAGCCCGATCAGGGCGCGGCAGGCCGCGCGCTCGTCCTCGCCGGCGGCCGCGAGCGCCGCCTCATAAGCCGCCCGCGACGCCGCCATCGATCCGAGATCGTGCCAGACCTCGCCCTGCAGGCAGGTCAGCGCCGAGATGTCGGCCGCCGCGGTCGCGACCGCGAGGCCGCGCTCGAGCAGGGCCAGCGCCGGCTCGTAGTGGTAGGCCGCCGCCTCGCGTCGGGCGGCGGCCAGATAGGCGGCAGCCGCCGCCGGGTCCTCCGCGCGGTCCAGATGCTCGGCGTACAGCACCGGATCGCGGCCTTCGAACCAGGCCGCCGCCCGGCGGTGCAGGGTGCGCCGGGTGGCCTTGAGCAGCGTGTCGTAGACCGCGTCCCGGATCAGCGCGTGGGCGAACAGCAGGTCGTCGCCTTCGGGGCGCACCAGCAGCTGCTCGACCAGCCGCTCGCCGCCGTAGTCGGCATGCTCCAGCAGATCGCGCAGCGCCGGCAGGGAAAATCGCTGGCCGAACACGGAGGCCGCCAGCAGGGCCTGCCGGTCGGCCGGCTCGAGCTGGTCCATGCGCGCCTGGACGAGGCTCTGCACGGTGCCGGGGACGGCCGATTCGGCGCGCTCCTCGGCATGGCGCAGAAGCTGCTCGAGGAACAGGGGATGGCCCCCCGCGCGCTCCAGGCAGCGGCGCGCGAACTCGCCGCTCGCCTCCAGATAGGCCCCGGCCAGCTCCTCGGCCTCGTTCGGCCGCAAGGGCCCGAGGTCGATCGTCAGGAGCGGCGCGCCGGCGGTGGTCGCGCGCCAGGCCTGGTCGAGCGGGTCGCCCTCGACCCGCGAGGTCATGACCAGGAGCGCCGGCGCGCTCGCGACCGTCTGCGCGAGGCAGGCCAGCTGCTCCAGCGTCTGGCGGTCGGCCCAGTGCACGTCCTCGATCAGCAGGAGGCGCGGCCGCCGCGCGCTCGACCTCTCGACCAGCCGCGCGACCGTCGCGCGCCGGCCCCGCTGGCGCTGCTGGTGGTCCATGGCGTCGTAGAGGGCGCGCAGCCCGAGCGGCAGCGGCAGATCGAGCAGGTCGTGGAGGAAGACCCCATGCTCGTCCTCGACCAGGCCTTCGGCCAGCGCGCGCGCGGCCGCGGCGCTCCGGGTCGCGAGGTCGCCCGCGCCCTGAACGTCGAGGAGTCCCCGCACCAGCGCGCCGATCGCGTCCTGGCCGGCGCCGGTGCCGAAGTCGAGCACCAGGCCCGTGTGGCAGGCGAAGCCCCGGGCCTCGGCCGCGCGCCGGAACTCTTCGGTGATCCGGGTCTTGCCGATGCCGGCACTGCCGCGCAGATAGACCGCCTGGCCGG
Source organism: uncultured Alphaproteobacteria bacterium (assembly GCA_963756905.1). GTDB lineage: Bacteria > Pseudomonadota > Alphaproteobacteria > Geminicoccales > Geminicoccaceae > DATAOG01. The sequence continues at coordinate 30,643 of CAVWPO010000025.1, forward strand.
CGCCGCCGTCGCGGCAGGCCTCGAGCACGCCCCGGAACTGGGCGAGCTCGGCGCGCCGGCCGACGAACGGTCGGGCAGGCGCGGCGCCCGCCTCGGCCAGGCCGAGCAGGCGCCAGGCCGTGACCGGGGCCGCGAGTCCCTCGACCTCGAGGGCGCCGATGCCGGTGCAGGCGAAGCCGTCCGGCAGCCGCCCGCGGACCACGTCCGAGATCAGGATCTCGTCGGCGCCGGCGCGGTCGGTCAGGCGCGAGGCGAGGTTCACCGTGTCGCCGGTGACGGTGTAGTCGCGGCGGGCATCGCTGCCGGTGTCGCTCGCGACCACCTGGCCGCTCGCGATGCCGATGTGGACGCCGACCGTGCGGCCGAGCTCCCGGCCGAGCTCCGGCAAGGCGTCGCGGATGGCGAGCGCCGCCCGCACCGCGCGCTCCGGATCGTTGTCATGGGCGAGCGGCGCGCCGAACACCGCCATGACGCAGTCGCCGATGTGCTTGTCGATGCTGCCGCCGAACGCCTCGACGATCCGGTCGGCGCGCGCGAAGAAGCCGCCGAGCAGGCGGTGCACCTCCTCGGCATCGAGCTCGCTCGCGAGCCTGGTGTAGCCGACCAGATCGGCGAACAGGACGGTGACCTGGCGGCGCTCGCCGGCGGGAAGACGGCCGCGGGCGGCGGCGCTCGGGCCAGCCGCGGCCGGCGTGCCGGCGTACGCTGCCGCCGGCAGCGGCGTGCCGCAGGCGGCGCAGAACTTGTCGGTGGGCGACGCCTCGGCGCCGCAGGCGGGACAGCCCGGCGCCAGCCGGCCACCGCACTGAGCGCAGAACCTCGCCCCTTCCGGGCTCTCGAAGGCGCAGCTCGGGCAGCGCACGACCAGCCTCGCTTGCATCGCGACGACCGCCGTTATCGCACCATTGCCCTGCCCTGTCGATCGATGGCCCCGCCAGCCGCCGCGCACGCCAAGCGCAAGGGGCCGGCGGCACGATGCCGCCGGCCCTCGCATCTGCGTGGCTCCTCGAACCGGTCAGGCGCGCGCCAGATGGATCGCCACGAAGCGATCCTCGCCCTCGCGCTTGACCAGCAGCAGGATCGCGTCGTCGCCGCGCTCCGCGGCCGTGCGCACCGCGTCGGCCACCATCTTCGGATCGGTGACCTGCTTGTGGTCGGCCTCGACGATCACGTCGCCCGGCTGCAGGCCCTTCTCGGCCGCCGGGCTGCCCGGCTGCACGTCGGTCACGACCACGCCCTCGGCGCTGTCCGGGAGGTTCAGCTGCTGGCGCGACTCCGGGGTCAGCTTGGCGAGCATCACGCCGAGCTTGGGCGTATTGGTCTGATCGCCCGGCTGCTGGGCGTTGGCGACCACCTGATCCTCGTTCGGCATCTGGCCGACCTTGACGTCCAGGGTCTTCTCGGCGTTGTCGCGCCAGACGCTGACGTCGACCGAATGGCCGGCCTTGGTGTCGGCGACCATGCGGGTGAGGTCGGTCACCCGGTTGACCGGCTTGCCGTCGTACTTGAGGATCACGTCGCCGCGCTTGAAGCCGGCCTCGGCGGCCGGGCCGCCGTCGCTCACGCCCGCGACCACCGCGCCCTTGGTGTCCTTAAGGCCCAGGCCCTGGGCAAGATCCTGATCGATGCCCTGGATGTGCACGCCGAGCCAGCCCCGCTCGACCACGCCGCCATGCTCCAGGTCGGCGACGATCTGCTTGACCTCGTTGGACGGGATCGCGAACCCGATCCCGACATTGCCGCCGCTCGGGCTGTTGATCAGGCTGTTGACGCCGATCACCTCGCCCGCGACGTTGAAGGTCGGGCCGCCGGAGTTGCCGCGATTGATCGGCGCGTCGATCTGCAGGAAATCGTCGTAGCGACCGACGCCGATCACCCGGTCCTTGGCCGACACGATGCCGGCGGTCACGGTGCCGCCGAGGCCAAACGGGCTGCCGATCGCGATCACCGGGTCACCGACCCGGACCTTGTCCGAGTCCGCGAACTTGACCGGGTGCAGCTCGATGCCCTCGGGGTCGATCTTGATCAGGGCGAGATCGGTGTCCTTGTCCTTGCCGACGACCTTGCCCTTCAGCTCCTTGCCATCCTGCAGGGTCACCGTGACCTCGGAGGCGCTGTCGACCACGTGGTAGTTGGTGACGATCCGGCCGGTCGTGTCGATGATGAAGCCTGAGCCCATCGCAACCTCGGGCCCGGCATCGGGCGGCTGCGGCATGCCGAATGGCGGCGTCTGCTCACCGAAGAAGCGCTGCATGAAGCGCCGCATCATCTCGCCGTTCGGGCCCTGCATGTCGCCGTTCGGCCCCTCCTGACCGAAGCGGAACTGCCGCTCCTGCGGCTGATCGGCGACCGGCTGGTTGCCCGCGGGGTGGGTCACGGTGATCGCGACCACGCTCGGCATGACCTGCTCGATCAGGTCGGCATAGCCCGCCCAGGGCGCGGCCGTGGTCGCGGTCGTCGTCGCCGGGGCCGCAATCGTCGGCTGGCCGACGTTCAGGCCGACCATCAGCCCGATCGCCGCCGCCGAGGAGAGGGCGAGCGCTGTCACGCGCAGCGGCCGCCGGCCTCGCGAAGTCGTCTTGTCCATGGGTGCAAGCAAAGCCATCGCAATCATCTCCTCGTCATCTCGGGTGCTGGCACCGGCCAGCGGGCGCCCGGACTCGACCACTGTGGGTGCCCCTCAAGTAGGGGCGGCAGATGACCACCGTCTGTATGTGAGATGAAATCTTCGTCATCTTGGATGAACGCGCGCGCCGGCGCCTTGGATCAACCCCGGCGCGCTTCGGCGCCGGCCCCGCCACGACCGCCGGCGGCGCCCGCCCCAAAGCCGGTACCTCGCTCGGACCCGCGCGGGAAGATCCTTGGAAATCATGGGCCTTGGCCGTCGCGATCGCGGGCTTGCGGCCTCTCTTCGACCGCTCTCAGGCGGCGTCGGAGGTGCGCACGACCCGGCCGCCGTGCCGCGCCCAGGCGTCGGAGACCTGCCGGACATAGGCGCTGCGAAAGCGCTCGGCGCTGAAGGCCTGGGCGTTGGCGCGACAGTCCTCGGCGGCGATCGCGCGCCCCTCCGTCTCGAACCGCCGGACCGCGGCGGCGATCGCCTCGGCGGTCTGGGCCTCGAAGAACAGGCCGGTCGGGCGCGCCTGGTCGAGCCCGCGCACGGTCTCGAGCGCGCCGCCGCCGGCAAACGCGATCACCGGCGTGCCGCAGGCCTGGGCCTCGACCGGCGCGATCCCGAAGTCCTCCTCGGCGGCGAAGATCAGCGCCTTGGCAGCCCCCATGTGGCGATGCAGGGCCTCGAAGCTCTGGAAGCCGAGCAGGGTCACGTTCGGGCCCGCCCGCGCGCGCGCCCGCCTGAGGCCCGGCCCCTCGCCGATCACCACCAGCCGCCGGTCGCCGAGCCCCCGGAAGGCCTCGACGATGGTCTCCGTGTGCTTGTAGGGCGCGAAGCGCGAGACCGCGAGATAGTAGTCCTCCTTGGCGGTCTGGAGTGCGAAGCGCGCGACCTCGACCGGCGGATGGACGACCGCGCTCGGCCGCCGATAGATCTTGTCGATCCGGCGCGCGATGTACCTGGAGTTGGCGATGAAGTGGTCGACCGGGTTGGCGGTCCGGGCATCCCAGAGCCGGAGGTAGTGCAGGACCACGCGGGCGAGCGCGCCGCGCAGGCCCCGATCGAGGCCGCTCTGGCGCAGATACTGGTGCTGATGCTCCCAGCCGTAGCGCATCGGCGCGTGGATGTAGGCGATGTGGAGCTGATGGGGGCCGGTCAGCACGCCCTTGGCGAAGGCATGGCTCGACGACAGCACGAGATCGTAGTCCTGGAGGTCGAACTGCTCGATCGCGAGCGGCATCAGCGGCAGATAGGCGCGAAACCGGCGCCTGGCGAACGGCAGCCGCTGCAGGAACGAGGTCCTGACCGTCCGCCCCGCAAGAAAGTCGCGCTGGCCGGCCGGCATGAAATCGACCAGGGTGAACAGGTCGGCGTCCGGAAAGCAGGCCAGAATCTCCGCCGCCACCCGCTCGGAGCCGTAATAGGTGTCGAGCCACTCGTGGATCACGGCGACCCGCGCCGGCCGCCCCGCGGGCGTCAGCAGCCGGCAGTCGGTCGCCGGCGGCCGCGCGGCGGCCATCAGGACCCGGCCTCGGCCAGCGGCTCTTCCAGGGCAAGCCAGCGCCGCTCGGCGTCGGCGCGGGCGGCCTGCAGCTCGGCCAGACGCTCGGTCCGGCGCTGGAAGTCCGCGGGGTCGCGGCGGAACAGGTCCGGGTCCGCGAGCTTCCGTTCCAGCGCCGCGATCTCGGCTTCGACGGTCTCGATCAGGGCGATCACGCGGGCGAGCTCGCGCTGGCGGCGGCTCTCGAGCCGCGCCGGCCCCGGCCCCGCCTTGGGTCTGATCGCCGGCCGCGGCGCCGCCGGCACGGGCTCGGGCCGCCGCTGGCGCAGATAGTCGCTGTAGCCGCCGGCGTATTCCTGCACCCGGCCGCCGCCCTCGAAGGCGATCACGCTGGTCACCAGTCGGTCGAGGAAATCCCGGTCGTGGCTGACCAGCAGCAGGGTGCCGGCGAACTCGCCGAGGATCTCCTGCAACAGATCGAGGGTATCGATGTCGAGATCGTTGGTCGGCTCGTCGAGCACCAGAAGGTTGCAGGGCGTCGCCAGCTGCCTGGCGAGCAGGAGCCGGTTGCGCTCGCCGCCGGAGAGCGCCCGGACCTCCGCCCGGGCCTGCTCCGGCTGGAACAGGAAGTCGCGCAGATAGCCGACCACGTGGCGAAAGCGGCCCTGGACCATGACCTGGTCGCCGCCGTCCGGGCACAGCGTCTGCCACGGGGTGGCATCGAGGTCCAGGCTCGCGCGCCGCTGATCGACGTAGGCGACGCTGAGGCCGACGCCCAGCCGCACCACCCCCTCGTCCGGGGCGATCTGGCCGGTCAGCAGGCGCAAAAGCGTGGTCTTGCCGGCGCCGTTCGGGCCGATGATCCCGACCCGGTCGCCGCGCAGGATCCGCGCCCCGAAGCCCTCGACGATGAGCCGCGCGCCGAACCGCTTGGCGACGCCCTCGGCCTCGATCACCAGGCGGCCGCCGGAGGGATCGGTCGCCGCCGCGAGCTTCGCCGAGCCCACCGGCGGGCTGCGTCGGGCGCGCTGCTCGCGCAGCGTCTGCAGCCGGCGCAGGCGGCCCTGATTGCGCTTGCGGCGCGCCGTGATGCCGTGATGCGACCAGTCGGTCTCGGCGGCGATCCGCTTGTCCAGGCGGCTTTGCGCCGCCTCCTCGTCCGCGAGCACCGCCTCCGACCAGGCATCGAAGGCCGCGAACCCCTGGCCCAGGACCCGCAGCTCGCCGCGATCCAGCCACCAGATCCGGCGGCTGAGCGCGGCGAGGAAGGCGCGGTCGTGGCTGACCAGCACGAGGCCGCCGCGGAACCCGGCCAGATCCCGCTCGAGCTGCAGGGTGGTCGGCAGGTCGAGATGGTTGGTCGGCTCGTCGAGCAGCAGCACGTCCGGATCGCCGGCCAGCGCCCGCGCCAGGGCGACCCGGCGCGCCTCGCCGCCGGACAAGGTCCCGACCAGGCGCGCCGGCTCGATCGCGAAGCGCTCGAGCAACGCCTCGGCGCGCGCCCGGTCCGCCTCGGAACCAGCCGCCGGCGATGGGCCAAGGGTCGCCGCGAGCGATGGCAGGTCAAGGGTCGCCGCGAGCGCGCTCGCGGGCGCCGATGGCAGGTCAAGCGTCGCCGCGAGCGCGCTCGCGGCCGGGTCGAGCTCCGGCTCCTGCGCCAGGTAGGCGACCTCCGTGCGCGGCTGCAGGAAGCGTTCGCCGGCGTCCAGCTCGATCAGCCCGGCCAGCGCCTTGAGCAGGGTCGACTTACCGGAGCCGTTGCGGCCGACCAGGCAGATCCGGTCGCCCTTGGCGACCGCCAGCGACAGGCCGGCGAACAGCGGCCGTCCGCCGGGGCGGACGGTGGCGTCGCGCAACGAGAGCAGGGGCGGCGGCATGCTTGACGCTCGACGCTGGGCACGGGTCGCCGGCCGGAGGCGCGCCGGTCGGGGCCGCCCTCTCTAGCACAGGCCGGCCGAGCGCAAAACCTTCGCCGCGCGCCGCCTGCGGGGGCCCGGCGGGCGGCGTCCGGCGCGCCGCCCGATCCGACCGGCGCCGGCGCTCGGGTGGTCGGAACGCCGGTGCTCGCCCGGTCGGAGCGCCGGCGGGCTCAACCGGCCGCGCCGGCCGCTCGACCGGCGCCGGCGGTCAGGTGGTGGTCTGGACCAGGATCTCGACCCGGCGGTTCTGCGCCCGGCCGGCGGCGGTGCCGTTGTCGGCGCGCGGCTCGCTCTCGCCGCGACCCGCAGCGCTCAGCCGGTCCGCCGGCACGCCGTCGCGGATCAGCTCGGCCCGCACGGCCTCGGCGCGCCGCTCCGACAGCTGCTGATTGTAGCTGTCCGAGCCGCTCGAATCGGTGTGGCCGACCACCGTCATCTTGCTGTCGTAGCGCTGCAGGACGTCGGCGACCTTGGCGAGGCTCGGCTGGAAAGCGGGCTTGATCGCCGCGCTGTTGACGTCGAACGAGACCTCGTTGGCGAGCGTCACCTTGAGGAGGTCCTGCCGCACCCGCTCGACCTCGACCGCGTGCTGCGCCCGCTCGCTGGCCAGCTGGTCGCGCAGATCCGCCTCCTGGCGGTCCATCATGTAGCCGAGGCCGCCGCCGGCCGCCGCGCCGGCCAGCGCGCCCAGCACCGTGCCGGTGCCCCGGTGGCCCTTGTCCAGCCGGTTGCCGAGCACGCCGCCCGCCACGGCGCCGATGCCAGCGCCAACCGCGGTCTTGTTGACCGACTGGGTTCCATCGGCCTGGGTCGTGCAGCCCGCCTGCAGCAGGCTGCCCAAAAGCAGGCTGCCCAAAAGCAAGTTGCCCGCACCGGTCGTCATGCGCATGCGCGATTCTCCCGCCGTCTCGAGCCGCCGTCCCGGCGAACCGGCCGCGGCTCAGCCCCCGGCCCCCGCCGGTCGCTGCGGCATAACCCATCCGGATTAGCGCGGGGCTAACGGGCGCCGGTTTCGTGCGGCCGGCGCCAGGGCGCTCGCCGGAGCCTGGTCTGTGCGGCGAAACCGGGAGCAACCGCCCGAGCGGGCTGCCCGGGCCGTCCTGGACCCTTGCCGAGCGGCGAGGCTTACCAGCCGATCGAGGTGAACTGGTCGGGAGCGAGGTTGATCGAGATCCGCGCCGGATCGAAGCTGGCGCAGCCGCCGAGCGCCGTGGTCAGGACCAGCAAGGCCGCCAACGCCAGGCCGGACCACGCGATCCTGGACCGTGGCCCGAGCCAAGAGCGGAGGTTGACGGCAATCACTTCTGTCGATCCTCGTTGACCAGTCCAGCCTGCCGGCGATCCATGTTTTCCGACGCGCTCCAAAGATATCGTTTCGATGAACGAATGTAAAGAATAATATAAAGTTAACGCAATATTGATGCAAATCGGCTGGCCCATGTCGCTCCGCTGCAACCGGAGAGACGAATTCTCAAGATCCCGAGGCTCGGCCCGTTTCGTCCCGGTCAGTTGCGCGCACTCGGCGGTGCAGCGCTCGATCGGCGGAAGGGGGCGAGCGCATCGAGCTGCCGGATCCGCTGGGCGAGCATGCTGGCCCAGATCGCGTAGGCTTCCTCGTCGGGGTGGCCTTCCCAACGGCTCACTCTGAGGTTGCGACCGTTGAAGCGGCGATAGAACGCCTCGCTGTCCACGGTGTCGATGCCCGCGGCGCGCAGCTGCGCCTCGGCCGCAATGGCGAGCTGCCGGCCCGGCCCGTCGAGTTGCGGCGACTGATCGAGCACCATGGCGACCACAGGTGGCAGGCCGCTTTTCGTGACGAACGAATTCAGCGCCGCCACGTCCCGCCCAAAGCGCTGCCTGCGGGCGTCGAAATCGGCCAGCAGCTCGGAATAGAAGTTGGGCCGCAACCCGAGGAGGCGCAGGAGCGCGTCATAGCGCTCCTCGACCAGACGCGCGACCCGGCTGCGCTTTCGCAGCTTCTTCTCGAGCTTGCTCGGCAAGGGGAAGACATAGTGCACGGGCTGCTCGGTGCCGGCTTCGAGGAAGTCGTTCAGGCAGACGCCGTACACGACCAGATCGGGCTTGAGTTCGGGAACAAAGCTCCGGACCACGTTCACGACGTCCTCGCTCGCGTAGCCGCTGACGCCAAGATTGAGGACCTCGACGCGGAAATCGGGCGCCAGCGCCCGCTCGAGCTGCGCCGGGTAGGTCCAGAACGCGTCGACCCCCTCGCCGAAGGTCAGACTGTCGCCGACCACCATGATCCGGAAGCGATTCGGGTCCCGCGGCGGAAACGGCTGCCGGCGCCGCATCCGGTTGCCATCGAGGACATGCAGCGCCGTCTGCCAGACGTACGCGTAGACGCCGGGAGACTTTTCGAGGTCGCGCTTTTGCCAGGACGGCGGCATGATCAGCGCGCTCTGCATTCGTCTCGATCTTCTGCCGGATCTCCGGGGGCAGGTCGGGCGGCAGGGGGACGGCCGCCGGCGAGCTGGCGACGAACTTGGGCAGCGGCCGGTCCGCCGCGCTCTCGAGCGCCCAGAGCAGGGCCTCGAGGAGCGCGAGCCCGACGAACACCGATCCGACCGCGAGCGCAACGCTGGCAAAGCGGCCCGACCAGAGCCTGCGATCGGCCTGGCTGCGGCCCGCGGGCATGAGAACGCCGAGCAGACCGACCGCCACCGCGCCGAACGACAGCCAGAGCAGGACCCCCGAAGCCAGCTTCGCCGCCAGGGCTCCGGCCAACAGGACCGCCAGGCAGATCGCTCTCCGCCTCGAGACGTCACCGGCCAGCGTCGCCAAACGGGCGGCTCACGAGCCTGCCCTGGCGCCGGGCCGACGCGCACCGAGCCAGGCGGGGCCGGATCTGATGGCTGCCCGCAGGGTCACCCGGCTCAGTGACCTGCCGGCCACCGCCGTCGCTTCGCTCGTCGGACATGCTCACGGACCCAGAACACGGAAGAAGAACGACACCTCGGATGCCGGCTCTTAAAGGTCAACCATGAGGCGTTGCAGGCGCGAGGCAAGGCCCAAAGGCCGGAACGAGCCCCAATCGACCCGCCAAGAGCTCGCAGCCTCAGGCTCCGCGGGCTCAGGCCCTGATCCCGCGCAGGCGTTCGTTGCGGCGGCGGAGCAACTCGAGCGCGGCCAGCAGGAGGACCGAGAGCAGGATCAGCAGCGTGGCGACGGCGGTGATCACGGGGCTGATGTTCTCGCGAATGCCGTGAACATCTGGCGCGGCAGGGTGCGCTCGGCCGCCGGCCAGGAAGAGCGCGATCACCACCTCGTCGAACGAGGTCACGAAGGCGAACAGGGCGCCCGAGATCACCCCCGGCAGGATCAAGGGCAGGGTGATGCGGAAGAAGTCCACGCCGGCGAGGCGCCGAGATCTGGCGCCGGCGCGGACCAGGTTAGTCGAACCCCTGGAGCGTGGCGCTCACCGTGATCACCACGAACGGCACGGCCAGGGCGGTATGGGCGAGCGTCAGGCCGAGCAGGCTGCCGGTGAGCCCGAGCGCGCAGGCGAAAGAGTACGCCGACCGCGGCGATCACGAGCGGCACGATCATCGGCGAGATCAGCACGCCCATGA